>CAVPJO010000025.1:0-27567 GCA_963705425.1 uncultured Chloroflexia bacterium | reverse complement strand
GGACGCCATCAGCCCCGAGGGCGGAGACCTACTCCTTGAGCGCCTCGCGAAGCTCTCCTGGTGCCTTTGCGTGCCAAACGGCCTCGTAGGCCTCGATGACGTTCTGCCTCGTCACCGCCAGCGCCGGCAGGGCGACCCACTCAGGAGGCTCATCGCCCACCAGGGCCATGATGGCCGCCGTCGCTTCGGCGCCGCCCTGGTCATAGGGCAATTGAGCTCCGCCCCTTCGTACTCATGCCATCGGAGGCGATCTCCAGCGCCACTCCGTTGCCCAAGTCGACGGTCGACATGGGAATCGACCGACCCGCCTGGCGAACGGCCTCGGCAGCCAGGAGCGCAGGCTCGTCCCAGACCACGAACAGCGCATCGATGACATCGTCGGCCGCAATCAGATCGCGCACGACCGAGCCGGCGTCTTCCGGCTGTTCGAACTCCGCACGGGTAATCGTGACGTCGGGCCGGTTCTCACGCACCCATCTCCGAAATCCAAGCTCACGCTCGTTGGTGACGTAGAAGTCGATGTCGTAGCCGAGGACAATCACCCTCCCGCCGCTGGGGATGTGCTGTGCCAGCACCTCCGCGGCTACCTCCCCGTTGCCGAAGTTGTCTGCGGAGATGACGCAGGCATAGTCCCTATGAGCCACCATGCCGATGGGGGCATTGTCCATGAGGACGAGCTTGATGTCGGCCTCGCCGATCCTGCGGTGTGCGATCGGCAACCTGGACGATGCCCACCGGGACGCTGATGATGGCGTCCGGTTCTAGCTCGAGCAGCCTGTCAAGCGCCGCGACCTGACGCTCAGGCTGGAAACCGCACTCCACGACCTCCATAAGCTCAGCTTGGTAGTGCTCCAGCGTGGCGCGGATGCCGGCGACTTGGAGCTTGGACCAGTCGCTGCGCGTCGTGTGCAGGACGAGAGCCACGGAGAAGCCCGCGACCGCCGCCCTCGCAGCGCCCTCCTCCGAAACGACCAGCTGCTCCACCGAGGCTGGGAACTCCCCATGTGGCCCAAGGCCGGAGATCGAGCCTCGGATCGCCGGGCCGCCGGGTCTCTGCCATCAACTCCTCCTCGCATCGGATTGGGTGCCGCGTCATACCGTGGCACGTGTCGAGCTCGTCGCTCGCAGTGAGGGCCAGTCACAGCCAAATCGATCTGCCGGTCGCCACCACGTTAGCCGGCGGTACCCCTGTCGTAGGCTCGCTTCCGATGCTCGGCGAGGAGGTCTTGGCACGCTGGTCCTCATGGCGTAGACCTGCATCGCCTCCGGCGAGAGAGGTACGCGGGGCGAGCCGTGTCGGATCCACGTCTTCAGATACTGCACCTCGAAGAGATCGTCCAACGCCGCCTGGGCACCGCCCAGGAGTCCGGCCGTCTTGCCGAGCTCCGATCTGACCAACTGGAGATCCTCGGTAGCGACGGACCGCGATCGACGATAGATGCCATCCCCGAATCGCGGCCAGGAGGATGCCGCCAGCTTGCGCCACACCCCCGCCCACTACGACGAGGGATGGGTCAACCCCGGTGATGAGCGTCGCGAGCGTCTCACCCACGAGCCCACCGCATTTCGAGAGGAGCTGCGCGCTGTACGGATCGACCCGGCTGGCCGCCGTCCCGACGTGCGAGGCCGCGATGGCGACACCCAAATCAAGCTGAGCCGCGAGGGGCGGGCTGCGTCCGTCGAGCGCAGCCGCGTGACCTTCGCGGGCGATGGCGGTCCCGCCCGCGATCGCCTCGAGGCAGCCGGTGTTCCCACATCGGCAGACGACTGTCGAATTCGTCATCCACGGCCACGTGCCCGATATCGCCCGCGAAGCCGTTCGCTCCCCGCTGAACCCCGACCATTCGAGCACAGGCCGGCGCTGATGCCGGTACCGACCTTGACGAAGACCAGCTCGCTCCGACCGACGCCGTGGCCGGCGCGCAACTCCCCCAGCGACATGTGATGCACTTCGTTGTCCAGCAGGACCGGAGCCCTGTACCTGCGACTCAGCTCGTCATGGATGGGATAGCCCCTCCATCCCGGCATGTGGCGTACCGTCGGGCGAGAGCCGAGGCGACCACCGCCCGGTCCGACCAGGCCCGGCACGGCGAGAGTGATAGCCCACGCCTCTCGAGCCGCGGGGTGTTCCTCCAGCATCCAGTCGAAGAGCTCCGGTGATGCGACTGAGCGTCTTCTCGGCTCTGAGTGTCGCGTCCGCGGACTCATGGTGCTCCATCAGCAGCTGCCCGGAGAGTCCGCCAGCCCGACCCCCAGGGTGGTAGTCCCCAGGGAGCTGACCAGGACATACCCAGCATCCGTCTTGAACCGGATTTGACGTGGCGCTCGACCTCCCGTCGAGGGCCCCAGGCCATATTCGGTAATCAGTTCCAGCCTGAGCAGAGTGGCGACGCGATCGGCGACGACGGCGCGACCCAGTCCCGAGATCAGCTCGATCTCCTGGCGCGTCGCCGCACTCCCGGACCGAACCAGACTCAAGACGAGTGCCAGGCTGTCGAGTTCCGAGACCCGAGATCGTCGACGGCGCTGGCCTCGCGAAGCGCTCATCCCCGTTGCCTCAGCGGGCTTCATGACGTCAGGATGCCAGATTTCGTCTCCTGAAGCGTAGCCTTGCCTGTAGAAAGACCCTGACAACGAGTTCGGATGGCCCTACGCTGGGCTCGTAGCGCGACGGGTCTGCGTTGACCTCATTGGCAGCACTTGAGTACATTGTGAGCGGGCCGTCTAGCCGTCTAGATGGCCTCGTCGTTTCCTGAGGAGGAGGGACCAGTGGAGCGCTTCAGCGACATCGGCGCGGCCGTCATCGGCAGCGGGTTCATCGGCACCGTGCACATCGAGGCACTGCGCCGGCTGGGCGTCAACGTACGCGGCGTGATCGATGCCACTCCGGAGCTGGCCGAGGAAGCCGCACAGCGGCTGGGTCTGCCCGGGTCCTACCCGGACCTCGAGGCGGCGCTGGCTGACCCCGGGGTCGACATCATCCATGTCACCTCCCCCAACCAGTTCCACTATCCCCAGGTCAAGGCCATCCTGGGCGCCGGCAAGCACGTCATCTGCGAGAAGCCGCTGGCGGTCACCTCCGACGAGTCACGCGAACTGGTCGGGCTGGCCGCACACCTCCGATCGCATCACCGCGGTCAACTTCAACATCCGCTTCTACCCGCTCAATCAGCACGCACACCAGATGGTGGCGGGCGGTGAGCTGGGCGACGTCCGCCTCATCACCGGCCACTACTTCCAGGACTGGCTGCTGCTCGATACCGACTGGAACTGGCGCCTGGAGCCCGACAAGGGCGGCACGTTGCGCGCGGTCGGCGACATCGGTTCGCACTGGATCGACCTGACCAACTTCATCACGGGCATGAAGGTGGAGTCGGTCATGGCCGACCTGGCCACGTTCGTGAAGGTTCGCCAGAAGCCCATCGGCGAGGTGGAGACATTCAGCCAGGAGCGCGCCACCAACACTGCGGCGGTGGACATGACCACCGATGATGCCGCGACCATCCTGCTGCGCTACGCCAACGGCGCGCGAGGCGCGGTCGCTATCAGCCAGATCAGCGCCGGACGCAAGAACTCGGTGCAGTGGGAGGTCGACGGCTCCGCCGCCGCGGCCGCCTGGGACTCGGAGACGCCCGACCACCTCTGGATCGGCCACCGCGGTCGCCCCAATGAGATCCTGCAGCGCGGTGCCGAGCTCATGAACGCCACCGGCACGGCCGCGACGGCACTGCCCGGCGGCCACGTCGAAGGCTTCGCCGACAGCATGGTCTCGCACTTCCGCGAGGTCTACCGCGCTGTCCTCGCGGGGCAGCCTCCGGCAGATCCGCTGTACGCCACCTTCGAGGCCGGCCATCACGAGATGACCGTCGGCGACGCTGTGGCCAGGAGTGCTGCCGAAGACCGCTGGGTCGACGTCGAGGACTGAGACACACTCCGGTAGCACGCATCAGAATGGGCAGACAGAGAAGGAGAAGGTCGTGAAGCTCGGTTTCCTGACCGCGCCGTTCCCCGAGACACCGCTGATGGAGGTGGCCGACTGGGCCGCGTCGCAGGACTTCGAGGTCCTGGAGATCGCCTGCTGGCCACAGAGCAACGGTGCCACGCGCAAATACGCGGGCACCTCGCACATCGACGTGGCCAACCTGACCGACGCTCAGGCCGGTGAGATCAAGGCGGAGATCGCCGAGAAGGGTCTTGAGATCTCCGGCCTCGGCTTCTACCCCAATCCCCTGCACCCCGATCTCGAGGTCCGCGCTGCGGCCATCGACCACTTGAAGGCGGTCATCGTGGCCACCGGCCAGATGGGCCTGCCCGTGACCAACACGTTCTGCGGCGGCGACGCCAGCAAGAACGTCGATGAGAACTGGGAGGAAGCACTCAAGGTCTGGCCGGACATCGTCAGGTTCGCGCAGGACCACGGGGTCAAGATCACCTTCGAGAACTGCCCCATGATCTTCAGCTACGACGAGTGGCCGGGTGGACACAACATCGCCTACTCGCCATACATCTGGCGCCGCATCCTCGACGCCTGGGGCGGTACCGTCGGGCTCAACTTCGATCCTTCGCACCTCGTCTGGCTGATGATCGACCAGGGCCGCTTCATCCGCGAGTTCGGCGACCATATCCTCCACTTCCAGGCCAAGGACGTGATGATCGACCGCGACGGCCTCTACGAGCGCGGCTCGATCTCGGCCGGCATCGGCTGGCAGATCCCGCGCATCCCCGGCCTCGGTGACGCGCCGTGGGCGGAGATCTTCTCGGCGCTGTACCGCACCGGCTACGACGGACCGATCATCATCGAGCACGAGGACAAGGTCTTCGAAGGTACCGATGAGCTGGTCAAGCGTGGCTTCCTGGTCGCCCGCGACATCCTGCGACCGTACATCAAGTAAGCAAGGCTAACGACACACGTACATGACCGATTTCAACGGCTGCCGCGCCTGGTTCGACGAGGCTGAAGCACTGCTCGAACGTATCATCTCGAGCCAGGCGGACGTGCTCGAGGAAACGGCCCAGCTGTGTGCGAACTCCATCGCCGTCGACGGCCTCGTCCATCTTTTCGGCACCGGCCACTCGCGCATCCCGGTCGAGGAGATGTTCCCGCGCTACGGCAGCTTCCCGGGTTTCCACCCCATCGTCGAGCTGTCGATGACGTACCACACCGACGTGGTCGGCTCCAACGGCCAGCGCCAGGCCATGTTCATCGAGCGCCAGCCGGGCCTCGCTGAGGTCATCCTCGACAACTTCAGCTTCAAGCCCGCCGACGTGATGATGGTCTTCAGCGCCAACGGGCTGACGGCCGTTCCGGTCGAGATGGCGCGTGGCGCCCGGCACCGCGGCATGAAGGTCATCGCCGTGACCGGCGTGGCACAGTCGATGGGCGGCGAGCCTGACCCGGCGGTGGGCGGCCGCCTCCTCGACGAGGCTGACATCGTCATCGACCTGTGCACACACGAGGCCGACGCCATGGTGTTGGTGCCCGGGCTCGATACGCCGGTCGGCCCCGGCTCGACGCTGGCCTACGTAGCCATCGTCAATTCGCTGAAGGTGCGCATCGCCCAGCTCCTCACCGAGTCGGGCGTGACGCCACCTGTCATCACGCGCGCGTCCGTGGTGGGCGCCGAGCGCTCGCGAGCACTGTTCGACAGTGCCTACCGGGAGCACGCGCGACGTGTCGCGCGGACCATCGTCCGCGAGCCCGATGACGAACCAGGCAGTCAGTCGTAGCGAGGAGGTGTAGCCAGACTCGAGTAACGTTCGGAGCACTCCGGCCCACCACAGGCGGTCGACGCCGGACGGGCAATCAAGCCAACTACACAAGAGGATGACAAGGAGCCACATGGAACGCAAATACGCGAAGCTGTTCGCCGGCGCTGCTGCTGTTGCGCTGACCGCGACGAGCTTCAGCACGGCCGCAATGGCCCAGGACAGCTACAAGTTCGGCGTGTCAAACACGCTCCAGGGCAATGGTTGGCGCGAGGAGATGATCTGCTCGATCAAGGCCCAAGCCCTTGCCTCGGGTGAGGTCGGCGAGCTCATCGTCGCGCATCGCACCACCGATGCCGCCGGTCAGCTCGAGGATCTCCGGAACCTCATCGCAGCCGAGGTCGATGCCATCATCGTCAACCCGGTCAGCCCTGAGGCCGTCAACGATGCTCTCGCCGAGGCCATCGATGCCGGCATCGTCGTGGTCGCAGTAGACATGGGCGTGACCCAGGACGGCGCCTACCTGATGGCCAACGACCAGGAGCAGTACGGCTACCTGGGCGCCAAGTGGCTGTTCGACAAGCTCGGTGGAGCTGGAGACGTCGTGTACATGCGCGGCATCGCCGGCGCTCAGGCCGACACCGACCGCGACGCCGGCTTCCAGCGAGCCAAGGCCGAGTATCCAGACATCACTATCATCTCCGAGACGTTCACCGGCTGGGACCAGGCGGTCGGCGCTCAGCAGATCAACGACATCATCAACAGCGGCCAGAACATCGATGGTGTCTGGACCTCCGGTATCGACAGCGTCATCGTCTCTGCCCTGACGACAGCCGGTATCGAGGGCGTCCCAGTCGTCGGTGCGGACAACTCGGAGTTCGTGAACCAGCTCGGGACCCAGGAGGGCCTCGTCGGAGCGGCCGTCACCAACACCGGCTCGGTCGGCGGTGCTGGCGTGACACTGGCGCTCCAGATCCTTGGCGGCGCAGCCCCCGAGGACCCTGCGGTGCTCCAGAATCCAGTGCTCTGGGACAACCAAGTCCCCGAGGGCCAGGAGGCGATCGCATCGGCCATCGAGGCGTCGGGACAGCTCGACCCCTTCTGGCCGGTCACCATCAGCATCCCCGACTGGACCACCTATTCCGAGGATCAGATCCTCGCGTGCAAGGGTCCCGGGGAGGAATAGCCGCCCCATCGGATCGATGACGCGAGAGGGTGCGGGTTCACACCGGCACCCTCTCGCGATACAGCACGGAGACAGACGCAAGTTGACGTCAGCGCCCAGCCCGGAGACGCAGGAGCTGCTCCTCGAGGCCACGGGTGTGGTCAAGCACTACGGTGCCGTCGTGGCCCTCAGCGAAGCCTCTCTCGCGGTTCGACCCGGTGAGGTGCATGCCCTGCTGGGCGCCAATGGCGCGGGTAAATCCACGCTGGTCAAGATCCTCACAGGGGTGGTGCATCCCGATCGGGGGCGCATCCTCATCCGCGGGCAGGAACGCGACGTGCACTCCCCTGCCGCCGCCCGTCGCTCGGGACTCATCTCCGTCTACCAGGAACCGGCGCTCATCCCCGACCTCGACGTCGCCGCCAACCTGCGTCTCACCCGGACACCGGTCGATCCGCTGCGAGACTGGGTCGAACGTCTCGGTGTGTCCGACTTGGACCTGCATGAGATGGTCCGCGACCTGCCGCTGGCCGTCCTCCGAGTGCTCGACCTGGCGCGGGCCCTCGCAGTCGAGCCCGACATCCTCCTGCTTGACGAGATGACCGCGGCTCTGCCGGCGGATCTTGCCGAGAAGGTCCTCGACGAGATAGGCAAGTTGCGGCAGACCGGCCGATCGGTCATCTTCATTTCACACCGCCTGCTGGAGGTGTCCGAGCTTTGCGACCGCGCCACGGTCCTCCGAGACGGCGAGTCGGTCGGTGTCGTGGACATGGAGCCTGGCGCCGAGGAGCAGATCGTCGACCTCATGCTCGGCTCGACCGATCATGGCCAGACCCGGCCGACCCGAATCCACCCAGCGGCAGGCATCACATCCGCGGCGGAAGGGACCACGACACCTCGGGAAGCCCGGCTAGCCCTCCATCAGCTGGGCGCGGGTACCAAGCTGAAGGACGTCTCCTTCGAACTCCACGTCGGCGAGGTCCTCGGGCTGGTGGCCCTCGAGGGGCAGGGCCAGGACGAGCTTTTCGGCGTGCTCTCTGGTATGCGCCGGCCAAGTCACGGCTCGCTGCAGGTGGACGGCCACGAGGTCCACTTCCGCCATCCGGCCGACGCCATCCGTGAGGGCCTCGTGTACGTCCCCGGTGACCGCGTAGAGGCCCTGTTGATGCAGCGTTCCGTGCGGGAGAACATCGCGCTGCCGTCCACCGCGCGCCCACGACGCTGGGGCCCCATCGCCATGGGAGCGGAGAAGGAACGCGTCGACGGCGCCATCGATCGGCTACAGATCGATACGCGCGCGCAGGGCGAGGTGCGCCGGCTCTCGGGCGGCAACCAGCAGAAGGTCACCATCGCGCGCTGGATCGCCGGGGGCGTGCGTACGCTGCTCTGCTTCGACCCTACAAGGGGCATCGACATCCGCACCAAGCGAGAGATCTACCAACTGCTCAGGGACCTAGCCGATGCCGGATCGGCCGTGCTCCTCTACACCTCCGAGCTGGAAGAAGTCCAGCTCGCCTGCGACCGCGCCGTGGTCGTCTTCGGTGGTCGCGTCGTCGATGACATCCCGGCGGACATCGCCGATGAGCCGACGCTCATCCGCTCGGCCTACGGACTGGGGCGCGAGACTGTCAGCGTGGGCATCCTCACAGCCGGTGGCCCGCGCCGGGGTGATGAGGCCGAGACCACTGCATGAGCACAGCTACCCCCGCGACGGGACGCCTTGACCAGAGCAGCGCCGGCACGACCCTCGTCCGCCTTCTGCGCCGCAACGGCTGGGTGCTGGGGCTCTGCGTTCTCCTCGGGGTGCTGTTCGTCATCACGAAGTACATCCAGCCCGGCTACGGGCCGCCCCAAGTGGAGTCGCTGGCGCTTGCCGCCCTGCCCGTGGCCCTGGCGGCTGCAGGCCAGGCTGTTGCCCTCATCTCCGGTGGCATCGACCTGTCCATCGGCTCGATGATGGCCCTGACCAGCGTGACGGCGGCCGTCCTGATGAAGGATGCCAGCGACGAGTTCGCGATCCTCGTCGTGGTCGGCGTGCTGCTCATGGGCCTGGTCCTGGGCATCATCAACGGCTCTCTCGTCGTGCTCTCGCGCGTCCCGGACATCGTCGTCACTTTGGCCATGCTGTACATCTGGGCCGGCGCTGCCCTGCTCGTGCTGAACACACCTGGTGGCAGTTCCGCGCGGTGGCTCCGCGACCTCATCGATGGCACGCTCGCCAGCGAGTGGACCCCGAAGGCCTTGATCCTTCTGCTGGTGATGGTTCTTGCCGTCTGGATCCCGGTCCGCAATTCACGCCTGGGGTTGTCCTTCTACGCGGTCGGCAGCGACCGGTTGGCGGCCTTCCGCAGCGGCGTCGACGTCTCTCGGACCAAGGTGGCCGCGTATGCGCTGACGGGCCTCTTCGCCGCCATGGGCGGCCTGTCGTTAACGATGAGCACAGGAATCGGGACACCGGTCCCAGGTCCCTACCTGCTGGCCAGCGTCGCGGCCGTGGTGCTCGGGGGCGTGAGCCTCGCCGGTGGCCGCGGCGGGCTGGTGGGACCCATCGTGGCCGTGTTCATCTTGCGCCTGGTTCGGACAGACCTCACGCTGCTCGGCATCGACCCCAACTACACCACGGTGATCGAGGGTGCGATCATGGTCAGCGTCGTGATGGTCGGCGGCCTCGTGGCCATCCGGAGCCGCCGCCCATGAGTTCCACACCGCAGGCCAGCCGCGCTCACCGGGCCGGCTGGTCGCGGCTGGAATCGGCCGAAATCATCATGCGGGACCGGCCCCTCATCCCGCTGCTCGTCTTGCTGGCCATGCTGGTCGTGATCCTCTACGTGGTACGTCCGAGCATGGTCAACGAACGCTGGCTGTCCTCGACGATCCAATTCGCCATCCCGCTGGCCATCCTCGCTGCGAGCCAGACCCTGACCATGATCACCGGCGGCATCGACCTCTCGGTTGGGATGGTCGCCTCGATGTCCGCCTACGTCATGGCCACGCAGTCTCCGACCGAGGGCGTCGTGGCAGCGGTGCTACTGGCCATCGCCGTGAGCGCCGTCATCGGCCTCGCCAACGGGATCGGCGTGGGCATATTTCGCGTCCATCCGCTGATCATGACGTTGGGCATGGGCCTGGTCGTCCTTGGGCTGCTGACCGTGTACCAGCGGATCATCATCTCGTCCGGGACGCGGGTCCCTGACGAGATCCTGTGGCTGGGCGCGCGCACGTCCTTTGGATCGATCCCCAACAGCCTCCTCGTCTTCATCCCGCTGGCTGCCGCTGTCCTCTTCGGGCTCCGCCGGAGCGGCTTCGGACGCATGCTCTACGCCATAGGTGACAACGAGATCGCGGCTCGACTCGCAGGTGTCAGGATCTGGCAAGTCCTGGTCGTGCTCTACATCATTTCGGGCCTACTCGCGGGAGTCGCCGGCCTCATCTACGCGGGGCTGACCCAGACGGCCACGGGCACCCTCGTCGAGGTCTATGTCCTGCCATCGGTGGCAGCGGCCGTGATCGGTGGGACATCGATCTACGGTGGCCGCGGCGGATACGCCGGCAGCATCGTCGGTGCGGTCATCCTGACCGTTCTCACCACACTGCTCACGGTCCTGCAGATGCCGGAGGCGGCGCGACAGATCCTCTTCGGAGCCATCATCCTCGCCGTGGCAGCGGCCTACAACCGGATCATCCAGGAGTAGGCGGAGCACTCGATGGCGGCAAGCACGAGACACATCGGGCTCGATCTCGGCGGCACCAACATCAAGTGGGCCGTCGTCGAGCAGTCCGGTCCGGATGGCTGGCACACGCTCGATCGCGGCCAGCTGCCGACCGATTCTCTCGGAACGGGAGCGCAGCGTCGTAGCGCAGCTGGCGGAGCTGGCCATCGAGGTGCGCGACGGCATCAGCGACGGCGAGGTAGTCAGCCTGGGCGTGGCCGTACCGGGCTTGTACATCCCTGAGACCGGCGTGGTCACCTTCCTGACCAACGTGCCCGGCGACTGGTCGGCTACGCCCTGCGGCGAGCCCGTTTCCCGGGCGGTCGGCCTGCCCACCGCGCTCATCAACGACGCCCGCGCCTTCGGCCTCGCGGAGCTGCGCTTCGGTGCCGGCCGGGACGTGGATTCGTTCATCGGCTTCACGCTGGGGACCGGCGTCGGTGGCGTCTTCGCCATCGGCAACCAGGTCATCCAGGGCTATCGCGGCCAGGCCGGCGAGCTGGGCCACCAAACCATCGACCCCGACGGGCCCTGGTGCGGCTGCGGCAACCGGGGCTGCGTGGAGGCCTACTGCCGGGCCGACCAGGTGGCCATCGTGTGCGGCACACGTCGATCCTCGCGAGGCCATCGAGAAGGCCCGCGCTGGCGACCAGCGTGCCATCGCCGGCCTCGCCGAGATCGGCCGCTACCTGGGCATCGGCATCAGCAACGCCATCACCGTGATCACACCTGACCTGGTCATCCTCGGTGGTGGCTGGTCGAGCGCGGGCGACCTGCTCATCGAGCCCATCAAGGCCGAGATGCGCCGTCGCGTCATCACCACGCCGGTCGAGCGCGTCGATGTCGTGCTCGCCGAGCTGGGCACGTGGGCCGGGGCCATCGGGGCGGCCGTCCATGGAGCCGAGCGTGCCGCCGCCAACGCGGGCGCAGCGACATCATGAGCATCTCCTACGCGCCCCGCTACCGCGAGATCGAGCACATCCTGCGCACCCGCATCGCCACCCTCCGTCCAGGCCAGCGATTGCCCTCCGACGCCGACCTGTGCGCCGAGTTCGGTGTCAGCCGCATGACCGCCCGGCACGCCATGGCCCAGCTGGCCGAGGAGGGGCTGGTGCGGCGGGACCCCGGTCGGGGCACGTTCGTGGCCGAGCCCCCCACCCATCGCCGGGCCAACTTCCTGATGACCTTCAGCCACGAGATGCGCCGCCAGGGTCGCAGCCCGAGCTCGCGCATCGTGGCCTGCGTGGTGCGCCCGCCGACCGACCCCGAGCGCAAGGACCTGCGAGTCAGCCGGGGAGGCGAGGTCATCGACCTGCGCCGTGTGCGCCTCGCCGACGACGAGCCGGTGGCGGTCGAGCGCGCCGTGCTGGCTTCGCGCTGCATCGCCGCCGTGCTGGCCGCGGACCTGGTGCGTGGTTCGCTGCACGAGGCGCTCATCAGCGAGGGTATCGTGCCCTCGCGCGGCAAGTCATCCATCGGTGCCGAGGCTGCCAGCGCCGACGACGCCGTGCTGCTGGGCGTGGCGAGCGGCGAGCCGATGCTCGTCGAGCGTCGTCTCATCTACGACCAGCGGGGGCGGCCCATCGAGCGCACGGAATCGCGCTATGCAGCCGATCGCTACGGATTGAACGTGGGCTTCTCGGTCGAGGACAGTGGCGCCGTCACCGTCTCACCCGATGCCTGAACCACTCACGACGGCGGCCGCACCCGGCCGCAGGGGGTAACCATGGAGTCACGAGAACGCGTGCTCGCCGCGCTTGACCATCAGGAGGCCGACCGGGTTCCGCGTGACTTCGCCGGCACGCGCTACAGCAGCATGCATGCCGAGGCCTATCAGCGGCTCCGACCGGCGCTGGGTCTGCCCGAAGCCGAGATCAGGATCGTCGACACCACCCAGGGTCTGGCCCATATCCACGACGATGTCCTGGAGCGCCTTGGAGCGGACGTGGCGCTGGTCAGCGCCGGCTCACCGAACGCATATCGGCGGGAGGTCACCGAAGACGGCGAGTACGAGCGCTTCCTCGATGAGTTCGGCGTGCTCCGTGCGCGGCCGCACGGCGGGCTCTACTACGAATCCACGACCTCGCCGCTGGCGGGCGACATCAGCCTTGACGATGTCGACAGCTACGCCTGGCCCGATCCGGGGGACCCCGGCCGATTCAGCGGCATGAAGGAACGAGTCGCACACATCCGCGATGTCGAGAAGCGAGCCGTGTTCGTGGGCTCGTTCTGTGCCGGCGTCACCGAGATGCATTTCCGCCTGCGCGGCTACGAGCACGGCTACATGGACATGGCCCTCGACCCGGCCCTCGCCCGTAGGCTCATGGAGAAGATCGCCGAGCTGAAGCTGGCCTACTGGGAGAAGGTGCTCGACCAGATCGGGCCGGACATCGACATCGCCGCCGAGGCCGATGACCTTGGTGCCCAGCATGCGCCGCTCTTCAGCCCGGCGGCCTACCGCGACATCGTCAAGCCACTGCACAAGCAGATCGTCGAGTACATCAAGAGCCGCTCGAACGCGAAGTTCTTCCTGCACTCGTGCGGCGCCATCAGCGAGCTCATCCCCGACCTCATCGATATCGGCGTGGACGCCCTGAACCCGGTACAGGTCTCCGCGGAGGGCATGGAGACGGCCGACCTCAAAGCCGAGTTCGGGAAGGACATCACCTTCTGGGGCGGTACCGTCGACCCCCAGAAGACGCTGGCCCGCGGAACGCCCGCGGAGGTCAGGGCTGAGACCATCCGGCGCATCGATCGATCTCAAGCCCGGCGGCGGCTTCGTCATCGCCAGCATCCACAACATGCAGGCGCAGGTGCCGGTCGAGAACATGCTGGCCTTCTGGGAGGCCGTGGAGGAGGCTGGTGACTATGACTGAGACACTGACCGGCCGACTGGTCCTTGACGACGGCGAGACCATCGGTCAGCTGACGGTCGACGACGGTCGCATCGCGGCCATCGAGGCCGACGGCTCGGTCGGCAGCGGCGTCATCGTCGTACCCGGCTTCATCGACGTCCACGTCCACGGCTGGGGCGGTCACGACGCCATGGCTGGCGCCGCAGCCCTCTCCGGCATGTCGCGGGCACTGGCCGGCCGGGGCGTGACCTCGTTCCTGCCCACGTCCGTCACGGCCTCGTTCGAGGAACTCACGGACTTCGCCGACTCGGTCCGCGAGTGGATGCCCTCGGCGCCGGCCGATGGCGCGGAGCCGCTCGGCTTCAACATGGAAGGCCCCTTCCTCTCCGAGGCCAAGAAGGGCGCCCATCCGGCCGACCTGCTGCGCCATCCCGACGACCTTGACGACGACCGCCTGGCCACCTTCACCGAGGGGCTGCGCATCATCACCATCGCGCCCGAGCTTCGTGGCGCGCGGGACCTCATCAGCCGCCTCGCCACACTGGGTGTGCGCGTGTCGCTGGGCCACTCCGCGGCCGACATGGCCGAATCGCGGGCCGGCTACGCCGCCGGTGCGGTGACCACGACCCACCTCTTCAACGCCATGGTCGGAGTCGTCCACCGCGCTCCGGGCCTGGCCCTCGAGGCGCTGCTCGACGATGCCCTATGGGTGGAGCTCATCGCCGATACGCTGCACGTGGACCCTGACCTGTGGCCGCTCATCTGGAGGATGAAGCCGGCCCAGCGCGTGCTGCTCGTCAGCGACGCTATCTCCCTGGCCGGTTCCGGCCGGGGCGGCGGCATGCTCGGCGAGCTCGAGGTGCGCGTCGATGGCGAGATGGTGACCCTCGTCGAGGGTGGCAACCTGGCGGGCTCGGTCACAGCCCTGGATCTCGAGCTGCGCAACGTCGTGCGCGCCGGCATCCCGTTGCCGAAGGCGGCGTTGGCTGCGGCCACCAACCCGGCCGAGCTGCTGGGCCTGACCGATCGCGGGCGCCTGGCGGTCGGCCTGCGCGCCGATCTCGTCGAGCTGGATGCCGCGACGCTCGCGGTGCAGCGTGTGATGCGCGGCGGGGAGTGGATCGTCGGCGTTTGACCGGCACCGCTACTGCTCGCCCCGCGAGCCCGTCGCGCGACGGGCTCGCGCGAAGCTACACGGGTGGCGGTGGCACGGGCATGACCTCAGGCACCGGCACCGCCCGTTGGGGCCCGAATCGCGGCCCGCGTAGTGCCAGCCAGACGATGCCCGCGCCCAGGGCCAACGTCGCAGTGACGACGAGGAACAGGGCCGGCGCTCCGAAGGCGTCGTAGATGAGGCCGCCGGCCAGGTCGCCGATGATGGGCGCGATACCGGCATACACGAACCACGCTATGGACTGACCCATGGCATAGAGGTGGGGCGGCAGCAGGACGCCGATGATGAGCACCATGCCCATGTAGCGCAGCGCGTAGGAGGCGCCGTCCAGCGTGCGCAAGCCCGTCACCATCCACGGTTCCGGGGCCACCGTCACGAGCGCCATCAGCATCGCGGCCACGAGCGCGCCACTGACGAAGAGCCAGCGCAGGCCGAGCCGTGCCGCCAGTCGTCGCGAGCTGGCAAAGACGGGGATCTCCACCAGTGCCGGCAGCGATGCCGCCAGGCCCACCAGGAACACGCTGCCGCCCTGGTCAAGGATGCGCAGACTGATGAAACGCCACGAGGCGTGCTCTCCGATCGAGGTGATGAGCAGGCCCAGCAGGAAGCCCAGCAGGACCGGCGTCAGGAACAGCGGCAACCAGCTGCGCAACGACGGCCGCATCGCGCCTTCCCCGAGGGCCATGGCGCCGAGCCCGGCGTCCGGACCGGCGCCTGAGCCGGCGGTGGCTCGGGCCGGGGACGATAGCGGCAGCGATAGCGGCAGCACACCAGCAGCGCCAGCGACAGCGCCCCGATCACGAAGGCCGTGAACACCGGCTCCGGGCCGGCCTGCATCCACAGCCAGCCTCCGAAGGTCGCCGAGGCGGCCCAGCCGGCGGAGGCCCAGACACGGATACGCCCATAGCTGGTGGAGCGCTCGGCCAGCTCGCCCAGCGTCAGCGCGTCGATGAGCGGCCCCCAGGCGAGGACGCCCACAAGGGCCAGCGACAGGGCCAGCGTGAGCGTCGCCGGGTCACTGCCTGCAAGCATGATCCAGACACCGCCGGCAGCCGCCGTCAGCGCCGTCAACACGATCGTGCGGGGCCGTCCCAGCCAGCCGTCGGCGATCGTCCCCCAGACCGGATAGGCCAGCAGGGCGGCGACGCCGGACACGCTCAGGATGAGCCCGATCTCAGCCGGGCCGAGGCCGCGTTCGGCCAGCAGCGGTACCGGGAAGGGCATCAGCAGTCCGAAGGCGACGCCTTGCACGAGGTAGATGGCCTTGAGTCGCCGAGGGGTCACCTGACCGAGTATGGGTGAGCGGTCCTGTCGGGGCGCTGCCGATGGTCCGCCTTGCCGCAAACAGTGGTTCACGGTACCTTCCGGACCTCACTGAACCGCACATCCATGTCCGCAGAACGGGGAACGTCCCATGTCGTCTGGGGCCTGCCGCGCCCTCGTAGCCGTGCTCTTCACCCTCGTCGCCACGATGGTGATGGCACTGCCCGTCGCCGCCAAGAATCGAGCCCTCATCCAGGGCTCGAGCGCTACCTATGAGGTCCACCCCTCCACCGGGACCATCGATGTGCGCCTCGTCTTCACGCTCACGACCCGCCAGGCGGCATGGTCCCCCAAGGAGTGGGGACCCATCGTGGTCGAGGACCGACCCTCCAGGCTGACGGTCAGCAAGGGCTTCTCCGAGCTGCCCGGCGCCGTTGGCCTGCCCGGCCACTGGAAAGAGATCCAGGTCCAGACACCGCGCATCGCCGGTGGCGGTGAGAGCGCGAAGTTCGTGGTCAGCTACACCATCAACGCCAAGGTCACCCAGGAAGACGCCAAGAAGGTGACCACGCCGGCCCGCGTCGATGACTCCTACCTGTACTTCTGCGTGCTCGGCCAGGACACCGACACCGGTTCGCTGAGCGTCGCCATCGACAACGCCAAGCAGTGGAAGCTGACGCAGTCGGGCACCGTGCTCGAGAAGACCGCTCGCGGCTTCAAGCACGGCAGCAGCCGCGCTCCAAGGGACATCTTCACCTGCATCGAAGGTGCGCGAAACGAGGAGCTGGCACCCGGCTCGTTCATCGGACCGGCCGACCGTCCGGTGCAGCTGCAAGCCTGGGCCGACCACGCCAACTGGCTGGTCGCCGCCGAGACCCGGTCCAAGCCGGCGCTCGATGAGATCCACCGCTTCCTCGGCCTCGATATGCCCGGTGAGGGCCCGGTCGTCATCCGCGAAGCGCCGGTCCGCGAGATCGGCGGATACGCCAGCGCCCACGACACGCCGGAGATCGTGCAGCTGGACGAGAGCGGTGGTACCCGCGACCCCGAGCACGAGCTGGCCCACGCCTGGTTCAGCACGGACAACTTCATCGAGCTGTGGCTCCGCGAAGGCATGGCCGAGTGGACGGCCTCCTCCATGGACGGCGCGGCGTGCGAGGCTGCGGGCCGCAACGAGCTCGGCCTTGACCTCTCCGAATGGCAGGTCGTGCAGCCCACCTCGGGTGACGACATCGAGAGTGCCATCGCCGCCCAGGAAGCTGCCGCCTGCGGCATCGTCAGCGCTGTCAGCTCGCGCATGTCCAAGGAGCAATGGCGCGAGGCCATGGGCTCGATGCTCGACGGCGAGACCAAGTACAACGGCACCGCCGGACCCGAGATCGGTTCGAGCACCGTGGTGGACTTCCGTGAATGGCTCGACGCGGTCGACGAGCGCGGCCTGGTCCCGGCCGGCGCCGATCCGGCCTACGCCGCCAACCTGACCGACCTCGACTTCGCCCAGAACCTGCTCGATGAGTACCGCATCCCCAGCAGTGCACCGGAGCTGGCGCTGCGTTCAGAGGCGCGCGCCTACTATCACCAGTTCCTGGCCGACGCCGCGCCCCTTGGTGCACCCAAGGTCGTGCGCAAGGCCATGGACGACTGGCGATTCAACGACGCCAAGGACGCGCTGGACAAGGCCTACGAGGTGCTCGCTGCCCTGACGGAGGCCGACGAGCTGTTGCCGACCACCGACCTGATCCCCATCATCCGGCCCCAGTTCGAAGCGGCCACCAGCGAGGATGAGCTCGAGGACGTCAGCCAGCAGACGACGAACATGCTCGAGGGCGCGGAACAGGTCTTCGGCCCGCTGGGCGATCTCCAGGGCGCACTGCCGCTCGGCTGGAAGATGCCCGCGGCGGTCATCGACGCCATCAGCGAGCTGCGCTTCGACGACATCATGGAAGCCATCACGCCGGCCATCACCGCCGCCCAGGAGGTGGCCGCAGCCGACGCCGCGCTGCCCGCTGCCGGCCTGCTCGCCAAGTACCAGGTCCGCTACGAGAACACCACCACCGCCAACAAGCTCTCTGAACTCGCTGGTGACGCCGCCAAGGAGCGTGCCGAGGCCGAGCGCGCCGGTCTCGTACTCGGTCTGCTCGAGAACGAGGTCGGCGAGTGGCGCATGCCGCCGGCCGTGACCAACGCCATCGCGCTTGGGCAGATCCGGACCGGCACGGTCATCATCGATGACGCCCGCGCGGTCGTGGCCGCCGCCAAAGCTGCCGACCTGGCCCTGCCCGTGGCTGAGCTGCGCGCCGAGATCCAGCCGAAGTTCGAAGCTGTCGAGACCAGTTCGCAGATGGCCGCGCTGCGTGTCGAAGCGGAGGCCCGCGGCGCCGAGGCGGAGGCCGTCGGCAACGCGCTGAGCACGCTGAACACGCGTGTGGGCGATTGGCAGATCCCGGCGGTGGTCAGCGACCCCGTCGAGGCGGGCGACTTCGCCGCGGCCGCGGTGACGGCAGCGGTCGCACAGCAGTGGATCGAGGCCGTCTACCAGGCCGATCAGGACTCTACCTGAGCTCAACGCCATGGCCCGCGTCAAGGACGACTTCGAGAACGCCGCCAGCCTCGAAGACCTCCAGGCCGGCGCCGCGCTGGCCAAGGAGTGGGAAGAGGCTGCCGACCACGTCGGCCGCGCCATCGCCAAGTCCAAGGCCCCTCGCGACCTGCTCACCGAGTTCGGGCTCTGGGGCGTGGACGTCAGACCCACCCTCGACCTGGCCATGGCGGCCGCACTCGCTGGCGACGTGCCCGAGGCCATCAACAAGTCGGGCGAGGTCATCACGGTCATCAACAACGGCGGCTCGAGTGGCTCGCTACGAGTGGCCGGCCTCGTCTTCTTCGGGGTGGCGGTGCTCGGTGTACTCGGCCTGTGGTTGATGCTGCGGCGACAGTCGGGTCCCTCGTGGGCACGGCACTCGACCCCGCACTGGGTCGACAAGAGCGAGAAGCAAGGCTTGCTGGGCAGGGGCAAGACGAAGGACAGCGGCAAGAAGAAGACCAGCGGCAAGAAGTAGGACGACGCTCGCGACCGCTTCGGCCTGGCCTCGGCCGTGACGCCCTCTCCCCGGCTCCGCCGTGCCCGTCCTGACGACGCTGCGGCTATCACCCGCATGATCCTGCGTTCGAAGCGACACTGGGGCTACTCGGAGGCGTTCATGGCGGTGACGACTGCGGCCATGTCCATCGAGCCGGAGGACCTGGAGCGCCCGATCGACCATGCCGAAGTGCTCGAGGTCGGGGGCCAGCTGCTGGGTGTCTTGCGGATGCTGCGTCGCACCGAGCTGGCCTTCCTCGAGGATCTTCTTCGTCGACCCCCCGGCCATGGGCCGAGGCTACGGCAGGATGCTCTTCGAGCGTGCCGCCGAGGTGGGGCGGGGCTGGGGCCTGGGAGTCATGGAGTTCGAGAGCGACCCCTTCGCCGAACCCTTCTATCTCCACCTCGGTGCGGAGCGCGTGAGCATGTCGCCATCGACCCTGGTGCCCGGTCGCAGCATTCCCCTGATGCGCTTCGCGCTGTGGCGATAGTCCTTCGAGGGGCTAGCGTGTGAGGGTCACGAACCCGTCCACGATGACGGCACTACCGCTCGAAGCCGGGTCGCTGCTGCCCGTCGGCTCGACGGTGACGGTGTGGTCGCCGGCCGGCAGATCGGTCACGTAGACGAGCTCCGCAGCGCCGGCCTCGGGCGCATACAGGTCGATGAGCGCGAGAGCCTCGCCATCGAGCAGGACCGTGGCGCGGCCGGCATCGGGACCACGCCGGCCGATGACCCCGACCTGGTCGGCGCTGACGTCGGCCGCCGGCACATCTCCGGTCACAGCCACCATGGCGACGGTCGTGTCGTCGACGGTCGCGCGGCTGACGTTACCGACTCCGTCACGGCCAACGGCGGTCACGACGCAGGCGGCATCGGAGGGCAGCCAAGCTTCACCCTGCCACTCCGCGAGCTCACCCGGGGCGGCCGAGCCGGGCGCTTCGGTGCGCTGGGTCGGGCTCTCGTCGCAGGTCACCGCGATGGTGGCGTCGGCCAACCCGGCCACCTCGTCACGCGCTTGCCAGCCTACGGAGACCGGGATGGTGGTCTGGCCATCGGCGAGCGGACCCGGGCGCAGCGAGATCTCCGGCGGCGAGATCTCCGGCGGCGTGGTGTCGACCACGACGGTGTCGCTCACCACCGGCGACTTGAGGCCCGGGCCGTTGCGGAGCTGGGCGTAGACGGTGTGCGGGCCCTCTTCGACGGGTAGGCGCACGGTCGGTCTCGAGCCGACCTGGCTCCACTGGGACCACGTCTCGCCGTCGGGCGAGGTGCGTATGTGGGTCGCGTCCCGGCCGCCCAGATCGAGCTCCACCCGACCGCCGGCCGTGGCTGGTGCACCGCCGGCGACGGCGAACGGCCGCAGTTCCAGCGCCTTGAGCTCCTTCTTCGAACCGTTGAAGTAGTTGCCGTCGACTCGACCGACTTCAGGGACACGAGTCAAGCCCTCCTGCCAGAAGGTCCACTCCTCCCAGCCCGGTGCCAACGATGGCGGCGCCTCGCAGCCCCAGCACGCCGCCCACAAGGGCAGGTCCTCGAAGCCCTCGGCGTTGCCCACCACCTCGCGCCACATGAAGACCGAGGTGTAGACGATGGGCATGCGCCCGGTGCGCTCGTAGACGCGTTCCACGAAGTCGCGGAGCCGGGTCGCAGAGACCGCGTGGATCGATGCGCCGATGGGCTCCCAGCACTCCACATCGACGACGGGTGGCAGGGCGTCTTCGATACCATCGACGGCCTCGACGCGGTCCAGGAAATGGTCGGCCTGAGCAGTGCCGTCGAGCGTGTAATCGAAGAAGTGATAGGCACCCGCGGCCAAGCCCGCAGCACGGGCGCGAGCCATGTTGGTCGAGAAGTAGGGGTCGACCCACTCGTTGTCCTGGGTGGCCTTGATGAAGACGAAACGGTGGCCGGCCTCCTTGACCCTGCCGAGGTCGATGTCTTTCTGGTAGCGGCTGATGTCGATGCCGGTGAGCAACCCGGGCTTCGACTTGACGGGCGCAACGGGCCCCGTCGCGACCTCGGCCTGCACGAAGCGCGCGTCGGTCGCGGCTACGAACGCCATCGCGGCCGCCTCGGGCTCGGGCGATGGCTGGGGCGAGCCCGGCGCGCCCGGCTCGGCTGAAGCATCGGCCGACGCGTCCGCATCGGCCGATGGCTCAGGCGTTGGGGTCGGCGAGGGCGTAGGCTCCGCGCCGGGTGGCCAGGGTGGTTCTTTGGGCAGCCCGGGGCCCTTGTACTTGCGGGTCCCGGCCTGGCAGCCGATGCCCTTGCCCGCGGCGTCGAAGACGGTGGACGCGTCGGGGTCGGCCGGTCGCAGGGCAGCGTGGACCGGGGCGGGGCCGATGGAGAGAGGCCCAGGCAGCAGCAGCAAGCTCATCGTCAACGCCTGGGCAAGCGCGACGACACGGCGAAGTGTCATGTCAGCCGGGTGAGCGTAGCGGCCGCGCCCAATTCCCGCAGACGAGCCTAGGTGGACGCGATCTCCACCGCCACCGCCGAGGTCCCCCTGGAGGTCGGAGTCGCACGGCGCATTGCGACTGCTTCATCCAGCCGCTTCAGGAGCGCAGGCGACTTGATGGTAGTGAAGCGCTCGCGCGCGTCTTCGGCCCAATGGGCGATCGAGGCTTCGTTCGGCAGCACCGTCAACGCGTCGAGCTGGACGAGGGCCACGTTCAGGCGGGCACCGTTCTGACCGTAGCTCTCGATCGAGGCGCGGTAGCCCGCCAGCGCCTCGTCGCGCCGGCCTTCGAGCCCCGCTGAACCGGCAGCTGCGAGCGATCTGCAGCCGTCGATGTAGTGGCCCGCATAGGTCTCCAGATCGATGCCCGCGACGCCTTCGCGAGCGGCCTCGGCATCAGCGGCCAGGTGGGAAGCGAGGATGAGCCCGAACCGTGCCTCGGTGATGTTCTGGAAGGTGAGCTGGGCCGCGCGCCGATAGCGCTCGATGGCCACCTCGAACTGACCCGACACGAGCGCGGCGTGAGCCGGCATAAGGATGTCCCAGGCCGTGACGTCGGGATCGCTCATGGATGCGGACAGCTGCCGTCGTTCAGCGCTGATCTCGGTGAGGTCCTCTCCGCGCCAGGCCATGAAGTACTCACGCACACCCAGCAGCCGAGCGCGGTCGGGCCCTGATGGAGTGGCTTCCAACTCCGTGTCGACGACGCGTAGCGCCGAATCCCAGTCAAGACCCTCGTGCGCGGCGCCCAAACCGTTGGCGCCGGCCAACCACGTGGCCATCTGACGAACCCCGAGTCGGGTGGCCAGCTCGTAGGCTTCGCGACCGACGCGGAGACCGGAGTCGCCGTCCTCGCTGCCCTGTACCGAGGCCAGGTTGTTGCGAGCGCGAAGCTCGAGCGCGACATCCCCGAGGTCGTGGGCGAGCTTGACGGCGGCCTCCATGAGCACGATCGACTCGCGCAACCGGCCCAGGGCCCCGAGGGCCGCCGCCTTGTTCACGAAGGCCTCGGCGATGATGCGCCTGAGCCGCCGCGGCTCGGCGATGGCCAGGGCCTCGTCAGCACGCGCCACAGCCTGCGTCTCCTCCACACGCCGCATGTGGGCACGAGAGAGACGGGCCAGCATGTCGGCGCGGTAGACCTCATCCTCGGGCCGGTCGGCGTTCTTGATGGCCGCCTCCAGGAATGCGACCGACTCGGCGAGCTTGGCGGCGTCGATCAGGATGGAGCCCATCAACGCGGAGGCGCGGGCGACGCCGGACCGGTCACCGGCCTGCTCGTGGGCAGCGATGGCGTCATAGCCCAGCTGCTCGGCCTCCTCGTAGCGGGCCTCCAGATCCGCGGCATCGGCCGCGCGCTCCAGGAGCTCGGCTCGTTCGGCTGGTGCATCGGTGATGCCCAGCGCCTGGTTGAGGCAGATGAGCGCCTGGTCGGTAGCCCCCAGCGCCATGGCCCGGTCGGCTGCGCCGCGAAGGGCGAGGCGCGCCTGGATCTTGAGCGCGTCCGTCTCGGGGCCGGGCTCGGAAGCCTCGAAGGCGGCGAGATAGTGCCTGGAGAGCACGCCGGCCAGCTCGTCGTCGCCGAGACCCTCGAAGTAGCGTGCGGCCGCCAGATGCCGGGTGCGCCGGTCACGGCGTGACAACGTGTCGTAGGCGACCTCGCGGATGACCGACTGCACGAAACCGAACTGGCCGCGCCCGGGCGATCGGGGGTCGACCGAGATCTCCAGCAGCTCCTTCCTGACCAGGAGGCGCAGGCGTGGCTCGAGCTCGGCCTCGTCCTCCCCCGAGATGGCGGCCAGCGCGTCGGCGGCGAAGGTCTTGCCCAGCACCGCAGCATCCTGTAGCAAGGCGCGGTCGTCGGCCTCGAGGCCATCGAGGCGTGAAGCCACGAGGGCGCGCAGCGTGTCCGGGATAGCCAGTTCCCCGAGGTCGCCCGTTGGCCGGAACGTGCCGTCGTCGTTGGAGGTCAGCCGGCCATCGGCCGCGAGCATGCGCACGGTCTCGACCGCGTAGAGCGGGATGCCGTCGGCCCGCGCGAGGATGGTCTCGACGACGGCGTTGGGTAGCTCCGGGACCAGCCCCAGCAGCAGCTCCCGCATGTTGCTGTCGGTCAGCGGCTCCAGACCGACGGTGTTGAAGGAGCGCGCGCTGGTGCCCCAGCCCGGGCGTCGCTCGAGCAGGTCGGGGCGAGCCAGCGTGACCACCAGCAGGGGCACGCCCTTGGCCCACTCCATGATGTGATCGATGAAGTCGAGCTGGCCGCCGTCAGCCCACTGCAGATCCTCGAAGAGCATGACCGTGGTACCGCGGCTGGCGATGCGCTCGAAGAAGATGCGCCATGCCGCGAAGAGGACCTCTCGCCCGCCGGCCGGCGGCGGTTCCAGGCCCAGCAGCGTCAGCAGCGCAGGCTCGACCCACTCGCGGTCCTCCTCGGCGGGAACCCATGCGGTGACGGTTTCGTGGATGCGTGCGCGGGTAGTGGCTTCGTCGTCGGTCTCGAGCAGATCGGCACGCTTGCGCACCATCTCACCGAGTGCCCAGAAGGTCACGCCCTCGCCGTAGCTGGGCGCGCGGCCACGGTGCCAGTAGACGTCCTCGACCAGTCCGTCGAGGTACTTCTCGAACTCCCAGGCGAGGCGACTCTTGCCGATGCCGGCAGGCCCGGTGATCGAGACGAGGCGTGGGCGCTGCTCGTCGCCGATGGCATGGAGCACGTCCTTGAGCAGGCGCAGCTCGACCTCGCGACCGACGAACGGCGGTTCGATGCCCTCGCCACGACTGCGCCCGCCGCGGTCGCCGACGACGCGCAGTGCACGCCAGGCCGAGACCGGCGCGGCCTTGCCCTTGAGCACCTGCTCGCCGGCTCGCTCGAAGGCGATGGCACCTGATGCCGCCTGCATGGTGGCCTCGCCGACCAGCACCGTGCTCGGCGGGGCCGCGCCCTGGAGGCGGGCGGCTGTGTTGACGAGGTCGCCCGCGACCATGCCCTGGTCGGTGGCGCCGACGGTGACCGCGGCCTGCCCGGTGAGCACCGCCACGCGGGCTTGCAGGCCTTCGCCCAGGTTCTTGACCGCCTCGGTGACCTCGAGCGCGGCACGAACGGCGCGCTCGGCGTCGTCCTCGTTGGCGCGCGGTGCGCCCCATGCGGCCATCACGGCATCACCGATGAACTTCTCGACGTGACCGCCGTGGTGCTCGATGGTGTGACGAGTGGCCTCGAAGTAGCGCGTCAGCGTCTCGCGTACCTGCTCGGGATCGCGGCCCTCGGAGTACTCGGTGAAGGCCACGAGGTCGGCAAAGAGCACCGACACCAGACGACGCTCGGCGATGCCACCGTGGGCAGCCAGCGGAGCGGTCGCGGCGGCCGGCGTGTGCGCGGCCGCGGGCGGAGCAGCCAGGGACTGGCCGCAGTCACCGCAGAAGCGCGCTTCCGGTCTGTTGTCTGCGCCGCACGCCGGACAGCCTGTCGCGAGACTGGCGCCGCACTGGTCGCAGAAACGCCGGCCCGCGGTGTTCTCAGCAGAGCACTGCGCGCAGGTGACCATGGCCACATCCTCCCCTCCCCCCGCTCGAGTCAGGCAGCGTACCCGA
The DNA here is from genome assembly GCA_963705425.1 of uncultured Chloroflexia bacterium. GTDB lineage: Bacteria > Chloroflexota > Limnocylindria > Limnocylindrales > CSP1-4 > JAFMJV01. The sequence goes on along the minus strand of CAVPJO010000025.1, from coordinate 2,562 downwards.
AAGCGGCGGGCGGGGGCCAGCCCGAGCGGGAGCCGGGTCAGGAGCGACCAGGTCTGGACAAGCCCCCGACGCCGCTCGCGCACGCCGCTCGGGGTCGCTCGTCGTGCGAATCCTTCCGCCCGGCATGGCCAGCCTCTCCCGCTGGCCCGCCGGGCTCCTTGCTGCCTTCGCCTACGCGTCGGCCTCGGTGTCGGGCTCGGGCGGGGGCGGTGCCATCGGCGCCCGGCCTTGTGGCGAGTCGGCTTGGGATGGTGGGGCCTCGGCTGCTGGTGCGGCAGGCTCCGGGGCTGGCAGTGGAGGCATGTCCTCGGTCCAGTCGCGACCGCCCACGGCGGAGATGCCGCGTGGTATGGGATCGCGAAGCGGCCGCGGCGTGGGCTGGCCTGCCTCGGGGTCAGGGGGACCGTCTGGAGTCCGGTCCATCCGCAACGGCTGGTCATCGTCGTGGTTGAAGGCGTCCATGATGGCGCCGCCGGTCTGGGTCTCGATGGGATCGGGCCTGGTCAGATCAGCGACCTGCGAGAGGTCGACCGTGACCCCGACCCGTTCTGGCCCACCACCGACCTGGCTGTATTGGTCGTCGATGAGCGTCGGGTTCCCTGGCTTGCGTTCCCGGCACTTGTAGCACTTGTTGGCAGGCAGATCGTTGAGGCTCTTGCAGCCGTCGCAGACCCACCATTTGGCCTTTCCCATGGATACAGCATACCGATGGGTCATCGTCCCGTACTGCCCCGCACGGAACCAGCCGCATGAGAGGCAGCCGAACCAGGGCTAGGGGCAGCTGGCGAGGGCCGAGCTGTCGGACATGTGCGAGAGGTCCCTGCGGTCGGTCCAGAGCAGGTGCGAGGCGGAGATGCCCTTGTCGGTGTCGGTCACGATGAGCTCGAGCGGTTCCTCGGTCAGCGCCCCGGCCACGGTCCAGAACGAGCCGCTCAGATCGCATGCGTCCATGACCTGGACCAAGGCTCCCTCGTTGCCGTACTGCCAGAGCAAGCCCTCGGCGTCACTGCCGACGAGTGGCCCCAGCAACGGCAACTCGGTGGCCTCGCCGTTGGCACGGACCAGCTCGACCTTGAAACGCGCCTCGACCAGGGGCGGCGGCTTGAGGGGTGCGCCGCCATCCTTGATCCAGCCGGCACTCGCGAGGTAGGCGGCGGCGCCGAGCGTATCGAACTCCAGGCCCACGTGGAAGGCACGGTCGATGCCGCTGAGCTTCAGGTCGTCGATGATGCGCTGCGGCACACGGCCGTTCTTGGCGGTCTGGTAGGCGCGGCGGACGCGCCCGTTGGTGATGCCGGCGAGTCCCTTGGCGAGCTTGGCCCGGCTGGGCAGCATGCCCTCGTCGCCGCGGAAGACGACACCCTCGAGACGTCGAGGGGTAAGGCTCTCGGTGATGAGGTAGAGCGTGTCGGACGTGGCGTCTTCGTCGATGGCCACGATGGGCGAGCCCTTGCTGATGATGGGGTAGGTCGAGCCGGCGATCGCCAGACGGCGATAGGCGTCGTCGCGACCCTCGGAGGCCAGCTCGGCGGGATAGGCGCCGTCCTCGCCCCTGGCGTTGGCAGACGTATACGTGGCCGTACCGTCGAGCGTAGGCAGGCCACCGAGTGGAGCGTCACCACAGAGCGACAGTGCCTCCGGGTCGAGCACGGTGCCGATGGGCACGCCGGGCTCGAACGGTGGCAATGAGATGCGCTCGCTCTTGCCGGTGTTGAGGTCCATGACCGTCAGCGGCATGGGCACCCCCGACAGACCCGCACCGAAGAGCCAGAGACTATCGTTGACGGCGCACCCGTCGATGACCTGGACCGCGAAGGGCGCGTTCTCCTTGTTGAAGATGTGCAGGGTGCCCAGCTCGAGCTCGTGGTCGATGTCGCCATCGGTCAGTTCCAGGGTGGCCAACAGCTGAGGGTCGTGCGAGGTCGCGAAGGTGGCGGCGGGAGACAGGACGGCGAGCATCAGGGCCGCCATCGACCCGGCAGCGAACAGGCGGCGATGCAGGACCGTCCCGAACGTCATCTGCTCAGGCTAGCCACTCTCGTCAAGCATTGCGAGCCCATCGGGCGCAATCACTCCCGCTCGGCATCGGCCCCAGTCGCCAGCCGATGAAGCGATCCTGCCCTTCGTACCACCAGCCGTGGTCGTAGTCGGCCTCGCGCCATGCCTCGTCGCATGGCGTCCACGCGGGGGGTCACGAGCGTGGTGGCCAACAGGGCGGCCAGCAACGTGCCCAGCCTCTTCTTCATCAAGGCTCTCGTCTAGGCGTCGGCGAAGGGGTTCGGTGCTGGCGGGTCTAGCTCCTCGAGGATGGCCTCGACCACGGCCATGGAAGCGTCGAGCCCATCGCGTTCGATACGCATCGCTCCAAGCAGCGGGCGGCAGGTCTTCTGCTTCTGCTTGGCGCTCTGCTTGAGCGCGGGCTGGACCTGCTGTGCGAAGCCGTCGAAGTCCTGGGGCAGGATCTGGAAGCCGGTCAGCATGTTGACCGCGACCGCCAGGTCCTGGTCCTTGGCAGCGAACGGCTGGATCACGCTGAAGAGGTCGGGGTGCTCGTTGAGGTAC
>CAVPJO010000024.1:0-220172 GCA_963705425.1 uncultured Chloroflexia bacterium | reverse complement strand
GCCGCCCGGTTCGCGGCGCACACCGGCCATGGTGCGTGCCATGCTCGAGTCCGACTTCCCCGCCTCGCGCTTCCTCGATCCCGCCGAGAGTGCTCGGTTGACTGCTGAGCTCGGCCGGCTCGTGGTTGCCGGAGCAGCGATCTACGACGTTCGGAGATGGCGCCTCAGCGCTCAGGATCGGCGGTGGCTCCCCATCGTACGCGGCGGCCGGGCAGGTAGACCACGGGGATCCGGCACGATCGTGCCGGCTGAGGACGCTGGCTGCTACCCGAGCTCGAAGGTCGTGCTGCCGTAGATCCGCGACTCCTCGAGCCGTGCGGCCGTGGGTGGGTGCGCTGGGGTGGCCGTATCTCCACGCGGGCGCGTGCTTGCAGAGTGTACGAACACTAGACAAACAGTAGACATATGCGCTAGCATGCCAGCTAGAGGCGGAACTCACCTCAGCCACCCTGGAGAACACCAATGCGACGTCTATCGTTCGGCGCCGGTCTGCTCGCCGTCGCTCTCATCCCGGCCGCTGTCGCGGCCCACTCCCCGTCCATCAATGACCAGGCAGCCTCGACTCCGGCCGATGCCATCGTTCTGGACGACCCCACGCTCTCACGCGCCATCGGAGCGACCATCGCCGAACCCGGCGAGGTGGACTGGTATCGGATGGACCTGCAGACCGGTGATCCTCTCGTCGTGGGCATGACGGCACCGGACGCTGAAGGTGCCCTGGCTGCCACCTTCACGCTCCTCGGCCCGGGCTTGCCGGTCGCCTCGGAGAGCGGACCGGTGGCCGTCACTCTGGCTGAGGCAGCTCAGGTCGACGGCGCGATCACCTTCCAGCCAGCCACCGAAGCACCGCGCGAGAACCACGGCGGCCTGGGGTTCATCAACTACGGCACCATCCGCACCGAGGCAGCGCAGGACGGCAGCTACTTCGTGGCCGTCTACGCCGCCGAACCCGGCCAGACCGGCAAGTACGTCCTTGCGCCCGGAGTTCGCGAAGAGTTCGGGATCGACGCCGTCGGCGGCATGGCTGACCTCATCGGGTTCTTCAGGGAGTCGTGGCCTCCAGGCGATCGTTCTTCCTAGCCCAGCTCGAAGGTCGTGCTGCCGTAGACGCGCCCGTCAGAGCGGCGTGGACGTGGGCCCAGGTACATGCGCGCAGTGCCGAAGACCTCGCGCAGCTCGTGGCGCTGCGCGAGTGACATGGCCCAGGCGTTGACCTCCGGGACGTCGATGAAGACCGGCTCGCCGGGCACGAACGCGGCCAACGACGAGTAGAGCGCCTCGGCGACCACGGCGTCGTCAGCGAAGAGTGGCCCGATCTTGGCGCCGCGGCCACAGCGCCGGATGACGCCGTAGCCACGCACCACCCCGCCATCGACCGTGGCCAGCGCCAGGCTGTCCGGTTGGGCGATCCAGGCGCGCAGGAAGCGTCCCCGTGGGGCAGGAAAGCAGCGCCGGTCGTAGGCCAGCAATCGCTCGAAGTCGAGCTCGTCGGCGACCACCACTTCGGCGCCTCGCTCGTGGGCTTGGCCGACCCCCTCGTAGCGAAGGGTGCGGTGCGAGAAGACGAAGCCACCCCGTGTGTACCACTGCTGCATGGGCAGGACCCCGTCCATGCCGATGGCAGCGCCCGGTTGCAGCCGCGACCGCAGCAAGCCCAGCCGCGCGTGCCACAGGCGGCGGCCAAGGCCACGCCCGCGGAACTCCGGCCGCACGATGAACAAGCCCATGAAGCCGAACTCACCGTCGTAGCTGGTGATGGCGCCGCCGCCGACGAGCCCGCCATCGAGCTCGGCCGCGATGAACGCCTCGGGGTCGGTCAGCCAGAAGAGGTGGGCATCGTGGAGTCCGGGATTCCAGCCCTCATCGGCCGCCCAGCCCACGAGCCGGTCGACCTCGTCCCTGGTCATCAAGCGCAGCGTCAGCGCGTCGGCCATGCCGTCCTCCATCCCTCGTGAGCCAAGGATGCCCTATCGGCGTGATGGCCCTCACGGCCCCGAATGTGAGGCTGCCCTATGCTCCCGGCTGACGCCGTCCCGACCGAACCCGACCCCCAACAAGCAGGAGGCTCCATGCCCCGCCACCGACTACTTGCTGCCGCAGCCGCTATCTCGATGGTCGCCGTCACCGCCGTGCCCGTCTTCGCCCAGGATGTCGGGCGACCCCATGGTCCTCCCGAAGCTACGCCGAACCCGGTGCCCTTCGAGGTGCCCACGGGCGACGGCACCGCCGTACGGCTCACGACCGAGGAGGGTGATGTCGTCGTCGGCCTGTTCACCGAGTCCGCGCCGGTAGCCGCGGAGAACTTCCTGAACCTCGCCAACGAAGGCTTCTACGACGATGTCGGCTTCCACCGCGCGGTACCCGGCTTCGTGCTCCAGGGTGGCGATCCCGATGGCACCGGTATGGGCGGTCCCGACTATCGCATCGAGGATGAGGAGGTCGTGGGCCGGTACGGGCGCGGCATCGTGGCCATGGCTCGCACCCAGGAGCCGGACTCGCAAGGCAGCCAGTTCTTCATCATCCTCGACGATGAGGCGGAGGCCGACCTCGAGGCCTACCGCACCTACGTCATCGTCGGCCGCGTGACCGAGGGCATGGACGTGGTCGATGCCATCGTCGAAGCACGTCCGCCCTCCGATCAGATCGAGGACCCGGTGCGCATCCTGTCCACTTCGGTCGAACAGGTCGAGTTGCCGCCCGAGCCCACGCCCGAACCCCCGACTCCGGCTGAGATGGCCGCTGATGAGCTTGCCGCGATGCTGCCGGACAGTGCCGCCGGCTACGAGCTGCAGCAGGCGGTCTTCACGCTGGACCAGGTCGGCGCACAGTTCGACCGCGACATCATCGCCGAGCTGCAGACCATCGCCGATGCCAACGGTGCCGACCTCGGGCTGCTCTCGATCGGTCAGGCCAGCAACAGCGACAACGACGGCTACGTCAGCATCGCGGCGGCGTCCATCCCGGGTGTGCCGGCCGAGCAGGTGCAGGACGCCCTCGCGCGGATGCTCTTGGATATCGACGACTCGACGGCCTCCCGCGAGGAGACCATCGGCGAGCGCACGGTCACCCGCATCCCGCTCCCGGACGTACCGGCCTACGTCTTTTCCAGCGGCGACGTGGTCTGGTTCGTCATCACCACCGCGGAGGACGTCAACGAGATCGTGGCGGCCCTGCCGTAGCGGGCGGCAGTCCGCGCCGCCGTTCCCAGCGTCCGCATCCCGGTGTTCCGGGCGAGAAGAGCGCGCGCTCTCTGCTAGATTTCGCGAGTCATCGACGGGGTCACGAACCCCCAAGGACCGCTCCACCACGTCGCTGGCAGCTTCGTCGCCGTACGTCGAGGTCAAGAGATGTCTGTCCGTCGATCCGCCATCGTGGTGGTCTCGTTCCTGCTCCTTGTCGCAGGACTGCCGAGTCTGGGGCTGGCCCAGGACGCCGGCGATCGAACTGGTCCCGGCGAGCGGCCGGTCCGGACCCTGGTGCCCATCCCGACTCCACTCGAACCCGGGCTGCCGACCGTGCCGCGTGCGCCCGCCGAGCTGGCCGCTGAATGGCTCAGCTCGTCCAGTGACGAAGCGCGTCGCGACCTTCTGCTCGAGGTCATGTCGGGCATCGGGCTTGGTGTCTACAGCGCGGCTGGGGCGCCCATCCTCTTCGGGGCTGAGCGATCACCAGACGACCCCTGGCTGTATGACTTCGAAGTCGCGCTTCTGGCCGCCGACCCCACCACCGTTTCGCCGGTCACCGTGGCCGATATCGCGGCCTCCCTGGCACTCGTCCTCACCGACGGCGCGGGAGCACCCCTGGAGCCGGCCGCTTGGGCCGAGCTCATCCGTGCCGCAGTGGCCGAGACGGCGGCCACCGACCCTGCCGGTTTCCCGTTGCGCCTGGCCCGGAGCGTCGAACTGGCAGCCACCGGTCTCGACTTGGCCGTCGCGGTGCCTCTCGACCAACCGCTGACACCCCTGGCCGCGACCCTCATCGAGATGGACATCCTCATGCCCCTGGCGGTCCTCGACGACCAGGGGGTCGCTGACTACCGGGCCGTGTCCGCATCACTCCCTGCTTCGCCCATGCGCAAGGCCAGGGCATCCAGCGAGGCCACTCGCGTGGCTGGCTCGACGGCTGGTGCGGCCTGTGGCCGGATCGGCAGCTGGGCCTACAAGAAAGGCTGGGATGCCGGCAAGCTGGGCGCCATGGTCATCAGGGGCGGGGCGGTCCTCACCGCAGCGACGCCGCCAGCGCAGCTGCTGCATCAGCTGTTCCTACGCCGTGCCATCTCGGTCCGCGGAGGTGTCGACAATCAGGAACTGCATTACCTCCATCGCGCGACAGCCGACAGTGCCCTATTCGAGGTCCAGGTCAGCGTGGACGTCGAACTGTCGCCCGATGCCATCCGTTGTGGCGCCTTGGCTGGCCTGAAGTTGCCGAAGGCCGGTCCGCTGCCGGGTATCGCGGTGGACTGGAGTCTCGGGTCGCTGAAGGCACATGTCCGCTCCCTGTGCTATCCAGCCGGTTGCCGGACCGGCGCTGACGGCAGCGCGCAGATGACCATCAGCCCCAATGTCGAGCGGCAGCCGGAGGGGCTTGGCCCGATCGAGTACGACCGCGGTCTCGTGGTCGCGCACGCCAACTACCTGCTCGATCTTGGCAACGCGGGGGGCCGGATCCCGCTGGCCGGCGCGTGGAAGTTCCACGACATCAAGGTCAGCTGGCACCGGCCCTACCGTCTCGAACTGCACATCGACTCGGAGATCGAGACCGGGGGCCTGGTGCGCTCGATGGCCACGGCCAAGGGTCGCATCGCCCTGTCGACGGCCGAAGGGGGTCCACTCCCAGGGGCAGCGGAACGCTCAGGGTGAAGACGAAGCCGCGCCAGGCCAACGGCTGCAAGGGCGAGTCCTTCGCCCAGGGGTCGGGTACCGTCGACTGGCAGATCACCAGTGCCTGGGTGGACCCACAGACGAAGTCCGCCAGCTTGGTCATCGACAACGGGCCAGCCGTCGAGCATCCCGACAAACTGACCCGACCGCCGTGCAAGCCACTACCGGGCGCCACCAGCAGATTCAGCACGTGGGAGCACTACTTCATGCAATCCCACTTGCGTGACAAGGTGTCTGGCGTCGGCATCCCGCTCGAGGGCTGGCAGTGGCAGGCGAACGAGAAGGACTTCGCGTCGGGCGGGTTGCTGGCATCGTTGGACTACCGGGAGAGATGCCCCAACAAGCTCGCCGGATGCAAGGGCGTTACCCACTTCGAGCTCCACGCCTATCCCGTCGAGGAGTGACCGGGCGGGCGCCCGCTGCTGGTGACCAATGGCCTGTGCCTTCGGACCGAGCGCACTTGGCGGAATCGGCCTGAACACGGCAACCTGCTCCGAAAGGGCCGCCTGACGGCGTCGCGTCCGAGCGAGGGTATCGGAACGAGCTTCGACCTTGGGGCGGTCGCTGCCTGGGGGGTGGGCGATGGTCGATTCCAGCGTCGTCCTGTGGGGCCAAGCCCTGGTGTACACGTTGTACGCGGGTGCCGTGCTCCTGATCATGGCGGTGTTCGCCATCAAGATCACCAGACCGGGCTATGCGAAGGTGCCGACCGTGCTCTTCACGGTGTGGGCCATCGTCCTGGTCGTGACCGGTGTCTCGCTGCACGTCGTCTCGTCCAACACGATTCCGTGGGTCCACATGGACCTCGATCGCGATGCATACACGGCCGACCGCACCTTCGAGATCCGAGTCGCCGACCACGAGTTCCAACTGCCGGCCGACAAGCTGGCCATCGAGTGCCATGAGCTGGTCCTCTTCGACGTGCAGTCCGACGACCTGACCTACGGCTTCGGCCTCTTCCGCCCGGACAACTCGATGGTCTTCCAGATGCAGGTCGTTCCGGGTCACCGCAACGACGTCCTCTGGGAGTTCGAGAAGGACGCCGTCTACACCATCCGTTCGACGGAGTACTCCGGCCCAGAGGGACATCAGATGATCGTCCCCGACGCGGTCGAAGTGACCGGCTGCGCGGCAGCGGCTTGAGGCGGGGTTGACATGACATTCGTGCAGACCCTGGTGAGCGGCAACAAGGGCGCGTTCGACGCCTCGTCGCTCACGCCCATGCAGAAGCTGACACTGCGCTTCGTGGTCATCGGCGTCCTCTACTACGCCTTCGCCGCCATCGAAGGCATGATCATGCGCATCTACGCTGTCGAGCCGATCTCGCTGATCCCGCCCGACCAGTACTTCGGCATCCTCACCGCGCACCCACTGGTGGGCATCTTCGGATCCACCTACCTGCTGTCTCTCGGCGCGTTCCTGTTCCTCGTGCCGTTCCTGATGGAGAAGCCGCTATGGAGCTATCGGCTGGCGAGCTTCACGTTCTGGTCGATCGCCATCGGTACGTTGGTGTTCTGGCTCGACGGGTTCCTGACGCACTACGCACCGCTCTACACGTTGTACTGGCCGCTGCCCGCGGATACGTCCCAGTTCGAGCCCTGGAGCGGCGTCATCTTCGTGGCCGGCATCGCCATCATCATGCTGGGCACGCTGGCCTTCGTCTGGAACGTCTTCGCCACGATCCTGTACACGCCCAAGGGGAAGGACCACATCCCCAAGTGGTCCGTCTTCAAGTCGGCCATCGGCCTGACCGGGTTCACCAACATCTTCCGCGGTCACAGCCAGGACGACGAGCCGGTCCCACTGGGCGTGGCCGCTGTGGCACGCGGCGCGGTGGACGCAGCCCTCAACTCCATCGTCATCCTCACTGCCGGCGTGCTCATCATCATCTTCCTCGCCGCTGCGGCACTGGGGTTTGCGCTCGATGACACCCTCATCGATGCACTGCTCTACAAGAACTGGTTCTGGTGGGGTCTCGACCTCATCGCCGATGGCCTGGTGCTCATCTGGGTGGCGGGTGCCTGGTACATCCTGGCCACGCTCATCACGGGGCGTCGGCTGTTCATGGCCAACGTTGCTCGCGCCGCGCTGCTGGTCGAGCTTGTCGTCTCCTGGACGGTGTGGTCGCACCACCTGCTGTCCGACCAGAGCCAGCCTGCGATGCTGAAGGTCGTGTCAGGTGAGATGGTGACCGCCTTCGAGCTCATCACCCAGGGCCTGGCCTTCTTCATCACGCTGGCTACCCTGTGGCTGGCTCGTCCTCTGAAGATGACCAACGAGCTGAAGTTCCTGCTCGGCGGGCTCACCGGTTTCGGCCTTGGCGTCGCGGCCGGCATCCTGCAGGCCGACATCGGCCTCAACCGCATCCTCCACAACACGCAGTGGGTGATCGGTCCGCACGTGCACGTGGCTGTGCTCGTGGGCCTCACGATGACCCTCTATGCGGTGGTCTACAAGCTCTTCCCGATCCTGACCAACGATGCTGTCCTGTGGAGCCCTCGCCTCGTCAACGTGCACTTCTGGTTCCACCTCCTTGGTGGCATCGGTATGGGCGCGTTCATGGGCATGGCCGGGCTCTCCGGCATGCTGCGGCGGACGATCTACTACGAGGGGGAGTTCCAACTCTTCATGGTCCTCGCCGCCATCTGCGGCGCGATGCTCATGATCGCCCTGGGGGCGTTCCTCGTGAACATCGTCATGACGGTAGGCCTCAGGGGCGCCCTCGGCATCTTCCTGCCCTCGAAGGGCGACCCTGACGTGCTGCTGCCTCCGGCTCCGGCCGAGTAGCGCGCAGCACGCGACCGGGGTCCGGCGCCAAAGGCTGGACCCCAGTCATCGATCTTTGCTCGGATTTTCGTTCCAGCCTCGGACCCAGGCGAAGGACCGGGTACCGACGCGATCCAGACGTCCATCGTCTGCGGGTTGCGCGTGGCAGCCTCAGGTACCCACATAGACCCTCGCGCTGCGGCGATGGAGGGCGCCGCACGGCGGCCGCGCTCAGGGCTTACGCGACGCGGTCGGTGAAATCGCCGCTGTGCGGGTCCTTGAGGATGAGCTTGAAGCGGCCGTCGGGCAGCAGCTCGCGCTTGATGACCACCAGGCCCTCGAAGATCTCGGGTATCCTTGCCGATGGGCTCCGTCTTGCCGCCACGCCAGTCGAGCTCGACCGGCTCCCAGGCCCGGCTCTTCGCCGAGCGGTAGCAGGCATCCATGATGGCGTTGACGACGTAGCCGTCGTAGAGCGTCTCCATCGGCTCCCGACCCTCATCCATGGCGTCGAACATGTCGGTGAACATGTCCGTGTAGCCCAGCTCGGAGACCTCGTCGCCGACCGGGAACAGCCAGCCGGCGTCGGTCTCGGCCTTCTCCGCGACGTAGCCTTTGTCGCCCTCACCGGTGGTGAACATCTCGAAGCCGGTGCGCAGGAAGTGGTTGATCCAGATGGTGCCCTGTGTACCGGCTACCTCGTCACGCAGGTCCATACCACCGCGGAACGTCCAGCTCACCTCGAACTGGCCGATCGCCCCCAATTCGTAGCGCACCAGCGCGATGGCGTTGTCTTCGGCATCGATGGGGTGCACCAGCGTGTCGGTATGGCACATGACCTCGACCGGACGGTTGTCCTTGCCGACGAAGATGCGTCCGATCTCGATGCAGTGGCAGCCGAGGTCGATGATGGCGCCGCCACCGGTGAGCCGGTGATCCCAGAACCAGGCCGAATGCGGACCGGGGTGGGTCTCGCGGGCGCGTACCCAGGTGACATCGCCGATGGCGCCGTCCTGGATGGCCTTCATGGCCTTGAGCGACTTGGGCGTGTAGACGAGGTCCTCGAGGTAGCCGTGCGAAGACCCCGGCCTTCTCGACCGCCTCGAGCATGCGCTTGGCTTCGCCGGCGTTGCGGCCCAGCGGCTTGGTCACGAGCACGGCCTTGCCGGCCTTGGCCACGGCCGCGACGGCCTCCTCGTGCAGGAAGTTGGGCAGCGCCACGATCACGGCGTCGGTGTCGGGGTGGTTGATGGCGGCCATCATGTCGGTCGTCGATTCCGGGACGCCATGACGTGCGCTGAAGGCCTCACCGCGCTCGGCCGAACGGGAATAGACGACCTGGACGCGGTCGCGATTGCGCTGGCCGTGCAGGGTCATCGTGTAGAAGTCACCGATGAGCCCGGTGCCGAGCATGGTCACCTTGTGCTGCTTCACAGCTGCTACCTCCTCAGAAAGATCGTGTCCCGATCGTACGCTTCGGATCAGCCCTCGGACCGGCTTCCCCGAGGAAGCGGCCCGGCATGGCCAGGCAGGTTCGCTCAGGGCAGCTGCTCACGTTGCGACCATACACGCCCCGTATCACACCAACCTCGAGCGACCCCCGTCGCGCGTGTCGGTAGTGCCGGTCGCGACCTTGAGGCGGCTACTCCGCAGAGTCAGTGGGCTCGACCTTGTGCAGCGTGCCCGCGGTGGGGCGGAACGTGGACTCGTGGCCGTCGTCCCAGGCCACGCGATAGGCGGTGCCGTAGTCGTGCTCGATGATCTCCAGGACGGTGCCCTGGCGTGGCGGTTCGCCGGCCTTCGGGGAGTCGACGCTGATGCGGTCGCCAACGGTCGCGATGGTCATCGAAGGCTCCTCTGCGAGTTTCCGGCTGTTCGGCAATCCCGACGATATGGGCGCGCTCGGTCGGTCGGTAGGGCCATCCGGCACCGAAGCGGACCGAAGCGGACCGAAGAGTCGGCACCGCACGCAGGGCCTTGCCGCCCGCGCGATGGCTGGCATGCTGTACACATGCGCCGGCTCGTCACGCTCCTGACCATCGTCCTCGCCTCATCGCTCGTGCTGCCCCACTCGCTCGCGCTCGCTCAGGACGAGGACCGGCGGCTGGTCTCCGTGGTCGCCTCCGGCTCGCCGTACAGGCGCGGGGCAGGGCAGCCCATCGAGGTCGGCGTGGTTCTCTCCCAGGCCGCCGACCTGCGACTGCAGGTGACCGATTTCGAGGGCCGCGTGGTGCGCGACCTCTTCGACGGGCCGGCCGGGGCCGGGAGCATCAGCCGGTCCTGGCACGGCCGTGACGCCGACCTCGAGCGCCTGCCGAATGGCCCCTATCGGATCGAGGCCACGGCCGCGGCCGATGGCTTGAGCGAAGATGCCCACGCCTGGGTCACGCTGGCCGACCGGGCGGTCTACCCGGAGGAGCCCGGCTTCATCACCATCGCTGTGGACCCCGGCCACGGTGGCAGCTACGACGGTGCGGTCGGTGGCGACGGCACGCGTGAAGCCGACCTCAACCTCGACATCGGCCTGCGCCTGGCACGCATGCTCGAGGGGGCCGGCGTCAACGTCGTCATCACACGCACGACCGACGACCACGTCAACTCGCCGCCGCAGGAGCGCACCGGGGACGGCGTCATCGACGATACCGACGAGCTGGCCGCACGGCCCGACGCCGCCAACACGGCGCGCGCGGACCTGTTCCTGGCGATCCACAACAACATCGCCGTCAACGAGTCGGTGGGCGGGCCGTCCACCTTCTACTTCGACGAGCGGCCCTTCGGCTCCCGCTCGGCCCGCCTTGCACACATCGTCCAGGAGGAGATGGTGGCTGGACTGGCTGGGGCTGTGAACGGTGCCTGGCAGCCCTACGACCATGGTGCGCTCATCTACCCGTACTACGTCCTGCGCGCCTATGACCCGCCCCGGCTGCTCCGGCCCACGCAGATGCCGGGCGTGCTCAGCGAGGGCCTGTTCCTCTCGAACGAGCGCGAGCTGGCACTGCTGAGACGGCCGGCCATCCGGGCAGCCATGGCCGACGCCTATTACGACGCCATCGCCAAGTACCTGGCCCGGCGAGGAGCGCACCTGGGCTACGAGCTCGTAAGCGGGCCCGCTCAGCCAGCTGCCCCGGGCGAGACCGTCAGGTACGAGATCGAGGTACGCAACCAGGGCACCGAGCCCATCCGCGACTGGCGGCTCCACGCCGTCTCGATGCCTGCGCCGTCGCCCTACGTCGGCCGCCTGCGCAAGGGCAAGGCCGTGGGCGAAGCGCGCCTCCCGCGTCTGGCACCCGGCCAGAGCACGGTCGTCGAGGTCGTGGTCAGGGCACCCGCCAAGGCCGGCGAGTGGACGCTGCTCTTCGACGGGCGTGACCGCGATGGCGCGCGCGCCGCCGAGCTGGGCAGCCCCATGCTGCAGGTGCGCCTGGACACGGCCGACCCCCTCGAGCCCCCGCCCGTGGAGCCCCCGCCGAGTCCGCTGCCCGAGCCAACCGAGCCAACCGAGCCAACCGAGGCGGCCGCCTAAGGGGGTCTCGAGCGGCGGAGCGCCCGGAATGAAGGCGTGACCCTGCGTATCTAAGGGATCCTGTGGATGTGTGCCCCAGCCCTTTAGACCCACCGTTCCGTTCAGACGCGACGACCCCCGTTGCAGACCAGCAGAGCAGGACGGACCGATGAACGACTTCCAGATGAGCTTTCTCGCCAACGACCGCCGCACCGAACTCCTGGCCGAAGCCGATCGGGGACGACTGGCTCGCACCGTCAACTCAGCCCCCGAACGCACCCGCGCCGTCAAGGCCCAGCGCCCTCGTCGTCTCAGCTTCCTGTTCGGTCGCGCGACGGCCTAGCCCGACGACCCACACATCGATCCACCCACGACCCGCCTCGTCACGCCCCTATGATCGACGCCATGGCTCGCAGGATGACCAGCCCCGTGCTGGTCGGTCGCTCCGAAGTGCTGGGGCAGCTGGAGGCTGCCTTCGAGGCCGCTCGCAGGGGGGAGCCCCGCCACGTCGTGGTCGGCGGTGAAGCCGGTGTGGGCAAGACCCGGCTGCTGTCCGAGGGTCGTGCCAGCGCCGAAGCGGCTGGCGCAACGGTGCTCGTCGGCGGCTGCGTCTCGATGGGCGACGAGGGCCTGCCCTTCGCGCCCTACATCGAGATCCTTCGCTCGCTCATCGCTCGTGATGGCGCGGCCAAGGTAGCCGCCACCGCCGGGCGTGCCAGTGGCGATCTGGCGCGTCTGGTGCCTGCCCTGGCCTCTGGTGACGCCGCACCGAGCCAGGAACTGTGGGCGCAGACGCGCCTCTACGAAGCGTTGCTGGAGCTGTTCCGTCGCTGCTCGGATGATGCCCCGCTGGTCCTTCAGCTCGAGGACCTTCACTGGGCCGATGCCGGTACGCTGGCCGCGACGTCACTCCTGCTGCGCGCCATCGAGCACGAGCCCATCAGCATCGTGGCCACCTTCCGCACGGACGAGATCACGCGCCGCCACCCACTCCGGCCGTGGCTGGCCGAGGTGTCCCGGCTGAGCGTCATCGAGCGCCTCGATCTCGAGCCGCTGTCCGGGCCCGAGATCGCCCAGCTCGTAGGCCATATCCTCGACGAGGAGCTCTCGACCGCCGAGGTCGACGACATCGAGCTGCGCTCGGACGGCAACCCGTTCTTCATCGAAGAGCTGCTCGCCTCACGCATCGTTGGTCGCGAGACGTTGCCCTGGGAGCTTCGTGATGTACTGCTTTCGCGCATCGACGTGCTCCCGGAGTCGGCCCAGCACCTGCTCGGCGTGGCCGCCGTAGGCGGTCGGGTGGTCGAGCATGAGACGCTCATCGAGGTCGTCGGGGAAGGGCAGGATCCCGCCGCTCAGGATCTGCGACAGCTCGTCGACGCCGGCCTGCTGATCCCGATGCGAGCACTCGACGACGACGATGCCTACGGCTTCCGCCATGCCCTGCTGCAGGAGGCCGTCTACGAGGCCATGCTGCCGACGGAGCGACGACGGCTCCACCAGGCCTGGGGCGAGACACTGGCTGCGCACGAAGCGGCAGCTGTCAGTGGTGCCGCCTATCGCCTGCAGCTGGCCCACCACTGGCGCGAGGCTCGTGACACCCGAGCTCTGTCCGCAACGGTGGCGGCCGGTGATGCGGCCGTGGACGCCTTCTCCTTCGGCACGGCGCTGCGGGAGTACGAGGAAGCGCTAGCGCTATGGGACGACCCGGATGATGCAGGCGACGGCAACCACGGCAGCGACGGCATCGATCACGTCGAGTTGCTAGAGCGCACGGCACGCGCCGCCTACCTGTCCTCCCACTTTCGCCGGGCCATAGCCGCCAGTCGCGAGGCCATCGATGAGCTCGGCGACCGCTCCGCCGCGCGGTTGACCGGCGTGCTCATCCTGCTCGCGCGCACGCTCTGGGTAGATGGGGATTGGGGCG
Organism: uncultured Chloroflexia bacterium; assembly: GCA_963705425.1. Classification (GTDB taxonomy): domain Bacteria; phylum Chloroflexota; class Limnocylindria; order Limnocylindrales; family CSP1-4; genus JAFMJV01. Next base: position 207,097 of record CAVPJO010000024.1, on the reverse strand, counting down.
CCAGCATCCGTGTCTACGAGCAGGCCGTCGAGTCGGCCCCGGAGGACCCGCCTATCGTGCGGCTGCAGGCGCGGGCCGGGCTGGCGCAGGTGTACATGCTGCACGCACGCATGCACGAGGCCCGGCCGCTGTGTGAGACCACGATCGCGGCCGCCCAGGCCATCGGCGCCCGCGAGCTCGAGGGCCACGGCCGCAACACCCTGGCGGTGGTGTTGGCCGGCCTGGGCGAGACGGAGGCGGCCGAGGCCTCCATCGCCGCTGCGCTCGACATCGCCCTGGAGTTGGGTATCCCCGACGACATCGGCCGGGCGTACGTCAATCGCGCCGACATCGAGGGCTGGGCCGGCGACCCGGAGCGAGCGCTGGGGACCTGCTTGGAGGGCCTGCAAGTGACGGCCGAATGGGGTGTCGCCAATAGCTACGGCACGTACCTCGGCTACGGCGCGGTGAGCTTCGGCTTCGAGGCCGGGGCGTGGAACGAGGCTCGGGAGGCGCTCGCGCGCGCTGATCGACAGGCCGGACCGAGCGGGGGCACGTCTGTCTACCGCTCCACCTACGTCCTCGAGTTCATGGCCTGCTCGCGGAGATGAGCGCTTCGAGTCGCTGTGGGATGAGGCTCGACGGTTGGCCCTGGAGAGCCCTGCCAGCGACCACCACGGGCTCATCTTCATGGGTGGCATCGAACACGCCGCCTTCTCCGGCGAGCACGAGCTGGCCGTGCAGTACGCCTGGGAGGGCATCGAGCTCATCCGCCAGTCCGATGCTGCCATCCGCCTGGTGGAGCTGGCCCGAGTCAGCGCCTGGCCGATCACTGAGCTGGGGCGACGCGCGCGCCTCGCCGGCGATGTGGCAGCGCTCGAGCGCGCTCGTGCAGACATGGCTCGACTGATCGAGCTTGCCGCGGAGTGGCGCGAGGCCATTCCGTCGTCTGCGGGGCGACTGACTCGCGTCCTGGATCTCGACCTCGAACAGGTCGAAGCCGAGCGGGCCCGACTGGAGGGGACCGATGGCCCAGTGCAGTGGGCGTCCCTGGCCGACGCCTGGGCCGGGATGGGATGGCCCTTCCGCTCGGCCATGGCACGCTGGCGTGCAGCTGAGGCCGCTGAGGCATCCGGGGATCGAGACGCTGCCGTAGCGGCGCTGCGCGAGTCACACCGCGTGGCCGCGGAGCTCGGTGCCAAACCGAACCTGGGCCAGCTCGAGGTGATGGCTCGCCGGATGCGGGTCCGCCTCGGCGATTCGACTACCGGCGTGGCCGCTGCGCCTGATGCGGCCTACGGGCTCACCCCCCGAGAGCGCGAGGTGCTCGGTGAGGTGGCTACCGGCCGCACCAACCGTGAGATCGCCGAGAACCTCTTCATCAGCGAGTCGACCGCGGGAGTGCACGTCAGCAACATCCTCGGCAAGCTGGGCGTCTCCACCCGCACCGAGGCGGCGCGCGTCGCCCTCGACCAGGGCCTGGCCGGCGACGCGACCGATCGTCTCAGCTAGCCGCGACCGCTGCTCTCACCATCTCCACCGCTCGGACTCGGACGAGCTGCCGTGGGCCGTGAGGGACTCAGGCCACCACGTTCTCGTCCGGGCGGATCTTCGCCGGATCCGCGGATGACCAGTCGTGTGGAGATGGTGCGGTGTTGGCTCGGTCCGCTGTAGCCGTCGAGGCGCGCGAACAGCAGCTCGGCGGCAGCGCGGCCGATGGCGTACGGATCCTGAGCGACCACGGTCACGCCCGGGTCGAGCATCCCCGCCAGCTCGATGTCGTCGAAGCCGACAAGCGCCACGAGGTGCTGCAGGTCGTGGAGGTGCAGCGCGTGGATGACCCCGATGGTGATGAGGTTCTGGCTGGCGAATAGCGCAGTAGGGCCGATCCCGTCAGGCAGACGTAGCAGGCTCTCGGCGGCCCGCTGAGCGGTATCGCGCGTATGCAGATCGGTACGCACGATGCGCTCGTCGACCTCGATGCCAGCGCCCTGCAGGGCATCGAGATAACCCTTGTAGCGGTCGACCGCGGTGGCGATATCAGTGAGATCGCCAAGGAAGGCGATGCGCTGATGGCCGACCCCGAGCAGGTGTTCGACGGCCTCGCGGGCGCCGGCACGGTTGGTGGCCAGGACCGTGTCCGCATCGAGGAAGTTCGGCGGACGGTCGACGAAGACCGTGGCCAGGCCGGCCTGCATGTCAGGGCGCAGGTAAGACTGGTCGGTGCCCGTGGGTACGATGACCAGGCCATCGACACGCCGCTGGATCATGGTCCGCGCCACCTCGCGTTCGCGCACGGGATCCTCGTCGAGGCTGGTGGCCAGCACGGCCATGCCCCGCTCGATGGCGGCATCGTCGACGGCCCGGTGAACGGCGCCGGAGTAGGGGTTGGCGACGTCCTCGAGCATCAGGCCCAGCGTCTGTGCCTGCCGCCCGCGACGCAGGTTGGAGGCGGTCAGGTCGGGGTGGTAGTCCAATCGTCGTGCGGCGCCCTCCACGCGCTCGACCAGGTCGACCGAGACGCCGGGCTCTCCGTTGACCACACGGGAGACAGTCTTGATGCTGACGCCGGCGAGCGCGGCCACGTCACGCATCGTGGCACGGCGACGTGGAGGCTCGCTCTCGCCTCCGTTCGCTGACAACGTTGTCCGAGTCTCGCCCGTCATCGCCCGAACCATATGACATCGTTTGCACCGAAACAACCCTGATACGGGTTGACATCGCATCCGGCACAGGTCTACCGTTCCAGACAACGTTGTCAGCTGACAGCGGGAGGAGCTGCCATCTAGGCAGTTGAGGAATATGAGGAGGCTCGCAGAAACGATGACCTTTGTTCGAAGCCGCGCCACGCGGCTGACCGTGATTGCCGCGACCGTGGCGCTGACCGCTGGGGCGCTCGGCACCAGCGCTATCGTGGCCCAGGACGAAGAGCTCGACGGCACCGGCGTCGATATCGAGCTCGTCGTCAAGGAGAATATCAACCCCTTCTGGGTCTGGATGATCGACGGCGCTACCGCTCGCGCTGAGGAGCTCGGTGCCAGCTTGCACGCCTGCTGGGGCGTCCAGGACCCCGACCCCGAAGGTCAGACCGTGTGCATCGAGAACGCGATCTCGCGCGGTGCCACCACCATCCTGATCGCGCCCGCCAACGCCGGCGTCACCCCGGCCGTCGAGCTGGCCCGTGAGAACGGCCTCATGGTCATCGCGCTCGACACCGCAGACCGATCCGGCTGACGCAGTCGACGTCACCTTCGCCACGGACAACTACGAAGCCGGTGTGCTCATCGGCCAGTGGGCCACGGCCAAGATGGGCGATGCTGCCGCAGACGCGGTCATCGGCATGATCAATATCGACCCCTCACAGCCAGTCGTGGGTGTGAAGCGCAACCAGGGCTTCCTGGAAGGCTTCGGCATCGACAACGGCGATCCGACCACCTTCATCGGGACGAGACGACCCGCGCATCGTCGGCCAGGAGTTCTCGCAGGGCAACCAGGAGGGCGGCGTGACCGCCATGGAGCTGCTGCTCCAGGCGAACCCTGACATCAACCTCGTCTACACCCTCAACGAGCCCACCGCTGCCGGTGCCATGCAGGCACTCGAGGCCGGCGGCAAGACCACCGACGAGGTCCTCATGGTCTCGGTCGACGGCGGTTGCGCCGGTGTGGCCGATGTCCGCGACGGCATCATCGATGCCACGTCGATGCAGTTCCCGTCCCTGATGGCGTCCCTCGGCGTGGAAGCGGCTATCCGCTACGCGCAGGACGGCACCATCCCAGAGCCCAGCGAGGGCCTGGACATCTTCAACACGGGCGTCCAGCTCATCACCGACGATCCCCAGGAAGGCGTGCCTTCGCTCACGTCCGCCGAGGGTCTCGAGATCTGCTGGGGCTCCGAATAATCACCAGCTAGCAGGATTGGACGGGGTGGCCGTGCGGCCACCCCGTCCATGTGTCTATCATTCGCGCCACCTGGGGCGCATGCGCACGAGATCGCAGTGCGCACGGGAGCTGGAGAGGGACACCACATGAGGGGCACGGCATGAGCGGGCCGCAGCCAGAACATCGTGGCCAGGATCACGCCGATGCCGAAGCCACGGCCGCCGCGGTATCCGGTGAGATCGTCGAACAAGAGCGACAGCAGCTGACGTCCGTCCAGCGCGTCCAGCGCGTGCTGCACAAGTACCCGGTCCTTGCGCCGCTCATGTTCCTGGGCCTCATGCTGATCGTCTTCAGCCTCATGTCCGACCGGTTCTTGCAGCCGTTCAACATGAGCCTGATCATCCAGCAGGTCACGGTCGTGGGCACGCTGGCCATCGGCCAGACCATCATCATCCTGACCGCCGGCATCGACCTCTCGGTCGGCGCCATCACCGTCTTCGTCTCGGTCATCATGGCCAAGATCTCGGCCGACTACTTCGGTGCGGAGAGTGGCCTGGGTGGCTTCGTGGCCCTGTTCATCGGCTTCAGCGTGGGCACCGGCTGTGGCCTCCTCAACGGCCTGCTCATCACCCGCCTGCGCTTGCCACCATTCATCGTCACGCTTGGCACGCTCAGCATCTTCTTCGCGCTCAACCTGTACGTCTCGGCGTCCACGACCGTGCGCGGTCGGGACATGGACTCGCTCCTGACCACGACCGCCGGCAAGCAGGGCACGCTGGAGATCCTGGACACGCCCATCCCCATCGCCTCGATCGGCATGGTCCTGATGTACGTCGTCATGACCTACGTCCTGAAGTACACCGCCTGGGGCCGGCACATCTATGCCACCGGCGACGATCCCGAGGCCTCGCGGCTCACGGGCATCAACGTCAACCGCGTGCTCGTGTCGGTCTACGCCGTGGCCGGCCTCATCTACGGCATCGGCGCCTGGTTCCTCATCGGCCGCGTCGGAGCTGCCAGTCCGCAGGTCGGCCTGAGCTACAACCTCGATACCATCACCGCCGTCGTCATCGGCGGTACCAGCCTCTTCGGTGGTCGCGGCATGGTCTTCGGGACCTTGCTCGGCGCCGATCATCGTGGGCATGGCCCGTAACGGCCTGAGCCTCGCCGGCATCGACCCGCTGTGGCAGGACTTCACCGTCGGCGTGCTCGTCATCGTCGCCGTCACGCTCGACCAGTGGATCCGGAGGGTGAGCGCATGACCGCTCCTACGACGACGAACGACCTGCGGCCGGCCCTCAAGGCCAGTGGCCTGGTCAAGAGTTACGGCCGCGTGGTTGCGCTCGACCACGCCGACCTCGAGCTCTACCCGGGCGAGGTACTGGGCGTCATCGGCGACAACGGCGCCGGCAAGTCGACGCTCATCAAGTGCTTCAGCGGCGCGGTCATCCCCGACGAGGGCGAGATCTTCATCGACGGCGAGCAGGTCCAGCTGCACTCGCCCCAGGATTCCATGGCCGCCGGCATCGAGACCGTCTACCAGACGCTGGCGGTCTGTCCGGCGCTGGACATCGGCACCAACCTGTATCCTAGGCCGCGAGCGGCGCAAGCCGGGCATCATGGGTTCGGTCTTCCGCATGCTCGACCTGGGCGGCATGCGCGAGGATGCGCGCCGGGAGATGTCCGACCTGGGCCTGCTCACCATCCAGGACATGAGCCAGGCCGTGGAGACGCTCTCCGGCGGTCAGCGTCAGGGCGTGGCCGTGGCCAGGGCCGCTGCCTTCGGCCAGCGCGTCATCATCATGGACGAGCCCACCGCGGCGCTCGGTGTGAAGGAGTCACGCAAGGTGCTGCAGCTCATCAAGGACGTCCGTGACCGGGGCATCCCCGTGATCCTCATCAGCCACAACATGCCGCACGTCTTCGAAGTGGCCGATCGCATCCACATCCACCGCCTCGGTCGGCGAGTGGCCGTGGTCACGCCGCAGACACACAGCATGTCGGAGGCGGTGGCCATCATGACCGGCGCCACCCAGGTGGACATGTCTGACGAGGAGATGTCGCTGCCGGCTCCAGCCCGCGTGGCCGCATAGGGACCCAGCCAGCCTTCCTCCACGTCGGTCGCGCCCGGCCGGCTACGTGTGCTTGCCGCGGGTCCAGCCTTGTGCGCTCAGGGCCTCTTCGGCGAAGTCGGCCGACTCTGCCTCCAACGGCGTGGCCAGCGAGTCATTCCAGCGATTGAGGAAGCCGTAGAGGGACACCGCCGCCAGGATCTCCACGATCTGGCCCTCGTCCCAGTGCTCGCGCATCCGCTCGAAATCCTCGTCGGTCACGGCGTTGGGCACCGCCGCTGCGCGCACGGCGAAGTCGAGCGCGACCTTCTCGGCCGCGCTGAAGAGGTCGCTCGCCCCGTACTCCCAGACAGCTTCGAGACGGGCTTGTTCGGCACCGGCGCGCCCAGCGCCCTGCAGTGAGTGGGCCTGGCAGTAGAGACAGCCGTGTGTGCGGCTGGCCAGGTGCGCGGCGAGGTTCTTCAGCTCGGCCGACACGGTGCCCGAAGCGGGGTCGAGCACAGCTCGACGCAGGGCGATGAAGCCCCGCACGATCTCCGGCCGGCGGGCCATGATGCGCAGCCCGTTGGGCACGAAGCCGAGCGTCCGCCGGTATGTCTCCTCGACTTCCTCGAGGCCCGCCACCTGGTCCAGAGAGAGTGGCTCGAGTCGGGTCATCACGTTCCTCCATGCGTCATCGGGGTGACAACGGTATCGCGTGGACCGGCGCCGCCGGTCGTGGCAGGCTTGGGGGCATGGACGCCGTCTTCTCCGTCGTCGAGGTCGTGGTCGGCACGCTGCTCATCGTGATCTCGCTGGCCTCTGCCTTCCGCACGGTCGTGCTGCCGCGTGCCTCGTTCGATCCGCTCACACGCGGGGTCTTCCTGGGTTTCCGTTCGGCCCTGCTCTGGATCTCCCGACGCTCTGACCACCTGGACCGTGAGTCCGTGCTCAGCGTTCACGCGCCCCTGGGGTTGTTGGCGCTGGCGCTGGCCTGGGCCGTGGGCATCATCCTCGGGTTCACGCTCCTCTTCCTGGGCACGGGCTCGATCTCGTTCGAAGAGGCATTCACGCTGGCGGGCTCATCGTTCACGACGCTGGGCTTCGTGCCGCCGGACGACGGCATCCACGAGGTCCTGGCCATCGTCGCGGCCATCCTCGGGCTTGGCGTGGTCGCCCTGCTCATCTCGTACCTGCCCACCATCTACGGCCTGTTCTCGCGCCGCGAGGTCGTCGTCGCCGACGTCAGCATCAAGTCCGGCGGCGTCGCCTTCGGCCCCGACCTGGTGCGCCACCTGACGCGCCGTGACGACACCGCCCGCATCGACGACATGTGGGTCGACTGGGGCCACTGGCTCATCACGCTGGGTGAGACTCACACCTCGGAACCGTCGCTCAACTTCTTCCGATCGCCGCGCGCGCGGCGATCGTGGCTGGCGGCGGCCACGGCCGTGCTCGATGCTGCCATCCTGCGCAACGTGGTCCTTGCCGCGCCGATGTCCGTTCGCGCCGACATGACCTACCGCTCCGGCGTGGAAGCCATCGTCAGCATCGCCCACTTCTTCTTCGTCCGGCCGAAGGGCGAGGAGGAGCACTACACGGTGCTCACGCGCGGTGACTTCGACGACGCGGCCGATGAGCTGGCCGACGCCGGCTGCCCACTGGTTCGCGATCTTGATGAGGCCTGGGCCGAGTTCGTCAAGATGCGCTCAGCGTTCGAACCTCATGTCCTCGGCCTGGCTGCACTGATCCAGCCGCCGCCGTCGCCATGGTGCACGGACCTACTCGATCGGCCCCGGCCGCCGCTGCCACGAAGGCGCGGCCGGCAGATCCTGTAGCCCTCGGCCACCGGTGGCGCAGCGTGGTTGCCGCGACCGCTGCCCGGCTCCGCAGGGGTGTCCTTGCACGCCCTTGATGCCAAGGTCACACAACGCGGATATGCTCCCTGTTCCCACTTCCCCCAAGAGGAGATTCCCGTGAGCAAGCTTCGCGCTGTCCCCATCGCCCTCGCCGCTGTCCTCGTCGTGGGCACCGGCGCCGTCTACGCACAGGAGGCCGAGGAGCCGGCCGCGGCCGGCGGCATCGACGGCACCTGGACCGTCAACACCGAGATCGGCGACTTTGCGGACTTCAACAGCTCCTGGGTCGGCTTCCGCGTGGCCGAGGTACTGAACCCCGGTGGCGAGGTCGACGCGGTCGGCCGCACGCCCGCGGTCAGCGGCCAGCTCGAGGCATCGGGCAACGTCATCGAGGGCGTCGTCATCGAGGCCGACCTGACGGCCGTCGTCAGCGACAAGCCCCGCCGTGACGACGCCATCCAGCGTGCTCTTGGTACCAGCGAGTTCCCGACGGCCTCGTTCATCTCGACCGAGCCGGTCGACCTGGGCGAGGTCCCGACCGACGAGCCATTCACCGCGTCGGTTCCCGGCAGCCTCACCATCCGCGACGTCAGCCAGGACGTGATCCTCGAGCTGACGGGCCAGCGCGTCGGCGACACGACCCTGGTGGTGGGTGCGCTGCCGGTCGACTTCACCTCCTTCGACGTGACCATGCCCAGCGCGCCCATCGTCGTCTCAGTCGAGAACGAAGGCGATCTGGAGTGGCACCTCTTCTTCACCCGTGGCGGTGAGGCGGTCGGGGATGAGGCGTCCGAGGACGAGATCACCGAGGAGTAGTGGTCGGCTCGACCGAGGCGGAAGGGGGGAGAGGTCCCTGTGTCGACGCCGCCGGTCGAGCCTTGAGCAGAGCATGCCCATGAGCTGCCTTCGGCGCCGTGGGCTGCGCCACGCTCGTGCACGCCATCCTCGAGCGTCAGGCTGACCTACGGTACGGTGCTGCCCGCTGACACGTTGACCATCGGCGTCGGGACGATGCAGTCGTGACGGATGATCCGGTCGGCCCGTGTCCAGGACGTGCACAGGGTGCCGCCGCCGACGTCGCTGAAGTCGGTCCAACGGAACTCGCCCTCAGGGGCCGGCAGGTCAATGGCGGGGATCTGCGCCACCGGTGCCCCATCACCGCTTGCGATGTCCCAGTACTATGCACCGCGCGTCACCCCGATGGTCTGTCGCGCGACTCAGGCGGTGGCGCCTCTACCGACTCCGTGCACGCTCCGCCCTCGTCAGGTTCCATCTCGGGGGTCGGATGGCACTTCCCGGACAGGTCGGCAGGTTGGAACGTGTCCGCTGGAGGTGGGACATGCGAGCCTTGATGATGGCCCTCCTGGCGGTCGCGTTGGCGCTGCCCGCAGGGGCGGCTGATGACTCGATGATGGGCAACGAGACCGGTGACAGCTGGTATCTCGCCCTGGGTGATTCTGTGGCTGCAGGCTGGGAGCCGGTCGGCCCTGACGCGTTCGACAACCTGACGCGCGGAAGCTACCCCGACCAGCTCTGGCTCATGGCGCGCGGGCACTATCCCGAACCTGCAGCTGCTCAACCTGGCCTGCCCCGGCGAGTCCACCGAGACCATCCGGCTGGACAACGGGCGATGCCAGTACGAGCACGGCAGCCAGCTGGCCGAGGCACTCGCCTTCATCGACGAGCACCGCGACGAGCTCGCCTTCATCACCATCGACATCGGCTTCAACGACTTCCCCTGCACCGACGGCCTGAGCTGCCTCTTCCCCGGCATCGACAACATCGAGGCGCGTCTGCCCGGCATCCTCGAGGAGTTGCAGGCCGCCGCTCCGGGCACACCCATCGTGGGCATGAACATCTACGACCCGTACCTGACGATGTGGCTCGAGTCGAGGACTCACGCGCCTTGGCGCAACAGTCGGTGGTGGCCATCGCGATGATCAACGAGGCGCTCGAGAGGGCCTACGGAGCAGCGGGCATCCCCGTCGCGGACGTCGAGGCGGCCTTCCACATCGACGACTGGGACACCCTCGTGCCCATGGCCGGCTACGGCGAGGTCCCGCTCAACCTGGCGCTGCTCTGCGAGCGCTCGTGGATGTGCCACCCGCCGCCGTTGGGCCCGGACCGGCACCCCAACGTGCTCGGCTTCACGGGTCATGGCCGAGGCGTTCGCGACCGAGCTGGGCCTCGACCCGGTCGGGTGTGGACCTGGGCGCCGGGATAGGACGTCGGGTCAGGACGTCGAGTCAGGACGTAGGGCCGGTCAGAAGCCGCGGTCCTGCGTCGAGACGACGGTGCCGGCGAAGCGCGTCGCCGACGTCGATGTGCAGCGTGGGCGCATCATCGGGCAGCTCATCGAGCGGGGTCACGTCGACCTCCGTGTTGCCGCCGCCGAGCACCTCGGTCATCCACGCTGACGGCCCAGTCGTCGGGGACGACGATGGGCAGCCCTGCCGCAATGTGTTCCTGGCCAGCGACCTGCGCCCCAGCCGGCATCGACGAGGGCCCCGCGCAAGTCCAGCTTCGCGCCGCCCAGTGCGACGCTCACGTCCATCGAACGCAGGCCGCGCGCGCGGCTGGTGAATTCGAGTCCGTTGAGGATAATCACGCGACGGACCTCGTCGCTGACCTCGCTGCCCTCGATCGAGCTGGCTCGAGACGATGACAGGCCGATGATTCGGCGCCGCGATGGCACTGACCTGAAGAACAGCAGCACCTTCGAGCAGCGCGCGCATTGGCGGTCCTCCTCGTGTCGCCGGACGCGGGCCGGTCATGCATGTGTGGTGGCGACGATAGCGAGCCATGGCACCATGAGCCACCCGGCCAACGGCATGCCGCCTGGGGGCATCGGCACTGTCTGGCGAGGCTGTTCGCGGGCGATTCTAGCGGTGTACGCGTCCGCGCGATGACCGCGAGACGTTCCGCCACCGACATGCAGGAGGAGAGATGATGCCCACCGTCGATCAGGCAGTCGACGAGTTCCTGGCCCTGAAGCGCATCGCCGTGGCCGGCGTCTCGCGTGATCCCGGTGGCGCCCATGCCAGCAACGGCATCTACTCGCGCTTCAAGGAGCGCGGCTACGAGGTCTTCCCGGTCAACCCCAATGCCGACACGGTCATGGGTGACACCTGCTACCACAGCCTCAAGGACATCCCCGACGGGGTCGAGGGCGTGGTCATCGCCACCAACCCCAGGGCCTCGCTGTCGGTCGCGCAGGAGTGCCAGGAGCTGGGCATCGACAAGGTCTGGTTCCACAAGAACATCGGTGCCGGCAGCTACTCACAGGAGGCCCACGACTACTGCCGCGAGAACGGCATCACCGCGCTGGTGAGCTGCCCGCTCTGGTACGGCAAGACCTCGGACGGGTTCCACCGCTTCTTCGGCGCCGCCTGCCGCCTGCTTCGGCCAGGTGCCCAACGAGGTCTAGGCGCTCCATGCCGGGCGGCCCGTCATCCCGTGGCTGACACGACAGCGCCGGCCGTCCGAAGTCTCGCATCTTCGTGTCGCGGACTGCGCCGGACGCCGTGGCGCAGGGCCATGCGCCAGGCCTGGCGCTCGCGGGGGAGGGACGGGCACCTGCTGCTGCCGGAACGGCTCGAGGGCGCCGTCTACGGCCATCTCTGCGGTGACGCGCTGGGCGTGCCCTACGAGTTCATGGCTGCCTCGGCCATCGGCGAGGTGGAGTGGCGCGGTGGCGGTAGCCACGACCAGCCGCCGGGGACGTGGAGCGACGACGGCGCGCTGATGCTGGCGCTGCTCGATTCGCTGCTCGACGCGGGCTTCGACACGGCCGACCAGGGCCGGCGCGCGCTGGCCTGGCAGGAGAGGGCGCGCTACGCGCGTGGGCGGGGTCGTCTTCGACATCGGCAACTCCACCGTCGCAGGCGCTCCACGCGCTGCGGGCCGGGACGCCTCGCGGAGGCAGGCCGGTGGCGTCGAAGCCAGGGGCAACGGTTCGCTGATGCGCATCCTCGCCGCTGCCGCTGGTCCTGCGCGATGGCCGACGACGAAGAGCTGGTCGACATGGCCGCGCGCGCGTCGCGCGTCACCCACGGCAGCGCCGAGGCGCAGATCGCCTGCGCGCTCTACGTCCTCATCGTCCGTCGACTGCTCCACGGCGAGACCGACCGGGAGGCGGTGCTGGCGCGAGGCCGGGCGGGCCCTGCGCGCGTGCTTCGCGCCCGGGGGCCTGCCGGGCTCGAAGGAGGCCGCGTCACCCGCCGACGCGCTCGCCGCGCTCGACGAGTTCGAGGCCTGGCCGGAGCGCAGCGGTCGCGGTCGCGTGGTGGACAGCTTCTGGTCGGCCTGGGAGGCCTTCGCTGCTGCGCGCGGACTACCGCGTCGCCGTCATCGCGGCCGTGCAGCTACGGCGACGACACCGACACCACCGCGGCCATCGCCGGTGGACTGGCCGGTGTCTACTTCGGTATCGCGGGCATCCCCTCCGCGTGGCAGCGTGGCCTGCGCGACCGTGCCATCGCCCAGGAGCTGGTCGACCGGCTCATCGAGACCGACACTTCCGAGTGGGACGGCACGCCCTGGCGGACGTCGCGTCGGCGAGCCGCTGCGCGTGGACTTCATGGACCTCGCCGGCACCGACCTCGGCGGCGACGGGGGCAGCGTGGGCATGACCTTCCTGCCCGGCAAGCGCTACCTGGGCTACTACAGCGGGCCGCACTGGCGCGACCTCGACAGCGATGCCGCGAGCCTGGCGAGCAGGGCATCGACGTGCTGCTCCTGCTCGTGGAGGACCAGGAGCTGCGGCGCTGCCGCGCGACCGACGTCGGCGACGTGCTGCCGGCCCACGGCGTCGAGCTCATCCGCCATCCCATCGTGGACCCTGAGCCCCCTGCCGACGGGCGCCTATCGAGAGCTGCTGGCGGGCCTGCACGAGCGCGTCCGCGCTGGCGAGACGCTGGCCATCGCCTGCCGTGCGGGTCTCGACCGGACCGGCATGACCGCCGGCTGCCTGCTGCGCGAGGCCGGCCTCGAGGCCGACACGGCCATCGCCCGGGTCCACCGGGCACGTGCGCCACACGCTCACGATGCCGCACCAGCTCCGCTACGTGAGGGCCTGGCCACCGGCCGACTGAGGCGCGTCAGCTCGCCAGCCGGTAGAAGCAGTAAGCCCCGGCCATCAGGCCGTAGGCCGGGAACATGCCCCAGATAAAGACCCAGTACGTCCAGCCCTGCCCACGGAAGCCGAGGTCTCGGTCCCAGACATAGATGGTCACCGCGGTGTACACGTAGGGGACCGCCGCCATCAGGCCGAGCAGGAACCCCCACTGCTGGCCCAGCAGCATGCCCACTACGGCAAGGATCTGGACCGGGCCCCAGAGGAACGTGTCAGCCCAGGCGTAGCCCCCGTTGAAGGCGAAGTAGGCCTTCGGGTCGGTAGCGGTGGGATCCCGCCATAGACGTTCCGTATGGTCCATGGTGCCCGCGGGCGGACGACGGCGATGGCCTGGAGCGTCATCAGCAGGCCCATCAGCGCCAGGCCCCCGAGGGCCACCATCCAGGTCACGAGGGTGACCTCCAACTCAGCTGCCATCTCAGCCTCCACTCCGGCGGTGAATCGTGCCTGTACGCGGCATAGCCGCTACGCCATCAGGGACACGGCCGCGGCGGTGATGGTGACCAGCGCGACCGCACCCCAGATGAGCAGGAAGACGTAGCCGATCCTGACGCTGTGTGGCGCGCCGATGCGGAAACCCTGTGCTCCGATGATGCGGCGGGTCGCGATACCGCGACCGGCGAAGTACAGGAAGGCTCCGCCGCCGACGAGCCCGAAGACCGTCCACCATCGTTCGCCGAGCAGGAGCAGGAGCCCGGCCAACGGAAGCGTCCACAGGATCAGCGCGTCCCATTGCGCCTCGCCCCGGATGTCGGCCCAGTAGACCGGCTCGACATCGACCTCGGCTTCCATCAACGACAGCCGGACGGCCGTGCCCGGTGCGAGCCAGGCCACGACCTGGCCCAGCCACGAGATCGATCCCAGTACCACGGTCACCAGCCCCCACGCCAAGTCCATGTCTTCCTCCCTGTTCAGTGCCGGGTCGCCGTCTCCGCATCCTCGAGTCGCAGGCGTGGATAGGGCAGGGCCGGCGGCTCACGGTCGACCAGCTCGCCCACGCCGCTCATGTCGTCACCGCCTGCGGCAAGGCAAACGAACAGCCGCAGCGCGTTCTCGACGATGCGACCGCGGACGTCCTCGCCCGGGACGACGCGACCGTTGATGAGGTTGAACGTCTCGCCGTCGATGTAGGCGAGGACGATGTCGCATCTTCTGCTCGCAGCTTCGCCATCGCCGAGCGCCGGTAGGCAGACGCGGAAGACATCGACAGCCCAGGCCTTCATGCGCACGACCGACTGGAGCACATCGGCCGGGATGTGCTCCACGTCGAGGGGGTCGGACCCGAGGAAGCGGGAGCGGCCAGGTCGCTTCTGCGGATACACCGCGAGGCTGGTGATGAGCCGCCTGAGGTACTCCGCGGGTGGCAGCGAGTCGTGCAAGTCGCGGCTGAGAAACTCGCCGTACTCATGCAGCGCCCGTCGAAAGGCCGCCCATCTCAGATCCTCGAAGCTCGCGTAGTAGTTGTAGACGTTGGTGTGAGCGCAGCCGACACGGCGTGCCACCTCGCGCAGATTGACGCCCAGCGACCCGCCTCGCTCGTCGATCAGCGCCAGTGTCTCGACGATGAAGCGCTCGGCCGTTGCCCCGGTCCTTCGGCCGGACTGGTGTCGCTGGTCTGGTGTCTCATTACCACTGGTCATTACCACTGGTAGTGTAGGCCATCGGTCAAGGCCGGTCGCGGCGGCGCATCTCCACGGAACCTCCACATCCGGTCCATCGGGACTGCGCATCGGTCCCACATCGTGGACTGCAACGCTTTCCGACGCGCGTCGCCAGATGCGCCGCATACAGGAGTCAAGAACGATGCAGATCCGCTCCCCTCGAACCATCCTGGCCATGTCCGCCGCCGTCGCACTCACCGCTGCCGCCATGGCTCCCACCGCCGCCCTGGCTAGGGGTCCAGGGTCTGGCGCCGGGGACTGCGATGGTGACTGCACCAGCGAGCAGCCCCAGGCCCAACAGCAGGTCCGTGCTCGCGACGGCTCCAACGACGGGACGCCGAAGCAGACACGCGCCCGCGACGGTCAGGCACAGCAGACCGAGACCCAGGCCAACGCCGGGGGTGGCCAGGGGGTCCAGGCCCGCGCCGGCAACGGCAACGGCGGCAACGGCAATGCCAACGGTAGTGGCCAGCACCAGGGTGGCCAGAATCAGAAGCAGGGTGCCGGCCGCGGTCAGGACGACGATTCGCCACGCGGTCCCGGCAATTGCGAGGACTGTGACGTCGAGATGGGCACGGTCACGCTCGAGCAGATGGACGGGCTCGTCTTCATGGCCAACGAAGAGAAGATGGCGGCGGATGTCTACGCTGCCTTCGCCGAGCTCTACGACCTGCCGGTCTTCGAGCGCATCGCTGCGTCCGAGGCCCGTCACCAGATGGCCGTCGATACCGTCCTGGAGCGCTACGGCGCCGCGAATCCGACCATCGACCTGGCGGCGGGCGAGTTCAGCGACTCCGACATCGCCGCTCTCTATGCCCAGCTCGTCGAGCAGGGCTCGGCCAGCCTCGAGGCCGCTCTCGCGGTCGGCGTGCTCATCGAAGAGACCGACATCGCCGATCTCGAGGAGCGCATCGTTGGGCTCGAGGAGTCCGCACCCGATGTCTACGAGATGTACTCGCACCTGCTCACCGCGAGCGGGCACCACCTGGCCGCCTTCGAGAGCCAGCTGTAAGACACACCACCGCGCCGACTTGCGCTCGATGGCCGGGGAGAACCCCGGCCATCGACGTACCATCCGTCTCTCATGGCTCGCATCCTCGTGGTCGACGACGAACCGCACATCGTGGACGTCGTCATGGCCTATCTCATCCGTGAGGGCCACTTGGTCGATACTGCGGCCGATGGCGATCGCGCCTTCGAACTGGCCCGCACGACCCGGCCCGATCTGCTCGTGCTCGATGTGATGCTGCCCGGGCGTTCAGGCTTCGACGTGCTCCGCCAGCTGCGAGCCGAAGGCATCGACTGCGCGGTGGTCATGCTCACCGCACGAGACGAGCTCATCGACCGCGTGGCTGGTCTCGAGATGGGCGCCGATGACTACGTCACCAAGCCCTTCGAGCCGCGGGAGCTGGTCGCCCGCATCGGCGCTGTCCTGCGCCGACTCGACGAAAGCCCCAGGCCGCCTTCCGCTCGCCGTTTCCTCGACCTGGAGATCGACATCGATGCCCGCGAGGTTCGCCGTGCTGGGGAGGCCATCGCCCTGACCCGGGTGGAGTTCGACCTGCTCGCGACGCTGACCGAACGGCTGGGTGCCGTGCTCGGGCGTGGCCAGCTGGGCGATCGCATCTACGGGGAAGCCTTCGCGGCCGACGACCGCACCATGGACAGCCACGTCAAGAACCTGCGACGCAAGCTCGGTCGGCCACCGGCCGGCGGCGAATACATCGAGACGGTACGCGGGGTCGGCTATCGGGCGACGCGGCGATGAGCCTGCGCATCCGCCTGGCATTCATCTTCGCGCTCGTGGCCATCGTCACCGCGACCGCCATCGCCATCATCACCCCGGCCATCGTGGACCATGGATTCGCGCAGCTCGAGGACTCCGAGCCGCGTGGCCCAGGACAGGGTGAGGGGCCGGGCCCACGCGAGGGTCGAGGGCCCGGTCGTGCGCAGCAGGAGACGACCATGGCCATCGTGCTGGTCGCCATCGTCAGCGCGGCGAGTGCCTCCGTGCTCGGATTCCTGGTGGCCGGCCGGCTCATCAAGCCGTTGGACCAGCTTCGCGACGCGGCCGCTGACGTCGCTGCCGGGAACCTGGAGCGCCGTTCGAGCGTGGCTGATCGCAGCGACGAGATCGGCGACCTGGGCCGCTCGTTCGACAGCATGGCGGAGGCGCTGGAGCGTTCGGACGCGGCTCGCCGCCGTCTGTTCCAGGACGCTGCCCACGAACTGAAGACCCCGCTCACCGTCATCGATGCCACGACCACGGCCATCCTCGATGGTGTCTACCAACACGACGACAGGTACCTCGAGACGATCCGCGAACAGTCACAGCTGCTGGCGCGGGTCGTGGATGACCTGCGCATCGTCAGCCTCGCCGAGTCCGGCCAGATGCCGCTGGATCTGGTCGAGGTCGATGCGACGGAGGCACTTCGTGCCGTGGCCCAGGCCTTCGCACCCTCAGCCGAGTTGGCCGGTGTGGACCTCGGCGTGAACCTGCCGGCCGGACCCCTCCGCATCCGCGCCGACCGCGAGCGTCTTCGCCAGATGCTGGGAGCGCTGCTGGACAACGCTCTCCGCCACACACCTGGCGGCGGCTCGGTGACGCTCGAGGGCGAGCAGCGAGATAGGGCCGTCTGTCTGGCCGTCCGCGATAGCGGGCCCGGCATCGCCGACCAGGACCTGCCGCACCTGTTCGAGCGCTTCTATCGGGCCGACCCATCTCGCGGGCGCGCCTCGGGCACCTCGGGTCTCGGCTTGGCCATCGTCCGCGCTCTCGCCGAAGCTCAGGGTGGAGAGGTGGGCGCCGAGAGCATCGAGCCTCACGGGGCACGCTTCTGGATCTCGTCTGCCGTCGGCGTGAGCCTTGTCAAGGTCACTTGATGGCGGACAACAAGTCCGCCGCTGTTTGGGCCTAAGGGACCCTCCCATCCGGCCAGAGGTCACTTCCGCCGATCGGCGCAGTCGCCTGCAATAGGAGGGTGAATTCCGACTCCCCCAATCAGGATTGCGACCACCGCTCCTGCCGGTTCCTGACTCGTGCCTTCGCGCTTGGACGTCCTGTCCCCATGCGATGCCGCAAGTTCTGCCCGGCGGCAGCTTCGATCGTCACGCTCGATCAGCTGGGCCGCGGCCAGACCGGCCGGATCCTGCGAGTCGGTGGGCGACCAGCCGCGCGGCGCCGGCTGCTGGAGTTGGGTGTCGTTCGCGGCGAGACCATCCCGCTGCAGCGTGCCGCGCCGCTGGGTGACCCGCTCGAGTTCGTCATCAAGGGCTATCACCTCTCCCTCCGCAAGCGTGAAGCCGCGACCATCACCGTGGAGGCGCTCGAGGCCGTCGAGGAGACGGCCGACGCCGCATGAGCGGCACGCTCACGCTGGCCCTGGCCGGCAATCCCAACGCCGGCAAGACCAGCATCTTCAACGCCCTCACCGGCTCACGCCAGCACGTCGGCAACTGGCCCGGCAAGACCGTGGCCAAGGTGGAGGGCGCCTTCCGGCACGGCGACATCGTCGGCCGCCTGGTGGACCTGCCCGGCACCTACAGCCTCAGCGCGCTCTCGCCCGAAGAGGTCATCGCGCGCGACTACCTGCTGAGCGGTGAGGCCGACGCCGTCATCGATGTCGTCGACTCCACCAACCTCGAGCGCAACCTCTACCTGACGGCGCAGCTGCTGGAGCTGGGCATCCCCCTGGTGCTGGCCCTGAACGTCAGCGACAGTGCTCGATGCCAAGGGCATCAGGATCGACCTCGAGCGGCTCAGCGCGCTGCTTGGCAGAGCGCCCATCGTCGAGACCGTCGGCCATCGCGCCCAGGGCCTCGATGAGCTGCTCGACGCGGCCATCGGCCTCGTGGGACCGGAGCGCTCCCGCCTGCGCCTGGTGGCCTGACCGCACGTCTGATGACCGCCTACGCCGGCACCGCCGGGCGACCACCGTTCCGCATCGACTACGGCATCGAGGTCGAGGCCGAGATCGCGGCCCTCGTCGAACGCATCGCAGGCATCCCGAGCTGACCAAGGCGTACCAGCCACGCTGGCTGGCCATCAAGCTGCTCGAAGGAGAGGCCGACCTCGTCGAACGCGTGGCCGATGCGGAGGGTGGTCCAGCCATCGTCGCTGCCGCTGCGACCGGCCGTGAGCAGATCGAGGCCATGTACGGCGACACCGCCGACATCGCCATCGCCGACGCCCGCTACGGCTACGTCCACGGCGTCGTCGTTGCCGTCGTCGATACCTCGGCGGTTTCCCGCTACACGGTCACCGACCGACTCGACCGCGTACTCACCAACCGCTGGCTGGGCCTGCCCATCTTCTTCGCGGTGATGTTCGTGGTCTTCAAGCTGGTGGTGGAGGTCTCGGCCTACTTCCTCGACTGGGTCGATGCGGTCATCGGCGGCCCCGTCGACGCGCTGGGTGACCGGCCTGCTGACGATGCTCTCGGCGCCCGACTGGTTCATCTCGCTGGCCGTCGACGGCGTCATCGCCGGCGTCGGCGCGGTGCTCGTCTTCATCCCCGGGCTCATCGTGCTGTACCTGTTCCTGACGCTGCTCGAGGACAGCGGCTACATGGCCCGCGTGGCCTTCGTGATGGACCGCGTGATGCGCTTCACCGGCCTGCACGGCAAGTCGTTCATCCCCATGGTCCTGGGCTTCGGCTGCGCGGTCCCGGCCGTCTATGCCACGCGCACGCTGGAGAACCGCACCCAGCGCATCATGACCAGCCTGCTGGTGCCGCTGATGTCGTGCTCGGCGCGCCTGCCCGTCTACGTCGTCTTCGGCCTGGCCTTCTTCGGCGCCGCCGCGGCGACCGTCATCACCGGCCTCTACGTGGTGGGCATCCTCATCGCCGGCCTCGTCGCCATCGTGCTCTCGCGCACCATCCTGCGCGAACGCGACGACGCGGTCTTCGCGCTGGAGCTGCCGCCCTATCGCGTGCCCACGCTCAAGGCGCTGACCACGCACACCTGGCAGAAGACCAAGGAGTTCGTGGTCAAGGCGGGCACCGTCATCCTCGTCGTCTCGGTGGGGCTGTGGTTCCTGATGAACCTGCCCTGGGGCGTCGAGGACCAGCGCGACAGCTACTTCGGCCAGGTCAGCGCGGCCGCCGCACCGGTCTTCGAGCCGGCCGGCTTCGGCACGCTGGGAGGCCTCGGGCGCGCTGGTGACCGGCTTCATCGCCAAGGAGGTCGTGGTCGCCACGATGGCCCAGACCTACGTCGGCGATGATGCAGAGCCGTAGTCGCAGGGCCCGATCCCGACGGTGGGCGAGGACATCCGCGAGATCGGTGGCTCGCTCGTGGCGGCGGCCGATGGCGCGGTGCGCTCCACGCTCAGCATCATCCCCGGCGTGGACCTCATGCCGGCCGACGGAGGAGGACGTCCAGGACACCGCGCTGAGCAACGCCCTGGCGGCCAACTTCACGCCGCTGGCGGGTCTCGCCTTCGTCATGTTCGTGCTCATCTACACGCCCTGCGTGGCCACGCTCAGCGCCATCAAGAGCGAGTTCGGGTGGCGCTGGGCGGCCTTCTCGGGGCCTACCAGTTCGGCCTGGCCTGGTTGCTGGCGGTCATCGTCTTCCAGGTCGGCATGTTCCTGGGCTACGCCTGATGCTGCGCGACATCCTCTCGGCCATCGGCGCGCCGGCCGAGCCGATGTGCCTGGCCGACCTCAGCCGCGAGCTGGGCATCGAAGAGTCGGCCCTGGAGGGCATGCTCGAGACGCTCATCGCGCGCGGCCGGCTGCGCGCCATCGACTTCGAGGACGAGGGTTGCGTGGCCTGCCCGGTCAAGAGCGGCTGCTTCATCATGAACGACGGAGTGGCCAGGACCTACGCCCTGATGCCCGATCCGGTGACCGTCGCCCGCGCACTGCCGACCTTCAGCTAGCGCTCCGGTCCCGACCGAGCGCCCACGTCTGCGTGCATCCGACCCGACTCGGCAAGAACGCCCGACTCGAGCTGCCAGCCCCAGATCGATCGCCCGGCCGGCGATGGTCTGGCTGAGGTCGTGGTCGAGTCGGGCCTGGCGGATCTCCTCTCCGGTCTCGGACAGCGCCGCCTGCGCAGCACGTCCTGCCCGGTCGTAGCGCTTCTCGTGTCCAGCCATGGCGGCGATGCTGACCGTCATCGCTTACCACGCGCTTGGACGGCGCTTCCCGCCTGGCGGGACGACTCGACTGGCCCGCTGTCCAGATGCGTGGTTCCATCCCGTTCAGTGGGAGAAGCCGCCCGAACGGCCCCCGGGCTAGCCGTGGATCGCCGCCGGGCGGCAAGGAGCCGCAACTCTGGCGACAGGCGCGTCGCGTTGTCCCGCTGAACGGGAACCGGGCGAGTGGCCGATAGAGTCGAGGAGCGTGCGGTCATGTCCCCCGTTGTGGGTCCCGAGCATAGGCCCTGAGCTGCCGCCCCACGGCGCCGCGAGCGGCCGCCCCACGGCGCCCGGCTGCCGCCCCACGGCGCTCGGCGCCGCCCACGGCGCCCGGCTGCGCGCCAGCGCGAGGCCTGTCCGAACGGCCCGTCATCGGCGTCCGAACGGCACAAGACTACCTGTCTCTGACATGTAGACGATATCCAGCGACGCGGCCGCACATGGCGGTTGCGCATCCGTGAGCCGAAACACCTGGGGGGTGGGCAAGCTTGGACGCAGAACTGCTGGCGCGACTGCAGTTCACGCTGACGGCCAGCTACCACTTCATCTTCCCGCCGCTGTCCATGGGCCTGGGCCTGATGCTGCTGTTCGTCAGCGGCATGTACCTGCGCACCAAGGACCCCAAGTGGCGCCGGCTGTCGTTCTTCTGGGTGAAGATCTACGGCATCGTCTTCGCCATGGGCGTCGCCACCGGCGTCGTCATGGAGTTCGAGTTCGGCATGAACTGGGCCGACTACTCCCGGTTCGTGGGCAACATCTTCGGCTCGCTGCTGGCGGCCGAAGGCGTCTTCGCCTTCTTCCTCGAAGGCGGCTTCCTGGGCCTGATGCTCTTCGGCGGCAACCGGCTGGGCCCGAGGATGTGGTTCGCGGCCAGCCTCATGGTCGTGCTCGGCGCCCACTTCAGCGCCCTCTGGATCGTGATGGCCAACTCCTGGATGCAGACGCCGGCCGGCTACGACATCCAGGACTGCCCGGCGCCGACCCGGGCGGTCATGACCGACTTCTGGGAGGTCGTCTTCACGCCCTCGTTCATGCCGCGCATCATGCACGTCTTCTTCGCCTCGTGGACCGCCGGTGCGGCCTTCGTCGCCAGCGTGAGTGCCTGGTACATCCTCAAGAAGCGCGAGTTCGCCGACCTGGGCAAGGCGGCCCTCTCGATCGCGCTGCCCTTCTTCATCGTCTTCGCCGTCGCCAACGCCTTCATCTTCGGTCCCGAGTCGGCCCGCAGCGTGGCCGAGAACCAGCCCACCAAGCTGGCTGCCATGGAGGGCATCTGGGAGACCGAGGAGAACGCTCCGGCCTACCTCTTCGGCTGGGTCGACGAGGGCGCCGGCACGACCACCGGCCTCGCCATCCCCGGTCTGCTGAGCTTCCTCAGCGGCCAGGACACCGTCGCAGGGCATCAACGACATTCGAGGTGCCGCCGACCGTGGTCAACCTGACCTTCCAGTCGTACCACCTGATGGTCGGCCTGGGCATGGCCATCGTGCCCTTCGCCCTGCTGGCCGCAGGGTTGTGGTTCTGGAAGCGCAAACTGCTCGAGTACCGCTGGGCGCTGTGGATCGTGGTGTCGACGGTGTTCGTCTCGCTCTTCGTCATCACCATGGGCTGGTGGGTGGCCGAGTTCGGCCGACAACCCTGGATCGTGTACGAGCTGATGATGACCGCGGACGCGACCTCGCCGGTCGTCTCGGCCGGGGAGATCGTCGTCTCGCTGGGCGGTTTCATGCTCATCTACACGCTGCTGCTGGTGCTCTTCCTGTACCTCCTGAACGCCAAGATCCAGCATGGTCCGGCACCGCTCGAGGAGATCGAGTCCAAGCCGGTCGGTGAGCTGCCCGACACGCTTCGGGGCATCTTCAGCGCCCGCGGCGAGGGCAAGGAGAAGATGACGCGATGATCCTCAACGAGATCTGGTTCATCCTCTTCGTCGTCATCATCGGCGGCTACCTCATCCTCGACGGCTTCGACATGGGTGTGGGCATCCTGCACATGGTCGTGGCCAAGACCGACACCGAGCGGCGCACGCTGCTCAACAGCATCGGCCCGGTCTGGGACGGCAACGAGGTCTGGCTCATCCTCGGTGGTGGCGTGCTCTTCGCCATCTTCCCGTTCGCCTACGCCTCGCTGTTCTCCGGCTTCTACGTCGCCTTCATGCTGGTGCTGGTCGTGCTCATCCTGCGTGCGGTCACGCTCGAGTTCCGCTCGCAGCGCACCGGCTCGACCTGGCGTACCGCCTGGGACCTGGTCTTCAGCCTGTCCTCGCTGGTGCTGGCGCTGCTGCTGGGCGTCGCCTTCGGGGCCGTCATCGCTGGCGTGCCGCTGGGTGCGGACCAGGAGATCCGCACCAACCTCATCGAACTGCTCACGCCGTTCGCGCTGCTGGTCGGCCTGGCCACGGTGGCCATGTTCGCGATGCACGGCGCCATCTACCTGATCATGAAGACCGAGGGCGACTTGCAGGCCCGCCTGAAGCGCTACCTCGTCTACCTGATGGGCGGCTTCTTCGTGCTCAACACGCTGCTCGTCGTGGTCGCCATGGCCCTGGAGCTGCCCTTCACCGAGCGCTACCTCGATGAGTTCTGGCCGGTCATCTTCCCGGCCGCAGCGCTGGCGGCCATGGGTGCGGTCTGGTACTTCGTGCAGAAAGCCAGCTACTTCACGGCCTTCATGGCCTCGTCACTGATGATCCTGCTGCTGTTGGTCGCGGGCGCCGTCGGCATGCACCCCAACCTGCTCATCTGCAGCATCGACCAGGCCTACAACCTGACCATCTTCAACGCCGCCTCCGAAGAGAACACGTTGACAGTGGCACTCGTCATCGCGCTCATCGGGATGCCCTTCGTGCTGCTATACACGACCGGTGTCTACTACATCTTCCGCGGCAAGGTCACCGTCGAACCCGACAGCTACTAGGCCGCTCCGGCTGAACGCGCCCGCGTGACCGGTTCGCGCGCCGCCGGCGAAGGTCCCGAGCGTCGGCTGATCGGCCACGACCGGCGGGCGCGGAACTGGCTGATCGTGGCCATCGTCGCCGATGTCGCCGCGACCTTCGCCCTGGTGGCACAGCTCATCGCGGTAGCGCTCGCGGTAGCCGGTGTCTTCCTCGACGGCGAGGCGCTCGAGGACGTGCTACCGCTGCTGGCGCTGGGATTCCTGCTGCTCGTGGCGCGTACCGGACTGGGCATCGTCGGCGAGCTGGCCGCCCGCCGTTCCGCCGCGGGCCTGGTGGGCACGCTGCGTGCCGACCTGACCGGGCAGGTGCTGGGCCTGGGTCCGACCTGGACGAGCCGCGAGCGCAGCGGCGAGATCAGCGGGGTACTGATCGGCGGTCTCGAGTCGATCGAGGACTACGTCACCCAGTTCCTGCCGGCCCGCTGGCTGGCCATGATCGTGCCTCCGCTGGTGCTGCTCATCGTGCTGCTGCTGGACCCGCCGTCGGTGCTGGTACTGCTGTTCACGGGACCGCTGCTGCTGCTGCTGCTGGCGGTCATCGGCGGCCGCACGCGTGTCGTCTCGGAGCGGCGCTTCATGGAGATGCGCACGCTCAGCGCCTTCTTCCTCGACATCCTGCGCGGCATCGCCACGCTCAA
Source organism: uncultured Chloroflexia bacterium (assembly GCA_963705425.1). GTDB lineage: Bacteria > Chloroflexota > Limnocylindria > Limnocylindrales > CSP1-4 > JAFMJV01. The sequence continues at coordinate 182,793 of CAVPJO010000024.1, read as the reverse complement.
GATGTTCGGTCGCAGCCAGGAGCAGGTCGACAACCTACGGCGCATCAGCAGCCGCTACGGCGACGCCACCATGGACGTGCTGCGCACCGCCTTCCAGACATCGCTGGTGCTGGAGTGGGGCGCCACCATCGCCATCGCCCTCGTCGCGGTCGAGATCGGCCTGCGTCTGCTGGAGGGCGGCATCGCCTTCGAGCGCGCTCTTGCGGTCCTGCTCATCACGCCGGAGTTCTTCCTGCCGCTGCGGGCGCTGGCCATCCGCTTCCACGTCGGCAGCGCGGGCGGGCGGTCATCACTCGGACGTTCGAGATCCTCGACGAGCCGGTTCCCCACGACGCCGGGCTGGCCCGTGTGCCCGACGGCCCCCCGCTGCCGGCTCTGGCCGACCCGCCACGGATCCGCTTCATCGAGGTGGGCTTCACCTACCCGGCCGCGACGCCCGAGCGCTCGACGACGTCTCGGTGGAGCTCGAGCCGGGGCGATCGCTGGCGCTGGTCGGCGCCAGCGGTGCCGGCAAGTCGACGGCGGCGAGCCTGCTGCTCCGCTTCATCGAGCCCGACGAGGGAGTCATCGAGGTCGATGGCCGGCCGCTGTCCGGGCACTCCCTCTCCTCGTGGCGCGCTTCGCTGGCCTGGGTGTCGCAGCGGCCGCACCTCTTCGACGGCAGCGTCGCCGACAACATCCGCCTGGCCCGGCCCGAGGCCACCGAGGACGCCGTCGCGGCGCTGCCCGAGCCGCCAACGCCATGGAGTTCATCGAGCGCCTGCCTGCCGGCTTCGACACGCCGGTCGGAGAGGCGGGCACGCGCCTCTCCGGTGGCCAGCGCCAGCGCATCGCCATCGCCCGGGCCTTCCTGCGCGACGCCCCGCTGCTGGTGCTCGACGAGGCCACCTCGCACCAGGACGAGGCCAGTGAAGCAGCCATCGCCGACGCCGTCGACCGGCTCGTGGCCGGCCGGACCGTGCTGGTCATCGCCCATCGGCTGCGAGCTCGCGCAGCGCGCCGACCGGGTCGTCGTGCTCGATGCCGGTCGCATCGTCGAGAGCGGAACGCCGGCCGCGCTGGCCGGGCGCGACGGGGCCTATCGGCGGCTGCTCGCAGGACCACGGTGACGCACGGTGAGGTGTGCGGCATGAGCGACTGGCGGCGCCTGCTCCGGCTCGTCCTCCCGCACTGGCCGTGGCTGGCGGCCGGCGCGCTCTTCGGCGTCATCGCCATCGGCTCCAACGTCGCCCTGATGGGCCTCTCGGCGTACCTCATCTCCAAGGCTGCCATCGCCACCGGCGTGGCCGAGCTGGCCCTCGCGGTGACCGGCGTGCGCGTGCTGGCCATCTCCCGGGCCGCCTTCCGCTACCTCGAGCGCTACACCACCCATCGGGCCATGTTCCGCATCCTGGCCACGGTGCGCGTCTGGTTCTACCGCGGCCGTCGAGCCGCTGGCGCCGGCCCGCCTGGTCGCACGAGCGCAGCGGCGACCTGCTGACGCGCTCCGTCTCCGACGTCGATGCCATGGAGGACTTCTACATCCGGGTGCTGGTGCCACCGGTCGTGGCCACCGTCGTGGTGGCCTCGGTCAGCGTCATCTACGGGCTCTTCGACCTCGCCATCGGGCTGCTGCTCTGGCGTTCTTCCTGGTGCTCACCGGGGTCGGTGCTGCCGCTGCTGACGCGCTGGCTGTCGGCCACGCCGGCCGCCTCGACCGCGGCCATCCGTGGCGACGTCGGCGCGATGGTCGTCGACGAGGTCCAGGGTGTGGCCGACCTCGTCGCCCTCGACGCCGCCGCCGAGCATCGGCGTCGGCTGCTGGCGCGTGCTGCCGAGCTGGACGAAGCGCGCGTCGCCTGGGCGCCATCGAGGGGGTCAGCAACGCGCTGAGCGGCCTCTTCGCCTCGCTGGCGGGCCTGTGCATCCTGGTGCTGGCCATCCCGCTGGTGACGTCAGGCCAGCTCGAGGGCGTCTTCCTCGCGGCGCTGCCGCTGGCCGCCATCGCGTCGTTCGAGGCGGTGCAGCCGCTTGTCGCGGTCGCTGCAACTGCTCGACTCGACGCAGGGTCTCGGCGACGACGCCTCTTCGAGCTCATCGACGCGACCCCGCCGGTCACCGACCCCGAGCCGGCCGCCGCGGTCCCGTCGGCCCACGACCTCGAGGTGCGTGGCCTCTCCTTCCGCTACGACGAGTCGGAACCGTGGGTGCTGCAGGACCTGACGCTGCACCATCGGCGCCGGGGAGCGCGTGGCCCTCGTCGGCCCCAGCGGCTGCGGCAAGTCCACGCTGGTGTCGCTGCTGCTGCGCTTCTGGGACTACGAGCACGGTCAATCCGAGTCGGCGGTCGCGAGCTGCGCGAGCTCGCCCAGGAGGAGACCCGGGCGCTGCTCAGCGTGGTGCCCCAGGACGTGCACCTCTTCAACGCCACCATCGAGGACAACCTCGCGGTGGCCGATGCCAGCGCGGACGACCGGGGCCATGGAGCGAGCCTGCCGCATCGCCCAGCTGCACGACTTCATCGCCGGGCTCCCCGACGGCTACGACACCGTGGTCGGCGAGGACGGCCTGCTGCTCTCCGGCGGTGAGCGACGCCGGCTGGCCATCGCGCGCGCCATCCTCAAGGACGCACCCATCGTCATCCTCGACGAGGCCACGGCCGACCTCGACAGCACCACCGAGGCGGCGCTGTGGTCGGCGCTCGATCCGTGGCTGGCCGGCAAGACGGTCCTGGTCATCTCGCACCGCCCGACCGTCGGCGCCCACGTCGACCGTGTCGTCGATTGGATCCACCGATTCGACGCCCGTGATACTGTCATGGAGGCTGCATGTCGCAGCAAGCCCGCGTGGTCACCCCCTTTCTCGAACGGACCGTGCGTACTCGCGTTCTTCGTTCGGGATCCGTAGGAGGGCCCCAATGGCCACCGGTACCGTCAAGAAGCTTGTCTCTGATCGAGGCTTCGGCTTCATCGCCGCTGACGACGGCAAGGAATACTTCTTCCATCGCAACGAGCTCGAGAGCTCGTCCGACTTCGACCGCCTCGTCGGCGGCGAGAAGGTCGAGTTCGAGGTCGGCCAGAGCCCCAAGGGCCCGCAGGCCCAGAAGGTTCGCCTGACCTAGCTCACATCGGCGGCGGTCCCAGCGACCGTCCCTGATCCGATCGAAGAGGCTCGTCCTTCGTGGGCGGGCCTCTTCTCGTACCTGCCCATGACCTGCGGCACTTGTGCCGTATGCAAGCGCCGTGGACAGTCGTTCTGCGCGCCCGGGCGGTCCCGTTGGATACGGCGAGCCTCGCCCATCGCGTGGGCCCTGCCCTCCGGCCCGTCCAGGAAGAAGGACGCAGTAGCCAGGAGGACACGCCTCGATGCACCTCACCAGTTCCGGTTCGCGATCGGTGGCCTTGGCCGTCGGCGTGCTGGTCGCCCTGCTCGTCACGCCGCCATCAGCCCTGGCCCAGGCAGTCGAACCCAGCGAGTCCCCCGATGCGGCCATCGTCACAGAGGCACCGGAGGCCGTGCCCATGGCCAAGGTTCGCTTCCTGCACGGCTCACACGCTGGGCTTCTGGAGTTCCAGATCGACGACACCTCGATGGTGGAGGACCTGGACATGGGTCAGGTCAGCGAGTACATGGACATCCCTGCAGGCGCGCACGTCGTCAGCATCAAGGCCGCAGGCCCAGGTGGCGCCGAGTTGGACAGGTCCAAGCTCAAGCTCAAGGCGAACACGCTGACGACCATCGTGGGCAACGACGGCGTTCACGACTCGTCTGTCACGGAGGTCCGTGTCCTGACGGACAAGCCCAAGCCGGTCGTTGGACGAACGCAGCTTCGTATCGTCGACCTATGCTCCAATTGCTCTGGCGTCGACGTGATGACCGACACATCGAAGAAGAAGCCGATGGCCAAGAAGCTGGGCTTCCCCAAGGCCACCAAGTACATGAAGGTGGCTCCGGGTGAGCTCGATCTCATGGTCCGACCGGGCGACACGAACCAGCAGACCTGGGACCTGGATCCCATCACCTTGGAACCGAACTCGGCGAACACGCTGTTCCTCGTCCGTTGGGTCATCGACGGTACGTTCCTGCCCGTCGTTGCCGTCGATGCCGCGGCCTCCAGCTTGCTGGCTCTCAACGCCTCGCGTGAAGGGCCCGCCCTCGATGTCTATGTCGATGGCAAGCTGGCTACGAAGAAGCTGGCGCCCGGTCAGGCCGGCAAGTCTATGAAGGCCCTGAGCGGCGAGCACCTCGTGCAGGTCGTCGAGGCCGGCACCGACCCGGCCGACGGCTCGCTCGCCGAAGGCCAGGTCACGCTTGAGCCCGGAGCACTGGCCATGATCGTCGGGGTCGGCTCCTCGCTCGAGGCGGTCGCAGCGCCGATGACGAAGGCCAGGGCCGCAAAGACCCCGCAGATCCGCTTCGTGCATGCCGATGCCGATACGCCGACGGTCGATATCGACCTTCAGGACCTGGACCTCATCGAGGGGCTTGCCTTTGGTGACATGACCGAGTATGTGACGTTGCCGGGTGATTCGTCCTACTTCTGGATTCGCCCCAACGATGGCTCGGGTGGTCCCTTCCACGAGGCACCGCTGGACCTTGGACCGGGCAACTACACCGCCTACCTCGGTGGCTCAGCGAATGACGCCACCGTCGAGTTCGTGATCGTCCGCGACGCGGTGGCCAAGAAGAAGTAGCCAAGTCCAGCGAGGGAGGCCGGCGTCTTGAGGCGTCGGCCTCTCCGTAGTATCGCGGACCGGATCGCGGCTACAGCAGCCAGGCACCGACGGCCGTGACGCCGACGACCGCGAAGCCGAGGATCATCTGACGAACACCGAGGACCTTGGCCGGACGTGGGGGCCGAGCGAGGGTCAGGCGCTGGACGACCACGAGGCCGACGATGGACAGCGCGCCGATGAGCAGCGTGGGCTCAAGCACCACGGCTCCGGCGGCCACGATGACCGCAGCGACGTCGCCAACGATGCCGGGCAGAGGCGGAGCCTCCCGTCCATGGAGTCGATGGATCTGTGCGCGCACGTGCGGGATGGACGAGAGGATGCGCGCGCCGAGGATGAGCCAGGCGCCGATGGCCAACGGCCAGGCTGCGCCTCCCGCCAGCGCGCCCATGGCCGCCACGCTGGCGATGGCCAGCGAACCGACCACCTCCGGGATGAGGTGGCGGCTCAGCGAGCGCATGTCGAACCACAACGCCATCACGAACAGCGGGGCGGCCAGGAGCCCTGGGAGCCACCACCATGGGTCTGCCGCCAGCCACGCCGACACGATCAGCGTGACCGCTATCACGGCCAGTTCGAGGCCGGCCACCCGCCTCGCCAGCCGTGTCCGCTCGAGGCCCATCGCCGAGCGCGCCCGCCCGTCCCCCCGGTGTCGACCGATGAGCAAGGAGCGCAACGGCGTCCGCACCAGGAAGGCCGCCAGCGCTGCGACCCCGAGCAGGAGCGCAGCGGCGCTCGGAGCCAGCAGCACGCCAAGGAGTCCTGGCTCGAGCGTGAGTCCCCAGCCGCCGTGCTCGGCGGGCATGGCCACCGAGCGGATGGTCGGCCGGCGGGGAGGCCCGGTCACATCCGTGAGGCGCTAGTCGGCCAGGGCCGCCGCCACACGGCTCAGCTTCGTGTGCGCCTCGTCGGCCACGGCCCGGAGGTCGGCCTCCGCAGATTCGCCGAGCATGCCCATCGGGTCGATGACGGACACGGTCGTCCCCGTGCCGTCTTCGTCTTCGTAGACGACGACGTTGCAGGGCAGCAGCAAGCCGACCAGTGGTTCAGCCGTCAAGGCGCGGACCGCGAGGTGCGGGTTACAGGCGCCGAGGATGGCGTACTTGCGGAACTCCGCGTCCAGCTTGTCCTTGAGTGTGCGGCGCATGTCGATTCTTCGGTGATGACGCCGAAGCCCTCGCCCTTGAGCGCAGCCTCTGTTCGCTCTCGGGCCTCCTCGTAGGGGGCGTCAAGGTGGACGGTGAAGGCGTAGTCGAAGATCGGGTCGGTCATGGTTCCCTCGATGCTCCCCGGGGTCGGTCGGTCGTGTCCTCCGAGGATAGCCGGGACAGCCTCATCGTATCGCAACAATCGAGACTGAATCTCGGTTACGATTCAGTGAGATGACGACCTCGCAGCCGCTCGTGGATGCCCTGGCCCGCTCCGGCTACCGACTGACCGCGCCACGCCGGGTCGTGGCCGAGCTGGTCGTTGCCCGCTCCGGCCACTTCACCGCCAACGACCTCATCGCCGATGCCGGGGAGCAGGACCTGGGTGTGGGCCGGGCTACCATCTTCCGTGCACTCGATCTGTTCACCGAGCTCGATGTCCTCGAGCGTATCGACCTGCCCAGCGGGCGACCATGCCTATGTGCCGTGCGTGCCCCAGCACCATCACCATCACATCGTGTGCGACGGCTGTGGTCGCGTGACCGAGGTCGAGGATCTGGGCATCAGCGATGCCATCGTCGAGATCGAGGGCAACACCGGTTGGCAGGTCGACACGCATCGGCTGGAGCTGTTCGGCCGTTGTCCCCGATGCCAGAAGGCGTTGGCCGGATGAGCGAGCTGCGGTCGCCAGCGGTGGAACGCTGGGACGAGCGCTATGCCGGACGCGAGTACCTCTGGGACGTCGCGCCCAATCAGTTCGTCGAGCAGCATCTCGCCTCGCTCGCGCCCGGGTCTGCGATCGACCTCGCCGCAGGGGAGGGACGCAACGCCGTCTGGCTGGCACAAAGGGGCTGGCGAGTGGCGGCGGTCGACTTCTCGCAGGTCGGTCTCGACAAGGCCCGCCGTCTGGCCGAGGAACATTCCGTGGCGGATCGAGTCGAGATCGTCAACGCCGATGCACTCGTCTACCAGCCACCCGAGCCGGTGGACCTCGTCGTCATCGCCTACCTGCAGATCCCGCTCGCGGATCAGCGTACGGCCCTCGAGCACGCTGCCACCTGGCTCCGCCCGGGCGGAACGCTCCTGGTCGTGGCACACGACCGTGCCAACGTCGAAGGCGGACACGGCGGGCCGTCAGACCCCGACCACTGCTACGACCTCGAGGGGGCGCTCGACGCGCTGGCCGGGCTGGACTTCGACCATCGCCGAGGTCGCTGAGCGAACGGTCGAAACCGATGACGGACCGCGGACGGCGCTCGACACGCTCATCATCGCCAGCCGTCCGGCCGAGTAGCGTCTCGGGTCAGATCGCCAGCGCCTCGAGCTGCCCGAGTGCGAGCCTGGCGTACTGCTCCCGGCGCCTGATGAAGGGTCCCATGTCTCCGACATCGAAGCCTTCGTCGAGGAGCACGGCGTTGAGCAGCAGCAACGCTCGCGCGAACATCAGCCGGTCGATCTCACCGGGCTCCCGCTCGACCCACGGAAGCTGGTGCTCGTAGCCGGACTTGAAGGCTCGTGCCAGCTCCGGGTAGTCCTCGCGGTCTCGCACGTAGTAGAGCGAGGTGGCCACGTCGAGGATCGGCGCCGCCCACAGGATGTCCTCGAAGTCGAACGGGGAGAGCACGCCACGATTGATCTTCACGTTCCACTGGTGTAGGTCGGCGTGCACGACGATGGCACGCTCGCGGCGGCGGATGGCGGTGAGGCGCTCGGCCGTGGCATCGGTGGCATCGCGTAGCAAGCCCATGAGGCCTTGCAGCTCCGAGCGGTCGGACTCGAAGACCACGAGCGGCTCGCCGTAGGGCATGACCGAGTCGAAGACCGGTGTGCTGAATCCCTTGGAGGGCGTCCAGTCGGATGCGAAGCGGTGCATCTTGCCCATCAGCTCGCCCAACGAGATCCACGTGGCCGGACTGCACCGTGCGGTCAGGTCGGGGCCGCCGAGCCAGCCGAACACGACGCACTCCCGTGCCTCGGGCACGCCGTGCGCGGAGGCCATCGTCACCAGCTCCCCGTCGCGGTTGGCGGTGACCGACGGCACCGCGACCCCGGTGCCCGAGGCGAGGGCGGTCATGAACTCGACCTCTGAACGCACGTCTCGGTCGAGCGCTCCCGGCACGGGCCGGGTGATGCGCAGCACGTACGGTCCCTGCGCTGTGTCGACGCGGAAGACACAGTTCCAGCCGTTGCTGATGAGTCGCAGGCTCGTCCACGCGAGTTCGTACGCCTCCAGCGCTGCGATGGCCATCGGTCTGAGGCGGCGGGCCTGTCCCAGCTCGGTCAGCCCGGAGAACGCCGCGGTGCTCATTCGCTCGGGAGCCGCAGCTGATGGGCTGAGCTGAAGAGGATGCGCCGCATGCCCAGGGCGATGACGCTGGTGGTCACGGCCACCGATCCGAGCACGAGGTACATGATCACGGCTTGCGCCTGTACGGCATCGAGTGGCGTCACCCCGGCCAGCAGCAGGCCGACCATCATGCCCGGCAGGAACACGATGCCCACCGCCTTGGTCGTCTCGATCTGCGGGATGAGCGCGGTGCGCAAGGCCTCACGGAGATAGGGTCTGGCCGCTTGCGACGAGGGCTGACCGAGGGCCAGTCGGGCTTCGATCTCCAGCCGCTTGTCCTTGAACTCGGCCATGATGCGGCGGCTGACCAGGACCGTCGCGGTCATCGAGTTGCCGATCATCAGCCCGGCCAGGGGCACGATGGTGCGCCCTTCGACCGGAAAGACGTGGAACCCGAAGAGGATACCCAGCGTCACTACGGCAGACACCGCGAAGGCGGCCATCGAAAGGAGCCACATCCCGGGCACGTTGGGCACGCGCCGATGGACGGTCCAGCCAGCGAACAGGATCATGATCGCGACCCACAGCCATGACAGCGCCAGCGGTCCGCCCGGCGTGAGCATGACGGCGAGTACGAGGCCGAGCAGCAGCAACTGGACGAGGGCCCGGACCGAGGCGCCGACGAGATCGCGCCCAAGGCCCAATCCGGCCCAGGCTGAGATGCCGACCGCGATGAGCACGAGCAGCCCCGAGGCGAGGACGCCGCCAAGCTCGACAGGCCCGTTCACGTGGTCACCACCCGACCGGCCTCGAGGGTCACGCGGTGGTCGGCGATGCGCTCGACCTGGGCGAGGTCATGCGTGACCCAGAGGATGGGCACGCCGCCGTCGGCCAGGTCGCGGGCCAGGTCCTCAAGCAGCCTCGTCGAAGCCTCGTCGAGCGAAGCGGTGGGCTCATCGGCGACCAGCACCCCTGGTCGCATCAGCAGCGTGCGCGCCAGGCAGACCCGCTGTGCCTCACCACCGGAGAGCGTCGACGCGGTCTGCTCGAGATAGCCGGCATCCAGCCCCACCGAGACCAGCACCTGGGCATGAGCACCGCTGTCGGTCACGCCGGTGGCCTCGAGGTTGTCGCGGACGTCGCCGTCGAACAGGGTCGGTCGCTGGAAGACCATGCCCACCGTGCGCCGTAGCTCGAGCACGTCGAGCTCGCGCACGTCCACGCCGCGCAGGCTGACCGTGCCGCTGGTGGGATCGAGCAGCCGGTTGCAGAGCCGCGTCAGCGTGGACTTGCCGGAGCCAGACGGGCCGAGCACGACGGTGACGCCGGAACCCGGGACCTCCAGGTCGATATCGCGCAGGACGCGCGCGTCGCCGAACGTGACCGTCGCGCCCCGGAACGTGAACACCGCGTCAGCAGCTGCAGCGGGGGGCAGCCGCTGGTTCGTGGGGGTCGTGATCTGGCTGCGCACCTCGCCATTCTCGCAGTCGGCGCCGCCACCGTCGGCGACCTCACGGGGCCGGGGCAGCGCCCCGCCTCCGGCTCGTTGCTAGGCTTTCGCCGGGGTCATCGCCCCGACCACGTGGCCTGGGCCGGCCGTCTCGGCGAACGGTGCGTACATGTCGATGGGCGCCTCGTTCGGGTAGCGCACGACGTAGCGGCCCAGGTCGCGATCTTCGCCGATGTAGCCCAGGTACTGGCGGGCCGGTCCGATGGCCTGCCCGTAGGTCATCGCCAGGCGCAGTTCCGTGAGGCGCCGAGACAGGAAGGGCTCGGGGCTGATCTCGAGCGCTCGCAGCTCGTCGGCGACCTGGTGGCCACCCAGCTCCAGGTGACCACCTCCTGGCCCCCAACGCTGGCGGGCGATGCCGCTCATGGGTACGTCGAGGGCGAGCAACTCCCCGTCGAGGGCGGAGTAGAGCCTCATCGACCCACCCAGGACCGCGGGCTGGCCCCCGGGTCGGATGGTTTGGGTGAGGATGTGCCGGCCGCCCTCGGCCAGGCTGCAGCGCAGGGTCTCGATCGAGTCCTCGAACTCCATGTCGGCGATGAACTTGGGATAGCCCCACACCAGCCGTCCGCCGTCGCGCGCCGGCCGATGGGTCACCGGCAGGTGCAGCACGAATGCGCCGAATCGGACGCCCCTGAGCCCGGGTGCGACCAGGGGCAGCAGTGGACGTGCCGGGCGCCGCGTCACCAGCGCCGCGACCATGACCTCGCCGTAGGGCAGCAGGGCTTCCCCGACGACGCCGTTCGACGTGATCTGGTCATGGCGGAACGCGCCGATGGCGATGACCGCCCGCTCGCCGGGAAGGCGCACGGGGTGGAGCTCATCGGTGGGCAGGTACTCGCGCACGGCCTCGAGCGAGGCCGAGTGCAACGTCTGGCTTGCTTCGCTCCGATGAAAGACCGTCGGGCTGCCGCAATAGGCGGCGCCCAGGCGCAGGGCACCGACGCGTGGGCCGGTCTGGTGGTAGAAACGCGCCGCGCTCCGGTGTGCGACCGCACGAGAGATGGCCAGCGTCACTCCGGTCGCCACTCCCGCCATGGCCAGCCCTCCGAACAGGGTTCGTTGACCTGCCATCATCTCCTCCCGGGGCCGGTCGCCCCTCGCGAGTCGGTGCTCTCGTGCGCTATCCCGATTCTAGTCCGCCACAGAAGGGCCACCTGCCCGCGGTACTTGCCCGATGGGTCTTCTGACCCGGTGCCTGCCAAGACGCACGCCCAGGATGATGGCGGCCAGCAGGGTTGCCACGACGATCCACACCCAGGCCAGGTCACCAGGGCCGTCGGCCGCCACCTGTTTGTACCGGGGGTGGATGCGCAGCAGGCGGTACCTCGACGTCGCCTCGGCCAGGGACTCGTCGCTCATCCGACGCGGGTACAGTCCCACCAGGGGCGCCGCGAAGCCGGAGTCGAGGAGCACCCGCCGCATCAGCGCAAGGCGTCGCGGATCATCCGAGGCATCTTCGGCGCTGGCCACCCAGCGCCCATGCGGAAGCCACACCGCGATCTCGGGCGCAGCGAGGATGTTGCGGTACCAGTGCGTGCGCTCTCCGAACGCGGCCACGCAGTAGAGGTCATCGCCGACCATCGCGAAGTTGACCGGCGTCCGGTAGTTCGTCCCGCTGCGCCGTCCCACGTGCTCGAGGACGAGGATGCGGCCAAAGCCCGCGGGCCAGACGTTCATCATCCGGGCCAGACCCAATCGCCATAGCGGGACCATGCCCTTGTTCATGAGGTTGAAGCTGCGCCGCATGGCTTCGAGCGCCTCGGGATCGAGGACGCGCTCGTAGCGCGCCGCCACACCACTTCGATCGGTTCGCGAGCGTCGCATCACCCGGCTCCTTCCCTTGCGCTGCCCTCACATGCGCCTCCACGTACCGCGACGGCGACCGCATTTCCGTCCGCATCCGCCCCCACGCCATGGAAGCCGGAGGCCACGAAGAACGGCATCATCGTCTCCATCTCGATCTGGTGGCGCGGTGCCCTCCCGTATGAGGCCTGGAACTCGTCGATGTCGCGCTCGAGTCGAGACCTGATCGACGCGCAGTTTGCGGCCACCTCATCGTCGTCAAGCTCCCGCCAGCCGATGGGCATGTCGGAGATCCCATCTGGACCGATAGCCAAGGGCAGATCCGGGCATGAGGCGATGGCCACCTCCGACACGGTGACGGCGGCCACATCGAGCGCCTCGTCCCAGGTGGGGCGTTCGTCACGTCCGCCCAGGCTCCACTGCAATCGGGCCCGGGTGAAGGCCAGCAGCTCGTCGACGGCCGGGCCGGCCTCCTCAAGGATCTCGGTGGCCGATCCGAAACTGTCGACCCAGATCTGCATGGGCACCAGTGCGTCGGTCGTCCAGCGCAGCGGGACTCTGGCGACTGCGGCGCAGAACGTGCCCGATTCCGGAGTGAGAAAGCCCAGGTCGACGCCGCGGAGTTGCGGTGGCTGTGAGGCGCCGGCCAGGAACCGGTCGATGGCGGCCCCGGTCGGATCGTCCTCGAGGAGCGTGCAGCCCGCGAGCGACGCGGCGAGGAGGCCGGCCAAGGCCGCCGAGCGGAGTGGTATCGGCTTCATCGGCGCGAGTGTCGCACACGCAAATCAGGCCGGGTCTTGCCGCCCGGCTCTCACTCGACGACTGGTCGGCCGGTCGCTAGGGTGTTTCGCTCGACGATGCGATCGAGGTGCTCGCAGGACTACTGGCCGCACCCGACGCGCTGGCCATCCTCGTCACGGAGATCGACCCGGACAACGACCCCGATGGCGTCCATGTGCAGCGCCTCAGTGACGGCCTCGCCGACGCGCTCGGCCGCGCCACGGGTCGCTAGCTTCGTGCCGAGTGAAACAGCGGAGTGGAGCGGGAGACGGGATTCGAACCCGCGACATCCAGCTTGGAAGGCCGATGCGCCTGCGCTGTGGCACCATGCTTGGCGTTCGACCGGATTGTGTCCAGTTATCGTCTGGCCAAGGCACTGGATTGCCACACGTGAGGTCTGGCCGCGCTCTCCAGCAAGCCTCTGGTGTCGAGATCGAACGACCAGGCTCCTCGCTGGTCCGACATGAGCTCGGATTCCAGGACCGAGTCTCTGGCTTCGGCTTCGTAGCTGTCTGCGATGGACCGCAAGACCACGGAGGTTCAGCCCCATCTGCCAGCCAGGACGTCCGCTGCGTCGCTGTACTGTGCGACGAGTTCCCTTTCCTGGCCCCCTCCTTCAAGTGGGGCGCGCGTGGTCACTCCGCGGCTGTTCCGCAACTCAATTGCGAGCCCAGTCTCTACGTCGCGGCTCTCGATCTCCTCGAGTAGGTCGCGAACAGCCTCGTGGGGCCAGAGACCGTCACTGCCCTTTGGCGCATACCGCAGGATGTGGCCGATCCGTTGCTCGCCGATCTCGGAGCGATCAGCTTCTCTCAGCAGCTCTCTCGCCTCAGCGACCCATGATTCGAGGACATCCGAGTCGACGGAGTCTTCCTCAACACCCGGGACGACTCTCCAGCTGTCCAACAACTCGTAGCCTCTCCGAGCCATCGCAATGCCTGATCAGTCGGCTCACGAGCCTCCTCCCGGTTGGCCTTGAACACGGCCGAGACGACTTCCACGAAGAAGGCTGGGTTTCGGGCGAGCTCTCGGTGCAACGCAAGGTCCGCAGAATCGTCACCGTGTACCAGCAGAGACAGAAACTGCCACTCGAGTCTGGCGATTTCGGCCCCATCACAGCTTGAACACGTAGCCAATCGAGGATCTGTTCCAGGTTGAACTGGAACATCGCGAATTCGTTGCCTGGTTCGGGTGGGACTGTCGCGGCTGCTGCCGACAGGGCCTCTACTGCGAGGGTCGGGTCAAGCGTCCTCCACATGTGCGAGCCAGCGACCGTCGGACAGCCAGATGGCAACCTCGGGCGCAGCGAGGAGGTTGCGGTACCAGTGCGTCTTCACGAGACCCAGTACGGTTCAACCTCGCCGCCGATGTTCGCGTAGTTGACCGGTGTCCGATGCGGCGTGCCGCTCTTCCGGCCGACGTGCTCGAGCACGAGGACGCGGCCACCGACGTCCGGCCACGTGTTCATCAGCCGCGCCAGGCCGAGGCACCACAGCGGCACCATGCCCTTGTTCATCTGGTTGAACCCGCGACGCATGGCCTCTCGCACGCGCCGGTCGAGCACTCGCTCTTAGCGCGCGGCCACGCCTTCCCGGTTCAGGTCCGTCTGCTGCATCGGTCTCCCTCCTGACTGGCTCCAGTCTCCGCCCGGCCTGCGCCGACGCAAAGGGCTGGAGGTCAGACTCCATGTGGCTTCGGTGCGTCAACCTCGGTCGTGAGCGTGCCGGTCGCCTAGTCGCGAGCGAGTGGCAGACTTGCAGGACACCGGAGGAGGAAGCGTGGACGGTCAGATGATTCCGCTCGTCGAAGCAACGATCGACGACGTCCATCGCGCACTCATGCGAGGCCAGTTGACGGTGCGGTCGCTGGTCGAGGGCTATCTCGCGAGGATCGAGGCCTACGATCGTCACGGCCCGGCGTTCAACGCCATCCTTGCCATCAACGAGGAGGCCCAGCGCGAGGCCGACCGGCTCGACCGCGAGCTGGCCCGGCAAGGCCACCTAGCCGGCCCGCTGCACGGGGTCCCTGTGCTGGTGAAGGACCAGGTCGAGACCGCGGGCATCGCGACGACGTTCGGTTCGGTAGCCATGGAGGGCTACATCCCCGAGGCCGATGCGACCGTGATCGCGCGCTTGAAGGAGGCGGGTGCTGTCGTCCTGGCCAAGGCGACTCTGCCCGACTTCGCCACGTCATGGTTCTCGTTCTCATCGCGATCCGGGGTGACCCGAACCCCCTATGACCTCGATCGGGACGCGGGCGGCTCTAGCAGCGGGACCGCGGCAGCCCTTGCCGCCAGCCTGGGGCTCGTCGGGATCGGCGCCGACACCGGGGGCTCGATCAGGGTCCCCGCATCGTTCAACGGCTTGGTCGGCGTTCGGGTGACGCCGGGGCTCATCAGCCGCCAGGGCGTGTCCGCGCTCGTTTCGTTCCTTGACACTGTCGGCCCGATGGCGCGGACCGTGAGGGACGCGGCGCTCCTGCTCGATGCCATCGTCGGCTACGACCCTGATGACGAGTACACGTCCGCGTACGTGGCGGCTCGTCCACCCGCCAGCTATGCCGGCCTGCTCGATGCGGGCGCGCTGCAGGGTTCGCGCATCGGCGTGCTCCGCCAGGTCTTCGCCGGCTCGGCCGATTCCGACCGAGCGGCGGTCACCAAGGTCATCGAGCAGGCCCTCGACGTCATGACCGACGCCGGGGCCACGCTGGTCGACGTGGACATCCCGGACCTCGATGATTGGCTGGCATCCACCGCCCTCTACCTCACGCACAGCCGTCACGACCTCGACCGGTTCCTGGCTGCCCGGCCCAGCCTTCCGTACGCCACGATCGAGGCCATCGTTCGCGATGGCCGGTACCACCCGGCCCTGGAGTGGCTCAAGGCCATGTCGGAAGGGCCCGTGGTGCCGTCGGACGACCCGGACTACTACTCGAAGATGGCCGCGAGGGAGCGCTTCCAGCGCACGGTCGTCAACGTCATGGCCAAGGCCTCCGTCTCTGTCCTGGTGTACCCGTCAGTCCAGGTCGTGGCACCCACGCGCTCCGAACTCGACGCAGGCCGCTGGACAGTGGAGGCGTTTCCGACCAACACGATGATCGCCCCGCAGGCCGGCTTGCCCGCCGTCACCGTGCCAGCGGGCGCCACTGCGACAGGACTGCCAGTGGGGCTGGAGATCCTCGGGTCGCCCTATGACGAGCCTACCGTCCTGACCGTCGCCCACGCGTTCGAGCGGCAGGCTCGCGCGCGAACCGTGCCCACGACCGCTCCCGAGCTGTGACGGATCGGCGTCGATCGCAGCCGGCCTGGTCAGATCTGCGGTAGCCGCGGCACTGCCGCCAGGAGTTGCTTCGTGTACGCCTCGCTCGGTGCCCCCAACACACCTGACGTCGTCCCTTGCTCGACGATCCGCCCTGCCTTCAGGACGATGGTGCGCTGACAGAGCGCCCCGACCACGCCGAGGTCGTGGGAGACCATGAGCACGGTCAGGTCCCGGCCCTCGCGTAGCTCTTCCAGCAGGTCGATCACCTGGCCACGGGTGATGACATCAAGGGCGCTGACCGGCTCGTCGGCCAGGAGGACGCGAGGTCGGCTGACGATGGCCCGGGCGATGGCGATGCGCTGGCGCTGCCCGCCCGAGAACTCGTGTGGGTAGCGGGAAGCGACATCAGCGGACAGTCCCACCGACCGTAGCGCGCCGATCACAAGTGCATCTGCCTCCCGCCCCTTCGCGATGCGCAACGACCGCACCGGCTCGCCGACGATGCGACCGACGCGCTGCCGCGGGTCCAGGGACGAGTAGGGGTCCTGGAAGACGGTCTGCACGCTGCGGCGAAACGTTCGCACCTGGGCCCGGTTCCCCAGATCGAGCGGCACCCCATCGAAGACGACGTGGCCCGTGGTCGGTCGCAGCAGGCCCAGCAGCAACCTGACCAGCGTCGTCTTACCGGAGCCGGACTCGCCGACCAGGCCGGTGTTCTGGCCTGGTTCGATGCTGAACGAGATGTCCCGCACGGCATGCTGCCCGGCCTGGGCACCCCGGTACGCGAAGCTCACGTTGTCGAGCCTCAGGATCGGGGTCATTCGTCTCGGCTCTGGTCGAGGGCCGCGACGAACCCGGATTCCATCTCGTACGCGCTCGCAGCGAAGGCCGCCGTGTAGGGTTGCTGGGGTGAGGCCAGGAGCTGACCGACGCTCCCGCGCTCGATCGCCTCGCCGGCCCGCATCATCAGGGCGTGGTCGGTCATGCGCGAGACGATGGCCAGGTCGTGGCTGACGAAGATCATGGCCATGTCGCGGTCGGCCACGAGCTGATCGAGCAGATCGAGTACATCGGACTGGACGGTCACGTCGAGCGCGGTGGTGGGCTCGTCGGCGATCAGCAGTCGCGGACGGCACGCGAGCGCCATGGCCATGGCGACGCGTTGCCGCTGTCCGCCGGAGATCTCGTAGGAGCGCGAATCGGCGATGCGCTCGGGCTCGGGCAGGTGGACCTCCTCGAGTGCGTCCAGCACGGCCCGCTTGAGGGTCGATCCGCGCAGGCTCTGGTGGCGCGCGATGGGCTCGGCCACCTGTTTGCCAAGCTTCATCAGCGGGTCCAGCGCGGTCAGCGGCTCCTGGAAGATGAAAGCGCCGACCCTGCCGCGCAGCGGCACCAGCTGCTTCTCCGGGGCGCCCACGACCTGGGTGCCGTCGAGCACGATGCTGCCAGTCGCCTTCAGTCCTGCCGGCAGCAAGCCGATGATGGAGAACGCCGTGAGCGACTTGCCCGAGCCGGACTCGCCGATGAGTCCGAGGCGTTCACCCGGTGCGACCGTGAACGAGACATCCCGCACGAGCGGGAGATCGTCGGCCGAGGTGACACCGAGCGACGTGACCTCCAGCAGGTTCATCGTGTCCGAGCCTGTGTCGGATCCGCCACGTCGCGTAGCCCGTCGACCAGCAGGTTGACGCCGATGACGAGGATGACCAGGACGACACCCGGAGCGATCGCTCCCAGCGGCGCCGTCACGACCGTGCTCTGGGCCTCCTCCAGCAGGCGACCCCAGGACGAGTTGGGCGGTGGCGCACCCAGGCCCAGGTACGAGAGGCTCGCTTCGGCGAGGACGGCGACGCCGAAGAGCAGGCCCAGGTTGACGCTGATGGTGGGCCAGATGTTCGGCAGCACATGCTGCCAGACGATGCCCAGCGAGCCAGTGCCGGACGTGCGCGCGGCCGTGATGTACTGCTGCGCCAGGACTCGTTTGGAGACGACACGGGTGAGCCTGGCCACGATCGCTGATACGGCCAGCCCGATCGCCACCGTCACCGTGAGCAGCGAGGCTCCGGTCACGGCCACGAAGAGCATGGCCAGCAGGAGCAGTGGGAAGGCGATCATGATGTCCATACCCGCGGACAGCACGTCATCCAGCCAGCCGTGTGCGAAAGCGGCACCTAGGCCGATGGGCACACCCACTGCAGCACCCACGGCCACGGCCCCAAGGCCGACGATGATGGCGATGCGAGCACCGACCATGATCTGCGTGAAGAGGTCCCGGCCCAGCCGGTCCGTGCCCAGCCAGTGTGCGAGTGACGGGCTCTCGAGGCGGCTGCCCGATGTGTCGCTCGGGTCGTACGGCAGCCACACGATCGACACGACGGCGATGAGCACGATGGCGGAGACCATGAGCAGGCCCAGGATGAGCAGCAGCGAGCGCCGCTTGCGGGCGCGTTCGGCGGGAGCCTGCGGCTCGAGCTGATCGGCTTCGGCCAGTTCCCCCAGCTCACGCGGCGCGCTCACGACGATCGCGTCCTGTGGCGCAAGCGCGGATCGATGACGCGTTGTGCCACGTCAGCGAGGAAGCCGACGCTGAGCACCAGCAAGGTACTTACGAAGAGGATGCCCTGGATATTGGGGTAGTCGTGCTGTGCGATGGCCTTGAGCAGCATGCTGCCGAGCCCCGGAAGTGCGAAGACGGCCTCGATGACCACGGCTCCCAGGAAGGTCGTGGCGAGCTCGATACCGAGGATGGAGACGACCGGGATGGCGCCATTGCGCAGACCGTGGCGGAGCATGGCCACGTTCATCGTCGAGCCCATGGCCCGAGCGTTGCGCAGGTAGTCACTGCCCATCACGTCGATGGTGGCGCTGCGGACGTAGCGCGAGAGCGAGCCGGCCATCACCAGCGCGATGGTCAGCACCGGCAACGCGAGATGTGTGAGCGCTGCCCCGGGGTCGGACCAACCATCGCGCGGGAAGCCGCCCGCCGGCAGGACGCGGAAGCGCAGCGAGAAGACACCGATGAGCAGGATGCCCACCCAGAACGCCGGGATGGCGATGAAGAGCTGCGAGAAGGTGGAAAGCGCGGCACCGTACCAACGGTCCGCCTTGTACGCGGCGATGAAGCCGATGATCAGCGACAGCACGAACGCAAGCCCGAAGGCGAGGAAGGTGAGGGGGATGGTCACCGACAACCGGGACGCGACCTCGGGCGCCACCGGCAACGTGCTGATGAAGGAGCTCCCGAAGTCCAGGGTGATCATGCCTCGGAACCAGTCGATGAACTGCTCCCAGAGCGGAAGGTCAGCCCCTACCTGGGCCCGCGCTGCGGCGATCTGCTCGGGTGTCGCCTGGATCGTTAGCAGCGCGTTGGCCGGGTCGCCCGGCAGTGCTCGCAGGAGGAGGAAGATCGCGACCATCGCGATCAACAGCGAACCCACGAGGATGGCGGTGCGGCGGAGTAGGTACTGAGCCATGTTGCGCTAGCCTCGCTGCCCCTCCAGGCTCAGCATGGGTGATTCGCCAGGGTCCCGCCGCGGGTGCGTCGGGACCCTGATCGTTCGCTATCCCTTGACGATGCCGTAGGCCGGGAACTGCGAGTTAAGGCCGTTGATGGGATAGTCGCTGACGTCCGCGGAGGCCACCACCAGCTGTGGGTACAGGTAGAGCCAGACGCTGGCCGCATCCTTGGCGATCTGCTCGTTGACGAGCTTGAGCTTCTCCGTCTGCTCCTCGACGGTCGTGGCCGCCTCGGCCTCGGCCACCCAGGCCGTCACCTGCGGGTTGTCGTAGCCCCAGTAGAAGTCGGGGTTGCCGTACCAGACCACGTCGCGGTCATTGACGTGCTCCTGCAGCGTCGCCTCGAAGTCCTGCGCCTGGAACACCTTCGAGTACCACTCGTCTGACGTGATGGGGTTGATATTGACGGTCACGCCGATCTTGGCCAGCTCGCTCTTGATGAACTCCGCCACCAGTGGATGAGGATCGTACGTCGGTGTGTCGAGCGTGAACTCGAAGCCATCGGGGTACCCGGCATCGGTGAGCAGCTGCTGCGAGAGCTCGGGATCGTACGGGTTCTCGTCCACGAGGTCCAAGTACCAGGGATCCGTTGGCGGGACCATCGAGCCGATGAGTGTGCCCTTGTCGCCCCAGACGGCATCAAGCAGCTTGGCGCGGTCGATGGCGGAGTAGATCGCCTTGCGTACCTCGACCTTGTCGAACGGTTCGACGCGATCGTTGAAGGCCATCAGCTCCTTGGTCGTGGAAGTGCCGTTGTTGACCACGTAGTCGGGGTTGTCCTCGAACAGGCCCAGCGCGTCCGGGCTCTGGACGTTCGTGACGATGTCGACGGCGTTGGTGAGGAGCGCGTTGCTGAGGGCTGTGGCGTCGGTGAAGTAGTTGAAGACGACTTCCTTGTTGGCCGCAGGGGTGCCCCAGTAGTCGTCGAAGCGGCGCAGCGCCAGGGCGCTACCGCGCGTCCAGTCGTCCAGCACGTAGGGACCGGTGCCGTCTTCGGTCGTCGTGAAGTCCGTGGCGTCCTTGTTCATGACCCAGACGTAGGTCAGGTTGTAGATGAACGAGATCGATGGACTCTCCAGCGTCACCACGAGGGTGTCCGGAGTCGGTGTCTCGATGCTGGCGATGGCGCCGAAGCTCGACCGCCGTGCTGACTGCGATTCAGGGGCGAAGACGCGCTCGATGCTGAACCTGACGTCCTCCGACGTGACCGGCTTGCCGGAATGGAAGTTGACGCCCGGCCTGAGCTGGAAGGTATACGTCAGAGCGTCATCGCTCAGTGTGTAGCCCTCGGCCAGCAACGGCACGACGTCGCCGTCGTCGGTGAGCTGGAAGAGGCTCTCGTAGACGTTCCCGGTGAATGCTTCGGTGACGCCCTGGCCGCCTCCGGCGGTGTTATCGAGGTTCTGGGGCTCGTAGAGCGAGCCGATGTTGATGGTCGCGTCGGAGGCGTCATCTGTCGCCGCCGCCACGATGGACAGGCTGCCACTGAGGGCGATCGCTGTCGCGAGTGTGCTCGCGAGGAGCGCAGCTACTGGTCTCTTCATCGAGTCCTTCCTTGGGTCTCCATGTCACTTGTCGAGCCCGGCTGTGCCTGTCGCAGGACTGACACCGATCGGGACATCGGCAAGCGGTGGGATGGGTGCGGGCTCCGATCCGGCGCCGGCTATCACGGCCTGATCCGCTCGCGTGGCACACCCGTCAGTGAGCGTCCCCGCAAGGATCTGATCTCACCGTTCGATCTGCCTTTGATGGCAGCATAGCGTACCGTCAGCCGCGGCCCGAGACCCACTGCACCATGCAGTATCACCGAAGAGGGGATTGGAGCGGAAGAGGGGATTGGAGCGGAAGAGGGGATTGGAGCCCGCGACATCCAGCTTGGAAGGCCGATACGCCTGAGCGCAGTGGCACCGTGCTCAGAGGCCCGAGCATTTCATGTCCAGTTATGGTGTCTGGATTGGGGTCTCCAGCCGCTCGGCGAACGCTCGGTTCCAAGGCGAGCCGATCGGGACAGTCCTGAGCGTCATCGACGCTAGTCCTTGTCCTCGAATGCGATGTCCACCAACATCCGACGCTGCGCGTCTTGCGAGACGGGTCGGCCTGACAGGCGCTGCCGAGACGTACGCTGCCGCAGCGCCAGCGCCAGCGCCAGCGCCAGCGCCCGGGCCGGGCCCGGGCTCATCTTCGGCTACGGGTCCGTGGACCGAGAGCGCATCAGTGAGGGCTTGGGGGCGATCGCCTCGCTGACTCGCCACCTACCGAGGCCGACGTGGCCTCGGCCATCGAGTCCCTCCTGGCCGACGAGGCTGGCTTCCCCACCGGAAACGCGCTCGACGTCGACGGCGGCGCTCACCTGGGGTTCCTGCCCGGGACCTAGGCCGATGCCGGCCGCGGCACGCGGCCTAGGCGATCCTCATTGCCGGTCGACGCGGATCCCGGCCTGGCGGGCGAACATCTCGACCTGTGCGGTCACATCACCGCTCACGGCGATGATGTGGTGCGTGTAACCCAGCTCGACGAGTTCCCGGAAGTACTGCTTCACCGGCTTGTCAACGCGGACGATGAGCGACGACTCGTTGATATGGAGCGGCTCGGTGTCGAGGATCTCGCCGGAGCTGACGATCATCCGCCAGCCGTCGACATCGTGGATGCCGTGGGCGAGCGTGCACCGGCCCCGGTGGATAGGTGGCCTCGAACCCGAGTGAATCGCCCTCGAAACCCCAGTTCTCGCAGGCCGGGTTGACGATCACCGGGCGGTCCTTGCGCGTCGCGCGCGGATCGATGAACCCGTGGCCCAGCAGCATGACCGCGTTCATGCCCACGTCGATCTCTTCCCACTCGCCGAAGAACGGGGAGGTGCCGGCGAAGTCCTTGAGGATCTTGGAGGTAACGCAGCCGATGACGTCGCCCTCGGTGACCGAGACGGCCCGGTCGGCCAGGAGCAGCTCGGAGAGGCCGAGGTAGACCGCGGCATTCGCGCGCGCCTCGATGAGGTGCTGGCCGAGCAGGACGAGCCCGTCCAGATTGAAGCGATCGACGAGCTCGACGAGCGCCAGACCGAGGCGTGCGGATCGGGCGATGGCCTCGTCATCGAGGTCCTTCACGACGTAGTCCCGGCGCACCTTGTCGGCGAGCTCCCCGATCCGTGGGTCGTCCTCCGGGATGGCGTCGAGGATCCCCACCAGGTGATCCATCTTGATGTCCATCACGTGCGGGCCGAGCTTGCCGGTGATGTCCGTCTTGTCGAAGTTGAAGTCATACATGCCGCGGAAGACGTGCCCCACGGTCCCGATGGTCATGTGGCGCAGATTCCGTCGGGTGGTGTGGACCTGGATGATCTCGCCGATCTCGCGGTAGACCTCGTCGTCGTGGACCGAGCCGACGACGACCTCGTAGTTCGGGTACTTGCCCATCTTGCGGAAGCCGCCGGTGAGCTGCACGAGGCCCATCGGGCCCGAGTTGCGCAGGGACTGGTCATACCCCGCCGAGAAGTCGATCTGGTCGTGTGCCTGCGAGGCGAAGATCACCAGCGGGATGTCGTCGGATACGTGTAGCAGGGCCTGATGGACGAAGAAGTCGGGACAGTACGTGCCCTCCGCCACGATCAGCAGATCGACATGCTCCTCGCGGAACTGGCGGCCGGCGCGGTCTGCGCCATCGAGGGTCTCGGTGAGCCCGGCATAGACCACCTCGTGGGTGGTACCCAGGCGGTCGGCGATGGTCTGCATGTCCCCCGCGACCTGCTCGCGCAGCCCTTCATACATGCGCCAGTACTCGAAATAGCCACAGGCGAGGAGTCCGATCTTGAGAGGGCGATCTCCGAATCGCTCGCTGAGCAGGTCGCCGCTCACGGAGCCTCCGCTAGTCTCGAACGACTGGATCTCAGCCATGACTACTCCTTCTCCTCGCCGCCCAGCTCTTCTTCGTTGACATCCAACAGGCGCCACGCTAGCATACCCGCCAACCCGGGTGCAATCGAATTCAGGCAAACGTTCGCATAGGTGCCGGCAACGCGACGGCCACCTGCCGCGGATGTCAAGGCCCCGGGAGCAGGAGGAGGTCACTCGTGATGGCTACTGTTCTCCGAAGCGGCGGCCGTTGGCTCGCCCTGATCGGCGCGGCCACGCTGCTGGCAGCAGTCCCCGGGACTGCGATGGCGCAAGAGGAATTCGTTCTCGAGCGGCAGGCGGGCATCGAGGGCAACCTGCTGCCCGAAGAGCTCAATCTGTGGCAGTACGACTTCGAGACCTCGACGTACAACGTCGTTGATGGCGACGCCAGCCAGACCTACGTCCCCGACGTGACGCGCGCCTTCCCCGAGGGCACGGTCATCGGCTACGCAGATGGGATAGCAGCCATCCCGTTCTCGACCGATATCCGCAACGGCGTCTACCGCCTCGCTGACGAGCTCGGTTTCGACGTGGCCTACTGTGACAACAACTTTGACGCGCAGCTGGCGATCACCTGCGCCGAGACGATCGCCGAGCAGAACCCGGCGTTCGTCGTCGAGTCGAACTGGCAGGCGGGCTCGGCCGAGGCCCTGATGGCCATCTTCGATGCTGCCGGCATCCCCGTCGTGAGCATCGATGTCGCCCATCCCAACGCCATCTTCCTTGGCGCCGACAACTGGGTCAGCGGGTTCATCGGCGGCGAGGCTGCCGGTCAGTGGGCCTCCGACCTCGGTCGCTGTGACGACACCTGGCTGCTCCTGGGCGTGAACCCGGGGGAGGGCGAGGCACCGAATCAGCGTACGCAGGGCTTCGCCGACGGCGTCCAGACTGTCTGTGGCGCCTTCCCCGAGGAGCGCGTCAATCGCTTCCTGAACGACGCGCAGGACTCGGAGCAGTCGCTCCGCATCGCGACCGACTGGCTGACCGCCCATCCGCAGGCCGAGTTCGTCCTGTCAGCGACGATCGACGACGCCCGCAGCGACGGTGTCGCACGCGCGAGTACTCGCAGAGTGGTCGCGAGGGCGCTGCGGTCGGCATCGGCTGCGACACGATCGGCATCGAGGCGACGCGCATCCCGGTGGAAGAGAACAACTTCCTCGGCTGCGTGGCCTACTTCCCTGAGAAGTACCCGGACTACGACGATTCGATCGCGGCCGACGTCCTCGGCGGCGGGGCCGTTCCGAACGAGGTGCACCTGGCGCACGAGTATACTCGCCCAGGACACGATCGACTCGGTCTACCCGGCCGAATAGACCAGGCGGGCGCGTCGCTTCGTGCGGCGCGCCCGACACCAGACTGGACTGCGCTGATGGCTCCGCTGCTTCAGCTCACCGGCGTCTCGAAGTCATTCGGGCCGCTGGTGGCACTCCACGACGTCGACATGGAGATCGGTGAGTCCGAGGCAGTCGGGCTCATCGGCGACAACGGCGCCGGCAAGTCGACACTCGTCAAGCATCCTCTCCGGCGTCTACCCGCCCTCGTCGGGAGAGATTCTGCCTCGGCGGGGAGGTGATCGACTTCCACAGTCCCCTCGATGCTCGCCGGACCGGCGTCGAGATCAGTCTACCAGGACCTCGCGCTGGCCGAGGACGTCGACGTCGCGGGCAACATCTTCCTCGGGCGCGAGATCCGCAAAGGGTTCGGTCCCTTGACCTACCTCGACCGCAACGCCATGGCCGCCGAGGCCGCGCGGCATGCTCGATGAACTCGGCATCGACGTGCAACCCGACCGTGAGGCCGGCAATCTGTCCGGCGGCGAGAGGCAGATGGTCGCTGTGGCCAGGGCGCTGCAGTTCGAGCCGCGCCTCCTGTTGATGGACGAGCCGACGGCGGCGCTCTCGGCCGAGAAGATCAAAGTCCTGCTCGGCCTCGTGGAGGGCCTCAAGGGGCGAGGTGTCTCCATCCTGCTCGTGAGTCACCGCTTCACGGACATCCTGCACGTCTGCGACCGCATCATCGTCCTCCGACAGGGCGAGCTCGTAGGCCAGCTCGTACCCGATGCGCAGGCGCCCGAGCACACGATGGCGCTGATGGCGGAGTACATGACCGGCGAGAGGCTCGGCTCCGCATGAGCACGGTCACGAGCACGCTGGCCGGCACCCGCTCCCGCTTCTTCGGTCAGGGTGCGACCTCGATCAACCCGGGCCTGGTCCTGGCGTTGGTCGTCGTCTTCGTCTTCCTGTCGTGGTATTCACCGTACTTCTTGACGGCGAGCAACATCGCCAACATCCTCAAGGCGGTCGTCGTCGTCGGCATCGCCTCGGCGGGCGAGACGATCGTCATCATCAGCGGCGGCTTCGACCTCTCGGTGGGCTCGACGATGGCCGCGGCCGGCATGCTCGCGGCTTGGATGCTGGAGACCGGCGCCGGCATCCCCATCGCGTTCCTCCTGGCCATCCTGCTGGGGGTCCTCGTTGGCATCATCAACGGCACGATCATCAGCTATTTCCACATCAACCCGCTCATCACCACGCTGGCGATGCTGTCCATCGTCCGAGGGTTGGCCTTCGTCATATCCGACGGTCGCGAGATCGTCATCAACGAGGAGGCCTGGACCGACATCGGCACCGGTGCCATCCTCGACGGCTTCTTCGACCCCGGCATCCCGCTCATCGTCGTCATCACCATCGTCACGTTCGTGGTCATCGGCCTGGCGATGCCCAGGACCCCGTTCGGTCGCTACGCCTACGCCATCGGCTCGAACATCCGCGCCGCCCGCCTCTCGGGCGTGGCCGTCAATCGCTGGCGCCTGTCGTTCTACGTCGTCTGCGGCGCGACCGCGGCGCTCGCCGGCCTGGTCCTTACCGCGCGGACAGGCAACGCACGTCCTGCCGCGGCCACGACGTTCGAGCTCGACGTCATCACCGCGGTCATCCTCGGCGGTGCGAGCCTCTCGGGTGGCCGGGGCACGCTCTGGGGCACGCTCATCGGCCTGCTGCTGATCGGCGTCATCAACAACGGCATGATCCTGTCCCAGTCCCTGCCTTCTGGCAGCTCGTGGTCAAGGGTTCGATCCTCCTGGCGGCCGTGCTCTACGACGCGTTCCGGCGCCAGCGTCGCGATGACACGTGAGCGTCCGGGTCGCGGTCACCGGCACCGGCTGGTGGTCCACCCAGGCTAGGGTGTGCCCGGCCGTCCAGTCGATCCGCCCGGGATCCACGTCATCGCGCGACCGCATGTAGGCCACCGCTGCCAGATCGCCATACGACTGTGCCCATGGCTCGATCTCGTGGCGAGGCTCACCATCACTGGCACCGAAGCTGGGGTCGTCGAACAAGAGGACGCGGAGGCCGGCGTCGGCGAATGCCTCGGCATACCGATCGGCCGCCATCTCGCTGACCGTGGCGGAGAAGCCGGGCGCCATGACCACGACAGGACTGCGTGCCTCATCCGAGCCGTGGTACAGCCTCCCGCGCAGCTTCACGCCATGCGAGGGGAATTCGACCTGCTCACAGTCCGGTCTCAACGCGCTCATCTCCGATTCGCACGGACGTGGCCGCTGGGGTTCGGTCGCGCGTACGCGGAGCGTCAAGGCGCCTCGGCGCAGCCATCTGAGGGGAGGGAAGAGGGATTGGAGCGGGAGACGGGATTCGAACCCGCGACATCCAGCTTGGAAGGCTGGCGCTCGACCAACTGAGCTTCTCCCGCTAGGAAGAACCCGCCTCGCGTCGACGATACGTGCGATCGCGATGGCAGTTCGCACACACGATATCGCACTTGGCCACCTCAGCCATGATCTTGGCGTCACCCGCACGCCCGATCATCCGGCTCACGGTGTACTCCTTCTCCCCTGGATCTCGGTGGTCGAAGTCGATGACGAACGGCCGGTACCGCCGCCCGCAATCCGCGCACGCACCCTGTTTGAGCCCATCGAGCATCCGGGCTTGGGAGCGCCAGTAGCGGCGCTTGCGCACGAGAACGTCTGATGGTCGCTCGATGAGCCGTCGCTCGTCTAGGGCTTGGCTGCGCAGCCGCGTGCGCACGCGATGACAGTTCGCACAGACGACATCGCACTTGGCGATTTCTGCGTCAAGCCGCGCTCGGGGCATGAGCATGGCGCGGCCCGCGGTCAGCCTGAACGACTTGGCCGATGGATCGCGGTGATCGAAGTCCATCTGGTGCGCCCGGAACGAATCGCCACAGTCAACACAGGGTTGGTCGCGCCGGTGCCGTAGGTAGTCTCTCGTGACGTCCTGGCGACGCCGGATGCGTCTCACTTCCTGGTCTCGGTTTCGCTGGTAGTAGGCGACGTTGGTACGTCGTTGGTCCCGTCCAGGCATGGAGGCTATTATAGAACATATGTGCGATTATCGGCCTACACCGCAGCCTGGACCGTCAGGTGCCGGGATGCGTCGGCCGATCAGCCTTCGTGGGGTTCGGCGATGACCAGCGGATGCGACAGCTGAGGATGCGGGATGACGAGCATGGGGACGTCGAACACCGCCTCAAGGAGGTCCGCGCGCAGGACCTCCGTCGGTGTGCCGGCCTCGACCACGCGTGCGTCGTGCATGAGCACCACGCGGTCGGCATAGGCCGCTGCGAGGTTGAGGTCGTGAAGCACGGCCAGGACACCACGGCCGTTGTCGGCCACGCGTCGGATGAGGCGCATGGCGGTGTGCTGGTGTGCGGGGTCCAGGCTGGAGGTCGGCTCGTCGAGCAACAGGAAGCGCTCGGGGGCGTCGGCGATCGGGGTCGCGGCTACCCCTTGCGCATCGGTCACCTGGGCGATGGCCCGGGCCAGCTGGACCCGCTGACGCTCGCCCGTCGAGAGCGTGGCGTAGACGCGATCGGTCAGGTGGGAGCAGTCGACCGCGGCGAGCAGCTCCGCGATGACCTCATGGTCGGCCTTGTCCGGGTCGCCCCCGTGGAGCGGCATGCGGCCCATCAGCGCGACCTCACGCGCGGTGAAGGCGAAGGCCACCGCTCGGTCGGTGCTCATCACGGCGCGACGACGGGCCAGCTCGCCCCTGGGCCAGTCCCCGAGGGCGCGGCCACCGAGCGTGACCGACCCGGAGGCGGGCGTCCGGTCGCCCGCGAGCACGCTGATGAGCGTCGACTTGCCTGCGCCGTTGGGTCCGGCCACGGCCACGATCTCGCCTGGGCGCGACCTCGAGCGAGACGTCATCGAGCAGGGTCGCCCCGCCGATGCGCACTTCGATGTCCACCGCCGTGTACGTCATCGTGCCAGCAGGCCCCGTTCGCGCAGCAGCAGCCACAGGAAGAACGGTGCGCCCAGCAGCGTGGTGATCACGCCGATCGAGAGCTCGACCGGCGAGAAGAGGCTGCGCGCCAGGACGTCGGCGATGACCAGCAGGGTCGCGCCCAGCAGCGCGGCACCGATGGCCACGGCCCGCTGGGACTGGCCGACCCAGCCGCGCACCAGGCTGGGCACCATCAGGGCCACGAAGGCGATGACGCCGGCCGTGGCCACGGCCACCGCGGTGAGCAGCGCGAAGATGACGCTGACCACGAGTGTCAGCGAGGTCACGTCGATGCCGAGATGGCCGGCCTCTGACTCACCCAGCGCCAGCGCGTCGAGGCGGGGGCCCAGCCGGGCCAGCACGACGACGGCGGGGATGACCACGAGCGCCGAGACGACGACATCGCGGCCGACGATGCCGGCGAACGAGCCCAGCGTCCAGAATGACACGGTACCGAGCTCTGGCGCGCGGCTGGCAGCTACGACCAGCGCGGTCACGGCGCCGAAGAAGGCCGACAGCGCGATGCCGGCCAGGAGCATGGTCGCGACCACCACGCGCCCCGAGGACGAAGCCACGCGGTAGACGATGGCAGCAGCGATGAGGGCAGCCACGAAGGCGGCCGCCACGACGAGCACGGTGCCGGCGTACTGCGCCACGACCCCCAGCGACACCGCGGCCGCGGTCCCCAGCGCGGCACCGAGCGCGGCGCCGCCACCGATGCCCACCAGGGCCGGGTCGGCCAGGGGCGTGCGGTAGAGGCCCTGCATGGCCACCCCGGCGGCTGCCCAGGCGGCCCCGATGAGCGCGGTAGCCAGCACCCGCGGGATGCGGATGGCCGTGAGCACGGTCTCCTGGCGCTCGCTGTACTCGATGGGCGCGTCGATGCCGGTCTGGCCGATGAGGATGGCCACCACTTCCGCGGGGGAGATGGCCACGGCGCCGATGCCCATGGCCACCACCACGGCCACGAGCAGGACGATGGCCAGAGCGGTGAGCCGCAGCCCCGTGCGGTCTACGGTGCGAGCTCCGGATGCAGCAGCAGCGCGAGGTCGGCGATGGCCTGGCCGGTGCGCGGCCCGAAGCCCATCAGGTAGAGGTCCTCCATGACCACGATGCGATCATCGTCGGCAGCCGGGGTCTGGCCGATGCCGGGATGCTCCATGACCGCGTCCCAGCCACCCAGCCGCTCGACCGAGGCCTCCGTGGTCAGGATGACCTCGGGCACGGTCTCGACGATGCCTTCGGGCGTCATGGGGATGTAGCCGGAGAAGCCGGGGTAGACATTGCTGCCACCCGCCAGCTCGATCATCGAGCCGGCCGCGGTGACCGCTCCGGCCACCAGCATCGGCGCCTCGGGTGGCTGCAGTACGAAGAGCACGCGCGGGCTGCTGGTCGCTCCGGCCACCAGTGCCTCTGCCGCGGCCACGTCGGCATCGAGCTGGGCGACGAGGACTTCGGCGGCTGTCTCGCGCTCGAAGATCGCGCCGAGCGTGGTGATGAGGTCGCGCGCGGCCTGTACGTCGTTGTTGTCCGGCAGCAGCAGGATGGGCACGCCCGCGTCGCGCAGCTGGGCGACGACCTCGGGCGGGCCGGTCTCCTCGTTGCCGATGATGAGGCTGGGGTCCTGGGCCAGCACCGGCTCGGCCGACAGGAACCGGTAGTAGCCGAAGTTGGGCTTCTCCGTCGAGCGCCTCTGGCGGGTAGAAGCTCGAGGCGTCGATGGCACCGATGTGGTCCTGGGCGCCGAGCGCGTAGGCGGTCTCGGTGAAGACGCCGCCGAGCGTGGCCACGTTGCGAGATGTCCTCGATGACCACGTCGTTGCCATCGACGTCGGTGATGACGAGTTGGTCCCGGGCTGTCAAGGCCGCCACGGCGGCGAGGGTCATCAGGCCGCTCAAGGCGAGCGCCGATAGGGCGCGAAGAGTGCTCTGCATGGCTCGATTGTGCGCCCGCGAGAGCGACAGCGCAGGCGTCAGTCGACGATGGCCCAGACGGCGATGGCGCCCCACACGATGCTGGCCGCGACGAGCACCACCGTGAAGACCGGCTTCTGGGTCTTGTGATGGAAGACGATATCGGCCGGCCCACGCGCCGAGCACGCCGCCGATCAGGGCCAGGCCGTGGAGTAGCGCCTCAGGCACGCGCCAGCCGCCTTCCTGTGCCTGTCGCTTGTCGATGCCGTACATGGCGAAGGTCGGCAGGGTCCAGCCGGCCATCCAGGCCAGCAACGGTGAGAGTCCCAGCCACCAGAGCACGACGAACAAGGCCAGCGCCGGCGATGAGGGAGCCCAGCAGCGCAGGTCGGTTGCGCGGGTCGATCATGGCGTCATGCTATGCGGCACGGACACTCGTGTGTTGGGTGGACCGAACAAGGAGGTAAGACATGACCGACCAGCTGGATCAGGCCTACGAGGATGCCCAGGGGGCCGCGGCGGCCGGAGCTGCCGGGTTGCTCGCGCAGGTCGCCGATCGCATCGGCCAGCATGCCGGCGCCACGGCCGTGTTCGGCGAGCCGGTCGAACAGGAAGGCCGCACCGTGATCCCCGTGGCCCAGGTCGCTATCGGGGCCGGGGCCGGCGGCGGAACCAGCGAGGGCATCGGCGCGGAGGAGCAAGCGGGCTCTGACGAGGAGGGTGCCGCCGGGATGGTCGGCGGGGGTGCCGGGGCCGGGGGTGGTGCACTGTCACGACCCCTCGGCTACATCGAGGTCAGCGCCGAGGGTGCGAGGTTCGTACCGCTCAAGCGGCCATGGGACGATCCCCCGCTCGTGCTTGCCTACGCCCTGCTGGCGTTGGTGATCGGCCGCGTGCTGGTGCGGGTCGTGCGCGGTTGATCGTCCGTCGCGCGGGCTGTCACGACCCTCGTCGATGTGAGGTGCATCACGGCGGCCGACCAGGCGAGGCTGCACCATGGCTCCCATGATCTCGCCGTCCAGCCCTCCGTGAAGTCGACCGACCGTGGCCGCATCCCGAGCATCCCGCCCGGGTCCGTACCGGCGGTCACCGCCGCCGCAGATGGCCGAGGTCGACCGCCTGGCCGTCGACGTCTTTGGCATCACGCTACTGCAGATGATGGAGCAGGCCGGCTCGCACCTGGCCACCGTCGCCGCCGCCGAGCTCGACGGGGATCTCCGTGACCGTCGCGTCCTGGTGGCGGTCGGTCCCGGCAACAACGGCGGGGGAGGGCTTGGTCGCGGCACGCCACCTTGTCAACCGTGGTGCGCACGTGCGAGTCGTGCTGGCCCGACCCGCGCGCGGCTCAGCGAAGCCGGACGGCACCAGCTGGCGACGCTGCTGGAGATGGGCGTGTCCTGCTGCATGGCCGTCTACGACATCACCGATGCCGAGTTCGACGACGAGCTACGCGATGCCGACCTGATCATCGACGCCGTGCTCGGCTACCGCGGCCGGGGCGCGCCCCACGACGAGGTGGCCACGCTCATCGAGCGCATCCGCCGGCAGCCGACCGCATCCTCAGCCTCGACATGCCCTTCGGGCATGGACCCTGACACCGGGGTCGTGGCTCGAGGTCGCCGTTCGCAGCCGCGCCACGATGACGCTGGCGCTGCCCAAGGTCGGCCTCCTGACCGCCTCGGGCTGGGCGGGGGTCGGCGATCTGTACCTTGCCGACATCGGACTGCCTGCGGCACTCTACGCGCGCATCGACCTCACCGTGGACAGGCTCTTCTCCACGGGAACGATCGTGCGACTGGAGGCCTGACATGACCAGCGCCGCCGCCCAGGGCCGCTCGCTGCAGGAGAAGCTCGGCCTGCTGCGGGAGATCGACCTCTTCGCTGGTCTGTCCGAAGACGACATCATGGCCATCGGTCACGCGACCACGATGACCCACTGCACCGCCGGCCAGCGCATCATGTCGCCGGACGATCCGCCCGACCGCATCCACATCCTCAAGAAGGGCAAGGTGCGCGTCTATCGCGTCACGCCCGATGGCAAGCAGCTCACGCTCGACATCTACGACAAGGGCACCATCCTCGGTGACATGAGCCTGCTCGGCCAGGGGCCCATCCCCGAGGCCTTCGCCGAGACGCTCGACGACGCGGTCATCTGCACCATCTCGCCAGACGAGATGCGCAAGCTGGTCGAGCGCTACCCGAGCATCGGCGTGAACATCATCAGCTACCTCTCACGACGGCTGCGCGATGCCGAATCGGAGCTCGAATCGATGGCCTACCAGCGTGTCGGCCAGCGTCTGGCGCGCAAGCTGATGGACCTCTCCAGCCGCTTCGGCGTCAAGACCTCACGCGGCATGCTCATCGAGGCCCGCCTCACGCAGCAGGAGCTGGCCGAGATGATCGGCACCACGCGCGAGACGCTGGCGCACACCCTGGCCGACTTCCGCCGGCGTGGTCTGCTCGACACCGAGAAGCACCAGGTGCTCATCCGCGACGCCGAGCAGCTCATGGATATCGCCGAGGGTCTCGAGGACCTCGACGGCTAGGCTCCATCGTCGGTCCGGCCCGGCCCCGCCTCCAGACGTGTCCAGGCACCCGGCGTCGGTGTCCAGTCCCAACTCGCGAAGCGCAGGCGTCGGCCCCAGGCGTCCACGCCATGGTCGCGCAGGAAGCGACGCACGCCGGGTGGCCCACCGAAGTCGCCGATGAACCACAGGAATAACATCGGGATGGTGATGCCGCCGGGATCGGTCACGACCGAGGAGCGCAGATACGCGCGCGTCGCCCTCTCGAGCTGTTCATCGAGCTGATCGCCGTGATAGGCCGCGATGGCGGGACAGGACGCGGCCGCGCAGTTGAGTGCGAAGTGGATGCGCGGATCGACCCATCCGACGCGATGTGTTCGCTCGAAGGGGGAGGGACGCAGCGATGGCAGGTAGCCCAGCCCGAGCTTCCAGCGCGATCGGCGCAGGAGGCCGTGCTCGATGGTGTCGAGCGACAGCGCCTGGCCGGCCACCGTCACCAACGGTCGTCGGAAGAACCGCTCCCGGGCCAGCAGGTGCAGGAGGTCAGGCCGGGGCTGCCCAAGCACCGCTGCGTTGTAGAGATCGATCCAGAACGCCACCCGGGCGTCGTCATCCGCCAGCGCCCGGGCCAGCTCATCCGGGTCCAGGTGCGCCAGCTCTCGCTCCAGGCCACGTGCGGCATCGCCTCCTTCGCGCGTGGCCAGGAGGTACTCGACAGCGAGCGTCCCCGCTGCACGGCTCACGCGACCCTCTCGTTGCCGGCGAGGCTGATGAGCAACGTCGCTGTCGTCAGCAGCGTCAGCCCCACCATCGCGGCCACGTTCGGCGATCGGCGAGCTGACCCGGGTGTAGCGACCCAGCCCGACCAGCAGCAGCGGTACGACCAGCAGCCCGGCCAGGGCCAGGGGCATGGCCCCGGTCATGACCGAGACGAGCGTGCCCATCACGAAGGCGACCACCGTAACGGTCTGCGATCCGCTGCAGCTGGGCAGGCCGCAGGCGCACCTGCA
The DNA here is from genome assembly GCA_963705425.1 of uncultured Chloroflexia bacterium. Classification (GTDB taxonomy): domain Bacteria; phylum Chloroflexota; class Limnocylindria; order Limnocylindrales; family CSP1-4; genus JAFMJV01. The sequence continues at coordinate 149,177 of CAVPJO010000024.1, read as the reverse complement.
GCGTGACGCTTGCCGGTCGCGGCATCAGCAGCACGGTCGGGCCAGGCCGTGGCCATCACGCTGGCGAACGTGACCAGCAGGAACGGGGCAGGAAGGCGATGACGTCGTCGGGGCCGAACCGTCCAGCCACGGTCGCGACACCGAAGAGCGGCAACAGCAGGCTGCCGAACAGGGCGTTGAGCGGTTCACCCCAGCCGCGTCGCATGGCCGTCGATCGGTGGCAGCGAGTAGGCGAGGCCGCCGCTCAGCCCCACCAGCACCAGGCCTGCCGCAGTCGGAGAGAGCAGTCCGGCCAGGGCTACCGAGCGACGCCGACTCCGGCGACCACGGCCAGCGAGAGCCCGATGAGCAGGGGCGTCGCGCGCTCCCATGCCGCTGGCTGTCGAGCGCACCACTGCCACCGGAGAACGGCGTGCGCGCGGTGAGGCGGTCGGTGGCGGCGTCGGCGCTCTCGTTGGCGAGGTGGACGGCGATGGCCGTGACCAGCAGGAGCGCCAACGCTGCCAGTACCGACCCGAGCTCGATGTGCAGCGATGGATCGCGCCACGACGCGAGCAGGATGCCGTTCGCGAAGACCGCCGCGATGAGCGCGAGCTGCGTGGGCCGCGTCATCAGCACCAGCGCTCGCGTGCGCCCCATCCGCGGGGCGGCCGGCTGGGTGGGGACGGTCGCGATGGTCGGAGCGGTGGGGTCACGTATCCTCGATCGGGCAGCTGAGAGCCAGTAGTCTGGACAGAGCATGGTGTCGCGGCTGTGACGCCGCACACCGCCCGTCTCGGCACGGCCCCCTGCGGCCCACGGAGGACGGTACGCTCGGCCCTACGCGCCCGTCCCGTGCATGCCAACCTCAGCGCAGGACGCCGACAGACACGGAGATCCATCTGATGAAGGTCCTAGTCGCCGTCGCCTCCAAGCACGGTGCCACCATGGAGATCGGCCAGGTCATCGAGGCCTCGCATCCGCTCGAGCGGCCTCGAAGTGGAGCATCAAGCGCATCGAGGACGTCGCGACCCTCAGCCCGTACGACGCGGTCGTCCTCGGTAGTGGCGTCTACGCCGGCCACTGGCTGCGTCCCGCCCGCGAGTTCGTCGAGGTCCACGAGGGTGAGCTCAAGCGCTAGCCGGTGTGGCTCTTCTCCAGCGGTCCCGTCGGTGATCCGCCCAAGCCGCTCGAGAACCCGGCCGAGGTGGCCGGCGTCGTCAAGCGCATCGGCGCGCGCGGTCATCGCCTCTTCGCGGGCAAGATCGAGGGCTCGGACCTGGGCATCAGCGAGAAGGCCCTGGTGGCCCTCGTGCGCGCGCCCGACGGCGACTTCCGGCCGTGGTCGGAGATCTCCACCTGGGCCGAGTCCATCGCGAACAGCTGCAGGAGCCGACGGCCGACGTCGTGACCATGACCTTCGACGAGGCCATGGCCGCGCTCGAGGCCAAGGGCAGCGAGCAGACCCGCAAGACGTACCTGCGCCACGGCGCCTCGGAGCCGCTCTTCGGTGTCAAGTTCGGCGACCTGCGACCGCTGGCCAGGCGCATCGGCATCGACCACGCCCTCGCCGAGCAGCTCTGGGCCAGCGGCAACTGCCGACGCCCGCCTGCTGGCCTGCATGGTCGCCGACCCGACCGCAGGTCTCCGAGGCCGAGCTCGATGCCTGGCTCGACGACATCGACACCTACTTCCTGGTCGACATCTTCGTGGCCGAGATCGCCTCGAAGACGCCCGGCCGGCGGGAGCGCGCCGAGCGCTGGATCGCCTCCGACCGCGACCGCACCGCGCAGGCCGGCTGGGACCTCATGAACCTCGTGGCCCTCAGCGACGAGGAGGTGCCCGACGGCTACTTCGAGGGACAGCTCGACCTCATCGCCGAGCGCATCGAGGGCTACGGCAACTGGACCCGTCGCTCGGCCAGCAACACCATCACCGGCATCGGCCTGCGCGACGACGGACGCTCGAGGCGGCCGCGCGCCGAACCGCGGCGGCGATGGGTCCCGTCGACTTCGATCCCGGTCAGACCTCGTGCGTCATGCCCGACCCCATCGAGTACCTCGAGAAGACGAAGGCCCACCGGGTCAGGCAGGCTCAGCAGCGCGCGGCCAAGGGCGGGTAGCAGGCAGGCCCATCGGCGCGCTGTTCGGTGCGAGCGGCGGACGCGCCAGCCGGCGTGCGCTCGGGCTACTCGGACTCCAGGGCCATGATCTTCTCGACGCGAGCGACGTGGCGGCCACCGTCGAACGAGGCCTCGAGGAAGGCCTCGACGCAGCCGATGGCCAGCTGCGCGCCGACGATGCGTGCGCCCATCGAGAGCATGTTGGCGTCGTTGTGCTGGCGTGACAGGCGCGGCCGTCACCGGCTCGGTGGCCTGGCAGCAGCGGATGCCCTTGATCTTGTTGGCCACGATCTGCTCACCGGTGCCGCTGCCACCGAAGACGAAGCCGAAGCGGCAGTCGCCCGAGGCCACCGCGCGAGCGGCCGGCGCGACGTAGTCGGGATAGTCGACCCGGTCCGGCGTGTTGACCCCGAAGTCGACGACCTCGTAGCCGTGCTCCTCCAGCCAGGCCACCACCAGCTGCTTGAGCGGCAAGCCCGGCGTGGTCGGTCCCCACGGCGATGCGCATCAGACGTCCTCCGAGCCCGTGCCGTTGGCCTCGCGCGTGCTGATGTGCTTCGGTGATGATGTCCACGATCTCCTCGATGTCGTCGCAGACCTGGAAGAGCTCCAGGTCCGCCTCCGAGACATTGCCCGCGCGGCACGACTGTCCGAGCGCAGCCAGTCGAGCAGGCCGGCCCAGTAGTCGCTGCCGAAGAGGATGATCGGGAAGTGGTCGATCTTCCCCGTCTGCACCAGCGTCAGTGACTCGAACAGCTCGTCGAAGGTGCCGAAGCCGCCGGGGAAGATGACGAAGGCCTGCGCGTACTTCACGAACATCGTCTTGCGCACGAAGAAGTAGCGGAAGTACGGCCGGCAGGTCGACATACGGGTTGAGGCCGGTCTCGCGAGGCAGGTCGATGGCCAGGCCGACCGACACGCCGTCTGCCTCCTTGGCGCCCTTGTTGGCGGCCTCCATGATGCCTGGCCCGCCGCCGGTGATGACGGTGAAACCCTGCTGGGAGAGCCGCGCCGCCAGGTCGTACGCATGTTCGTACATGGGATCCTCCGGCTTCGTGCGCGCGGAGCCGAAGATGCTCACCGCGGGGCCCAGGCGGGCCAGTGCGTCGAAGCCGTCGATGAACTCACCCATGATGCGCAGCGCGCGCCAGGCGTCGGACTCGAGGAATGAGGTGTCGGCGAAGGGCTGCTGCATGAGCAGCTTGTGGTCGTCGGTGGTGCGGGTGCGGTCTGGTCTGCGTCGGTCTGTCACACCCGCAGGATACGCGCGAGCGCTGAATCTCGGGGTGGTCGTAGACTGCGGCGCATGAACGATCAAGCTACTCCCGCCAGCTCCGACATCGCCATCGACCCGGTCTGCGGCATGGAGGTCGTCATCGAGGGCGCTGAGCATGTCTCCGTGCACGAAGGTACGACCTACTACTTCTGTGCCAAGGGCTGCCGGCTCGATTTCGACGACGATCCCGAGCGCATCCTCGCGCCCGACTACGAGCCATCGATGTAGAGCGCTGGGGATAAGTGCGGTCCTGAGTGCGAAATGGCGCTAGCGTACGTCCATCGCGGTCGCTATAGTCCGAAGCGGTAATCTCAGGAACGCTCACGTGGTCCCGTATCTCGGTCGAACGTCCCTGGTCAAAGTTAGGAACCTAGGAGGTTCGTTCGTTCGTGTACGAGGACAGGACTATCACCTGCGCCGATTGCGGTCAGGAGTTCATCTTCACAGCATCCGAGCAGGCGTTCTACGCCGAGAAGGGCTTCACCGACGCGCCCAAGCGCTGCAAGCCTTGCCGGCAGAGCCGCAAGGCTCAGCGCAACACCGGCGGCTACGGCGATGACAGCTACAGCAGCGGCGGCGGTGGCGGCAGCAGCTACGGCGGCGGCAGCAGCTACGGTGGCGGCGGTGGTGGTGGTTACGACCGTCCCCCGCGACAGCTCTACGACGCGACTTGCGCCGACTGTGGCAAGACGGCCCAGGTGCCGTTCCAGCCGACCGGCAGCCGGCCGGTCTACTGCAACGATTGCTTCCGCGCTCGCCGCTAGGTGAACGCTGCGGCTTTCGGGCCGCGTAACAGGCAACGCCCGCGAGGCGCCTTCCTCGGAAGGCGCCTCGCGGTTTGGCTGGCCGTGGACCGCGCCACGCATGGCGGTTGTCCACAAGCGCGCAAGCGGCGACGAAGTCTGCGTGGACCAGCGCATAAGCCCTCATCCCTAGGGTCGCGGCCATCGACCCCAAAGGCAGCGAAGGGATGGCATGACATGGACACCGCATCAGGGCTCCTGCACCGTACCGTCGACCAGGTGGCTCGTCACGGTCTCCCGCTCATCATCGTCGCGGTCGCGTTGATGGTGGTCATGTTCGTCAGCTTCCTTCTCGTAGCTGACCTGCTGGCGTCCGCGTCAGAACCGATCACGGCGGCACCGTTCCGTTGGTATTACGGCCGGTAGAGCGATGACCTCGTGCTCGAGGTATGTCCGGATGGGTCAGGCGCAGCCGCGCCCTCGATGGCCGCTCCGGTGGCGGGCGCCGCTCCGTCGCGCTCGTCGCGGGTCTGCGTCACGATGATCATGACGATGATCGCGCCCAGCATCAGCAACGCAGCGACGACCGCTGTCCGCGAGGTCAGGGCTGCGCTGGGCTCGTCGTCGGCGGGGGACACGCATCGACTGTACTCCCGTCGCTGTTTCGGCTCGTCGGCGCGACCTCGGCTACCCTGCCAGCGTGCAGCAAGGCCCCATCTCACGCGCCCCGATCGTCGTCGTCATCGTCTTCGCCGTGGTGGCCATCACCCTCGTCTTGATCGGCATGCAGCGACCCGGCGAGCCACCGCCTGAGATCGAGATCACCGAGGCCGGCACGGCAGAGGCGCCCCGCGACGTGACCGTGATCATGCGCGACTACCGCTTCGACCCCACACCGGTCGTGCTCGTGCCCGGAGAGACCGTGCGCTTCACCGTCTTCAACGCAGGACTGGAGGTCCACGACTTCGTCATCGGCGACGACGAGGCGCAGCGAGCCTGGCACATCGCTGATGCCGCGGCCACGCCGCCCAACCTGCTGGCCACGGCACCCCCGGCCAGCGTGCCGCCGGACACGGGCGGCCTGCGCGTGTTCCTGCGCTCGGGACAGCGGGCGAGCGTCGACTACGACGTGCCCGGCGACGAGCAGTTGTCGCTGCTGTGCCATATCCCCGGGCACATCGAAAAGGGCATGGTCGGGCGGGTCGACCTGCGCGATCTCACCATCAGCGCGTAGGCCCTACCGGCGATGGTCGTGGTCGGTCCCGTGGCCGGCGACAGGACCGGCCGATTCCAGGACATAGCGCACCCCAGGACCGGTCCATTGCGCACACACACGGCCGCACCTCCGGGGTAGGATGAAACCACCTCGATTGACACAAGCCCGGGCTGGTCCCGGTTCGAAAGTAAGCGAAGGAGCACGTCAATGACCTACGTCATCGCCGAGCCGTGCGTCGATGTGATGGACCAGGCCTGTGTGGCCGTTTGCCCCGTGGACTGCATCCAGTTCGAGGAAGGCGTCGACCGGACCCTGTTCATCGATCCCGATGAGTGCATCGACTGCGGCGCCTGTGAGCCCGAGTGCCCGACCGCCGCGATCTTCCCCGAGGACTCCGTCCCCGCGGATCAGGTTGCGTACACCGAGATCAACGCGATCTGGTTCAAGGACAAGGACGCGGCCCGCACCATGGTCAACGAGCTCAAGCCCCTCTGACCATGGTCGACCCCGACGACGGGGTCCACCACATCAGCCCAGTCCGACCCTGCGTCTACGGCGTGGGGTCTGCTCACGTCTCTCGCTGGCTGGGTCGGGGGCAGCCATGGCTGAGCCGCCGTCACCGTGGCGCTATCGCGGGGAGTGGACAGCGGCGACGATCTGGTGGAGGCTGGGCCGTACGCCGTAGAGCAGGACCGTGGCTCGGAAGATGCGCGCCGATGCCCACGTGGCCAGCACCGCGAACAGCGTCAGGCTCGTCAGGGATGCGCCCACCAGTGGCCAGGGGATGGTCTCGGAGAGCCCGAGCACCAGCAACATCGAGGTCGGCGCCGTCAGCGGGAAGATGGCCAGCGCCACCACGAGCGGCGACTGCAGGTCGGTCAGGAAGGCCGAGAAGACGATGAAGGGCATGGCCGCCGCGAATCCCAGGAAGCCGGAGTACTGCTGCGCCTCGCGGTTGCCGGGTGCGATGGCACCGATGGCTGCGAAGATCGCTCCATAGGCGAGGTAGCCGAGCACGAAGTAGGTCAGGGCCAGCAGCAGCATGGTCGGGTCCAGTTCGATGGGCCCCAGGTCGGGGACCTGGCTCGACAGCAACGGGATGGCGATGAGCGCACTGATCACCCAGATGCCCACCTGCGTCAACCCGGCGCCACCGAGGCCGATGATCTTGCCGGCCATGAGCGGCGTCGGAGGGATGGAGCTGAGCAGTATCTCGACGACCCGGTTCTCCTTCTCCTCGGTGACCGACTGGAGCAGATAGCCACTGGTCATGAAGATGCTGATCATGAAGATGGCCACGAAGACCATCGGCAGCGCGATGCCGGCTGCCATGTCCGCAGTAGAGACCTCGTCGCCCTCGACCGTGACTGCGGTGATGGTCACGCCCTGCAGGATCCGCGCAGCGTCCTCGGGAGCTACGCCCGACTTCGCGGAGCAGCGCATCGCTGGATGACGTAGCGGACGAGGCCCTCGCTGTTCTCCTGGCCCTCCAGCCGCGAGATGTTCAGCCCTGAGCCACCCTCCACGCGCGTGACCTCCCCGTTCGTGCGGAACTCCTCGGGGATGCGGTAGTAGTCGCCGATCTCGCCCGCTTCGAGCCGCGCCGAGGCTGTCGCCTCATCCAGCGTCAGTAGCGAGGCTCGCTCGGTCGTGAACTCGGTGATGGGCACGGTGGAGTCGTTGACGATGACGATAGTGCCGGTGGCCTGCCGAATCGCCCGAGAACCCCTCGGTGGAGAAGAACACCGAGACACCCATGAGCACGGCGATGCCGAGCGGTAGCAGCAGCGTCCCGAAAAGGTACCCGCGACGGCGCACCGTGCGCAGGTACTCGCGCCGCGCCACCAATCCGGTGAGGTGCAGGAGGCCGGACCGGTCCGACTGGCGCCCGCTCATCTCACGGCCTCCGCACGCGGATCTCCGTCGACGGTGCGGATGAAGATCTCGTCGAGGCTCGGTGCCTGCACCGCGAACTTTTCGACCTCGGCACCGCTCGCGGCCAGTTCCCGGAAGAGGTCCTGCGGCGTGGCGCCTTCGCGGATGAGGTAGCGCACCGCACCGTCCACGACGTGGACATCGGTGACGCTGTCGAGTGTCTCGGCCGACTCGGGGACGCCCTTGCCGCTGACTTGTACCGCGCCGTCGCTGAAGGCATCACGCACCGCGGCGATGGTGCCGTAGAGCAAGCGGCGGCCCTTGTCGATGAGCAGGATGCGGTCGCACAGCGTTTGTGCATCGCCCATGTCGTGGGTGCTCATGATCACGGCCGCGCCGCGGTCGCGTCGCTCTCGAACGACGCCCTTGAGCATGTCGGCGTTGACCGGGTCGAGGCCCTGGAACGGCTCGTCGATGATGAGCAGGTCGGGGTCGTTGAGGATGGTGGCGATGAGCTGGGCCTTCTGGTGCATGCCGCGCGACAGCTCGGCAGCCTTCTTCTCAGCGGCATCAGCGAGGCCCATCTCCGTCATGAGCGACATGGCTCGCTCGCGCGCCACGGACTGGGACATGCCCCGCAGCGCGCCGAAGTAGGTCAGCGTGTCGATGAGCTTGACGTCGCGGTAGAGCCCGCGGTCCTCGGGCAGGTAGCCGACTCGGTCCTGGTGCTCCACACCGGGCGGGTCGCCGAAGACATCGATCTCGCCTTGCACCGGGCGCACGATGTCGAGGATCATGCGCATCGTGGTCGTCTTGCCCGAGCCGTTGGGGCCGAGGAAGCCCAGCACCTCGCCCGGGTAGACGTCGAAGGACAGGTCGCTCACGACGTCGGTGTTGCCGTATCGCTTCCATACGCCGCGGACATCGACTGCGGGTTCGGCCATCAGCAGAGGCTAACCCATCTCCGTTTGGCCAGCCCTGCCCCCCGGACAGGTCGGTCCACTCGTGGGACGATGACGGTGCCATGCGCATCGTGTCCCTCGTTCCCTCAGCCACCGAGATCGTCTTTGCCCTTGGGCTCGGCGACCAGCTGGTCGGCCGCAGCCACGCCTGCGACTTCCCCGAGGAGGTCGCTGAGGTGCCGGTGGTGACCGTGGACGACCCCGATGCACCGGAGCGCAGTATCGACGGCGCGCTGCTGGCCAAGCTCCAGCCCGACCTGGTGTTGACCGATGGCTCGGAGGACGAGCCCATCGTCGACTACGCCGAGGTCAGCGCCATCGTCGGCGGCATGGACCGGGAGACGACGCTGGTGGCCCTGGCGCCGCACACCATCGAGGGCATGCTCAACAGCATCTCCACGGTCGGCGCCTACACCGAGGCCGAGTACGAGGCCGTAGGCCTGGTGGAGGTCCTCCGTGAGCGGCTGAGCGAGGTGGGCATGCGCTTCGGCCCGGACACGCGTCGCGTGGTCGTGCTCGAAGGGCTGGAGCCGCTGTCGTCGGCCGGCCGGTGGGTGCCGGAGATGGTGCGGCACGCCGGCGGCTGGGAGCTGCTGGGACGGGAGGGCGAACCGTCGGCGGCCACGACCTGGGCGCAGCTGCGCGAGGTCGAGCCGCAGGTGCTGGTGCTGGCTCTCCGAGACGCGAACGCCGCCGAGGCCGCCCAGGCTCTCGAGTCGGCGACGCTGCCGGCCTGGTTCGACGAGCTGGAGGCCGTGCGCGACGGCGAGTTCTTCGCGGTCGACGGCCGAGGCCTGTTCTCACGTCCCGGTCCACGCCTCATCGAGGGCATCGCTGTGCTGGCCGAGCTCTTCGAGCCTGAGATCTTCGCCGACGCCGGACCCGTCGAAGCGTGGCTGCCGCTGGCACCCGTCGGCATCGCCGGGAGGCACTCCCCGGATGATGCGGCCGACTGACCGGCCGACCTTCTAGCCCGTGCCCTTCCGACGCTCGTTCGACTGCCTATGGTGCGGCCGGCCCTGGGAGGTGCGCGCCGATGAGGACCTCGAAGGCTGGGCGGCGCTGTGTCCCGAATGCCTGGGCAAGGCCGACCACAACGGCTTCTTGCGGAGCCGGGTGCGCGATGCCCTTCGGGACCGATCGGCGGCCTCCGCGGGTCTGGCGCCTACGGTCGTGGCATCGTCGCCGGCTCCCGGCGACTGGGAGGACTGGTACCTGCGTCGTGGCCGCTTTGCGCGCGGCCCCGTGCACGATGGGACGTGGTCGATGGAGCTCGACGAGGCCACGCGCTGGCTCGATGGCAGGCCACTCTCTGGCGTCATCGTCGAGCTGGGTGCGGGCATGGGCTGGTGGACGGCACTCCTCGCCGAGAAGGGCGAGCTGTGGCTGTACGACAGCGACGGCCCCTCGCTCGACGCGGCACGCAAGCGCCTCATGGCGCACGGCTTGCTGGCCCATCTCCACCAACGTGACCCCCTCGCCGCACCCGACAAGACGGTCGATGCCGTCTTCGCGGCCTACCTGCTCGGCGCGGGCGGAGCAGACGAGCTCGACGCTCGCATCGCAGCTGCCTCCGCCTGGCTGAAGCCCGGTGGTTCGTTCGTCTTCCTCGAGGCACGGCCGGGTCGCTCTGCACCGCTCGATGGACCGGCTGGTCCACTGTGGCCACATGACCCGGTCATGCTCCGGGAACGTCTGGCGGCAGCCGGCCTTAGCGCCGTCGAGGTCGGTCAGACTTCGCGCGCCTTCGTCTTGGGCCGAGCGCAGACGGCGCCCTAGACTCTCGGCTATGACCGACGCACGAACACTCATGGGCCCGCTCGGGGTCTGGAGCCACCTTGCCACGCTTCCCGCCGCCGAGCTGCGGCCCTTCGTCGCCCGTGTCGCGGCGCTCGGCTACGGCGCCCTGTGGGTCGGTGAAGCTGCCGCTCGCGACCCCTTCACGCAGCTCGCTGCCGTGGCTGAAGCGTCGGGGCCGATGGTGCTGGGCACCAGCATCGTCAATATCTTCGGCCGCGACGCGATGGCCTCGAAGATGGGGGCCATGACGCTCCACGAGCTGACCGGCGGGCGGTTCGTGCTGGGCCTCGGCGTGTCGCACGTCCACCTGGTCCAGAAGCTGCGCGGCCACGTGTACGAGAAGCCGCTCACGCGGATGCGCGAGTACCTCCATGTCTACGATCGCCTGCCGTACCGCGGCCCGCTGCTGACGGCACCGGACGGCCGGCCGACCGAGCCGCCGGTACTCATCGCGGCCTTGCGCCCGCGCATGCTCGAGCTGGCGGCCACGGCCGCCGATGGTGCTCTGCCGTTCCTCGTCACTGCCGAGCGCATCGCCCGGATGCGCGAGCTGCTCGATGAGACGGCGCCCGCGGATCGGCCACGGCCGCTGCTGGTCACGGCCCTGGCCACGGTGGTCGAGTCCGACCCCGACGTCGCGCGCGCCGTGGCCCGCGCCTGGATGACGCCGTACTGTCGAGCCGAGAACTACCAGGCGAGCCTCGCCGAGCAGGGCTTCGGTCCCGACGACTGGGAGCCACCCTTCTCCGAGCGGCTCGTCGACGCGCTCGTGGCCTGGGGCGATGTCGATCGGGTGCGGGCACGGATCGCCGAGTTCCACGCGGCCGGTGCCGACCACGTCGCGGTCATCCCCACGGTGTCTGACGGCTCGGGTGACGGCCTGCCGATGCTGGAGGCGCTCGCGCCCGCATCCCCTAGCTCGCCGCGCCACCTATACTCGCGAGCGTGGCACCACTGAAGGGAACGACCATCGCCACCGTGGGCACGGGCGTGATGGCCGAATTGATGATCACGGGCCTGCTCGCGGGCGGGCACGTCGAGGCTGCCCAGATCGTGGCCAGCGACCCTCGTGCCGAACGCCGTGAGGCGCTCGACACCAGGCACGGAGTGCGCACCACGCCCTCGAATACGGAGGCGGTCGAGGCTGCCGACGTGGTCGTGCTGGCCATCAAGCCACAGATGCTGGTCAAGGTCGGCCGTGAAGTACTCAGCCGTGCTTCGTCCGGAGCAGCTGGTCATCTCCATCCTGGCCGGGCCCACCACCAAGGCACTGGGCAACGCGCTGCGCCACGAGGCCATCGTCAGGGCCATGCCCAACACGCCGGCACAGATGGGCAAGGGCGTGACCGTGTGGTGCGCCACGCGGCAGGTCAGCGAGCTGCAGCGCCAGCAGACGTCGGCGCTGTTGAGCAGCCTCGGCAAGGAGCTGCAGGTCGAGGACGAGAAATACGTGTCCATGTCCACCGCCGTGAGCGGCACCGGGCCGGCCTATGTGTTCATGGTCATGGAGTCGCTCATCGACGCGGCTGTGCATCTTGGCTTCCCGCGCCACATCGCCCACGACCTGGTCATCGAGACGCTGCTCGGCGGAACGCTGCTGGCGCAGGCGTCGGGCGACCACCCTGCCTACCTGCGCAACATGGTCACCTCCCCGGCCGGTACCTCCGCGGCGGCCATCGCCGAGATGGAGCGGGGCCGACTGCGCACGGTACTGTCGGAGGCCGTGTTCGCCGCCTACCGGCGGACCGAGGAGCTTGGTCGCGAGCTCGAGGCAGAGACCGCCACCGACGGATAGGCCGCTCGGCCCGGCCAGCCGCGCCATGGTCGCTCGGTGTTGCGGTGGGCGCCTACATCGGCCAAGTCGTGCCGCAGAACGATGCCACGCGCCGTCGGGCCAGTCATCCACGGGCATAGCGCGCGTCCGTTCGTGGACGTCTCAGTCGTCCAGGGCATGGATCGACCGACTTGTCCGTCCTGGCTGGCCGATAGAGTCGCGGGGGGCATAACCCAGCGGCAACAACCCGGCGAGACGACCCAGCGGCAACAACCCGGCGAGACGACCCAGCGGCAACACCGGCGACTGGGATGCGCTACTCGTCCTCTTCCGGGTCGGCCAGCGGTGGATCGAAGATGGCGATCTGCTCGAGCGGCTTGCGATGCAGGTCGGGGACCGTGGCGCTCTCGGCCGGATAGCCCACCGGGAAGAGCATGAACGGTCGCTCATTGCGGGGTCGCTCCAGGATCAGCGTCAGGAAGCCCATGGGGTTGGGCGTATGCGTCAGCGCGGCCAGGCCCATGTGGTGGATGGCCGTGATGAACATGCCCGCCGCGATGCCGACCGATTCACGCGCGTAGTAGTGCTTCTTGTGGCCACCGGCGGGAAACGTGCCGTGGATCTGCTCGAAGAGGACCACGATCCAGGGCGCCCCCTCGAGGAACGGCTTCCGCCAGTCGGTGCCCAGCGGGGAGAGGGCGTCGAGCCACTCCGCGGACATGCGGTTCTCGTAGGACCGGCGCTCTTCGGTCTCGGCTGCGACGCGGATGCGCTTCTTGGTATCGGCATCACTCACGGCCACGAACGTCCACGGCTGCTGGTGAGCACCACTCGGTGCTGTCGAGGCTGTCCGGATGGCCAGCTCGATCAACCGCCTAGGGACCGGGTCTGAGCTGAACTCGCGCACCGTGCGCCGCCCGTTCATCTCAGCATAGAACGCCTGTGCACGGGCATCCATCTCAGTGGGGTCGAGGCGGGCGGGTCGGTAGGGGATCCGCCGCACGTCGTCGTCAGCCATGGCCGGATGCTAGCAGCGCGTATCGAGCGGCGACGCTTCCCTGCGCCGGGTACTCCCACCCAGTATCCTTCTGCGCCCCGTACAGGTGCCGATATGACCGACAGAGACAAGATGGCCGAGTCCCTCAGGGCCGGCGGCATCATCGACATCACCACCACCGGCCGCAAGTCCGGCCAGCCCCGCCGTATCGAGATCGTCTTCTTCCACCAGGACGGACGTATCTACATCACGGGCCTACCCGGCAAGCGCGCCTGGCTGGCCAACCTCAAGGCCGACCCACGTCTGACATTCCACCTCAAGAAGGGAACCACGGTTGACCTGCCCGCCACCGCCCGCATCGTCACCGACGAGACCGAACGCCGGCCATTGCTCGAGCGGGTGTGCGATGAGTGGGATCGCCAGTCACAGACCGAAGCTTTCGTGAGCGAGTCGCCGCTCATCGAGGTCATCTTCGAGGACGACACCCCGCTCACCGCGTAGCCCCGGGCGGTCGTGGGCCGTTGGGCACTTGAGACGGAGCGCCACGACGGCCACCATGGAGCCAGTCGCAGCGCACATGGAACGCGATGCATGAGACTCCAGGCCATACCTTCCAGCAGCTGACCGCTGAGGAGCTGATCAAGTCCGACGAACGACGCAGGCCTGACGACAGGCCCCCGAAGCGTGGGTTGGGTTGTCTCACCGTGTTGGGAGTGGTGATGTCCGTCTTGTTGTTGGTCCTCCTGGCCAACGGCTGCGTTCGAGAGGCTGAGGCGCAAGACTCCGCGACGCCTCCGGGTAGACAGGCAAGCCAACGCATCGAGGCGCCCGAGGTGGGCGTGGCCAGCCACTGCCAGCGAGACTGGCCAGGCGCAGCCATGACCGGGTTCGGGGGCAGCCACCGTCGACCAGCGCAGGATCCCCGAGGATGACGATGACATCGAGTCGACCGGTGGGCAGCTGGGCTGCCTGTTGGTCATCGCCGTGATCATCGGGATCTCTGTCGCGCTGTTCCTGGCCGGGATCCAGCAGTAGTGGATAGCCTCGATCGCCACTGGCGGCAGCGTGAGTACGAGCACATCGCCACGGAGGACGCTCGTGGCGGCGGACCCTCGAGGCGACGCCGGGGAGGCACCGGCTTCGGCCTGCTCACGCTGGTGGCATTAGTGGTCGTCGGCCTCGTGTTCTACGGCTTCTGGGACTCGCCACCTGACCAGTCCGCGGCGCTGGTCCGCACATGCGTTGAGTTCCGACTCTCGGGCGGCGACGAGGTTCCGCCACCGACGACGATGAGGCGGGCTCGCGCCGTCATCGAGGAGCGCATCGCCGCCACCGGCGTGGTCAAGCCGGAGGTCACGGTGCGAGCGCCCGACCGGTTGTTGTTCGAGCTGTCCGGCATCGTGGCCGAAGCGGATGCACTCGACAAGGTCATCGGCCTTCTCGCCGCCACGGGTGTACTCGAGGTCGTCCCTGTGCCCATCGAGACTTCCGCCCGCGGATCGCTGGGTGATGCCCTGCGAGCGAGCCTGGCTGACAGCGTACCGCTCTACGACCACGGCGCAGTGACCGACGCCTGGGTCGACACCGATGAGGTCGAAAACGCCTCGGCCGACGAAGACGAAGCGGCCGTCGAGTCCACCGTCCATCTCCTGGTCGACGAGAGCACCACGGTCGTGGTTCGCGAGCACGTCCATGACCATTTCGGCGAGAGCCTCGCCGTCATGCTCGATGACACCGTGGTCGCGACCTCGAAGATCCGCTCGACGTTCTTCGAGGGCGAGGCCCTCGTCAGCGCGAGCTTCACGCCACAGGAAGCCGACGCCTTTGCCGCGGTCCTGCGCTCGGGGGTGCTGCCGCTGGACGTGGCCGAGATCAACACCTGGCCCTGTGACGACGCCTCTCGCGAGGAGGACAGCGCAGAGGGGTAGCGCTCCGGTTCTCGTGGGCCCCGCTTGTCGCGGCGGCTCCCGCGAGCCGCTCAGGGCGTCTGCAAATGGGCTCGGTAGCGACGGACCGGTGCTTGCCCAGCGATGGTCGCGGCCCATATGCCGCCCGGTTACACCTTGGGGTCGCTTGGGCATATCCACGCTCGTGGTCGGGGAAACGCAGACTTGCCTGAGGCCTATTCGTGGCACACTCCGGCGGACGTACCGGCGCGCGGCACTTCCCGGGACCGGATCCTCCCGAGAGCTGTGAGCCGCGGATGCGAGGAGAGGTTATGCCCGAGGAGCCCAGAGAGGTGATGAGTGCCGACGAGATCGTGGCGCTCTCCAGGAAGCACACGATGTTCGAGTGGGTGGCGCAGTCCACGGTCGATCCCATCCCCGTCGAGACGGCCAAGGGCAGCTACTTCTACTCTGCCGACGGCAAGCGCTACCTCGACTGGAATAGCCAGCTGATGTCGGTCAACATCGGCCACGGCGACCAGCGCGTCATCGATGCCATGGCGGCCCAGGCCCAGAAGCTGACCTACGCCAACCCGTTCATGGCCCACGAGCCCCGTGCCCGCCTGGGCCGGAAGCTGGCCTCGCTCACGCCTGGTGACCTGGACGTCATGTTCTTCACCAACGGCGGCGCCGAGGCCAACGAGAATGCCATCAAGCTGGCTCGCCAATACACCGGCCGGCACAAGATCCTGGCTCGCTACCGCTCCTATCACGGCGCCACCGGCCAGGTCATGGTCGCCACCGGCGACCCACGTCGCTGGGCGTCGGAGACCGGTGTGTCCGGCATCTACCGCGCTCCGGACTCGCATCGCTACGGACGCAAGGACCCCGAGCCGGTGGAGGCGTCGCTGGCCGACCTCGAGGAAGTGATCATGTACGAGGGTGGCCACAACATCGCGGGCTTCATCCTCGAGCCGGTGGTGGGCACGAACGGCATCCTCATCCCGCCCGACGGCTACCTCCAGGGCGTGCGCGAGATCTGCGACAGGCACGGCATCCTCATGATCGCAGATGAGGTCATGAGCGGATTCGGCCGCACCGGCGCGTGGTTCGCCGTCAACCACTGGGGCGTGGTGCCGGACATCCTGACCATGGCCAAGGGACTCACCGCTTCCTACCTGCCGCTCGGTGCAGTGGCCATGCGCCAGCAGATCGCCGACGCCTTCGCCGACAAGCCGTTCGCCGGCGGACTCACCTACAACAGCCACCCCATGGGCTGCGCGACCGCGCTGGCGGTCATCGATGTCTACGAGCAGGACGACCTCATCGACCGTGCCAGGCAGATGGGTGAAGTCATGCGCGGTCACATGGATCGGCTGATGGTCAAGCACCCCAGCCTCGGCGCACACCGCAACATCGGGCTGTTCGGGATCCTGGAACTGGTCCGTGACCGCGAGACCTTCGAGCCGATGGCCCCGTACGGCGGCGTGTCCGACGAGATGAAGGCCGTGGGCAAGTACCTCAAGGACAACGGGCTCTACACCTTCGTGCGCTTCAACACCATCCATTGCAACCCCCCGCTGACCATCAGCGAGGCCGAGCTGGCCGAGGGCTTCGACATCCTCGACGCCGCACTCGACCTCGCTGACGAGGGCGTCCGCGCCTAGCGCCGGATAAGGGGACGGCCGACACAGGCGAGCCATGAACGACGAGCGCGAGGACCGAGTCGCACCGGCGGATCTGCCGGAGGGTACGAGGGAGACGCTCTCAGGGCGTATCCCCCAGGCGCCTGAGCCCTACGCTGCTCTGGCACCCCACGGCCTTGCTTCCGCTGACGACCCCCTGGCCGACCCCGATGCCCTCGACGCAACGCTGGACGTCGAGGGCGGTGCCGACGAGCTCGCACTCGAGTCGGGCACCGGTGCCGAGGCCGTGGTCGCTCGCTGGCATACGCCGCTCGGGCGGCTTGCGCGCACGGTCCTGGCCTTCGTCGTCTTCTTCCTCATCGTCGCGCTGGTGTGGGAGCTGTTCAAGTGGCTCTTCGGAGACCCCTGGCGCTTCGAGAACATCCTGGGCACGGGCCTCGACCACTTCCACGTGCCACCGTTCCACCTCATCCAGGCCAGCGACGTGCAGCTGCCGCATGTCTGGGACATCGCTTTCGCCCTGACCGAGCCCGTGCAGCGCAACTCGGACACGTCCCTGCTCGTCTTCCTCGCCTCGGCCGCGTTCTCGACCTGGACCATGGCGGTCGTCGGCTTCGCACTGGGCGCGCTCATCGGCGTGGTGCTGGCTTCGATCTTCGTGCATTCGGCGCTGTCGGAACGGGCCTTCATGCCCTATGTCATCGCCAGCCAGGCCATCCCCATCGTGGCCCTCGCGCCCATCATCGTGGCTGCCGCAGGGCGCGGCAACGCTGCGGTCATCATCATCGCCACCTACCTCACCTTCTTCCCGGTGACCGTGGCCCAGGCGCGCGGCCTGCGTTCCCCGGACCCGCGCTCGCTGGAGCTGATGCGTTCGTTCGCGGCCTCGAAGTGGGAGATCTACCGCAAGGTCCGACTGCCGGCCTCGGTGCCGTACCTGTTCACGGCGCTGAAGGTGGCTGCGGCCGCGGCCATCGTCGGCGCCATCATCGGCGAGGGCCCTGGTGGCGTGAAGGACGGCCTGGGCCGGGCCATCATCAACTTCAACCAGCAGTACATCACCGGTCCGGAGAAGCTCTGGGCCACCATCCTCATCGCGGCCATCACGGGCATCCTCTTCTTCGTCATGGTGCGCATCGCGGAAGTCCTCAGCACCCGTCAGCGCAGCCATGCGCGTCCGCCCGGTGATCCCCGCGACAAGTCATCGGCATAGGGAGCGTGACGTCAATGGAGCCAGCAGCCACGCCAGCGGTCCGCCTCGCCGGTGTCGAAAAGGCCTTCTCGGTCAAGGGCACCGAACCGACGGTAGCGTTGACGCGCATCGACCTCGAGGTCGGCCAGCGCGAGTTCGTCTCGCTCATCGGCCCTTCGGGATGCGGCAAGTCGACGCTGTTGCGCGTGGTCGGCGATCTCATCACGCCGAGCGCCGGCACGGTCGAGGTGAACGGCAAGCCCGCCCACCAGGCCCGCCTCGATCGCGAGTACGGCATGGTCTTCCAGGCCCCGGTGCTCTTCGACTGGCGCACCGTCGAGGCCAACGTCCGACTGCCGCTGGAGGTCACCGACACCCCCAAGGGTGAACGCGACGCGCTCGTGCGCGAGAAGCTCGAGCTGGTCGAGCTGGGTGGCTTCATGAGCCACTATCCGCATCAGCTCTCCGGTGGCATGCAGCAGCGCGTGGCCATCGCGCGCGCCCTGGCGCTGCAGCCTTCACTGCTGTTGATGGACGAGCCCTTCGGTGCGCTCGACGAGATGACCCGGGAGCGCCTCAACTCGGAGCTGCTCGACATCTGGAGTGAGACGGGCACGACCGTCATCTTCGTGACGCACTCCATCCCGGAGGCCGTGTTCCTGTCCTCTCGCGTGGTCGTCATGAGCCCCCGCCCCGGCCGTATCGCCGAGACCATCGACATCGACCTGTCCTATCCGCGCGACGAATTCGACGCGCGAGGAGGACCGCTACTACGACCTTGTCACCGAGGTGCGCGAGGCGCTCCGGGGCCGGCCCGACAGCGGCACCGACCTGGCTGGTCGGTCACGTGCCGACGGTGCCTTCGGATGACGGCCTCCGCGGGCCGGGCCTCGCAGCTCGGTCTGCCCCCGGCCGCGGGCGAGGCCGTGCGCCGCTACCTGCCCGCCCTCCTCGTCTTCGTGGCCGGCCTCATCGTGTGGCAGATCTACTACACCAGCGAGGGCTTCTTCCGACCCATTCCCACGCCGACCGAGATCGGTGGCGCGATGGTCGACGAATGGGAGCTGCTCTCGGCCTCCGCGCTGGCCACCATCATCGAAGCCCTCGGCGGCCTGGCCATCGGCACCACGGCGGCGCTCATCGTCGGTTTCCTGACGTCGCGCTGGGCCATCGCCCGCGACATCCTGCTGCCGCTGGCCATCGGCGCCTCGACCATCCCCATCATCGCGGTGGCGCCCATCCTCAACAACTGGTTCGGTGTGCTCAACCCGCTGTCCAAGATGATGATGGCGGCGTTGCTGGTGTTCTTCCCGGTGGTCATCAACGTCACCCGAGGCCTGGTCGAGGTGGGCCCGGCCAAGCTGGAGCTGATGCGCTCCTACGCGGCCGACGAGACCACCATCCTGCGCAAGGTGCGCGTGCCGCACATGCTGCCGTTCTTCTTCACGGCGCTGAAGGTGGGCACCACGCTGGCCTTCATCGGCGCCATCGTCGGCGAGTTCTTTGGCGGCACATCGCAGGTGCTGGGCCGGGTAGTGCTGCAGAAGATCAGCGCCGGTCAGTTCGACGTGGCCTGGGCGGCGATCATCATCGGCGCGGCTGCTGCCATCGTCTCGTACATCGCCGTGACGCTCATCGAGCGCGCGGTCATCCCCTGGTACTGGCATATCCACGACGAACCGGAGTAGACCGGCGCTCCCACGGGCTCCGATTCCCATGCTGCGACCGAGCCGAACCCCAATGCCCACTCGTCCGGTAGGCGTTTCTGCGCTATGGTTCGCGCGTCCAGTAGAGGAGGGCGCCTCCCGGGCCGGGCTCCGGGTCGTGGGGAAGCATCTAGTAGAGGTGGGTGAATGACCAGGACACGAAACATCGGCGTCGCCATGGGTGCCGCCGGCCTGTTGGCTGCCGCTTCCATCGGGAGTGCGGCGGCACAGGATCTGACGCCCGTGAGCGTCCAGCTGCAGTGGGTGCCGCAGGCGCAGTTCGCGGGCTACTACGCAGCCGACGCCCTCGGCTTCTGGGAGGAGCAGGGCCTCGACGTCGAGATCCTCGATGGTGGCCCGGACATCGCCCCGCAGGTGGTCGGCTCCGACCCCAACGGACCCCAGTTCACGACATCGTGGGTGCCGCGTGTGCTCGCCGTCGTCGACGCCGGGCAGTCTGACCTCGTCAACATCGGCCAGGTCTTCCAGCGCTCCGGCACGCTCTCGGTGTCGTGGGCAGATGCACCGGTGGCATCGCCCGCCGAGTTCGCCGACAAGAAGGTCGGCGTCTGGGACTTCGGCAACGAGTACGAAGTCACCGCCGCCGGGACCGAGGCCGGCCTGACCGAGGGCGACGACTACGAGAAGGTCATCCAGCCGTTCGACATGGGCCTGCTGCTCAGCCGTGAGGTCGATGTCGCCGAGGCCATGATCTACAACGAGTACGCACAGGTGCTCGAGACGGAGAACCCGGCTACGGGTGCGCTGTATCAGCCCGAGGATCTGGTGGTCATCGACTACAACGAGGTCGGCACCGCGATGCTCCAGGACGCCATCCACGCGCGCGCCAGCTGGCTCGCTGAGGAGGGCAACGAGGAGATCGCCACCAAGTTCCTGGCCGGCGCCTTCAAGGGTTGGGCGTTCTGCCGCGACAACCCTGCGGAGTGTGTCCAGTTCACCGTCGATGCCGGCTCCACGCTGGGCCTGGGCCATCAGAACTGGATGATGAACGAGATCAATGCACTGATCTGGCCGTCCCCCGATGGCATCGGTTCCATGCCGACCGACACCTGGGACAAGACCATCGAGATCTCGACCAACGCGGGCATCATCTCTGCGGCCCCGGGCGATGGTGCCTACCGCACCGACCTGGCCGAGGCCGCCCGTGCGCTCCTCGAGGGCGTGGACGTCACCGGTGAGGGCTACGTCAAGAGCGAGGTCGAGGTGACCGCCGGCGGCGAGTAGTCGCGGACGAATGAGCCGCTGTCACGGCGGCCACCGAGCGGCAGTCGGCCGTGTCAGGCATCACAGCACGGCAAGGGGCCGGTCCTTCGGGGCCGGCCCCTCGTCATGGGCGGTGCCAGCGCCTTGGACGGCACACTTCCCACATAGACGGAACATCAGGGCCCCGATCGGCGCGTTGCGCAGCCCTCCAGCCCGCCGCGCTCATCCCTGCCTGCAGGTCGCACGCTCCGCAGGGCATATCAGTCATCCGAGCGAGCCGCGACAGGCGCGTCCACACCCCTGCGCTCTGTCCGAGAGCCCGATCCTGTTCGCTCTATGCGGGAGTCCGGCGGCTCTTCGCACCGGAAGATGGGCAGGTCACGCTTCCTCGCGTCAGCGGCGCCGCACAGGGCTCGGGAGCGAGGCTAGGCGTGGCCTCGCACGAGATCGCGGCCGGCGACCATGGCCGCCAGCTTGGGTTTGACGGCCCAGCGTGCGGTCTGGCTGAAGCCGCAGTCGGGTACGAGCGAGAGCTGAGCCTCCGGCACGCCCGCGGCCAGCAGCCTGTCGATGCGCCAGGCCACGTCGTCGGCCGTCTCGATGTAGTAGTTCTTGACGTCGATGACACCGGCTGAGAGGTGACGCCCGGACGCGGCGATGTCAGCCGCCACGTCCAGCTCAGCCATCTCGCGGTTGGCGTACTCGAGCACGAGCTCGCTGACGTCGAAGGCCAGCGCCTGCTCCAGCACGGGTCGATAGAGACGCCGAGATAGCGGCCGGCCGTAGAAGTTGCCGAAGCACAGGTGCGCGGCGAGCGTCACGCGACCCTTGACCCCGGCAGCGGCATCGTTGAAGAGAGCAGCGAACTCCTCGGAGGCTTCGGGATGGATGGCCGGGGACGGCTCGTCGACCTGGATGTAGGTGGCACCGGCCTCGACGAGCTGCTCGAACTCGGCCGCGAGGATGGGCACGAAGGCCCGGGCCGCGGCGATGCGATCCACGTAGACCTCGCTGGGCCCGTAGCTCAAGCGTCCCGACAGGGTGAATGGCCCGGGCACGGTGACCTTGATGGGTCGGGTCGTGCGTGTGCGGGCGTACTCGAACTCCTCGACCACGCCCAGGCCGTCGGGTGCAGCGATCGCCTCGAGCACCTCGAAGCGATGCTGCTGGTCGTGGCCGGCTGGGCCCAGGCGACGCTCGGGCTCGAGTGGCACGACGCCGGTCAGGTGTCGATAGAACTCGGCCGTGAAGAAGCCCACCCGCCGCATCTCACCTTCGGATACGACGTCGACGCCGGCGTCCTCCTGGTCGCGCAGCGCCACGTCGACCGCGTCGTCTTGGAACTCGCGGATGTCCCTGGGGCCAAGCTCGCCACGCTCGGCCGCGGCGACGGCGAGCTCGAGCCAGCCGGGATGAGCGTGAGAACCGCAGACCGAGGTGGTCAGCGGAGTGGGCTGGTATGGCTCGGCCATCGTCGTCCTCCTGGGGGCTTGGAGTGGTGTGGGGCTTGGAGTGGGGTGGGACCCGTGGTGGGCACCGGGCTGGCTTTAGTCGCCGATGGGCAGGACGGACCAGCCGCCGTCGATGGTGATCGTCTGGCCGGTCAGCGCCCGTGCTTCGGATGACAGAAGGTACAACGCCGCGTCCGCAACGTCGTCGGCCGGGATGAAGCCGGCGGAAAGCGGCTGCTTGCGCTTCGAGAACGCCTGCGTGGCCTCGTCGGCCTGGGCGCGCTCCGACATGCGCGAGACCGTCAGCGCCGGGGCCACCATGTTGATGCGGATGCCGCGCGATGCGTAGTAGGCAGCGGTGGTAGTCGTCAGCGCTGCCACGGCGCCCTTGGCGGTGGCGTAGGCGTGCGTCGCGAACAGCTCCGGCACCGGGCTGGTGGCCAGCACCGAGCCCATGTTGACGATGGCGCCGCGCCCGCCATCCGCGTCGGTTCGCTGCTGCAGCATCGCGCGCAGCACCGGTGCGCTGACCGTCACGTGAGTGGTGACGTTGAGGCGCATGGTGGCCTCGAATGCCTCGGGAGTGAGCTCGTGCAGCGGGCCATCGCCCAGCTGCCGGCCGGAGCCGCCGGCCACGTTGAAGAGGCCGTCCACGCGCTCGAGCAGGGCGATGGCCTTGAGGACCGCCTCCTGGGCGCGCGGCACGTCGGTGAGGTCGGCCGTGATGGCATGGGCCAGCCCGCCACCGGCGATGATCTCCTCGGCCAGGGCCTCGCACGATGCCGCGGTCCGGGAGATGACCACGACCTTGGCGCCCTCGGCCGCGAAGCGGCGCGCTGATGCGGCAGCGATGCCGGTCGCACCGGTGACGATGATGCCGCGTCCTCCGAGCCGATCCATCCGCTACCTCCTCGCCGTGGTGATGCTGATCTGGCCCTCGAGCTCACGCGCCACTTCAGGGTCGGGCATGCCGCCCCCGAGCGCAAGGGCGTTGGCGGAACCCGCGGCCACGCCCCGCGCCAGCGCCGTCTCGACGCGTTCACCATCCATCAGCGCCAGCGAGAACGCGGCGTTGAAGGAGTCGCCCGAACCGACGGCGTTGACGACCTCGACGCGGGGCACGCCCGCCCGCCAGGTGTGGCTCGCGTCGGCCGCCGCGACCTCTCTGGCACCGTCGGTCACGATGGCCATGTGCGCCCCCGCATCGACCAGCGCGGCCGCGGCATCCACGGCACCGGCTGCCTCACCGACCAGGCCGACCTCGGCGGCCTCGACGCGACCGATCTTGACGAGGTCGGGCTCCGCGGCCAGCGCCGCCACCAGACCTGGGCCCGAAGCATCGACCAGCAACGGCCGGCCGGCATGTCGGCAGACCTCGACGATGGCCGCGTGACCCCGAGCGTCGATCCCGGCAGGGATGCTGCCGGCCACGATGGCCCGCCCGCAGCGCGGCAGGAGTTCGTCGGCCAGCAAGCGCAGGAACGCCTCGAACTCGGCATCGGTCGCCGAGCCGGGCCGCTCGTAGACGATCACCGACTCACCCGAGTCATCGACGGTCACGTAGGTCGTGCGCGACTCGGCCGCGGCGTACGACCACCGCGCCTCGAGTCCCTCATCGACCAGGGCATCCACGATCCATCGTCCGGCGTGACCACCGGCGATACCGGTGGTCACGGCGCGGCCGCCGAGACGGGTGGCTGCACGGGCAGCGTTCACGCCCTTGCCGCCGGGTAGCGCCACCAGCTCCACGGGGCGCAGCACGACATCGTGCTCGAGGCGAACGACGTGCGCCGTGCGGTCGATGGCCGGTGCCGGCGTGATGCACAACAGCGCCGGGCGCGCGTCTTCATCCTGCGCAAGCGGCATGGACAGGCAACCGGCGGCGGCGCGCCGGCTACAGTCCCGTGCCGAACTGGCGGTCGCCAGCATCGCCCAGACCCGGTTGGATGTAGCCCTTTTCGTTGAGCTGTCGGTCGAGAGCGGCGCAGTAGATGGGCACGTCAGGGTGCGCTTCGGTGACTGCGGCGACGCCTTCTGGCGCGGCGATGAGGTTGACCAGCTTGATGCGCGTGGCGCCCCAGTCCTTGAGCACCTCGATGGCTGCCGTGGCCGAGCCACCGGTGGCCAGCATGGGGTCGAGGATGAGGCAGGTGTCGACCGTGGTCTCGTCGGGCAGCTTGTTGTAGTACTCGACCGGCCGCAACGTGCGCTCATCGCGGAAGAGGCCCAGGTGCCATACCTGTGCGGTCGGGAAGAGCTCAAGGAATGCGTCGACCATGCCCAGGCCGGCGCGCAGGATGGGTACCAGCCCGATGCGCTCGGCCAGCTCGTAGCCGACCGTCTCCTCGAGCGGCGTTTGCACCGCGATCTCGTCGAGGCGCGCGTCGGCCAGTGCTTCGTAGCCCACCAGCCAGCTGATCTCTCGAACGAGTTCGCGGAACTTCTTGGGTTCGGTGGACTCGATCACGCAGGAGCGCCAGCTTGTGGTGCACGGCGGGATGCTGTGGAGACGTAGAGGTTGGGCTGGTCGGGCACGGACGCCTCCCGGGGCTGCGAACGGGATGGCGAGTCCTGATTCTAGGGCCATGTGCCGTCCGACACTTGACGGCCGGCGCCGGCGGGGCAGCATGGGCGATGCAGTCACCAGCAAGGGGGTCTGACATGCATCGTACGGACCGTGCTCACGTCCTCGTTCGCGGCGTTCGCGGTGCTCTGGGGCGTCGCATCGGGCACGAGCGGTGCTGATGGCGAGACGACACCGACGCTCGTGCCCACCACGCCGAAATCGGGGCCGAACGGGCCTCGCATCGTACAGCCCTGGACCGGCACGCAGCTCAACCTGCGCGAAGACTGGACGGCCGAGATGCTACGACCGGCGCCAGACCTGTACGCGGCCACACCCGGCCAGACTTGGGAGGCGCTACGAATCACTTCACCCCTCGGTCAGCGGACCTGCTCGCTGTACGTGGCTGTGACGGAGGATGGACAGCCATCCCTGGACCACGCCTCGGCCCGCATCAAGCCCCGCGACATCGCGGAGCCGAGCTGGGACCTCAGCGCCGGGCGGCCCACTCTGCTCTATCCGGACCCGGCCCAGCGCCTGGCCCCGACCGAGGCGTGGACTGACGACGACTGGGATGCGAGCACCAGGTACTGCAATCCCGGGATGGAGCACGAGGTTCTCCAGGTCTGGGCTTGTGCCGAGGCAGTCGATACCGAGGAGGCACGTGGCTACGGACCGTACGGGATCGGCAGCGTCATCGTGCGTGAACCGGTGCCCGGTGAAGTGTGGGGTACGACCGGACCGGCGGGCGAGATGCTGCAGCCGCGCAGCGATTTCACGGCCACGCTTCTGCCTGACGGGCGAGTCCTTGTGGTCGGTGGCCGATATGACAGACCGCTGGCCAGCGCGGAAGTCTGGGATCCCGAAGATCGGACCTTCACGCCCGCCGGGCAGATGAAGCATCGGCGCATGAACCACACGGCCGTGCCCCAGCCCGACGGGCGCGTGCTCATCGTCGGTGGCACCGGCGGATACGGACAGGATCCCTCAAGAACGCCGAACTCTAGGAATCCAACGACATCGACGTTCACGAGTGTGCCCGGGCTCAGGGTTGCCCGGAAGGGCAGTGCCAGCGTGCTCGGCTTCCCGGACGGTCGCACGCTCGTCCTTGGAGGCACGACGGTCAGCGATGGCCGGCAGGCCTGGCTAGCGGAGATATGGGAGCCCGCATCCGGTGCGTTCGAGCCGGCGGGCAAGATGCCTGGGGCCCGCAACGGCAGTCGGGTATTCGCACTTCCCAACGGGGACGCGGTGGTCACTGGTCCAGGACATAGGGAATGGCTGCGCTGGGATGCCGCCGAGCGAGCCTTTGAGCCGATCGGACAGACGAGCCAGCGACGCGATGAGACGTTCCAGCTCGCGGGCGGCCGTCTGCTCGCGGTCGGGGTCAATGACGAGCAAACCTGCAAGAAGGGCATGGCTTACGCTTCCACGCCCGATGCGGAGGTGTGGCTTCCAGGGCAGGGCGTGTTCCGGACCGGTGGCGCCTTCAAGGCACCGCGCTACGGGTGAAGACCGTGACCCCACTCCTGACGGAAGTGCGCTGTTCTACGGTGGTGGGATCGCGGACATGCATGGATGTCGCTCACTACCCAGTGCCGAGCTCTGGGACGCTGAAGCCCGAGCGTTCCGAAGAGCCGGCCGGACCGAGGCTCCCCCATTGGGATGAAGCCACGGCGCTCTTGCCCGACGGACGCGTGGCTGTGATCGGTGGCGTCGGCACGGAGGATTACTCCTGTGGCGAGGCCGTGCTGGGCTCGATCGAGCTGTGGGACCCCGCGACGCGGACGTTCTCGGTGGCCGGCGCCCTGGTGCACCCGCGCTCGATGGCCACGGCCATCACGCTCGACGATGGGTCCGTGCTGATCTTGGGGGGCGCCGACCGCATGGAGGACCCGGTCGCAGCGGCGGAACCTGGACGCCACCCGTCGCCGGCTAGACACCCCAGGGCCGGCGCGCGGCATCCGGCGCGCGGCATCCGGCGCGCGGCACCACCGGCCTTCACCCGCGATACCATCGGCACGTGCCTGAGCAACGATCGATCCCGGCCTTTCCCGCTGACGGTGGCGCGGCCGACGACTTCCTCGCGGCCGACGCCCCCGCTCCGCGATCGCGCAAGCGTTCGACACAGACCCGCAAGGGCTCAGCGCCGCCCGTGCTCGTCGAGGTACATCGCGGTCGGACCGTGGAGAGCCGCCATCGCGGGCACATCGTGCAGGTCGATGCCAGGGGCAAGGTCCTGCGCGCGGTGGGTGCGCCGGGCACCGAGGTCCTGTTGCGATCGACCGTGAAGCCCTTCGGTGTGGTCGCGCTCATCGAGTCTGGTGCGGCTGACGACCTGGCCCTGACGCCGGCCGAGCTGGCCATCATGTGCGCCTCTCACACCGGCGAGGACAAGCACGTGCGCACCCTGCAGGCCATCTTCCGCCGAGCCAACGTGACCCAGGCACTGCTGCGATGTGGCACCGAAGGCGCCCCGAGCGACGAGCTCACCGCCACCCGGCTGGCCCGAGACGGCGAGACCCCCGGCCCGATCCGCCAGGGCTGCTCGGGTTTCCACGCAGCGAGCATCCTGATGAGCGCTTACGCGGGCTGGTCGCTGGAGGACTACGCCAACCCCAAGCACCCCAGCCAGGTGGCAGTGCGAGAGGCCGTGGCGCGCCTGTTCGGCCGCAGACCCGAGACGCTGCACGTGGCCGGCGACAACTGCGGCGTGCTCACTTACGAGGTCACGCTGCTGGAGCTAGCGCGCGCCTACCTGATGCTAGCCGATCCCGAGGGACCCTCGGTGCGCGATGCGCGTGCCCGAGTCGGCGCCGGCGCTGAAGCGGGTCCGTGACGCGATGATGGGCGCGCCCGACATGGTCGGCGGCACCTACGACAACCTCGACACCGAGCTGATGCGCCGCCGCCCGGGTCGCCTGGTGGTCAAGGCCGGCGCCGATGGCATGCGTGCCATCGGGCTGGTCGGCGGGGACGGCGTCGAGGCTCCGGGCATCGCCATCAAGATCGAGGACGGCGACATGTCACGTCGAGCCATCAAGGCCAGCTCGGTGGAAACGCTGGCCCAGATCGGCCTGCTCGACGAGCGGGACCTGCGCGCGCTGGTCGCGTATCACCACCCCACGGTCGCGGCACCTGGGCGGCAGTGTGGCCGCGACCGCGCTGCCACGCTTCGAGCTGCCGGCGCGAGATCGAGAGCTAGGCTCGAACCCGACCATGGCCAGCCTCAAGCCGACCTCCGATCCGTATCGCATCCTGGGCATCCTGCGTGGCGCCGACCTCGAGCAGGTCAAGGCGGCGCACCGCCGCCTCGCCAAGCGTTACCACCCCGACGGCTCCAAGGGTGACGAGCGGCGCTTCCTCGCCATCCAGGAGGCCTATCAGCTGCTGTCCGACCCACTGCGCCGTCGCGCCTGGGATCGAGCGCACGCGCCCGGGCCCGTTCGGGCCGCACCGAGCCGCCGTCGCCGGAGTGACCCCACATCGACCGCGGAGGAGGCCGATCGACCCCGGAGCCGGACTGCTCGTGCCGCCCGGCCCAGCCGCGCGCCAGGCGAGCGAACGCGCACGTGGACGGCTGAGCGAGTGCCGTGGTGGGAGGATTTCCGGCCCGACGCCAAGCGTGTGCCTGAGCCACCGACCAGTCACCCCGATGATGTCCCCAACGAGTTCGACGTCTTCAACCGTTCCAGCGGGGCGGCCTGGTCGGCGGCTGCCAGAAGGCATTTCCGCCGTGGTACCGACGACCTTCCCTCGCGCGGTGCCTGGCGCTACCGTGGCACGCAGGTGGTGACCGGGGCCGAGGCTCGCAAGGTCGCAGCCGAAGAGGAAGAGGAGAACGACCCACGATGACGACGCGATGCCGTATCGCGCCCAGCCCCACTGGCCCACTGCATATCGGCACGGCCCGGACCGCCCTGTTCAACTACCTCTTCGCGCGCCATACCGGCGGCACCTTCGTGCTCCGGCTCGAGGACACCGATAAGGCTCGCTCGACCATCGAGTTCGAGGAGGACATCCTCGAGGGTCTGCGCTGGCTGGGCATCGACTGGGATGAGGGCCCCGGCCTCGCCGGTGAGCCTTGGCGCGGCGACCACGGTCCTTATCGCCAGTCTGAGCGCGGCGAGCTGTACACCGAGGCCATCGCTCGGCTGCTGGCCGAGGACAAGGCCTACCCCTGCTTCTGCACGGCCCAGGAACGAGAGGCCGATCGTGCCGCCGCCCCGGACGGGTCCGGCTACGGCGGCCGCTGCGCGAACCTGACCGAGGCCGAGCGCGGGGCAAAGCGGGCCGAAGGCCGTGGATTCCGTCATCCGCTTCCGCATCGGGGAGGGGGTCGTCGAGTTCGACGACCTGGTTCGAGGCCACGTCAGCATCGCCACCGCCCAGCTCGGCGGTGATCTTGTCATCGCCCGCTCCGACGGCTCGCCGCTCTATCACTTCGTGGTCGTCGTGGACGACATCGATATGGACATCAGCCACGTCATCCGTGGCGAAGACCACCTCTCCAACACGCCCAAGCACGTGCTCCTGTTCCGAGCCTTGGGTGCACGGCCACCGGTCTTCGCGCACCTGCCGCTCATCCTCAACCCGGACCGCTCCAAGATGAGCAAGCGCAAGAGCCAGACTGCCCTCGATGCATATCGTGAGCAAGGCTACATAAAGGAAGCCATCATCAACCACCTCGCCCTCCTGGGCTGGAGCAGTGGCGATGACGAGGACCTCTTCAGCCTGGAGGACCTGGAGCAGCGCTTCGACCTGTCCCGTGTACAGCCGTCCGGAGCCATCTTCGACAGCGAGCGTCTGGACTGGCTGAACGGCCAGTGGATCCGGCGCCTGCCCCAGGCCGAGCTGGCCGAGCTGGCGCTGCCGTTCCTGAGCCAGGCGCTCGAGATCGCGGCGGAGGGCGGTCACCAGGTGCGGATGCCGACCGCGGGGGAGCTTGCCCCGATCCTGCCCATGGTCGTGGAGCGCTTGCCCCGGCTCGACGCCATCGGGCCCATGCTCGACTATGTCTTCATCGAGGACATCGACATCGACCCCGCAGACCTCGTGCCCAAGCGCTGGGACGCGGCGGCGACCATGACCGGGCTGGCCGAGGTGATCCGCCTGCTGGAGGGCCTTGGTCCAGGGCGCTTCGACGGCGACCACCTGGAGCCGCCACTGCGGATCCTCTGCGAAGCGCGTGAGTGGAAGGTCGGCGACCTGTTCATGGCCATCCGCGTGGCCGTCACCGGCCGGAAGGCCACGCCGCCGCTCTTCGACGTCATGTCTGCCATCGGCTACGACACCACCCTCGCCCGCCTCGGGGAGGCCGGCGAGCTTCTGGCCAATGATCGCACCGAGGAGTCGACGATGCACCTGACACGTGACCAGTTCGCGGCCTGGTTGAGCCGCTACATCGAGGCCTGGCGCAGCCGCGATCCGGAGGCCATCGGCGATCCTCTTCAGCAGCTGACTGCTCATACAGCTACAGCGGTGGTCACACGGTGGTCAGCGGTCGCGAGGCCATCGTCGCATCGTGGCTTGCGGAGGACGAGCCCGGCGGCTGGGATGCCGCCTACGAGCCGCTGGCCATCGAGGATCAGGTCCACGTCTCCATCGGCTGGACGCGCTACTCCGACGAAGCCGGCGACATCCGTGACGAGTACAGCAACATCTTCGTCTGCCGATTCGACGAGGCCGCTCGGTGCCGCGACTTCCGCGAGTGGTGGATGCGCGCGCCGGGTCCCGGTCGGTCGACTTGACTGACGATGCCGCGCACGATCCTCGTCGTCGATGACGTGCCGACCCTGCGCGAGTCCCTGGCCGAGGCGCTGGCCCAGGACGGCCTCAACGTCATCACCGCTGCCGATGGCCGGGAGGCGCTGGAGCGCTTCCGGGCGGAGGCCCCCGACCTCGTCCTGCTGGACCTGATGCTGCCGGAGGTCTTCCGGCATCGAGGTCTGTCGTATCGTGCGTCGGGAGTCGTCGGTGCCCATCATCATGCTCACCGCCAAGGACGGCGAGATCGACAAGGTCGTGGGCCTGGAGCTCGGCGCCGACGACTACGTCACCAAGCCGTTCAGCCTGCGCGAGCTCATGGCCCGCATCCGCACCCAGCTACGTCGCCTCGACACCGTCGAGCTGGCCGAGGCAGCCTTGGTTCCCTCGAGCCTGAGCCCCGAACCGGATGCCGCCTCGGCGCCGTCACCGTCGACCTCTCGGGTCATCGCCTGCTCCGGGAAGGCGCTGAGCTGCCGCTCAAACCCAAGGCCTTCGAGCTGCTCGCCTTCCTTGTGCGCAACCCGAGCCAGGTCTTCAGCCGTGACCAGCTGCTGGAGAAGGTGTGGGGATACGACTATGCGGGTGAGACACGCACCGTGGACGTTCACGTGCACTGGTTGCGCTCGGCCATCGAGCCCGATCCCAGTCGCCCCGCGTACCTCCAGACGGTCCGCAGCGTGGGCTACGTCCTGCGCCTTCCCCAGTCGTGACCGGAAGCGACTACGCATACGTATGACCAAGCATCCTCGCTGCCGTCTCGCTTCACCCGGGCCGTCACATCTTGACGGCGTCATCAGACTCTGTCGCACTTCCGGTGCAAGCGGCAAGCACGTCGCGCATGCGCAACACGCAGCCCTCGCGATCGCCGAGGGCCGAACCTGGGTCACCCGGGGATCACGCCTTCAGGCGGTTCGAAACGCACGGCCTGAGGTGGCGGATCTCCTGCTCGGGGGCCGTCGACCGCTCTCTCCGACTAGGGAGTATCGCGTCGCAGGTTACCGTTGACACGTGAGGACCAGGAGGAACCGATGAGCACACGGGTCGTACGGGAGCGGATCGATCCGCGGCTGACTGCAGCCCTGTTCTCCAACTACCGAACGCCCATCGACGCGCTGCTCGAACTCATCGACAACGCCGTCGACTCGCGCATCGCCGGGCGGCCTCTCGAGATCGACCTCGGCACTGCGCCCCGGCGCCATCAGCCTGACCGTCGTCGGTGGCGGCGGCATGGGGCCGCGCGAGCTGGAGCGCGAGTACCTCCGCTGGGGTGGCTCGCGCAAGCGAGCCGGCGAGCGCATCGGCCGCTACGGGCAGGGCGGCAAGGCCGCCATCGGTCACCTCGGCGGCCGCTTCTCATATCACCGCCTCGCGCGCCGGCGGACGAAGCTCGCCTACGGTTTCATCGACGAGGACTACCGCGATCGCAGCAAGCTCCGGACGTACGAGCTGCGCGAGACGCCGCAAGCCCGTCGATCGTGAGCTGGGCTACGTGCGCATCGAGATCGGCGCAGTCGACCGCAAGCTCGACGCCCGACGCGTGCGCGTTCGCCTCGGCGACGTCTACCGACCGCTCCTCGATCGCAGGCGACGTGGTGATGCGCATCGACCGGGCGCTAGTGAATGCCCGCCGACTGGCCCGTCGAGGAGCGACACGACTTCACCGTCCGAGCGGGCGGCCGACTGGTTCGTGGCTGGCATGGCCTGCTGGCCGAGCCACCACCCGCGGGCATCGAGGCGGGCATGCGCCTCTACCACCTGGGTCGGCTGGTGGGTGCGCCCGAGTGGTTCGGTCATCCCGGTCCAGCCGTGCATCCAGGGTCTCAATCGCCTCATCGGCGAGGTCGAGCTGCCACACGTGGCGGTCACGCTCAACAAGAGCGATGTCGAGCGCGGTGGCCCCGAGTGGGATGCGGTGGAGGTGCGGATGCATCGTCTCCTGGGCCCGTGGTCCGACGCCTCACGCGCGAGGAGGCCGTCAGCTGCCAGTCCCGCAGGCCCTGCGCACGGCTGAGCAGGTCCGCCGCATCCTGGCGCGAGCCTTGCGCATGCTGGAGTCGGGCAAGCTGTTCGAGAGCGAGCTGGGGTCAGGTCCGGGGAGCGACGTACGCGGTCAGCTGACCATGGACAGCTACGCCACACAGCCTAAGAGGACACCGACTTGCCCGGAGGACCGCCGACGAAGAGGCAGCCGACGCGCCCGACGCATCCGCGCCTGAGCCGACCGCGCCACCGGTCCGCCGTGGCGGGCCGGGACCTGGTCGCCGCAGTGGCGTGGGCGAGGTCGTCATCCGCTCGCTCGATCCACGCTTGCGCAGCGCGACGGAGGTCGAGGACGGCGTTCGCCGCGTCGTCATCAACTCGCGCTATCCGCTCTACGAGGTGCGCAAGGGCGACCTCTGGTATCAGCTCGAGACGGCCCTGCGGGAGGTCTGCGTGACCATTCCGGAGGCCACGGTCCCCGAGTTCGAGCGGCGCGTCAACGAGCTGATGCTGGTGTCGCTGGGGCTGGCCGAGCGCCGACGGCGCTCGCGACGCAAGAAGCCCAACACCTCGGGGGCCTCTGGCCCAGGGAGTGATCGACCGGGGCCTGGTCCATGGACGGACGGCGGACGTCCACGTGCCCTGGTTGCGATCGGCCATCGAGCTCGATCCCAGCTCGCCGCTCTGTCTGCAGACGGTCCGTGCGTGTCGGATCCGTCCTGCACTTGCTGGCGCCGGACCGGACCGACCCTAGCTGCCCTTGTGGACGACGCGCTGGATGATCTCCGATACATCCTCGGCAGCGTCGATGGACTCTTCGAGCGAAGCGTAGATGTCACGCCACTTGATGACGTCGAGCGGATCGTTGTCTTCGCGGAAGAGCCGCCCGATGGCGTCCCGCGACAAGCCGTCAGCCTCGTTCTCGAGCGCGTGGACCCGACGAACATGCTCGCTCAGGCCCTTCATCGACTCGAACTTGCGCAACGCCGCATCGAGCTCGACGGTCTGCTCCTCCAGGATGGCGGCCAGTCGCTGCGCTTCGTCGGTGGGCGTCGAGACGTCGTAGATCTGCATCGCCTCGGCGGTCTCCTGGATGCGGTCGACGACATCGTCCATGCGCCGCGTCAGCTCATGGATATCACCGCGGTCGATGGGCGTGATGAAGGCGTCCTCAAGCCGCTCTTCGATGCCGTCGCCGATCTCATCACCAGCGTGCTCGAGTGCCTGGATGCGTCCGATCCGGGTCTCGAGGTCGTCGTAGGACTCCATCAGCGCGCGTCAGCTCACGGGCAGCCTCGAGCAGGTTCGCCCCATCGGTCGATCAGCAGGTCGAAGAACTTCGCGTCGCGCGGCATCAGGCGCAGGGAGACCATCGGTCGGAATCCTCCGTTCAGCTCACGCCGAGGGCTGACATGACCAACCAGGTGGCGGCGCCCACCAGGCCAGCTGCAGGGATGGTCACGATCCAGGCCGTGACGATGGTGCGCGCGATACCCCAGTTCACCCGGCGGGTGCCCTTGCTGGTGCCGACGCCGGTGATGGCACTGGAGATGACGTGCGTGGTGGAGACAGGCATGCCCATCGAGGCGGTCGCGACGAGCACGGTCGCCGCCGTCGTTTCAGCCGCGAAGCCGTGTACCGGTTCCAGCTCCACGACGCGTTGGCCCATCGTTTTCATGATGCGCCAGCCACCGGCGGCTGTCCCCAGTGACATCGCGGACGCGGCGACGATGATGACCCAGACGGGCACGGT
The DNA here is from genome assembly GCA_963705425.1 of uncultured Chloroflexia bacterium. Classification (GTDB taxonomy): domain Bacteria; phylum Chloroflexota; class Limnocylindria; order Limnocylindrales; family CSP1-4; genus JAFMJV01. The sequence continues at coordinate 115,263 of CAVPJO010000024.1, read as the reverse complement.
GTCGTCCTCGATGACACCGGCCGCCAGCAGGGCCAGGGTGATGATGCCCATCGTCTTCTGGGCGTCATTGGAACCGTGCGCGAAGGCCATGAAACCCGCCGAGAACACCTGAGCCTTGCGAAACATACGCGACGCGGGTCGACGTGGCGCCCGGAAGAACAGCCGAGCCAGCAGGACCATGAAAAGCAGCCCAAGGACGAAGCCGACCAGCGGCGACGTGAACATCGGGACGATGACCTTGTTGACGATGCCGTCGACCTGCAGCGCGCCGAACCCCGCGGCCACGATGGTCGCACCGAGCAGTCCGCCGATGAGCGCGTGCGATGACGAGCTGGGGATACCGAACCACCACGTGAACAGGTTCCAGACGATGGCGCCGAGCAGTGCCGCGATGACTACGGCCTCCGTGGTCGTGTCGACATCGACGAGGCCGGCCCCGATGGTCTTGGCCACCGCTGTTCCGGCGAAGGCTCCGGCGAAGTTCATCACGGCGGCCATCAGTACGGCCGTGCGCGGTCGCAAGGCCTGGGTGGCTACCGATGTGGCGATCGCGTTGGCCGAATCGTGGAAGCCGTTGATGTAGTCGAAGAGGACGGCCAGGACGATGACAAGCAGCAGCGACAGCGTCAGCGCGTCAAGCATGCTGCGTCCACCTCCGGGGGCATCATCGACCGTCGGTCAGAGACCAGTGACCGCCAAGCTGGGGATGGATTGGCTCGCTCGAGGTTACGGCAGAAGTGGCGCCTGTGCAGGGTGTCCCGCCTATCCTTGGGCCATGTCCGACGAGCTGCCAGCACTGACGGCCGACGAGATCGCAGGGCTCGCCGACCAGGCGACCCTCGGCCTCGTGCGCATCGATAGTCAGCTTCGTGTGTCGAGTGCCAACCTCACCGCCCATCGCGTGCTCGATCGACGTCTGGGGTCGTTGGCGGGACGGTCCCTGATGGAGGCGTTCGTCGACCACCGGGTCGAGGTGCTCGTGCGCGACGCCGCTCGAGGTGAGGCCGGTTCCTACGAGACGTCGCCGACCGACCACGACACCATCATCGTGCGCGCCTCGCCCGCGTCCGACGGCGGCGCCTGGGTGACCCTGGAGAACGTCACCGAGTTGGCGCGGCTACGACGGATGCGAAACGAGCTGGTCGACAACCTCTCGCACGAGCTGCGCACGCCGCTGGCCAACGTGCGTCTGCTCACCGAGATGCTGCTCGATGATGTATCCGAGATCGTGGTGCCCGACCGCATCCGCGAGCGCGTCGCCACCATCGACATCGAGACCGGTCACCTCGTGCAGATGATCAACGAGCTGCTCGATCTGTCGCGCATGGAGCAGGCCAACGTGCAGGTCCGCCACGACGAGGTCCTCATGGCGCCCTTGGTGGAAGCCTCCCTGCACCGTCTGCAGACGTTTGCCGATCGACAGGGCGTCACCCTGGCTGCACGTATGCCGGTCGATCTGCCAGCGGTGCGTGGCGACGAGGAACGTCTCGATCAGCTGCTCATGAACCTGCTGCACAACGCCATCAAGTTCTCCAGCGAGGGCGGCACGGTGATGGTCACTGCCGATGAGCATGCGGACGCCGTGGTCGTCTCGGTCGTCGACGAGGGTGTAGGCATCCCGGTCACCGATCAGCCCCGTGTCTTCGATCGTTTTCACAAGGTCGACCGTGCTCGGCAACGCGGCCTCGGCGGCACCGGCCTGGGCCTGGCCATCGCGCGTCAGATCGCCGAGGCTCACGGGGGTCGTATCTGGCTGGAGTCGACCGAGGGAGCCGGCTCCACATTCAGCTTCTCGCTGCCGTTTGCCTAGCGCACCGGCTTCGAGTCACCCGCCAGCAGCTCCGGCGGCACCAGCCAGCGCAATTCTCCGTCGCCGTCGCTGAGCTTGGTGCCCAGGTCGATGGTGGCGAGCGAACCCTTCTTCATCGAGATACCGGCCGCATCGATGAGGTAGGTGACGCAGGCTGGAGAAATCGGGGTCGTGGCCCACGAACATCGGCTCCCGTGCGCCGAGCTCATCGAGCAGCGCCCACAGCTCACTCTTACCGAAACCGGAGCCCAACCGGCGGTCGGTCTTCACGGTCATGCCCAGCTTCGCAGCCACGATCTCAGCCGTCTGCTGGGCACGGACCAGAGGGCTGCTCACGATGACGTCTGGGCGCACGTCGTAGGCATCAAGGAAGTCACCGAGGCGCTCGCACTGCCGCCGGCCCTTCTTGGTGAGGGGGCGCAGGTCGTCATCGCCGATCCAGTGGAAGGCGTCTCCGGCGTGGGCGTGACGAAGCAGGTGCACACGCACCTTGTCACCGTCGTACCGTCCTGCAGGCATGGCCGCTAGGGTCGCACGTCGGGCATCGTCCCGCGCGGGCCGCCCACGCCGGTGGTGCCCGAACGCGCCACGCTCTCAAGGGGCGGGCCGAGATCAGTCGGGGTCGGCCGTCTCGCGCTTGTCGTTCACGGTCATGAACAGGTCGATGCGCTGGCTGATGGCAGTGAACACGCGCCGATACGCCTCCGCCTGCTCTTCCTCGCTGCCCTCGGCCGCGGCCGGATCGGGGTAGCCCCAGTGGAAGCGCTGACCCTCACCGGGGAAGACCGGACAGCGTCGCCGAGCCGAGTCACACACGGTGATGACGTAGTCGAAGCGCTGGCCCATGAACTCGGCTACCGACTTGGAGCGCAACCCTTCGACCGGGATCCCGGCTTCCTGCAGCACGCGCAGCGCGAGCGGCCGCACCTGCGCCGCCTCCGTGCCGGCCGAGATCGACTTCGTAGGCGCCGCCACCCTTCTCCCGTAGCAGCGCCTCAGCCATGATCGAGCGAGCCGAGTTGTGGGTGCACACGAACAGCACGCTGATGGGTGACTCGCCGTCGTCATGGCCCGGAGCCACGTTGACCCCGGTCACTCGTTGAGCTCCTCGACCTCTCCCGTGGCGAGGAAGACGACGTCCTCGGCGATATTGGTCACGCGGTCGCCGACGCGCTCGAGGTAGTGGGCGGCGAAGATGATCCGCTCCCCCGGGTCGACGTTGGCTGGGTCTGCGCGCATCAGGTCCAGCACCTCCGCGAAGATGGCGTGGTAGAGCTCGTCGACCTCATCGTCGCGACGGGCCACGGCCTTGGCGCGCTCGGCGTCGACCTCGACCACGGCACCGAGGATGTCACGCACGAGGGAGGCGGCCAGGCGTCCCATCTGCGGCAAGTGCACGTAGCCCTTGATCGGAGCATGTGGCGCCAGCTTGCGCGCCTGCTTGGCCACGGAGCCGGCATAGTCGCCCATGCGCTCAAGGTCGTAGGCGACACGGTCGAGCGTGAGCAGGAAGCGCAGGTCGCGAGCCACCGGCTGCTGTGTGGCGATGGTCAGCCTGACGAGGTCGGCGATCTGCCGCTCCATGGCGTTGATATCACGGTCGTTCTCGATGATCCAGGTGGCGGCGTCGGCGTCGTGGTTCTCGAGCGCCTCGATGGCGGCCACGATGCGCTCGGCCACGAGACTGCCCATGCGCAGGATGCCGTCCTTGACCTCGCCCTCCTCGGACTCGAGCGTGCCGCGCGTGTAGGGCTTGGGCACCTCGACCGCGGGATGGATGTCGAGGTCGGTTCGGTGGCCCTGTGGCTCGTCGTCGCCCGGCTTCGGCAGGGCGTCGGCGCTGGGGCGTCCGGTGGGGTCGGTCATGGCTGCCTCCTCATCCGAAGCGACCGGAGACGTAGTCCTCGGTCAGCTGGTTCTTGGGGTTGGTAAAGATGTCGGCCGTGGCCCCCTTCTCGACCAGGTATCCGGCCCGGTCGTCGCCCATGGTCAGGAACACCGTCTCGTCCGAGGCCCGGGCGGCCTGCTGCATGTTGTGGGTGACGATGAGGATGGTGTAGTCGGCGCGGAGCTCGAACATCAGCTCCTCGATCTTCAGCGTGGCCACCGGGTCAAGGGCCGAGCAGGGTTCGTCCATGAGGATGACGTCCGGCTCCACGGCGATGGCGCGGGCGATGCAGAGGCGCTGTTGCTGGCCACCGGAGAGCGCGGTGCCCGGCTGCTTGAGCTTGTCCTTGACCTCGTCCCAGATGGCGGCCCGCTTCAGGCTGGATTCGACGAGCTCGTCCATGTCCCCCCTGTAACCGGCGATCTTGGGGCCGAAAGCGATGTTGTCGTAGATCGACTTGGGAAACGGGTTGGGCTTCTGGAAGACCATGCCGATGCGCCGCCGCACCTCGACCGCATCGACCTTGGGGTCGTAGAGATCGACGCCGTGGTACTCGATCTTGCCGCTGATGTGCGCGCCCGGCACGAGGTCGTTCATGCGGTTGAAGCAGCGCAGCAGCGTCGACTTGCCGCAGCCCGACGGACCGATGAAGGCGGTGATCTGGTGCTTGCGGATATCGAGATCGATGTCGCGGATGGCTCTGAAGTCGCTGTAGTAGGCGCTGAAGTCCCGTACCTCGAAGACGTACGACTCGCGCTCGGCGTCGGACGGCGCACCCGCGTCGGTCGTCATCGTGGTTGGCTCACTGGTCATGTCTACCACTTTCTGGCGTAGCGGTTGCGAAGGATGATGGCGATGGCGTTGATGAGCAGGACCAGGACGAGCAGCACGATGATGGCCGCCGCGGTCAGCTCGCGGAACTCAGCACGGGGCTGGCGAGACCAGCTGAAGATGACCGTGGGCAAGGCGGTGTATGGGCCCTGTAGCTGCTCGACGATCGACGCGTTGGCGGCCACCGCGAAGCCGCCGGTCACGGCGCCGACCAGGAGCAAGGGAGCGGTCTCGCCGAAGGCCCGGCCGATGGTCAGGATGGTGCCAGTGAGGATTCCCGGCAGGGCGTAGGGGATGACGTGGGAGCGGATGACCTCCCACTTGGTGGCGCCCACGCCGTAGCCGGCCTCGCGAATGGCCGAGGGTACGGCCCGCAAGGATTCCGCGGAGGTGATGATGACGATGGGCAGCACTACGATGGCCAGCGTGAAACCACCGGAGATGATGGATTGGCCGCCGGTCCAGTCACGCAGCAGGACTACGAAGAGCGCGATGCCCAGCAGGCCGTAGACGACGGCGGGCACGCCCGCGAGGTTGCGCACGGTCGTGTTGATGGTGCGCGTCAGGCGATTGTCCGAGGCGTACTCCTCGAGATAGACCGCAGCCGCGATGCCGATAGGGATGGCCAGGACGGCCACGAAGACCATGAGCACGATCGAGCCCCACAAGGCCTGGCCGATGCCGGCGCGGCCCGGGTTCGAGGACATCGGGTTGCTCAGGAACTCGGCAAGGCTGCGCTCCTGGAAGACGGGCAGGGCCTTGATGAAGATGTCCGTGATGAGCCATACCAGCACGCCCAGCGCGATGAGCAGCGAGAGCAGCAGGGCCACTTCGAAGACGACTGCTCCGCCAGTCACGCCTGTGGCCCATGATGGCCTGCTCCACGGCCTCGGTGGCCGACTGCGGCGGCGGCACGGGCCGGGTTCCAGCAGCCATCGCTAGTAGCCCTTGCGCATGCGTCGCACGAAGTGCTCACTGACGACGTTCAGGAGCATGGTCATGACGAAGAGCAGCAGGCCGATGAAGAAGAGGCTGTTGAAGGCCACGCCGCCACCGACCGCGTCCGAGCCGATGGCGATGACGGTCATCGCGCCGGTCATGGTCTGGCCGGGCAGACAGGGGTTGATGCTGAAGACGGCGCCGCCGACCCCACCGGCGGCGATGGCCACGATCATGGTCTCGCCGATGGCCCGGGAGAAGGCCACGATGAGCGAGGCCACGATGCCCGAGACCGCAGCCGGAACCACGATGCGCAGGCTGGTCGTTCGCTTGGTGGCGCCCAGGCCGAAGGACGCCTCGCGCAGGTTGGCTGGTACCGCGTACATGGCGTCCTCGGAGATCGAGGCCACCAGCGGTGTGACGAGGATGCCGACTGCGACGCCTGCGCTGGCCAAGCGTGAAAGGCAGGGAGTTGCCGCAGAGCGGCTGGATCGAGCGCCGGGCTCAGGACGGTGAGCGCGAAGAAGCCCAGCACCACGCTGGGGATGGTGGCCAGGATCTCCAGGATGGGCTTGAGCCAGCCGCGCAGCCGCGGACTGGCGTACTCGGCGAGGTAGATCGCGGCGCCCAGGCCCAGCGGGGTGGCCACGATCATGGCGATGATGGCGATGACCAGCGTGCCGCTGATGATCGTGGCCAGTCCATAGTCACCAGAACGTGGCTGCCAGGCGTCTGCCAGAAGGTCAGCAGATCTGGATGCCCTGCAGGAAGGTGATGGTGTCGCCGAGCAGGGACAGGACGATAGCCGACCGAGATGACGATGGTTAGGCCGGCTGCAAGGAAGAAGGCGGAGCGGATGATCCGCTCCCGTCGTCGACGCGCGCTGCTGCCCTTGAGGTCCTCGAGCGTGACGCGATCGTTGGCGGTCATGTGGGCAGGCTCGATGCTAGTCGATGGAACGGCCGGAGGACCGGACCCGGGACGAGCACCGGTCCTCTCAGGCCAAGGAGAGAACGAGGGGAAAGCTTGGCTACGCCCCGACCTCGGCCTTGGCGGCATCCCAGGCGGCCTGGGTCTGCGCGAGTGCCTCCTCTGAGATCTGCACGTAGCCGGCCACCGACACCAACTCCTGGCCCTCCGTGGTCAGGTAGAAGTCAACGAACGGGGCGAGCGCCGGGTTGAGCGACTCGGACGCCGGGTCGATGCGGCCCTGCTCGGCATAGATATAGAGGTCACGAGAGATCGGATACGTATTGGCGGCCACGGTCTCCTCGTCGGGAAGGATGCACTGGCCGTCGCCGCCGTCGATGGCGATCATGCGCACGCGGTCACTGTTGTTCACGGCGAATGCATAGCCGACGAAGCCGATGCCGTTGGGGTTCCCGCCGACGCCATCGATGATGACGTTGTCGTTCGGGGAGGCCACGTAGACGTCACCGGGGGTGCGCGTACCGGGCTCCTCTGCCGCGGCCTCGCTGCCGCCCTCGGCTCGCTCCTCCTGGATGTCCTCCAGGACGATCTCGATGAAGGACCCCCATGTCCCGGACTCATCACCGGGCGCGGTGATGGCGAGGTCACCAGTGGGCCACGTCGTCGTCATCGAGCCCAGCTCGGCTGCGAACGCCGCCGCGTCTTCCCAGGTGCGGACCTCGTCTGACTCCACCCCGAAGATGGCGTAGAGGTCGTGGAAATCCAGGCACTCGATGGCGTCGTTCTGAGTGCTCGTGATCACGGCGAGGCCGTCGATGCCGATCTTCAGCTCGACGGGCGTGACGCCGCCGGCCGCGCAGTTCTCGCCCTCCGAGTCCTTGATGGCGCGGGAGGCATCGCTGATATCGGTCTCGCCATTGCAGAACTGCTCGAAGCCGGCGGTCGTGCCGGGGCCGTTCACGCGGTAGGTCCAGTTGGGGTTCGCGTAGTTGAATTCTTCGGCCATCATCAGCGAGATAGGCTCGACCGTCGAGGATCCGGAGATGTCGACGAAGCCTTCGGCCTCCTGGGCGAAGGCGCTACCCGCGAGGCTCGTGGCCAGGACGGCGGTGCCGATGGTGGCGGCACCAAGGCGCTTGGTGGTGCGCATGGTATGAGCATTCCCTCCCTGTTGCTCGGGTGTCGGACGAATCCAAGCCTGTTGTCTCTGCTGTGCTCACTGTCGATGTGGGAGATCAACGGGCAGTTGCAGATCCGTTAACACTCGATTAACGTCTCCGAAGCCCGGGCGCTCCGATGCCCAGAGCCGCCTGAGACTCCGTACAATGGCGCGACCGCGGGCAGCACCCTGTGAAGGGGCATCTGGTCGGTGGCGGACGAAAGGGACAACATGGCCAACAAGAAGGTCAAGCGCCGGGACGCCCCGGCATCGACGCCCAAGGCCCTGCGCAAGCAGTTGCGCAAGGCCGAGGCTGACCTGGCCAAGGCCGTGGCCAAGCGCGATCGGGCCCAGGCCAGGGTCGAGGCCATGAGCATCATCGCCGACGAGATCCGTGCCCAGCTGGCCGACATCGACAAGGCCACCGCCAAGGCCGTGGATGCGGCCGCCACCAAGACGGCGGCGGCCAAGGCCCCGAGGCGCAAGACCGCGGCCCCCAAGACGGCGACGCGCAAGGCACCAGCTACGAAGCCTGCCGCGACACCAGCGAAGCCGGCCACCACGAGCGTGGGCAGGGCTCCATCGGGGAGCAGCCGCTCAGCCGCAGTCGCCAAGGCAGAGACAGGGGCCGCTGCAACCACGACGGCCCGCACGCGTCGAGCGAGCCCCAAGGCGCCGCCCAAGTCCTAGGAGAATGGCTACTCGATCTGGGTGATGGCCACGCCGAGCGCCTTGCGGAAGGTCCGCCCGGTGAGGCGCCGCCAAAGTGGACGGAAGCTGCGACGCAGCCGTTCGACGTCCGCCTCGCGGGAGTCCAGGTAGAGACCCACCGCCTCCCGTGAGCGTGCCGGCAGTATCGGCGCATGGAGGTTCAGCCACTCCCGGGTGGCCCTGGCAGCCACGTCGGCATCGTTCATCAGGCCCAGGTGGTCCTGCATCTCGGTGACCTGGCCGATGAGCGCCCGCGATGTCACGGGCAGCACCTCGGAGAAGTACTCCAGCGTGTAGCGCAGCCGCTTGGCCTCGATGCGCAGGGCGTGGAGCGTGGGCACGTCGGCCCAGGTGATGATCGTCTCGTAGGCACGCACCCGCTCGTACGCGGCAAGGATGCGGGATCCGGCCGTGTCGCGCACCAGGCTGGGCTGGCCCAGCGGCATGACGATCTCGGCTGTGCCCGTCGATTCGGTGAACTCCAGGTAGTCATCGACGAACTCGCGGTACTGCTTCGAATCAAGCCGCGCCATCAACCGCTTGCGGGCCGCCTGCCGCTGCCGCCGCCACGCGCTTCGCAACGGCTCCACGCCCTCACGGCCGGGCGCCGGCAGCTTGGCGATGTAGGTGTCGAGGCCCTCGAGCAGCACGTCGATGTCCCGCACCTCGCCGAGCACGCTCGCGATGGTGCGCAGCTCCTTGACGTAGCGACGCTGCACCTTGGGACGGTAGGCACCATCGAAGACGCGCCAGGCGGCGCGCATTCGTCGCGTGGCCACACGCATCCTGTGCAGGTCCTCGATGTCCCCACCCGAGCGCGCGCCGGCCTCGAAGTGCAGCATCCGCGCCAGGTGCATGCGCAGCACCTTGCGGCCGGCCTCGCCTAGCGAGTCATCCGACTTGATGCCCGGCGAGGTCGGTACCGGGGGCAGGCGGTGAGTGGGATCCTCTGCGGCCTTGGCCACGTAGTGACGTGCGATCTCCTCCTTGGAGCGAGGCTCGGGCACGACGTAACCGGTGGCCTCGATGAGCGCGGCCAGGCGGCTCAGGTTGGCGCCGCTGCCCTGAGTGGCCTCGACCTCCAGCACCGAGAACGACGACAGCGGCCGCGCGCCGCGGAAGACCGCGACCCGGTCGAGCGTGACCAGCACGGGCCCGTCATCGAGCGCCAGCGTGCGCTTCTCACGGCGTTGGTTGATGGTGAAGAGCGTGCGTAGGCGTGCGCCGTCGCGGACCTCGTTGATGAGCTCCCGTGCGGCACTGGGCGGCCAGCGATCCGGATCGAGCCGGTCGTCGGCCGGACCTTCGACCTCGACACGCTGGGACAGTGCGGCGGGGTCGGGTGCGTGGTCGTCATCGCCGGGTCGGTCGTGCGAGGCGGACTTGACGTTGACCGTCACGGGACCCTCGTTCTCGCGTCGCAGGCGAGCGCCGAAGCCGGCCTGGTCCAGCGCTCCGTACGCGGTGTCGACGTAGCGGTCCTCGACCTCGACGGTCTTCTCGTCGCCGGAGTCCACGCCATCGAGGGCGCCACCCCAGTCACGTGCCAACCAGCTGCGGAGGGCCTCCAGATCGCGAACCAGGTACTTGAGCTCTACTTCGCGTGGGATGATCCGCTCCCGGTCTCGCCCTGCGTGGGGCAACGATGGCGCGCCGACAGCGGCGTCCTCGTCGCCGCCCTCGGTCACGTCTCGCTCTCTCCGGCCGCGTCATCCATGAGCACCTGGAACGTGTCGATCTGCGGTTCACCGGTGATGGTGGTCTCGACCCGCGTCCACTCGGCGTCCTCCCCCAGTATCCAGGCCCGGCGATCGTCACGGCGCATGACCGCGAGCGCGTGTCGCAATCTCTCCTGCAGCAGCGGATCCTTGACGGGCGTGATGGCCTCGACGCGGCGATCGAGGTTGCGCTCCATGAGGTCCGCGGAACCGATGAAGTAGCGCTCCCGGTCGCCCTGGCCGAAGCAGAAGATGCGTGAGTGCTCCAGGTACCTGCCCACGATCGACCGAACCTGGATCGATTCGCTGAAACCGGGCACGCCCGGCTGCAGCGAGCACATGCCGCGCACGATGAGGTCGATGGGCACTCCGGCCTGGCTGGCCTGGTAGAGGCGCCGGATCATGTCCGGGTCCACGCAGGCGTTGCACTTGACGATGATGCGGCCGTCGCCGTGTTCCCTGTGACGTTCGATCTCGCCTTCGATGAGCTCCTCGAGGATGGTGCGCATCGACTTGGGTGCGACCAGCAGTTCCTTGTAGCGGTCCTTCTTGGCAACGCCTGTGAGCACGTTGAAAAGATCGGTCACGTCACCGGTCAGCACCCGGTCCGTGGTAAGCAGCCCCAGGTCGGTGTAGATGTGCGCCGTCTTGTAGTTGTAGTTGCCGGTGCCGATGTGGGCGTAGCGACGCAGGCCACCCGATTCGCGACGGATGATGAGAGTGCACTTGGAGTGCGTCTTCAGACCCAGCAGGCCATAGGCCACATGAGCTCCCGCTCGCTCGAGGGCGCGGGCCCAGACGATGTTGGCGCGCTCATCGAAGCGGGCCTTGATCTCGACCATGACCACCACCTGCTTGCCGCTCTCGGCAGCCCGGATGAGCGAGTGCACGATGGGCGAGTCGCCGCTGGTCCGGTAGAGCGTCATCTTGATGGTCAGTACGTCAGGGTCTTCAGCCGCCTGTTGGATGAGGCGCTGCACCGAATGCGTGAACGACTCGTAGGGGTGGTGGACGAGGATGTCGCCCTCCCGGATGCGCGCGAAGATGTCGACGCTGTGCTCCTCGTCGTCCCGTGGCGCAAGGCGTGGCGGCGTGACCGGCTTCCATTGCGTCGGCTGCAACTCGGGGATATCAAGTTCGGCGATGGAATCGAGGCCACGCAGGTCAAGCATGCCGCGGATCTCGTAGACGTCCGACGAATCGAGGCTCAGGCCGCGCTGGAGCAAGGCTCTGGTCTGGTGTGGCATGGAGCGCTCGACCTCCAGGCGCACGACCTTCCCGAAGCGGCGACGGCGGAGCTCCTCCTCCATGGCCATGAGCAGGTCGTCAGCCTCGTCCTCCTCGATGTCGAGGTCGGCATTGCGGGTGACGCGGAAGAGGTGGTGCGATTCGACCTCCATACCCGGGAAGAGGACGCCGAGGTTGGCGGCGATGACACGCTCCAGGAGCACGTACGTACGCGGCGCGACCTCCCACATGCGCGGCAGCACCGGCGGTACCTTGACCCGCGCGAAGCGGCGGTCGCCAGTGGCCGGGTCGCGCACCGTGACGGCCAGCGAAAGCGACAGGTCACTGATATACGGGAACGGATGGGACGGGTCCACCGCGAGCGGCGTCAGGACCGGGAAGATCTCATCCATGAACCGCTGCCGCAGTTCCGCCTGGCGCTCCGGGCGGTCTTCGAGCGGCAACACCCGGATGCCTTCGCCGGCCAGTTCCTGGCCGATCTTGTCGTAGAGGTCCGAATGCTGGGCCTGGAGCTGCAACACCCGCCCGCGGATGCGATCCAGCTTCTGGCTCGCTGACAGGCCATCGGGCGTCGGCATCGAGTGTCCGGCGGCCACCTGCTGCATCAGTCCCGAGACTCGTACCTGGAAGAACTCATCGAGATTGCTCGCGAAGATGCTCAGGAAGCGCACTCGCTCCAGGAGCGGGTTGCGCTCATCTGCGGCCTGGTACAGGACACGCTCGTTGAAGTCGAGCCACGAAAGCCCTCGCGTGATGAACGGGAAGGCGGGCTCACGGGTGCCCTGGCGAGCGCTGCTGCCGGGCCGTGCTGGCTCGTTCGCGGTTGTCACCCCCCGATGCTAGCAGTCCGCTGCCGACCACCCATCGGTCAGACGCCACTGACTACCTCCATCTTGCCCTCCTTGGCTGCTGCCGCGAAGGCGTCGAAGTCCTTCTTGTTCTGATCGGCATAGGCCACCGCGAACGAGCCCATGGCTCTGTCGAACGCGTCGCTCGTGCCCAGGTACCCGGAGATGACAGTGGCGCCACCGGAGCGGGCGTGCGCGCGGGCGAGGGCCTCGGCACAGACCTCCACGTAGTTGGTGAGGCGCCCCTCGTCCATCTTCGCGATGTTCGCCGAGGCCTTGTAGTCATTGAGCTGACGGACATAGAAGTCCATCTTCTGCCGCTTGTTGGTGGCGCTGGAGAAGCCCAGGAAGATGTCGCTCGAGGCCTGCATCAGGCGCTGCCCGAAGACGACTCGCTCACCCTGCTGCTCGAAGAGGTCGCTGTCGGTATAGCGCTCCAGAACCGAATCGTCGGCTTCCTTCAACTGCAGGAACAGCGCGTCGCTGTGACGCGTGCCGATGAGCAGCAGGACGAACGCCTGCGTACCGACGGATCCGACACCGACCACCTTGCGCGCGAAGTCGGTCACCTTGTAGTGGTTCATCAGCGGAAGCTGGTACTTGGGCAGTGACTCCAGGTACTGCCTGTAGAAGCCGCGCAGGCGCCGTCGAGTCTCGGCCGTGACCTCGGCTCGCTCGATGAGCGGCGGCTCGTCCTTGATCTGCCACTTGCCGTCAACGCGCTCTGCCAATCGGTCCAAGGCACCGACGTTGGTCTTGCGTTTCGTCTTGGCGATGACCTTCCGGGCGCGCTTGACTTGCGTCTTGGTGGCGGTCTTGCGGGCTGCCTCGAGGCGGTCGCGGACATCGACACGCGAGTACCAGACATCGAGGAACTCCATCTCTGACAGCGTGCGCACCTGCTCGCGGTAGCGGGTCGCGGCACTCTGCGCGATCCTGCGGCTCACCTTGCGTGGGACGCCGTTGTCATCGCCAGCCACCACGATGCTCGCCACCAGGCGCATGACGTCCCAGTCGAACGGTGCGGGGTGGGACTCATCGAAGTCGTTGACATCGAAAGCCATGGTCCGCTCCGGCGTCGCGAACATGCCGAAGTTGGAGACGTGGGCATCGCCGCAGGACTGGACGTAGATGCCGCTCGACGGCGTCCGTGCCAGATCGGCAGCCATGATCAGGGCCGCGCCGCGGTAGAAGGCGAACGGCGACACCAGCATGCGACCGTGGCGGATGGGCACGAGGTCCGCGACCCGACTGGCGTCCTGCTCGAGGATCATGGCCACCGGATCGGGACGGTCGGCCGCGGGGGCCCAGCCGCCCTGCGTGGAACGCGGGACCTCGTTGCGAATGGCCGCCCCGAGCGCGGCCGTCTCCTTGGGCGTATCGGCCTCGACCGTTCGCCGCACCGCGCGGGGTGGGTTGGGGTCGGCGTGGGTCTTGGGCGCTGACTTCACCCGTGTCGATGTGGCGGAGCCCCCTCGGGTGCGGCCGCCGCTCTTGGCTGCTGATGTTGCGGACATGGGCACTCCTCTCGCAACCGTTCGAATGAGTAGAAACCACTGCTGTGGCCGTCGGCCCAGACAGGCTGGATGGCGTAGTGACCGACCAGCGAGATGTCGCTGAGCTCCACCTGTTCTTCGGTCAGGGTGGGGTTGGAATTCGAGCCAGCCGGGCTGGCCCGCCTCACCGCGGCAGAACGCACATGGGCACAGCCAGCGCAACGTCGTGAAGTCGTACACCGACTTGTGGCCATCAGCCCACTCGATCTGGAGCTGACGTGCCGGTCGGTCGGCGTGGATGTTCTGCGGCTTGGCGTGCGCGCCGCTCGCGGGTTCGTTGGTCATGATGCCTCCGACTGTGCCACAGGCGACCAGGACGGCCGTCGCCGGTCAACGCGCGCGCCGAGAGTGACGACGCCGAGATCGCTAGACAGCCCCCGCATCTCCCGAGCGGACACGGTAGATGACGAGGCCGGCGACGACGAGGACGACGGCGATGACTGCGAAGCGGATGATGGTGGCCATGTGGTGAACCCCTCTTCTGATGTGGCTGTTCTTGAGGATGGCCATGATGCGCCTCCGGCACCACCCCCGAACAGGGTGATTCGAGCAAGGTGATGGCCAAGTCCGGCCCCGCTACCGTCCCGGCCGAGCTGAGCTGCTCCGGCGAGCACACCCCCGTCCGTGGGCCCAAGCCTCTCAGGTCGCCCTTCCTGTTTCGGGCCGAGCTGGTTCCTCGAGCTCCTTGCGGAACGCCCTGATGGCGGTCTTGATGGTGGGGTAGAAGTCGATCGGGGTCGATCGTGTCGTACAGGCTGTAGCGCTCGAGCTTGTCGCGGACAGGGTCCTTGAGCTCTGCGAAGACCAGGTGGATGTCGTCGGCGTTGAGCTCTTCATCGAGGCTCACCAGCATGTCTGCCGCGGTCGTATCGATATCGGTGATGGGCTCGGCGGCGATGAGGACCCACACCGGCCGCGGGTCGGCTTCTTCGACCAGTTTGCGGATGCGGTCACGGAAGATGATCGAATTGGCGAAGAACAGCGGCGCATCCCAACGCAGGACCACCAGCCCCGGTACCTGCTCGGCTTCGGGGTAGCGGCTCAGGTCGTGGTAGCCGGGGACGCCCTGGGGCTTGCCCAGGATGGCCGAGTAGGGGTTCCAGGCGCGTACGAAGATCTGCAGCATGGAGACGATGACGGCGATGATGATGCCCTCCAGCACGCCGACCAGGACCACGCCCAGGAAGCACACGGCCGCGACCGCGAACTCGCTGCGGCGAACCTGCCATAGACGGCGTAGGGCATCCTCATCGAAGAGCGCCGCGCCGGCGACGACGATGACCGCCGCCAGTACCGGCAGCGGCAGCGTCTGGACCAGGCCGGGCACGAGCAGCAGCATCGCCAGCACCAGGGCTGCTGCGGCCAGGCCCGTGAGCTGTGATCTGGCGCCAGCCTGATCGGCCACGGCCGTACGCGAGCTGCTGGTGCTGACGGGGAAGCCAGAGAAGAAACCTGCCGCCACGTTGGCGGTGCCGATGGCTACGATCTCCTGGTTGGTATCGACCTCCGTCCCTCGCTTGGCGGCGAACCCGGACGAGACCGAGACGGTGTCGCCGACCGCGACCAGCGTGATGCCGATGGCACCGCCGATGAGCAGCGGCAGGTCGGATATCTCGACGGCCGGGATCGAAGGCATCGGGAAGCCTTCCGGGAGCACGCCCACTACCGCGACGTTACGGGCCGCGAGGTCGAGCACGGCACTGACCGCGACCGTCACCAGGACCGCGACGAGGATGCCCGGCAACCCCGGCCGCCAGTGCCTGAGACCCACCATGATGCCCAGCGCCAGCAGGCCGATCCCGAGTGCCCAGATGTTGGTCTGGTCGAGGTTGGCGATGAACTCACGGATGTCCAGGACGATGTTGCCGCCGTCGATGCTGAATCCGAATAGCTTGGGCAACTGGCTGACGATGATGGTGGCTGCCAACCCGGCCATGTAGCCGACGCGTACGGGCGCGGAAAGCAGGTCTGAGACGAACCCGAGCCGCGCGATGCCGGCGCCGATGGCGATAGCGCCCACCAGCAGGGCGAGCATCCCGGCCAGTCCCACGGCGCGCTCCATGGAGCCTGCCGCCAGGGGCAGGATGATGGCCGCGATGATGGGACCCAGCGACGAATCGGGGCCCAGCACCAGATATGGCGACGGGCCGAACACGGCATAGGCCAGCAGGCACACGACCGTCGTGTACAGACCGGTGATGGCCGGGAGCCCGGCCAGCTCGGCATAGGCCATGCCCTGCGGCACGAGCAACGCCGAGAGCACGATGGCGGCGACCAGGTCGCGGCGCAGCCAGTCACGATGGTAGGTGCGCACGGAGCGCACACCGGGCAGCCACTTCTCCAGCCCGCTCGGGCGAGGCACGGTGGCGAGGGGTCTTGCCGTCATGGTTCGGTCAGTCCGCTTCGTAGGCTGACGGATGACACATGCTTCGGGCGCGACCCCCGGTGGCGTCCTAGTCGTCCTTCGGCCAGACCGTGGGCACGAAGTTGTAGCCGGAGTAGTCGGGGGTCCGGTAACCCTTGGCCTTCTGGCGCCCCGGCAGCCTGAGCTGCCTGGGCGTGAGGTCGCGGTAGGGGATCTGGCTCAGCAGGTGGGTGATGGTGTTGAGTCGGGCGTGGCGCTTGATGTTGCCGTCCACGATCCACCACGGCGCGATGCTGGTGCTGGTCTGGGCGATCATGGCGTCACGAGCCCGGGAGTAGTCGACCCACTTGCTGCGGGCCTTCAGGTCCATGGGGCTGAGCTTCCAGCGCTTGCGCGGATCGTCGATGCGCTCCTCGAACCGCTCCTCCTGCGTCTCGTCCGCGATGTCCAGCCAGTACTTGATGAGGATCGTTCCCGACCTCACCAGCGCTGCCTCGAAACCGTTGACGGTCTGCATGAACTCGTCGTACTCGTCGTCGGTGCAGAAGCCCATGACCCGCTCGACACCGGCGCGGTTGTACCAGCTGCG
The DNA here is from genome assembly GCA_963705425.1 of uncultured Chloroflexia bacterium. Taxonomy (GTDB): domain Bacteria; phylum Chloroflexota; class Limnocylindria; order Limnocylindrales; family CSP1-4; genus JAFMJV01. The sequence continues at coordinate 98,671 of CAVPJO010000024.1, read as the reverse complement.
GTCGAAGAGGACCATCTCGCCCGCGGCCGGCAGGTGTGCCACGTAGCGCTGGAAGTACCACTCCGACCGCTCTCGCTCGGTCGGAGCCTGGAGCGCAACGACACGCACGACGCGGGGGCTGGTGCGATAGGTGATGCGCTTGATGACGCCGCCCTTGCCGGCCGAGTCGCGTCCTTCGAAGATGACCGCGACCTTGAGGCCCTGCTCCTTGATCCATCCCTGCAGCTTGACCAGCTCGATCTCCAGGCGTTCCAGCTCGGCCTCGTAGGTCTTCCTGGATATCGGTTCGGCGTCGCGGCCGGCCCAGAAGCGCGGGGGCGGAACGATGCCCGTCCCGACCTCCTGGCTGGGGGCCACGTCAGCGGTGCGCTTGCTGGGCTTCTTCTTGTTCCTTGCCACGGACATCTCCTCAGCACGGGTGGATCCATGTCGTCGTGTCGACTACGGTCTCGGGGCTCGTCTGCGAACGATAACCTGCGGGTCGCCTGCCAGCCAGTGCTGTCACCCGGGGGAAGCCGGGTGTGGACGCCGCCACCACCACCCGCACCGCGTGAGATTCGGCGAGTCATCCTGCTGCGAACGGCGACGAAGCCATGGTGGCCCTGTGGCCGGACAGTACGATGCCAGGAGCCCCTGGCTCGGAGGCAGCCAGCCCAGGGTGTTCGTCCTCGTCGTAGCCTTCATCGTCCATGGCGCTATCGTCGTGGTGACATCGAGCCAGTGGCGCGGGCGGCCCCGGCTGCCCCGCCCGCCCCGGATGCGTCCGTGGCTCCCAGGCCAGTAGTGATCAGGAGAGCATTCGAATGAGAGTCGTCGTCGCCCTTGGCGGCAACGCCCTGCTTCGGCGGGGCCAGGCCATGACGGCCGAGAACCAGCGCACCAACGTCAAGACGGCCTGCGTCGAGCTGGCGCCGGTGGCCGCAGTCCATGAGCTGGTCATCGCCCACGGCAACGGACCCCAGGTCGGCCTGCTGGCCCTCCAGGGTGCCGCCTACGTGGATGTCCCGACCTATCCGCTCGATGTGCTCGGCGCAGAGACGCAGGGCATGATCGGCTACCTCGTCGAGCAGGAGCTGGGCAACCTGGTCCCCTTCGAGAAGCCCCTGGCCACGATGCTGACCATGGTCGAGGTCGATCCCGCGGACCCGGCCTTCGGTAACCCGACCAAGCCCATCGGTCCGATCTACGATCAGGAGACTGCCGGAGACATGGGCAAGGAGAAGGGCTGGGCCTTCAAGCCCGATGGCGACTACTTCCGACGGGTGGTGCCTTCGCCCCGGCCCAAGCGCATCTTCGAGCTGCGCCAGATCAAGTGGCTGCTGGAGAAGGGCGCCATCGTCATCTGCGCTGGAGGCGGCGGCATCCCGGTGATGTACACCGATCGCACCGCCCCCGCATCGAGCGGTCCCGACAAGGAGCTGGTGGGCATCGAGGCCGTCATCGACAAGGATTTCGCGAGTGGCCTGCTGGCCTCGGGCATCGAGGCCGACTACTTCGTCATGGCCACCGACGCAGACGCGGTCTACGAGGGCTGGGGCGAGCCGGGACAGCGCGCCATCACGCGTGCCCATCCGGACGTGATGCTCGAGATGAGCGATCGGTTCCCCGCAGGGTCCATGCGCCCCAAGGTCATCGCCGCCTGTGAGTTCGCCAAGGCCACGGGTGGTAACGCCGCCATCGGCGGCCTGAACGACATCAGCGAGATGCTGGCCGGCACCGCCGGAACCATCATCACGACCTCGCAGGAGGGCATCGTCTACCGTTCCGCCTGACCTCATCAGCCTGCCCACCAGCTCTCCGCCTGCCCACCAGCTCTCCACCTGCCCGCCTCGAAAGGAGTCGCCCCGATGGCCTTCAACCTGCGCAATCGCAGCTTCCTCAAGGAGATCGACTTCACCCCCGCTGAGCTGCGCTTCCTGCTGAAGCTCTCGGGCGATCTCAAAGAGGCCAAGTACGCCGGCACCGAGCAGCAGCGTCTGGTGGGCAAGAACATCGGCCTCATCTTCGAGAAGACCTCGACGCGGACGCGCTGCGCCTTCGAGGTGGCCTCGTTCGACCAGGGTGCCCACGTGACCTACCTCGATCCATCGGGCTCGCAGATGGGCCACAAGGAGTCGACCGAGGACACGGCTCGTGTGCTGGGCCGCTACTACGACGCGCTCGAATACCGGGGCAAGAGCCAGGCCACGGTGGAGACGCTGGCGGCGTACTCCAACATCCCGGTCTACAACGGCCTTACCGACGAGTGGCACCCCACCCAGATGCTGGCCGACTTCCTGACCATGGGCGAGTCGAGCGGTAAGGAGTATCGCGACCTCAGCTACGCCTTCATGGGTGACCTGCGCTTCAACATGGGCCGCTCGCTGCTGGTCATGGGCGCGCTGATGGGCAGCGACGTGCGCCTGGTCGGGCCTAGGAAGCTGGCGCCGCCCAAGGACGTGGTCAAGATGGCGCGTGAGATCGCCAGGGATACCGGTGCCACCATCACCATCACCGACGATGCGGCCAAGGGCGTCAAGGGTGTGGATTTCGTGCACACCGACGTGTGGGTCTCGATGGGTGAGTCAAAGGACGTCTGGAACAGCCGTGTCGAGCTGCTGCGTGACTTCCAGGTCAGCGCCAAGCTGCTGAAGATGACGGGCAACCCGCACGTCAAGTTCATGCACTGCCTGCCCGCGTTCCACGACAGCAACACGACCGTGGGGGCGGAGATGATGGCGGCCACGGGCATGAAGAACGGGCTCGAGGTCACTCATGAGGTCTTCGAGTCGCCGGCCAGCGTGGCTTTCGACCAGGCTGAGAACCGGCTTCACACCATCAAGGCCGTCATGGTCGCGACCCTCGGCTCGTAGCGCGTGTCGAGTCTCGGGAGGAGTCCCTCGATGTCTGAGTTCGGCGCCTATTCCGAAGTCGGCAAGCTGCGCAAGGTCATCGTCCACCGGCCCGGCCTGGAGATGCGGCGGCTGACCCCGTCCAATGCAGCCGAGCTGCTCTTCGACGATGTCATCTGGAGCCGCAAGGCGCGCATGCACCACGACGGTTTCGTGGACCTCATGCGTTCCGAGTTCGGCGTCACCGTGTACCGCATCCACGAGCTGCTCAAGGACGTCATGGACGATCCCGAGGGTCGCCGCTACGTCCTCGATCGCAAGCTCGTCGCCGACGAGGTCGGCGTGGGCGGCGTGCGCGAGCTGCGTTCGTGGCTGGCGGAGATGGAGTCGCAGCAGCTGGTCTCGCATCTCATCGGTGGGGTGACCGTCGACGAGCTGCCTGCTGACCTGCGTCACTGGGTCCAGCAGGCCTGGGGTGCGACGGATTTCGTCATCGCTCCACTGCCCAACCAGCTCTTCACCCGGGATAGCTCGTGCTGGATCTATGGTGGCGTGACCATCAACCCCATGTTCTGGCCGGCCCGCCGCAAGGAAGCCCTGCACCTCGCCGCGATCTACAAGTACCACCCCGACTTTGCGGGCGGCGACTTCGAGACCTGGTGGGGCGATCCCGACGACGGCGACCACGGCAGCGCCACCCTCGAGGGCGGCGATGTGATGCCCGTGGGCAAGGGCATCGTGCTCATCGGCATGGGTGAGCGCACGACCTACCAGGCGGTGGGCCAGGTCGCCCAGAGACTGTTCGCGGAGGGCGCCGCCGAGCGGGTCATCGCGGCCAAGATGCCGGCCGAGCGAGCCAGCATGCACCTCGACACCATCTTCTCGTTCTGCGATCGCGACCTGGTCACCGTCTATGAACCAGCGGTCGCCGCCATCGGGCCCATCAGCTACCGGCCCGGTGACGAAGAGGGCCACCTCGACATCACGGTGGAGAAGACCGACTGGGTGGAGACCGTACGCGTCGCGCTCGGGCTCAAGGAGCTGCGCGTCATCCCCACCGGTGGCGACGAGTTCCAGCAGGAACGTGAGCAGTGGGACGACGGCAACAACGTCGTCGCCCTGGAGCCCGGCGTGGTCGTCGGCTACGACCGCAACGAATGGACCAACGCGCGGCTGCGTAAGGCCGGTGTCACCGTCCTCGAGATCGATGGCTCAGAGCTCGGTCGCGGCCGTGGGGGCGGCCACTGCATGACCTGCCCAGTGCTGCGCGATCCCGCTTACGACTGACCCTCGGCGGCCATCCCATGGCCCAATCTCGACGCTTGGCGCCACAGCGGGCCAGGTCCAGGGGACCACGGCATCGACATGGAGGCTGCCCGCGGCGTCACCGAAGGCGGGCGTCTCCAGGCCCTTACCCGACCGCAGGACTAGAATCGCTCGATGCCCAAGCTCGCTTCCGCGTCCGACCTCGCGTCGCTTCGCGTCCCGACCGACGTTCGCCTGTCTCCGGACGGGCGTCAAGCCTGTTTCGTCGTCAAGGAGACCGCGCCCGACGGGGCCGGCTACCGCTCGGCTCTCTGGCTTGTCCCTGCCGACGGTTCTGAGGCGCCGCGCCGCCTGACGCTCGGCGCCAAGCACGACGCTGCTCCCCGCTGGAGTCCCGATGGCGAGTGGCTGGCCTTCCTGAGCGATCGCAGTGCTGTGCTTCGCGCCGGCGGGGCCGCGCGCGACAAGGCCGACCTCAAGCGTGCTGCTGCCTCCGCCACCGGTCTCAAGGATCTGGTCGGCCGCGATATCCCACGGGGCACCACCCAGGTCTGGCTGCTGCCGCTGGCGGGAGGGGAGGCCCAGCCGCTGACCGACCTGCCCCAGGATGTCGATGCGCTCGCCTGGAGCCCTGACAGCCGGCGCCTGTGCCTCGTCTCGGGCGCGACCTCGACCAGGATGTCCACCGCTCGTGCAGAGCCCGGCGAACCGCCCCGCCAGGATGTCAGGCGCATCGATGAGCTCGGCTATCAGCTCAACGGAGCCGGCTTCATCTACGAGCATCCGCCCAAGCTCTGGATCATCGATGTCTCGAGCGGTGCGGCCCGGCGCCTGACCTCCGGCCGCAGCTCCGACGAGCAGCCCGCCTGGAGCCCCGACGGCAAGCGCATCGCCTACGTCTCGAACCGCGGCACCAACCCTGACCTGGCCTGGCGTGCCGACCTGACCATCATCGACGCCGACGGAGGCACGCCCGTGCGCGTCAGCGCCGGCGCGGAGCGCGTCTTCAGGCATCCGGCCTGGAGTCCCGATGGCAAGTGGATCGCGGTCACCGGCCACCGCCTCGAGTCCGGCAACCCCACCCGTGACGACGTGCACGTCTTCCGGCCGCGCGCCGAGCAGACGGGCAAGAACCTCAGCGGTCATGCCGACCTCTTCGTGGACGCGGCCATGAACAGCGACCTCTGCAGCGCCGGCGAGGCTGGTCCGATGTGGGCACCCGATGGTGCGTCCATCCTCTTCACTGCGCCCATCGACGGCTCGTTCGAACTGTGGCGAACGCGCCTCGACGACGGGCGCGTGGAGCGCCTCACCAGCGGCAAGCACATGCTGGTTGCTCCTTCCATCGCCGCCGATGGGGCGGGCCTGGTGGTGGCCGCCATCCGGGGCACGGCCACCACGCCGCCCGACGTGATCAGCTTCAAGGTCCCCGGCCTCAAGGATTCCGAGGCGGGGGCTGTCAGGCCCAGGGCCATGCGCACCCTGAGCGACCTCATGGGCGAAGCCTGGAAGGGCGTCGCCCTCGTCGAGCCGCAGGAGCGCTGGCACAAGGCCGACGGCCGCAAGATCCAAGGCTGGTTCTACGAGGCTGCCGGCAAGCGCGGCAAGCCCGCGCCGCTGGTCGTCGAGATCCACGGTGGGCCGGCCACGCTGTACGGCTTCTCGCTGATGTGGGAATGGCAGGTGCTGGTCGCCTCGGGCATCAGCGTCTACGCCTGCAACCCGCGTGGCTCGACCGGGTACGGCCAGGAATTCGCCAGGGCCAACTTTCGCGATTGGGGTGACGGCCCTCAGGCAGACATCGAGGCCGGCACCGATGCCCTCGTGGCCAAGGGGCTCGCGGACCCCGCGCGTATCGGGGTCACCGGCGGCTCCTACGGTGGATACCTGACCGCGTGGATGATCGCGCATAGCGACCGCTACGCCGCCGCAGTGTCCTGTCGGGGCGTCTACGACATGAGCGCGGAGATGCTCAGCGGTGACCTCGGTGGTCCCTTGTTCGGGCACTGGGAGCTCGACGCGCAACCCTGGGAAGACCCCGAGCTGTACCGGCGCCTCAGCCCGCTCACGTACGCCTCGGAGATCGCACACGCCGCTGCTCATCCAGCATGCGGAGCAGGACCTGCGCTGCCCCATCACGCAGGCAGAAGAGCTCTTCTCCGTGCTGCGTTCGCTGCGCCGTCCGGTGCGCCTGATGCGCACCCCCGGCGAGTCGCATGAGCTGACCCGTAGCGGCACCCCGTTCCGGCGTATCGAGCACGTGGAGCGCATCCGTGACTGGTTCGTCCATTACTTGCTCGACGGAGCGCGTACTCTTCCTCGCACGTAGCGCGGGGTATTCGGCATGAGCGACCAGGTCCGTATCGCGGCCGCCATCGACATCGGCAGCAACAGCGTCCACCTGCTCCTGACCGAGCTGGACACCGATCCAGCGGTGGTGCTGCGCGATGAATCGGTGCTCCTCGGCCTGGGGGCCATGGTCGACATGGCGGGCCACATCCCCGAGGAGGGTGCCGCCGCCGCCATCGAGGCCCTGGCCGACTACGTCGAGGCGGCCGAAGACGAGGGTGCCGAGTCCATCACCCTGCTGGCCACCGAGCCGCTGCGGCGCGCTTCGAACCGCACGCGCTTCTGCGAGGCCGTGAAGGAGGCCACGGGCTACCCGCTCCACGTGCTCAGCCACGAGGAGGAGGCCCTGCTCACGGTCATCGGTGTGCTCGACGGCGAGCCTGTCGATGAGCCACTGCTGGTGTTGGACATCGGCGGCGGGTCATCGGAGATCGTGCTGCTGGAACCCGGGGCCGACCCCGTCGTGGGGGTCATCCCCGTGGGCTCGGCGCGACTCACCGCGCAACACGTCGAGGACGATCCGCCCACCGAGGCGGAGGTCATGGAGCTGCGCGCCGAAGCGCATCACCTCTTCTCGAGTCTGCCTACGGGGCACCCCAAGCGCGGCATCGTGGTCGGTGGCTCCGGCACCAACCTCATCCGCCTTACCACCGAGGAGGTCGATGAGGAGGGCGACGATCCGGGTCTCATCGATACCGACCGCACTGCACGGGCCATCGAGATCGTGAAGTCCACGCCGTCGGCCGAGCTGGTCGACACCTACGGGCTGCGCGAGCGCCGCGTGCTGCAGATGGCCGCCGGCGCAAGCCTCATCGAGGCAGCCCTCGACTGCTACAACCTCGAGGTCATGGAGGCATCCGACGCCAGCCTCCGGGAGGGCGTCATCATCGCCCTCGAGGCAGCCGGTGACTCTTGGCGTGAGGAGCTGGTCTCACTCGTGACGGGTGATTGAGCCACCCCGCTGGCGGGTACCATGGGCGCGTGGGCGAAGTCGGCGCTGAGCTAGCCCGCCCACGCTAGATCGGAGATCCAGGCCGTGACTGTCACACCCGACTCCCGCGAGCGAGCCCCATTCCTGCTCACTCCCGAGGAAGCCCTCGCCCAGGCAGATGTAGACGCCAAGACCGGTCTCTCGGCCGGCGAGGTCACCACCCGGCGTGACCAGTACGGCCCTAACAAGTTCGCGGAAGGCGAGAAGGAGCCCGGCTGGCAGATCTTCCTGCGCCAGTACCAGGACCTCATGCAGATCGTCCTGCTGGTGGCCGGCATCGTCAGCATCTGGCCCGTGGAGCAGTACACCACCGGCCTGATGCTCATCGGGTTGACCGTGCTCAACGCGGCCATGGGCATGGCCCAGGAGGGCAAGGCTGCGGCCGCGGTGGCAGCGCTCCAGGAGATGATGATCATCAGGGCGCGCGTCCAGCGCGGGGGCGAGCTGATGGAGGTGCCGGCGGAGGAGCTGGTGCCTGGCGACATCGTCTCGGTCGAGGCCGGCGACCTCATTCCCGCCGACGGGCGTCTCATCACCGCCGCCACCCTCGAGGTGGACGAGTCGCCCCTCACCGGCGAATCCTTGCCGGTTCCCAAGGACGTAGCCACGCTGTCGGATCCCGAGACGACGCTGGGCGATCGCGTCGACATGGTCTTCATGAACACCAGCGTGACGCGTGGCTCGGCGACCTTCGTGGTCACCGCCACCGGCATGGAGACCGAGGTCGGCCACATCTCCGACCTGCTCGCGAGCGCTGACGAGACCATCACTCCGCTCACCCAGCAGCTGGCCAAGCTGACCCGCCAGCTGATCGCCATCGCCGGCGCCGCCCTCATCGCCTCGATGCTCCTGGGCCTGTTGCGGGGCCAGCCCTTCGATGAGCTCTTCGTGGCGGCCATCGCCTTCGCGGTCGCGGCCATCCCGACCGGCCTGCCGGCGGTGGTCACGACCATCCTGTCGATGGGTACGCGCACGCTGGCGGAGGCGGGCGCCATCGTCAAGAACCTGCGTTCGGTGGAGACGCTGGGCTCGACCTCGGCCATCAACTCCGACAAGACCGGCACCCTCACCCTCAACCAGATGACCGCCGTCGAGATGGCCACGGTGGGCCGTCGCTACGAGATCAGCGGCACGGGCTACGGCACGACCGGCTCCATCCTCCACGAAGGTGGCGACCTCGACGATGAGAACCTCGAGGAGTTCCTGCTGCCCATGGTGCTGGCCTCGGACGCGGTCGCCCGCAACGGGGAGCTGATCGGCGATCCGACCGAGGGTGCCCTGGTGGTGCTCGCCGGCAAGGGTGGCGTCGGTACCGAGGTCGACTCGCGAGCGATACCCGCGCCTGGCCACGCTGCCCTTCGACGCGGCCTACAAGCTGATGGCCACATTCCATCGCTGGACGGACGAGAAGGGCAAGGATTTCGTGCGCGCCTACGTCAAGGGTGCGCCCGACCAGCTGCTGGATCGGGCCAGCACGGTCTACGCGCGCGAGCACGACCCGGTCAAGGTCAGCGACGACGTGCGCGAACGCTACATGGCCGAGAACGACCGTCTGGCCTCCAAGGGCCTGCGCGTCCTGGCCACCGCGCGCAAGGACTTCGCTGCCAGGGACTTCGACGCCGACGGCGACCTGCTCGCACAGATCGACGGCCTCACGCTGATGGCCCTGGTCGGCATCGTCGACCCGCCGCGGCCGACGGTCAAGGATTCCATCGCCACCGCGCACCGCGCCGGCATCGGGGTGCGCATGATCACCGGTGACCATGTCGTCACCGCCGAAGCCATCGGCCGCGAGCTGGGCATCACCGGTCGCGCCATCAGCGGCGCGGAGTTCCGGGCCATGTCCGATGAGCAGGCCACGCGCGAGATGGACGACATCGGCATCATCGCCAGGGTCACGCCGGAGGACAAGGTTCGCCTCGTACAGCTGCTGCAGCGTCAGAAGCGCATCGTGGCCATGACCGGCGACGGCGTGAACGACGCACCGGCGCTCAAGCAGGCCGACATCGGCGTGGCCATGGGCATCACCGGTACGGAGGTCTCCAAGGAGGCCGCGGTGATGATCCTGACCGACGACGACTTCAGCACCATCGTCCGGGCCGTGCGCCTGGGCCGCAACATCTACGACAACCTGCAGCGCTACATCCGCTTCCAGATGGCCGGCCTCTTCGGCTTCATCGCCACCTTCCTGGGGTCGAGCATCTTCTGGATCGCCGGCGGGGTGCCCTTCCTGCCCGCCCAGACCATCTTCATCAACTTCAGCGTCCAGGTGAGCCAGGCCTTCGGTCTGGGCTTCGGCGAGCCGACGCCGGGCTTGATGGACCGCAAGCCGAGACCGGCAGGCGTGCCCATCCTGGGCCGGCAGATGCTGATCTGGCTGACCATCGCCGGCCTCATCGCAGGTGCCTGCACGCTGGCCATGATCGAGTGGGGCACTCGGGAGTTCGACGAGGACATCGGTCGGACGATGGGTCTGGTCACCTTCGGCTTCTTCAACATCGCCTTCTCGCTCGCGACCAAGGACGAGACCAGGTCCTCGTTCGACCGTGAGGTCATCGCCGATCGCACGTTCCTGATCGCCACCGTCATCTCGCTGGTCATCACCGTGCTCATGGCCGAGATGGGCTTGCTGCAGCGGCTCCTGGGCACGGTCGGTCTCAGCGGCGAGCAGTGGATCCTCTGCTTCGTGGTCGGCATCCTCATCCTGCCCATCGCCGAGATCCGCAAGCGGGTGTGGCAGATCCCCGTGGACGAGGTGCCCAAGTCCACCGACAAGAAGGCGGCCGCGGCCTGAGCCTGGGTAATGGGTCTGGTGGCACCTCGCCGTCGCCAGGCCCCCAGCTGAGGCATGGGCACAGAGCGCGGGTCTGTTCCCGCCACGCGGCTACTCGCATCCACGCGCGCGCAGCCCCGATCCAGCCACACGCGGGAGCCTGTTCCCGCCACGCGGGAGTAGTCGACGTGGGTGGCGCCCTGGATGCAGGTCCTTCCCATTCATCGGGCAGCCGCGGCCTTTCTTCCCGGCCAGCGGGACAGACCGAGCAGTCACGGCGCCGGGCAGTCGCGATGTCCCGTTGAAAGGGAAGCATCGGTCCGAGGCCACGTCCCAGCCCATCTCACAATGAGCGGGTTGCCCAGCCTAGTCGGCCCCTTCGGCGACCTCGTCGACGATGCCGATGACCACGGTGCGGATGGGTGCACCCGGGGCGCCGAGCACCTGGCGCGCGCCGTTGCCCTCGTCAAGCAGCAGCACGGTCTCGCCGGCACCGGCACCGATGTTGTCGACGGCGATCTGGTAGCCGCCGGTCGGCGTTCCGTCCGGATCGAGCAGGTCGACGAGCAAGCAGCGTGCGCCCCTCGAAGTCCTTGGTGTTGATGGTGGAGACGACGTTGCCGACCACGCGCGCCAGTTTCACGAGCCACCCTCCCCGCCGGGCAGTTCGGTCACGGCGTCGACGATGCCCACGATGGCGTGGTCAACGGGCACGAACGTGTCCGCCAGCGCCTGCGCCGCCTCTCGGGAGGCCACGAAGTAGACGAGCTCACCGGGGCCGGCCATGTGTACCGCGTCGGCCGCGACTACGGGCGCCCCCTTGGGTTGCTGGTGCCGGTCGAGTGGCTGGATGATGAGCAGCTTGACCCCCGTCAGGCCCGGCACCTTGGTGCTGGCTACGACCGTGCCGGTCACGCGCGCGAGCTGCATGGCTAGGCCCGCACCCGCACCGCGAACCGTCGCGTCGGCGGCAAGGTTCTGGGCCATCTCGTCGTGGAGTCGGGCGATGACGCGCCAGTGCAGCCCGCGGGTCGCCCCCGATGCGGCCAGACCCAGCTCGACGGCGGCCTCGACCTCCGAGACGACACCGTCGAAGAGCAGGTAGCCCTTGCCGCCAAGGTCATCGGCGAGGCGCAGCTCGAGCAGGCGCACCTGGGCACCCTTGAGCCCGGCATCGGCGGCGCGGATGATGGCCGGGATGGTGGCGGTCTCGATGACGCCCAGGGCTTCGGCCGCAGCCGCGAACCGCGCACCGCGCGTGCCGGCCACGACATCGGGGTGGATGTTGGGCAGGAAGACCTCGTCGCGCACGGACAGGCCACCAGTCTCTCGGCCGGCTTCGAGGGCCTCCTCGACATCGGCCACGCCGCCACCCACGAGCACGAGGTACTTGCCCGGATGGACGGTGCCGGCGCGGATGACCTCGACCGGTGCGCGCTTGGCCATGGCGTCGCCGACCTCGATGCCGGCCGCGATCGACTCGAGCTCCAGCAATCCGAGGGCGGGTTCGATGGCAGGCACGCGAGCGGGCATCAGACGATCCTCAGCGCGCCGACCACCGTGACGCGTCGCTCGCGCGAGAACGTCCGTGGCCGGGTCAGGCCGTCGCCGGTGGGGGAGGCGATGGAGAACGAGGTGAAGCCCTCGCCGTCCGCGCCGAGGCCCGCCAGGTTGGGGCCGTTGGCCACGAAGATCGAACAGTTCATGGCCCGCGCCATGCGCGTGATGGCGTCGACGTTGGTGGAGTGGATCGACGCGGTGTGGCGGAAGCCGTGCTCCATGCGCACTGCGAGGTCGATGGCCGTGTCCACGTTGGCCACCCGAACGACGGGCAGCACCGGCATCATCTGCTCGGTCCAGGCCAGGCTGTGATCGCGCGGCACATCGGCGACCAGCAGCCGCGGCTCGGGCTCAGCCTGCACGCCGATCTCCGCGAGGATCGAGGTCGCGTCCTTGCCGATCCAGGCGGGGTTCATGACACCTGGCTTCCCGGGTTGGCCCATCTCCTTGAAGATGACGCGCTCGAGGCGCTTCATCTCGTGCTCCTTGAGCAGGTAGGCACCGTTCTGGCTCATGGCGCGCAGCAGCCGGTCGGCGATGGTGTCCACCGCGAGCACGACCTTCTCGTCGATGCATACGAGGTTGTTGTCGAAGGACGCACCGCGCACGATGTCTCGTCCGGCACGCTCCACGTCGGCGGTCTGGTCCACGACCACAGGCGGGTTGCCGGGGCCGGCCGTGATGGCTCGCTTGTCGGTCTTGAGCGCCTCGCGCACGACGCCGGGGCCGCCGGTCACGAGCAGCACGCGGATACCGGGGTGGTTCATGAGGGCACGTGCGCTGTCGATGGTGGGCACGGCCACACCGGTGACCAGGTCCGGCGGCCCACCGGCGCCGACGATGGCGCGGTTGATGAGCCGGATGGTCTCCGCCGAGCAGGCCTTGGCCGAGGGATGGGCGTTGAAGACGACCGCGTTGCCCGCCGAGACGATGCTGATGGTGTTGTTGATGACGGTGGAGGTGGGGTTGGTGACCGGGCTGATGGCGGCCACCACGCCGAACGGCGCCCATTCGGTGACCATCATGCCGTTGTCACCCGACACGGCCTGGACCTCGAGGTCCTCCGGGCCCGGCGCCTTGGTCGTGACCAGGCGGTTCTTGATGACCTTGTCGTCGAAGCGGCCGATGCCCGTCTCGCGATGGGCCATGCGCGCCAGCTGCTCCGCGTGCGCGAGCATCGACTGCCGCACTGCCTCGATGATGCTCTTTCGGGCCGACAGGCCATGGCTGCCGAACGCTGCGAATGCCCGCTGCGCCGCGGCCACCGCTTCATCGATGGTGGCGTAGATGCCGTCTCCAAGCTCGGCGTCGGCCGCCCTGGCCACCTCCACACCGGCCTGCATGCCGATTCCGGGGCGTGCCGCATCGGCCGCGGCCATGCGCCCACGCACGCGTTCGATGATCTCGGCGATCTCGCTTTCGTCCATCGTGCTTTCCCGCAGGGTCACCAGAGATGACTACTTGCGGTAGATCTCCTTCCCGTCGACTTCCCAGGTGTCGACGATGGCCATGATCACGGCGTCACAGGGCTTGTCCCTGGTGGTCTCCGTGTTGCGTGCTGAGCTGCCGCTCGCGTACAGCACCACCTCACCCACACCCGCCCCCACCGCGTCCGCGGCGACCACGTATCCGCCGGTCTCCTTGTCCTCCGCGTCGAGCTGGCGCACGACGAGGAGCTTCCAGCCTTCGGTCAGTGGTTCCTTCCGGCTGGCCACGACCGTGCCGGTCACTCGTCCGAGCAACATGCTGTTCCGCCTTCTGCGGTCTGGGCGCCGAGCCAGAGACCCGGCGCCCGTCCCGTCACTACTTCTTCTTGGCGCCGGTCTCGGTCTCGGCCTCTGCCAGCCGGCCCAGGGGCATGACCAGGTCGACGCTGGCAGCCGGGCGGGCGATGACGTGGCTGGCCACGATCTCGCCGACCTTCTCGGCGTTGCGCACGCCGGCATCGACCGCAGCCTTGACCGCGGCCACATCACCACGGACCACGGCGGTCACGTAGCCACCACCGGTCTTCTCATAACTGACCAGATCGACCTTGGCGGCCTTGACCATCGCGTCAGCGGCCTCGACCACGGCGGTGAACCCGCGGGCCTCGATCATCCCGAGTGCGTCTGCCATCTCTCGATTCTCCTTGTCGGTACCTGATTCGGTCTCGTCTTCATCGTCTTCCGGTCGATGCCCCGTGGGCCGCTGCTACTTCGCGTCACGCCCCTCCAGCCCTTCGACCGCGGCCAGGGCGGCACGCCAGCCGACGTCGATGTCGCGTTCCTCACCGCCGAGGTAGATGCGGCCCATGGAGCCGAAGGTGCGTACCTCGAGGACGTTGATGTCCGCGGCCTTCTCAGCCTCGTTGGCGGCCAGTGCGGCATATGCGGCAGGCTCCATCTCGAGCACATACAGCGTCTGCCCGGGGATGAGCATCTGGCCGTGGCGGGTGCGGTTGATGAGCTGCGCCTGGTGATCGTCGATGCGACGGATGATCTGGCTGGAGAGGACGCGCGGCTTGATGCGGTCGGTCTCCTTCAGGCCGATCTCGTCGAGGATGGCGGCGCCGGCCGCGCGTACCTCGGCCTGTGACGGGGAGTGGATCTCGAGCATGCCGTAGTAGCGCTCGATGATCTGCATGCCCGGCTTCACCTGTGTGGACTTCAGGGCGACATCGGTGAGCCGGTTGATCTCGATGCCAGGCGAGATCTCGATCGACAGTGAGGCATCGCCCGCGAGGGGCAGGAAGCCCTGGGCGACGGTGCCCAGGAAGGCCGCGTACTGGGCCTGCAGGCTGTCGATGAATGAGTAGGCCCTGAGATCAATACTGGCCACTGGCGCCTCCCTGTCCGCTGACGATCTTGACGCCGGCCGAGGCACCGATGCGGGTGGCACCGGCGGCGATCATCTCTTGTACATCCTCGGCCGTGCGGATGCCGCCGGCCGCCTTGACACCCAGCTTGGGCCCGACCGTCTCGCGCATCAGCGCGACGTCGAAGATGGTGGCGCCGCCCTTGGCGTAGCCGGTGGACGTCTTGACCATGTCCGCCTTGGCCTCCACTGCGAGGCGCGAGGCGATCGATCTTCTCGGCGTCGCTGAGCAGCGCCGCTTCGATGATGACCTTGTTGATGGCGCCCGACTCATGACAGGCGTCGCTGACCCGCGCGATGTCGCTGCGCACCAGGTCGAAGTCGCCGCTCTTGAGCGCGCCGATGTTGATGACCATGTCGATCTCACGGGCACCGTCCCTCACGGCGCGCCGCGCCTCGAAGGCCTTCACGTCGGACGGGGTGGCTCCGAAGGGGAAGCCGATGACCGAGGCCACCGCGACGTCGGTATCGCGCAGGCGGACCGCGGCCCGGCGCACCCAGGTGGGGTTGACGCAGACCGAGGCGAAGTGATGCTCCGCGGCTTCATCGCAGAGCTTGTCGATGTCTGCGGCGGTGGCGTCGGGCTTGAGCAGTGTGTGGTCGATATAGCGCGCCAGGTCCAGCGGCACGTCGGCGGCCTCGCCGTGGTACTCGATGCGGTCGGCGCCGCTCTCCATCAGCGAGCGCACCTTGGTCGCGCACTGGGCCGCACAGCTCTGGAGGCAGCTCGCGCATGGGTCGCTGGGGTCGGCCACGGAGGTGCCCTGGCCCAGCGCAGCCAGCACCTCCCGGGTGATGGCCTCGACGAGGTCGTTGCGTTGGTCGGTGGTCGTGGTCATCGGTCCTTTCCCTGAGGTGTGCCGGTGTAGGAGCGTTCGATGGCGGTGATCTTGTCCACGCGGGCGCCGTGGCGTTCGGCGCCCCACGCGGTCTCCAGCCAGGTCTCCACGATCTGGAGCGCCAGGGCTGAGCCCAGGAAGCCGGCGCCCAGCGTGAGCACGTTGGCGTAGTTGTGCTCGCGGCTGTTGCGGGCGGACGAGAGATCATGGCAGTTGGCGGCGCGCACGCCGGGCACCTTGTTGGCGGCCATGGCCGAGCCGATGCCGGCGCCGTCGACGACGATGCCCCACTTGCAGGTACCGTCGGAAACGAGTCGCGCCACCGCGTGGGCGAAGTCGGGGTAGTCGACCGCCTCATTGCTGTTGGTACCCATGTCGTGCACGGCGTAGCCGTTCTCCGTCAGCCAGGCACCGATGCTGTCCTTCATGCCCCAGCCGCCGTGGTCACCGGCGATGGCTACCGCGACGCGGCCGTCAGCAGAGGCAGGAGCGTCCGTCGCGCCCACGGCGGGCCCCGCGTCCAGCGTCTGGTCGACGATGCGCCGGACCAGGGCCCGGACCTCATCGCTGGAAGGCGTTCGCTGGTCAGCCATTGGCGAGCACCCATCGGGCAGTGGTCTCGTCGGTCACGAAGGTCTTCATGCAGGAGGCGCGCAGGGCGGCCAGGGCGATGGGCCCGCGACCCGCACCGGCCGCCAGGCCGACCGTCAGCTGCTTGCCTGACAGCTCGTCGAGGGGCAGGCCCACGGTGCGCTGATCGAGGCTGGGCAGCGCCACGTCGCCTTCGATGGTGATGAAGCGGCCGAGCACATCGCCGACCGCGCCGGCTCGCTCGAGGACCTTGAGGTCCCTGCCGTCGAGATAGCCCGAGGCGACGTGGACGCTCTCGGAGCCCATGACGCCCATGCCGAAGACCGCGCTGGTGGCGCGCCGGGCGGCTGCCAGCGGCTCAGCCACTGATGGGTCGCGCTCCAGCGCCCGCCGCAAGGTGGCGCTGCCCACGATGGCCGGGGCAGGCATCAGCTGGATGGCAGCGCCGGTAGTGCTGCCGAAGCGCTCCACGACCTCCTGGTAGCGGGTGGGCTGGGCCGAGCGTGAGATGGCGCCGTTGAGCTGCACGATCTGCGCCGCCGCCGTCCAGCCCGGCTGCAGGCGAGCGGCCAGCTCGATCATGGTACGGCCCCAGGAGACCCCGATGACACCGTGCGGCCGGACGGTGCCCAGATGTTCGGCAGCAGCGGCCGCGACGCGCTCACGGGCCAGCAGCTCATCCTCCACCGCCGATCCGGTCGCCGGCACGTCGATGACGATGGCGTCGACGAGGTCGAAGCGCTCGGTGAGGGCGTCCTCCATGGCCACCAGACGGGCAGCGGGATGGACGATCTCGATGCGCACCGCCTGTTCCCGCAGAGCGCGGTCGAGCAGTCGGCCGACCTTGAAGCGGCTCACGCCCAGGCGTCTGCCGATGGCGTCCTGGGTGAGGTCCCCATGGTAGTAGAGCTGGGCGGCACGAAGCATGAGACGGGTGTCCCCCGACCCCGCATCGGTGGCGCCCGGGGTCATGGCCACGGCTGGCATGCTCATTTGTGCAGCTGACTGCTCATATGCTGCGAGCCTAGCACCGAGCGATCCGATGTCAAGGGGCAACGACCCGCCCGATGCTGCGCACCCGCGGTGAGCGCGTATGGTGTGGAGATGCCGCTCCGCATCGAGTCCGTCCGCGCCACCGCGCTGCGGCCCACTACCGAGAACCTCGTGCTGGTCAAGGTGGGGACCTCCGAGCCCGGGCTCCACGGCTGGGGCTGCGCTACCTTCACCCAGCGCCACCGGGCTGTGGCAGAGGTCGTCGAGACCTACCTGGAGCCACTGTTGGTCGGCCGCGACCCGGCGCGCATCGGGGAGCTCTGGCGGCTGATGCACACCAACGGCTACTGGCGCAACGGTCCGGTGCTGAACAACGCCATCTCCGGCGTCGACCAGGCGCTGTGGGACATCAAGGGCAAGCTGGCCGGGATGCCCGTCTACGACCTCCTCGGTGGCAAGGTGCGCGAAGCCGCTGCGGTCTATCAGCATGCGGCCGGACGCGACGCCGAGGAGCTCTGCGACCGGGCTGCGTCCCTGGTCGAGGGAGGCGTCCGGCACGTTCGTGTCCAGCTCAGCCGCGAGGCGCAGGCGCCCGGCGCCTTGGAAGCGGCCACGGCCGGCTATGGCGGGCCCGCGCTCGAGAGGCCGCGACCGCTCGGCGCCCTGCCGGGCGACTACTTCGATGCGGTGGCCTACCGCCGCACCACGATCGAGGCCGTCGCTCGCTTGCGCGAGGCGCTCGGTGAAGACGTGGAGCTCATCCACGACGTGCATTCCCGTCTCAGCCCGGCCGAGGCGGTGGACTTCGCGCGGCGCCTGGAGCCGTTCCGGCTGTTCTTCCTGGAGGACGCCCTGCCGCCGGAGCACCTCGACTGGTACGAGCGGATGCGTGCCGCGACCACGACGCCACAGGCCGTGGGCGAGCTCTTCGTCCACCAAGCCGAGTGGCTGCCACTCGTGACCGAGCGCCGCATCGACTTCCTGCGATTGCACGTGTCCGCCATCGGGGGCCTGACTCCGGCCTGGCGTGCCGCGCAGGTGTGCGAGGCCCATGGCGTGAAGACAGCGTGGCACGGGCCCAAGGACACGTCCCCGCTCGGTCACACGGCGCAGCTGCACCTCGATGTAGCCAGCCACGCCTTCGGCATCCAGGAGTTCCCGTCGTTCAGCGAACAGGAGCTGGAGATCTTCGACGGCCTGCCCGAGCTGCGCGACGGCTACCTCTATCCGAGCGACCGCCCCGGCTTCGGCATCGAGGTGGACGAGGCCGCGGCGGGTCGGTACCCGGCCCGTGCCGAGGTCATCGGCTGGACCCAGGCACGCCATGGTGACGGCTCGCTGTCATACCCCTGATGCAGCGGGACCAGGGGCGTCATCGCCGGCGTCGGGACTACATCGTCAGCTGCGAGCGCAGCATCCAGGCGGCCTTCTCCAGCTCGTCGGTGGTGCCGATAAGGATGTCCTGGCTGACGGGGTCCTCGTCACCGATGCGCAAGATGCGCTCCCTCATGCGCAGGGCGATGGTGTCCATGACGGCGGTGACACGCTCCACGGTCTCGGTGGCGGGCACGGAGCCCGCCGGGAACGGCGGCAGCTCGCTGGCACTGCTGACGGTCTCGGCTCGACCGTCGGGCGCAGCGCCGATGGTAGCGATGCGCTCGGCCACGCGGTCGGACGACAGACGGGCGAAGTCGACGATCTCGTCGAGCTCCAGGTGCACGGAGCGGAACTGCGGGCCGACGACGTTCCAGTGGGCCTGCTTGCCCAGCAGCGACAGGTCGACCAACTCGACGAGCGCAGCCTGCAGGTCCTTGACGACGGTGGGGTTGGCAGTCATGGTGCCTCCTTTGCGTGATGTGATCAGGGGTTTCGGGGAAGTGCTCTCATCCTACGCCGTTCCCATCACGAGCCCATGACCTCGCAGACGCGGGCCAGCAGCGCTTCCGCGTTGAGTGCCATCTGTCCGTCGTCGTCGTGACGGAAGAACACGTAGGCATCCATGCCGTCCTGGAGGAAAGGCTCAAGCCGGCTCGCCCAGCGTTCGATGTCGGCAGGTCCGTACGAAGCACGGCGGAGGCGCAGGTAGACGAAGCTGCCGATGCGTCGCAGGTCGGGCTCGTCACGACCCTCCAGGTCGGTGGCCACCAGGGTCACACCGTGGCCGCGGAGGCACTCGTAGACCTCGTCGGCCCCCCAGCTCGGATGAAGCAGCTCCAGGGCCAGTGGAACGTCGGAGGGCCAGGCACCCAGCACGCGATCTAGTACCTCGTCATCGCGTTCGAGCGTGCCGCGCAGCGAGAGCAGCACGCACCCCAGCCTGTCGCCAAAGCCCTCGAGTGCGTCGGTCAGCCACCTGATCGACTCGCGGGGGTCAGCTTCGGACCAGGCCCGCCATGAGGTCGCCCGCTGAGCCTTGGGGCAGAAGCGGAAATGCTCGCTGGTCTCACCCAGCCACTTGGCGATCTGCTGCTCGTTGGGGCGTCGATAGAACGTGTTGTGAAGCTCGACCGCGGGCAGTCGGGCGGCGTAAGCCACCAACGGCTTGCGGCTGACCTTGCCGGGTGCGTAGAACTTGGGCACCCAGCCGGGATACGAGAACCCGCTGGTGCCGATGAAGGGCCGGCCGCGCACGCCTGACATGGTCACAGGGTAGGCCTATGCTGCATCGGTGGATACGCGGACCGATGGCCCGGTCTACGTCGGGCGCGTCAATGCGGTCATGGACTACATCGAGGCCCACCTCGGGGATGAGCTGACCGTCCAGCAGTTGGCTGAGGTCGCCCACTTCTCGCCGTACCACTTCCATCGCATCTTCTCGACCATGACCGGTGAGACGCTGGGGCAGTTCATCGGCCGGCTGCGCCTGGAGCACGCCGCCAACAGGCTCGTGGCACAGCCTGACCGGCCGGTCACCGACATCGCCCTCGAGTGCGGCTTCACCAGCCCTTCCTCGTTCAGCCGCGCCTTCCGCGAGGGCTTCGGCATGTCCCCGACCGCGTGGCGTGGCGGCGGGCACGCGGGCCATGAGCGGCAGTCACGCCGACCGACCGACGACCCCTCAACCGCGGGCCTGGCCAGCTCCGGCCGCTTCGGCATCACCGGCACCCGTCTGTCCGCGGAGACCGGCCGCACGGCCTGGGACGTCGGCGCCGGCCCGTTGGGAACGGTCAGCGTCAGCATCGAGCAGCTGCCCCATACCGAGGTCGCCTACGTCCGTTACACCGGCCGCTATCAGGGCCTGGCGGAGGTCTTCACCGAGCTCTTCACGCGGTTGACGACCTGGGCGGAGCCGCGTGGCCTGGTGGCAGCGGGCACTGCCCTGTTCTCGCTCTACCACGACGACCCCAGCCTCACCGATGACGACCGCCTGCGCGTCAGCGTCTGTGTCCCCGTACCGCCCCAAACGCCACCCGACGGCGACATCGGCCGCATGGCCATCCCCGCCGGTGCCTGTGCCGTGGGCCGCTTCGAGTTGGGCGTCAGCGACTACCCGGCGGCCTGGTACGCCATGGCCGGTGGCTGGCTTCCGGAGAGCGGCTACGAGCCTGACGACCGACTCCCGTTCGAGCGGTTCCTGGTCGGTCGTAAGGCTCGCCGGCCGGGCGCCGAGGTGGTCGACATCGGCATGCCGGTGAGGCCGCTGCGCCGCTACTGAGGCCCGGCAGCTAGCTGAGCGCTACCGGGCGTTCTCGAAGACGGCGCCCCACTCGAACGTGGCCGAATCCTCGTACCACTTCGGCCAGCCGTCACCCCACTCAGGCACCGACACCTCGCGGATGCGGTCGACCGCGGGGTGGTAGGGCTTGATGTCGAGGACGGGCGTGCCCACCTCCGCGTCGATGTAGGGGATGCGCACGAGCCCGCGCTCGACGTCGATCGAGAACACCGGAACCGCGGTCAGGGCGATGGGATTGGGCCGCACCGGCGAGCGAGTGGCGAAGACACCGAGCTGGTCGGGCGCATCACGATACGGACGCTCGGACACGGTGATGGCGCGGTGCTCGGGCTCGTCGAGCAGGTGGCACCACCACAGCACGTTGAGGTGCGAGAAGCCCGCCAGGCCCACCAGGGCCTCGCGGAAGGGTTCGTCGATGTAGAGCGCGAAACCGGCATCGTCATCGATGACGATGCCGATGGGCCGGAGCTCGAATCGCTGGTCGGACATGGGTCCCTCCTCGCTGGCGGTCGGTCAGGTACCCAACGTATGAGGGTTCGAGCGGCGGCTCTATCCGGCGCTTGCGCTGTGCTGTGCTCATCTTGCGGTCTGCCGTCGCGGGGTCAGTCGGCCAGCTCAGCCTCAGCGCCTCGGAATAGGGGTCGCTGACCCACGTTGGCGTTGACCAGCACCACGCCGGCGATGATGAGCGCGGCGCCGACCAGCTCCAGGGGGCGCAACCGTTCGCCCAGCACGACGAAGCCGAGCCCGATGGCCACGAGCGGGATGACATAGGTGACCAACGTCGTACGTGTCGCGCCCCAGCGCTCGATGATCCGGAAGAAGAGCAGGTAGGCCAGGCCCGTGCCCAGGGCGCCGAGCCACATCATGCCCATCCAGCCCAGTGCGCTCTCGGGGATGGCCACGAGGCCGCCCTCAGGCCGCTCGAAGACGAGTGCCAGCGCGGTGATCATGATGAACGCGCTCACGGTGCTGCCCAGCGCGATCTCCACCGGCAGCGGCGCCCGCATCGAGCCGTCGGAACGCTCGATGATGGGCATCCCCGTGAGACGGCGGCGCGTGTACACCGAAGCCACGGCATAGAAGATGGCCGCGAAGGCCACCGCCAGCATGCCCGCCACCGCCAGCGCCGCATCCTCGTCGGCACTCGCCGCTTCGAGGCTGGGCAGCGCCAGCACCACCACGCCCAGGAAGCCGATGCCCAGCCCCGACACCTTGGCGAGGGTGATGTGCTCATCGGCGAGGGCCACCGCGGCGAGCACGATGGTGAACAGCGGCACCATCGCATTGAGGATCGAGGCCATGCCCGAGGGGATGTACTGCTGTCCCCAGGCGATGAGCGCGAAGGGCACCACGATGTTGGTGGCGCCCAGGAAGGACATGCGCTTCCAGACGTTCCACTGCAGCGGCAGCCGCCCGCGGCGCGCCAGCAGCACCACCGCCAGCAGGATGCCGCCGAAGAACGTGCGCATGCTCACGATGGTCAGCGGGGTTACACCCTCGTCGAGCCCGATCTTGATCCACAGGAACGAGCTGCCCCAGACAGCCGCCAGGAACAGGAACATCGCCCATGTCTGGGCGTCGTCGTTCGGCCGGGTGGTGGGCTGGGCGGGCGGCACGGTGTCGCCCGATGCTAGTCCACATCAACCCATGCCAGCCCCGCCGCGGCTCGAGTGGGGCCCGTGGCGCTACCATCGGCTGAGTGCCCCGCTACGACCCCACCACCGCGCTCATCGTCGTCGACGTCCAGAACGACTTCGCCGACCCCTTCGGGTCGCTCCCGGTGAAGGGCGGTGCCGACGTCGTCCCGGTCATCAACGACGAGATCGGGGCGGCGCTCGGCGCTGGCGGCCAGGTCTTCTACACGCAGGACTGGCACCCCGGGTCCACACCGCACTTCGAGAAGGACGGCGGCATCTGGCCGGCCCACTGCGTGGCGGGCACCTGGGGAGCTGAGCTCCACCCGGACCTGCGCCTCGAGGGGCCGGTCGTGCACAAGGGCGCCAACGGCGAGGATGGCTACAGCGGTTTCACTATGCGCGACCCGGAGACCGGCGAGACGCGACGGACCGAGCTAGGCGATCTGCTCGAAGCAGCGGGCGTGACCAGCGTCGTCATCGTCGGACTGGCCACCGACTACTGCGTGCTGGCCACCGGCATCGATGCCCGCGCCCGCGGCTATCCGACCACCGTGCTGTCCGCCGGCATCCGCGCCGTCGATCTCCACGAGGGCGACGGTGAACGGGCGATGGCAGAGCTCCGGCTGGCCGGTGCCTTCGTCGATGACAGCCCGGCCTGACCGACGCGAGGGCACGGCCCAGGCCTAGGGGCACTAGACTGCCCGCCATGACGACGGAAGAACGACCCTATTCACCAGGTCTCGCGGGAGTCCTCGCGGGGGAGACCGCGCTATCTCTCGTCGATGGCGCCAACGGACGGCTGCTCTACCGCGGCTACCCCATCGGCGAGCTCGTGCGGGAAGGCAGTTTCGCGCAGGTCGCCCACTTGCTGTGGGCGGACGAATGGCTCCCTGAGGCTCACCTGCCCTGCGCCCCGCTTGACGACTGGGTCCTGGCCAGCTTGCGCGACCTGCCCGACGGTGCCCACCCCATGGATGCCCTGCGCACGGCCTTCTCGATCTGGGGTGCCGGACGACGGACGGCCTGGCCGCCGACCGTCGAGCAGGCTCGTGAGATCACCGCCATGGCGCCCTCCGCACTGGCTGCCTTCGGCCGGCTGCGCCAGGGTCTTGAGCCCATCGATCCCGATCCTGCGCTCGACACGACGGCCGGGTTCCTGTACCAGCTCAACGGCGAGGTGCCGGACGAGGCGTCCGCCCGCGCGCTCGATGCCTACTTCATCGTCGGTGCGGATCATGGCTTCAACGCCTCCACCTTTGCCGCGCGCGTCATCACCTCGACTCGCTCCGACATCGCCAGCGCCGTGGCTGGTGCCACCGGCGCGCTCAAGGGCCCGCTACACGGCGGCGCTCCCTCGGAGGTCGTCAGCCAGTTGAACGCCATCGGCACGCCTGAGGCCGCCGAGGAGTGGATCAACGACACCATCGACCGCGGGGAGCGGCTGATGGGTTTCGGCCACCGTGTCTACCGGGCGTACGACCCTCGCGCCGCTGCCCTGCGCGAGGTGGCAGAGCAGATGGGCTCCATCGCCGACTGGCTCGATCTTGCCGTGGCGGTCGAGGACGTGGCGCTGCGCGTGCTCGAGGAGCGCTATCCGGACCGCCCGCTGAAGACGAACGTGGAGTACTACACCGCGGCCGTGCTGCAGGGCGTGGGCCTGCCGCCCGACCTCTTCCCGGCCACCTTCGCGATGGCTCGGACGGCCGGCTGGACGGCGCACTCCCTCGAGCAGGCTGCTGTCGACAAGCTCATCCGGCCCGACGTCATCTACACCGGTCCCGCAGAGCGGCACCTGCCCGCCTCCTGAGCGGGCACGTCGCGGACAGGGCGGGGACAAAGCCATGGCCGTCAAGATCTCGGGGCTCATCAACACCTGGAACGAGGCTGAGACCATCCGCTATGCGGTGGCGTCGCTCAAGACCTGGTGTGACGAGGTGCTCGTCGTCGACCAGCAGTCGAGCGACGACACACAACGCATCGCTGCAGCCTGCGGCGCCAAGGTCATCGAGGTCGAGTCCACCGGCTACGTGGAGATCATCCGCGAGATGTCGGTAGCGATGACCGAGCACGATTGGGTCATGGTCCTCGACTCCGACGAGGTGGTGCACCCGAACCTGGGCCGCCGCCTGCGCCAGATCGCCGAGTCGGGCGAGGCCAACGTGGTGCGCATCCCTAGGCGCAACATCATCCTCGGCGTGGAGATGAAGCACGGGCAGTGGTGGCCGAACGCCAAGCGGCGCTTCTTCCACAAGGACTTCATCGACATCCGCGTCGAGATGCACGGCGGTTTCCATGCCGCGGAGGGCGCGACCGAGATCATGCTGCCTATGGACCGCGAGTGCTGTCTGTGGCATTACAGCTACCACAACCTTGCCGACGTGGTCTGGAAGTCGCAGCGCTACACGACCGTGCAGGCTTGGCAGCGCGCGCGTTCCGGGCGCACTCCAGGTCCACGGCGCTGGCTCCGTGTGGCCCTGCGGCAGGCCTGGAAGGAGTTCTTCACAGGCCAGGCCTGGAAGGACGGTCGAGCCGGCATCGCCGTGTCGGTGGTCCGCATCATGGACCGCTTCCTGGTGCAGGCCAAGCAGTGGGATGAGCTGGCTTCGCATGGCCGGGCGGAGGAGTACCAGCGCATGAAGGAGGAGATGCTGGGTCTGGAGCACGATCCCGGTCTGGCCCCCATCGACCATACCGACCTCGAGCGGCTCGAGAAGGCGCCCGAAGCTGTCGGGGAGGTGCAGTTCTAGCCATGGCCAGGATCAGCGGCGTCGTCATCGCGCTCAATGAGGCGCATCAACTCCACTTCGCCCTGTCCACGCTGCTGCCGTGGTGTGACGAGGTCATCGTCGTCGACCAGCACAGCGAGGACGAAACGGCCACCATCGCCGAGGGCCTGGGTGCGCGCGTCTACCAGCACGAGCGCACCGGCGGCATCGCCGATCCCGCCCGCCGTTTCGCGGTCTCCAAAGCCACCGGCGACTGGATCTTCATCCTCGACGCCGACGAGATGATCCCGCCTACGCTGGCCACGCACCTGCGCGAGCTGGCCGACGCCGACCCTGAGGTCGATGTGGTCATGGTGCCGCGCGCCAACCTCATCCTCGGTCGCTGGATCAAGCACGGCAACAACTGGCCCAGCCGCCACGCTCGCTTCTTCCGGCCGGGCTCGCTCCTGATGACCGACCGTATCCACAAGTCCATCGAGCCGGCTCCGGGCGCGCGCCGCCACAAGCTCCAGGCCGACCCGGCCCTGGCCATCTGGCATTTCCCGGGCGGCAACCTGTCCGACCTCGTGCGCAAGGTGGACCGCTACACCGATATCGAGGCACGCCAGGCCTATGCCCGTGGACGCCGCGTCAACAGCCCGCTGCACCTCTTTCCCGAGGCCCTCAAGTATCTCGGGCGGCAGTACATCAAGGGCCGTGGCTATCGCGACGGCACGATGGGCCTGGCGGTGGCCCTGACGCGGACCTACTACCGGGTGCTGACCGCGGCCAAGCTCTGGGAGCTACCCCGCAAGAAGGCGCGCGCGGCTGAGATCATGCTCGTACGCGAGCGCCTGCTCAAGCGCTGGGAGGCCGACGACCGCCCCTCGCGCAGACCGCCGCCTGCGACCGCTCGAGATGCCGGCGGTCAGTCGCTCTCGTAGTGGCTGAGGCCCTTGCCCCTGGGGCCGATGGTGAGGCAGTCGCATGTGCGTTCGCCATCCTCGTCGATGAGGCGCATGCGGTGGTTGATGGACGCATCGCCAGAGGCCAGCGAGGCGCCCACCACGCAGTACTTGCGCGCCGACAGCTCGATCGCCCGAGCCACGGCCTTGTCGTCGATGGCCTTGCCCTCGACGATGTGGTCGATGGTGATGGTGGTGAAGGAGCGAGGGTATGTCTCGCGCTGCTCGGCCTCGACCTCGACGGTGTACCGCTCCACCGCCACCTTCTTCTTGGACATGATCGAGGCGGCATCCATGCCGGTGCAGCCGGCAAGGGCGGCCATCACCAGGGAGGCCGGGCCGAACTGGCCAGGTGCCGGGGACATGCTGACGCGGGCGCCGTCCTCGTCGGCACCTTCGAAGTCGAGTTCGCCGATCCAGCGAACGGTCACGTGTTTTGCCATGGCCCAAGGGTATGGCAGTCACGGGCTGCCGTCGGTGTGCCGCTCGGACGAAAGGGATGGGCCGTGCGGTCCCTTGGCTCGTCTTCGAAGCCGTGCTGTTCCTTGTCGTAGGCACGCTAGGGGAGGTCGGGGATGGGCTTGACCGCGCTCGGGTATCTGCTGACGGGCCTCGGCGCTTCGTCCTCACCGCCGACCGTCTGCGCGGTCTCGAACTGCTCGTGGTAGAGCCGCGCGTAGGCGCCGTCCTGTGCCAGCAGCTCGGCGTGCGTGCCCCGCTCCACGATGCCCCCACGTTCGTAGACGAGGATCAGGTCGGCCCGCAGGATGGTCGACAACCGATGCGCGATGGCCAGCGTGGTGCGCCCCTTCATGGTGCGTTCGATGGCGCGCTGGATGAGTCGCTCACTGACGGTGTCGAGGGCGCTCGTGGCCTCATCGAGGATGAGGATACGTGGGTCTTTGAGCAGCACGCGCGCGAGAGCGATGCGTTGCTTCTCGCCTCCCGAGAGCTTGAAGCCACGCTCACCGACGACCGTGTCGTAGCCCTCGGGCAGCTCGTGGATGCGGTCATGGATGGCCGCCAGCCGCGCCGCGGTCTGCAGCTCGCGGTCGGTCGCTCCGGGCTTGGCGTAGGCCAGGTTCTCGCGCACCGAGGCGTGGAAGAGATAGGCCTCCTGGGTCACGAAGCCGATGATGTCTCCGAGGCTGGTGAGCTTGACGCCGCGGACGTCGTGTCCATCGATCTCGACGGCCCCGGAGTCGACGTCGTAGAGACGCGGAACCAGGTAGGTCGAGGTCGTCTTGCCCGATCCCGGACGGGCCCACCAGCGCCACCAGCTGCCCGGGCTGGACCTCGAAATCGATGTCCTCGAGGGCGAACGGGACCCCGCTATCACCATCCGACTCGGCTCCGACGGCAGCGAACCCCTCCATCGCTGAGGCATCGAGACCGCTGCCCTCGCCGTGGCTCGAGGAATCGACGGCCAGCTCTGCGTCGGTCATGCCAAGGGGCTGGCCTGTGCCCTCCGAGTAGGCGAAGGACACGTGACGGAAACGCACGCGACCTTCGACCGTCGCCGGGCGCAGGGTCAGGGCATCGGCTGCGTCCGTGATCTCAGGCTCCATGTCCAGGTACTCGAAGATGCGGTCGAACAGAGCCATCGCGCCCTGCAGGTCGACCTGCACGTTGAGCAGCTGCCCGACCGGGAAGAAGAGCCGGCACTGGAGTGTGGTGAAGGCCACGATGTCTCCGACCGTCGGTGCCGTCGGGTCGCCCTGGATGACGAGCACGCCGGCGACCCAGTAGACGAAGGCCGGCATGACGCTGAAGACGGTCCCTACCAGCATGAAGAACCAGCGACCCACCAGCGACTGGCGCAGCTGCAGCTTGGCCAGCTGGGCATTGGCGACGCGAGAACCGTCGCACCGATTCGTCCTGCTGCCCGAACGTCTTGGCCAGCAGGATGCCGCTGACCGAGAGCGTCTCCTCGGTCAGTGCCGAGACGTCGGCCAGCGACTTCTGCGTCTCCTTGCTGGCGGCGCGCCGCACCTTGCCGACCCGGAAGGTCAGGTACATGAAGAACGGCAGGATCGTCAGCGAGATGGCCGTCAGGCGCCAGTCCAGCAGCACCATGGCCAGCAGCGTGGTCACGACGATGACCAGGTTGGCGAAGACCGAGCTGGCCGTATCGGTCACCACCGACTGCACGCCTCCGACGTCGTTGGAGATCCGGCTCTGGATCTCGCCGGTGCGTGTCTCGGTGAAGAAGCGCAGGGGCATCTTCTGGAGGTGGGCGTAGACGGCGTTGCGCAGGTCCTCCATGACCGCCTGCCCCACGCGGTTGTTGACGTAGGTCTGGCCCACGCCGATGAGCCCGCTGATGACCGGGATGGCGATCATGGCGACGACGGCCAGGTTGAGCAGGATGAAGTCCTTGCTCCGGGATGGCCACGTCGAGCAGGAACTTCAGCAGGTACGGGTTGATGACGCCCAGCAGGCTGGTGACGATGATCGAGACCATGACCACCAGCACCTGCCAGCGATAGGGTCGGAAGAAGCCAGCGATACGACGGACGGTCGCCCCGCGGCGTTCCCTGGGCACCGGCGTGAAGTCCCGGCTGTCGAAGGAGCGCCCGCCGTGGAAGCCCATCAGCGCCCGCCACCGCTAGACTCGGGAGCCAGTGGAACGACCGACCCGGCTCGAAGGCGAGCCTCAGGCCATCTTCATCGTGGGCGTCAGCCGCAGCGGCACGACGCTGATGCGCCGCATCCTCGACAAGCACAGTCGCATCGGCATCGCCACCGAGAACCACTACCTCGGCCACCTGCTGGCGTGGGAGGGCGCGCGACGCTACTTCCGGCGGGTCGGCGACCTGCGCGACGACGGCGCCGTGCGGCGTCTGGTCGAGCTCATCTACTCCGATGAGTTGCAGCGCCGCTCCCGATTGCGCGAGCTCAGCCCCTACTGGCGCTGGCTCACGCAGCAAGGTCCCGCGCGGGGACATCGAGGCCTATCTGCTGGCGTCCGATCGCACCGAGCGCGGGCGTCTTCGAGTCCTTCCTGCGCATCTACGCCGATCGCCGGGGCAAGGCCATCATGGGCGAGAAGACGCCCGCGCATCTCGCCTACGTGGAGACGCTGCTGGAGTGGTTTCCCGAGTGCCGCGTCGTGCACTGCATGCGCGACCCGCGCGCCATCTACGTCTCCGAGCTGCGCCGCCGCCGCGAACACGCGGTCGCCGTTCCCGTACCGGCAGCTGGCGCTCGTCCCAGCGCTGCTTGAGCGCTTCGTGCTGCTCGAGGTGGTCTGGGCCTGGGCCGGCGCTGTGCATCGGCATCGTGACCTGCGCCAGCCGCTATCCCGAGCGCTACCGCATGGTGCGTTTCGAGGAGCTCGTGGCCGCGCCGGACGACACGCTCGAGCGGGCTGTGCGCCTTCCTCGGCGTCGACCCTGAGCCGCGCATGCTCGAGCAGACGGTCACCTCGCGGGGTGCGCCGCGTCGGCGCAGCCGGTATCGATGCTGGCGCCGCCGACCCGCTGGCGCGGCCGCATCGGCGGCGGGCGCGAGGTCTGCCATCGAGCTGCTGCTCGGTCGGCGCCTCGCCGAGATGGGCTACCGACGAGCGGGAGTGAGCGACTAGGCGAGTGAGACCGCCTCACCCACCCCTCGCGGCACGGACGTAGAGCCCTCCCCGTCGGTCGCGTCGGCCTGCTCCTCGAGCCAGCGCTCGGCGTCGATGGCGGCGCGGCAGCCGTCGCCGGCGGCGGTGATGGCCTGCCGGTAGCGGTGGTCGTGGACGTCGCCGGCCACGAACACTCCCTCGACAGTCGATAGCGTCTGGTCCTCGACCTGCAGGTAGCCCTTCTCGTCGATGGCGAGGTAGTCCCTGAAGACGTCGGTGTTGGGCGTGTGGCCGATGGCGATGAAGAGACCCTCGATGGGCATCTCGCGCACGGCCCCGGTCTGCGTATCGGTCAGCTCGATGCGCTTCGATCTTGTCGGCACCCAGCACGTCGGTGACCTGGCTGTTCCACTCGATACGGATCTTGGGGTGCGTCTTGGCGCGGTTCTGCATGATGCGGCTGCCGCGGAACTCATCGCGCCGGTGGATGATCACGACCTCGCTGGCGAACTTGGTCAGGAACAGGGCTTCTTCGAGTGCGCTGTCGCCGCCGCCCACGACCGCGATCTTCTTGTCGCGGAAGAAGAACCCGTCGCAGGTCGCGCAGGCCGACACGCCGCGGCCACGCAGTCGCGTCTCGTTCTCGAGGTCCAGCCAGATGGCCGAGGCGCCGGTCGCCACGATGACGGAGTCGGCGGTGTAGACCGTGCCGCCGGCGGTGACCCTGAACGGGTCGCCCGCTGAAGTCGACCGATTCCACGTCGACGTCGTGGACTACCGCGCCGAAGCGCTCGGCCTGGGCGCGCATGTTGGCCATCAGCGACGGGCCGTCGATACCCTCGGGGAAGCCGGGGAAGTTCTCGACCTCGCTGGTGATCATCAGCTGGCCGCCGGGCACGAAGCCGGCGATGACGAGCGGCTCGAGGTCGGCGCGAGCGGCGTAGATGGCCGCGGTCAGGCCGGCCGGCCCGCTGCCGATGATGAGCACGCGTGCGTGCGCACCGCGGCTGCCCTCCACCGTGGCCGGGGTCGCGTCAGCCGGCTGCTCCATGGCGATCGGGGCGATCGGGCGTGATGGGCGCCGATGCCGCGTGGCCATCATCGTCGAGGATAAGCAAGCCCCCGGAGCCTGCGTCGTTGTCGTTCATCGAGGCCATCCTAGCATGGTGCCTGATACTCCCCGGGAGTATCAGGCCCGGGACGTGACATGGATGTGACGGGCATCACTTCAGCTCACCGGAGAGGGCTGCCCGACGTCCCGCAGCTGGGGGATGACGTCACGGCCGATGAGCTCCAGCCTGGAGAGGTCGGTCACGTCACGCACGCTGAAGATAGCGTGCTGGGCACCGACCTCGGCGGTTCGGCCGAGCCGCTCGACCAGCCCGTCCGGCGTGAGCGAGCGACGGGCCCCATCGGCGTGATCGAGACCTGGGTCAGGAACGTCTTCTCGATGCTCGTCGTAGTCGCGGCCGACCGACTCGCAGTGCCCCCGCAGCACCTCGTACTTGTGGCGCAGCTGCTCGGGGTCGGTGCCGAACACGTTGCAGGCGTCGGCGTACCTGGCCACGAGCTTGAGCGTGCGTCGCTCGCCACCGCCTCCGATGAGGATGGGCGGATGCGGACGGCGACAGCGCCTGCGGCGAGTTGAGCGGGTCGGTGGCCTGATAGTGCTGCCCGATGAACGCCTCGCGTGTGCCCATCTCGCCCTGCCACGCCGCGTGAGCCAGCTGCAGCGTCTCCTCGAGCATCTCGAAGCGCTCACCCAGCGGCGGCATGGGGAAGCCCCAGGCGCGTGACTCCTGCTCGTTCCAGGCGGCACCGATGCCGAACCAGGCGCGTCCGCCGCTGAGCACGTCGAGCGTGGTCGCGGCCTTGATCCAGAGGCCGGCCTGGCGATAGTGGATGCCACCGACCATGAGGCCCAGGCGGGCGCGCTTCGAGTGGGCAGCCATGAAGCCCAGCGCCGTCATGCCCTCGAGCATCGGCTCTTCGGCCTTGCCCACCGAGCCGATCTGCAGGAAGTGGTCCATGACCCAGATGGAGTCGAAGCCGGCGTCGTCGGCGGTGCGCACGATGCGCGCCAGCGTCTCACCGATGGCGGCGTCGCCACCGGGCCACGTGAACGAACTGATCTGGAGGCCGATCTTCATGAGCTGCAGTCTAGCGATGCACGCCCTGAACGCCATAGTGGCGCGGGTCGAGGCGCAGGGAGGCTCCATCGAGCTGCATTCGGCATCGCGGCGGGGCACGACCGTGACCCTGACGCTCCCCGGTCCGCAGGCCTAGCGAAAGAGGTCCTGCTCCGGGGGCATCACACGTCCCCGACGATCGAGCCCGGAGCCGGCCGGCAGCGTCGCGCCACGGATGAGCACCAGCGGTCGGCGACTGGTCTTGCCCGAGGCCAGCTCCGCGACCGAGGCCAGCTGGTCGGCCACGGCCACCACCGTCGCGCGCAGCTCGCGCCCCTCGGTATCGGTGCTGGCCGCGCAGGTCCTCACAGCGGCGCGAAGCCGGACACGCCCAGCGCCACGTCGGTGATGCCCAGGCGCCAGGGCCGGCCGAAGGAATCGCTGACGACGACCCCGACGTCCACGCCCAGCTCCTCGAGGATGGTCTGCCGCAGGCCGGCGGCGGAGCGGTCGGGATCCTCCGGCAGCAGCGTGACCACGTCAGCGTCGCCGACGTTGGAGGCATCCACGCCGGCGTTGGCACAGACGAAGCCGTGCCGGGTGCGGCTGATGATGATGCCGTGCTCCATGCGCACGATCTCGGCCGATTCGCGCAGCACCACCTCGACCTGGCGCGGGTCCTTGTCCCAGCGCGCGGCCCAGGCCACCGCCTCTGGCCGGGGCTCCACGTCGGCGAGGTGCACGATCCGGCCCTCGGCCTTGGAAACCACCTTCTGCGTGACCACCAGCACGTCGCCGGGCAGCGGCGCCAGCTCGGGGTCCTCGGTCGATCAGCCTCCACCAGGCCTCCGCAGCCAGGCGTCCCAGGTCGTCGCCTGGCTTGACCTCGGGCAGCTCCGGCAGGGCGACCGCGAGCAGCCGACGGCCACTCACACGCCGACCCCGTCGACCGCGGCGCGCCCGAGGCTCGGTCAGCTCACGCAGCCGTCGCCGGGTCGAGCCGCTCGAGATCGTCGGGCGTGTCCAGGTCGAAGCCCAGCACCGTGTCGCTCACGACCTGGACCGCGGCGCCGGCCGACTCCGCCGCGCGCAGGTGTGCCTCGAAGCTGTCCCGGCCGAAGGCCGGCGCGATGATGTCCGGCGGGCGCAGCAGCAGGGCGTTCGTGCCGCTGCGAGCGTCCGATGGGGCGATGGCCACGAGCGGTCCGCCGGCGGCCGCGGTCATCGCCGCGTCGGCCGCCATGACCAGCTCGTCGAGCGCCTCGACCGAGAGGTGCGGCAGGTCGCCTGGCAGGACCAGCAGGCTGGCGGCACCCTCGATGCGGGCGGCGCTGATGCCCAGCGGATGCCCTCGTTGAGTCCTTCGCCATCCTGGCGATGGACGCTCACCTCGGCCCCCGCCCGGCGGGTCACGGCGTCAAGCACCGGGTCCGGGACTGACCAGGTGGATGCGCCGACAGACCGGCCACTCGCCCGAGCACCGCGAGCGTGTGCACGAGCATGCCCAGCACCAGCTCCTCGCGCTCCTCGGCGTCGAGGGCGCCGCCCAGCCGAGCCTTGCCGCCCGAGACGGTGCGCATCGGCAGGACCACATGGATGGGCTCGAGAGTGGTGTGGTGGCGCGGATCGGTCGGTAGGCATCGGTCTCGCGCATGGTAGTCGGAGCGAGCTGGACGTCAGTCGGGAAGGTGTGCCTCGAGGATCTCGCTGGCCAGTCGCTCGCGGTCGTCGTCGGTGCGCATCACCGTGTCGAGCAGTGTCGATGGCGACCCCTGAGGCCCGCAGTGCCATGGCCTTCGCGGTATCGGCGTCGTCGAGCACGAAGGCATCGACGAGGCCCGGATAGTGCTCCCGTAGTGCTCCACGACGCCGTCCGCCGAGCGCCTTCCCGCCGAGCGACTCCAGCATCCTGTCGGCCGGACCGCGCAGGGCCTTGCCGCCCACGACCGGGCTGACCGCCACGACCGGGGCGGCGCGCGCAGCAGCGCGTCGAGCATGCCCGGGCACCGCCAGGATGGTGCCCACCGAGACGAACGGGTTCGAGGGCGCGACGACGATGAGGTCTGGCTGCCGGCGATCGCCGCCAGCACCTCGGCGGTGGGCCGAGCGCCTCGATGCCACGTCGCCGGATCTCCAGCACCGTGTCGCGCTGGCCGCGGCGCACGAAGTACTCCTGGAACTCCAGCCAGCCATCGGGTGTGCGGATCTCGGTGCGCACCGCGTCGTCGGTCATGGGCAGCAGCCGCGCCGACACGCCGAGACGCGCGGCCAGCTCGGCGGTGACCTCGGTCAGGCGCGTCCCTCGCGCCGCAGCGCCTGCGCCGCAGGTGGGTGGCCATGTCCTGGTCGCCCAGCCCGAACCAGGTGTCGGCGCCGTAGCGGGCCAGCATCGCCGAAGCGGACCAGGTCTCGTCGCGCAGGCCCCAGCCGGTCTCGTCGTTGGCCAGACCGGCCAGGGTGTACATGACCGTGTCGAGGTCGGGTGAGACGGACAGGCCGTGCAGCTCGAGGTCATCACCGGTGTTGACGATGACCGAGAGGTCGCAGCGCCGGCTCGCCGCGGTCCACGCGCGCCGCCGAGGCCAGGGCCAGGCCGTGGCTGAGCTTGGCACCCCCGTAGCCGCCGGCGAGGACGACGACCCGCGGGGATGGTGCTCGAGTGGCTCACGCGTCGGATGCTCGATGACGCGATCGGATGGAGGATGAAGCTGATGCGTTCCTGTGGCTGGAAGGTGTCCCGGATGATGGCCTCGGCCTTGCTCGGGGTCGTCCTCGTGGTATCGCCGCGCCATCGCGGCGATGTCGGCCTGGGCGGTCGCCTGGTCGGTGATGGCCTCGGCGCGACCGCGCACGCCGACCCAGTCGTAGCCATCCTCGATGGCGAGGCTGCAGCGCGGATCGCGCAGCAGGTTGGTGGGCCAGATGCGCCCGACCGCGGAGTTGATGACGATGGCGTCGTCGCGCACGAGGTACCAGATGACCGCCTGGTGGGGTGAGCCGTCGGCCGAGATAGTGGCCAGCATCCCGAAGACACCCGGTCGCTCGAGCACCTCGCGTGCCCAGCCCTCGATTCGTTCGGCCACGTCCTCTCCCCATGCTGTCGGTCGTACGGCTCGATGATACGGGCCGGGCGGGCTAGACTCAGCCCCTACCGAGGAGCCACGGCTCGATGCCGGGGGAGAGTGCACATGACCCAGATCCACCTTCGCGCCGAGGTCGGCGACTATGCGCCGCTCGTGCTGCTGCCGGGCGACCCCAACCGCGCCACCCGGGTCGCCGAGCTGTTCGACGGTGGCCTCGAGCGGAGCCGTCTCGTCAACGACCATCGCGGCATGCTCGGCTACACCGGCACCTACAAGGGCAAGCCGGTCAGCGTCCAGACCTCGGGCATGGGCACGCCGTCGATCTCCATCGTGATCGAGGAGCTGCTGAACCTCGGCGTCAAGCGCCTCGTGCGCGTGGGCACCACCGGCGGCATCGGTCGCGGCGTGCGTGCCGCCGACCTCGTCATCGCCACCGCCGCGGCGCCGGTCGATGGCTCGACCGCGACCTACCTGCACGGTGATCCCTACGCTCCGGCGGCCGACTTCGAGCTGACGCGCGCGCTCGTCGATGCCGCCCGAGCCATGGGCATCGAGCCGCACATCGGCATGATCGCCACCGTCGACGTCTTCTACAACCCCGACGAGGACTACGTCACCAAGTGGCGAGCCCGCAACATCCTCGGCTTCGAGATGGAGGCGGCGGCGCTGTTCTACCTTGCCTCGCGCGCCGGCCGGTGCCGGCGACGACGTCCGCGCGGCCTGCATCCTGACCGTCAGCGACACGCTCTCCGAGGAGGAGTCGTCCGAGGACACGTACCTGCCGCTCGATGCGCTCGAGAAGGCCACCGACCGCATGATCGAGGTAGCGCTGGAAGCCGGTCTCGCCGATCTAGGCCGCCGGCCGGACGAGGCGCCCGTGAAGCACATCCCGGTCGGGCTCAACCTCTCGTCGATCGGCGTCTGCGACCGCGTGGTGGCTCGACGCTGCCCGGCGGGCCGAGGACGCCGGCTTCGATTCGGTCTGGATCTGGGATCACTTCGTCAGCCGCGGCCGCCTCGCCGATCCGGTGCTGGAGTGCTGGACGATGCTGGCCGCGGCCGCTGTGAGCACGTCGACGCATCCGCCTGGGCTCGTTCGTGACCAACGTCATGAATCGCCATCCGGCGGTGCTGGCGCGCATGGCGGCTACGGTGGCGGAGCTCTCGGTCGGTCGGCTCGAGCTGGGCATCGGCGCCGGTGGCCATCCCGCCGAGCACGAGGCCTACGGCATCGACTTCCCGCCGCGGCCGGAACGCGCCGAGCACCTGGTGGAGACCATCGACGTACTGCGGCGGCTCTTCGAAGGTGGACCCGTCGACTACGAGGGGGAGCACTACCGGCTCGAGGCCGCCCACGCTTTCCCGGTGCCTTTGCCCCCGCCGCGCATCATCCTCGGCGGCGAGACGCCGGCGGGGGCTCGACTCGCGGCGCGTCATGCCGATGCCTGGACCTGTTTCGGCCGTCGCTACGACGAGCTGCGACCGGTCTTCGAGGCCGAGCTCGGCGGCGGTCGCTCGCGATCGAGCCGATGTGCCGGTGCTGGTCGGCCTGGAGAGTCGACGAGCTGGGCCCTCGACTCGAGGCGTCTGACGGCCGCGTGGCGGGAGCGTGGTGCCGCCGAGCTCATCGTCCATGACGTCAAGCCGGCCCATCTCGAGGGCATCCTCGCGCTTGTGTGAGTGCGGCGCTGACAATTCGTCCGCACTCGCGGTAGGCTGGCGCTGATGACTGGATCAGCGAACCCGTCCGAGGTCCGGGGGGAAGGCGGCTTCCTCGCCCCCAAGCCAGGCGCGCATCCGGTAGACCACTGTTTCCGCTGTGGCGTGGAGACGCCGGCCGGAGTGGGCCTCTGCGAGAAGCACAACCGGGGCCACCTCAAGGGTCCCAGCGCGACCCAGATGCACGCCACCATCTTCGGCGGCATCGTACTCGGCGTGCTCGGCTTCTTCTTCCTGGCCAGCCTGGCCGTGAGTACGACCGGCCCGTATGAGACCTCCATCACCGGCAACAGCGCCGGTCCGGACGGCGGCGTGATGCTCTCCTTCACCGTGACCAACGAGGGCGACTCCAAGGGCGTGGCCGACTGCCGGGTCACCCGCGACGGCGTGCCGCGTCCCGACGACCTGGCCTTCCGCACCGACTCCGTTCCCGCTGGCCAGACCGTCACCTTCGAGCGTGTAGCTGTCGGCTCCGCCGGAGGGCTCGGTCAGCTACGACAGCGAGGCCATCACCGTCGTCTGCAGCTAGGGCATCATCCACCACCCGGCGATGACCGGCCGGGGGGCCGCCTGAACCGCTAGCATCAACGTGTGCCCAGCAACGACCTGTCCCGGGAGCTACAAGTAGCGTCCGAGGCTGCCCTGGAGGCCGGCCGTATCCAGATGGAGCGCTACGAGCGGCTCGAGTCGATCGTCCACAAGAGCGAAAAGGACGTCGTCACCGAGGTCGATCACCTGAGCGAGGAGGCCATCCTCGAGATGATCGGTGCGGGCCTTCCCGGACGACGCCTTCCTGGCTGAGGAATTGGGCGGATCCGGGTCGCACGGCCGACCGCCTCTGGGTCATCGACCCGCTCGACGGCACCGTCAACTACGCCAACGGCATCCCCTTCTTCTCGGTCAGTATCGGCCTCGTCATCGACGGTGAGCCCATCCTCGGCGTGGTGCTCGACCCGACTCGCGATGAGCTCTTCACCGCGGTCCGCGGCGGTGGCGCCTTCCTGGACGGCCGGCCGATCCACTGCTCCTCCAAGGAGCGCATCGTTGACGACGGTCATCCACCTCGGCCTGCCGCGCTCGGGCTTCGCCCGGCAGAACACCGACTACCGCCGGGCTGTGCGCATCGTCCGCGCCATGGGTAGTGCCACGCTGGGCATCGACCTACCTCGCCAACGGCCGCTTCGACGCCTATGTGCAGTACCAGGGCCTCTCGACCTGGGACATCTCCGCGGCCGGTGTCATCGCCATCGAAGGTGGCGCGACCCTGACCTCGCAGTTGGGCAATCACTGGTTCGACATCGGGATGCCCTCCAAGTCCATCGGCATCGTGGGTGCCTCAGCGCAGCACCACAAGACGTTCCTGGGACTGCTCAAGGGCTGAGCGCCGAGCGCCGGTCGCGGAGTGGCAGCCGCTCGCGCGGCCTCGAGATGAGGTGATCAGCCGTCTCCCAGCCACAGAGCCCGCTCCAGCCTCCATATTCCCGCTCGCCGGGACAACGCGTCGCAACTGTCGTCCTATCGGCTGGTTCTGCCCATTCAACGGGCAGAACGGACGAGCCTTGCCGCCAGGCGGGAAGGACCAGCCGGAACAGGTGGGTCGGCGGTCGCGTTGTCCCGCTCAGCGAGAACCCAGGGCATCTCGACCAGAACGCTGGGCAGCCGCTCCAGCAGCCCGCGCGCGAGGTCGCTACTCGCGGACCGGCAGCCGCTCCAGCGGCCCGCGCGCGAGGTCGCTACTCGCGGACCGGCAGCCGCTCCAGCAGCCGTGGCGAACGCAGTCGCAGGGCCATGGCCTCGAAGGCCTCGCCATCCACGCCGCGCCAGCGGAGCTCCTCTGGGTCGTGCTCCGGGATGGGTGCATCCGTGCGCAGCGTCGCCAGCTCACGGAAGAGCATGGCCTCGTCGCGGTGCTCCTTGAGCGTCCGGGCCAGGCTCGCCGCGCCGCGCACCCGCAGGTCCCAGGCGCCGACCGAATCAGGGATGTCCTCAAGGTGTGGGTAGCGCTGCAGCACCGTAGCCGTCGAGCGCGCGCCCCAGCCCGCCAGCCCGGGGAAGCCGTCTGCGGCATCGCCGACCAGGGCCAGGTAGTCGGGGATCGAGGCCGGCGCCACGCCGAACTTCTCGGCCACGCCAGGGGCGTCGTAGAACTTGCCTTCGCGTCGATCGAACGTGACCACGCGGCCGTCGGGGCGAACGCACTGGGCCATGTCCTTGTCTGGGGAGAGGATGACCACGCGCTCGACGTCGGGGTGGTCGACGAAGCGCACCGCCGCGGCCGCCAGGCCGTCGTCGGCCTCGAACTCGACCATCGGCCAGACCACCACGCCCAGCGCTCGCAGCGCGTCCTCCACGAGCTCGAACTGGGTCATCAGCTCGGGCGGCATGCCCTCTTCGGTCTTGTAGCCGGGGTAGCGGTCGTTGCGCCACGAACGGATGACGTGGTCGGTGGCGCAGCCGAGGTGGGTGACGCCATCCTCACGCAGCAACGACAGCACAGACTCGACCACGCCCAGCGTGGCGCCGACCGGCTCACCATCGAGGCCGGACCGCGGCGGTCGACCGAAATGGGCGCGAAAGAGCTCATAGGTAGCGTCGAGGAGGTGGATCTGCACTGGGGCTGTGCCGCTGCGCCGGCGGGCGTCAGCCGCGCGTCTTGGTGGCCGCGCCTCGCCTCGAGGTCCGTGGCCGCCCCGCCCGCTTCGCCGCCGGGGAGGCTTCTTCGTGGGCGGCCAGACCGGCTGCGTAGGCCGCACCGATGATGCCCGAGGTATTGAGGTACCTGGCCTTGGCCAGCTCAGCGTTCGTGCTCAGGTACGGCCAGTACTTGTCGGAACGCTTGCTGACCCCTCCGCCGAGGATGATGCGGTCGGGCCAGAGGAAGAACTCGAGCATGGCCAGGTACTCGTTGAAGTCGACCGCCCAGTCCTTCCACTTCAGGCCGCGACGTTCACGGGCCACGCCACTGACCAACGTCTCCGACGCCTGATCGCGCATGAGCAAGTGCCCGAACTCGGTATTGGGCACGAGGCGTCCTTCGCTGATGAGGGCGCTGCCGATGCCGGTGCCGATGGTCAGCAGGATGGTCGTGCCCGTCCGGTCCTTGGCCTCGCCGTAGGCCAGCTCGGCCATGCCCGCCGCGTCGGCGTCGTTGATGACATGGACCCGCCTGCCCAGCTTCTTGCTGATGGCGGAGGTGGCGTCGAAGTCGACCCAGCCCTTGTCGAGGTTGGCGGCAGTCTTCATGTAGCCGTACTTGATGGCACCGGGCAACCCGCAGCCGACCGGCAGCTCCTCCCCCGGCTCGTGCTCGGCGAGCACCTGGCTGACCACCGAGGCCACCGTCTCGATGACGGCTGCCGGCTCCGAAGGCTGTGGCGTCTTCTCGCGGATGCGCGGCGTCACCAGCTCAGCGGTAGCCAGATCGACCATCGCCGCCTTGACACCCGTGCCCCCTACGTCGATGCCCAGGGCCACGCCCGCAAGGGGGATGGCCTTGGCCGTGGCGGCAGCCGGTGCAGCGCTGATGTTGGGGACAGCCGGCCTGGTCGTGGCCGCCTTGGCGAGGGCGTCGGTCGTGCTCATGTCGGCTGCAGGATACGCCGACCGCGCCGGGCCGCGCCGGGCCGCGCCGGCGCTCCGTCCACGCCAACGCCGCGATTTCGCCTACGATGCGGACGACATGTTCGACCCCTATGGTGACTTCAAGCTCCTGCCACCCGATCCCGATCCCGATGAGACCGGGGATTGGGTCGCCTCGCTCGATGCCCTGACCGACGAGGTGGGCCCAGAGCGCGCCCAGTTCGTGCTCTACAAGCTGCTCAAGCGTGCCCGGCAGCTGCACATCGGCCTGCCGCCGCTGACGCAGACCCGCTACATCAACACCATCAGCCCCGAACAGGAAGCGCCGTTCCCGGGTGATGAGGACATGGAGCGCCGCATCCGCCGCCTCGTGCGCTGGAACGCCGCGGCCATGGTCCTGCGCGCCAACAAGGCCTCGCCGGGCATCGGCGGCCATCTCGCCACCTTCGCCTCCGCGACCAGCCTCTACGAGGTCGGCCTCAACCACTTCTTCCGTGGCAAGGACGCCGAGGGCATGGGCGACCAGGTCTACTACCAGGGCCACGCCGCCCCGGGCATGTACGCCCGCGCCTTCCTCGAAGGCCGGCTCTCCGAGTCACAGCTCGATCACTTCCGTCGCGAGGTGGTGCCGGGCGAGGGGCTGTCGTCCTACCCGCATCCGCGCCTGATGCCCGACTTCTGGGAGTTCCCCACGGTGTCGATGGGTCTCTCGCCCCTGGCCGCGATCTACCAGGCGCGCTTCAACCGCTACCTGCACGACCGCGGCATCAAGGACACCTCGAACAGCCGTGTCTGGGCCTTCCTGGGCGATGGCGAGACGGACGAGCCCGAGTCGCTGGGCGCGCTCAGCATCGCTGGACGCGAGGGTCTCGACAACCTCGTCTTCGTGGTCAACTGCAACCTGCAGCGTCTCGACGGCCCGGTCCGAGGCAACGGCAAGATCATCCAGGAGCTCGAGGCCGTCTTCCGCGGCGCCGGCTGGAACGTCATCAAGGTCATCTGGGGGCGCGAGTGGGATGAGCTGCTGGCTCGTGATCCCGAGGGCGTGCTCGTGCAGCGCATGGCTGACGTGGTCGACGGCGAGTGGCAGAAGTACTCCGTCGAACCCGGGTCGTACATGCGCGAGCACTTCTTCGGTGCCGACCCGCGGCTGGTCGCGATGGTCGCCGACAAGACCGACGACGAGATCAAGGGGCTGCGTCGCGGCGGCCACGACTACCGCAAGCTCTACGCGGCCTACACCAAGGCCATCGATCAGAACGGTGCGCCCACGGTGATCCTGGCCCAGACGGTCAAGGGCTGGACGCTGGGTTCCTCGGTCGAGGCCCGCAACATCACCCACCAGGCCAAGAAGATGAACGACGAGGAGGTCCGCGTCTTCCGCGACCGCCTCGAGCTGCCCATCCCCGACGACGAGCTGCACGAGGTGCCGTACTACCACCCCGGCCCAGATTCCCCCGAGATCAGGTACCTCCAAGAGCGTCGCGCCCAGCTGGGTGGCCCGTCGCCGCGCCGTGTCGTCGTCACCAAGCCGCTCGAGATCCCCGGCGACAAGGTCTTCGGCGAGTTCGACTCCGGCTCCGGCGGACAGGAGGTCTCGACCACGATGGCCTTCGCCAAACTGCTGCGCAATCTGTTGCGCGATGAAGCTGTGGGCGAGCGTATCGTGCCCATCATCCCCGACGAGGCACGCACCTTCGGCATGGACTCGCTCTTCCAGGAGGTCGGCATCTACTCTGCGGTGGGCCAGCTCTACGACCCGGTCGACTCCAACCTCATGTTCTCGTACCGCGAGGACAAGTCCGGCCAGATCCTCGAGGAGGGCCTGACCGAGGCTGGCTCGACGGCCTCGATGCAGGCAGCGGGTACGGCCTACGCCACGCACGGCGAGCCGATGATCCCGTTCTACATCTTCTATTCGATGTTCGGGTTCCAGCGCACGGCCGACGAGATCTGGGCCTTCGGCGACGCTCGCGGCCGCGGCTTCATGATGGGTGCCACGGCGGGCCGGACCACGCTCAACGGCGAGGGCCTGCAGCACGAAGACGGCCACAGCCTGGTCCACGCCGCGCACTTCCCCTCCTGCCGCGTCTACGACCCCGCCTTCGCCTACGAGACGGCGGCCATCGTCAAGGACGGCATGGAGCGCATGTACGGGGCCGACCCCCAGGACGTCTTCTACTACATCACCCTGTACAACGAGAACCACGCCATGCCCGCGCGACCCGATTGGGTCAGCGACCAGGACATCGTCACTGGTATCTATCGCCTGGCGGCCGCTCCCGAGCTCGGCGACGACGCACCGCGGGCCACCATCCTGAGCTCAGGCGTGATCCTGCAGCAGGCGCTCCAGGCCCAGGCCATGTTGGCCGAGCAGCACGGCGTCGCCGCCGAGGTCTACTCCGTGCCCTCGTTCCAGCTGCTTCGTAACGAGGCACTCGAGACCGAGCACTGGAACCTGCACAATCCCGGCTCGGAGCGGGTTCCTCACGTGACCACGGTGCTCGCCGCACCGGCGGCCGCCGGTCCGATGGTGGCGGTCTCCGACTGGATCACGGCCTGGCCCGACATGATCAGCCGCTGGGTCCCGACCGAGGCCTGGCGCAGCCTGGGCACCGACGGCTACGGTCGCAGCGACACCCGCGAGGCACTCCGTCGCTTCTTCGACATCGACACCCAGCATGTCACCGCTGCGGTGCTGGTCGAGCTGGCCCGCACGGGCAAGCTGTCGACTGGGTATGTAGCGGCCGCTGTGGCCGATCTCGACCTGGAGCCTGACGCCCCCTTCGCCATCGACCGCTGACTGGGGCAGTACGAACGGGATGGTAGCCAGCATGCTGGAGGCTGGGGCTACCATGTCGAGGACATGACCGGGACGACCTACGCTCCGGACGAGCCTGCCGACACCGCGCTGGTCGACGCTGCTCGTCTTGGTGACCTCTATGCCTGGGAGCGCGTGGTTCGCCGCTACCAGGAATCGGTCTATCGGGTCGCCTGGCTCATCGTGCGCGACACCGAACTGGCTGAGGCGGCCACGC
Organism: uncultured Chloroflexia bacterium; assembly: GCA_963705425.1. Classification (GTDB taxonomy): domain Bacteria; phylum Chloroflexota; class Limnocylindria; order Limnocylindrales; family CSP1-4; genus JAFMJV01. The sequence goes on along the minus strand of CAVPJO010000024.1, from coordinate 55,520 downwards.
TCTCCACGTTCGTGCGCGCCTACCGGGCGCTGCCTTCCTATGATGACGAGCTGGGTGTGATGCCCTGGCTGATGCGCATCGCGACGGGTGAGTCGAGGCAGCAGCGTCGCGAATCGAGCCGCCCCACGCCGAGCTCGCGACCAGCTGAGCGTGACCGGGCCCCAGGTATGCCGGCCACCACGGTGCCGGGCGTGGCCGACGCCGAGGGCCTCACACCACCGGAGCGCGAGGTCATCACCCAGGCATTCGATCGCTTGGGCGAGGAGGACCGCCTGGTGATCGCCGCGCGGTACCTCCTCGGCATGCCCCGCTCCGACGCGGCCGACGCACTCTCCATCGCATCGGGCCTGGTCGACGAGCACCTCCGCGACGCGGTCGCACGACTGCGCGCCAGGATGGTGGCGGGCTGATGCCCATGGGAAGCCAACCGGCTTCGATGAGCGGCATGTCCGACGATCGGCTGGGCACGGTAGCCGTCTCGCTGTCGATCTCCGAGCTGCAATCGACACCTGACGTGGCGCCGGTGGCGATGGACCGCATCGCCCGCGACGCGGTCGCCTATCCCGAGCAGTTCGACCGCCGTCCTGTGCGTCCGGCTCGCCCGCTCGGCCCGCCGTCGAGCCAACGTTCGGCCAAGCGCACGTTCAGCCGACTGGCCGTCTTCGGCATCCTCGCCTTCATCATCGTGGCGCTGGTCCTCTTCGCCGCGTCCGCGACACCGAACGCTGCCAGCTCGAGTGCTATCCGTGGTGTCGTCGCGGACGACCCCCAGGCTGGGTCCGGAGCTCGTGCCTCCGGCCAAGTCCGCGTTGGCCTGCTCAGCCCGCGCCCGGCACAGCTCGTCGGAGGGAGATACGCTGTCGAACCGGGAGGCCACGTCCTGCCTGTCGCCACGGAGACAACATGACCCAGACCCGATCCCATCGTCGAGCCTGGCCGGCGCTGCTGCTGGCCGCGACGCTGCTGGCCGGCGCCGGTCTCGCCGTAGCCGGAGCGGATGCCGAGCCGACGCCCGGCGATACCTCGACGGAAGCCTCGGAGCCGACCCCCGAGCCGACCCCCGAGCCGACCCCGTTCCCGGCCTTCGACCCCTCGACCGTGCGCCTCCGCACCGACCTCTACGTCGACGGTCTGGAAGCCCCGGTCTACCTGGCGGACGATGGCACCGCCAGGGCGAACTGCCTGTACGTCGTCGAGCGTGGCGGCACCGTGCGCATCGTCGAGTCCGACGGCTTCCTGCGTGACGATCCCTTCCTCGACATCAGCAAGATGGTCAAGGTCGGGCCGGAGCAGGGCCTGCACAGCATCGCCTTCCATCCCGGCTTCAAGAAGAACGGTCGCTTCTTCGTGCACTACAACGCCAAGCTCAATGGGGCTTCGGTGGTGGCCGAGTTCCGGGGTAAGCCCTGCGGGTTCGCCAACAAGAAGCCGGTCAAGCCCTTCCGTCTCACCGTCGAGCAGCCCTTCCCCAACAACAACGGTGGCTGGATCGGTTTCGGCCCCGACGGCTACCTCTATGTCGCACTCGGTGACGGCGGCGGTATCTCGCCCGGGCGATCCCAACGGCATCGGCCAGACCAAGTCGTCGCCGCTGGGCAAGATCCTGCGGCTCGATGTCGACAGCGGTCGCGGGACCCGGACGCCCAAGACCAACCCCTACCCGCCTCAGAAGAAGAAGGGATTCAACCCGCTCACATGGGCGTGGGGCTTGCGTGACCCTCGGCGGGCCAGCTTCGACCGCAAGACCGGCGATCTGTGGATCGGTGACGTCGGCCAGGACCGCTTCGAGGAGGTCAATCGCGTGCCCAAGGGGGTCACCAAGAAGGGTGGTCCGGCCCTCAACTTCGGCTGGTCGCATGTCGAGGGTGCGTCGACATGCCATCCCAATGCGCCCGACTGTGACCCCTCGCTCTACCAACCGCCGGCGTACACCTACGACAAGGTACCGCCACATCGTGCCATCACCGGTGGCTACGTCTATCGCGGCGAGGCCATCCCGGAGCTCGACGGTGTGTACCTCTTCAGCGACTTCGCGAGCGGTCTCATCTGGGGCCTCGACGCCGCAGCCGTGGCAGCCGGTGTCGACGTGCCCGCTCACCAGTTGCTCGCCGCTCCGTCCGGCCTTGTCTCCTTCGGTCAAGACGATGACGGCGAGCTGTACGTGGTGTCGCTCGACGGCAGCGTCTACCGTCTCGGCGCCGAGGAGTCCTGAGCGCTCCGGCCGAACCGCCTGCGTATGACCGAACAGACGCTCGATGCTGACAGCCTGCGCTATGCGCGCTACTGGGAACCGGTCCTGGCCGGCCCCGCGCGGCGCATGCTCGAGCGCGTCGATGCCGGACCTGGGGCCTACCTCGATGTCGGGGCAGGCACCGGCTCGCTGATGCTGGCTGCTGCAGGACGCTGGCCGGGGGCTCGTATCGTCAGCCTCGACGCCTCGGCCGGGATGCTCTCGGTGGCGCGCCATCGCGTGGCGACCGAGCTGCCCGAGGCCGACCACGAGCGCTTCGCGTGGCTGGTCGCCGACGCCGCTTCCATGCCACTGCCGGACGCCTCGATCGACGTGGCCACCTCGTCATTCGTGCTGCAGCTGGTGGCCGACCGCCCGGCCGTGCTCGGTGAGATCCGGCGCGTGCTGCGGCCGGGCGCGGTCTTCGGTCTGGTCACCTGGATCGCCGATGCGTCGTTCCTGGACGCCGATAGGGTCTTCGTCGACGTCCTCGACGAGCTGGGGCTCGACGCCTGGGACGGCGGCTTGCGGCCCTCGCGCACGACCGACTACGAGACGCTCGAGCAGGCTCGTGAGGAGCTGGCCGCGGCCGGATTCGAGGACATCGACGTGCGTCCTGATGAGCTGAGCCACACCTGGACGCGCGAGGCCTACCTCGAGTTCAAGGAGCACTACGATGACCGCGATGCCTTCGAGTCGCTGGACGAGGCCGGACGTGCACAGCTTCGTGAGATCGCCGGGGCTCGCTGGGCGGAGCTGCCCGACGAGGCCTTCACCGTGAGCGGTCCCCTCGTCTCGGCCATCGCCCGCCGCTCCCGCTAGCGCTCGCGATCACGCTGGCGCAGGGTGGCGGCGGTGATCAGGCCGCGAAGGGCGTCGCCTCCAGCGGACGGCAGACCTTGCACGGTCGGTAGCCCGCGTCGTGCGCCTCCTCGGCGCTGCGGAAGTGGACCTCGTGCTGGGGCGTGGTTCGACGCGCGTGCCGACACGAGGGGTAGCAGTAGATATTGGTGCTGTCGCTGCCCGTGTAGCGCACGCCGCGGCCGGCCATCCGTTCCAACTCGCTGGTGTCGATACCCTCGCGGCCGAGCACCTCGCGCTTGGCTTCCGGGCCACCGGCGCCGTAGTCGCCGATGTGGCCATCGGCCCGGACCACGCGATGGCAGGGGATGACGAAGGTGACCGGGTTGCCGGCCAACGCGGTGCCCACCGCGCGCACGGCCTTGGGCCGGCCGATCTCGCGCGCCACCCAGGAGTAGGGACGCACTTCGCCGTAGGGGATCTCCATGGTCTTGCGCAGCACGGCCTGCTCGAAATCGGTGAGCGTCTCGAGGTCGATGTCCGGCCCGGAGGTGGACTGGCCCTCGAACCGCTTCCGGATCGCCGCCAGCATCCGGGCCGGCATCTCCGGCACGCGGCGCAGCGGCCGGCCGTGCCGCAGCGTGTACTCGATCTCGAAGCCCTCGGGATCGCCGGACCGTTCGGCGGCGGTGATGCCGGTCGTGGCCCAGGCCACGAAGAGCGGGCCGATGGGACCGTCGATCTCGGTCCACGAATCGATGAGCCCGACCCTGGCCATGACGGCGTCGGCCAGGCCCCCCGGTGCCGGTGCCTCGGTGGACCGCAGTGCCTTGACCATCGCTCTTGCCTCCCTCATGTTCATGGCGCCACCTCGTGGCTTCTCGTCGCTCGTTCCTGCATAAGCACGTCACGCAGCATCTTCACGCCGCGGTGGACATCGGACTTGACCGTGCCCAACGGCCGGTCCAGGGCCTCGGCCAGCTCCGGATAGGAGAGGCCGCTGACATGCCGCAGCACCACCGCGCGGCGGTAGCGTGCGGGCAGCGCATCGAGACGCGCCCGCCACATGAGGGCCGCCTCACGGCGCTCCACGACGCGCTCGGGCGATGGTGCGTCGTCCGCCCTGGCCTCGGCCACGCCGTCGAGTTCGGCCGCATGAGGTGCATTTCGACGTGCCCGGTTACGTCCCAGGTTGCCCACGATGGCGGCCAGCCAGCCGCGTGGTCGCAGCTCGCGGATGCGCTTGGGTGGGTATCCGGCGAGCGCGCGGTAGGCACGGATGAAGGCCTCCTGGGCGAGGTCTTCGGCGTCGGCCGGCCGCTTCGTCGAGCGCAGGGCGATGCCGTAGACGAGGTCCTGGTGGTGGGCCAGGAACTCAGGGAAGGCCCGGTCGAGATCGGCAGCCAGCTGGCGGGGGCAATCAGCACACACGCAGAAGAGAACACCCCAATGCGGTCAACGGTTGCAGTGTGCCCCCTCGGGACCTTCGACACTCCCCCGGGGAGCTCTGCTACGTCGACTGATCAGTCGACGTACTTCTTCTCGGCGTAGCACCACGTGAAGCCGCGCCCGACGGGCATCGAGGCCATCACCGCGTGTCCGGTCGCGCGATAGTGCGCCTCGGCATCGCCGGCCTGGGATTCGCAGCAGCCGACGTGGCCGCAGGTCGCACACATGCGCAGACTGTGCGTGCTGCCGCATTCCTCGCAGCGATCGCCGGTAGGGGTAGCCAGCGAGTCGGGAGCGTGCTCGCATGTCGCGTCATCGACGCCGATCAGGTTTCGGATCATGTCCATGCCGTAGATGATGTCTCGTCGCTGACGACCTGCCTGTGAAGTGCATCACGGAAGCGCCTCTTTGTGCTGCCTAGCGCAGCAGAAAGCCCCTGCCCAGGTCGTCGCGATCATCGAGCACGAAGCGCTGGTGGCCGGTGACGTAGGCGTTGCCCTGCACGCTGGTGATGACCGCGTCGTGATCACCCAGCGTGGCCGTGCCCTCGACACGGGCCACGAACGTCTCACCGGTGATGCTCGCATTGACCATCGTATCGCCGACCCGCGACGCGCCCAGCGCGTGCCTCGCGGCCAGCAGCGCCGAAGTACCCGAGCCGCACGGCGAGCGGTCCACCTCGGCCTCGGCGAAGACGGTCACGTTGCGGACGGTGGCCTCGCGGCCCAGCCCGTCGGGCGAGGTGCCGGGATCGCTGTCAACGATGATGGTGCCGTAGACGAAGCCCAGCGACGCGTCGCTGGGATGGGTCGGGCTGTGGTCGCGACGGACGGTCTCGGTGATAGCGGCACCGGCCCGGGTGAGCTGCTCGATCTGCTCAGGTACCACGCGCATGCCCAGTTCGGCCACGTCGACGATGCCGTAGTAGGCGCCGCCATAGGCGAGCTGGACGCTGAGCCCTTTACGTTCGGCAGCCACGCCGAAGAGGCGCACGCCGCGCGGGCGGATGACCAGGCCCTCGGCATGCAGGTAGGCCGGTACGTTTTCGAAGCTCACTGAACGAACGACCGGTGCGGCGCCGATACCGACGCTGACCTCGGCGGTGGCGGTCACCAACCCGGCTGGTGTTTCCCAGCGGATCGTGGTGGTCGGCGTAGTGGCCGGATAGAGGCCCTCCTCGATGAGGCCCTGTGTCAAGGCGATGATGCCGTGACCGCACATCGTGCTGTAGCCCGCGTTGTGCATGAACAGCACCGCCACGTCGGCATCGACCCGGTGCGGCGGCAGCAACACGGCCCCGTACATGTCACGGTGGCCGCGAGGCTCGTACATCAGCATCCGGCGGATGTCATCGGCATGCTCGCTGACCCAGGCGCGGCGCTCGTTGATGGGCGCGTCGGGCACCGACGGGTAGCCACTGCGGATGAGCCGCAGCGGCTCGCCGGCGCAGTGCATGTCCAGCGTCTCCACGGTCAGGCGGGAGGCGTCACGCTCGCGGGCCTGTGCCGCGCTCCAGGGAAGCTCGCGAGGCGCTACCTTCGGCACATCGCTCCGGGTGGGGGTATCGGCCTCGAAGGGGTCGGCCAGCTCGACGGATTCGAAGATCACCGTGAGCACGTGCTCGTGTCCCTCGGAGCGCCAGCGGCGGGAGCTCGGTACCCAGCCACGCTGTGCAGCTTGCTGGCGCTCGCGCAGGTATGAGCGCTCGGCCAAGGCGCGGTCAGCAGCTGCGTACGTGCGGATCACCTGACTCGTGGACCGCCTCGCGCTCGTCCTGGCCATCGTCCCCTTGTCGTTTCTCCCCGCGTGCCGGCTGCCGCGACCGTCTGCTTGACTTCATCATAGCCGCGCGCACCGGCCACGATCGTCACGTGCCAAAGCGCGACTTGATCCCCTTGCCGGCGCGGTGCATACCGGCGCGGCCGCCGGAGGCGCTTTGGCGTAACGTCAGGGCATGAGCGAGCACGAATCCCACGACCTCCAGCAGCTGCGGCGGCGCATCGGCGATGTCTCGCAGCTCGTCTCCACCCGCGCCGCACGACTGGCCGATGGCAACGAGGACGGCGTACGCATCGTCGACGCCCGCGCCGCCGGCGGCTTGTCGGCGACGATCCTTGCCGATCGGGGCCTCGATCTCGGCGCGGTCTGGGCTGGAGGCCAGCAGGTCAGCTGGCAGTCGACCACCGGCGCCGTGCACCCGGCCTACTTCCACGAAGCCGACTGGCTGCGCTCCTTTCACGGCGGCCTGCTCACGACCTGCGGCCTGCAGAACGTCGGTCTGCCATCACAAGACGGCGCTGTCAGCTACGGACTTCATGGGCGCGTCTCCAACATCGCCGCGCGCAACGTCGCCCACCGGGTCATCGAGCAGAGCGGCCGTCTGGTCGCAGAGATCAGCGGCGAGATGCGCGAGACGGACGTCTTCGGCGCGGATCTGCTGTTGCGCCGCCGTATCACTCTGCCCATGGGTGAGACGGTGCTGCACGTCGAGGACGAAGTCGTCAACCAGGGCCATGCGCCGGCCGCGCTGATGATCCTGTACCACGTGAATCTCGGTTATCCCGTCGTGGCCGACGGCGCCCGGCTCATCACGCCGCGCGCTGAGATCGTGCCCCGCGACGAGGCTGCTCGAGCCGGGCTGGCCGATCGGACCATGTTCCCACCGCCACGGGACGGCTTCGCCGAGAACGTCTTCCGCCATGAGCTGGTGGACACTGATGCGGCTCAGGTCAGTGCGTCGATCGTCAACCCCGACTTCGAGCCGACCGGCGGGATCGGCCTGACCGTGAGCTGGGACCCGCGCCAGCTGCCGCGCATGTGGCAGTGGCGGATGCTCGGCCCGGGCATGTACCTCACAGGACTGGAACCAGCCAACTGCGGACTGGCCGGGCGCGCTGCCGAACGCGAGGCGGGCACGCTTCGGGAGCTGGAGCCCGGCGAGTCGTACCGTGCCGGCATCTCCATCCACGTGTCGCTCGGGGCCGAGGCGGCGGCACTCGCCCACGACCGCTAGCAGGCCGGCCGGACCCGTGCCTTCGGGCCGCGTGCTACGGTCGGCGCACACGACACGGACTGCGCAGGAGGATCGACCGTGCCCGGACCAGGGCTGGATCTGATCGGAGACGAAGAGCTGACCGAGGTCGCAGAGGTCATCCGCATCGGCCGCCTGACCTGCTGTGGTCCCGATGACCACACGTTCCGCGCCAAGGTGTCTCGTTACGAGGAGGCCGGTATGCTGCCCGCCACCGATGCCCCGCTGAGGCGTACTTCGCGCCCTGCCATCGGCGTGATGGACCCCAAACTGGCGCCATTCGCTCCGCGCCGGCGCGATAGCGCTGAGGTGGATGGTCGCCGTGCCGACCGCATCATCCATGTCTATGACGAGGTCGTGGCCTGAACCAGACGCACTCTGACTCGCGCCGAGGCAGCCTCCTCACGCACACCTCGATGCTCGGGGTGCTCTTTGTGCTCAGCCTGGTCCTGAGTGCCTGCGTCACGGTGCCTCGCAACGTCACCGCGCCCGGGGCTACGCCGTCTGCCACGACCGACGCGGTGCCCACCGCCAGCACCGGCGCAGTCCCGTCGTCGCCGGCGGTCCCGGCTTCACCGGCGACCGAGGCCACCTCCACCAACGACCCCACGCCGATGGGCACCACAACGCCCGAGACCGCCCCGCCCGACGCCACGTTCGCGCAGGAGGCGACGCCGCTAGCCGCCATCGCCACCGAGCCGACCGACGCTCCACGCTCCACGGAGCTCAGCATCGGCTACATCTCGCTCGACGAGTCGCAGGCCTTCGTGCAAGCCGTGAGCCTCGGATCCGCCAGTCGGCTGCCGATGCAGGGGTCGAACTCTTCGAGTGCGACCCTGGCTGGACGCGAGACGGCGTCAAGGCCTGTGCCGCCGCTCTGGCCCGAGCGGGCGTCCACGGGATCATCAGCTTCCAGCCCTTCAGCGACCTCGTAGAGCAGGTCTGCGCCGCGACCGGCGATGCACCCACCATCGGTATCGCCTACGACCAGGGTCCCTGCCAGGTCTCGCTGCTGCGGGTCGATGAGCAGGCCGGCCACATGGCCGGTGCCGCCATGGGCGAGTTTGCGGCCCAACGCTGGGATTGCGACGTCAAGGCCTACGTCTCACTCGAGTCTGGTCCCGGGGACCCCATCGGGGGTGCCCGCATGCAGGGCTATCGGGACGGCTACGAGGAGCACTGCCAGATCCCCAGGCGGTCATTCACGCTGACCGATGCGCAGCACCTCATCACGGCGCAGACGCAGATGCGCTCCGTGCTCGAGCAGGTCAAGGGCAAGCCCATCCTCGTCGCGGGCGTCAGCGACATCGCCATCCTCGGTGCCATGACGGCCGCTTCCGCGCAGGATCGCCTGAAGCACGTCTGGTACAGCGGCCAGCTTGCCGACCCGGCCATCCGTCAGACCATCGCCTGCGATGAGCACTACATCGCCTCGGTGGCGCAGTTCCCGGAACGCTTCGGGGAGTCCCTGGTGCCGGCGCTCATGGACGCCATCGCCGGCCGCGACGTACCGCCCCGCATCGACGCCGACCTCGAGCTGGTGACCTCTGCGAACGTTAGACAACTATTCCCCGACACGCCCGCCTGTAACGAGTAGCCTCACGCTCAGGTAAGGTAACGCCACGCCAGCGTCAGCCGAGAGGGGCTGAGCGGCGTTTCGGTATTCGGCACGGGCAGGAGGGTACAAGCCTTGGACAACATTCGGACGCGCACCACACGGCTGGCCAAGTGGTCAGCGCTCATCGCGGTTGGCGCACTGGTCGTGATGGCATGCCGACCCGAGGACGCCACGCCGGCGCCCACCGAAGGCCCGACCGCCGCGCCTTCGACCGTACCTGTCTCCGCGACGATCGAGCCGACCCCGGAGCCGACCCCCGAGCCGACCCCCGAGCCGACCCCCGAGCCGACCCCGAGCCGACCCCCGAGCCGACCCCCGAGCCGACCCCCGAGCCGACCCCCGAGCCGACCCCCGAGCCGACCCCCGAGCCGACCCCCGAGCCGACCCCCGAGCCGACCCCCGAGCCGACCCCGAGCCGACCGCCGAGCCACACTTGAGCCGACCGCCGAGCCGACCCGAGCCGACCCCCGAGCCGACCCCCGAGCCGACCCCCGAGCCGACCCCCGAGCCGACACCGGAGCCGATGGCCAGCGACGAGCCGACCCCCGAGCCCACACTTGAGCCGGTGGCCAGCGACGAGCCGACCCCCGAGCCCACACTTGAGCCGGTGGCCAGCGACGAGCCGACCCCCGAGCCCACACTTGAGCCGTGGCCAGCGACGAGCCGATGATCGTGCCCGAGAACGCCATCACCGGCAGCATCGTGCTCCCGGAAGGCACCGTCATGCCGGAGGGTGCTGTCTGGTCGGTAGAGCTTCAGGACACATCTCTCGCCGATGTGCCGGCGGTGACCGTGGGCCTTGATGGCGGACTCATCGAGGACCTGACCGCGACACAGATCCCCTACATCGTCGAGTACGAACCGACGGCCATCGATGACAGCCTCACCTACACGCTGAACGCTCAGGTCTTCGACGCCGACGGCAACCCGCTCTTCATCAACGACACGTCCACGCCAGGTATCGTCGATGGCGAACCCGTCGAAGACGTGCAGGTCGAGGTCATCGATATCCCGGCCCTGGAGGACTCCGAGACCTAGTCGCTGTCGGGGGCGCCTCGAGGGTGTGCCCCGCGGTGCCGTGCGCCCACACGCCGGGAGGCTCTGCTTGCGCCCAGGCGCGATGGTCAGCGCGGACAGACTGGTTCCGTGGCCCGGGGGCCGGATGGTGCGCGCGTGGGGGAAACATGGCACGCGTCCCGTGTACGCAGCAGGCCATATCGTTGACCGGACACACCCGTGTGCATACTTGCCCTAAGACACTCGAGAGGGAGGCTAACGCCCGTGCTCGCTAAGTGGTACCCCCGCTGATGGCTGGGACACCTGCTTTCATCATCGCCGCCGGCTCTGCCATCGCCGGCCTCGTCACTGCCATCTGGCTGGCCCGCTGGGTCCTAGCTCAGGACGCCGGCCCCGAGATCATCCAGAAGGTCGGCCGGCTGATCCAGGAAGGCGCTATGGCCTTCCTGCGTCGCGAGTACATGATCCTCGCGGTCTTCGTGGCCTTCGTGACGGTCGTCATCGCGGCCCTCATCGACTTCAACGTCACCGACAACGTGACCGTCGCTGACACCAACAGCGCGATCCAGGACCGCTTCGGAACCGGCCCATGGACAGCGATCGCGTATGTCCTCGGCGCCATCGGCTCTGCGACCGCCGGCTTCATCGGCATGACCATCGCCACGCGCGGTAACACGCGTACCGCCACGGCGGCCATGGTGGGCCTCAACCCCGCGCTGAAGGTCGCCTTCCGCACCGGCACCGTGATGGGCATGACCGTCGTCGGCATCGGACTGCTCGGTGTGACCGTGCTTTGGGTCATCTTCCAGGATGCGGCCGTGGTGGCCGGCTTCGCCTTTGGCGCCTCGTCGATCGCCCTGTTCGCTCGCGTCGGTGGCGGCATCTACACCAAGGCCGCTGACGTCGGCGCCGACCTCGTCGGCAAGGTCGAGGCGGGTATCCCCGAGGATGACCCCCGCAACCCGGCCACCATCGCCGACAACGTCGGTGACAACGTCGGCGATGTCGCCGGCATGGGCGCCGACCTCTTCGAGTCCTACGTCGGAGGCATGGTCTCTGCCCTGACCCTCGTCGCTGTCGGCGCGGGGTTCTTCACCATCAACGAGGTCGGCTGGGACAGTGCTCTCGCGGTCCTGCCGCTCGTCGTTGCCGGCGTAGGCATCCTCTGCTCGATCATCGGCACCACCTTCGTCCGCACCAAGGACGACGCCAAGATGTCCCAGCTCCTGTGGGCCTTGCGCTACGGCGTGTTCGGCGCAGCGGGCCTCGTGCTCATCGCCACCGCGGCCGTGCTGCTCCTACTGGACCTGCCGTTCGAGCTCTTCTGGGTCGTGCTGACCGGCCTCATCGTGGGCCAGGTCATCGGCAACACCACCGAGTTCTTCACCTCCTACGAGTACCGTCCGACGCAGTGGATCGCCAAACAGGCGGCCACCGGCCCAGCCTCCGTCGTCATCGGCGGTATCGCGGTCGGCCTCGTCAGCGTGGTCATCCCGACCCTCGCGGTCGCCGCCGGCATCTTCGTGGCCAACCACTTCGCCGGTCTGTACGGCGTCGCGCTGGCGGCAGTCGGCATGCTCTCCACCCTGGGCATCACGCTCGCGACCGACGCCTATGGCCCGGTGGCGGACAACGCCGGCGGCCTCGCCGAGCAGGGCCACCTCCCGCCCGAGGTCCGCGAGCGCACCGACGCTCTCGACTCTCTCGGCAACACCACTGCCGCGACCGGCAAGGGCTTCGCCATCGGCTCCGCGGTCCTGACCGCGCTGGCGCTGCTGGTCGCCTACACCGAGGTCACGGGCATCGGTGACTCCGGCCTCCAGTTCACCGATGCCGACGTGCTCATCGGCATCCTGCTCGGCGCGATGCTGCCGTTCCTCTTCGCCGGTCTGACGATGTACGCGGTCGGCGAGGCCGCGGGCGCCATGATCGAAGAGGTCCGTCGCCAGTTCCGGGAGATCCCCGGCCTGCGCGAGGGGGCGGAAGGCGTCGAGCCCGATGCGGCTCGTGCGGTCGACATCTCGACGAAGGGCGCTCTGCGCTCGATGATGCTGCCCGGCGCCATCGCGGTGCTTTCGCCGATCGTAGTCGGCTTCCTGCTTGGCGCCGAGGCGCTCGGCGGCATGCTCGCCGGCTCGATCGCCGCAGGCTTCCTGCTGGCGCTCTTCATGGCCAACACCGGTGGTGCCTGGGACAACGCCAAGAAGTGGGTCGAGTCCGGCGAGCTGGGCGGCAAGGGCTCTGACGCCCACGCTGCCACGGTCGTCGGCGACACCATCGGCGATCCGTTCAAGGACACCTCCGGTCCGTCGATCAACATCCTGCTGAAGCTGATGGCCATCGTGTCGCTCATCTTCGGTCCGCTCTTCCTCTAGAAGCGCGGCTCACTCCGTACCCAAGGCGGGCGCCGGGATACCGGCGCCCGCCTTCCTTCTGTCCAGCGTCCCGCTGGTGTCCAGGGTGAGCTGCCGCCGCGCGCTCTCCACCGGGCAGCAGCCGTTGGTCGGTGAGGTTAAGAACCCGCTACGACACGGGACTTGCCGGCCGGATCTGCCTATCGTCCGGCTATCGTGACTCGCCGATCCCTCAACTCGCTGACCGTCGACCGCCTGGCCACGCTGCTGCTGGCCACGTTCCTGTCCTTGTCCGGGTTGCTGGCGCCGCCGCCGTTGCGCGTCGCGGCAGGCTCGACGGACCCGGCTGCCTCGCCGGCTGGCGCGCCCACGGTCGCCATCACCGAATCGGCTCTCTCGGATCCGGAGTCGGAGCCGGGGGTGCCACTGCGGCCGCGACCCAGGCCGGGCCCGTTCTGGATGAACCTCTACTCAGAGGGCGATTTCGTTCATCAGCAAACGATCTACTGGTGTGTGGCCGCGTCCGTGCAGACGATGATCAACATCATCGAAGACGGCGAGCCCGACCGGTCCAGGCGCTCGCAGCGGCGCATCCATCTCGAAGCCCGCAGCCTCGACCCCGGACATGCCGTGTTCTGGCGGCAGCTCGAGAGTGGTTCGGCCAGGAAGCGTGGCCTGCATGGACTCGGGCTGATGCACTGGGCCGGGATGCTCAATGCCGATGGCTTCGGCCCGTACGAGATCGACCGGGCGGAGTCTCCCAAGAGGGCCATGCGCCGGGCGGCGAAGGCGATCCGGGCAACCGGCAAGCCCGCGGGCCTGGTCGTCTGGAAGGGGGCGCACGCCTGGGTCATGTCCGGCTTCGAGGCGACAGCCGACCCCGCCTACACCAACGACTTCAAGGTCACCAGGGTCTACGTCTCGGACCCCTGGTACCCCGACGTCAGCTCGATCTGGGGGCGCTCCCGACCGCCCAACTCCGCGATCACCGTATCCGCGCTGCGCGCCGACTATCTGCCCTACGACCGACCAGGCCGGCAGCATCCCAAGCGCGACGGCAAGTACATGCTCATCCTGCCGACGCTCCCGGCACTCACGGTGATCCCGGAAGGACCGGGCCAGGGCACGGCCCTGGCTGGAGGGTCCGGGTCAGGCCCGACGGCCTCGACTTCAACGGAGTAGAGCCTCTCGCCAGCCCCCAGGCACGACCCGGCCTGCTCAGCCCGTGTGCAGGACCGGCCGCCAGAACGGCGCCAAGCACGTCGAGATGGCTCAGCCTAGAGCAGCCAGCGACCCGGCGCGAGGTCGTGACTCCATACGGGCAGATGAGCCAACGGTCCGGGCAGGCCGTCAGTCGATGTAGACGCCGCCGTTTACGTCGCTGACCTCGCCGGTGATGAAGGAGGCCTCGTCGGAAGCCAGGAAGCAGGCCAGTGCGGCCACATCCTCGGGTGTGCCCAGGCGACCGACCGGGATGAGTCTTCTCGAGGTCGCGTGCGGCGTCGATCATGGGCGTGTCGATGAGCGCTGGTGCGATGGCGTTGGCAGTCACGCCGTAGGGCGCGTACTCGCGCGCGATCGAGCGAGCGAGGTTGGACATGCCGGCCTTGGATGCGGCGTACGCGGCAGCCGGCTTGATGGCGCCGTTCTTGCCGGCCATCGAGCTGATCATGATGATCCGCCCCCAGCCCCCCTCGCGCATCCCCGGCAGCACGCGCCGGCGCAGAGGAACGCTCCGGTAAGGTTCACCGCCAGGGTGCGCTCCCACAGCTCGGTGCTGGTCTCCTCGAAGGGCACGATATGGAAGATGCCCGCGTTGAGGACGGCCACGGACACCGCCCCCAGCTCCTGCTCGACGGCGCTGAGGGCCACATCGACCGCGGTCTCATCGCTGACGTCACAGCGATAGCCGATGATCCCCGGCAGGTCCGGCGCCTCCAGGTCGAGCGCTGCGACCATGGCGCCGTTGCCGGCCAAGCCCTCGGCGATGGCCCGGCCGATGCCGCGCGCCGCTCCGGTGACGATGGCGACCCGTCCGTCGAGACCCACTACCTGAACCATGTCCCGAAAGTAGCACGCGCGTCCAAACGTGGACGGGCCCATGGCGCTCCGGCGAGTGGCTAGGATGAGGCCGGTCATGGAACGCAGCCTGTACTACGTGCGCATCTTCCCCGGCACCGAGGCGAGGTATGACCGCCTGCACGCCGAGGTCCCACCAGCGGTGGCAGCGGAGATGCGCGCCGCCGGGCTCAGCGATGTGACCGGGTTCCGACGAGGGACCGACGTGTGGTGGTACGCCGAGAGCGAGCCTGATCGCAGCACGGCCTTCCGGCGCTACGCCATGGGCACGGCCAACAAGCGTTGGGGACAGCAGTTCCGTGACGTCATCGCGGAGGTCGAGGCTCCGGGCGGCGGGCTCATCTGGTACGACGAGGTCTTCCACACCGACGCGCCGGCGCCCGAGGGTCCGTGGGAGCGTGGCTTCTTCAGCCTTGTCATCGACCCGCGTGCTGCCGTCTACTACGACAAGCTCCATGCCGAGCCCTGGCCGGAGATGCTCGAAGCCATCGCCGAGGCCGGCTACCGTGACTACACGGGCTTCCGGCGTGGTGCCCAGGTCGTCTACTTCGGCCGCTACTACCCCGACTTCGAGACCGTCATCGGCAAGATCAACGCGACCGATGTGGCGGCTCGCTGGGGTGAAGCCTTCACGGACACCATCACCGCCTTCACCGACGAGGAGGGCGGAACTTCACGGCGACGGAGATCTATCACCAGGACCTAGGCCCGTGACCGCGCTACTCCTCGGCGGGGTCGAGCGACAGCGACGCGGAGTTGATGCAGTAGCGCTGGCCGGTGGGGTTGGGACCGTCGTCGAAGACGTGGCCCAGGTGACCGCCGCACTTGGCACACATCGCCTCGGTGCGGACCATGCCGAGGGAGCTGTCGGACTCGAAGGCGATGGCGCCCGGTTCAGCGGGCTGCCAGAAGCTGGGCCAGCCTGAGCCGGAGTCGTACTTCGTGTCCGAGGCGAACAGCTCGGCGCCACAGCCGGCACAGCGGTAGGTGCCGGCGCGCTTCTCGTCGACGTACTCGCCGGTGAAGGCGCGCTCGGTACCCTTCTCGCGCAGGACGCGATACTGCTCGGGAGTCAGTCGCTCGCGCCACTCTGAATGGGTGGTCGGCCCGGGGTCGGTCTTCTCGTCGGTCATGGCCAGAGCCTAGCGAACGCACGTGACGGGCGGATGACTCGGCCGGGCGATCAGTCCTTGAGCCAGGGCCGCGCCTCGGTCGGTGGATCCCAGCTCGGGACCGGTTCCTGGAGCGGGTCGTCGATCCAGCAGAACTGACCGTTGGTCCCGCGGCCGGCCTCGGAGGTCAGCCGCAGCACCAGAGCGACGGCCTTCTCAGGCGGGTCGCCGCCCGTCTGCTCGACCCAGTCGGCCCAGGAGACGTAGTTCTCGGCGACGGCGCCGAGGCCGGCGACGCGGTCCCGGATGTCCGCCCACATGGCAGTCTTGACGTCGCCGGGGTGGATGACGTTGGCGGTCACACCACTGCCGGCGACCTCCGCCGCCAGGTGCCTGGTGAGCTGATTGAGCGCGGCCTTGGCGCTGCCGTAGGCACTGTTGATGGGACCGGGGGGATGAAGCGAGGCGGCCGAGGTGACGTTGACGATCCGGCCCCAGCCGGCGTCGAGCATGCCCCCCACGAAGGCATTGGCGGTGAAGAACGGGGCTACCGCGTCGACCATGATGGCGCGCTGCCATTGCCCGGGGTCGGCATCACGGATGAGGGCGATGGGGCCGAAGATGCCGGCCGCATTGACGAGGATCGTCGGCGGTCCCAAGCGTGCCCTGACCGACCGCGCCAACTCCGCCACCGCGAGATGATCGGCGACGTCGCAGGACATGCCCGTGACGGTCCCTGACATGCCCGCTGCGAGCTCCTCTGTCTCTCGCAGCTGGTCCACCGAGCGGGCCACCGCGACGACGCGGTCGCCGCGCTCCGCCAGCCCCAGGGCGAACGCCTGTCCCAGGCCGCGTCCGGCCCCGGTGACCACGGCCACACGAGCCGAGAGGCGCTCCTCCGTGTTCGGTGCCATGGCCTCCCTCCGCTGCTGTGCCCGTCCGTCTCCGCCCAGTGTGGCAGCGATCGGCCTCGTGGCGCGGGACTCGATGACCCATGGCCCGCGGCACCCAGCCTCGTGTGATGCGACGATACGGACATGACCCTCGTCTTCATCGCCGTCGGCGGCGCGGCTGGTGCCGTCTCGCGCTACCTCATCCAGGGATGGGTGCGAGGATCTCGCCGGCGGCCGCTTTCCGTGGGGCACGTTCGCGGTCAACATCTCCGGCTCGTTCGTGCTCGGCGTCGTCTTCGCCCTGGCCATGGACCGCGCCATCATGTCGCCGGAGATCCGCGTGCCGCTGATGATCGGCTTCATCAGCTCCTACACCACGTTCTCGACGCTGATGCTGGAGTCGTGGCGCCTGGTCGAGGAGGGTGACTACCTGTTCATGCTCGGCAACCTCGTCGGCTCGGTCGTCATCGGCATGCTGGCCGTCGTTGCCGGGCTGGCGCGTAGGGAGGCTCCTGCCATGAGGATCGACGGACCCGCGCTGCTGGCGCGCATCTACATCGGCGAATCCGACCGCCACGATGGCAAGCCGCTCTACGAGGCCATCGTCGCGCTGCTGCGCGAGCGTGGCGTGGCCGGGGCCACGGTGCTGCGCGGCATCGAGGGCTACGGTCGTGCCGCGCGGCTCCACACCACGCGCATCCTGCGTCGCTCTCGAAGACCTGCCCATCCTCATCGAGGTCGTCGACCGCGAGGATCGGCTGCGAGCCGTCCTGCCGGAGGTCGATGCCATGGTCGAGGGCGGGCTCATCACGCTCGAACACGATCGAAGTCATCGCCTATCGCTCCCCGGAGAGCGAAGAGAAGAAGGAGAGTCCGTGAGTTCCCGTCGAATGCTAGCCATCCTGCTCGTCGCTGACCGTGGCCCTCGCGGCCATGGCCGCGAGCGTAGCGGCCCAGGACATCGAGCGCCGTCCCATCGAGGACCAGATGTTCGGAGTGAGCTCGATCGTCCCTGCCGACTGGCAGGACCTCGGCGGTGGCGACTACGCACGTGGCACCCCGCCTGAGGACCTCGCCCTCATCGCTATCCAGTCCGCCCCGGCCACCATCGACCAGCTCTGGTCCAGCCTGCTGCCACAGTTCGGCCTCGATGAGGTCCCCGAGGCGACCTTCGAGTACTACTCCGACCGCTTCGAGTGGACGATGTACGAGTTCGGCGTGGAGATCGGCGACGGCCACCATCGAAGTCGGGCTGGCGCTGACCACGGACGATGGACAGACCAACCTCGTGCTGCTGCAGTCCGATCCCGAGCGACTACGACGTGCTCCGCGAGCAGGTGTTCAGGCCGGCCATCGATGCCTTCGCGCCTCTGGCGCCCGAGCCCACGCCCCATCCCTCGACCTTCGACTACCACATCGAGGAGGTGGCCTTCCCCGGTGGTGCCGCCGACGTCGAGCTGGCCGGCACGCTGACGCTGCCCGAAGGTCCCGGTCCGCACCCGGTCGTCATCACCATGAGCGGCAGCGGCCCGTCCGACCGCGACGAGTCGCTCAAGCCGATCACCGCGCTCAAGCCGTTCGCAGTCCTGGCCGACGCCCTGACGTCGGCCGGCGTTGGCGTGCTGCGCTACGACGACCGTGGTGTGGGCTCATCGACCGGCGAGCACGCGGTAGGTACGATCACGGATTTCGCCTCCGACGCGGCGCGCTGCCATCGACTACCTCGAGACGCGCGACGACGTCGACCCCGAGCGCATCGGCCTCTTCGGCCACAGCGAGGGCGGCCTCTATGCGGCCATGCTCGGTGCGAGCGATCCGCGCGTGGCCTACATCGGCATGATGGCCCCGGCCGTGGTCGACGGCATCTCCTTGCTCGTCGCTCAGAACGGTGCGCCTGCTACGCGCTGCCGGCGAGTCCGAGGAGCTCGCCGCTCGGGCGGAGGCGTTCGCGGCCGAGGTCATGCCCGTTGCGCGTGACGGTGACACCGACGCGGTCGAGGCCATGACCGTGGCGTTCTACGGCCAGCTCTGGGACGACCTCAGTGAGGACGAGCGGGCCGTGGCCGGTGAACGCGACAGCTTCGCCGAAGGTAGCGCCGCTCGCGAGGTCGAGATCTACACCTCCGACTGGTTCCGTTCCTTCCTCGAGTACGACCCCACGGTCGACTGGCAGCGGGTCACCGTGCCCGTGCTGGGCATCTTCGGTGGCAAGGACGCGCAGGTGCTCGCTGAGCAGAACGAACCCGCGCTCCGGGCCGCGCTCGAGGCCGCCGGCAACGAGGACTTCGAGACCCTCACCTTCCCGGAGGCCAACCACCTCTTCCAGGCCGCCGACACCGGCGCTTTCGCTGAGTACGCCACCCTCGAGCCGGAGTTCGTCGACGGCTTCGTGGAGGCCATCGTCGAGTGGATGGTCGTCCGTGCCGGCGTGACCGGGTAGGTATGCCGGAGGCGGAACGACCCGGTAGCGGACGGTCCGGCGAGGGTCTGGCACCCGGAGCCGGAGCTGCTCGACATCCGCGACGAGGAGCGTTCGCGGCCGGCCCTGGAGCGACTGGGGGAGGGGGCCTGGTCGGCGGCGCTCGACTACGTCTACGACCACGGCCAGGAGCGCGCCATCGGCGAGCCGGGTGACTACGCCGAGCTGCGCCGGGTCGTTCTTCGGGCCCTCCGGCGAGCCTGCACCGGCGCCGCAGGAGCCGATCACGTCCGAGGCGCTCATCGAGGAGTTCCGGCACCCGCCTGGCGCCCCATCAGACCAACGCCTGGCATCCGCTCGCCTTCGCCTACTTCACGCCCATCCCGCTGTGGTCATCGATCGTGGGTGAGATCTTCAGCCAGGTCGTCCACCAGGGCGTCGACGTGTGGCACTGCAGCCCTTCGGCCACCCTGGTCGAGGAGGAGGTCATCAGCTGGCTGTGCGCCCTGGTCGGCTACGACGAGGCTGCCTTCGGGCTGTTCACCTCAGGTGGCGTGATGGCCAACATCATGGCCATGAACGTGGTGCGTGACATCCACCTTCGCCGGGCGCGCGAGCTCGATCACCCGCCGCGTGGAGCCGACCTCGATGGCGTCCGCGTCTACGTCTCCGATCAGGCGCATTTCTCCATCAAGCGCAGCCTGGACACGCTGGGCTACCCGGCCGACACACTCGTGTCGCTGCCTTCCGACGAAGCCTACCGGCTGCAGGCCGGCCCTGTGGCTGATGCCGTCGCTCGCGATCGTGCCGCCGGCCTCGTGCCGCTGGCCATCGCGGCCACGGCCGGCACCACCAACACCGGCGCCGTCGATGCTCTCCCGGAGCTGGCCGATCTGGCCGAGCGTGAGGGCCTGTGGCTCCACGTCGATGCCGCCTACGGCGGTGCTGCCCGGCTGTCCGAGCGGCTGGCCGGTCAGGTCGATGGCCTCGAGCAGGCCGACTCCATCACCATCGATCCCCACAAGTGGTTCTTCCAGGCCTATGACATCGGCGGGCTGCTGGTCCGGGACGGCTCGCTGTTGGAGACCACGTTCTCGTACCGGCCCGAGTACTACCGCGGCTCCGGTGATCCGCGACGAGCGCCCGATGCGCACGGCTCCGATGAGCTCGACTTCTACCGCCTGAGCATCGAGGGCACGCGCCGGCAGCGCTCTCTGAAGCTGTGGCTCTCGTGGAAGCACCTCGGCACGCGTGGTCTGGGCCGTCTCGTGGAACGGACCGTGGACCTGGCCGGGGCCCTCGCCGCCAAGGTGAAGGCGAGCGATGACTTCGAGCTGGCCGAGGAGCCCAACCTGTCGGTCGTCTGTTTCCGCCATCTGCCGGCCGGCCGCGCCGGGGCCGATGAGGCGACGCAGGACATGGTCGATGTCCACCAGGACGCGTTGCAGGTGGCGCTCCAGCACAGCGGGCGCGGGTTGCTGACCACGACCCGCCTGCGTGGTCGAACGTGGCTTCGCGCCGGCATCCTCAACCACACCACCACCGAGCAGGATCTCGACAGCCTGCTCGACGACCTCCGTGATCTCGCGTCGGGGCTGTAGCTGCAGTCCCTGGGGCCGGCCAAGCTTCGCCAGGCCCCGGCTGCTCATGGGCTGAGCCATCTCGACGTGCCCGGCGCCGAGCTGGCCGGTCCTGCACACGGGGTGAGCACGCCTGACACTCCTGCTTAGCCCATGGACCGAACCTGCAAGAAGGCCGTCACATCGGTCGAGTTCGCTCGTGGGCTGAACAGACCGGGTCGCGACCAGCTCGCAGACTACGAGGGTGACCCCACCCTCGGCGTGTGACCCCGCCCGCCGGATCGACGAACCCCGTGAACGGCCGCTAGTCCGAAGTTCCAGCGCCTGACAGGCCTTGGCTGAGCGTGGCCGGGGCCTCTTCCGTGCTCACCGAGACCCCACAGTGAGCGCACAAATGTAGGCACTAATACCTATTGACAACCGGCGTGGGTCTGCGATACTGCGTGCGTGAGGAAGCGAGGCGGTGCCGTGCATGTCGCGACGACGCGCAGGCACTACAAGGGCAAGACCTACGAGACCCACCTGCTGCGCCGCTCGGTGCGTGAGGGGGGCAAGGTCAGGACCGAGACACTGGGCAACATCAGCCACCTGCCGCCCGAGCTCATCGAACTCGTGCGCCGGGGCCTCAAGGGTGAGCGGTTCGTCTCCGCGGACGGCTTCGAGATCCGCCGCAGTCTGCCCCACGGTGGGGTGACCGCGGTGCTGGGCACCCTGCGCTCGCTGGACCTGGAGCGGCTCATCGATGCCCGGCCCAGCCGCCAGCGCGACCTGGTGCTGGCCATGATCTGCGCCCGCCTGCTGGCCCCGGGCTCGAAGCTGGCCACGAGCCGGACCTGGGATCAGACGACGCTGGGCGCGACCCTCGGAGTGGCCGATGCCGACGAGGACGAGCTCTATGGCGCGATGGACTGGCTGCTGGCCCGCCAGGCGCGCATCGAGGCAGCCCTGGCCAAGCGCCACCTCGAGCCTGGCGGGCTCGTGCTCTACGACCTCACGAGTTCCGTCGTCGAGGGCCGCCACTGCCCGCTCGCGAAGCGGGGCTACAGCCGTGACGGCCGGCCCGGCATGCGCCAGATCGAGTACGGCCTCGTGACCGACACGGACGGCCGCCCCGTGGCGGTCGAGGTGGTGCCCGGTGATACCGCCGATCCGGCCACGGTGCCCGCGGTGGCCCAGAAGCTGCGTGATCGCTTCGAGCTCGCCGAGGTCGTGCTCGTCGGTGACCGGGGCATGCTCACGAGTGCCCGCATCGAGGCCATGCGCGAGCAGGGCCTGGGCTGGATCAGCTCGCTGCGGGCTCCGGCCATCCGCAAGCTCGCCCAGGGCGGCACCCTCCAGCTCGGCCTCTTCGACGAGCGCGGGCTCGCCGAGATCACCGACCCCGCCTATCCCGGCGAACGCCTGGTGGTCTGTCGCAACCCGCTGCTCGCGGCCGAACGGACGAGGAAACGCAGCGAGCTGCTCGCCGCCACCGAGGCCAAGCTGGCGCCGGTGGTGGCCCGCGTCGCGGCCGGACGGCTCCGGGGTGCCGACCGCATCGGCCTGGCCACCGGGCGGGTCATCGACCGCTACAAGATGGCCAAGCACTTCGCGCTCGACATCGGCGAGGACCACTTGGTCGTGACCCGCAAGGCGGAGGCCATCGAGGCCGAAGCCGCCCTCGACGGGCTGTACGTGCTGCGCACCAGCGTCGGGCCCGAGCGACTCGACGGTGTCGAGGTCGTGCGCGCCTACAAGCGCCTGAGCCGGGTCGAGCGGGCCTTCCGGGGTCTCAAGGCGGTCGACCTGCAGGTGCGGCCCATCCACCACCACACCGAGCCGCGGGTGCGGGCCCACATCTTCCTGTGCCTGCTCGCCTACTACCTGCAGTGGCACCTCGAGCGGGCCTGGGCCCCGTTGCTCTTCCGCGACGAGGCACGACCCGAACTCGACGATCCGGTGGCCCCTGCGGTGCGTTCCGAGGCGGCCCTGGCCAAGGCCCACAGCGGGCGACTGCCCGACGGCACGCCCGTCCACAGCTTCCGGACGCTGCTCGGTGAGCTGGGCACGCTGACGCGCAACCGGGTCGTGCCGGTCGGTGCGCCCGACGAGGCCGCCTTCGAGATCGTGGCCATCCCCACGCCACTCCAGGCACGGGCCCTCTCGCTCTTGGGACTCACGCCCTCGAGCGTGTAGTCAGAACGCGACGGGCGGGCCGTGCTCGGCCACTTCCGAGCGCTCCCGGCAATCGCGGCAGGTGCCGACGACGCTGAGATGGCCCAGGTCGACCTTGAAGTCGCGCGAGCGCTGGAAGTCGTCGACCAGGCCGGCCACGTCCTCGGCGCCGATCTCCCAGGCTCGGTGGCAGACCGAGCAGTGCAGGTGACCGTGCTCACGCGCCGGCCGAACGTGGAACTCCTCGCGGCCATCGAGCCCGTGGGCATGGCGGATGAGACCGATATCCTCGAGCACGTCCAGCGTGCGGTACACCGTCGACGGCGTGACCTCGGGATCCTGCTCACGGCAGCCCTCCACCAGCTCCGCACCGGTGATATGGCCGTTGGTGTTGGCCAGCACGTCGACGAGCAGCCGCCGCTGTGGTGTCCAGCGCAGCCCGCGTTCGTGGAGGCGCTCGCGGACCTCGTCCCAGGTCACATCGGGGGCATGGGCATGGCTTGCGGTGGGCATCATCGGAAGCATAGTCCCTTTGGCCCCGTCCTGACCCTATCGCAAGGACTTGCAGTAACGACTCATCGCGAATAGCATCTGCCGTGATGCTACCTGCGATCATCTCCCCGCGCGCTCTGGAGATCCCGGCGACGTTCGACCTGCACGCGCCGGACGGCTTCTTCTCGGTGCCCGTGGCCCTGCTGATGTGGGCCATCGCCATCGTCGCCATCGGGGTCTCCGTGCAGCGCAGCCGGACGGACGCTCGACGACCGGGCCATCCCGCTGATGGGCGTCACCGCGGCCTTCATCTTCGCCGCCCAGATGATCAACTTCCCGGTCCTCGGCGGCACCAGCGGCCACCTGCTCGGGCGCGGTCCTGGCGGCCATCCTGCTGGGCCCCTGGGCGGGCACGCTGGTGATGGCGAGCGTCATCGCCGTGCAGTCGCTGCTCTTCCAGGATGGCGGGCTGCTGGCCATGGGCGCCAACATCGTGAACATGGGCGTCATCGGCACCATGGGCGGCTTCGCCATCTACATGGCGCTGTGCCGCCTGCTGGGGGAGAGGAGCGTGGTCGAAACCCGGCCGCAGCCATCGCGGCCTGGTCGGCGGTGATGCTGGGAGCGGCGGCCGCTTCGGTCGAGCTGGCCGTGAGCGGCACCAGCCCGCTGGCGGTGGTGCTGCCGGCCATGCTCGGTACACACATCTTCATCGGCATCGGCGAGGCGCTCATCACGGTCGGTGCGCTGGCGCTCATCAAGGGTGCTCGCCCGGACCTGCTCATGCTGCGCGATGCTGGGCCCGACGCCGGCGGCCTCGCTGGAGATGATCGAGTCATGATCCGTCGCTACTGGTGGGTAGCCGGGTTGGTCGTTGCTGCGGCCGTGGTCGTCATCTTGGCGCCCATGGCCTCGTCCGACCCCGATGGCCTGGAGCGCGTGGCCATCGATGGCGGCTTTGCCGCACAAGGGCAGGAAGCGACCTTCGAGCTGCTGCCCGACTACAGCGTGCCGCTGCTGGGCGACGGTCCACTCTCGCTGATCGTGGCCGGCCTCGTCGGCGTGGCCATCATCTTCGGGACCATGTGGCTGCTGGGCCGCGCCCTGTCGCACCGACTCTCGCCCGACCGACTGACGCCGGTCTCGAGACATGGAGTTCGACCGCTACATCCCGGGACATAGCCCTGCGCATCGCGCCGACGCGCGGCTCAAGATCGTCCTTGCCGTGGCCACCGTGCTGGGCATCGCCCTGCTGCCGGTCGGAGCCTTTGCGGCGTACACGGTGGTGTGGCTCGTGCTCGTGGCAGCATCGGCGTTCGCCGGCCTGGGGCCGCTTCGGCTGGTGCGGGGCTCCTGGGTAGTGCTGCCGTTCGTGCTGGTGACCGTGCCGCTGCTGTTCACCCGTCCTGGCGAGACACTGCTCGACCTTCCAGATCGGGCCGTTCGCCCTGAGCGTCACCGACACCGGCCTGCGCGACATGCTCTCGATCATGGCCAAGTCGTGGCTGAGCGTGCAAGCGGCGCTGCTGCTGGCCTACACCACGCCTTTCGCCGACCTCATCGACGCCCTCCGGGCGCTGCGGGTCCCGGCCGTCATCGTAAGCATCATCAGCTTCATGTACCGCTACCTCGCGGTGCTCACCGACGAGGCCGGGCGCATGTCTCGCGCCCGCCAGGCACGCTCCGCCGCCGCGCCTCAGGGGCGGTCGGGTGGCTCATTGGCCTGGCGCGCTCGCGTCACCGGCTCCATGGTCGGCTCGCTCTTCATCCGCTCCTATGAACGCTCCGAGCGCATCTACGCGGCCATGCTCGCGCGTGGCTTCACGGGCACCTTCTACGCCACCGGGCCTCCCCGCCCCGACCAGCGCAGCCTGACCTGGTTCGGCGTGGCGCTCGCGGCCATCGTCGCCTTCGTGGTGGCCGTCAACCTCTGGGCACCGTGATGACCGTCACCCAGCCAGAAGACGCGCCAGCGGTCGGCCGCATCGAGCATCTCCCACCTCCACTACACCTACCCCGATGGCACCGAGGCGCTGCGCGGGGTCGAGCTCACCGTCGAGCCCGGCGAGAAGGTCGCGCTGGTGGGGCCGAACGGCGCCGGCAAGTCGACGCTGCTACTGCACCTCAACGGCATCCTCGGTGGTGGCCACGGCAGCGTCACCATCGACGGCACGACCGTGGAGCCGGCCACGGTCAAGCGCATCCGCGCCGCCGTCGGCCTCGTCTTCCAGGACCCCGACGACCAGCTCTTCAGCCCCACCGTGCGCGAAGACGTCGCCTTCGGCCCCATCCACATGGGCGTCCCGGAGGCAGACATCCACCATCGCGTCGAGCGTGCCCTGAGCGCGGTGGGCATGAGCGGCTTCGAGCGCCGTGTGCCGCATCATCTCTCGCTGGGCCAGCGCAAACGCATCTCTGTGGCCACGGTGCTGTCGATGGACCCCAGCCTGCTGGTCTTCGACGAGCCCACGTCCGGGCTCGATCCACGCGGTCGGCGTGAGCTCATGGGCGTGATGGCCTCACGTCCTGAGACGCTGCTGGTCAGCACCCACGACCTGGCCATGGTGGCTGAGACGTTGCCTCGCACCGTCATCATCGACGAGGGTGTGGTCGTGGCCGACGGACCTTCTGCCGAGCTGCTCGAGGACGGGGCGCTGCTGGAGGCGCACGGGCTGGAACGCCCGTTCCGCTACGGCCGCCCGCGCCGTGACCGCTCATCTTCACGCGATAGACGTGCCCACTCAGGAGGTTGGTCGCGAAGATGCGCCCGGCGGCATCCTCCCCGAATGACGAGAGGCGTTTGTTCGTCGTCTTGGACAGCTTGACCTTGCCCTTCACGTCCAGCACGAAGAGTCGTCCGCAGTAGTCGCCGGCGACATAGAGACCGCGCCAGGCCACCGAGCTCGGACCGCGATGGACGTAGCCACCGGTGACCGAGCAGCGACCGTTGCCGTGCGCGTAGTCGTGGACCGGACGCACCC
Organism: uncultured Chloroflexia bacterium; assembly: GCA_963705425.1. Classification (GTDB taxonomy): domain Bacteria; phylum Chloroflexota; class Limnocylindria; order Limnocylindrales; family CSP1-4; genus JAFMJV01. Next base: position 29,310 of record CAVPJO010000024.1, on the reverse strand, counting down.
CGAAGCCGCAGGGCCGGCCCGAATTCGGATAGCGGCGCGTACCCTCGCAACGGCTCCAGCCGTAGTTGCGACCCTTGCCCGCGGCCGTGCCCCGGGCGTTCGCGCGGGAGCGGTTCACCTCTTCACGGCTGCCCTGGCCGACGTCGCCGATCCACAGGTCACCGGTCCCGCGGTCGAACGAGAAGCGCCAGGGGTTGCGCAGGCCCCAGGCCCAGAGGCTATCGTGACCTGACTTGCCGACCCGCGGGTTGGAGCCCGGCACACCGTATCGGCGAGGCCCATTGCCGTCGGGGTCGATGGGATCGATGCGCAGGAGCTTGCCCAGGCGCGTGCTCAACTTCTGGCCGTTGCCCTGGGGATCGCCCGCACCGCCACCGTCACCCAGGCTGATGTACAGGAGCCGGTCGGGCCCGAAGGCCAGGTGCCCGCCGTTGTGGTTGGCCCGGGGCTGGTTCACGACCATGACCACTCGCGCCGACGCCGGATCGGCCTTGGCCGGCGAGCTGCGGCGGTATTCGGCGACGACCGTGTCGCCGGCCTTGCCCCTGGCTCCGGCGCGGGTGTAGTTGACGTAGAAACGGCCGTTCGACTGGTATCTCGGGTGGAAGGCCAGGCCCAGCAGGCCGCGCTCGCTGTTGCCCGACTTGCGGGGGTCAACCACCTTGGAACTCAGGTCGAGGAACGTGCCCAGCTTCTTCCAGCGGCCATTCCGTAGGTGGCGCGCTTGATCTTGCCGGTCTGCTCGACGATGAAGATGGTCCGCCCGCTGCCGGGTGCATGCGTCACGAGCACCGGGTGCGAGTAGCCGCCTAGCACGCGCGTCAACCGGACGTCGCTGCTCGCCGCACTCGTGGGTACGGCCATCGCGCTGCTGACGAGCGCGATGACGAAGACGATGGCGAGTGCCCTGATCGACTGGCGCATGATCCACTCCTTGACCAGACGGACACTCCCGATCCGCCCGATGGCTGTTCCGCCCGATGGCTGGCTCTCTCCCCGATGATGCCACGACGGGCCTGAACGCCATCGTCGTGGGCCTGCTTCGCCCTGGTCGAGACCGCCCTAGTGGACCAGATCGTCGAAGTCGCGACGGCAGAAGTGGCCGGTCGGCGCCAGGACCTCGCCGCAGAACGGGCAAACCGTGCGACCCCCGGCCACGACCGTGTTGGCACGGCGTGCGAACTGCTGGGCCATGAACGCGGTGAGCCGGACGCGCAGCACGTCGGGCCCGATGGGCGCGTCGTCGGGGATATCGTCATCGTCGACATCCTCCTCGTCGCGCACGGCCGACTCACCGGCGCCGGCATCGAACATCATCGAGCGCGCCTCGATGATGAGGCGGTCGATGTCTTCGTCCCAGGCGATGGTCAAGGTGCCCACCCGAAACTCCTCGTGCAGCGGCTGCTCCAGCGGACGCACGTCGAGCCGTCCCGCAGGCCCGGCATCGATGGCAGCCAGTCCGCGACGCTCGACTTCGTCGATGACGGCGAGGACGCGATCGGCCAGCGCGGCGACCTGCTCCTTCTCGAGCATCACGGAGGCGACGCGTGGTCCCTGCACGGCCTGCAGGAAGAAGGTGCGATCGCCCGGTTCGCCGACTGTGTCGGTGGCGAAGCGATCGGGCGTGTCGAAGTCCCAGATCCGGCGCGTCATGGTCCGACTCTAGCGCGACTCCTGGCTCCCGTGCGCCCCTGATCCGATGATGGCCTCGGCCTCCATCTCCACCTTCCAGCGCCGGTCCAGGAAGCCGCTGACCACGACCATCGTGGAGGCCGGTCGCGCCTCGCGGAAGTAGCGGCCATGGGCGCGTCCCGCCGCCTCCCAGTCGGCCGCCTCGACCAGGTACGTGCGCGTACGCACGACGTCGGCGGCGGTCCCGCCGGCTTCCTCGAGTGCGGTCAGCATGATCTCGATGCAGCGCTCGGCCTGGCGCTCCACGTCGGCATCGACGTGGCCGTCGGGCCAGTTGGGGGCGGTGCCGGCGATGACGACCCGATCGCCTACGCGCACGGCACGACTGAAGCCGATCGGTTCTTCGTATGGCGAGCCCGATGACACGAGCTGGCGCGGACGGACTGGCATGGAACCTCCGATCAGGTCTCGGGGATGAGGATGGACAGCGCCGTCGAGATGGCACTGATGATGAACGAACCGACTACGGCCGCGCTGATGGCTTCGAGGCCTAGCTCGGGCGGGTAGCCGCCGACGACCATGAGCGGTCCCCACAGCAGGTCGACGACGAAGGCCACCAGCAGCAGTAGTACGGCGTTGAGGACGACCGAGAACATGCCCAGCGTGACGATGTTGAGCGGGATGCTGACGAGCTTGGCGACGGGGCGGATGAGCGCGTTGATGAGCCCCAAGGCGAGCGCCAGCACCAGCAGCGTGATGGCCACGCCCTCAGCCTCGTCAGGCCAGTCGATCTCGATGTCCGGCACGAGCAGTGCGGTCAGCAGCAAGGCGACGGCGACGATGGCGACGCGGATGATGAGCGAGGTCACGGCCGCCGCCTAGAGCAGCTCCGTCAGCGAGGCGACCACGAGGTCGGCCTCGGTCAGTGGCTCCGTCGGGTTGCTGGGGACGCCGACGCAGGTGAGGCCGGCGGCCTGGGCGGCACGCACGCCGGTCGGTGAGTCCTCGATGGCCACGGCGTTCGCGGGATCGACGCCCAGCCGCTGGCAGGCCAGCAGGTACACGTCGGGCGCCGGCTTGGGGGCGACCTCGTCGCCGGTGCTGATGGCGTCGAGATGCGGCGCGAACGGCGTCTGCGCCAGGACCTTGTCAACGAGGGAGCGCCGGGTGTTGGAGGCGAGGGCCACGGGTACGCTTCGGCTGGTTCGTTCGACGAGCTCGACCGAGCCCTCGGTCAGGTCCACGCCCCGGTCGATCAGGCCTCCGATGATGTCGAGATACTCGGTTTGCAGGCTGGCGATGCGCTCGGACGGCAGGCCGAAGCGGCCCGCGAAGTAGGTCACCGACTGCAGGTCGGCCGCGCCGAAGACGGCGGCCTTGTCAGCCTCGGTGAGCTCCCGTTCGTAGCGCTCGAACAGGATGATCTTGGCCTGCAGCCACTGCCGCTCCGTATGCACCAGCAGACCATCCATGTCGAAGACCACCGCTGCGAACGGGCCCGGTAGCTGGTTCAAGGGTCGGACAAGGCTGGGCAAGGGTTGCTCCGTGATGGGGATGTGGCTGGTCCGGCAGTGACTGGCTCCCATCCTATCCGCAGTCGACGCCGGCTGGTCGTGTCGCCTGGCGGGGGTACGTCACCAGCGGGTCGAACCCCTAGACTTGCGCCCGATGGAACGACGCGCCGGCCTCGAGCCTTTCAACGAAGCCACCCTGGTCTGGGATGGCGAACCCATGCGCGACGGCGAAGCGGCAGACCCCGACGCTATCCCCACCTCGGAGATCGAGCCCTTCGAGCCGGGCCGCATCACCATGCGCTTCCGCGAGTCCAACCAGGCACTGGTGGGCATGCCCTGGCACAGGCCGCTTGCCCACTGGACGGGTCCCGACATCGAGTTCGTGGACTTGCCCGTCGGTGCCAGCCGCCACACCGTGCGCTTCGCCATGGTCGATGGCAGCATCATCGCGCTCAAGGAGCTGCCCCTCGACATCGGACAGCGTGAGTACGACGTCCTGCGCGAGCTGGAGGCACGTGGTGCGCCGTCGGTCAAGGCCTACGGGGTGGTCACACGCACCGGCGACAACTCGTCGATCATCCTCACTCGCTACCTGGCCCGTTCGTTCCAGTTCCGGCGTCTCTTCATGCGTTTGCCCGAAGGCGCGCGCCGGTACCGCGACCAGTTGCTCGACTCGATGACCGGCCTGCTCGTCGAGCTCCATCGCATGGGCATGTTCTGGGGCGACTGCTCGCTGGCCAACACGCTGCTCATGCGCGATGGGCAGCGCCTGCAGGCCTACCTCGTGGACGGCGAGACCAGCGAGCTCCACGAGCAGCTCTCCGACGGCCAGCGCAGCGCCGACATCGAGATCGCCATCGAGAACGTGGCCGGTGATCTCGCCGACATGGCCGTCATGAACGGCAAGTCGATCGAGGAGATCGACGACGATTTCGAAGCGGCCCTCAGCTTGCGCGATCGCTACGACGGCCTCTGGGACGTCCTCCACCAGGACGTCACCATCCATCCCGACAAGCGCTACCGAGTCGACAAGCGCCTTCACGACATCCACGAGCTGGGCTACGTCGTCGACGAGATCATCCTGGAGCCTGGCGATGACGGCACCGAGGATCTGCGCCTGCGGGTGGCGGTGGCCGGGCGCGACTACCTCTCACGGCGATTGCGCCAGCTCACCGGGCTCGAAGCAGGGGAGGGTCAGTCGGCCATCCTGCTCAACGACCTGACGGCCTGGGCGGGCATGGGCTGGGCCGGGGATTGGGAAGCCAAGGAGGGCGCCAGCGGCCGCGTCCTGACGCGTCGCGATGGGGCGCGCTGGATGCTCGAGATCTTCGAACCGGGTGTCGGCCAGCTCATGGAGGTCATGGGTGAGGACGTCGATCCCGTGCAGGCCTACTGCGACCTGCTCGAGGTGCGCTGGCTGCTCTCCGAGCGGGCCGGCCACGATGTCGGCAACGAGGCCGCCTTGCACTCGATGGCCGAGTGGGAGACACCCGTCGGGTCGTCGGCCCAGATGGCGTCCGTCGAGACCCCGACCGAGCCGCGTCGGCTAGGCTGGAAGCGACCATGAGCAAGAAGACCACGAAGCGACCACCAACCTGGAAGCGCGCCCTCGTCATGGGCGTGCGCATGACGCCCCTGGGCAAGTCCGATGCGCCCAGTGGCGGAGCCGTGCGTTCTCGCTACGACCAGCTCCAGCCACCGCCTGAGGCGCCACCCGACTGGCCGACCGGCCCGCCCGACTTCGTCATCATCGGCGCGCAGAAGTCCGGCACGACGTGGTGGCAGGGACTCATGGAGAGCCACCTCGAGATCCATCGGCCCCACCGCCAGCGTCGCGAGCTGCACTACTTCGACCACTTCTGGGATCGCTGGCCCACACCCGCACAGTTCGAGGACTACAAGAGGTACTTCCCGCGGCCGTCCGGCAGCCTGGTCGGCGAGAAGACGCCCGGCTACCTGTACCAGCCCTGGGTGCCGCCGATGCTCAAGGTCGTGGCCCCCGACGCCAAGCTCATCGTGCTCATGCGCGATCCGGTCGAGCGTTACATCTCCAACCTCGGCCTGCTGGTTCGTGCCGGCGTCCTCAAGGGTGAGGTCGGCGCCAACGAGCTGGGTACGCGCGAACACCGCATCGTCGAGGCCATGGAGCGCAGCCGCTACGCCACGCAGCTGTCGTGGTGGCTGGAGCACTACCCACGTGAGCGGTTCCTGCTGCTGCAATACGAGCAGTGCGTGGCCGACACCCAGGCCCAGCTGGATCGCACGTACGGATTCCTCGGGCTGCGCGACCAGAACGCCTCGGTGCAGGAGATCAAGCGCGCCCGCAAGAGGTCCAAGGAGCACGTGACGCTGCCGCCCGGTGCGACCGACTGGCTGGCCGAGTACTACGCCGATGACGTGGCCAAGCTGCGCAAGATCATGCCCGACCTCGACACCTCACTCTGGAAGAGCCTCCCGGTCGAGGGGTAACTGACCCGCCGCGGCACCTACGACTGCCGGTCGCACCTCGCGGGACTCTGCCGTCGGGCCGGGCCGCTGGTTCGTGTCACCGGGTCCTGCCGCGGGTTGTGCCCCGGGCTATCCCGCAAGTCCAGGCCCCGGTCATGCCCCCGGCGACTCTATCGGCCAAGTCCAGGCCGCGGTCATGCCCCCGGCGACTCTATCGGCCAACCAGGACGCACAAGTCGGTCGATCCATGCTCCTGACGACTCAGACAACCACGTACAAGCCCCTGTCATGCCCGCGGATGACTGGCTCGTGGGTGCGGGACTTCGTTCCGCGGCACAGATCGGCCGATGTAGGCGCCCACGGCATAGGAGCCCGTGGCCCGGGCCGTGGCCGCCGGCGAGGTCGAGCGGGCGGTGCTCGTGTGCGGCACAGGGCTGGGCATGCCATCGTGGCCAACAAGGTGCACGGCGTTCGGGCTGCGCCGGTGACCGATTCCTGCTCGGCCGAGCGGGCCATCAAGTCCAACGACGCCCAGGTGCTCTGCTTGGGCAGCCTGGTGGTGGGCAAGTCCGTGGCCCCGCTCCTGGTGGACCACTGGCTCGATGGCGAGTTCGCCGGTGGTGGCTCGGGCCGCAACGTGGCCAAGATCGAGGACCTCGATCAGCGTGAGCGGGGTGGGGCTGGGACAGCCTAGTGTCCGCGGCGCAGCCCATCGGCTGAGCGGCTCCCGGCCGAGCGCTGGCATCGCGACTGGCGTCACTCCCGGGCGATTCGCGCGAGACTGTGACTCGTCTGGGCCGTGGCCGGGTAGAGCTCTCTGAACAGTGGGTAGAGGTCGTCGTACCGCGCGTGGGCGGCCGGATCGGGCGTGATCGTGGCCACGATGCGCGACCAGTCGGTACCGGCGTCGATCGACCCGGCTGCGACCCCGGCCAGGTAGGCGTCCCCGTAGCTCGCGCCCACCGTCTCGGCGGGCATCTCCTGCGGGATGCCCGCCACGTCGCTGACGATCTGGGGCCAGAGCGGTCCTTTCGTCCCACCGCCGACGGCCACCAGACGCTTCGGGACGTGGCCCGCGCCGGCGAGCGTCTCGAGCATCTGCCGGGCGCCGAACGCGGCACCCTCGAGGATGGCGCGGTAGAGATGGCCTCGTCCGTGGCTCAGCGACAGGCCGGCGATGACACCCCGGGCGTCGGGGTCGTAGAAGGGATTGCGCTCGCCCGAGAAGTAAGGGAGTACGAGGAGGCCCTCGGCTCCGGCCGGGACCTCGGCCGCTTCGGCCAGCAGCGTTCCGTAGGGAACGTCGCCGACCAGACGGCTGAACCACTTGGTCAGCGCCCCGGCCGTGGTCACGCCGCCGGCCAGGCTCCACGTGCCCGGCAGCGCGCCGACGACGCCCCACATCGAGGGCAACGCCCGGAAGGGGGCGAGCATGTGCACCAGCGTCAGGGCCGTGCCATACATGAGCATGGCCTCGCCTGGCGCGCGTACTCCGATGCTCGTCGCCTCTGCCCAGGCGTCGATGGTGCCCACCGCGACCGGTGTGCCGGCGCGCAGCCCGCATGCCTCGGCGGCGGCGGGGCGGATGGTGCCGGCGGGCTCGGGGGCCCAGCGCAGCTCGGGCATCGCCAGGCCCGGCGTGACCTCAGCCACCCGGTCGGCGATCCATGCCCGCTCGGCGATGTCATAGAGCGGTGTGCAGTGGCTGGCCGACTGATGGTCCAGCACGTACTCGCCGGTGAGGCGCAGCACCAGATAGGAAGCGACCATGCCGAAGCGCTTCGTGCGCGCCCAGATCTCCGGCTCATGGCGCCTGACCCAGAGAGCCTTGGGCCCGACCGACTGGCTCGTCAGCCTGGCACCGCAGCGCTCAACGATGGCCAGCTCGCCGTAGCGCTCGGTCAGCTCCCCGATCTCGGCCGAGGCTCGCGTGTCGATGCCGTACAGGATGGCGGGCCGCAGCGGTCGATCTTGCTCGTCGAGCGGCACGAACGCCGGACCCAGTCCGCTGACCGCGAGCGCGCGCACCCGGTCGGCGCCGACGGTCGCCGCCAGCTCCGAGCTGATGGCGCAGAGGTCAGCCCACCACACTGCGTCGGCATCGTGTTCGGCCCAGCCTGGCTGCGGCATGGAGACGTCATGGGCGCGGCTGGCCCGGGCCACGATGGTGCCGTCGAGCGTGGAGGTGACACCCTTGGAGTACGAGGTGCCGATGTCCACGCCCATGAGCAGATCGTCGTTCATCGTCGCCACAGTAGCCGTCCGCCGAATCGAAAGACGCCTGGCCCGGCAGGGCCAGGCGTCCTTCGAGTGTGGCCGGGAGCCCCGGCCGGTGCGGATCTAGACGGTCGCGGGAGTGGCCTCGTCCTTGCGCGCCGCGCCACCCTTGCGGATCTCAGCCTCGTTGCGGTCCTTGTCGAGCGCCAGCGTGGACTCGGGGTCGAAGAGGTGGACCTTGTCGAGCGAGATGTGCAGGGTCAGGTCATCGCCCGGCCGGACGCGATGCTCGCTGCCGATGAGGGCCACGATGTCGTGCCCGCCGACGCTGAGGTGGATGAGCTCCTCGTTGCCCAGGTACTCGACCACGTCGGCGTTGCCGCTCAGCGAGCCGCTGGGCGGCGCAGTCTCTACGTCGAGGTGCTCCGGCCGCACGCCGGCCACGAGCTTGTTGCCGCTGAAGGCCTTGAAGCCGGCCATGTAGCGATCGGGCAGCGGGATGTCGATGCCGTCGCCCTTGAGCTGGACGGCGTCACCGGTGCGCGTCACGTCGACCTCGAGGAAGTTCATCGAGGGGCTGCCGATGAAGCCGGCCACGAAGCGGTTGTCCGGATGGTCGTAGAGCTCCTGCGGGGAGCCGACCTGCTGCAGGCGCGCCTCGCTCATGACGGCGATGCGCTCACCCATGGTCATGGCCTCGACCTGGTCGTGGGTGACGTACACGGTCGTGGTGCCCAGGCGCTGGTGCAGCCGAGCGATCTCGGCACGCGTCTGCACGCGCAGCTTGGCGTCAAGGTTGGAGAGCGGCTCGTCCATGAGGAACACGGCCGGCTCACGCACGATGGCGCGGCCGAGCGCGACGCGCTGGCGCTGGCCACCGGACAGCTCGCGCGGCTTGCGGTCGAGCAGGTTCTCGCACGAGAGCATCGCGGCCGCCTCGTTGACGCGGCGCTCGATGTCGGCCTTGGGCGTCTTGCGCAGCTTCAGGCCGAAGGCCATGTTGTCGCGCACGGTCATGTGCGGATACAACGCGTAGGACTGGAACACCATGGCGATGTCGCGGTCCTTGGGGGCGACGTGGTTGACGACACGGTCGCCGATCGAGAGCGTGCCCTCGCTGATCTCCTCGAGCCCCGCGATCATGCGCAGCGAGGTGGTCTTGCCGCAGCCGGAGGGGCCGACGAGGACCATGAACTCACCATCGTTGATCTCGAGGTTGAGGTCGTTGACGGCTACGACTTCGCCGAACTTCTTCCAGACCCCATCAAAGGTGACAGTTGCCATACCGGAGTACCTCCTCCTCCGTCAGGTCGCGGGTCCTTGCATCTGCCGACCGGGCTGGCCTGCTGGACGGACCCCGTACGCCTCGCGGTGGATGACGCCATCGTAGCAAACGAATGCACCGACCAGAGGCCCGATGTTCGTGCCTGGCGTGAGCCTCTTGGTGCCATCTGTCGCGCTCGTGACCGCAATCGCCCGCAGAGCGCATCCACGCAGGACAGATGTCAGCCCTGGCGCCACAGGCTCCATCCCGTCCTGCATCCGGATGCGTTTCGGCTCCTCTGCGTAGTGTCAGGGCCGCAGGCTGAGCGTGGCCGAGGGGGAGATGCTGCCGCCGCAGCCACTGGTCCGGCCGATTCGATGTCATGCGACGTGCCTAGCGGCGCCCGGCACGACATCTGTCCCCAAGTGGGTGACGGCTCCTCGGCGCGGAGCCCGACCCGGCGCTCGTCTCGCGTACGCTACCGACTACGGGCGCCACGGCCCGGCCGGAAACGCGCGAACGGACTCGAAACGCCGCGTTCCCGCGGGCGACACCCGACGGAGTGAGCACGCATGACTGACACCGGCGCGATCCGGTTCCCCGACCGCTTCCTGTGGGGAGCCGCCACCAGCTCCTTCCAGATCGAGGGCGCCGTGCACGAGGATGGTCGCGGCCCGAGCATCTGGGACACCCAGTGCCACGATACGAACCTCGTGCGCGACGGTCACACCGGCGACGTGGCCGCGGACCACTACCACCGCTGGGAAGACGACGTGGCCACGATGGCCTCGCTGGGCCTGCGAGCCTATCGCTTCAGCGTGGCCTGGCCGCGCATCCAGCCGACCGGCTCGGGGCCGGCCAACCAGGCCGGGCTCGACTTCTACTCGCGCCTCGTCGACCGGCTGCTCGAGAACGACATCGCTCCGGCCGTGACGCTGTACCACTGGGACCTGCCACAGGCGCTCGAGGACGCCGGCGGCTGGCCGGCCCGCGACATCGCCTTCCGTTTCGCCGACTACGCGGCGATCGTGTTCGGGGCGCTGCACGACCGCGTGCCCCTGTGGGCCACGCTCAACGAACCGTGGTGCTCGTCACTGCTGGGCTACGCCGACCCTTCGCATGCTCCCGGCCATTCGGATCCCGTCAAGGCCACGCGGGCCATCCATCACCTCAACCTGGGCCACGGACTGGCCGTGGCGGCCATGCGTGCGATCGACCCCGTGCCCGGGCTCGGCGTCGTGCTCAACCTCACGCCCATCCACGTGGTCGGTCCCGATCCCGACGGCGCCGCTGCCGACGGTGCCCGCCGCTATGACGCGTTGCGCAATCGCGTCTGGCTCGAGCCCATGTTCCTCGGTCGCTATCCCGAGGACGCCGTCGAGGACCTCGAAGCCTTCGGTGGGCTGCCGGTCGAGGACGGCGACCTCGAGCTCATCGCGCAGCCGCTCGACTGGCTGGGCATCAACTACTACAACGACGACTTCCTGCAGGCAGAGCCCGGCGCCAGCGATCGTGCACACGCCCGGGACTGCACGACACCGACCGGCCTTGCGCCGGGGCCCGACCACACCGACATGGGTTGGCCCATCACACCGGACGGGCTGCGTGCGCTGATGGTCGATCTGACAGCCACCTATCCGGGCTTGCCGCCCATCTACATCACCGAGAACGGCTGTGCCTACGACGACCCGGTGGTGGACGGTGCCTGCCATGACCCGCGGCGCATCAAGTATCTCGATGCCCACATCCGCGCGGTCCATGCCGCCATCGAGGAAGGGGTCGACGTGCGCGGCTACTTCGGGTGGTCGCTGATGGACAACTTCGAGTGGTCACACGGCTACCACATGCGCTTCGGCATGGTCCACGTCGACTACGACACGCTGGTGCGCACCCCCAAGGACAGCGCCTGGTTGTATCGCCGGGTCATCGCCCGCAACGGCCTGGACTCGCCCGGGATTAGGGTATCGCGGCCACGTGGTCGGAACGGCCCATCATCTGCGTCGCGCAGCCACTACCTGACCGGGGTCACCATTCGCTAGCATCGGCCTTGAACCAGAAGCAGAGGGGACTGAGGATGTCGATCACGACCACGCAGTACGCCGGTCATGAGGCCATCGGGATCGATGCCGGCCGTGTGCGCCTCATGGTCACCACTTCGGTCGGGCCGCGCGTCCTGGCGCTGCTCACCGAAGATGGCCGCAACCACTTCGCCGAGCTGCCCGACATGACGCTCGAGTGCCCCGGCTCCGACCCCATCCATCTTCGTGGCGGCAGCCGGCTGTGGGCCGCACCCGAGGACCCGCGCTTCACCTACCGACCCGACGATGACCCGGTCGGCGTCGAGGAGATCGCCGACGGTGTGAAGCTCGCAACCCGCCCCGACCCTGTCTCGGAGACCAGCCGCGAGATCACTATCCGCGTCACGGGTCCCGAGCGCTTCTCCCTCGACTACCGCGTGGTCAACCGCGCCGAGCGTCCACAGCGCCTCGCGGCCTGGGCCATCACCATGATGGCGGCGGGCGGTCGCGCCTTCCTGCCCGTGCTCACCGAGCCCTTCGACGAAGGTGGCTTCCAGGGCCAGCGCAACATCGTCTTGTGGTCGTACGCGCGTAACGATGACCCCCGCCTGGTGCTCCATGACCACGCCATCGAGCTGCGCGCCAGCACCGACGCGGCTCTCGGCCGTTTCAAGGTAGGCACGACCCTGCGGCGTGGCTGGGTCGCGCACTGGCGCGACGGCGTGCTGCTGGTCAAGTACGCCGGCCACGAGGAAGCGCGCGAGTACGCCGATATGGGGGCGTCCGGCCAGCTCTACTCCCAGCACGACTTCACCGAGCTCGAGACCCTGGGGCCCCTGACCGACCTCGATCCCGGGGATGCCGCGGAACACCACGAAGACTGGGCCGTACACCTCGTCGAAGAGGCTGCGGCCGAGCGCCTCATCTCGTCGGGCGAGCTCGACCGCTAGACGACACCACGAAAGGGACACCGTGACCGCAGCCAACCTCGTCCTCGGCCTCGACATCTCGACCACCGCGACCAAGGCCATCCTCATCGATCGGCATGGCGCGGTCATGGCCGTGGCGTCGTCGGAGTACGACTTCGAGACGCCGCACGCGCTGTGGGCCGAGCAGGATCCTGGGCTGTGGTGGACCGGCGCCCAGGAAGTCATCGCGGGGGTGCTCGACAGCAGTGGGGCCTCGGCCGACGACATCGCCGCCATCGGCGCGTCGGGCCAGATGCACGGCATGGTGCTGCTCGACGAGGACGGGGAGGTCGTGCGCCCGGCCATCCTCTGGAACGACGGTCGTACCCAGGCGCAGTGCGATGCCATGCGCGAGGCCGTCGGTCCTGAGCGGCTCATCGCCATCACCGGCAACGACGCGCTGACCAGCTTCACGGCCGACCAAGATGCTCTGGGTGCGTGAGCACGAACCCGAGGCCTGGGCCCGCGCCCGACACCTGTTGCTGCCCAAGGACTACGTGCGCTTCAAGCTCACCGGTGAGCACGCGCTCGACGTCAACGACGGTTCGGGCACGGTGCTGCTCGATCTGCGGACCCGCACCTGGTCGCCGGAGGTCCTCGAGGCGCTCCGGCTCGACCCGGCGATGATGCCACGGACGGTCGAAGGCCCCGAGGTCGTCGGGGTCGTGTCCGAGGAAGCCGCCGCCGTCACCGGCCTGCGTGCCGGTACGCCGATGGTCGGTGGATCGGGAGACCAGGCCAGTAACGCGGTCGGGGTGGGCGCGGTGGTGCCCGGTGTCGCCGCCATGTCGGTCGGCACCTCCGGTGTCATCTTCACGCCTACTGCCGGTCCGGCAATCGAGCCTCGGGGCTGGCTGCAGGCCTTCTGTCATGCCGTGCCCGGTACCTGGCACCTGATGGGCGTGACCATGTCCGCCGCCGGCTCGCTGAAGTGGCTCCGTGACGAGTTGGCGCCGGACAAGTCCTGGGATGAGCTGACCGCGATGGCGGAGGCGATCCCGCCCGGTTCCGAGGGACTCATCTTCCTGCCCTATCTGTCCGGGGAGCGTGCCCCGTATCCAGACCCTCTGGCCCGCGGCGCCTTCATCGGGCTGACGGTCCGCCACGGGTTGGGCTCACATGGTGCGCGCCGTGCTCGAAGGGGTGGCCTTCAGCCTGCGTGACGTCTTCGAACTGATGAGCGAGGTCGCGCCCGACCCGCTGCGGGAGCTGCGCGCTTCGGGCGGCGGCACCAACTCTGCGCTGTGGAGGCAGATCATCGCCGACGTGCTCGGCGCGCCCATCTCGCTGACCCGTACGGCGGAAGGTGTGGCCACCGGCGCAGCCATCCTGGCCGCGGTCGCGGCCGGCTGGTACCCCACGGTCCAGGCGGCGTGTGATTCCATGGTCGAGGTCACCGACTCCACGGCGCCCGGTCCGAACGCGGGTGCCTATGAGAAGGCCTACGCCGTCTACCGCTCCCTGTACCCGGCACTGCGAGAGCAGTTCGCCGACCTCGCCGAGGTCTAGCCCCGGCAGCCTCCGATACGCACCGGCACTCCGCTGGCGAGGCCTGCCCCCGCACTGGTGGCTTCGCCAGATCTCTAGCGATGAAACCCGCCGATCTGCGTGGCATAGGATGGGCCTGCTTCCGCCAGGGCCTCCTTGAGTGCGTCGTTTGGAGCGCCGAAGACCACGAACCTTGTGATGGTCACGGACGCGAGGAACCGCTCGGCATAGGGCCCGAAGCCATGGTGATGGGCCAGTGCTGCGTCCGAATCAGCGAAGCGCTCGTAGGTGAGCAGCACTGAGCCGTCCTCAGTGACGCTCCACTCGTAGATGTGTGTCCCGGGTTCATTTGATCCGTGTCGCAGCCGTCAGATCGCTGATGACGCCATCCAGGGCATCCCGGTCACTGATGGTGCACTCCAGCGAGAATGCGACGTAGCTCAACGGTCCGTCCCCTCCAGTTCGTATGCATGCTTGGCGTCGGTAACGCGCTCCTCTGGATATGGGGGCAAAGCATCGACGTGCCCCGTTGACCCAGGGTCCGGCATGCGGTAACACGCCAATGCCTCGCGGGAGCCCGGTGCTCCGGTAGAGTCGTCCGGGGCGGCGTTCGCTTCGATGATCCCTGGCGATCACGAGCTGGGATCGATCTGTACCTTGAGTCCTTCGCCGCTGCGAACCAGCTCCAGCGCTTCGCTGAAGCCATCCAGGCCAACGGTATGGGAGAGCATCCGCGGGGCATCGACCGCCCCACCGGCCACGAGGTCGACCGCCCGCCCGTAACTGACGCAGAACGGCCATCGACCCGACGATGGTGATCTCCTCGTTGTAGACGCGGAACGGTTCGTAGCCCGCCTGCTCGCCGGCCGGTGAGACCCCGAAGATCATCAGCTTGCCGCCCTTGGCGACAGCTGCCATGGCGTCGTTGGCGACCCTGGTCACGCCCGTGGCCTCGATGACGTTGTCGTAGCCGCGCGGGCGCCGCTGAGCGCACAGCCTCGTAGTCCTTGCCCAAGACCTCGAAGCCGAACGACTTCGCCCGTTCGAGACGCGATGCGTTGGTGTCGCAGAGCGCCACAAGACTTGCGCCAGCCGACCGCAGCAGCTGGGCCAGGATGAGACCCATGGTGCCGGCACCGTAGATGAGCACCGACTCGCCGAAGCGGAGTTGCAGGCGATCGACGGCATGGACAGCGCAACTCACCGGCTCGACGAATGCCGCGGCGCCGAATGACATGCCGTCGGGGATGGGGTACGCGTTGGCGGCTGGGACCTTCACGAACTGCGCGAAGGCGCCGTCTACGGTGTCGCCGATGGCCCCCCATCGCTCGCACAGGTTTCCGCGTCCGAGGCGGCAGAAATGGCATGCGCCGCAGAAGAGGGACGGGTCGATCCCGATGCGGTCACCTTCGCGAAGGCCGACCACGGCCGAACCGACTGCAGAGACCGTACCGGCCGCCTCATGACCCGGCACGATCGGATACGGGGTCGGGGGGAACTCACCGGCGAGGATATGCAGGTCCGTGCCGCACACTCCGCACGCCCCTACCGCGACGATGACGTCCTCCGGCCCAGGCTCCGGCTTGGGCAGCTCGACCTCGGTGTACTGGCCCGGCTTCAGAATCTGGATCGGCTCGCATGAGATACCCCCTCTTGTCGTGGACGGATGCTTCAGCTGGTCGTGGGTTGCGACGGCGCGGGGTCATTGCGACCACTCGGTCGGTTCGCGATCCCAACGATGAGCGCGCAGGGTCTCGATCAGCTGCGGTGGCAGCGGTCCGGCGTCGCTCGCCGCGATGTTGGCGCGCACATGGCGCTCCGGCCGCATGCCGGGGATGACGGTGGTGATGTCCGGGTTCGAGAGGATGAAGCGCAGTGCCATCTCCGGCATCGTCATGCCCTCAGGCACGACCGGACGCAGAGCATCTCCGTGAGCCACGCTCGAAGTCGAGGTTCTCAGGCACGAAGTAGGTGCTGCGCCAGTCGTCCTCCGGCCAGGTCGAGTCCAGCGTCAGCGTGCCGGTCAGCGTGCCCTTCGTCGAAGGGGACTCGGGCGATGACACCGACGCCGAGCTCGCGAGCCAGCGGGAACAGCTCGTCCTCCGGGGCTTGATCGAAGATGTTGTAGATGACCTGGACCGCGTCGATGAGGCCAGTGCGGATTGTCTTGAGGCTGTTCCACGGTTCCCAGCGGTTGAGGCTGATGCCCACAGCGCGCACCAGGCCCTCGCGGCGCAGGTCGTCCACGGCTCGCTGCCAGCCTTCGTCGTCAGCCCAGGCGTCCTCCCAGACGTGGAACAGGATCAGGTCGACGCCAGGCAGTCCCAGGTTGGTCAGGCTCTTCTCGGTGAACTCGCGGATGTGATCGGGGGGATAGGCGTTCTCGATGAGGTCGCCTCGCCGCGTCGGCCACTGGAAGTTCTTGGGTGGGATCTTGGTGGCAGTGGTGATGCGCTTGTCCGGATTGGCTCGGACCAGCTCGCCGAGCAGGTGTTCGCTCCGCCCCTCGCCGTAGCCCCAGGCTGTGTCGAAGAAATCGACAGCCCAGGTCCAGGGCAAGCTGCAGTGGACTCGAGTGACTTCTCGTCTTCCGAGCCAGCCCAGCTGCCCATGCCCCGAACATGCCGTAGCCGATCTCGCTGATCGACCAGCCAGGCGTCCGATCGTGCGATGCGCATTCATGTACTCTCTCTCCCTCGCTGGCCGGGTATCAGTCGGAGATGCCGAGGATGCGGGCGACATTGCCGCCCACCACGAGTTCGTAGGCCTCCTGCGAATCGGCGACTCGTGACATCTTCCGGAACTCCCACTCGTAGTCGACGTACGGCGAATTCGTTCCCCACAGGACCTTCTCAGGGCCCGCGTCCGCGGACGGCCTGGGCGACCTCGAAGACGGGCGCGCGAGACGTGTCGAGGTAGAGATTGGGGTGCTCGCTGCGCCACCTCGATGGCGAAGTCGGTCATCCAGAAGAAGCCCATGTGGACCATCCACAGGGGCACGTCGGGGAACGCTTCGCGCCATCTCGCGAACTCGTGTGGCGTGTTGTAGAGATCGCTGGCGCCGTGCGAGGTGACGACCACGCCGAGGTCACGCGCCGCCGAGAAGATGGGGTCGACCAGGCCGTGGTCACCGAGGCGGTATCCGTGCAGCGTGGGATGGAGCTTGATGCCTTGCATCCCCTGGTCCTCGACGCAGTGGCGGATCGTCTCGATGGCGGCGCCCCGGTCCCAGGGATTGACGCTGCAGAACGGGATGAGCCGATCCGGGAACGCCTTCGCCTCGCGGTCGATGACGTCGTTGTCGATGGTGCCCTCGACGAAGGGCATGATGACAGCGCGGTCGACTCCGGCGTATCCAGCTTGGACACCAGTTCCGCGCCGGTCTGGGTCGCACCGTGCCGATCGCCGATGTGGTTGTGGGCGTCGATGACGAGTGACATGCTCACGCTCCGTTCCCTAGTCCTTCCGGCGCAACACGCCGATTGCCATGGCTACGAGGATCACGATCCCATACGCCACATATCGATAGGGGACACCCAAGCCCCATGAGGGTGAGGGCATTGCCGATGAGTCCGACGAACAGCGCGCCGATGGCGGTGCCGATGACGTTGATCCGGCCGCTGCGGACGACGACGCTCCCGAGGTAGACAGCCACGAACGCGTCGAGCAGGTAGGGCTCGAACGCGCCCGGTGCGGCAAGGGCCGCCCGCGACGTCAGCACCATGCCCGAGATGGCTGCGAAGAGACCGCTGATGATGAAGCCGGACGCGAAGACCCGCCGGTGGTTCACGCCTGCGAGGAACGCGGCGCGGACGTTGCCGCCGACCGCGGAGATGTAGCGTCCCAGGCGCCGTCGCGTTGGTGAGGAGATAGCCGACCGCCACGACGACCGCGGCGATGACCACCGACGCCGAGACGGGACCGATCGCACCCTGCCCGATGAAGAAGAAGGCCTCGCTCTGCTCGGGCGGCAGCGTGAACAGGATCTGCGCCTCGCGCCCGTCGCGAAAGGACGAGCTCGAACGTCCGAACGATGAACATCATGCCCAGCGTCCCGATGATGGCCGGCACGCCGAGGTAGGCCATGAGCACACCGTTGATGCCGCCGATGATGACCCCGAAGGCCAGGGGCACCAGGAAGACGAGCAGGAGGGGCTGGTTCTGGACCAGGAACATCGCCGCGATCAGGCCGGCGGCATCGGAGACCTGGGCCACGCTCAGGTCCACACCACGCATCATCATCACGATCGCCAGCCCGACCGACAGGATGACCAGGCTCGAGCTCTGGTCCACGACGCTGGCGAGGTTGGCCGGCGTCGAGCACGGCCGGTTCGAGGATGCCGAAGACGAGCAACGCGCACGAGCATCCCCAGGATCGCCCCGTAGTCGCGCAGGAGATCGAGCCAATCGCGACCTCGGTGTCTTCGTCGGCCCGAGCCGGTGCCCCTGCCGCCTGCGCTGGCGCCGACCGGCGCCATCTTCTGTCCGGACATCGCCTCCCCTAGAAGATGAGGACCTGGCCGATCTCACGGCGTCTGAATGACGCCGAAGAGGACCGAGATGATGAGGATCGCGCCCTGGATGCCCGGGAGCACCAGGTTCGACGCGCCGTTGAGGATCAGGCCGGTGTTGAGCGCGGTGATGAACATCGCCGCCACCGCAGTACCACGCACATCCAGTTCGCCGGTCTTCGAGAGGACGCTGCCCAGGAAGGCCGCGGCGAGTGCGCTGATGAGGAAGTCGAGCCCCGTCGCCAGCGCCGATGCCCCGTAGCTGTATGACGCGAGGACCGTCCCCGAGAAGCCCGCGATCAGACCACCTGCGATCGATGCGATCGATCAGCGCCCGGCGTCGACTCACGCCTCGCAGCTGCGCCGCTGCCGGGTTCTCGCCGGCTGCATACATGCGCAGGCCCATCCGTGTCCGCTTGAGCACAGAAGTGCAGCACCGACGGTCAGGGCGGCCAGCAGCAGGAAGACGAACGGGCACGGGGCCGATCTCGCCCTGGCCGAGGAAGAAGAACGTCGGTTGGTCGTAGAGCGTCAGTGCCTGGCCGCCGTTGTAGGCGAACGACAGGCCGATGGCGATGAACATGACGCCGAGGGTGGCCACGAACGGTGGCATCGCGCACGAGGACGACGAGCACGGCGTTGACGATGCCGAACAGCAGACCGACCACGATGCCGACCGAGAGCGCGGCGATCGTCCCAAATCCACCGAGGATGACGCCGGCCGAGAGGTTCGCCGTCAACTGGCTCACCGCTCCGACCGACATGTCGAAGCCGCCGGCGATCGAGCACCACCGTCAGGGCGAGTGCGATGAGCGCGAGGATGCTGCCCTGCTTGAGGATGACGAAGATGTTGTCCGGATCCCAGAACCGGGGTGCACCGATGCCCGACGATCAAGATCGCCAGCAGCATCCCCATGATGGCGCCCCAGCGTCCCAGGAAACGGCCCAGCCATGCCGCTGCCGGCCGTCGCGAGTCCGCTGCCGACTCCTCGTCCCTGTGCGATGGGGATTCCTCGGCGACCTCGAGCGCTGTCTCACGCATCGGCATGCCCATCTGATGGGCGGTCTCGGTACCCGGCTCGGCGGGCAGCAGACCGCCGGGGAGTGGTGGCCCGCCCACGTGCCCGCCGGTGACACCGGCCGACGTTCCACCCTCGCCGCCGGTCGCCGCCTGCAGTAACTCCTTCGTGAGTCCAGCCTCACCGCGCGGGAACTCGGCGACGACCCGGCCCTTCTTCATGACCGCGATGCGGTCGCACATGCCGAGCAGTTCGTCGAAGTCGGAGGAGATGAAGATGACGGCAGCGCCCGCTCGCGCCAGCTCGGTCATCTGGTTGTAGATCTCGACCTTGGAGCCGACATCGACGCCGGTCGTGGGCTCGTCGAAGATGTAGACCTGCGCCTGCGTCGCGAACCAGCGCCCGATGACGACCTTCTGCTGGTTGCCACCGGACAGGTTCCGGGTCAACTGCCCGAGATCGGGAGTCGCGATCTGCAGTGCTTCGACCAGCGTCGTGCGCACCGGCGGTCTCCGCGCCGCCGCCTGATGAGGCCCAGGCTCGACCAGCGTCGCAGGCTCGCCAGGGTCAGGTTCTCGCGAACCGACGAGGTCGGTGACGAGGCCCTCGGTACGGCGGTCCTCGGGGATAAGCGCCAAGCCGAGGCGCTTGGCATCGTTGGGTGACCTTGGGGTTCGATGGGCTTGCCGTCGAGCAGTACCTCGCCGGCGCTGCGATGAAGTGCGCCGAAGAGCGTCAGAGCGGTCTCGGTCCGACCGGCTCCCACGAGGCCGGCGAGTCCCGAGGATCTCGCCGGTTGCGGACCTGCAGGTCCACGCCGCGAACAGCGGTCCCCTGGCGCAGATCCGTTGATGGTCAGGATGACTCGCCGATGGGCAGCTCTTCCTTCGGGTAGAGCTGGCTGAGCTCCCGTCCGATCATCAGGTGGATGATCTCGGAGCGGTCGACCGCTCCGATCTCGAGCGTCCCGCGCTCGGCGGCCATCTCGCAGGACCGTGATCCGCGACGCCAGCTGGAAGACCTCGTCGAGGTGGTGCGAGATGTAGATGATGGTGACGCCGCTCTCCTGGAGCGCGCGGATGATGCTCGAAGAGGCGCTCGACGTCGTCGGCACCGAGTGAAGCCGTCGGTTCGTCGAGGATGAGGACCTGGGGCTGCTGCACGAGGGCCGCGGCGATGGCCACCTGTTCGCGCTGACCCACGGTCAGTTCGCGGATGAGCGTATCTGGTCCGAATGCTGGCGCCCACGCGCTCCAGGGCCTCGGCGGTCGCGGCGCGCATGGCGCCGAAAGTCGAGGATGCCGCCAGGCCCGACGATCTCCCGCCCCAGGAAGGCGTTGCGCGTCACGTCGAATTGGGCTACCAGGGGCGAGTCCTGATGGACGATGGCGATGCCGCGATCGGCTTGCGTCCGATGGGACTCGTCGAGCGGCACCGGCTCACCGGCGACCAGGATCTGGCCCTCGTCGGGCTGATAGACGCCGGTCAGGATCTTGACGAGGGTGGACTTGCCGGCGCCGTTCTCGCCGACGAGGGCGTGGATCTCACCCCGCTGTCACCTCGAGATCGACGTCGTCGAGCGCGAGGACTCCCGGGAAGCGCTTCACCAGCCCGTGGCAGGCGAGCACCGGTGCAGCGGTGGCATCGGTCGGCGACACGCCGGGCGGCTCAGCCTGTGGGCCCAAAGTCACGCTCAATCTCCTTGTGTTGGTCGGGTTGCGCCTGGGCTGGGTCGCGCAGGTCGAACCCCGGGACGCCCAGACCCATGGCGGAATGGCCTACTGCGGCAGGATCGGGATGACGCGTCACGACATCCTGGTTCTGCTCGTACATGGCCTCGATGTCAGCCTTCGGGATCTGGATGGCATCCCACAGGCCTTCGCCCCAACGTGCCTCGCCGGCGGCGATGCCGTTGTTGCGGGTGGCCGTCCACATCTGCGTGTAGGTCGAGACCGGAACCTCGGCCGCGCGTCCGCAGGCGGCCTTGATGATGGCCTCGCCTCCGAGCCTACCGATGCTCAGGACGTCACCAACGACGGTCGCGACGAACGGGCTGCCTTCGCCGTAGAGCATCTGGAAGGCGACCTGGTCGCCGTCGATCGAAGCGACCTTGATCTCGTCTCTGCCGGCACGCCGGATGGCCTCGTTGGCACCGGAGACGAGCAGGTCATAGGCACCCCAGACGCCGGCGATGCTGCCGGGTTCCGAGTTCGCGTTGAGCAAGTCCGTCATCTGCGCGAGACTCTTGGCGGCGCCGTGCTCGGTCGGCACTTCCTTCAGGTGATCTGTGGGTAGTCCACAGCGATGGCTTCGAGGACACGCTTGCGGGTCTCGAGGATGGGAGCCCCGGGGACCCAGAAGACGTAGACGTCTCCCTTGTACCCGATCGACGAGAACAGTGCACGGGTCATGAGCGACGAGGCGAGCGGGTCGTCCCAGCCCACGTCGGTGAGTGCGCCGTCAGGCGTCGCCCCGAAAGAGCGCTGTGGATACATGAATGCCATTGTCCGCGGCCTTCTGGGTCAGCGGAGACATCTGCTGCGCGTCGCCGAGGATCACGAATAGACCGTCGACACCGGAGTTCATGAGGTTCTCGACGTTCTCGTTCTGCTTGCGCGCGTCGCCGCCCGCATCGGTCACCGTCACCGAGCCGCCCGCAGCCTCGATGGCTGCCGTGGCGCCGTTGACGATGTCGCGATTGACGTCGTTGACCATCTCGCGTGTGGCGATGCCGACCTTGAACTGGCCGTCCTGGCCTTCCGGCAGCGCACACAGTGCGGTGCCGTCGGCTTCTGCGTCCTGGGCCATCACGGCAGGTGCGCCGGATCCCATGAGTGTTCCGATCATAAGGACGGCTCCGGAGATCGCCGCAAGCCGCCTGCGTCGGATTTGCATGATGTGCCTTACCTCACTTGGTGTGGTCGATGTGGATGTCGGTCGGGACCGCCCGCCGACTTGTGAACCGTTCAGTTCGTCCTGGGTGGCCTCCTTCCCTCGTCCGATCGAGCTATGCGGTCGTCCTCATAGGCGAGGAGGCCGTCGACGTATGTGCGCAGCACGCGGACCGACTTGAGTTGGTCGGTTGGGCAGGTAACAGGATCTCGATCCAGCACGGCCATGTTGGCCCGCTTGCCCGGTTCGATCGAGCCGTCGTCCGCCGCGGTACCAGACGCTTCGGCGGCGGCGCACGTGGCAAGGCGCAAGGCTTCCAGCGCAGTGATGGCCTGCTCCGAATGGAGTTCCTCGCCGGTCCAGGAGCGCCGGGCCACCGCCGCCCAGATACCGTGGAACGGGTCTAGCTCGTCACAGGGGTAGTCCGACGCCGCGGCGAGCGGTCACCCCAGCGTCCAGCATGTCGCGCAACGGGAGCACGTGAAGCTCGGGACGGCCGTCGATGTTCCAGCGTTCGAGATACTGGTCTCCCCACGTATCCACGAAACCCGGATTAGTGACGACCGTGACGCCCAGGTCGGCTGCGCGGCGGGCCTGTTCACGGCTGGCCAGGACGAAGTGCTCGATGCGCAGATGCGCCTCCCGGCCGGAGTCCGTGCCTGCTTACCGCTGCGCAGGCGTCAAGCGCCTGGTCGATGGCGCAGTCACCCAGCGCGTGCATGGCCACACCCATCTCCTGCTCGACCGTCAATCGAGCGAGGTCAGCCAATTCGCCGCTGCCGTAGTAGTTCACACCCGTGTGCATGTCCGGGACACCACCGACAGGCCGATCGATAGCCGGTGATGGATGGACGGCGTCCACGAAGACCTTCACTACGCCGCCCCGGAGCCGTGCGCCCGACCCGGCTCTCAGATACACAGATTGGCTGGGCTCAGGAGCCTCGAAGAAGGTCCGACCGCCGAGCAATTGCCCCATGGCAAATGGCAGGCGGCCACCCTCTTCGGCGCGGCGATAGAGGTCGGCCCCTCGGGGGAGCACCAACCCATCGGTGACCGAGGTGATCCCGAGCGCCAGCTGGCGCTGCGCCAGCGCTTCGAGGAGGTCGAGTGCGAGCGACGGGTCGCGATCGACATAGGACGCCCACGAGAGCGCCTCCGGTCGGTCCATCGCGCTTTCGAGCAGCGTCCCCTCAAGTTCGCCGTCTTCGTCGATGACGATGATTCCGGCGCGACCCGGCTGCGAATGTCGGTCGATACCTGCCATCTCAAGGGCCGGCGTGTTGACGTAACAGCCGTGGTACGAGGCGTCCATCACGATCAGCGGGTTCCGCGGCGCGACGTGATCGAGGTCGGCTCGCTCGGGCTGCGCTGCTCGTGGACCCTCGACCAGTGGAAGCCCCAACCCCGTAGCCAGCGGCCCGGTCGGCTCGTCAGCGCGGCCTGCTCGAGACGGCCCAGGACCTGCTCATGAGGCTGTCCAGCGGAGGTGTACGGCAGTCGACCTGTACCGGCTCGAACATGCCATCGAGAAGTGCTGATGCGGATCGATCAACCCCGGGACGACCGTCTGCCCACCCAGATCAGTGATGAGATCCCCCGGGACTCGCTCTGCCAGGATGTCCGCGTCTGTTCCGGCACGGACGATCCGCCCGTCTCTGATCAGGACAGCGCTCCACGTTCGACCAGCCGCGTCCATGCTGTGAACACGGGCATTGACGATCGCGTGGTCTTGGCCGGTCGAGCGCATCGTCATCAGGCTGTGGCGCCTCCGTTCGACTAGGGGTAGAGGCCGCGCAAGGCGGTAGCGTCGGCGACGCGATCGACAGCCAGCAGGTAGGCAGCCGTGCGCATGTCCACCTCTTCGCGCTCGGCCATGGCCAGCACCTCACCGAAGGAACGCACCATGATCGCGGTCAGCTTGCTGTTCACGACCTCCTCGGACCACTGGTCCCGGTTGAGGTCCTGCACCCACTCGAAGTAGGACACCGTCACGCCGCCGGCGTTGCAGAGGATGTCGGGGATGACGAACGATGCCGTGGCCCGCGAGGATGGGGTCGGCCTCCGGCGTGGTCGGGCCGTTGGCGCCCTCGGCCACGATGTTCGCCTGGACCCGCGGAGCGTTAGTCGCGGTGATCTGGTTCTCGAGAGCGGCGGGGACGAGTACGTCGACGTCGGCGTAGAGCAGCTCGTCGTTGTCGATCGCCTCCGCCCCGGGGAAGTCCGGACGACGGTGCCTTCTCGACGTACTCGGTGAGGGACGGCCTCGGTGTCCCGTTCGCGTTGCGTGAGTCCCCGCCTGACGTCCGATACGGCGACACCTTGACGCCCATCTGTCGAGGAACGTGGCCGACACCGATCCGACGTTGCCGAAGCCCTGCACGGCGACGGTGCGCGTCGGGAGTCGATGCCGAGGTGCTTGATCGCCTCGCGAATCGTGATGACCACGCCGCGCCCGGTGGCCTCGTGGCGTCCCTTCGAGCCGCCGAGACTGACGGGCTTGCCGGTGACCACGGCCGGGCCGGTGTAGCCGTCGTTCATGGAGTAGGTGTCCATGATCCACGCCATGGTCTGGGCGTTGGTGTTGACGTCGGGCGCGGGGATGTCGTTTTCGGGGCCGATGAGGTCCACCAGTGGTGGCCGTGAAGCGGCGGGTGAGGCGCTCGAGTTCGCCGCTGGCGACATCTTGGGGTCGACGGCGCACGCCGCCCTTGCCGCCGCCGAAGGGGATGTCGACGACGGCGCACTTCCAGGTCATCCACGAGGCCAGCGCCTGACCTCGTCCACGTGACGTCCGGGTGGTAGCGCAGGCCGCCCTTGGCGGGGCCGCGGACGACGTTGTGCTGGACGCGATAGCCGGTGAAGACCTCGACGCTGCCGTCGTCCATCCGCACCGGCACCGAGACGATGAGCTCGCGCTCGGCCTCGCGCAGGACCACGCGCAAGGCAGGGTCCAGGTCCAGTCGATCGGCGGCGATGTCGAACTTGGCGCTGGGCGACGGCCCAGGCATCAAGCACGGGAGTGACCTCGGGAGCGATCATCTCGGATCTCCACCTCCAAGCACGAGCGCCGGGCCCCGCAAGACAGATGGGGCGGGCTGGCTCGCTTGCGCATCGAGGAACTGGTTCATTCCGACTCCGCATCCCACCCACGGTCGAGGACCGCGATCAAGGCCTGTGTCCCCTTGCCGGCGTACCCGGCCGCCAGGACCTCGTGGTAGAGCTCCTTGATGAGGGCGACGCCGGGCAGGGCGATGGTCGCTTCGTGAGCCGCATCCAGCGCCAGTCCGAGGTCCTCATCACGTGCTCGACACGGAACCCAGGCTCCAGGTTCTCGCGACGCAAGCCGCGGCCAGATGTAGCGCATCAGGTCCGAGCCGGCAATGCCTGCCTCCAACGTCTCGAGAGTGACCTCGGGGTCGAGTCCGTTCGCCTTCGCGAACAGGAACGACTCGCAGACCCCCAGCATCGCCCCAGCCATGGCGATCTGGTTCGCGATCTTCGTACTCTGCCCGGCACCTGCCGTACCCTGGTGAATCACCCTCTTGCCGAGCAGTGCGAGGAGGGGGCGGACACGCGCCACGACCGCATCTTACCGCCGACCATGATCGAGAGCGAGCCCGTCTCAGCCCCTGCCGGCCCGCCGCTCACCGGAGCATCGAGGATGTCCACGTCGACTGCGCCTGCCGCGTCGCTGAGTCGCCGCGCGAGCTCCGTGCTGCTTGAGGTCATGTCCACGAGCACCTGACCTGGGCGAGCGGCGACCAAGAGGCCGACAGGGCCCAGATAGACCGCCTCTACGTCAGCCGGTGTTGCCACGATGGTGAAGGTGATGTCCGACGCCATCACGACTTCCGCTGGGCTCGCCACGGCGACCGCGCCAGCCGCGACGTGTGGGTCCATCAGCGCCTGCACCTGATCGTAGACCGTCGCCGTATGGCCGGCTTCCATGAGATGGGGGAGCATCCGGCTCCCCATCAATCCGAGCCCGATCCAGCCCGAATTGCTCCATCAGTTCACTCCCGCGGTCAACATGCGGGCGGGATTGCGCTCGATGAGCACCGCGATCTCCTCATCGCCCAGGCCGGCAGCCTGCAACCGGGGAAGGAACTCTCGGAAGAGGAACGTGTAGCCCTCTCCGCCAGCGGCGGTGTAGCTCGAGGTCAGGCAGACATCGTGCGAGAGGAGCACTTGCTCGAGGTATCCCTTCCGCACCAGGCTCGTCACCCACTCCACTCGGCTGCTCGTGGCGTACTCGTTCTCGCCCCGAATCGTGTCGAACTCTACGAATGCGCCACGGGCGGCGATCGCCTCCTGGTATTCAGGGGAAGGAACCATGTCGCAGTGCCCGATCACAACGCACCGCGGGTCGACCCCTGCCTCTTCGAGGATGTCTAGCTGCGGCAGTCCCAGCGGCCAGCGCGCCGCATGGGTCATGATCGTGAGACCCGTGGCCAGGTGGGCCTTAGCGGCGACCCGGAGCGCTCGCTCCTCGACGGCCGAGATCCAAGACCCGGTTCGAGCCGACCTCACCGATGATCCCCGGGCGGTTCCCGGTCTCCTCGAACCCATCCTGGATCTCCGCCGATCAGGTCTGCGGCAAGCCCCTCGACGCCGCGGCGGTCCAGTTGCTCACGGTCGATGTATGGATCGCGATAGTGGCCACAGCCCATGACGATGTTGAAGCCGGTCGCCTCGGCCATGCGCAGCAGCGCCTTGGGGTCGCGATCCAGTTCCACGCTGGTGCAATCGACCAGGCTCCAGGCAGCCGAAGTCATGGAGTTGTTCAAGCTCTCGACGTGCCAGGACCTCGTCGTTGAGAACGCCTTCCTTCTTGTACTCGAGCATGAGATTGAGGAAGACGTGCTCGTGGGGCAGCGTGACACCAAGGTCCTCGGCATCCATGGGGCCGGTCACCGTCATCACCTGGGGCACGTTGCGGTTCTCCTTCGCCTACGTAGGGTGGGTCGGCGCCGTTGCCGGCGCCCGTATCGTGTCGTCACGCGACCCTGATCTCGTCGAGGAACGCCGGCAGCTCCTCCCAGACCGCGTCGGGGATGTCCGAGGTCGCGGCGTCCCAGCAGCCGCTGACCTCTTCGGCCGAGGACGCTCCGATGAGCGTGCAGTCGAAGCCAGCCTGCTTGAGGCTGAACTGCAGGGCGAGGGCGAGGACTGACACGCCTCGGGCCGCACACCAGGTGTGGACGGCGTTGGCAGCAGCGACCTCGGCGGCGGGGGGCGTCCACTTCGGCGTGCCCACCGTGTCGGATCACGACCGGAGAGCAGGCCCATGGCAAGGGCTGCTCCGTTGACGAGGCCGATGCCATGCGCTCGCGCCCACCCGAACACATCCTCGACGTCCTGGCGCATGAGCGTGTAGTCGTTGACCATCATCAGCACGTCGGCCTTGCCCGTCTCAATCATCCGGCGGTGCAGCTCATGGTCCTGGACACCCATGCCGATGGCCCGGATGACACCCTGCTCGCGCAGCTCGACGAGTGCCTCGAGCGCTCCGCCCGGAGCTAGCGCCTGGTCGAGATGGGCCGGCTCAGGCTCATGGATGTGGCAGAGAATCGAGGTAGTCGACGCCGAGCACCTGCAGGCTGTTGTTGACCGTCCAGAAGGCAGCATCGGCCGAGTAGTCGAGAGGCTTGCTGGGATGGGTGCCGACCTTGCTCGAGATGTAGTACCGCTCTCGCGGCATGCCACGAAGCGCGATGCCCATGCGGCGCTCGGCTTCGCCGTACTTCGGGGACGTGTCGAGGTAGTTCATCCCGAGCTCGAACGCCCTCTCGACCGCTGCGACCCCGTCGGCATCACCAACCGGACCAAAGATGCCTCCGAGGCCGGCGCCGCCGAGACTCATCGCTGTCACCCGCATATGGGTCCGGCCGAGCTGTCGAAGCTCCGAGAGGGTCAAGCGTGCTCATGAGGTATGACTCCTTGTTTCGCGTGTTTGGGGACGCGCGGTCACTTGACCCCGCCGGCGGTCAGGCCCTTGACCAGGAACCGCTCGATCATCAGGAACAGGATGACGACCGGAATGACGGCGATGAGCGCCGCGGCCATCAGGTAGTGCCACTCGATGGTGTACTGCCCCAGGGAACGAGTACGTCCAAGGGCAGCGTGCGCTTGTCGGGGGAAGAGATGAAGGTCAGCGCGATGACGAAATCGTTCCATGCCCAGATGAATGCGAAGACCGTCGCTGCTACGAGCCCAGGCGCGGACATCGGAAGGATGACTCGGACCAGTGCCCCGATCCGTGAGCTGCCGTCCACCATCGCGGCCTCCTCGATCTCCCGGGGCACTGACCGGAAGTAGCCAGCCAGGAACCACGTCGAGAAGGAGACACTGAGGGCCGCGTACGTCAGGATCAGCGAGAGGTGCGTGTCCATCAGCCCGGCGCTGGCCATGAAACGGAAGAGACCGATGATCAAGACGACCGGCGAGAACATCTGGATTACCAGAAGCAGCTGGGCGAAGAGTGCGGCACCTGGGAACCGAAGCCGCGCCAGCGCATAGCCTGCGGGCACCGCCAGGGCCAAGTTGAGGACGGTGGCTCCGCCGGCAACGATGATGCTGTTCGTGATGTACTTGAACAGCGGGGCCGCCGTCCACACATCGACGAAGTTCTCCCAGGCCCACGTCTGTGGAAGCCAGGTCGGCGGGTAAGGAAGAGTCGCCCGAGGGCGAACGCCGTCAACAGCATATAGGCGAACGGGAAGGTCGAGACCACCAGGACGACCACGAGAAATGCCAGAAGCGTCCGGTGGGCGAACCGATGCTCGTGCTTCATGACGTGGCTTTACGCCCGCGCTCGCGGGTCGCCAACGAGAAGCCGATAGTGAACACGATCAGTGCCAGGACCGTCAGCACGGCGATTGCAGCCGCCGGCCCAAACTGACCCTCGCGGAAGGCCTTCTTGTACAGGAACGTGATCAGGATGTCGGTTCGGTACGCTGGCCCGCCCTCCGTCAGGACCCAGATGATCGGGAATGAGTTGAAGACGTAGATGACGTTCAGGACCGTGGTGACTGTGAGCGTTGGCTTCAGAAGCGGCACGGTCACGCGCCGGAGCGTGTACAGGAACCCGGCACCGTCGACCCGGGCCGCTTCGTACAGCTCGGAGGGGATCGACTGCAAGCCCGCGAGGATCGCGAAGGAGGTGAACGGGGTACGAGACGAGGATCCCGACCGTCAGCAGGCAGAGTCCAATGACGACCTCGGTCCCGAGCCAGATGATCGGCTCCGAGATGATGCCGAGGTTCATCAACGTGGCGTTGAGGATGCTGTACTGGCCGTCGAGGATCCAACGCCAGATGATCGCGTTGATCATCAGCGA
>CAVPJO010000023.1:0-94730 GCA_963705425.1 uncultured Chloroflexia bacterium | reverse complement strand
GCCGTCGATGCCGCGGGTACAGCCGGCGTATCCCCGTACGTGTCACTCCCGAACCTCGCTGTCCTCGCCATGGAGCGTGGGGACTGGAGCAAGCCGAGCGGTTCGCCCGGGCGGGCCACGACGCAATCGATAAGGCGCGCCTCGGCGGCGCCGTCACGACGCTCCTCGTGCACGCGGTGCGTGCCCGCGTCGCCGTCCATGGTGGCGACTTGGTCCGCGGTCGCGAGCTCGTCCACGCGCTGTTGGTCCACCCGCGGTGTCCCATGCCCTGCCCTGGTCGCGGTCGGCGCCCTGCTCGAGCTGGGACGGACCTATCTCGCGATCGAGATCCAGCCGGCGCAGGAGTGCAGTCTCAGAAGCCGAGGAAGATCATCCGGCGTCGGCCTGACCTGCGGCGTCTTCCCCGGGCACGTCGCGGAGCTGCGCCGGCGACTCGACGACTCTGCCGCACGCTGGGCGGCCCTCGACGCTCACGCCGGCCGAGCTGCGGTGCTCCCGATGCTCTCGACGCCCCTCACGTTCGAGGGGACCGGGAGCGGCTCAGCGTCTCCCGCTACACCGTGAAGAGCCGGCGATCGCGATCTACGGGAACCACCGTGTCCAGCCGCAGCGAGGCCGTCGAGCGGGCCATCGAGATCGGACTGCTCGAACCGTCCCTCGGCTTCGGCTGAACACCAGCGCGACGACGGGCTGACGCCCCTCCGACATCCGTACGACTTGCCGAACACCGTCGCCGCCTCGCCTGACGTCGGCCCGACCCCGCGTAGACCGGAGGGCGCCCGGACCCTACCCCTCCTCCTCCACTCGCGTCGAGCCAGGTCGATCACCCGCCCGGCCGACGCGCCCAGGTCGGATGTCCCGCTCGAGCTCGTCCTCTTCGGCGCCGCCGCTACCTCTCCGGCCTCGTCGTCGTGGGCCCCGTTCCAGGCTCGTGGACCAGGGACTGTCCCTGGCCGCCGGCATGACGATGATGATCGACCACCCGCCGAGCACGGCTGGAACCGGCAGTTGCTCGGCGGTCCTGCTCATCGTCGTACCGCCGTGCGTCCGCGCGTGATTCAGCCGATAACGTTCAGCCCATAACAAGGCCCTCAGCCGCATCGGTGAGGGCTCGTCATCGTGCGCACGCTACGCCGCATCCGTCCGGACGCATGTCAAGCAAGTGCTCTAACCAGCTGAGCTAGCCGCCCGAGACGAACACGACACCAGAGACTATGGCGACGGTCATGCGTCGGTCAGCAGGAACCGGTCATGGCATCGATCCCGGCACGCGCACCCGCTGGAACGATCCCGGCACTCGCCCTCGACTCGCGACCACTGCGAGCTCGGTCACGCTCGCTGGAGTACGGGGTTACTCGCGGCCGATCGGCTCATCGCTGCCGGACCTCGCCGGCATGATGATTGACGCCTTCGACAGCGCGTCGACCATGCAACCAAGAACCGTCGGCCGGATGCGCTTCGATCGCCGGCCCGCTCGAGAAGGACCACCGACGATGGCGATGCCTCTGGCGGTCGGGTTCGGGCCAGGCTCACGACCCAGGTCGGCGTCCCCCGGCTCGCTGCCATCTGCAGCCTGATCGTGGACTTCATCGCCGTGGTCGTGCTCATCGGCTGGCTGACCCAGACGGAGGGGCTCGCTCGCATCGTGCCGGGCTCGGTCGACGCTCAAGGCCAATTCCGCGCTCGGCTTCCTGGCGGTGGCCGTCGCCATCGGCGGCCGGTCACGGCGACGTGACGACGTGGCCTCATCGCTTCAAGTCATGGCGGCATCGGCCGCCATCCTCGTCGGCTCGCTCGGGCTGCATCGAGTTGGTCGAGAATCGGCTTCGATATCGACGAGGTCCTCGTCCGCGACACATGGACGATGGCGGCGGCCGAACCCGGGCCGATTCCGCGGTGACGACAGCGGTGGCACTGGTCCTGCTCGGCGTCGCCGCGCTGCCTGTTCGACCGTAAGGCGACCTCGGCGGTCAGAGCAGCCCTGGCCATGGTCGGCCATCGGCATCGCGGTCGCGGTGGCGATGACCGGGGCCATCGGGTCCGGCCGCCTCTTCTCCGACCCAGCCATCGAGCCGGCATCGGCCCTCTCGGCGTATGTATCGTCGGCTCCGCCATCGGCCTCATCGGACTCAGTCGCCTGCCCGTCTTGAGTGTCTTCTTGCGCCATGGACCGGTGGGCATGACCGCGCGCGCGAGCTTCGCCGACCGCCGTCACCCTGCCCTTGATCCTGGCCGTCGTCGGTGTCGCCGCCGTGGCCAGCGACACCGTGGAGCCGGTCGCGGCCATCATCCTCATGGCGGCCCTTGGTGCGGTGCTCGGCCTCATGGCGCTGGTCTCGCCGCCTCACGCTCGGCATTCGTGCAGGATGCGCTCGATGAGACGAATGCCCGACTGCGGACCAGCGAGGAACGGTCGCGCGCCATCCTCGATCGAACTCCCCGATCCTGGTCCTCACCAAGGATCGCAACGGCGGCGTCACCTGGGTCAACGCCGCGGTCGAGCACATGTTCGACCTCTCGAGGTCCTCGCTCGTCGCGCACCCATGGCCGGACTGTTCGCCGGCAGCGCGGCCGAGACCCTGGCTGGTCTCGACTCGTCGTCATCGAGCAGCGGCAGCCGGCCGATGGCTCGGTCGTTCTCGGCTGGAGGCTGGAGCGGAGGTCTGGATGGACGTGCGCATCCTGCCGGTCGATGACCGAAGGTGACGAGGTGACTGGTGTCCTGGAGGTCCTGACCGACGTGACCAGCGCACATGAGGCCCAGCGTGCACAGGAACGCCTTGCCGCGGTGGTCGAAGCATCAGCAGGACGCCATCTTCACACTCGACGTCGACGGCATCGTGACGTCTTGGAACCCTGCTGCGGAGCGGATACTCGGGTGGTCGTTCGATGAGCTCGTGGGCACCGATGCACGCTCCATCATGCGCGGCGACGATGCCGCCACGCCGGTCTGGGGTGCCGACGTCGGACCAGCCGGTATCAGCGGCCGTCATGCCCGGTGGCTCACGAAGGCTGGCCAACCGATCAGCCTCAGGGTCAGTGCCTCCCCGCTCCGGGGACCCGACGGAAGCTGGACCGGTACGTCGGTCATGGCCAGCGATGTGACCGAGGAGCTGTCTCGAGAACACGCGCTCCGCGAGAGCGAGGCATCGCTGCAGGCCCGGACGCAGGAGCTTGCCGGTCGCAACGAGTCGCTCCGTGAATTCGCTTCGGTCGCATCCCATGACCTCAAGGAGCCACTTCGCAAGATCCGCGCTTTCGGTGACCGGTTGCTGCGACGCGAGGGCGGCTGCTGAGTGAGCGACGGCCGAGCCGGTACCTGGCCCGCATGACAGCTGCGGCAGAGCGGATGCAGGCTCATCACCGACCTGCTCGACCTTGCCCGGGTTTCGAGTGCACCACGAGCCCTGGAGCTCGTGCCCCTTGGAGATATCGTCAAGGTCACCCTCGAGGACCTCGCCGAGGCCATCGACATCAGCGGAGCCTCCGTCACCGTGGGACCATTGCCTTCCTGGTGGTCGACCGGCGCCAGATGCAGCGCGTCTTCCTGAACCTCGTCGGCAACGCCCTGAAGTTCAGTCCACCCGGCGCCAGCCCCGCCATCGAGATCGGGGCCGATGGACCATCGATCGGCGCCGACGGCCGTACCGAGGTCTCGATCTGGTTCCAGGTATCACGGTCGGATTCGACCAGCGCTTCGCTGAGCGCATCTTCGATCCCTTCGAGCGGTTGCACGGACGGGACGAATTCGAGGGCACCGGCATGGGACTCGCCATCTGCCGCCAGATCGTCGAAGCCCATGAGGGACGCATCGCGGCTTCGAGTGAAGTGGGCGTCGGGACACGGATGACGATCACCCTGCCGCGACCGAGCGAGCCCGATGCCGAAGATGGGGAAGCGTCGTGACGAACGCACCGGGCACGGTCACCATCCTGTGCGCCGACGACGATCCCGACGATCGCATGCTTCTCCGCGAGGCGCTCGAGGAGATCGGTTTCGCCCACGACCTGCACTTCACCGAGGACGGAGAGCAGCTCATGGCATACCTGCGGCACGAAGGCGCGTACGACGATCCAGGGCGATCACCGGCGCCAGACCTGCTTCTGCTCGACCTCAACATGCCCAGGCTGGACGGACGAGAGGCACTGCTCCGCATCCGTGCAGACCCGGACCTGAACGCCATCCCCATCGTCGTGATGTCAACAGCCGACTCGGCCGACGACATCCACATGGCCTACAGCGCAGGAGCCAACTCCTTCGTCGTCAAGCCCGCCTCGTTCGAGGAGCTGGTGCGCGTGATGCGAGGCGTCCAGACAGTACTGGACCGATGTCGTCGAACTCCCCGGAAGGTACAGGTGGTAGTGATGATCAACCGGATATTGCGTTCGGCCGGTGCACGGCCCATCGTCAGCAAGACTCGCCGCGACTCTTGCTCGTCGACGACGACCGGGACGAGCTGGTCCTGCTGCACGACCAGCTCGCTCGAGCAGGCATCGCCTACAACGTGGTCTGGAGCTCGTCGTATGCGGACGGCCTGCAACGGCTCCTGGAAGGTGACGTCGCCGTGGCGCTCATCGACTATCGCCTGGGCGGTCGAAGCGGACTCGACCTGGTCCGTGAGGCTATCGAAGAGCGATGCCGGGTGCCGATGATCGATGCTCACGGGGGACCGTGACCCGCAGGTCGATCGAACGGCCAGCGAGATCGGCGCGGTCGACTTCCTGGTCAAGGGCAAGACCGAGCCCCACGAGCTTGAACGCGCGCTGCGCTATGCCATCGCCGAAGGCCGTGCCCTGGAGGCCGTGCTCCTGAGTGCAGAGCGAGTGCGCATGCTCGAGGAGATCGGGCACCGGCTCAGCCAGGCCAGTCCCAGCCCGGAGACTCTGACCGGCATCCTCGATCTGATCGCGTCCCGGACGGAGCGCACGCATATGTCCATCTACCTCGCTGATGGCACCCTGCTCGCACTCGAGGCTGCTACTGGCTATGGGTGGGCAACGCCGAAGCTGGAGCTCACCGGCCTCATCAGCGCCGTCATCCATGCGCGTCACGCCCGGATGGTCCCCAACCAGAGCGCAGGGCGCACCTCGACGGGCGTTGGTCTCAGCGAGGAGCTGTGCCTGCCCCTTCTCGAGGGCGCGAAACCGCTCGGACTCCTGCTGGTCGGCTCTCCCGATGACCATCCCGTGGTCAGGTCCGAACATCCGTTCTTCGAGGCGGTCGCGGATCGCCTTGCCGCGGCGCTGACGCAAGGGCGCGATCGAGCGCGACCTGGCGGCACGCCAGCAGCGCTTCCGGAGATTGAGCACGTTTGCCGCAACACTCGCCTCGTCGACCGGTGCCGACAGCCTTCAGGAGTCGCTCGCGAGCGCGGCAGCGATGCCTGTGCGCGCCGACCAGGCCAGGATCTGCGTGCCCACCCTGGTCCAAGGCACCTGGACGGTCCAGTCGGTGTTTGGCGCGTTCTCCTGGATCGTTGGCACGGACGTCGAACTCGACGATTTGGAGTTGGCCGCTGTCAGGGATCGACGCCGGAAGTCATCGTCGGACGCGTCGAGTCGACGCTGGGATGGCAACGTGATGATCTGTCCCATCTTGCGGGCGGACGCTCTCGTTGGTCTGCTGCGTCTGGAACGAGCGGGTGCGCCGTTCGAACTCATCGATCAGGAGGCTGCCTCTCTGATGGCTGACAGTCTGGCCGTGGCGCTCGACGCCTGTCGTGTCACGGCGTTGGGGCGTGAAGGGTCCGCGACGGTGGCATGACCGCCCAGATCGCCTGACTCGACGGAACTCGCGGCACCTCAGTCAGGGCGGTCGGATCGCCTGATCCTCGGGCATCGGTAGCCCATCACAGCCCGCGACCGCTCTGCGCGCGACCCGGCTCCCGGAGTGCGGTGCCGGCCCGCGACCGGCGGTCTGTTTCTGGTCCCTTCGGCCCTGTCGTCTCGTGCGACACCGGCTCACCCTCGGTACTGGTGGGCTCCGGCTGCCGCATTTCTGCATGTTCTTGCCCGGGCACGATCGGGCCGCATCCGAAGAGGTCAACGATGTCGCCACTGCCGCCACTGCCGCAGACCGGCCATGAGCATCACGAGCGCATCCGTGAACACGTCGATCGCCTGCCGGAGCTGGCCGACATGCTCGAGCGCAGGCCTCCGGCGCCCGAGTTCGCCGCTCGTTTCGCCAACGAGTACGACTTCATGACCGGCACGCTCTGGCCGCATGTCGAGGTCGTCGAGCTGAACGTCTATCCGGAGCTCGAGCGACTGCAGCAGAACCGCCACTCGATGGCGCACCTGCGTCGCGAACACGAGGAGCTAGGCCGGCTCATCGAGGCCATGGGCGGCTACATGGACCGGGTCGAGTCCGGCGCGCTCAACCCCACGGATGCGCTCGGCCTGCGCCGGCTCGTCCTCCAGTTCTACGCGCTCGTCAAGACACATGTCGGCGAGGAAGAGGAGTACCTGCGCGTGTTGCAGGGCAACCTCTCCGACACTGAACAAGACGCCATCGCTCAGGGTCTGGAGCATTCTCACACGCCATAGCGTGGCCACGCCCCGGGGAGGTCGGCGGAGCCCCCGAGGGCGAGATACGATGGCCTGGCACAGGGCCCGCCGGTGGATGTGCCCCGCAGGCCACGGCGCAGTGGAGGACACGTGGACGATATCGATGTCGGAACGGTGCCCATCGGGAGCATCAACCCACGCGATTACCGCTTCGTGATGTCGTTGGCCCGGCGCTACAACGCCATCGTGTTCTGGCATCGCGATCGCAACGGCCTGGACTGGCAACCGCTCCTGCTGCCGCTCGAGTCGCGCACGAAGAAGCAAGCCCGCAAGGGTTAGTCGCCGATCGCCTCCGGCGTCGCCGACTCGTCGCTGGCCTCAGTCACCGACCCGCCGGCGGTCTCGGGCGCGACCGGCTCTACGCCATCGGCCTTGTCCAGCGCTGCCTCGACGAGCGTGCGCATGGTCGGTGCCAGCTGTCTGGCGAAGGTGGCCGTGAGGTGGTCGCGGTTTCGATAGGCGAGCACGTCGTCGAAGACGATCGGACAGGGACTGTAGGGACACATCAGGTCGGTCAACTCGGCGTAGATGCCCCCGGCTGCCTCGGTGGTCTCGCGCTCGGCCTGGTCGAAGGTGGCATCGATGGCGACCGCGCGTGGCGTGGAGCACGCTGACAGGTCGCTGGCGTCCTCTTCGAGACACGTCGCCGGGTTCGTGCTGACGTACGGGGTGTCGGCCAGGACGATGACCTCCGTGGCGTCGCCGATGGCGTCGAGCGTCTTGGCCAGGCCGCGCTGCCAGCGCGCCGTGCGGTCCTCCTCCGGGATGCGTTCGCCCTGCGCGTCGACCAGGCGGTAGATGCGCCCGCCACCAGCGAGGACGGAGACGTCCGGCTCGTTCTGGCGGATCCAGCGCAGGGCCTTCTCACGCCAGCGCTCGCACGAGATGCCCGCTAGCTCGTCCTTGCGGCCGGACTGGATGTCCGCCGGCGGACAGGCCGCCTTGGTCAGGGTCACGACGCGCCAGCCATGCGCCTTGGCGGGTGCGGTCAGCGAGGGCAGCCACTGCAAGGCGTGTGAGTCACCGAAGAGCACGACCGTACGTTCGCCTTCGAGATCGCCGAAGCTGCACGTGCGCAGGTCGAAGTCGGTCTGCTCACTGTGGCACTCATCGTCGTAGTTGGCAGACCGGTCCCAGTAGGCCGCGGCGGGCTTGGGGCGCAGGTCGCTCGGTGCGGGCCGCTGGTCCTGCTCGCGCGCGTCATCGACCCCGTCGCCATCGCTGTCCTCCTCACCGTCCTCGATCCCATCATCGTCGCTATCGGGATCGCCCGGGTCGGTGCCGTAGCGCTGCTCTCCGAGGTTCGAGAGGCGGTCGCCGTCGCCGTCCTCGGCGGTGTCGACGAGACCGTCGCCATCGCTGTCTCGACGACTCGGGTCGGTGACGCCGTAGCGCTCCTCGAAGCGGTCCCGGAGCCCATCGCCATCGCGGTCGCCGGACGAGACATCGCCGGCTACGACGGTCGAGCCCACGACCGCGACCAGCACGGAGCCGAGCAGCAGGGACGGGACGCGCCGCATCAACGACTGCTCGCGGAGGTGCCCAGGGCTTCCTCGAGGATGCGCCTGATGGAGGGCTTCAGCTGCTTGACGAACGTCTCCGAGAGATGGCTCGTGTCGCGCCACATCATCACGTCGCCCTGCACCAGCGGACAGGGATCGTACGTGCATGTCTTCCCGTAGAGCGTGCGGTAGATCGCGGCGTTGGTGGCCACGGCCCGGCGCAGGCCCTTGTCCATGTAGCGCTCATCGAAGGGCGCCTTGGCGGTGACGCACCTGGAGATGTTCTTGGGGTGCGCTCGCAGGCAATGCACCGGGTTGCCCCAGTT
The DNA here is from genome assembly GCA_963705425.1 of uncultured Chloroflexia bacterium. Taxonomy (GTDB): domain Bacteria; phylum Chloroflexota; class Limnocylindria; order Limnocylindrales; family CSP1-4; genus JAFMJV01. The sequence continues at coordinate 86,336 of CAVPJO010000023.1, read as the reverse complement.
ACGGGGCACGCCGCCGAGGGCCAGCACCCTGGTCTGGGCGGGCAGCCGGGCGACCGTTCGTTCCAGCGCGCGCTTCCACTCGCCGGTGCGCTCGGACTTGGGGATGGCGCGGCCCTTGATGGTGCGTAGCTTGTAGGTCGGCGCATGGGCGATGACCAGCAGGTCTGGCGGGTCGGCCTGCAGGCGCTCGATGACGCTGCGACGCCAGCGGCGGCAGGACCTGCCCTTGTCCAGCTCCCACTGCAGGTTGCCGGTCAGACCCAGCAGGACGGTGCACGAACTCTTGGTCATCGTCTTGAGGCGCCAGCCGTTGGCGACCGCCACCTCCCTGAACGGGGTGAGCAGCATCATGGCGTGGGAATCGCCGGCCAGCACCACCTCGGTCGCGCTGTCGGACGGGCCGAATGCACAGCTCGTGATCCTCGCGAAACCATGCTTCGTCTGGCACTCCCCCTTGAGTGGTTGCAGGTCTTCGTCGGCGACGGGCAGACGTGGTCGTAGTCGGGCCGGGACCGGGCGCTGGTCCTGCTCCTTCGCGTTGCTCTTACCGTCGCGGTCGTGGTCCTCGCGGCCGTCCGGCCGGCCATCACCGTCGCTGTCCCGCCTGGCGGGGTTCGTACCAAAACGCTGCTCCCGAGATCGCCCAGGTCATCATGGTCGTGGTCCTCGGCCGAGTCGACCACGCCATCGTTGTCGCTGTCGCGATCGTCGGGTGAGGTCAGGCCCCACTTCGTCTCGAAACCATCGCGCAGGCCATCACCATCCCGATCCGCTGCGGCCGCCGGGACGGCCGCCAGCAACAGCATCAAGGCCAGTGCCCCGGCCCGCCCCGGCTGCGCCGCCCGCATCACCGGCGCCCCGATGCCGCACCGATGGTCTCGCTCAGCATCGTCGGCAAGGACGGCCTCGGGACATCGGCGAACGTGGCGCTGAGGTGATCGCGATGGCGCCACATCAGGACGTGGCCCTCGCTGATCGGGCGGGGATCATCGGCACAGACCGTTCCGTACATCGTGCTGACCTACGCTCCTTCCATGGGTGCTGGTTTCCTGATGGTGTGGGTCACTTGCGACGGTTTCCGCTCGCCGAGTGTCGGAGTCCGCTCCTGACCAGTGTCCGCAGCGACGGCGCGATCTGGTCGGCGAAGGTCGCGGTCAGGTGGTGTCGATCACGCCAGATAAGGAGGTTGCCCTGCACGAGCGGGCACGGATCATAGGTGCAGATCTTGCCGAAGAGCGTGCGGAACTGTGCCCCCTTCGCGGCCGCAGCCTGACGCAGGGCGAGCTCGACCGCGCGCTTGGGGCGTGGCTCGAGGCGGCTGCTGCAGGCAGCCATGTTCGAGGTGTGCGACTCTGAGACACCGGATGGGATTGTCGGTGTTGTGGGGCACATCGCCGAGCAGCATCACCTTCGAGGCATCGGGCAGCCCGTCGAGCGTCTTCTTCATGCCCGCCCGCCAGGCCGTGATCTTCTTCTCGCCCCTGAGGGTGCGGCCCTTCGAGTCGACCAGGCCGTACGTGTCAGCGCTCGTGAGCAGGAGCAGGTCGACCGGGTTCTCGCGCAGCCAGCTGTAGACGTCCTGCCGCCAGGTCCGACACGTCCTGCCCTTGTCGATGGCGTACTGGCCGTTGTTCATCGTGAACAGGACCGGGATACAGCCACCCTTGAGCAGCGTCACCAGGCGGACCCCTTCCTTGTGGGCCATGGTGATGGCCGGCGGCAGTAGCATCAATGCATGTGAGTCACCCATGAGGGCCACGGTCGTGCCCGCGTCGGCCGGTCCGAACCAGCACATCTTGGGCTCCGTCTCACCGACCTTGGTCATACACTCCGGGCGCTCGACGGGGACATCCTGCTTGGCCGTCGCCAACGTCGGCTTGAGGGCCGGTGGCAGCCTGCGGCGGTCCTGCTCCATGGCGTTCGACTTGCCGTCACGGTCCTTGTCCTCGCGACCGTCCGACCGTCCGTCCCGGTCGGTGTCCTTGCGTCCCGGGTCCGTGCCGAAGCGCTGCTCCCCGAGGTTGCCGAGGCGGTCGCCATCGTTGTCCTCGGCGGAGTCGATGACTCCGTCGCCATCGGTGTCGCGCTTGTAGGGCGAGGTCACGCCATACCGTTTCTCGAAACCGTCCCGGAGCCCGTCCTTGTCGCGGTCGGCACCGAGGGCGGGGGCGACAGCGAGCACCGTCAGCACCAGGGCGAGCAGCGACGGGACGGTGCGGTGTCTCATGGTCTGTCCTCCGATGGGCGGCGGGCAAGACAACTCAGGCCACGGCCTCGGCCGCGGGATCGAGCTGCCCGGGATGCATCTGGGTCACCGGACCGGACTCCCGCCAGGCGAGGGTCGGCCGGGTCCGGTCACTCTCGATCGTGTCCTTGATTCTGCCAGAGCTCATGGAACCGGGCGGAGGAGCCGCCGCGGGCGCGATGCAGCCGACTCATCGCAGTGCCCCGCGGAGGACGGAGCGAAGCGCCGGTGCCAGCCTCTCGCTGAAGGTCGCGCTCAGGTGTGAGTTGTCGCGCCACATCAGGATGTCGCCCTGTATGACAGGACAGGGGTCGTACGAGCAGATCTTGCCGTACAGCGTGCGAAAGCTAGCCCCGCGCGCGTCGGCGGCGGTACGCAGCGAGCGTTCGATGGGTCGCTGGGCGAGGGCCTTCCTCGGTGCCGTACAGGCGGAGATGTTGTCGCGGTGGCGCCTGAGGCAGCGCACGGGGTCGTTGTAGAGCCTGGGGACGTCGCCGAGCACGAGCGCGTTGGTGCCCGGCGGCATGCGCTCGAGCGTCCGCTGCAGGCCGGCCCTCCACAGCTGGGGCCAGCGGCGCTTGGGAATGCGGCGGCCCTTGCCGTCCACCAGCGCGTAGCGGTCGCTGGAGGTCATCACCACCAGGTCCGTCGCGTCCGTTCGCTCAGCCAGCCAGGCCAGCACGTCGCGGCGCCAGCGGCGACACGTCTTGCCGCCGTCGACCTCATATTGGGCGCTGTTGTCGACGCCCAGCCATGGGACGCAGGCCCCCTTGGTCAGCGCGATGAGGTGCCAGCCCTCCTGCTCGACGACCCGCTTGAAGGAGGGCAACCAGGAGAAGGCGTGGGAATTGCCGACGAGCACGACGGTCGTGTCGCTGTCGGGATCGCCGATGTGGCAGCGCTTCAGCGCGGCGCTGCCGGTGAGCGATCGACACAGGTCCTTGAGCTGCCAGTAGTCCTCCGGCGCCCTCCTGAGCGATGGCCGCAGCCCGGTCGGCAGCGACCGCCGGTCCTGCTCCTTCGCGTTGGACCGGCCGTCGCCATCCCTGTCCTCGCGCCCATCCGGCCTGCCGTCGCGGTCGCTGTCCCACTTCCGGGGGTTGGTGCCGAAGCGCTGTTCTCCGAGGTTGCTGAGCCGGTCGTGGTCGCCGTCTTCGGCCGAGTCGATGACGCCGTCGCGGTCGCTGTCCCAGGCGTCGGGGGAGGTCGCCCCGTAGCGTGTCTCGAAGCCGTCTCGCAAGCCGTCCCCGTCGCGGTCCGCGCCAGCCGCCGGTGCGATGCCGAACGCGACCGCCACGAGGCAGAGCAAGAGCCCCACCACCGCGCCGCGAGCCGGTCCCAACATGCCGCCCTCCCCTCCTGCTGTCATCACCGACCGTTCGCAGCGCCAGCCGTCAGGGGCGGCGTTGTGAGACCGTGCCTCCGGCCAGGGCCTCCGCCACCAGCTTGCGCACCGACGGCGTGAGCCGACGAGCGAACGAAGCGCTCAGGTGTGACTTGTCTCGCCACATCAGCGCCGTGCCCTGCACGAGCGGACATGGGTCGTACGAACAGATCTTGTGGTAAAGCGTGTCGAACTGCGCACCGTAGGCGGCCACGGCCGCTCGCTGCGCTTTTTCGACGCTGCGCTTCGAAAGCGGCAGGCGGCCGGTCAGACAACGCGACATGTCACGTGGGTTGGCCTTCAGGCAGCGGACCGGGTGCTTGTCGTTGTCGGGCACGTCGCCGAGCACGAGGAACCTCGTGGCCGGCGGTATCTGCGCGGCGATGCGCTCGATACCCTTGCGCCACCGTGCCGGCCGAAGGCGCTCGGGGATGATCCGGCCGCGATCGTCGACGAGCACGTAGCTCTCGCTTGCGGTGAGGATGACGAGGTCCGGCGGGTTGGCCTTGATGGCATCGATGGCCTTGCGCCGCCATGCGCGACAGCTCCTGCCCCGGTCGGCGCGGTACTGGTCGCGGTTCATGGTCGCGAGGATAGGGATACAGCCACCCTTGAGCATCGTCACCAACCGCCAGCCCTCCGATTTGGCCGCCCGGGCCATGGGGTCGGTGAGCATGGTGGCGTGGGAATCACCGATGAGCACGATGCGTGTGGACGAGCCGCTGGCGCCGAACTTGCAGCGAACGAGCCGCGACGTGCCGTGTGCCGGTGCGCAGCCCCTGGTCAGGCGCGACTTGTCGTAGGGAGCCTTGGCCAGGCTGGGCTGCAGCCCGGCCGGGACCCGTCGCTGATCCTGCTCCCTGGCGTTCGACCTGCCGTCGCGGTCCTTGTCCTCGGCACCATCGGGCGTACCGTCGCCGTCGGTGTCCTTCTTGCCGGGATCGGTGCCGAAGCGCTGCTCTCCACGATCGCTGAGGCGGTCGCCGTCGCTATCCTCGGCTGAGTCGACGACGCCGTCCCAGTCGGAGTCCGGGCGGTTCGGCGAGGTCACGCCGTACTTCGTCTCGAAACCGTCTCGCAGGCCGTCATGGTCTCGGTCGGCGGCACTGGCCGGCGGTGCTACGAGCGCGACCAGCAAGAGCGAAGCAAGCGTGGCCTTGGTGGTGCGGCGGGTCAGGTCAGGTATCAGAGTCAGCGTCCCCGGTGGCGGCGTCGATAGCGGCTCCCAGTCGCTGCGACAGGAGCGCCGCGAACGTAGCCGTCAGATGATGGCGGTCACGATACACGAGCTTCGAGCCGCGGATCAGGGGGCAATCGTCCTCGAAGCAGAGCCAATCGGCCGCCGAGATGAGGTCGGCCCCGGCCGCCGCGGCGGCGTCGGCCTCGATCCGCGCGTACGCAGCGTCGAACATGCGCTCCCGGTCGATATCGCAGTCGGCGACGTCGTCGCTGGTGGCCAGGCACTCGGCGGGGTCGTAGCCGACGCGCGGCGTATCGGCCAGCACGATGACCGGGGCACGCTCGGTCATCCTGGCCAGATACCGGGTCAGCGCCTCGGCCGCCGCCGCCTCGTCGCCCTCCTCGAGTCGCGCACCTCCCTCATCGACGAGCTCGTACATGTCTGCCGAGGAGACGAAGACCAGCGCCGGGTCCTCCTCTTCGATGAGTCGCAGAGCGCGCTCGCGCCACTCGTCGCATTCGCGATAGCCGCGCTTGAGGGGCCCGTTCCAGACGGTAGCGTCGATCATCGGGCAGGCCGCCTTGGTGATGGCCCGCAAGCGCCAGCTGCGCTCTTCGGCCAGCGACTGCAGCGCGGGCAGCCACTGCTGGGCATGGGAATCGCCGAGCAGGAGCACGGTCGTGGCCGCGTCTTCTGGACCGTAGGTGCATCCTGGCGCTTCGACCTCCGGGAAGTCGAGGTGGCAGTCGTCGTCGTAGCCGTCGGGCAGATCCCAGTAGGCACCCGTGAGTGGCGGCGTCAGATCCGCGGGCACCGGGCCTGAGCGCACCGCTGCTCCGATGGTGCCTGATGGCGACACGGCGCCGTCGTCGCGGGTGCCCTTGGGGCCTTCGTTGATAGCGCCGGCCGCGAGTGCCGCTGTGGCCACCAGGACCGAGGCGACGACGGCCGTGATGACGTTCTTGCGTGGTGTCATGGCCAATAGCCGGCCCTGGCGGATGGGCGCCTCGTACAGCTCGGTACTAGCCCAGGCCATGCCGGTGGCGACGACCACGAGGAAGAGGTTGAAGGCGACGCTGTCGATGCCCAGGGCGATGGGTACCAGTACGAGCAGGGGCCAGTGCCACAGGTACAGCGAGTAGGAGATGCGCCCGACCCAGCGCGGGAACCGGGTCGCGAGCAGGCGTGACGGCAAGGTCGAGCTGTGGGAGCCGCCGATGATGACCAGTGCCGTGCCGGCCACCGGGATGAGGGCGGCCGCGCCCGGATATGGCGTATCCGAGCCGATGGTGACGACGCCGACCACGATGACCGCGAGGCCCAGCCACACCGAGGTCGCGGCGGCCATCGGCGGCAGCTGTCGCGGCAAGCGGATGAGGCCGATGGCGATGAGTGCGCCGACGCCGAGCTGCCAGGCTCGAGTAGGCAGTGAGAAGAATGCCCACGGAGCGGCGATGTCGGTCCAGATGAGGGCCAGCACGTACGAGCCGATGACCACGCCGCCGACCACCAGCCACAGCCGCTTCAGGGTCAGCAGCCGCAGCGAGACCATGATGATGAGCGGCCAGAAGAGGTAGAACTGCTCCTCGACGCTCAGGGACCAGAAGTGCAGCAGGGGCGACGGCGCCACCTCGCTGCCGAGATAGTCGATGGCATTGAGGGCGAAGCGGATGTTGGAAACGTAGAGCGCGGCCGCGGCGGCGTCATCGGCCACACTCGGGAAGCGCAACTGGGAGAGCACCAGCCACGAGGCGATGGTGGTGACGGCGATGGCCAGCAGGGCTGCCGGCAGCAGGCGGCGAAAGCGTCGCGCGTAGAAGACCAGCAGATCGATGTGGCCGTGGCTCGACCACTCACGCACCAGCAACCCGGTGATGAGGAAGCCGGAGATGACGAAGAAGACGTCGACGCCGATGAAGCCACCGTCCGCGCCGGGCACGCCGGCGTGGAAGAGCAGCACGGCGCCGATGGCGATGGCGCGCAGGCCCTCGATGTCAGGGCGGAAGTACGACTTGGTGTGATTGTCCGTCACGCAGCGCGATACCGAGCGGCCGGCGATGCGTCGCCGGCCGGCGTGGGAGTGAGGATGTGGCTCTGGCCCGCGTTGGCCAGGATGAGCAGGCTAGCGTTTGGTCTGCTGGTTCACCTGGCGCGTGACCTCGGCATCGAACTGGTCATTCCGCCTCTGCTTGGCACGACGACCGAGCCAGAATGCGATGACGACCGGCCAGGCCCACGCGGCCACCGCGCCGATGACCACCGGGGCGATAGCCCGATCGAGGCTTACATCGGCAAACAAGACGAGCAAGACGAGAGTCACGATGGCGCCGACGGTGACGCCGATAGCACGTTGGATCATGTGTGTCGTTCCCTCCGCGAAGTCAGATGCCACGCCCCGTGTTCGGGCCATGCGGCTCGCTGCAATCGTAGCGCCCGCGGGCTCACGGCGGGGTCCGGGCCCATCGGCTCAGCGGCCTCGGCCGCGGTTGGCCCGCCGCCAGGCCGCCTCGTCCTTTTCGAATCGGTCGGCCTGCCTCGCGAACCAGTCGTCGCCGGTCGATCCGGGCCAGGATGCGCAGCTGGTCCACGTGCGTGTCGTGGTAGTGCAGCGAGCCGACCGTGCCGCTGAGGCTGTAGCGCGAGAGCTCATCCTTGCGCCGGAAGCGATAGAGCTTCTCGCGCACCGTGGCGGCGCCGCCGAGGAAGTACTGCTCAGCCAACGGGGAGCCGGTCGCGAGCCAGTAGTCGTACAGCCCGAACATGGCGTTGAGATGGGCGTTGAGGGTGTGCTCGAAGCGGCCATCGGGCCAGTGCTCGAACCAGAGGTAGTCGCCGCCGGTCACGGTGCTGATCCAGCGCTTGTTGCCCTCTCGCTGCTCGAACGCTGCCAGCAGCAGCTCGGCATCGGCGAGGCGCTGCGGAGAGTCGACCACGGAATGGAAGCGGGACAGGAACGACAGCACCAGGCCATGTGAGTTGGCATTGACCCAGCCCGCCCCCTGGTCACTCAAGTCGTAGTCGTGAGGCTGCCAGCGGCGCTTGCGGTTGCCGGTGGCGAGGTCGTCGAGGACGTCGGCGTACTTGCGCGCCTGACGCAGGTGGACGGTGTTCCCGGTGCGGACGTAGGCGTCCAGCCGCTTCAGGCCCTGCTGCGCCAGGACGGTGGGGTTGTAGACCAGCTTTCCACCGGGACCCAGCGGCCGCATGGGCACGCCTCGGCTGTCCTGCGGCCCCACGGTCTTGATGGGCAGGAGCGGCCCACCGTTGAGACGCAGGTGCTTCCAGGCCACCTTGCGGAGTTCCCAGTCGCCGACGATGAAGTCGGGTTCCGGCGAGGGCTGGGGTGTGGGGCTGGCCTCAGGCGCGGTCGGGTCCGGCGTGGCCGGGAGCTCCTCTGCGGGCGCGGAGGGCGATGCCGCAGGCTCCGGCGGGGCGGTCGCCTCCGCGGCCTCGACAGCCAAGCACAGCGTCGGCACGAGCAGGGACGCGATGAGGGCGATGGACACGAGAAGGCGACGACTCAAGGCGCAGGAGACGGTACCACGACCGGCCTGCGTAGTGGCGGAGTGGCCCCTACCATCAGGGTCGTGACGACACCGGCCGGCCTTTCCATCAGCCAGCTCATCGAGCGCTTCGTGACCGCCTATCCGGAGGCCGCCGGACGTGAAGACGAGGTGCTGGTCGTGCGGGCTCCCGGGCGTGTCAACCTCATCGGCGAGCACACCGACTACAACGGCGGCTTCGTGCTGCCCTTCGCCATCGACATGGACGTCCGTATCGCCCTGCTGCCCGTCGCCGAACCGCGCATCCGCATCAGGCGCGATGATAATGACGAGACCGCGGCCATCAGCCTCGATCCCTTTCCGCCCAGGGGTGACGCCTGGCATGACTACATGGCCGGCACGGCCTGGGCGCTGGCCGAGCATGGTCAGACCGTCGCGGGCTTCGACGGCCTGCTGGTGAGCACGCTACCCATCGGTTCGGGCCTGTCCTCATCAGCGGCCCTCGAGGTGGTCACGGCCTGGGCCCTCTCCGCGCCATCGGGGCCGGCGGTGAGCCCGCTCGAGGTGGCGCAGATCGCCCAGTACGCCGAGAACAACCACGTCGGCGTGAGGTGTGGCCTGATGGACCAGTTCGCCTCCGCCTGCGGTGTCGATGGCCACGCCCTGCTCTTCGACTGCCGCTCGACCGAGTGGCGGGCCGTGCCGCTACCGGACGAGCTGGCGCTGGTGGTCATCCATAGCGGCGTCTCGCACGGTCATGCGGACAACGAATACAACGACCGCCGCGCCGCCTGCGAACGGGTCGTGGCTGCCGTGGCCGCGGATGACCCCGAGGTCACATTGTTGCGGGACATCGACATGGCCCGTCTCGACGCCTATCGCGATCGCATCAACCCGATCGACTACGACCGTGCCTACCATGTCCTCACCGAGAACCAGCGCGTACTCGACGCGGTCGCGGCCCTGGAGGCCGACGACCGAGCTGCCCTCGGCGCGCTGATGGCCGCCAGCCAGGCTTCGATGCGCGAGCGCTACGCCATCACCGGCCCGGAGATCGACGCGCTCGTAGAGATCGCGCTCGAGGTGCCCGGGGTCGTCGGCTCACGCATGACCGGCGGCGGCTTCGGCGGCTGCACCATCACCATGGTTGAGCGAGACGCTGGGGAGTCACTGCGCGCGCATGTCGAGCGTGAGTACCCGGCGCGCGCGGGGGTGAGGCCGCGCTTGTGGACCGTGCGTGCTGTCGCCGGCGCCGGCTTGGTCGAGGCCTAGCCACTCCCTCCAAGCCGCTGCTGATGGTCAACGCAGAGGCGGCCTCCGGTCGCTCCGGAAGCCGCCACCGTGAGCAGCCGGATCGGGTGCCGCGGGAGCTTGGTCCGTCAACCCTTCGTCGAGCCCAATGTGAGGCCGCTGACGAACTGTTTCTGTAGAGCGAAGAACACGATCAGCGTGGGCAACGCGATCAGCAAGGAGGCCGCCGCCAGCAGGTTGTTGTCCGCGAAGAACTGACCTTTGAGGTTGTTCAGCGCCGAGGTGACAGGGAACTTGCTGCCGGTGCCCATCAGGAACAGGGCCCAGAAGAAGTCGTTGTAGATCCAAGTCGTCTGCAGCACGGCCAGGGCCGCGAGCGCTGGGCGGGTCAAGGGCATGATGATGGTGTGGAACGTCTTCCAGACGGAGGCCCCGTCTACGAGCGCGGCCTCGTTCAATTCCTTGGGTAACGTCTTCATGTAGTTGCTCAGGACGAACGTGCAGAAGCCCAGCTGGAAGGCGATGTGCACGATGGTGATGCCGATGTACTGGTCGTAGAGGATGCCGTTGTCGCTCAACGGCGGGGGCACGTCGATGCGCAGGAACATGCGGTAGAGCGGTGTGATGAGCACCTGCGGAGGGAGCATGTTCAGCGCAATGAACAACAGGAGCAGCGAGAGGTTGAAGCGCCAGCTGTAGCGGGACAGGACGAACGCCAACATCGACGCCAGGAAGAGCACGATGATGACGGCCGGCACCACGATGATGACCGTGTTGAAGAAGTATCGGACGAGTTCGCTGTCGTTCCAGGCATTGACGTAGTTGTCGAGCGTGAGGGTCCGCGCGATCGAGACGTACCCGTTCTGGGCGGTATCGGAGAAGGGTCGGAACGACGTGTAGACCGCCCATAACAGGGGGAACAGCCATACCAGCGAGATGGCCAGCAGGAAGCCGTGGAGTACGGCCCGTCGCCAGTCGTGATGTCGCGGTGGTTTGGCGCCGCCCTGAGGGCTGCCGGGTCGTGTCGATGTGGTCATAGCGAGTCGTCCCGAAGCATGCGGATGAGGAAGGCCGTGATGGGGATGATCGAGATCAACAGGAGCACGACGGCGATCGCCGAACCGAAGCCGATGCGGACCCCCTCGCCGACGATGTTGTTGGTGACCAGGACCGAAAGCAGCTCGAGCCCATTGAGGCCGCGGTTGATGACGTAGACGATGTCGAAGGCTCGCAGCGCCTCGATGAAGGTGATGACGACCACCACGATGTTGATCGGCTTCAGCACGGGGAAGACGACCCGGAAGAAGGTCTGCCGTTCGTTGGCGCCGTCGATCTGCGCGGCCTCGCGCAGGCTTGGATCTACCGCCTTGAGCCCGGCCAGGTAGAGGATCATCACGTAGCCCACGTGCCGCCAGCTCGCAGCCACCAAGACCGAGAAGAGGTTGATGTCAGGGTCACCGAGCCAGTTGATGAATCCGGGGTCCCGGCTGGTGGTCCCGAGCACGTTGTTGAGCAGTCCCTGGTCCGGCGAATAGATGAGCGTCCAGATGAAGCCGATGATGGCCAGCGAGAGCACCACCGGCATGTACAGCGCGCCCTGATAGAAGCGCGTGCCGCGGATGTTCTTGTCGAGCAGCACCGCGAGGAACATGCCCAGCGGGGTCGCGAGGAGCGCGAGCCAGACGAGCCAGATGAGGTTGTGGGCCAGGGCAGGCCAGAAGAAGGGGTACTTGTTGAAGAGGACGTCGTAGTTCAGCAAGCCGACCCAGCGGATCCGCTCCAGGGGATCGCCGATGCCGTTCCACTGGCCGAACGAGAGGATGATCGACAGGAGCAGTGGGATGACGATGAAGATGAACGCGATGAGCGTCGGGATGCCGGCCATCAGGAACAGCGTCAGCTTGTCCCTGCGGTTCAGCGGGCTGTAGCGGCGCTTCCGCTTGGGGGCCTTGCTCGAAGGGACCTCCGCCCCGGCCTGTGGGCCGGGAGCGGAGGTCGCTCCGTCGGCGACTCGTTCAGTCACCTGTTCGTTCGCTCCTGTGCGCTCGTGCTAGCTGCGGCTAGAACAGCGGCGGGAGGGTGTCCCAGAAGTCCTGGATCTGCTGAAGGTAGACATCCAGATCCTGGTCCGGGTCGTCGATGAAGTTGATCAGGAAGCCCTGCATGCCTTGCGGGCCCGCGAAGTCAGGGCGCGTGTCCCGATCAAGGAACTGCCCGATGGCACCGGACGCTCCGATGATCTCCGACATCTTCTTCTGGAAGGCCGAGTAGCCGCTCGTGTCGGCATCGTCGGCGACCGCGACGAGGTTCGGGTTGGCTAGCGCGAAGATCGTCTGGGCCGGGCCCGTTGCGACACAGGCCAGGATGGCCTTGGCGTTTTCGGGGTTGGCCGGGTCGGCGGCCATCACGAGGTTGTCGATGGGCGCGTCGATGCCCATCTCCGCGTCGAATTCCGTGCCGAACACGGGGAAGGCGAAGAAGTCGGTGTCGTCTACGATCGCGGCGACCTCTTCGGGGGTTGCGCTATCGCCGATCGCGGCGCCGATCTGCTCACCGGCGAAGGTGCCCAGGAAGTACATCGCGGCTTCCTTCTTGAAGAGCGCCTGTGCGGCTTCCTGCCACTCGCGGCCGGTGCCGCCGGGCTGCAGGTAGGGCACCAACTCGCGCCATTCCTCGAAGACCGCCTTGACGCGCGGGTCGGTCCACTTCTCTTCACCCGCCATGAGGCCGATATGGAAATCGTAGCCGTTCAGCCGCATGTTGATGATGTCGAAGGTGCCCATCGCTGGCCAGCCCTGGACGTCGCCGAAGGCGAGCGGGATGATGCCCTTGGCCAGGGCGTCGTCGCCGATGGCCTTGAACTCGTCGATGGTGGTCGGGACCTCCCAGCCGTTCTCCTCGAACACGGACTTGCGGTAGATGACCACCCACGGGTAGGTATTGAAGGGGACGCCGTACTGCTCGCCGTCGGCACCGCTGGAGGCGACCTTGAAGCCCTCCGAGATGTTGTCGATGCCGTCCCAGACGTCACTGATCGAGCCGAAGAGCCCCTGGTCCGAGAAGAAGCGCATGCGCGCGCTCGCGAACCACATCAGGATGTCCTCAGGCCTCGCCTGGAGCGCCTGGCTGAAGCTGTTCTGGTAGTCCTCGTGGTTGAGGGTGTTGACGATGACGTCGACGCCGGTCTGCTCCTCGCAGTACTCGATCATCGCGGCGACCGCCGCCTGGGGGACTGGGTCGAAGGCATTGGAGCGCATCGTCGTCTGGTTGTCTTGCGCCGCAACGCCGATGCTGGTGACTGCCAGCGCAGCGGTCGCCAGCGCGGTCGCAGCGACCGTCAAGCGCCGGGGTGCGCGGGTTTCAGGGAACGCCATGTTTGTTCCTCCTCCTGTGGCTGTGGACTCGCAACGGCCCAACAGAAACCGACAAGGTTCAGGTGGATTGTGCGTCCGATAGTGGGGGATTGTCAACCTGATTCGTGCGTATCCCTAACTCCTGGGTGCGTCCACGTTGACTTCTGGTGGAATAGGCGGCAGAATCGATCGCGAACCAAGCTCGCCCATGCAGGGGGAACTCGACCAGTGTTGGCTCCACAGCGCCACGCCTACATCCTCGACCGGCTTCGTGCCGATGGAGCCGTGCGCGTCTCGGACCTGATGCGCGAGCTCGATGTCTCGGACATGACCGTGCGCCGTGACCTCGAGGTGCTCGAGACCCAGGGCCACCTGGTCAAGGTCCACGGCGGCGCGACGCTGTTGCGCGAATTCAGCTGTACACGAGCCGGGATTCGATACGAAACGCACGCTCGAGCACGACAGCAAGCTGGCGATCGCGCGCGCGGCGGCGGCCATGGTCGAGCCGGGCATGGCCGTGGCCGTCTCGGCCGGCAGCACGACCTACGAGGTCAGCCGGCTTCTCGCCGAGGTTCCCCGGCTCACCGTGGTCACCAACTCCGTGCCGGCCGCCGAGGTGCTCTACCACGGTGGCCGCAGTGACCAGACCATCATCCTCAGCGGCGGTGTGCGCACGCCGTCGGACGCGCTGGTGGGCCCCTTCGCGGTCAGCGCCTTGCGTGCGGTCAACGTCGACCTCGTCTTCCTCGGCGTACACGGCATGCACGAGCGGGCCGGCTTCACCACGCCCAACATGCTCGAGGCGGAGACGAACCAGGCGCTCATCGAGACCGGCGGCCATCTCGTGGTCACGGCCGACCACACCAAGTGGGGCATCACCGGGGTCAGCACCATCGCTCGTCTCGATCGGGCCGACATCATCATCACCGACCTCGGCCTCAGTGAGGAGGCCCGGGCCATCCTCGAGGATCGAGCCGGCCAGCTGCTGCTGACTGGTCCCGGCGACCACGTTGCACCGCTGCTCTCGCACGCGCGTCCAACGGTCGCTGTGGGCGCCCCACGCTGATGGGCCTCCCCACCGGGCCCCATCGCCGCTACGACCCGCTCACCGACCAGTGGGTGCTGGTCTCGGCCGGCCGCACCAAGCGTCCCTGGCTGGGCCGCAAGGAGCGCCGTCCTGCCCCCGACGAACGCCCGGCCTTCGACCCGGGCTGCTATCTCTGTCCGGGCAACTCCCGTGTCAGCGGTGCTCAGAACCCTGACTACGCCTCGACCTATGTCTTCACCAACGACTTCGCGGCGCTGCGGCCGGACGCCGGCGACGAGCGGCTCGACGATGGGCTGCTCCGGGCCGAGGCACAGCCGGGTACCTGTCGCGTCATCTGCTTCAGCCCGCGGCACGACCTGACGCTCACGGGCATGGACGGCGCCGGTGTTCGTGAGGTCATCGACATATGGGCCGAGCAGACGCTGGACCTCGGCGCCGAGTGGCACTGGGTGCAGATCTTCGAGAACCGCGGTGAGGCCATGGGCGCCTCCAATCCGCACCCGCACGGCCAGATCTGGTCGGGCGCCGCACTGCCCGAGCGCGGGGCACGCGAGGATGCCGCGCAGCGGCGCTACTACGAGTCCAGCGGCCGACGTCTCCTCCGTGACGTGGTCGAGCAGGAGTCTGGCGGGGTCCGTGTCGTCGAGGAGGACGACGAGTGGCTGGCGCTGGTCCCGTTCTGGGCCGTATGGCCGTTCGAGACCTTGCTCGTGCCCAAGCGACCGGCCGCGCGCATCCCCGATCTCGACGACGCTCAGCGCGAGGGGCTGACGAGGGCGATGCAGCAGCTCATGCGGCGCTACGATGCGCTCTTCGACCAGCCCATGCCCTTCTCGATGGGCTGGCACCAGGCGCCCTTCGACGGCCAGGCGACGGAGCCCTGGCAGGTGCATGCCCACTTCCTGCCTCCCCTGCTGGAAGCCACCAAGCGCAAGTTCATGGTCGGCTACGAGCTCCTCTCCGAACCGCAGCGCGACATCAGCGCGGAGGATGCGGCCGAGCAGCTGCGGGCCGCCCAGCCCGAGACCCCGGACGAGGAGTCCGGCAGGGCGTAGCATCGGGACACGACCGAGGAGGGACTTTGAGCACCGCAGTGCCCGAGGCCAGGCACATCGCCCTGGCGCGTCTGGCTGACGAGAGCTGGGACATCATCATCATCGGCGGCGGCATCGTCGGGTCAGGTGCGCTCCTGGACGCCACTTCACGTGGTCTCAAGGCGGTGCTCATCGAGCAGGACGACCTCGCGGTCGGCACCTCGTCGCGGTCCTCTCGTCTTATCCACGGTGGGCTGCGCTACCTCGAAGACCTGCGCCTGCAGCTGGTGCGCGAGGCACTGGCGGAGCGTTCGCGGTTGCTGCGGCTGGCGCCGCACCTGGTACGCCTGGAGCGCTTCCTGTTCCCTGTCTACGGCTGGCCGCTCGTGCACCGCGCCTTCATGGGGGCAGGCCTCACGCTGTACGACCTGCTCGGTGCGGCTCGCGACGGCGGTCGAGCCCACCATCTCGACTCCGATGCGGTGGCTGAGCTCATCCCGCCCATCAAGCGAGCGGGCCTGCGCGGCGGCGTGACCTACAGCGATGGCGTCGAGGACGATGCTCGATTCAGCATCACGGTGGCGCGGACCGCGCTGGATCGGGGCGCGACCGCGGTGACCCGCGCGCGCGTCACCGGCCTGCTCACCGATGAGGCGGGCAAGGTCGGCCGGCGTCAAGGTCACCGACCTGCTCGGTGGCGCCGAGCTGGAGGCGCGCTCGAGCCGGGTCATCGACGCCACCGGCGTGTGGCTGGGCGATCCCGAGGCCCGGCTCGGTGGCAGCACCATGAAGCTCGCGCCCAGTCGTGGCACCCACCTCGTCTTCGACCGCAACCGTCTGCCGCTCAAGGTGGGCATGACCCTGCGCGTTCCCGGACGCGTGGTCTTCGTCATCCCCCACCCCGGCGTGTGGCTGGTGGGCACGACCGACGTAGCCGACCATGGCGCGCCCGACCGGCCCGTGCCTTCGCTCGACGAGGTCGACCAGATCCTCGAGAACGTCAACGACGTGCTCGACGCCGACCTGACGCGGGGGGATGCGGTGGGGGCCTTTGCCGGCCTGCGGCCGCTGGTGGGTGCGCCCGGCGGCGATACCGCACGCGTCAGCCGCGAGCACACCATCCACCGTGAGGACTCCGGCCTGGTGCGTGTCTCGGGCGGCAAGTACACGACCTATCGGCTGATGGCCCGCGACGCCGTCGACTACGCCCTCGACGGGGACGATGCCGTCCCCCCCAGCAAGACCGCTTCCATCGCGCTGCTCGGTGCTGCACCGCGGCCGGCGCTCGACCGGCTGGCCAGCGAGCTGGCGGCCAGCACCGGGCTCGATGATGCGCACGCGTTGGCGTTGGTCGATCGCCATGGCACCGAGGCTCGCGATGTCGTTCGCCTCGGCGCCGAACTCGACCTGTTGCGACCGCTGGCAGACGATCGCCCGGAGCTCGAGGCCGAGCTGGCCTGGGCCGTGGACCACGAGCTGGCCCTGGACCTCGACGATGTCCTCTCCCGGCGCATACGGCTGTCCATGTCGTGTCGCGACCGCGGTGCCTCGATCGCGCCGCGTGCTGCACGGATCGTTGGCCAGCGGCTGGGCTGGGATGAGGCCCGTCAGGCAGCCGAGGTCGAGGGTTACCTGGCCACAGCCCACCGTGAGTACGACGTTCCCGGAGCCTAGCCAGCAGATGACCAGGGGAGATCGTGCATGAGCGCCGACTACGTCCTCGCTCTCGACCAGGGCACGACCTCGTCACGAGCCATCGTCTTCGACCGCGATGGCGCGGTCGTGGCCGTGGCCCAGCGCGAGTACCCGCAGGGCTATCCGTTCCCGGGCCATGTCACGCACGACCCCGAGGACATCTGGGCGAGCCAGCTGGGCACCGCCCGCGAGGTGCTCGGGGCCGTGCCCGGCGGCGCGTCGGGCATCGCCACGGTGGGTATCACCAACCAGCGCGAGACGACCGTCGTCTGGGAACGCGCCACCGGCGAGCCGGTAGCGCCGGCCATCGTGTGGCAGAGCCGGGTCACCGCCGATCGTTGCACGGCGCTGCGTGAGGCCGGCTACGAGGCACGGGTGCGTGCCCTCACGGGACTGCCCCTCGACGCCTACTTCAGCGGCCCCAAGATCGCTCACATCCTCGACGCTGCACCGGGGCTGCGGGCACGTGCCGAGGCCGGCGAGCTCTGCTTCGGCACGGTCGACAGCTTCCTCATCTGGCGGCTGACCGCTGGACGCAGCCACATCACCGACATCTCCAACGCCAGTCGCACGCTCCTCTTCGACATCCGAGAACGGCGCTGGGACCCGTGGCTGTGCGAGATCGTGGGCGTACCCATGGCCATGTTGCCCGAGGTGCGGCCGTCGTCCGCGCTGCTGGCCGAGACCGAGCCCGCTGTGCTCGGTGCCGCGCTGCCCATCGCCGGTGTCGGCGGTGACCAGATGGCCGCTACCTTCGGCCAGGCTTGCCTCAAGCCAGGCATGGCCAAGAACACCTACGGCACCGGCGCCTTCGCGCTGCTCAACACGGGTACGGCGCCGGTCGCCTCGGAGCACGGGCTGCTCACGACCATCCTCTGGCAGCTGGGCGAGGAGGGCCAGACCGCCTACGCCCTGGAGGGCTCGGTCTTCGTGGCCGGGGCGGCCGTGCAGTGGTTGCGTGACGGCCTGCGGGCCATCGCCGCCAGCAAGGACGTCGAACAGCTGGCGGCCGCCGGCGATCGCGACTCCGGCGTGGTGGTGGTGCCTGCCTTCGTGGGCCTGGGCGCGCCGCACTGGGACCCCGATGCGCGCGGTGCCATCATGGGCCTGACCTTCGGCTCCGGCATCGAGGATATCGCCCTGGCCACCGTCGATGCCATGGCCTACCAGGTGACCGACGTGCTCAAGTCCATGGCGCTCGACGCGGCCGAGGAGATCGGGGCGCTGCGCGTCGACGGTGGTGCCGCGGTCAACGACGCACTGCTGCAGTTCCAGTCGGACATCCTGCGTGTACCGGTGGAGCGCCCCCGGGTCACCGAGACGACGGCGCTGGGTGCGGCCTTCATGGCCGGCCTCGCTGCCGGCGTGTGGTCCTCGACCGAGGAGGTCGAGGCGGCCTGGCAGCTGGACCGGCGCTTCGAGCCGCACATGGACCGGGCCGAGCGTGACCGGCTGGTGGGGCGTTGGCGCCGCGCCGTGGAGCGCGCCAAGGGCTGGGCCTCGGACTAGGTCGTCGGACCCGGTTCGGCTAGGGCTCGAATTCGGGTGCCCGGTAGATCGACCTGGCCGTCGAGCAGGGTCGCCCGAGGGCGAGCCGTGGCCAGCACATCGGGCTGGGTGGGCGCCGCGAAGATGGCCGCGGGCACGACCAGCAGGTCGGCACGGGCGCCCCTGTCGAGGTGGCCCTCATCGGGGATGTAGGCCGAGCGTGGGCCGTCGAGGCAGGCTGCCCGAAGAGCGCGCTCGAGGCTGATGGCCGCTTCGGGGTAGAACGCCTCCGCCGCACTCCAGCCTGCACCACGGCGGGTGACCGCTGCGGCCAGTCCCGGCCAGGGGTCGGCTGCCTCGACGGGCGCGTCCGTGCCGAACGGCAGAAGCGCGCCAGACGCGTCCAGCGCCGCCAGCGGGAAGGCCGCGGCCGCACGGGCACCCCACGACGTCCGCATCGCGGCGGCATCGCTGAGCAGGTGCCTCGGCTGCACCGAGGCCGGCACGCCCAGCCTCCCGAAGCGGGCGATGTCGGCCGGATCCACCAACTGGGCATGCTCGACCCGGTGCATGGCCCCGGGCACGGCCGGCAGGGCCTCGATGACATCGAGCACGGTGCGCACGGCGCCATCACCGATGGCGTGGATCTCGCTGGCGATGCCGGCAGCAGCGGCACGACCGGCGGCCTCGGCCAACTGCTCGTAGCTGCGCACACGGCATGCCCAGCGGGCCGCCCGGCGGTGGACCGGCCGGGTCGTCCGCTTCGTAGGGGGCCAGCAGGGCCGCGGTGCGGCTGCCGAGGGCCCCGTCGCTGAAGAGCTTCAACCAGCCGTCGCGATAGCGACCGCGCTCATCCTCTTCCACCATCTGGCCGGTGCGGAAGCCGATCTCGATGGCGCGGTCGAGCTGGTCCTCGCGGACGCTGGCCATGACCCGCAGTGGCAGGTGGCCCCCGCGCGCCATGTCGCGGTAGTGGATGGGGCCCCCGCGAAGCTCGGGGTCGGGCGCCAGGCCACCGGGGTCGTGCACCGAGGTGACACCCAACTCTGCCAGCGTCCGGGCGTAGGCGCCGATGGCCCAGTCGACATCGCCGGCGGTCGGTGCCGGGATGAAGGCATCGACGAGGCCGGCCGCGGCCTCGTACATCAGGCCGGTCGGGCGGCCGTCGCGGTCACGTTCGATGCGGCCGGAGGGCGGGTCACCGGCAGCGGCCAGGCCGGCCATCTGGATGGCGCGGGCGCTGAGCCAGCGTGAGTGATGGTCGTGGGCCCAGAGCGCCACTGGTCGACCCGGGGCGGCTTCATCGAGCCAGGCTGGCATCCGGATACGCGCCGAGGTCGGCGAAGGTCCAGCCGTGGCCCAGCAGCCAGCCATCGGGGTCGCCGCGCTCGGTGAGCTCCCGGTGCGCGGCGGCGATGACGGCCACCACGTCAGCCATGTCCAGCCCGGTCAGGTCCGGCTGCTCGGCGCCGAGGGCGGCCGCGACCAGTGGAGGTGGGCGTCGGTGAACGAGGGCGTCACCACGAGGTCGGTGGGCAGTCGCCAACGCGTGGTCCGCGGGCCGGCCAGTATCTCGACCTCGGACGTGGCGCCGATGGCCACCACTCGGCCGGCGCTGATGGCGAGCGCCTCGACCCAGCCGAAGCCGCTCGAGCCCCGCAGCGTGGCGATACGGCCGCTGATGATGAGCTCGGCCCTGATGTCAGGCACGGCTACCCTCCCCCAAGCAGCCGCCCCAGCCCGACCCGGTCCAATCCGGCGCCCAGCCCCAGGGCCAGCGCGACCCGGGCCTTGGGACCGCTCAGCGTGCCGGCCAGGATGGCTCCGGCCTCCTGCCAGGAACGGCCGCCACCAGGGAAGCCGTAGAGCGGCCCCACGGCGCCCGAGGCGCAGCGCGTCGTGAGCACGACGGGCACGCCGGCGCCATGGCCTCGGCGGCCGCTGCGAGCAGGTCCGGGTCGGTGTTGCCGGAGCCGGTGGCCTCGACCACGAGGCCCGTCGCCCCCTGCCCACGGCGGCGCGGAGCAGGTCGCCGTCGGTGGAGACCACCGCGGTCAGCAGCGCGATCGGCTCGGCCGCGGTGGCGGGGACTCGCGGGCAGCGGACGACGAGTGTCCCGTTGGCGCTCCAGCACCACCCGGCCGTCGCGTATGCCGTCCGAGGGCCCCCTGGTCCGGTGCCTGGAACGTGTCCAGCGCCTGGCTGTCGGTCTTGGTGACGTCGTCAGGGGGCAGGATGAGGCCGGCCATGACGACCACCACCCCTTCACCTCGCAGACGCGGCTCGGCTGCCACGCGCACGGCATCGCTCAGATTGCCGGCCCGTCGTAGTCGGGATCGCCCGCATTGCGCATGGCGCCGACCACGACCACGGGCGTCTCCGCGGTGTGCAGCAGGTCCCAGGCCCAGGCCGTCTCCTCGAGCACGTCGGTGCCCTGCACCACGACCACGCCGTCGACATCGTCACGCTCCGCGGCTCGGCGGATGAGCCCGGCGACCTCGAGGATCTGACTGAAACGCAGGTGCGAGGCGGGCACCAGTCCCCAGTCGATAGGTTCGAGCTCGGCGATGACGCCAAGGCCGGGCACGCGGGCGAGGATGGCCGCGCCATCGAGCGTGGGCACGGCGGCGCCGGTCACCGGATCGGGCAGCATGGCGATGGTGCCTCCGGTGAAGATGACCGCGATCGCGTGGCCGCGCTAGCCATCCGGACGGCCGGGCCTGTGCTCCCCGGCAGGCCCGGCCTTGCCGGGCACGACCGGGCTGGCGATCATCTGGATGGGCCGCGTAGCCTCCACGTCCTCGGCGATGTAGCGCAATCGGATGGGCCGGTTCAGCGTGGACGAGGCCGTAGTCACGGTCATGGGATCGACCGGCTCGATGTTGACGTGGCTGTGCGGAGCCGGTGACGCGCGGGTGGGCGAAGACGATCGAGGCCACACCGACGGCGCCGACGATGACCGCGGACCCGACGATGACGGCAGCGGCACTGATGAAGTCGGCCAGCGGACCGACGATGATGATGGGCAGGAACGAGGCCAGGCTCACGAGCATGTTGAGCACGCCGAAGACGCGGCCGCGCACGTCGCTGGGCAGCTCTTCCTGCAGTGACGTCTGAGCCGGCACGGCCACGAATGCGTAGCACACGCCGGCCGCGAAGGCGACCACCACGACGACCACGACGAGAGCGCCTGATGTCGTCGCCGTTGCGCAGTATCTCGAGGTTCTGAGCGAGGCCCAGGATGATCAGCGAGATGGCCAGCGCGATCATGCCGCCCTCGATGAGTTTGCGGCGCGGGCAGGTACTTGCCGATGAGGTTGAGGATGACGATGCCGCTGACGAGACCAGCGCCGAGCGGCAGCAGGATGACCACGAGATCTCCCTCCTCGAGGCCGAGCACGTCCTTGGCGAAGGCCGGTCCCAGCGAGCCGAGCACGCCGATGAGCGAGGCCACGATGGCCAGGTAGGTCAGCGACCAGGCGACGTTGTGATGGTCGCGGATGTACTGCAGGCCTTCCTTGAGCTGCTCGTAGGTGGCGTTGACGGCGCTCCGGGCAGAGGCCAGCGAGGCCTGTCCCGGCCTGGCTCGGCGGTGCTGCCGGTAGGACCCAGCAGAGCAGGCCGGCGATGCCGTAGGCGGCGGCCACGATGATGATGAGCAGCTCGCCACCGAGGACGGTGTGGGCCAGCGGGCCGAGCAGGGCGAAGCCGACCACGAACGAGGCCTGCAGCATGAGGATGAAGAGGCTGTTGGCCGTCATCAGCTGCTCGCGCTTGACGACCAACGGGATCATGGCCGCCTCAGCCGGTCCGAAGAAGGTGGTCAAGGTGGCCACCAGCGCGGTGACGATGTAGATGACGATGAGCTGGTCGGGTAAGAAGATCAGCAGCAGGTACAGCCCGCCGCGCGCGAAGTTCGTGGAGATGAGGATGAGACGCCGGTCGAACATGTCGACGAAGACGCCAGCCACGGCACCGAAGATGACGGCCGGCACCAGGAACGTCAGCAACAGCAGGCTGACCGAGGTGTTGGAGCTGGTCAGGGCGAAGACGGTGACGGTAAGACCGAACAGCACCATGTTGCCGCCGATCTGGGTGAAGATCTGCGAGCCGAAGAGGGCCAGGAACTTGGGGTTGCGCAGGACCGCCTTGGCCTGGTCGACATCAGCGCCGCCCTCGACCGTGACGGCGTCGTCGACCTGTTCCCTGATCTCGGTCATCCGTTCCCTCTGCGCCTGGTGCCCGGTCGTAGCCGCAAGTGCCAGCCCTTGGCCCGTAGTCAACCTCTACCTGGGGACGAGGATAGATGACGTCGATCGCATGTATACAGCGGAGCGCGAGCGGCGAGGCCGAGTCTTCCGCGAAACGACAGCGGGAGTCTGCAGCGGTCAGCCGAGCAGCACGGAGGCGATCTCGGCCAGGTCAAGCTGGACCGGGGTGCGCGGGATGCCCGTGCACTCGAGGGGCAGCCGAGGTGGCGCGAGGGGGCTACTCAGCCAGCCTCTCCGGGATCGGTGGCGGCTGGCCAGCGTAGACGACGCCAGCCTCCATGCCGTAGGGCACAGGCCCTATGGCATGTCGGATGTTCGTGAGTCCCTCGTATCCTCCAGTCCCGGCCAGCACGACGTAGCGGTAGCCGTTGCCGTCTTCGCCGACGGTCCCGGTGAACCAGCCTTCCCACGTCCCGTCGGGTCCGACGATCCCCTGCGTGCCCCAGTAGACGCAGACCTCGCCGCCATCGCTCGTGTAGCAGTCCTGGTTGAAGTCGCTCGACTGGATCCCGCTGAGCCGCGGGTCGCTCGACGTGATGCCACACGTGATGGGCATGCCGCGCTGCTGCTTGACACCAGCTGAGACTGTGACCGTCGTCGCGTCACCGACCGTGCAATCCCCCTCGTCGAAGGCCAGGAAATCCTGCCGGCATCAGCCATCCTGCCAGCTCTTCGAACTCCGACTCGGCCAGCGCAGCACTCCCCAGCCCGCCGAGCAGCACGACCATGACTGTCCCTGCCAGGGACGACCACAAGGTATGCACGTCATCCTTCTCCCTCATGCGGCGCGGGTCGGCTTCGCCAGTGGCTCGGGGCGACCAGGAGCGGTCACCGAATGCGTATCGGACTTCGCGGCCTCGCGCTACGACGCAGCAGCGCACGCCCTGCCACGGAGTCCAAGAGTCGCAGGTCCCGACCGCGGCGCTACATCGCCGAGCCCTTCGAGCTCCTGTCGGCCGAGGCTAGAGGTCCTCGGTCGTGCCCGTGAAGCTGAATGACCCGATACGCAGGGTGGGCACCACGATCGTACCGAGATACCCGTCGCCATCGATCGCTCGACGCTCGACGCTGACCGCCTCGACGGCGGCCAGCGCATCAAGGTAGCTCTGCGTGAAGCGCAGGTTGCGCACGGGAGCCTTGACCTGCCCGTCCTCGACGAGGAAGAGCCCGTCCTTGGTCATGCCCGTGATCTTGACCTGCTTGGGGTGGACCACGTTGGTGTAGTGGAAGCGCGTCACCAGCAGGCCCCGCTCGAGGCCTCCGATGACCTCGTCGCGGGGTGTCTCGCCGGCGCGCCATGGACAGGTGCAGCGGGTACGGGCCCCATGGGTTGGGGGCCGGCAGGCCGTGGCCGGTCGAGCGGACGCCCGGCCCGGGCGGCGGTCTGGTTGTCGTGCACGAGCTCGCGGCAGACGCCCGCCTCGAGGAGCGTGACGCGCTGCGTGGCCACGCCCTCGTAGTCGAAGGAGGCCGGCGTGCCGGCTGGGTCGGCGGCATCGTCGCTGATGCTGACCAGCGCTGAGGCGATGACCTTGCCGCGCTCGTAGAAGGACTGCTCCTCCTGCACGGCCAGGGCGGAGAACCACCAGGTAGCCGAGCCACTTGGTGAAGTCCATGACCGCGTAGCTGTCGAGCACGACCGGGTAGTCACCGGCCGGCAGCTCGATGGGGTCGTGCATGGCGCGGGTGCGTTCGGCGGCCTCCCGTCCGATGGCCGAGGCATCGATGGCCGTCGACGTCGACGGCCACCTGCTCGGCGTAGCCGGTCCCGCCACCGGGGCCCATCATCACCGTCAGCACCTGCGCCCGCGAGCGCGGCTCGCTGACACGGATGCCCAGCGAGTTGACGACGCTGATCGTCTCCGACCCGGTCTGCGATAGCCCGAAGGCCTGGGCCCCGACCGCCTTCGGCAGCGGCGATGACGGCTGCGGCCGCCGCGGCGCGGACCTCCGGATCGGCCGTGGCCGTGGCGGCGGCGTAGGCACCGGGGACCAGCGGGGTCGGGCCGCGGCCGGGCAGCGAGCGAAACCACTCCTGCTCCGGCTGCAGCCGTGCCGTGGTCGCGGCCGCTCTCGGCCAGCCGCCGCAGGGCGTCATCGTCGTGGCGATTGGCGGAGGCCACGCCGATGCGCTGGCCGTCGACGAAGCGCAGGTTCACCACGGTGTCGGCCTCGGCCACGTTCTGGTGGATCTCGTTGTTGGCGAAGCGGGTCAGGGCACTGCTGCTGTCGATGACCACGGCCTCGGCCTGGCTCGCGCCCGCCTCGAGGGCCATGGCCACGACACGGTCGGCGATGGCGGTCCGTCCGCGGTGCCTCGTCCGGGCGCGGCGCCGTCGCTCACGAGTTGCCCACCCCGACCTCGACGTCGCGGAAGCGGGCACCGCTGCTGCCGTGGCCGACGTGCATGCCCTGGCCCGGCTGGCCCTTGCCGCAGTTGGTCACGCCGACCAGCTGCCAGCTGCGCTCGTCGGCGACGGCGTCGCAGGAGCCCCAGAACTGCGGCGTGATGCCCGGTGTAGGTGGCGTTGCGGTAGAGCTGGCCCAGCCGGCCGTTCTTGATCTCACGAGCGACCTCGACGCCGAACTGGAAGTTGAGACGCCGGTCGTCGATGGACCAGCTGCGGTTGCTCTCCAGGAGCAGGCCGTCGTCGGTGTCGGCGATGATGTCCTCGAAGCTCATGCCCGGCCGCGGCTCGAGGTTGATGTTGGTCATGCGGATGAGCGGCAGCCGGTTCCAGCCGTCGGCGCGCATGGCCCCGCCGCTGCCGCGGCCGATCCGCGGCGCCGTCTCGCGGCTCGAAAGGTAGCCGCTGAAGATGCCCTCGCTGCACGAGCGGCACCCGCTGCGCGATCACGCCCTCGTCGTCCCAGCCGAACGTGCCCAGCCCGCCGGGCGTGGTGGCGTCGGCCACGAGCGTGACCTGGTCGGAGCCGTAGCGAAAGCCGGCCTCGAGCTTGTCCGTGGTCAGGAAGCTGGTGCCGGCGTACGCGGCCTCGGTGCCGAAGACGCGATCGAGCTCGGTGGGATGGCCGCAGATCTCGTGGATCTGCAGGTACAGCTGCGAGGGATGCAGCACGATCGTGCGCCGGCCCGGCGGCAGCACCGGTGCCGAGAGCAGCTCGACGGCCTCTTCGGCCAGCACGGGCGCACGCTCGAGCAGGTCGAGTCCGCGGACGTGCTCGTAGCCGGCCGCGTGATAGCCACCGGACTCGGGGATAGCTGCGACGTTGCACGTCGTCGCTGCTCGGCGGCATTGACCTCGAGGCTGGCACCGACGTGGGTGATGACCTGCTCGGTGCGCGAGCCATCGGTGGCGTAGAGCTCCTTCCACTCCCGGAAGGCGTGATAGTCCGGCGCTGGTGGTGGTGGTGCCCTTCACGGCCGCCATGGCGCGCTCGGCCTCGAGCAGCATGTCCACGGTCGGTCGATGCGGCACCTCGAAGGGGTCCTCCTCGACCGGTGTCTCGTAGCGGCCGAGCGCGGGTGGCCGGTCGGCAGCACGACCGGGTCGGCGGGCGACGCGGGCCGAGGCTCGCGCGATGCGCACGGCCAGCGCCGCGACCTCGTCGGCCGCCGGGCCATCCATTCGGCCGGAGCTGGCGAAGCCCCAGGCACCGTCGACGAGCACGCGGACCCCGAAGCCTTCGGTCTCGCCGAGGCTCAGGCCGTCGACCCGACCGGACTTGACGATGGCGCACTCTGGTCGCGGCGGCGCACGATGCGGACGTCGGCGTAGCTGGCGCCGAGCTGTGTGGCCGTATCGAGGGCGCGTCGCGCGAGGTCGTACATGGGTGACGTCAGCGTAGCAGGGCGCCCGGCGTTGCCCCCGCATCCGGCACGGGACCGGGCTCGGCCGGTCGCGGGACCGTAGGGCTCCGGCCGCTCCGCGCCGAGCGAGTGCCAGCCAGGCCGTCGTCGAAGGCGAGGAAGTCGCACCGGTGGCGGCCACGAAGGCCTCATCGACCCCGCGTGCCGTCCGCGAACGAGGTGATGAGCTCGACGAGCGTGCTCCTCGCCGTACGTCTCGACGAAGTAGTCGACGGCCGCGACGCTCTCGGCGTAGGCCAGGCCCGGAGCGGGCGGCACGGGTCGGGAACTGCCCGACAAGACCCTCGAGCGGGATGATCGTGCCGCCATCGCGCGGCGCCCTCGACCTGCGCCCGATCGCCGGCGTCGTAGCCCCGCGATGAGGTAGACGGCCAGGCCCTCGTTGAGCCAGCGCGGCGGGTAGTGGTAGGGGTTGTCGACGGCCTCGTCGAAGACGAGGTGGGCAAGCTCGTGCGTGACCAGCTCCTCCACCCAGTCGGAATCGATCTGGCGTGGCTCGATGAGACCGAACAGCGTGCGGATGCCAGGGTGCGCCTGGCCGCCGACGTTCTCGCGGGTCGCCGGACCGAGGGCCTGCCGGAAGGCGCGACTGTCGGAGTAGATGAGGAAGTCGACCGGCTCGATGTCGCGCACTCCGAGCAACTCTCGCGGCCGCCAGCCAGCGCCTCGTCGGCGATGTCCAGGGCGCGCCGCGCGAAGTCCCGCTACCCTCGTGCCACCACACGGTGACGTGATCACCGTCGAGCGGCGCCACTCGAGGCGCGTCGTCGACGGACCCGGTGCTGGCGCTCGGCCCGAGCGACGGCGCCCTCCTCGGTCGACGACGCGGAAGCGATAGTCCCAGGTGGTGTTGGGCACGACGTGGCCACCCTGGAACGACGAGGCCCGCCAGGTCTCCGGCCCGGTCGCGACTCCACGACGCGATGCTGACGCGGTCGCTGGACTCGCCGGGCAGCGCGTCAGCAGCTCGACGCGCGATCGGCGGAGCGTCTGAGGCGAAGGTCGTACGGAAGGTGACGATCTCGCCGAAGGCGCCGTTTGCCTGGGGCGCCCCGAACTCGACCTCAGGCTGCGCCCCTGCGCTGGTCGTCAGCGTCAGCAGGGTGGCCAGCACGAGGCCGACCGCGAGGAAGGCTCTTCGTCGAAGCCGCATGAGGCGCATCACTTGGCCCAGGCCAGATCGGCGTAGCGCAGCAGGCCGACACCGGAGATGGACCCGCCCTCGAGGCCTTCCCGGCTCAGCCACCAGCTGTCGCCGTAGTCGAGCGGGATGACCGGGACCTCGTCGCGGACGATGGCCTGTGCCTCGTCGTAGAGCCGTTCCTGCTCGGGCAGCGTCGCCGGTGGCCGCTGCCGCGTCGATGAGAGCGTCGTACTCGGGGTCGCTCCAGCCGCCGACGTTGGCGCTGCTGCCGCTGCGCAGGAGCAGACCCAGGAAGTCGTGAGCGTGGGGGTAGTCGGCGTTCCAGGCCAGGGTCCACATCGGTGGCGTATCGGTATCGAGCAGGTCGGAGTGCTCGTCGAAGGATCGCTGCTCCACGTCGACCTCGATTCCCAGCTCGCGCTCGCAGCTCGACGGCGATGGCCGCGCCCGGTCCGACGCCGTAGGTCGCCAGCGAGACCGCCGGGAAGCCCTGCGCCGTCGGGGTAGCCGGCTGTCGCCAGCTCGGCTCGCGCCTCTCGGGATCGTAGGGCAGCAGGTAGTCGCCATCGCCGTGCCCGGCGATGCCCGGTGGCACGATCGACGTCGGCGGCCGGACCTCACCATCGCCGAAGAGGCCAGCCGGCGCCAGTCCACGGCCATGGCCACGGCGCGGCGGGCGGCGGCGTCGTCGAACGGCGCGGCGGTCGTATCGAAGCCCAGGAACTCGACGGCCATGTCCTCGGTGTGCCGCAGCTGTG
The DNA here is from genome assembly GCA_963705425.1 of uncultured Chloroflexia bacterium. Taxonomy (GTDB): domain Bacteria; phylum Chloroflexota; class Limnocylindria; order Limnocylindrales; family CSP1-4; genus JAFMJV01. The sequence goes on along the minus strand of CAVPJO010000023.1, from coordinate 58,150 downwards.
GGCCGAGATAGCGGTCGTAGCGGATCCACGAGGCGTCGAACGGCGAGATGGGCGTCCAGTCGACGGCCTCGTCCTCGAAGATGTCGACGCTGCTCCGTCCACCGCCGTCGGTGACGACGGTGATGTGCTCGAGCGGTGGCATCCCGGCCCAGTACGATCGATTGCCGCGCAGGCGGACCTGGCCCAGCTCCTGGTCGACCGGGACGTATGCCCCGCTGCTCGTGAACGCCAGCCCATCCCGAGGACCACGCGTCTGCTGGTCGATGGTCGGCGGCACGACGGCCAGGCTGGGCACCGCGGCGACTGCCGGGAAGAATGCAGCCGGACGTTCGAAGTCCACCGTGAGCGTGAGACCGTCGGCGTGGATGCCGACGTCCTGGGCGCTCCCCTCGCCTCGCGCGTAGGCCGCCGCACCAGCCACATCGTCGAGCAGGCTGGAGAGCGGGCTGGGGTTCGCCGGGTCGATGACGCGCAGCCACGAGCGCCGCACATCCTCCGCCGTGAGGGGCGTGCCATCACTGAAGGTCAGCCCGTCCCGGAGCTCGAAGACGATGCGCTGGCCGTCGGCTTCGACACGCCACGACTCCGCCAGTGCCGGCTGCACCTGTGCCGAGACGTCGAGCACGGTCAGGCCTTCGAAGACCTGCGTCAGCGATCTGCGCAGAGGCGCCATCGGCGATGGCGGCCGGATCCCAGGAGAGCGGCGTCGCACCGACCAGCACGACGTCCGCATCGGCGGGTCGAGCCAGCGCCTCCTCGTCCGGTCCGGGTGTGACCGTCAAGGCTGCGAACAGTCCGATCGCGACCATGAGCGCGATGAGCGACGCGGTCCCGACGATGGTGCGGCGAGACCAGCCCCGCTGTCCTCGCTCGGGCTCGTCCGAGCCGGGCGGGAGCTCGGGCGTGGGCGACGGAGGGCTGGGAGCACCGGACGGGCCGACTCGCATCGGCGGGTAGCCTGGCTCCCCCGGGTACTGGGGATCGGTCACGAGGGCACGCTGCGGTCGCCTAGTTCCGACGGGCGATCGAGATGTTGTGGAGCGAGGTCGGTAGATCGGGCAGGTCGCCGCGCGGGTCCTTGAAGCTGATGCCCGTCGCTGCCCCACGAGTGCCCGCAGAATTCGACCCATCGAACGAGCCGTTCCCGGAGCTGATCGCCGGCCAGACTGGAGCTGTTGGTGACGCCGCTCCACTTGTTGAAGGTGGACTTGAGGTACATCTGCGAGGTGCCCGAGATGACGAGCGTGGCGATGCAGAGGGCGATGTAGGGCGGGTCCATCCAGGGACCCCACAGGAACATGCTCGGCGATGCCTCCTGGCAGATGACGACGGGCGTCAGCGTATCGCAACGATCGTGACGAGCCCATGAACGATCTCGAGCCCGAGCTGACGTTCGCCGGGGTTCGTGAGACAGCGGTCACCACGGTCTGGCGTCTGTTCGGCCGACGCCCGCAGCAGAGAGAGCCAGGGACAGCGGGCCCGTCACGAGCAGAGGGCCAGGGACCTCGGGCCCCTGTCACCGGCCCCGTCACCAGGTCGGGCCACATGCCCCCGCAGCCAGGTCGGGCCACCGGACCTGCTCTGCTCACCACAAGCACGAACTCGACCGATGTGAGGGCCTTCTCGTAGGTTCGGGGCATGGGCTCAGCAGCAGGGTCACGCGCGCTCACCCCGAGTACAGCATCAGCAGAAATAACGCCAGGTACGTCGAGATGGTTCACCTCGCGAGAAACGGGGGTCTGACACGATGTCTCGGTCACTCCCGGGAACTGCGGCTAGCCCCCCTCGAGGTGTGCGAACCTCGGCCACAGCGCGAGGTCGAGATCCGGTACCAGCTCCTTGAGGAGCGCGACCTCCGGCTCGTACTCCTCGATGAGTACCCGCTCCTCCTTGCCCGGGATCGCCCGCTTGGTGCCGACCGTCTCGTTCACGCGCGTCTTGACCAGGCGCGGATCGGGGTCGTAGGGCGGCAGGTCCAGGAACTCGAGCGTGCGCGCGAACTGGGCGCCGGGTTCGCGCACGCATCGCTCGTACTGCAGCACCAGGACCTGGTCGCGGCCCACGGCTTCCACGAGGCGCCGCACCTGGCGTCCGTAGAAGCCGCGCATGCGAGCCTCACGCTTGCCGGCCTGCTCGTCACGCTTGAGCGAACGTCGGCGGTTCTCTGCGTGCCACTGGTTGAGTCCAGAGCGATAGCGCTCGACCGGGTCGCGCACGATGGTCAGCAGCTTGGCCCGGGGAGCCACTTCCTTGATGACGCCCGCCATCCTGGGCAGTGCCTGGTAGCGCGGCGTCCACTCCCCGGCGAGATGACCCGGCAGCCGCGGGAACTGGCGGTAGTACCAGTCCTTCTGCTCCTGCGCGACCGGCTCGTCCTTCATGCGGTCGAGCAGGTGCAGCTCCTTGCGCCGCGGCACGCCATCGATATCGGGATGGCCCACCAGCAGTGCCCACCACCACGTCGTGCCGGCCTTGTGCACACCGACGCCGATGAAGTCGGGCGGCCCGATCGAGGCTCCCTCGGGGATGGCCGGCGCCTGGCGACCACGGCGGTCGGCCTCACGTCCGGGTTCGCGACTGGGGTCGGTCATGGACGCCGATTCTAGCGATGCCACCACTCCGGCGACCGAACGCTGCAGTACCCTCGATCGAGCGTCCATCCCGCGGCCGCCACGCGGCGTCGCATCCACGCCCTGGAGGGGGTCCCCATGTCCGATCAGGCCACGACCGAGAAGCCCGTCGTCCTGCTGCGTCCAGCGCCGCAGACCATCGAGCGCATCTTCACCGACGACGCCCTGCGTCGTCTCAACGAGCGCTACACCGTCATCGACGGAGAGGCCGATCCGTCGGAGGAGGCCATCGATGCCTGCCTGCCGGAGGTCTTCGCCATCATCGGCCAGCCCGACCTGCCCCGCGAGCGACTGGAGCGCGCCCCCAAGCTGCGCGGCATCCTCAACGTGGAAGGCAACTTCTTCCAGAACGTCGACTACGACGCGGCCTTCGAGCGTGGCGTCAACGTCGTGGCCTGCATGCCCACCTATGCTCAGGCTGTGGCCGAGTTCTCGCTCGGCCTGGCCATCGACCTGGCGCGCGGCATCAGCCGAGAGGACCGTGCCTTCCGCGAAGGTCGTGAGGGCTACGTCTTCGCCAGCACCGCTGATTCCATCCTGCTGCGCGGCTCGCAGATGGGCATCCTCGGCTACGGCAACATCGGTCGCAAGCTGCTGCCGCTGCTGGAGGCGTTCCGCCCATCGGTCGTGCGCTGCTACGACCCGTGGCTGCCCGATGCCGTCATCCGCGAGGCGGGCATGGTGCCCGCTTCGCTCGAGGAGGTCATGGGCACGAGCACGTTCCTCTTCGTGCTGGCCACCGTCACCGATGAGTCGACGCACTTGCTGAACGCCGAGAACATGATGCTGATCCCGCGGGACGCACGCGTGATCCTCTCCAGTCGAGCGGCCGTCGTCGACTTCGAGGCCATGGTCCGCTACGTCGCGGAGGGCCGCTTCCTGGTCGCCACCGATGTCTGGCCCGATGAGCCGGCACCGGCCGACCACCCCGCCCGGACCGTCGAGAACATGGTCCTGCAGGCGCATCGCGCCGGCGGCATCCCGCAGGCCTTCGATGACATCGGCGAGATGGTCCTCGACGACCTGGCGCTCATGGAGCAGGGCCTGCCGCCCGTACGGAACCAGATGGCTGCCCGAGAGCTGGTGACCCGCTACCGGTCCAAGCCCGTCGATTCGAAGTCGATCGAGTAGCTTCGCCAGCGAGCCGCTCCGTCAGCCGGCGGCTGCCACACGCGAGTCTGCGACATCTTGGCGCGCGGACTCCTGCCCGGATGCAATCGTTTACAGAAGGGCGTATCGGCGTCCCTGGACAGGACGTTCGGCACATGGTTCCGTGCAGCGCAAGGTTGCAGGATGGTTACGAAAGAAGGTCGGTATGGTGGCGGGCATCGTCGCTCGTGCCAGCCGGCACGAACCGGAAGCCGTATCGCGCGTCCCCGAGAGAATGCTCATGCCGCCCAGTGTCATCGCCGGCCTCATCCCTGTCCATACGCTCGAGGCCCGGCCGGCCTCGACCGGAGGTGAATCGTGAGAACGGTCGTGGTCTATGGCTCCCGGAGCGGCAACACCAGAAGGGTCGCGGAGGCGATCGCAGGTGCGCTCGAAGCCTACGGTCCCGTTCGTGTCGTAGCCGCGGAGGATGCCTCAGCCACCGTCTGGGACCACTGTGATCTGCTCGTGGTCGGCGCGCCGACCGAGGGGCGACACGCCGCACCGCCGGTCCGTGCCTTCTTCGATCGCCTCCCGGCGCAAGCCTTGCGCGGTATCGATGCTGCGGCCTTCGACACCCGTCTCGACTGGCCGCGCCGGCTGTCGGGCTCGGCGGCCCTGGATATCCGCCGGCGCCTGATCGACGCCGGCGCCAACATGGTGATGGCGCCCGAATCGTTCAAGGTCTCGCAACGTCCGATGCTGCGGCACGGCGAGATCGAGCGTGCTCCCATCTGGGCGCGCCAGGTCGCCGAGGCCTGCCACACCGCCAGCGCCCGTCGGCCCGCGGCCCACCCGGCCGTCGCCTGCGGCGCCGACCGAGACGCTTCGACAGCACAGCCTCATTCCTGCATATCGGCGCATCGGCGCGCGGCGGATCGCCCCGGACGAACGGACCGCCGCCCTCTCGCTGGGGACGGCGGCCGCTCGTCGCTGGGTGAGCTTCGCCACCGGCCGTCGCCGGCGGCTGCGTCGGCGCTACGAGGATCAGCTCGGCCTGGACGGTCTCGCCATCCTCGTCGGCGTCGATGTTGAAGCCCAGCTCCTGGCAGATGCGGACCATGCCGCCGTTGGCGCCGAGGATCTCGGCGACGATCCGGTCGAGACCTTCTTCGCGTCCGACCTCGATGAGCCGTCGGACCATCTCGGTGCCGAGGCCGTGGCCCTGGTAGTCGTCGGCGATGATGAGCGAGAACTCGGCGGTCGTTGGAGTTGTGCAGGCGGATGAGCCGCGCGATGCCGCCGATGCAGAGCCTGCCGGTCTCGGGATCGAGCCGCTCCGCGACGAGGGCGATCTCGCGGTCGTAGTCGGTGAAGCAGACGCGCACCAGCCGCTCGTGCGCGACGCGCTGCTCGTAGCCGAGCTTGGTGAAGTAGCGCTGGTACACCGACTCGTTGGAGAGGCGGCCGTGGAAGTCGACCACCAGCGACTCGTCCTCGGGCCGGATGGGCCGGATGACGAAGTCGAGGCCGCTCTCGCTGACTTCCAGGGCTTGGCGTACTTGCGCGGGTAGGGCCGGATGGCCGGCTTGGGCAGGTCCTCGTCGGCGATGTCACCGGAGTGGAGGATGACGCGCGCGTCGAGGGCCAGGAGGCGCTCGGGCGAGGCCAGCAGCGGGTTGATGTCGAGCTCGGCGATGGCCGGCTGCTCGACGACCAGCTCGCTGAAGCGGACCAGCAGCTGCTCGAGGCCGGCCATGTCCACGCTGTCCTGGCCGCGCACGCCCTTGAGCGCGGTGTAGATCTTGGTGCGCTCCATCATCCGGCGCGCCAGGGTCGCGGTCAGGGGCGGCAGGCCCAGCGAGCTGTCCTTGAAGACCTCCACGAGCGTGCCGCCCAGGCCGAAGAGCAGCACCGGGCCGAACTGCGGATCGATGCTGCTGCCGAGGATGAGCTCGTAGCCGTTGCGCTCGATCATGGGCTGGACCGAGACGCCCTCGAAGTCGCTAGGCGCTGTACTGCTCGATGACCGTCGTCTCGATGCCGGTGAAGGCCTCGCGCACGGCAGTCTGCATCGGCGCAGGTCGAGGCGCACGCCGCCGACGTCCGACTTGTGCGTGATGGTGTGGCTGACGAGCTTGACCACGACCGGGTAGCCGATGTCGTCGGCGGCCGCGACGGCCTCCTCGACGGTGGCGGCGATGCGCGTCTCGGCGACGGGGATGCCGTAGGCGTCGAGCAGCTCCTTCGACTCGGGCTCGGAGAGCGTGGTCCGGCCCGCGGCGCGCGCCTGCTCGATGAGCTGCCTGGCGCGACTTCGCTGGGGTCGGCGCACCCATTCGGGCGTCAGGCCGGGGGTCTCGTAGAGCGACTTGAGGTTCTCGCTGTAGGCCACCAGCTCGGTGAACATGATGCGCCGCGCTGTCGGGGTACGGGAACGTGGCCAGGCCGGCCTCGCCCAGGATGCGCTCGCCGGTCTCGACGTCGCTGCCGCCCATCCAGCTGGCCATGATGGGCTTGTCCGAGTCGGTGGTGTACGGGATGATCTCGCGCGCGGTCTTGGTCGGGTCGGTCATCGCCTGCGGCGTGAGGATGACCAGCAGGCCGTCGCTGTCGGGGTCATGGGCCATGATGTCCAGGGCCGCCGCGTAGCGATCGGGCGGCGCGTCACCGATGATGTCGATGGGGTTGGCCTTGCGCCAGGTGGCCGGCAGGACCTCGTCGAGCTTGGCGATGGTCTCCGTCGGAGAGGGGCCAGCTTGCCGCCGCTGCGGATGAGCGCGTCGGTGGCCAGCACGCCGGGGCCGCCGGCGTTGGTGAGCACGGTCAGGTTGGGGCCCTTGGGCAAGGGCTGCTTGCCCAGGATCTCGGCGAAGTAGAAGAGGTCGCTGATGCGGTCGGCACGCAGCACGCCGGTGCGGCGGAAGGCCGCGTCGAGGACCTCGTCGGAGCCGGTCATGGAACCGGTGTGTGAGGCCGCGGCCCGGGAGGCCTCCTCGGTGCGGCCGGGCTTCATCACGATGATGGGCTTCTGCAGCGCCACCTCGCGGACGGCCGACAGGAACGCTCGGGCGTCGCCGACGGTCTCCATGTAGAGGACGATGGCGTCGGTGTCGGGGTCGTCGCCGAGATAGTCGATGAGGTCACCCCAGCCCACGTCGGCCATGGAGCCGAGCGAGACGATGGAGCTGAAGCCGACACCTTCGCGCAGGCTCCAGTCGAGGATGGCCGTGATGAGCGCGCCCGTCTGACCGATGAACGAGACGCGACCCTTGTTGGCCATGCCCGCCGCGAACGTGGCGTTGAGGCCGGACGATGGGGCTCATCACGCCGAGGCAGTTGGGGCCGATGATGCGCATCCCGTATTCCTCGGCCTTGGCCACGAGGTCCCGCTCCAGCTGGGCGCCTTCCTCGCCGACCTCCTTGAAGCCGGCCGAGATGACGACCGCGGTGGGTACGCCGGCCTCGCCGCACTCCTCGATGATGCCGGGGATCGACCTGGGCGGGGTCACGATGACCGCGAGGTCCACCTGCTCGGGGACCGAGGCGATGTTGGGATGGCTCTGGATGCCCAGGACGCTGGGGCGCTTGGGGTTGACGGGGTAGACGGTCCCACCAAAGGGGCTGGCGATGAGGTTGCTGAGGATGGTGCGGCCGACGCTGCCGGCCTTCTCGGTGGCGCCGATGAGGGCCACGGACTTGGGCTTGAAGAAGGTCTTCAGCGAGCTGCGGACAGGCTTCTTGGACGTGGGCGCTCGTCCTGGACGGGAGCTGGGGTATCGGGTGTGTCGGTCATCGTGAGCGAGATGGTATCGGTCGCGACCGAGTCGCCGGATGGGCCGGTCCGCCCTCTCGCGCGGTCCTAGGGTCATGCACGTCCCAGCCATCGGTGCCGATGAGGCCCCGACGTGGTTCGGCCGGTCACCCGGGGCCCGGCTCACCGGCCCGTGGGTCGCGGCCGTGCGGATGGACGGGAACGGCTACGATGCGCCGACAGGAGGTACGAGCCACATGAAAGAGGGCGTCGTCGCCCGGAAGTTCCTGCGCGCATTCGCGGAGTGGGACCTGGACACATATGAGTCGCTGCTCGCCCCGGGTGCCGTCGAAGGCCGCCCGCAGATGGGCGAGAGGTTCGTCGGCCGTGAACGCATCATGGGCATGTACCGCAGCCGCACCGGCGAGCCGCCGCGCATCGAGTGGCGCCAGGTGCAGGGTGAGGGCCAGATCTGGATCGGCCAGGGCGTCATCGAGGATGCCGCCGGTGCCCACGGGCCCGACCACATCGTGGCCCTCGTCAAGCTCGACGCCGGCAGCGTGATCGCGGTCGACTACTACTTCAGCAGCTGCGCTCGAGCCGCCGGACTACCACCAGCGCTTCGCCACCGTCGTCGGCCACTAGCGCGGTTGTCAGCCTGAATTCGAGTTCGGCCGCGGCCCGCCCAGCATCGAAGCCGGCACGGGATGTCGAGACCGGCGAGCGGGTCATCTCCCGCCTTGGGACGTCGCCCTGCTCAGCCGGCCGAGGTTGCCGCCCGTGAGCTGCCTGCGCACCCGTGGCACGTATGGCAGCATGCGTGGCCCGAGTCGCTGAGCGGAGGGACACCGATGACGAAGGACGGACATGGCCATCCTCGTGAAGACGGCGAGCGAGTAGCGGTGATGCTGTGCGGCTACGGTGAGGTCGAGGACAACGACGACCTGACCGAGTACAACCGCAAGTCCATCGACCTGCTCGTGAGCAAGTCCATCAAGTTCCCCGACCGCGTCGTGCCGTTCATGTCGCGCCGGCTGGCCAAACGGGCACGCGCCGAGTACGAGCGCGCCAACGACTTCGTCTCGCCGCACAATGCCATCTTCGAGCGGCAGCGAGAGGGCATCGCAGAGGCCCTGCACGAGACCTACGGTGACCGGGTCGAGACCTTCACCGCCTTCAACTTCTGCGAGGGCTACCTGCCCGACGACGTGCTGCCCGTGATCCGCAAGGCCGGCTTCGAGCGTCTGGTCATCTATCCCTTCCTCGTGGTCGACTCGGTGTACACCGGTGGCCTGTCGCTCGAGCAGGTGAACAAGTCGCTCGGTGACGATGGTGCCTGGCTCAGCGAGGTTCGCTACCTGCCCAGCTTCTACGAGCGGGCCGAGTATCACGAGCGCCTCGCTCAACACCTCCGCGACGGCGTTCGCCCGCTGCGCGAGCGCTATGCCAGCTCCCAGATCGGCGTCGTCCTGCTCAACCACGGCTGCCCGTACAAGGCCAAGGGCTTCGAGACCGGCATCAGAGAGAGTCGTGCGCTCTACTACCAGGTGCGCGATCGGCTCGTCCATGAGTACCCAAACATCAGCGTGGGCTGGATGAACCACCCCACCCCGGGTCGCTGGACACAACCGGACATGGTGCAGGCCGCGCGCAACCTCATCACCACAGGCGCTCGGGCGATCGTGTACATGCCCATCGGTTTCGTGACCGACAACCACGAGACCATCCTCGATGTCGGCTACGCCATGGAGGAACTGGCGAGTGAGCACCGGTCCATCGAGACCATGCGGCTGCCCAGCCTCAATGACGACCCGGCGCTGCTCAAGATGGCGGCCGCGTGGATCGAGCCGCTCATCGACTCTGCGGCCGAGTGAACCCGATCGAGCTCCTGGCCCGGAATGCGCGGCCGCACCGTGTGGCCCATGCCCATGAACGCGGCCACCGGCCCGGATTCAAGGTCGCAGCAGCCCGCCGCCACCGGACTGATCCACCACATACGCGCGTCCGGCTCCCGCTCGTGCCGCTGCACGCGGAGGCACCGCCCCCTGATGCCGTGACCGTCGGCCGCAAGGCCTTCTCCATCTGGTGGCTGGCGGGTGAGGGCGTGTCGGTACCGCCGGCCGTGGCCATCCCCGCGGCGGTGGCGGCAGGTGTCGCAGCGGACGAGGCGGTCGCACGCGAGACGCTCACAGCTGCGCTCGATCGCTGGTTGGATCCCGCGCAGCGGTACGCCGTGCGGGCCTCGGCTGACATCGGCGACGGCGAGACACGATCGTTCGCGGGCCAGTTCCCGACCCGCCTCGACGTGGCAGCCGGTGACGTGGTCGCCACGGTCCGCGAGATCGCCACCGGTGGGGAGCGTGTCGACTCGTACCTCGAACACTCCGGCATCAGCAGTCTGCCCTCCATCGGTGTCGTGGTCCAGGCCATGGTCGATGCCAGCGCAGCCGGCGTCGCCTTCAGTCGCAACCCTCTCACCGGCCTGGCCGAGGTGGTGGTCGAGGCCGTGCCCGGTGGCGGGCAGGCACTAGCTGACGACGGCGTTACGCCGGAGCGCTGGGTTCGCCGGTGGGGCGAGTTCACGACGAAGCCACACGAGGGACAGGTCCCCGCCGCCATCGTGCGACAGGTCGCCGAGGGCGTGGCCATCCTCGAGCGGGACAGTGGCCGGCCGGTCGATGTCGAGTGGGCCCACGACGGCCATCAGCTGTGGTGGCTGCAGTCGCGACCGATCACCGGCATCGAGGGCTTGCGCGTCTACTCCAACCGCATCGCGCGAGAAGTGCTGCCGGGGGTCATCAAGCCCCTTGTCTGGACCGTCAACGTACCCGTCGTCAACGCGGCCTGGATCGACTTGCTCGAAGAGCTGGTGGGTCCGCTCGACGTCGAGCCGCATGACCTGGCGCGCTCCTTCGGTCACAGGGCCTACTTCGACATGACCACGCTCGGAGATATCTTCGAAGCCGTCGGCATGCCGCGTGATTCGCTGGAGCTGCTGCTGGGCCTGCCCAAGGGCCCCGAGGCACCGAGTTTCAAGCCCGGCCCGGGCGTGGCCAGGCATCTCCATCGCATGCCGCGCTTCGTGCGCTCCAGCCTGCAGCGGGGGCGCTGGGCGCGCGCGGAGGTTCACGCCTTGCGGCGAGCCTATGAGGCCATCGCCGACGTGGTGCCGGGCGACCTCGACGACATGGCCCTGTTGGCGCGCGTCGACGAGTTGATGACGCTGACCCAGCGCGCCGCGTACGCCAACATCGTGGTGCCGCTGCAGATGCTCCTCTACGCTCGTGCGCTCGAGCGCGAGGTCGCCGCCGCGGGCCTCGACCCGGCCTCCATCGACCCTGTCGCTGGGCGAGCCGATCGTGAGTCCTGGGATCCGCAGCCAGCCCTCGACGAGCTGTACGCCATGCTCGAGGCGCTACCTGCGCCGGCTCGGGCAGCGCTCGAAGAGGCGCCGCAAGCAGCCCTTGAAGAGCGGCAGGACCTCGCTGGGTTCGAAGCCGCGATCGACGCGTTCCTATCCCGGTTCGGCCACCTCTCGGACAGCGGCAATGACTTCTCGGTCGCTCCATGGCGCGAAGACCGAGCCGCGGTCGTGCGCATGGTCGTGTCCCGTGCCGACGTGGCGAGCAAGCGCGACAGTGCTCTCACCCTCGACGTTCTCGAAGCCCATGCTGCCCGCCTGCGACGCCCGTACGTACGGCTGCTGTGGCGTCGAGCCGGCGCCTTCCGCGTCTACCGCGAAGCCATCAGCTCTACCTATACCTGGGGCTACGGGCTCTTCCGGCAGACGTTCCTGGAGTTCGGTGCACGCCTGGTGCGCCGCGGACTGCTCGAGGCTCCGGACGACGTCTTCTTCCTGGAGCTTGAGGGGCTTCGGGCCTGGGTGTCGGACGGGGCGCCGACCGCGGGGAGCGCACGTGCGCTGGTGAATGAGCGCCGTAGCTCGGTCGAGGCGGCTCGCGAGATGATCGTGCCGGACATCGTCTACGGCGATGCATTCGTGCCGCGAACGGCCGATGAGATCGTGCGGGACACCCTGATCGGGAACCCGACATCCAGGGGAAGCGTGCGAGGTCCCGCACGGATCGTCCAGGGCACCGCAGACTTCGAACGGGTGTCACATGGCGACGTCATCGTCATCCCCTACTCGGACGTGGCCTGGACCCCGCTCTTCGCGCGAGCGGCGGGAGTCGTGGCCGAGGCCGGTGGAGTGCTCTCGCACTCATCGATCGTGGCCCGCGAGTACGGCATCCCATGCGTGGTCTCGGTCGAGCATGCCTGCAGTGTCATCCCGGACGGGGCGATGGTGGTCGTCGATGGCACGACTGGGACCGTACTGGTGGAGGCGGATGATGGCGCCCGGCGAAGCGCCTCGGAGCAGCACGCCACGGAGGCGTAGTCCTGGGCTCCCCTGGCCTCCTGCTCGTCGCTGCGCTGGCCGGCTACCTTGTCGGCTCGATCTCGTTCGCGCGCCTCGTCGCACGGTTCGTGGCCCCCGGCGTCGATCTCGTGTCGGCCAGGATCCCGCTCGGTGATGGCGAGGGCGTCGAGATGCGGGGTACCAGCGCCACCAGCGTCTCCATCACCGCCGGTCGTCGCTGGGGCATGGTCGTATCGATACTCGATATCGCCAAGGCGGCGGCCATCACGCTCGTCTTCCGCGCCTTGGCGCCCGATGAGCCCGCATACCTCGCTGCTGCGACCTTCGTGGTCGCCGGCCACATCTGGCCGGTGTGGGGGCCACGGCAGGGCGGTTTCGGCATCTCGCCCATGCTCGGCGGGGTCGGCGTCGTCGATCCGTTGGCGTTGCTGGTCACGTTGCCCATCGGAGCTGCGGTCGGGTTGTGGCGGAAGGACGTGGTGCTCACCGTCTCGGGTTGGTCGCTGTTCCTCCTCCCCTGGTTCCTGATCTCGGGAGCGGACCGCGCGGTGCTGCTCTATGCCACCACCATCGTGCTCATCCACTGGCTGCGTATGTGGCGACTGTGGCGCGAGATCCCCGGCTATCGTATGAGCCTGGCAATGCTCCGCGAGCGTCGAGTGCCGAAGTGACGAGCGAGGCCCTCCTGCTCAGCGCGGCCCTCGCGGGCTACCTCGTGGGCTCCATCTCCTTCGCGCGGGTGGTCGGGCGCATGATCGCTGCCCGGACAGGACCTATCTGCCGCCACGCTGCAGTACGACGAGAGCGGCGCGATCGAGGTGGAGGGCGTCAGCGCCACCAGCGTCTCCGTCAGGGCCGGGCGTCGCTGGGGCTTGCTCGTGTCGCTTCTCGACATCGCCAAGGCGGCCGTGGTCACCGCGGTCTTCCGCTGGATCGCTCCAGACGAGCCGGCCTATCTTGCGGCCGCGGCGTTCGCGGTGGTCGGCCACATCTGGCCGCTGTGGCACCGCTTCCGTGGTGGCTTCGGGGTCTCGCCCATGATCGGTGGGCTGCTCGTCATCGATCCCGTCGCCCTGTTGGTCACCATCCCGCTCGGCATCGCCATCGGGCTGGTCCTTGCCGACCGTCTCCTCACCTTCGATGGCTGGACCCTGCTGCTCGCGCCCTGGTTCCTGCTGATTCGCGACGACCTTGGGGCAGCCTTGTACGCGGTCGTCATCACCTCGCTCTACTGGTGGGCCATGCGCGTCGAGGTACGTGGGCACTTCGCACGCTTGCGCGCGGGCCCGCGCGACTGGCGCTCGCGGTTCGCCGACATCAACAGGGGCTACACCGGGGACCCTGGGGTCGGCTGAGGGCGGCGCTCAGGTCGCGTAGAGGACACCCACGACGGTGATGGCCACGAGCGTCACGATGGTCGCCAGCGAGAGCGTGTTGGCGAGGTAGTCATGGTCGGGATCGTCGCTCACGTCGCGCCCACGCGCGCGAGCCATGTACAGCGGCACCACGAACGGTGGCGGCAGGATGGCCATGGTCATGACCGCCGCCTGGAAGAGACGGTCGAGGCCGAGCAGCCGGTCGATGACGACGATGTTGAAGATGATGGCCAGCACGATCCAGATGGGCAGCCGCACCGCGAGCGTGCGCACCGGGTCGCGTAGCGAACCTGCCGAGAACGAGGTCGAGTAGCCGATGACGATGGCGATGGCCGGCGTGGTCACGGCCGCGAGCAGGGCCACTGTCTCCAGTCCGGCACTGCTGATCGGGTTCGACTCGAGCGGATCGGCCAGCCCCATCAGGCTGCCGGCCACCCCGGCTACGATGGCGAGGATGACCGGCGTGCGCACGAACGCCGCGATCGTCTCGGTGAGTGGCGGCGTCTTGCCGCTGGCCCAGCGCATCACGACCGGCGCGAGGACGAAGAACACGAACAGCACCTGGCCCAGGTCGACGATGGCAAAGCGGGACAACTCCGCCTGCCCGAAGATCGCGGCGTAGAGCGCATAACCGATCATGCCGGCCTCGAACCCGGCCATGAGGCTGGGCATGGCCTCGCTGCGGACGCCGATGCGGGGTCGGATATGCGGCGCCATCAGCAGGACGGCGACACAGGCGCCGAAGACGCTGAGCACGATGACGGCGTACTTGGCCTCCAGGTCGGTGTGCAGGAAGGCCAGGAACAACGCGGCCGGGAGCGTGACGTTGAGCACCAGCTTGCGCAGTCCATCGATGGCTGCCGGGCTGAGGAAGGACTGGCCACGGAAGAGCGCACCGAGGCCTACCAGCAGCAGGACCGGCAGCACGCGTGAGAAGGCGTCGATGGCCACGGCGAGATCCACGACGTTGCCCTAGCGGGGGGGACCGGCGCGGACGACGGCCTCCAGCTCGTCCACCGAACCGCGCATCGGCGAGAGCAATTCCAGCCACCAGGTCCCGCCGGCGGCCAGGTAGTCCCTGGGCCTGGGCCCGGCCATGACGGTCGAGCCAAGCACGGCGATGTCGTACGCCTGCGCCCCGAGCTCGAGAGTGGATCGCTCCTCCGCCACGCGCTCGGCCCGGGCACCCAGGTCATCTGGCGTGAGGCCAACGGAGGTGCCGTCCTCACCGAGGGCGACCGCGATCCAGCCGTCCCAGGCCGCAGCCCGTCGCAGGCCCGCGGGCTTGAGCGCGCCGAACCAGATCGGCGGTCGCGGCTGCTGGAGTGGTCGTGGGCCGAGGGTCACGCCCGTCGCCGTGAGGTGTTCTCCCTGATGGGCGAGTCGCTCGCCGCGCAGGCCGGCGTCGATGATGGCGATGCCCTCGTCCATGCGGGCGATGCGGTTCGTGCGCTCGTGCGAGTCGCCGAAGGCCTCGAAGTCCGGCTCGTCCTCGCCAGCACCGAGTCCCAGGATGAGCCGGCCATCGCTCACGAGATCGAGCGAGGCTGCGGCCTGGACAACGAGCTGCGGTCGCCGCCTGGCCACCGCGACGACGGAGGGGATGAGCGCCAGGCGTTCGGTCCGGGCGGCGATGGCGGCGAGCGTTACGAAGAGGTCGGCTGCGGTCGTGCCCATCGATAGCCCAAGGCTGTCCCAGATGCTCAGGCCGTCCCAACCGGACTCCTCGGCCGCGATGGCCAGGCGCACGATGGCTCGTGGGTCGGACAGCTCTCCGAGCGGTGCGATGTCGATGGCGAAGCGCGGCGTGTTCACGCCTTCAGCCTACGCCTCTCATCGGCCGTCATCCGGCCGTCCCGGCTGCCCCTCGACGCAGGGGTGCCTCCACGCGGACGGCCGAGCGGTGGGCCAATTCACCCACGGGGGCGGTACTCGGCACCTACCTCGTGCGGTGTGGTGCCCTGCTAGTGTGATTGGTGCAGTCGCGCTGGGTTCAGTTCGCGGCGCTCTTATGTGGGGTCTGCCTTGTCCATCGGTCGGTCGCGATCCAAGCGACTTCAACTTGTCGTTCTCGCACAATCGTTGCTTCTGATGGCGACTCTGACGGCGCCCACGGTGGCCTTCGTGACGGTCGTGCCCGATGCAGACTCAGTTGCGCATGCGTTCTCAGCGGAGGCGAGCTCCGCCGATGGTCTCGTCGCCTCCGTCGAGCCCGGGAAAGACCTTGAGCCATCTCCGACGCCCTCCCCCGAGCCGAGCCCGACGCCGAAGCCGAGCCCGACGCCGATGCCGGAGAAGCCGCAGCTGGAGAAGCCGCAGCGACAGTCGGCTGCCACGGCCGTCACGCCCCAGCCCAAGGCTACGCAGAAGCCCGCCAAGGACAGGGGCAAGCAGAAGCAGCAGGTGCAAGAGTCTGAAGCGGTGGCGGTGGAGTCTACGCCCAAGGCCGACCCGACCGCCGAGCCCAAGGCCGACCCGACCGCCGAGCCCAAGGCCGACCCGACCGCCGAGCCCAAGGCCGACCCGACCGCCGAGCCCAAGGCCGACCCGACCGCCGAGCCCAAGGCCGACCCGACCGCCGAGCCCAAGGCCGACCCGACCGCCGAGCCCAAGGCCGACCCGACCGCCGAGCCCAGCCGACCCGACCGCCGAGCCCAAGGCCGCCCGACCGTCCGAGCCCAGCCCGAGCCCGACCGCCGAGCCCAAGGCCGACCCGACCGCTCGTGCCCAGCCCCGAGCCCGATGCGCTCGCCTCCCTCGAGCCCAGCCCCGAGCCCGATGCGCTCGCCTCCCTCGAGCCCAGCCCCGAGCCCGATGCGCTCGCCTCCCTCGAGCCCAGCCCCGAGCCCGATGCGCTCGCCTCCCTCGAGCCCAGCCCCGAGCCCGATGCGCTCGCCTCCCTCGAGCCCAGCCCCGAGCCCGATGCGCTCGCCTCCCTCGAGCCCAGCCCCGAGCCACCCCTCGTCAGCCAGGCAGCAAGGGACTTCAGCCCAGCACAGAACCCCAGCGCGAACGTCACCAAGATCGCGACACCGTCGAGCCTCCCCGAGCCGGGCGGCTCCGTGTCCTTCAGCGTGACCGTCGCGAACACGGCGCCCGAGACCATCGAGCTGACTGCGCTCGTGGACGACGTTCACGGGAACCTCTCTGGCCAGGGTGACTGCCTGGTGCCCCAGACGATCCCCGAGACAGGCTCGTACGCCTGTTCGTTCACGGTCACGCTCAGCGGCAATGCCGGGGAGTCCGAGACCGACACGATCACAGCTACCGTCAGCGCCGATGACGTCGACGCCTTCCCGACCGGCAGTGCGACCGTGTCCTTCACCGATGTCGAGCCGACCATCGACGTCTCGAAGAGCGCCTCCACCAGCACCATCGATGAGCCGGGTGGGCCGGTGACGTTCAGCGTGATCGTCCGCAATACGTCCCCCGAACCGATCACGCTCGATTCACTGTCCGACGATGTCTACGGTGATGTCACGACCACGAGCGGCAACATCGTCAGCACCGACTGCACGGTCGGGCAGACGATCCCGGCCGGCGAATCGTACGGCTGCGCTTTCGTCGGACCCGTGACCGGCAATGCCCTCGACGTGCGCACCGATACGGTGACGGCGCTGGCCAGCGACGACGAAGGCAACATCGTCGAGGGAACGGCAGAGGCTACCGTCACGATCGCGAACGTCATTCCCACGATCAGTCTCTCGAAGATCGCCTCGCCGACCACGCGTCCCGAGCCGGGCGGCTCGATCCTGTATCGGATCGCGGTGAGCAACTCTTCACCGGAGGACGTGGTCCTCGGGTCCCTCATCGACGATATCCACGGAAGCCTCGCCGGTCGGGGCACGTGCGCTCTGCCCCAGACGCTGGTCGAGAACGGTGGACGGTACAGGTGCTCGTTCACCGTACCGGTCTTGGGCGACGCGGGCTATGTGGAGACGAACGAGCTGGTTGCGACCGCGACCGACAATGACGGCTCGACCGGTACCGCGACCGCGACAGCCTCGGTCACCATCACTGATGTCCTGCCCGCGATGAGCCTCCAGAAGTCGGCCAGCCCGAGCAGCCTCGTCGAGCCGGGTGGTGACTACGTGGTGAACATCGTGGTCAACAACCTATCGACGGTCGAGGACATCGAACTCACCGCGCTCGTCGACGAGCCGGGCACCGTCGATCTCAACGGCGACGGCGACTGCACCCTCCCACAGACGATTCGAGCGGGTGGATCCTACTCCTGCTCGATCGACCGGTCGCTGATCGGCAACGCCGGTGACAGCGAGTCGGACACGGTGACCGCCACCGCCTCGGACGACGAAGGCAACGTCATCACCGCGAGCGACGGCGCCACCTTCAGCATCATCGACCTGCTGCCCTCGATCGATGTGACCAAGACGGCCGACCCCACGACGCTGCCCGAGCCAGGAGGGAACGTCACCTTTACGGTGCGCGTCGACAATCTGGCCAACGAACCGGCAACCATCACTGAGCATCGACGATGACGTCTACGGTGACGTCACGGTCGTCAGCGGCGACATGGTCAGCACCGAGTGCAGCGTGCCGCAGGCCCTGCCCATCGGCGGGTCGTACACATGCTCGTTCGTGGCCACGGTCATCAACAACTCGGGCGAGACGGTCCTCGACTTCGTGACGGCCACCGCGGTCGACGACGAGGGCAACCACCACCGAGGACACCGACAGCGCCAGCGTCGTCATCACCGACGTACCCCCGGTCTTCACCGTGACGAAGAGCGCCATCCCTACCAGCGTCCCCGAGCCCGGCGGTCCCGTCTTCTTCACCATCGTGGTCGACAACACGGGCCAGGAACAGGTCACCATCACCGACCTGGTCGACAATCCCGGCGCGATCGACCTCGATGGCTTGGGCGGCTGCTCCGTGCCGCAGACGATCCCGCCCGGCGGTCGCTACACCTGCTCGTTCCCGGGAACCGTGAGCGGCAACGGCGGCGAAACCGTCTTCGATACGGTGACCGCCACCGGCCAGGACGACGACGGCAACACGCTCCCAGTCGACGGCAGCGTCGGTGTCGCCATCGAGGACCTCATCCCGTCGATCGACGTGGTCAAGTCAGCGAACCCGACATCCGTCCAGGATCCTGGCGACGATGTCGACCTTCTCGGTCAGCGTCATCAATACCTCCGCTGAGGACGTCACGCTCGATGGCCTCGTGGACGATATCCACGGCGACCTCGACGGCCAGGGTTCGTGCGTGGCCAACGGCAGCGTCACGATCGCTGCCGGCAGGCACGCTACTGCCTGCGCCTTCACCGTCTTCGTGTCCGGCGCCGGCGGGTTCATCGAGGTCGACACCGTGACCGCGACGGCCAGCGACGACGAAGGCAACGTGGTCACCGACGCCGACAGCGCGACGGTCGTGTTCGGCTCGGCCATCCGGCAACGCGACCCTGAGCAAGACCGCGAGCCCCTCGAGCCTGCCCGAGCCCGGCGGCGACTTCACGTTCACCGTGACGCTCGTGAACGACAACGGCGCTCCAGGTGACGTCATCACGCTGACCTCGCTCATCGACGACATCTACGGCGATATCACGACCACGTCCGGGCGCCATCGGGAGCACCGACTGCGTGGTCCCGCAGGTGATCGCTGGTGGCGACGTCCTACAGCTGTTCGTTCGTGGCGCCGTTCACCGGCAACCCCGGTTCCCAGCGCGACATCGTGACCGCCCAGGCGCTCGATGCGGGTGGGGCAGCCCATCCTCAGGCTCGCCTCTGCCGAGGTCTTCATCACCGACATCCTGCCCGACATCTCCGTTTCCAAGACGGCCAGCCCGAACCCCATCATCGAGCCGGGCGGAGCCGTCACCTTCACGGTGGACGTCACCAACAACACCGATGAGGCCGTCGACCTGACCGGGCTCGTCGATGACGTCCACGGCGACCTCCACGACGCGGGCGACTGTGTCGCCGATGGCACCGTCAGCATCCCCGCGAACGCGACGACCAGCTGCTCGTTCACCGTGGCGCTCGCCGGCAACGCCGGAGAATCGCAGACCGACTACGTCTTCGCCACGGTAGCCGACGACGAGGGCAATCAGGACCTCGCGGCTGATACCGAGACGGTGACCTTCGACAACGTCGATCCGACCTTCGAGCTCACCAAGACGCCGCGTCCAGCCAGTGTCGCCGAGCCCGGCGGGACTGTGCGCTTCACGGTCCGGCTCACCAACACCTCCCCCGAACCGATCCGTCTGCAATCCCTGATCGATACCATCGACGGGGTCGACGCGGATCTCGACGGACAGGGCAGCTGCCGCACCTCGCAGACCATCGACCCGGCGAGGACCTATGTGTGCTCGTTCACACGCGTCGTCAGCGGCAACGCCGGCGAGGTGGTGACCGATACGATCACGGCCGTCGCGATCGACGACGACGGCAACAGCGTGAATGCAGCCCACGGCCCACGGCGACCGTGCCCATCACCGCGACCGCGCCCACGCTCTCCGTGGTCAAGGTGGCGGTCCCCTCCTCCGTCCCGGAGCCCGGTGGCGATGTCACCTACACCGCCACCATCACCAACACCTCGGTATCGACCGATCCGGTGACGGTGCAGTCACTGACCGATGCCATCGATGGCGGTGATCCAGAGGTGCCACTGGACCTCGCCTGTGAGGACAGCGGAGCTGCCGCGGTCGAGCGTGCCATTCCTCCTGGTGCCCGGCGCACAGGTCACCTGCACCTTTGCGGGCACCATCATCGGCGATGCCGGCGATTCGACGACCGATGTCTTCCGCGCCTCCGGCATCGATGACGAAGGCGATCCGGCCAACGGCCAGGGCGGTCGTACCGTACCGGTCACCGACGTCCAGCCCACCTTCGTGCTCACCAAGGTGGCGGACCCGAACCCCATCCCAGAGCCCGGCGGGACCGTGACCTACACGGTCGCGGTGGAGAACACGTCGGCTGAAGCCATCACGCTCAGGTCGCTCAGCGATGACGTCGAAGGCCCGCTGGGCGGGGTCGGCGATTGCGCCGTCCCGCAGACGGTCGCCGTCGGCGCCACATACGCCTGCTCCTGGGACAGCGTCCTGACCGGTGACGTCGGTGACCTCCGCTCCAACATCGCCAGCGCCACCATCGAAGACAACGAGGGCAACCAGGTCAGCGCGTCCGTCCAGGAGGACGTCCGATTCTCAGACGTGCTTCCCAATGTCTCCGCCTTCAAGTCGGCCAAGCCTGCGAGCCGGCCCGAACCGGGTGGCAACGTGACGTTCACCTACGCCGTCCGCAACAACGGGGCGGAGGATGTAACGCTCGATAGCTTCGTGGACAATGTCTACGGGGCCCTCAACGGTCGGGGCACGTGCTCGATGCCGCAGACGCTGACCCGCAACGGTGGTTTCTACGCCTGCACCTTCGTAGGTCCTGTCACGGGCACCGCGTTGGATTCGCCGTACCCGAACATCCTCACGGCCACCGTCAGCGACAACGAGGGCAATAGCGCCACGGCCACGGCACGGGCTGCGGTGATCCTCACCAACGTCGATCCAGTCATCAGCGTCACCAAGACACCGTCACCGCTCATCCTCGCGGAACCGGGTGGGACGTTCGCCTTCGATGTCGTGGTCACCAACGAGAGTGACTTCGAAGCGGTGACGCTCGATTCGCTGACCGACGACCTCCACAGCGACATCACGTCCGTGGCGGGAGACATCCTTGCTACCAGCTGTTTGACCGGCCAGACGATCGCTCCGTTGGGCACGTACAGTTGCACTTTCAGCATCGACTTCACGGGCGAGCGCGGTGACACCGAGACCGACACGGTCACCGCCCGCGCCTCCGACGACGAAGGCAACGCCGCTACGGCCGAGGCCGAGGCCACGATCGAGATCGCCGATCCCGTCCTGACGCTGGTCAAGTCCTCGACCACCACCTCGGTCACCACGCCCGGCCAGGTCGTGCCCTACAGCTACCTCGTGACCAATACCGGCAACGTCACCATCAGCGATATCAGCGTCAGCGACGACAACGTCAACCCCCAGCCCGTCTGCCCCGCGGCCCCATTGGCCCGCGGCGAGTCGACCACCTGCAGCGCCGCCCACACCGTGACCCAGGACGAGCTCGACGACAACGGCTCGCCCACGGACGCCAGCGGCCTGCTCACCAACAACGCGAGCGCTACGGGCACACCCGACTTGGGTGACACTCGTCGTTCCCACCGACACGCTCGACATCCCCATCGTGCAGAACCCCTCCATCACGCTGGTCAAGACCGGTACGTTCAACGACGCCAATACCAACGGCGAAGCCGACCCCGGCGAGACCATCAGCTACGCCTTCAGCATCACCAACAGCGGCAACGTCACGCTCACCGGCGTGACCCTCGCCGACACCGTCGGCGGCGTGAGCATCAGCGGTGGCCCGAGCATCGCCACCCTCGCGGTGGGCGACACCGACGCGACCACCTTCACGGGCAGCTACAGCATCACCCAAGTCGACATCGACGCCGGCCAGTTCTTCAACACCGCCACCACCACCGGCACCGATCCCAACGGTGCCCCCGTCACCGATCCCGATGACGAGACGGTCGACCTGCCCCAGGCCCCGGCCATCGAGCTCCTCAAGGACGGTACGTTCAACGACGTGATCGACGGTGACGGCTATGCCGACGCTGGCGAGACCATCAGCTACACCTTCACCGTCACCAACACCGGCAACGTCACGCTCACCAACGTGACCCTCGCCGACACGGTCGGCGGCGTGACCATCAGCGGTGGCCCCATCGCCACCCTGGCCGTGGGTGCCGTGGATACGACCACCTTCACGGGCAGCTACACGCTGACCCAGGCCGATGTCGACGCGGGCACGTTCACGAACACGGCCACCGTGACTGGCACCGACCCCAACGGTGACCCGGTCACCGACCCCGACAGCCACACCGAGCCACTGCCCGGCAGCATCGACATCGAGAAGACTGGCTCGTTCGCTGCTGGCGTGGACGGCTTCGCCCAGCCTGGCGAGCTCATCAGCTACACGTTCACGGTCACGAACCCAGGCGCCCTGAGCATGACGAACGTGGTCGTCTCGGACCCACTCGATGGTCTCTCGGCTATCACCTTCACCGGCGGAGATGCCGACAACGACAATCAGCTCGACATCGACGAGATCTGGACCTACCAGGCCAGCTACGCGGTGAACCAGGCCGATATCGACGCGGGCGCTGTCTCGAACACCGCCACCGTCACGGGCATCGATACGGCCGACGATCCGGCCACCGCGACGGACCCCCATACCGAGCCGCTGCCCCAGGATCCCTCCATCCTCCTGGCCAAGAGCGGCACCTTCAACGACCAGAGCGGTGACGGCTTCGCCGACGCGGGCGAGACCATCAGCTACGCCTTCACCGTCACCAACACCGGCAACGTCACGCTCACCGGCGTGACCCTCGCCGACACCGTCGGCGGCGTGAGCCTGCTCGGTGGCCCCATCGCCACCCTCGCGGTCGGTGCCGTGGATACGACCACCTTCACGGGCAGCTACACGCTGAGCCAGGCCGACGTCGACGCGGGCACGTTCACGAACACCGCCACCGTCACGGGCATCGATCCCAACGACGAGCCCGTCAGCGATTCCGACAGTGACACCCAGCCACTGGCCCAGGACTCCTCCATCGCGCTCGAGAAGACGGGCACGCTCAACGATGACGACGGCACCACCGGCGTCAGCGCGGGCGACACCATCAGCTACGCCTTCAGCGTCACCAACACCGGCAACGTCACGCTCACCGGCGTGACCCTCGCCGACACCGTCGGCGGCGTGACCCTGCTCGGTGGCCCCATCGCCACCCTCGCGGTCGGTGCCGTCGATTCGACCACCTTCACGGGCAGCTACACGCTGAGCCAGGCCGACGTCGACGCGGGCACGTTCACGAACACCGCCACCGTCACGGGCATCGATCCCAACGACGAGCCCGTCAGCGATCCCGACAGTGACACCCAGCCACTGGCCCAGGATCCCTCCATCGCGCTCGAGAAGACGGGCACGCTCAACGATGACGACGGCACCACCGGCGTCAGCGCGGGCGACACCATCAGCTACGCCTTCACCGTCACCAACACCGGCAACGTCACGCTCACCGGCGTGACCCTCGCCGACACCGTCGGCGGCGTGAGCCTGCTCGGTGGCCCCATCGCCACCCTCGCGGTCGGTGCCGTGGATTCGACCACCTTCACGGGCAGCTACACGCTGAGCCAGGCCGACGTCGACGCGGGCACGTTCACGAACACCGCCACCGTCACGGGCATCGATTCCAACGACGAGCCCGTCAGCGATTCCGACAGTGACACCCAGCCACTGGCCCAGGATTCCTCCATCGCGCTCGAGAAGACGGGCACGCTCAACGATGACGACGGCACCACCGGCGTCAGCGCGGGCGACACCATCAGCTACGCCTTCACCGTCACCAACACCGGCAACGTCACGCTCACCGGCGTGACCCTCGCCGACACCGTCGGCGGCGTGAGCCTGCTCGGTGGCCCCATCGCCACCCTCGCGGTCGGTGCCGTGGATTCGACCACCTTCACGGGCAGCTACACGCTGAGCCAGGCCGACGTCGACGCGGGCACGTTCACGAACACCGCCACCGTCACGGGCATCGATTCCAACGACGAGCCCGTCAGCGATCCCGACAGTGACACCCAGCCACTGGCCCAGGACTCCTCCATCGCGCTCGAGAAGACGGGCACGCTCAACGATGACGACGGCACCACCGGCGTCAGCGCGGGCGACACCATCAGCTACGCCTTCACCGTCACCAACACCGGCAACGTCACGCTCACCGGCGTGACCCTCGCCGACACCGTCGGCGGCGTGAGCCTGCTCGGTGGCCCCATCGCCACCCTCGCGGTCGGTGCCGTGGATTCGACCACCTTCACGGGCAGCTACACGCTGAGCCAGGCCGACGTCGACGCGGGCACGTTCACGAACACCGCCACCGTCACGGGCATCGATCCCAACGACGAGCCCGTCAGCGATCCCGACAGTGACACCCAGCCACTGGCCCAGGCGCCGGCCCTGACGCTGGAGAAGTCCTCCACCACGACCAGCGTGACCACGCCGGGTCAGGTGGTGCCCTACAGCTACCTGCTGACCAATACCGGCAACGTGACCATCACGGCCCTCAGCGTCAGCGATGACAACGTCGGCGCCGACCCCGTGTGTCTGGTCACCACGCTGGCTCCCACCGAGGCCACCACCTGCAGCGCGTCGCACACCGTGACCCAGGCCGAGCTCGACGCCAACGGCTCGCCCACGGCCGCGAGCGGCCTGCTCACCAACAACGCGATCGCCACCGGCACGCCGGCCGGCGGCACGTTCACCGATCCCACCGACGATCTCGATATCCCCATCGTCCAGAGCCCGGCCATCAGGCTGGTCAAGACGGGCACGCTCAACGATGACGACGGTATCCCCGGCGTCAGCGCGGGCGACACCATCAGCTACGCCTTCAGCGTCACCAACACCGGCAACGTCACGCTCACGAACGTGACCCTCGGTGACACCGTCGGTGGCGTGACCATCAGCGGTGGCCCCATCGCCAGCCTGGCACCCGGGCAGCTCGATGCCACCACCTTCACCGGCAGCTACACGCTGACCCAGGCCGATGTCGACGCGGGCACGTTCTTCAACAGGGCCTGGGTGTGGGGCAGGGATCCCAACGGCACGCTGGTCCGCGATCCCGACGCCGACCGGCAGCCACTGGCCCAGGACACCCTCCATCGCGCTCGAGAAGACGGGCACGCTCAACGATGACGACGGCACCACCGGCGTCAGCGCGGGCGACACCATCAGCTACGCCTTCACCGTCACCAACACCGGCAACGTCACGCTCACCGGCGTGACCCTCGCCGACACCGTCGGCGGCGTGAGCCTGCTCGGTGGCCCCATCGCCACCCTCGCGGTCGGTGCCGTGGATTCGACCACCTTCACGGGCAGCTACACGCTGAGCCAGGCCGACGTCGACGCGGGCACGTTCACGAACACCGCCACCGTCACGGGCATCGATTCCAACGACGAGCCCGTCAGCGATCCCGACAGTGACACCCAGCCACTGGCCCAGGATCCCTCCATCGCGCTCGAGAAGACGGGCACGCTCAACGATGACGACGGCACCACCGGCGTCAGCGCGGGCGACACCATCAGCTACGCCTTCACCGTCACCAACACCGGCAACGTCACGCTCACCGGCGTGACCCTCGCCGACACCGTCGGCGGCGTGAGCCTGCTCGGTGGCCCCATCGCCACCCTCGCGGTCGGTGCCGTGGATTCGACCACCTTCACGGGCAGCTACACGCTGAGCCAGGCCGACGTCGACGCGGGCACGTTCACGAACACCGCCACCGTCACGGGCATCGATTCCAACGACGAGCCCGTCAGCGATTCCGACAGTGACACCCAGCCACTGGCCCAGGATTCCTCCATCGCGCTCGAGAAGACGGGCACGCTCAACGATGACGACGGCACCACCGGCGTCAGCGCGGGCGACACCATCAGCTACGCCTTCACCGTCACCAACACCGGCAACGTCACGCTCACCGGCGTGACCCTCGCCGACACCGTCGGCGGCGTGAGCCTGCTCGGTGGCCCCATCGCCACCCTCGCGGTCGGTGCCGTGGATTCGACCACCTTCACGGGCAGCTACACGCTGAGCCAGGCCGACGTCGACGCGGGCACGTTCACGAACACCGCCACCGTCACGGGCATCGATTCCAACGACGAGCCCGTCAGCGATTCCGACAGTGACACCCAGCCACTGGCCCAGGATTCCTCCATCGCGCTCGAGAAGACGGGCACGCTCAACGATGACGACGGCACCACCGGCGTCAGCGCGGGCGACACCATCAGCTACGCCTTCACCGTCACCAACACCGGCAACGTCACGCTCACCGGCGTGACCCTCGCCGACACCGTCGGCGGCGTGAGCCTGCTCGGTGGCCCCATCGCCACCCTCGCGGTCGGTGCCGTGGATTCGACCACCTTCACGGGCAGCTACACGCTGAGCCAGGCCGACGTCGACGCGGGCACGTTCACGAACACCGCCACCGTCACGGGCATCGACTCCAACGACGAGCCCGTCAGCGATTCCGACAGTGACACCCAGCCGCTGGCCCAGACATCCTCCATCGCGCTCGAGAAGACGGGCACGCTCAACGATGACGACGGCACCACCGGCGTCAGCGCGGGCGACACCATCAGCTACGCCTTCACCGTCACCAACACCGGCAACGTCACGCTCACCGGCGTGACCCTCGCCGACACCGTCGGCGGCGTGAGCCTGCTCGGTGGCCCCATCGCCACCCTCGCGGTCGGTGCCGTGGATTCGACCACCTTCACGGGCAGCTACACGCTGAGCCAGGCCGACGTCGACGCGGGCACGTTCACGAACACCGCCACCGTCACGGGCATCGATCCCAACGACGAGCCCGTCAGCGATTCCGACAGTGACACCCAGCCACTGGCCCAGGATCCCTCCATCGCGCTCGAGAAGACGGGCACGCTCAACGATGACGACGGCACCACCGGCGTCAGCGCGGGCGACACCATCAGCTACGCCTTCACCGTCACCAACACCGGCAACGTCACGCTCACCGGCGTGACCCTCGCCGACACCGTCGGCGGCGTGAGCCTGCTCGGTGGCCCCATCGCCACCCTCGCGGTCGGTGCCGTGGATTCGACCACCTTCACGGGCAGCTACACGCTGAGCCAGGCCGACGTCGACGCGGGCACGTTCACGAACACCGCCACCGTCACGGGCATCGATTCCAACGACGAGCCCGTCAGCGATCCCGACAGTGACACCCAGCCACTGGCCCAGGATCCCTCCATCGCGCTCGAGAAGACGGGCACGCTCAACGATGACGACGGCACCACCGGCGTCAGCGCGGGCGACACCATCAGCTACGCCTTCACCGTCACCAACACCGGCAACGTCACGCTCACCGGCGTGACCCTCGCCGACACCGTCGGCGGCGTGAGCCTGCTCGGTGGCCCCATCGCCACCCTCGCGGTCGGTGCCGTGGATTCGACCACCTTCACGGGCAGCTACACGCTGAGCCAGGCCGACGTCGACGCGGGCACGTTCACGAACACCGCCACCGTCACGGGCATCGATTCCAACGACGAGCCCGTCAGCGATCCCGACAGTGACACCCAGCCACTGGCCCAGGATCCCTCCATCGCGCTCGAGAAGACGGGCACGCTCAACGATGACGACGGCACCACCGGCGTCAGCGCGGGCGACACCATCAGCTACGCCTTCACCGTCACCAACACCGGCAACGTCACGCTCACCGGCGTGACCCTCGCCGACACCGTCGGCGGCGTGAGCCTGCTCGGTGGCCCCATCGCCACCCTCGCGGTCGGTGCCGTGGATTCGACCACCTTCACGGGCAGCTACACGCTGAGCCAGGCCGACGTCGACGCGGGCACGTTCACGAACACCGCCACCGTCACGGGCATCGATCCCAACGACGAGCCCGTCAGCGATCCCGACAGTGACACCCAGCCACTGGCCCAGGCGCCGGCCCTGACGCTGGAGAAGTCCTCCACCACGACCAGCGTGACCACGCCGGGTCAGGTGGTGCCCTACAGCTACCTGCTGACCAATACCGGCAACGTGACCATCACGGCCCTCAGCGTCAGCGATGACAACGTCGGCGCCGACCCCGTGTGTCTGGTCACCACGCTGGCTCCCACCGAGGCCACCACCTGCAGCGCGTCGCACACCGTGACCCAGGCCGAGCTCGACGCCAACGGCTCGCCCACGGCCGCGAGCGGCCTGCTCACCAACAACGCGATCGCCACCGGCACGCCGGCCGGCGGCACGTTCACCGATCCCACCGACGATCTCGATATCCCCATCGTCCAGAGCCCGGCCATCAGGCTGGTCAAGACGGGCACGCTCAACGATGACGACGGTATCCCCGGCGTCAGCGCGGGCGACACCATCAGCTACGCCTTCAGCGTCACCAACACCGGCAACGTCACGCTCACGAACGTGACCCTCGCCGACACCGTCGGCGGCGTGACCCTGCAGCGGTGGCCCCATCGCCACCCTCGCGGTCGGTGCCGCTCGATGCCACCACCTTCACGGGCAGCTACACGCTGACCCAGGCCGACGTCGACGCGGGCACGTTCACGAACACCGCCACCGTTACGGGCACGCCGCCCTTCGGTGACGATGTCAGCGACCCCGACGACGACACCCAGGCCCTCGAGCAGACGCCGGCCATGACGCTGGAGAAGACGGCAAGTCCGGACTCATTCGGCGGTGCTGGCGAGACCATCACGTACACCATCACGGCCACCAACACCGGCAACGTCACGCTCACGAACGTCAGGATCATCGACAAGATGGAGCGCGGCAGTCTCGATAGCCTCACCTGCCGACCGGCCCAGCCCGTCGCTGAGCTTCCCCCGGGAGAAGCCGTCGTGTGCACCGGCATCTACACGACCACGCAGGCCGATGTGGCTGCGGGGTCCGTGACCAATACCGCGCGAGCTGTGAGCGACCAGATCGGAGGCGTCACCGCGGAGGCTACCGTCAAGGGCGCCGGGAGCGCAGGGCTGCCCACGGACATGCTCAGCCCGGCCACCGACACATCGGCTGGGTTGGCCCAGACCGAGGATCAGCGCGTTGCCTGGTTCCTCTGGCTGCTGCTGGCGACCGGGCTCATCCTGAGTGCTGGATGGCTCGTTCGCGGGGAGCGGCACCGGCGGGTCCGCTGAGTCCTCCACGTTCCGCAGCCCTGGCATCGAGTAGCAAGCGAGGCGGCCTGCCGCAGATCCCCAATTTCCGCGACATCGGTGGACACGCGACCACGAACGGATCGCGTGTGCGCAGTGGCCTGTTGTACCGGTCGGTGGCTCTCGATCGCGCGAACTCGGATGACCTCGAGGCGCTGGCCGGACTGGGCATCCGAACCGTGTTCGACCTTCGTACCGCGATGGAGCAGGAGCGCCGCCCCGACCGACTACCCAAAGGGGCACGGCATGTCGCGCTCGACCTCCTGATGGATTCCGGCGAGGCCGACCCCGCAGCCATCTTCGCGCTGATGGAGGACCCGCCGCGCGCCTCGATCGAGTTGGCGGACGGCGGCACCGAGCGCTTCTACGTGGCGACCTATCGCGACTTGATCCGGCTACCCAGCGCGCGTGCTGGGTACGCCAAGCTCTACCGCACCCTCGCTCACAGGGATGGACGCCCAGGGCTGATCCATTGCACCACGGGCAAGGATCGCACCGGGTGGGCGGTGGCGGCTCTGCTGCTGTTCCTGGGCGTGCACCCCGACGACGTGCTTCGGGAGTACCTGCTCAGCGACCTCGAGATCCGGCGGGCGTTCGGGCACGTCATCGACGACTTCGTGGCGCGAGGCGGCAGCCGCGAGATCATCGAGCCGCTGATGAGCGTCCAGCCAGGCTTCCTGGGTGCCGCGCTGGAGGCCATGATCGGCGAGCACGACCACATCGAGGGCTACTTCAAGGTTGGCCTCGGCCTCGACGAGGCCACCCTCACGGCCTTGCGCTCAGCCTTCCTCACGCACGGCTAGAGGCGCCGACCCGGACGCGCTCTTGGGCGGCGGGCAGGGCAGATTGCCACGCTCCACGGAGATCGCGTGGGCATCGCTACTCAGGCAGTGCCTGACCCGGTCGCGTCCCGGGCCGCCGAAGAACCAGCCATCGAGGTCGTCGGTCACATCCCAGCCCTTGTTGCCGTAGAACTTGCCCAGGACGAGGTCGGCGGTGTCCCGGCCGAGCCCACCGACGAATCGCCCGCCGCGCTGCACCTGCGAGACCTCGTCCTTGCCGTCCCCGCCGGAGAAGCTGCCCCAGAGGTCCCCGACGGAATCGTCGCCGGTGCCACCGGCGAACGTCGCCGGTTTGTCGACGATGCTGACCGAATCGGCGCCCGCGTTGCCATTGAAGCGGCCACCTGCCAGGAGGAGGATGCTGTCGTTGCCCCTGGCGCCGAAGAAGCGCCCACCAAGCTGGCTCTTGACGGTGTCGACGCCATCGCGCCCGTAGAATCGTCCATGGCTCATCTCGAATGCGTTGTCGATGCCTCCTCCGCCGACGAAGAGGCCACTGAGCAGTTCCTGGACGCCGTCGTTGCCGTTGCCTCCGACGAACGTACCGCCGTCCAGCGTGAACACGAAGTCCGCGCCACCGCCACCGACGAATACGTCGCCAGGGCCGACCCGCGAACCCGGATCGTTGCCGCGGAAGTCATTGCCGCCGAAGCCGCAGAAGAGGTCTCGGCCCGGGTCGATCGGCGGATAGCCGCTGAAGTCGTCGTTGCCAGGCCCGCCCACGACGATGGTGTCGAACTGGCTCCGCTTGATCGATCTGCCGGTGCCCCGCAACTCGTTGTTGGCCTGCCTGATGCAGCGATCGATCAGCTGCTTGCCAGTAAGGCCGGCTGGACCGTCTCCGGCGATGGCAGCCGGAACGCTCGTGGCCAGGAGTGCGCCGGCCACCAGGCCGGCCATCAACGTCCATCTCATCAGATGCCCCCCTTCACCCCAAGGGTACGCCCGGTCGCAAGCGCGTAGGATCGTGCAGTGGCCGCTCCGGGGTCGCCCGTCCCGGCTCAGGCTGCATCAGATCGTAACTGCCGCCCGACGGCTCTGAAACGCTCTCGCTCACCGCGGTCAGGCGGCACAATATGGCCATGGCCCAGCAGATCCAGGCTTCTTCTTCCCAGGCTCAGGCTCGGAGGAGCAGGCCGAGCAGTACCGCGAGGCCGTGGTGCGATTCGCGCGTGACAACGGCTTCCCGGCTACGCCACGACGCGTGTTCCGGCTCGCCCATCGAGTCAACGGCATGGACCGTCAGGACGAGGTCGGGCAGCTCGAGTGCCAGGATGGACGCGAGGTGGTGGTGGCCATCCTCGAGGCCGGCAAGCTCTTCCTGGTCGTCACCTCGTCAGCGCGGATTCATGCGTGGCGTGCCCATCCCGTACCACGTCGATGAGGTCACCGGCGTGGTCGACTTCGCGAGCTAAGGACTCCTAGCCGGCGAGCTCCGGATCCTCAGGGAGGTCGCCCTCTAGGATGACGCCGCTGAAGCTGAACGGATAGGTGCTCCAGTCGATGCGGATGTGCGCGGTCAGACCCTCGTAGTCACCGCTGCCGGCAAAGACGAGGGTGTCCGTGTCCACACCTGGCTCGGGTGCCGCCCGAACGGCATCGACACACTCCCACGTGCCATCCTCGTTGATGATGATGTAGCTGGCGACCTCGCCACCACTGCCGACATCCTCGGATGCAGGCCCGTAGAGTGTCCAGCCCCCGCTGCCGGAGGCATCACCGCTGAGGCGCGGGTCGGTCGAGGTCAAGAACCCAGCGTCCTCGCCCAACTCGAAGATCCCGGTGCATCCCTCCGACTGGGCGACGGCGCTCGCGGATGGCAGCGCCAACAGGGAGACAGCGGCCAGCGAGGCCACCACGGTCCGAATGGTTCGCATGGTTGATTCCTCCGAGTCGTCATTCGCGGGTCGGTTCCGCCAGTGACTCAGCACGGCCCAAGGCGGCCAACGTAGGCGGGCCGTGCTTCAACGCCCCCGCTACCACCATCGTGCGCCTCCATGATGTCGCGTGCAACCATGAGTGACGCACATAGTGAAAGGCTGCGGCCACCGATCCGAGCGCCGGATGATGGCGCTCAGCCGGCCCGCGAGATCTCGATCAGCCGCCGAAGATCTTGGTGAACGGCCGACCGCGCATGGTCTCGACGCCACCGGCGATACCGATACCCACGCAGACCACACCGAAGAAGGCGAACAGGTCGAAGTTCCCTCCGGAGGTCAGGATGAGGCCTGCGCCGCCGACCAGGCAGATGACGTAGAAAAGGTACCCCTTCCAGCGCGGGGTGCCCGACTTGACCCAGGCACCGCCGACGCGGAGCACGGTCTCGCCGGTCGTCTCACCGTTGTCGTCGGTGAACTGGGGGGAGTCGAGGTGCTCTCTCAGGCTTGGCATCGGTCGAGTGTAGTGGACTGCCGGCTGACGTCTGCACCATCGGCGGCGGAGTCGGTCTCGCCGCGGCACCCGGTACCACCGGGCGCTGTGGGAGCCTATCTCCTGACAGTAGCCTGTGCGTCACCATGCTGAAGAAACGAGGGGGCCAGGTCCTGCTGGTCCTGCTGGCCTTGCTGGCCGCGTCGTCGGCCACCGCGGGCAGCACGCCGCCTCCGCCACCACGCGGTGCGGCCGTGGACTATCAGCTTGGCGGTGACTACCGGGTGCCTGCTGGGACCCGCATCGTGGCCCGCGACTGGTTCTCTGGCAAGGCTCCCAAGCGCATCTACGCCATCTGCTACGTCAATGCCTTCCAGACGCAGGCCGAGGAGCGTGGCGTGGCACGGCCTGACGAGCACGGTGCCTGGCCGGCGGAGCTGGTGCTCGACCAGTTGCCCGACGACCCGGACTGGCCTGGCGAGGCACTCATCGACCTCTCCACATCGCCGAAGCGTGCGGCAGCCGCAGCCTGGATCAAGCCGATGCTGCGGGTCTGCCGCGACAAGGGTTTCGAGGCGGTCGAGTTCGACAATCTCGACAGCTGGACCCGCTTCCAGGGCACAGCCCATGCCGGTCTCGTCCCCTTCGGCCGGTCGCAGGCCCTCGACTACGCCAGGCGATTGACCGCGATCGCCCATCGTTTCGGGCTGGCGGTCGCCCAGAAGAACACGCCGCAGCTCACGCGCCACCAGTCCCGCTCGCTGGTCGGTTTCGACTTCGCGGTCGCCGAGGAGTGCGCCCGCTGGCACGAGTGCGGCCGCTACCGCGCGCTCTTTGGCCGCCGGGTCATCATCATCGAGTACCGCAGCATCGACCTGGCCCGCGCCTGCCGCCGGCATCGCGGAGAGGTCTCCGTCGTGCGCCGGGACCGTGGTCTCGCGACTCCGCGCTCCTCGTCCTATCGCTACGCCCGCTGCCGCTGAGTAGCGCCTGCTTGCGGACGGACCCAAGTGGCGGCCGCCTTGTTGAACCCACAGGCTAGGATGCGCATCACATGAAGACCCAAGTCGAGTTCCGTTCCGCTAAGTTCCCGCCCTACGAAGGCGAGGAAGACCAGATCAACCCAGGGCTCTGGGGCAAACGGCTTACCGAGCACCTGGTCGGCAAGCTCTCCGAACACGGGATCGAGACTGGGGAGATGTATGCCGAGGACTGGGGATGGTATCTGCCGGTCACCATCGGAGAAGCCAGGCTCGGGCTCTGCTGCGGGCATCAGGACGGCGACGATGACGAATTCATGTGCTTCACCGACCCGAGCACGCCGATCGTGAAGAAGCTCTTCCGGAAGACCGATGTGACCGCGGAACTGCGCCGGCTCACGGAAGCGATGCAGGAGATACTCTCCTCGGATTCCGGAGATCAGCGACGTCGTCTGGGTCGACCCCGCCTGAGCTCGGTCGATCGAGCCAGCATGACGCCGACCTCCCCGGTGGCTGCGTCCGGGTCGTAGTGGAGGGTTTCCGCGAGCGCCTGGGTCAGGTGCCGACGTAGGCCGCGAGATGCTCGCCGGTGAGGGTGGAGCGGGCAGCGACGAGGTCGGCAGGTGTGCCCTCGAAGACGATGCGACCGCCGTCGTGGCCGGCGCCTGGGCCAAGGTCGATGATCCAGTCGGCGTGGGCCATGACCGCCTGGTGGTGCTCGATGACGATGACCGACTTGCCGGAGTCCACGAGCCGGTCGAGCAGGCCGAGCAGTTGCTCGACATCGGCGAGGTGGAGGCCGGCGGTCGGCTCGTCGAGGACGTAGATGCCGCCCTTCTCGGCCATCTGGGTGGCCAGCTTGAGCCGCTGCCGCTCGCCACCGGACAGCGTAGTGAGTGGCTGGCCGAGGCTGAGGTAGCCGAGGCCGACGTCGGCGAGCCGGTCGAGGATGGTGTGGGCAGCCGGCGTGCGCGCTTCGCCCACGCCGAAGAACGCCTCGGCCTCGGTCACCGACATCGCGAGCACCTCGCTGATGTCGTGGTCAGCCAAGGTGGTATTCGAGCACCGCTGACCTCGAATCGCTTTCCCTCGCACTCCTCGCAGATGGTGGCGACGCCGGCCATCATCGCCAGGTCGGTGTAGATGACGCCGGCGCCGTTGCAGTTGGGGCAGGCGCCCTCGGAGTTGGCGCTGAACAACGCCGGCTTCACGCCGTTGGCCTTCGCGAACGCCTTGCGGATCGGGTCGAGCAGTCCGGTGTACGTCGCCGGGTTGCTGCGCCGCGAGCCCTTGATCTGCGGTCTGGTCGACCGACACCACCCCATCCCGGCCCGACACCGAGCCCTGGATCAGCGAGCTCTTTCCGGACCCGGCCACGCCGGTCACCACCACCAGCACGCCGAGCGGGATGTCGACATCGACATCCTGCAGGTTGTGGGTGCCGGCGCCGCGCACCTCCATCGATGCCGACGGTGTCCGCACCGACGGCTTCAGGGCCGCGCGGTCGTCCAGGTGCCGCCCGGTCAGCGTGCCGCTGGCCCGCAGCCCTTCGACCGTGCCCGCGAACACCACTTCGCCGCCCGCCGTGCCGGCGCCGGGGCCGAGGTCGACGACGTGGTCGGCGATCGTGATCGTTCCCGGCTCGTGCTCCACGACCAGCACCGTGTTGCCCTTGTCCCGCAGCCGCAGCAGCAGGTCGTTCATGCGCGCGATGTCGTGGGGGTGGAGCCCGATCGTCGGCTCGTCGAAGACGTAGGTCACGTCGGTGAGCGACGACCCGAGGTGTCGGATCATCTTGACGCGCTGTGCCTCACCACCCGACAGCGTGCCCGAGGAGCGGTCGAGCGAGAGGTAGCCCAGGCCGATCTCCACGAACGAGTCGAGCGTCTGCTGCAGCGCGGCGAGCAGCGGCGCCACCGACGGCTCGTCGACGCTGCGGACCCAGTCGGCCAGGTCGCTGATCTGCATCGCGCAGGCCTCGGCGATGTTGATGCCCCTGATCCTCGAGGACCGGGCAGCCTCGTTGAGCCGGGTGCCGCCGCACTCGGGGCAGGCGGTGAACGTCACCGCCCGCTCCACGAACGCCCGGATATGCGGCTGCATCGCCTCCACGTCCTTGGACAGGAACGATGTCCCGATCCGCGGCACCAACCCCTCGTAGGTCATGTTGATCGACTCGATCTTCATCCTGGTCGGCTCCCGGTAGAGGAAGTCCTGTCGCTCCTGCTCGGTGTAGTCGCGGATCGGCTTGTCCGGGTCGACGAAGCCGGAGGCGGCGTAGAGGCGGTAGTATCCAGCCGTCCACGGTGTAACCGGGGATCGTGAGCGCGCCCTCGGCGAGCGACTTGCGACTCGTCGTACAGCTGCGGACAGGTCGATGTCGGTGACCGAGCCCATGCCCTCGCATCGCGGGCACATGCCGCCGGCGATCGTGAACGTGCGCTTCTCCGCCTTCGCGTCGCCCCTCTGCGATCACGACCTGACCGACCCCGCTGACCGACGCGACGTTGAAGGAGAAGGCGTTGGGCGAGCCGATGTGCGGCTGCCCGAGTCGGCTGAACAGGATGCGCAGCATCGCGTTCGCGTCGGTCGCGGTGCCGACCGTCGAGCGGGCGTTCGCGCCCATCCGCTCCTGGTCGACGATGATCGCCGTCGTCAGCCCATCGAGGACGTCGACCTCGGGCCGCGCCAGCGTCGGCATGAAGCCCTGCACGAAGGCGCTGTAGGTCTCGTTGATCATCCGCTGCGACTCCGCGGCGATCGTGCCGAACACCAGCGAGCTCTTGCCCGAACCGGAGACGCCGGTGAACACCGTCAGCCGGCGCTTCGGGATCTCGACGCTGACGTCCTTGAGGTTGTTCTCGCGCGCGCCATGCACGCGGATCAGGTCGTGGCTGTCGGCAGCGTGCAGCGCAGGCGACTGCGCGTCCGTCCTCGTGGCCATGCTCATCGTGTCTCCATTTGTTGGGTGTCGCGCTTCGCCCGTCCGGCTGGCGCAAGTCGGGATCGGCGCAAGGGGCGAGTGCACGCCGAATTCAGCAGCGGTGCCCTCAGGAAATGAGGCCGAAGGTAGGTAGATGTCCCGATGACCGGGCGCCACCTTAGCCCGAGCGTGGCAGCTAGCCAAAAAGGATGCACAGGAGCACTCCATGAGCGGGCCATGCCTATCCAGACCGAACGGCACTTGCGCCAGGATGAGGGACGACCACAATCCTCACGAGCCCAAGGGAGGTGACCCATGGCGGTGAGCAGCGCGACGGCCGACACGGCGCGGCCCACGACCGTGCTGCCCTGGCGGCAGCTGGGCCTCATCTCGATCTATTGGTTCGGCATCAACGCCGTCTGGGGCGCCTACGAGGGCTTCGGCCAGAAGCAGATCGAGCTCATCGTGGGCAAGGGCTCGGTGGGCAGCGTCATGGGCCCCCTGGAGCTCATGGGCGGGCTCGTGGCCATCCTGACCGTGCCCACCATCGGTGCCGTCAGCGACTACACGACCTCCCGCTTCGGCAAGCGCAAGGGCTACATCATCACCGGCGCGGGTTTCGACCTCCTGTTCATCCTGGGCCTCTCACTCATCGCCATGGCCCAGCCGGCCGACTGGGACGGACAGGCCCTCGGGTCGACGGGAGTCCTGGTTCTCTATGGCCTGCTCTTCCTGGGCCTCCAGTTCAGCTCCAACTTCGCCCAGGGGCCCTACCAGGGCTTCGTGCCCGACCTCGTTTCCGAGCGACAGGTCGGCGTGGCCAGCGGCCTCGTTGGCGTCATGCGCACGACCGGCCTGGTCGGCGGGTTCGCCATCATGGCCGTGGGTGCACGGTTCGAGCTGTGGGGACTGGCCTTCGTCATCGTCGGCCTCGTCGAGTTCTCCCTCGCCGCCCTGACCTTCATCTTCGTCGACGACGGCCCGCAGGGCCTCTCCCGCGAGGGCCGATCCTGGCGGTCCATCGTGCTCGAGACCTGGGACCCGGGCATCCTGCGCGAGCGCTCGTTCGTGCGCATGACGCTGGTGCGCCTGTTCTTCCTGATGGGCACCGGCACGTTCATCAACATCAGCTTGCTCTACATCGAGCGCGTCTTCTCCGTCACTGATGCCGACGAGCGATCGCTCCTGTGGATGGCGGCCCTCGCGATGGGCCTCGTGGGCACGGTCCTCGCGGCCATTCCCGCGGCCCGCATCTCCGACCGTACCGGTCGCAAGCCGGTCGTCTGGGCCGCGGCCGCCGTGGCCACCGTTGGCATCGCCATCCTCGCTGCGGCGCCGACTCCGCCCGTCGCGCTCATCGGTGCCTTCTTCCTGGGGGCCGGCTCCGGCGCCTACATCGCGGTCGACTGGGCGCTCATGACCGACATCATCCCGTTGGCCTCGAGCGGGCGCTACATGGGCATCGCCAACATCGCCAACTCGATCTCCGGGCCGCTCGGCCTGGCCGTCGCCGGGCCCGTCATGGACGCCTTCTACCGTGCCGGTGACGTGCCCATGGGTCCGCGAGTGGCGGTGGGATTGGGCATCCTGGCGCTGGCAGCAGCATCAGTCATCCTCATCGGCGTGCACCCGCGGCGCGATCCGCGTCGGCCGGAGGCACCGTCGGACGTCAGCGGGGCGTTGTCATGACAGGCCTTGCCACTGCGACCGGTCGCCTCGCCGTCAAGGCCATCGCCTGGGTGGTGTTCGCGGTCGCTGGACTGCTGGCCGCCGCGACATTCGGCTGGATCCCGCCCGAACTGGCTGCCATGCTGGGTTCTCGCCACGCGACCAGGATGAGTGCGAGTGCTCCGGACCCCGCAGCGGTCACGCCAGGCCACGGGCCCGCTACCGGGACGTCCACGGTCAGACGAGGGACGCCCCGGGACTCGCACACCGAAACGGACCACTAGCCATCGGCGCCCACATCGCATTCGTCATCGATGCCAGAAGGCGATCGCGGTCTGATGGCGTCCCCAGCCCGCGCGCCTCGCGCGGGTCGCTAGATCCCACCGCGCCCCGGCTCCAAGCCTCACACTCGGGACCCGAGCCCCCCATCGAGGCCGTGATGACGATGCCCAGCATCAAACGCGAGGTCGCGATCCCGCTGGTCGTGGGACATGAACCGCATCGGTTGCGGCCGATGTGCGACCGGATGGCAGTCGTGTGATGCGTACGATCTGGGTCCTGGGCGACCAGCTCAACCGGCGCATCGGCGCGCTCGCCGAGGCCGAGCCGTGGGACACACGCGTGCTGCTCGTCGAGAGCGAGGCGCTCCTACGCTCGGGGAAACACGTCCAGCGCCTGCACTTCGTGGTCGCCTCCATGCGGCGCTTCGCCACCGAGCTGGTCGAGGAGGGATTCGAGGTTGACCTCCGGCGTGCTGCCGACCTCCCGTCCGGTCTGCGAGCCCATGTCGAGGAGCACACGCCGGATGAGGTGGTGGCCACCGAGCCCAACGCCCGCGCCGCACGCGCGTTGTGCCGCCGGCTGGCGGTCCGTCAGGTGCGCTCCGACCAGTTCCTGTGTCATCCCGACACCTTCCGCGAGTGGGCCGAGGGCCGCTCGACGCTGCGACTGGAGGACTTCTACCGCTGGAACCGCCAGCGACTCGGGTACCTCATGGACGGCGACTCGCCGCTTGGCGGCCGGTGGAACTTCGACCGCGATAATCGGGAGCCACCGCCCGACGACCCGTCCCTCTTCCAAGAACCGCCGCTCTCGCCGCTCGACGAGCTCGACGAGGACGTGCTTACCTCGCTGCCGGCGACGCATGGTGAGCGGCCCATGGGCCTGTGGGCGACCTCGCGCACGGCCGCCCTGGGGCGGCTCAGCCACTTCCTCGATCACGAACTGGCCCGCTTCGGCCCCTACGAGGACGCCATGACCGGGGCATCGTGGAGCCTAGCCCACTCGATGCTGAGCCCGTACCTCAACCTGGGCATGCTCCTGCCGGGTGAGGTCTGCGACGCGGTCGAGCAGCGATACCGCGCCGGCGGGGTGCCCATGAACTCGGCCGAGGGCTTCATCCGCCAGGTCATCGGCTGGCGAGAATACGTCTGGGGCCTCTACTGGCTGTGGCCGGAGCTGATCGAGGCCAACGCCCTCGGGCACGATCGACCCCTGCCCCCGGCGTTCACGGGAGAGGCCGGCACCGAGATGCACTGCCTCTCGGACGTGCTCGATGGTCTCCACCGCCGGGCCTGGGTGCACCACATCCCACGCCTGATGGTGCTGTCGAACCTGGCCAACCTCTACGGCATCGAACCACGGGCGGTGATGGACTGGATGCTGGACCGCTACGTCGACGGCGCCGAATGGGTCATGGTGCCCAACGTCATGGGCATGGGCCTCTGGGCCGACGGCGGGCGCATAGCTAGCAAGCCCTACGTCTCGGGCGGCGCCTACCTCGATCGCATGAGCGACTACTGCGCTGACTGCCGGTACGATCCCCGCCGCAGGACCGGCGACGACGCCTGTCCGTTCACCACGCTCTACTGGGATTTCCTGGCGCGACACGAGGGTCGCCTGGCGGGTAACCATCGACTCGCACGCCCGTTGGCTGGCATGCGCAGGCTCCGAGACCTCGAGGCCGTTCGTGAGCATGCCGCCCAAGTCTGCCGTGGCATCGCAGAGGGACGCGTCTGAACCTCGTCCCGGGGCGCCCGTGCGCCGCTGCGCTCAGCCCTATGGGGCCAGGCGGTCGATCTGCCAGCTTTCGTTCTCGCGCAGATAGCGGAATCGGTCGTGCATCCTGTCGCGCCGTCCTTGCCAGAACTCGAACATCGCCGGGCGCAGCCGGTAGCCACCCCAGAACGGCGGAAGTGGCACCGTTTCCGGGTACGTCTCGTCGATCCGCTCCGTCGCGGCCTCGAGCTCGGCTCGGTCGGTGAGCCTACGCCCCTGCGGCGAGGCCCAAGCCGAGAGCTGGCTGCGACGCGGGCGGTCGGCGAAGTAGGCCTCGGCTTCCTCGTCGGGAACGACGGCCACGTCCCCGCTGACACGGACCTGGCGCTGGAGCAGCTCCCAATGGAAGACGAGGGCCGCGCGGGGGTTGGCCGTGAGCTCGCGGCCCTTGC
The DNA here is from genome assembly GCA_963705425.1 of uncultured Chloroflexia bacterium. Classification (GTDB taxonomy): domain Bacteria; phylum Chloroflexota; class Limnocylindria; order Limnocylindrales; family CSP1-4; genus JAFMJV01. The sequence goes on along the minus strand of CAVPJO010000023.1, from coordinate 17,909 downwards.
GCGACCCGCGGTTGGTGTACCACACGAGGCCTCGGTCATCGAGTCCGCGCAGCAGGACCACGCGTGCAGACGGAACCCCGGCTCCGTCGGCGGTAGCCAGCGTCATGGCGTTCGGCTCGCGGGTTCCGGCTGCAGCAGCGGTCTCGAGCCAGGCCAGCAGCTGGACCGCGGGGTCCGGGTCAAGGTCAGTTCGGTCGAGCGGCTGCTCCGCGTGGTGCTCACGGCGTCGGAGGATGTCGGTCATGTGTCAACCATAGGCCACGGCTGGCCGCGCCATGCCGGCGGCTGCGGCGTGTGACTGGTCGTGGGGCAGCGCCCTAATGGACCCGGCCGCTGGTGGCTTCCTCGATCGCCGCGCGCAGGCTTCGTTCGGCGCCGGGTGTATGTGGTCCCAACCCGCGCCAGAGTACGAGACCGTCGACATCGACGAGGACGACCGCGACGTGGTCCTCGTCAGGGATCCCCAGCGGCTCACGGAAGCCGGCGCCATCGACATAGAAGGTCAGTGTGCGGGAACGGGCGTCGCGATCGGGGATGCCACGGCGCATCCAGAGGTCCAGGCTGCGTTGGCCCACCGTGTCCATCTCGCCCACCACCGGGAGCTCGAAGAAGCTGAAGTCCTCACGGGTGCGTTCGAGCTCCATCAGGGCCGGGATCCAAGTGTCGACCTCCAGCTGCTGCCAGCGCTGATAGGCGATGAGGAGGATGCTCAGCTGGCCGTTCGGCAGCATCCGGCGCACGCCGTTCAGGTCCTTGGTGGTCAGATGGGGCAGGCGAGCGATGGGCCGACCCCCGCTGTCAGGAGCGGACATGGCGGCGCGCACATCGGGATCGGGTCATGTCAAGCATCGGCGCTCCGAAGGCGCGCCACGGGTGGAGCCAACTTGATCCCGGATAGACCGCCATCGACGGCGATGACTTGGCCGGTGATCCAGCTGGCCTCGGGGCTGACGAGGAACGCAGCCAGGCCGGCCACGTCGTCAGGCTCTCCGACCCGACCCAGCGGGTGCATCCACTCCGAGGCCTGCAGAGTGCCCGGGTTCTCGACCAGCCGGCGAGTGAGCTCGGAACGGACCAGGCCAGGGGCGAGGGCGTTGATGCGGATACCCCGCGTCGCGTACGTGGCTGCGGTCGCGGTGACCAGACCGTCGATGCCGCCCTTGGCCGCCGAGATGGCGTCATGGTTCACGAGGCCGATGCTGGTCGCAGCCGAGGAGAAGAACAGCGCCGCGGCCTGCCCTTCACGCGGTACCGCCCGCACGAACGCGCGGAGGGCGAAGAAGGCGGAGGTGAGGTTGGTCGCGATGACATCCGCGAACTCCTCGTCCTTGATGGCATGTGCAGGCCGCAGCAGCGTCGACCCCACGGCGTGCACCAGGGCGGTCGCTGGGCCGAGCCGCCCTGCCAGCTCCGCGAAGGCTGCTTCCAGCGACTCCGAGGAGCGGGCGTCGGCCTGGAACGGCAGCGTCTGGGGCCCCAGCTCCGCGGCGACGACAGCGGCCCGATCCATATCGCGTGCGACCAGTCCGACCTGCCAGCCCGCGCGAGCCAGGCGGCCGGCGGTGGCTGAGCCGATGGCGCCGGTCGCGCCGGTCACGATGGCCACGGGCTTCGTGCCGCGGTGCGTCTCGAGGGGTCGTTCGTTCACGAGTCGTCCGTCCTCTCTCAACTAGTCTGCGATGACGATCGGAACACCGATCCGCTGGAGGGTCGCAAGGGTCATGCCACGGACGCGCTCAGCCACGGACGGACGGCGGACGGTCTCGGGCAGGACGATGAGGCCGCCGTCGAAACGCCTGACGGCGTCGGCCAGACCGTCCGATCCGGAGCGCGTCGGGAACCACGCGCCCGCATCGACGCCCAGCGCCTTGGCGGCGGTGATCGCCCGGGCAGTCCTGGCGCGCCCTTCTCGGACCGCGGTCGCAGCCCCGAAGAGCTGGTCAGGGCGCGGTCGGTAATCGTCGTCGCCGCGCAGGTCGTTGTAGGGCGTGCCGAAGATGCTCTCCGCGCTGCGATCGACGATCACGAGCGGCCGCTGCTCGGCACGCGCGATGGCCACCGCTGTGCGCAGGGCGCGATCGCTGTCATCGCGCCGCATCCCCAGCACGACCGCTCCGGATGCTGCACCGGTGGCCTCGGCCGAGGTATGCACCATGGCCTCCATGAGCGCCCGGGTGGCGGGGTCGGGTCGTTCGTGGTCGGCCGCCGACGAAGACCGGGTTCGTGTCCGGGGCGGACGGCCCCATGCCCCGAGCACACTCGTGAGCTCGGTGACGACCAGGGGATCGTCGGTGATGAAGCCCACGAACTCCTTGCCCTTCGTGGCTGCACCACCTTGCCCGAAGGCATCGGCGTCGCTGATCTCCCAACTGACGAACCCGACCCGATCGGGGGCGTCCGTCACGAGGAACCAGTTGTTGGCCAGGCGCTGACGATCGGGCAGCACGGGCCGATACTCGAGCCCGTAGATGGCCCCACCCAGCTCGCCCTCGCCGAAGGCGACGATATCCGTGCCGGCGGCCACGAGCGCCTCGTAGCGCGGGCGTTCGAGCTCGAGCTTGGCGGCATTCTGGAAGCCCACGAAGAGGCGGCCTCCGCGCGCCTCGGACTCGACGCGACGCGTGATGCGCAGCATCTCGCGCGCATCGTTGGTGAAGGTGGTCGCATCCGGGAAGCGTCCGATGTGCTCTGCGAGTCGCCGGCCGATCTCGAAGATGCCCTCCGGCCCGGCGCCGCGGGGATAGGTCCAGTCCATGTCAGCTCCAGGCGATCGAGGTCGCAGGCCTCCGCAACCGCTTGGTCGCTGCCGGGTGACGAGGCCGCCCGGCTTGCCGGCGGTCGAATCCGTGGTTCCTGCCTGGTATGGGGCAGTTCCCCATCTCCGCCTTCATAATACCTCTGTGTATAGTGTCTGTCAATGGTTGGTTCACTGTGGATGCTGCCTGCCTGCTGCTCAACGGCGGGGCCACGATCATGACCATGCTCCTTGTCGGAGCGGTGTTCCGCGACGGGATCCTCATCGAGCACCCAGCCAAGCGGGAGGAGGTGCCGATGGCTGCCTGATCAGTCGACGTCACGACCAGACGGAAGGGACGATTCCACACGTCTTGACAAGAGCTCAACCCAGGGCAGGTCAGAGTCTCCATCGAAGTCAGTACGGTCTGGTCAGCGTCACCGTCTCATCGACCTCTACGCTGACCTGCACATCGGCCGGGAGGAGTTCGTCGGTCGGATACGTGCTCTGGAGGCGAGCCGATCAGGAGGGGCGGAACAGCCGAGTTATCTCGAGGCCGACCTCGTGAAGGTCAAAGCACTCCTCCACGACTGAAAGACGCTGTGGGACAAGGCCACACCCGGGGAGCGTCAGGACATCGTGGGTGCCCTCTTCGGCGAGGTCCGGGTCCGTGACAAGACCATCGTGTCAGCCACGCTGGCAGACCCCCAGTACGCGCCACTCATCGCCAGTTCCGAAGCACGGCGTCTCAGGCTGGTCACGCCTGAGGCGTCGCCGGACAGTTCCGTTGGGCTGGCGCCCCCGGACGGAGTCCGGCCCCCATCAGCCACGCAGACCTGGACTACTACCTCGAGGTCGGGTAGCGGGCCGCGTAGCGTGTCAAGTGGACAGTGCGCTGGACATGTCACCTTATCCACCAACGCGGGGTGCATGGCCTTCGACGGCAGCCGCGACCTACTCCTCGGCGGGCAGGAACGCGATGCTTTCGGCGACCCTCGGTTACGGCAGTTCCGCGAGCACATCGTCGATGGCTGGAGCACCGACTCCGATGGCCGCTGCCACGAACAGGACCTCCCCCATTGGATAGAAGGTGAACGTACCACCGGCGACGGTCAGCACCCGCACATCACGTCCGCCCACTTCGGCGTCATCAAGGTGGAAGTTCTCTGGCAGAGACCCAGACTCGTCCCACGGCAGGCTGGCAGCGAGGTAGGTGTCCAGCCAAGCCTCGGCGGGTACACCATCGAGCCGTATGGCGAAGATGGTCAGAGGTCTGTCACCGTAGGTATCGGGGACCGACCCCGCGACGGCCATTCGCAGGTCCTCACGGTCCTTGGCGTACAGGAGCAGCAGGTCCTCGAGGTGGTCATCGAACACCAGGCCTGGATCGTCAGCGCTCGTGACCGTGAGCGGCACGTCAGCCACTTGGCGTGGCAGCAGGAGCGCCATGTCATCCGGGGCATACAGCGGTGTCGCTTCTGGCGATGGCGACTGCGCCACCGCCCCAGATGACAGCGCCGATATCACATCCTCGACCGGAGCGCGGTCATCGCCGTAGGCGATGAACAGCACCTCGCCATTGGGGTAGTAGGCCGTCCAGTCATCGGCGTCATCGGCGGTCAAGACGAGGGCGTTGTGGCCGTCGATATCGCGCCAGTCGGCGTGCCCGCCCGGCGGGATGTTCGAGAGGTCGGTATCGGAGGTCGCCAGCGTCGGCTCGATGAGTTGCTCGGCTGCGATGCCGACGACCCGGACCGCCCACACCGCCAAAGCCGGGTCCGTCGCGCTCTCCATGGCCACGCCGTATGCCGCCACCATGTCCGTCGGTTCCTTGCCCCGAGCAGCGAGGAAGTCACTCCAGAAGGCTCGGTCATCAGGGTCGGACCCGAGCGCAGCACCGTCCGGTCCAGCTACGCGGATAGACAGATCCAGCGACCCGACGCGGTGTGGGACCGCGCTGCCGATGTCGTGTGGTGCGTACAGCGGCCTCGCCTCGGGCGACGCTTCCTGCGCTACCGCCCCAGACCCCAGCACCAGGACCAGCAGCCCTGCCAGTAGTCCGACTCGGTTGCCCATCGCATCCCCCATCTGGCTTGTCGTCACATCGTCCGCGCCCCGCTCAGTGGGTCAAGAGCCGGACGGCCCGACGGCGTGCCCGGCAGCAAGGCGGTCGGTGGAATCGGGTTCAGTCGTCCAGGCGGCGCGGTGATCGCGGTATCGGTGAGGCCACCGGCGGCGGCCCATCGACGCCACGGGTCGCCTCGATGAACCGGCTGAGGGCATCGGGCGACAGCTCCGAGGTGACGGTGAGGCCCTGGTGCTGGCTGATGACGGAAGGTCGGTCGAACAGCACCTGGAACCTGTCGATGATCAGGCACAGGTCCTTGGGTGTCATGAACCAGGCGGGTTCCTCGGTGATGCTGCCGTCGGGCTGCCTGACCTTCTTCGTCGCCTTCAGGTCGGCCCTGAACTTGTCCATCGCCTCAGCGATGGCCTCGACGGCGTCGTCGTGGATCTCGGCCTGCCGGTCGGCCATGCGCTCGGCGTGCTTCTCGATGAAGGACTCGCTGGCCTTGGCTCGGTAGGCCTCGCGCTTCTCGGCCCACCCGTGCCTCTTCGCCTGGACGGTGACGAGCGAGTGGGCGCTGATGCCGTGGCGTCGGCAGAGCTCCCTGATGGAGATGTCGGCCCTATGAACCACGAACCATCGAAGCGCAGTGGCAGAAGCGTTGGGCCGATGCGGCGCTCTATCGCACGCCCGGCCTGGACGACCCGCGCCCCACGTTCTACTGCCTCGACTTTTTTCCCTACCCGTCGGGCGCCGGGCTGAGCGTGGGGCACTGCCGCAACTATGTGCCCACCGACGTCATCAGCCGCTACCACCGCATGAGGGGCTGCGCCGTGCTCCACCCCATGGGCTGGGACGCCTTTGGCCTGCCGGCCGAGAACGAGGCCATCGACAAAGGGCGTCCATCCCCGCGACAGCACGCGGCGCTACGCGGCCAACTACCGGCGGCAGATGAACCTCATCGGCGCCTCCTACGACTGGGAGCGGGAGATCAACTCCAGCCATCCCGAGTACTATCGCTGGACCCAGTGGATCTTCCTGCTGCTGTACAAGCGCGGGCTGGCCTACCGGGCGCTGGCGCCGGTCAACTGGTGCGAGACGCTGCCAGACGACCCTGGCCAACGAGGAGGTGGAGCAGGGCACCTGCTGGCGCTGCCACCAACCGGTCATCCGGCGCGATCTGGAGCAGTGGTTCTTTCGCATCACGGCCTACGCCGACGAGCTGCTGGCCGAGACCGACCGCCTGGACTGGCCGGAGCACATCCTGGCCATGCAGCGCCACTGGATCGGGCGCAGCGAGGGCGTCGAGTTCGAGATGCAGGTGGACGGGCGCACGCACTGCACGAACTCTTCCGGGTCTTTACCACCCGGCCCGACACGGTCTACGGCATGACCTTTGCCGTGCTGGCCCCGGAGCACCCCCTGGTGGCCGAGATCACCGCCGCCGGAGCAGCGCGCCGAGGTGGATGCCTACGTCGAGCGGGCGCGGCGCCTGACCGAGATCGAGCGCCTGAGCACCGACCGCGCCCGCGACGGCGTGTTCACCGGCGCCTACGCCGTCAACCCGGTCAATGGCCGGCGCGTGCCCATCTTCGTGGCCGACTATGTGCTGCCGAGCTATGGCACCGGGGCGATCATGGCCGTGCCGGCCCACGACCAGCGCGACTATGAGTTTGCGCAGCAGTATGGCCTGCCGGTCGTCGAGGTCATCCGCCCCGCCGGACGGCCCCTGGACCGAGGACCGGGCCTTACGAGGGCGAGGGCATCATGGTCAACTCCGGGCCGTTCGACGGGCAGCCGTCGGCGGAGGCCTGGCAGGGCATCGCCGACATGATGGAGGCGGAGGGCTATGGCCGGCGCGCGGTCCAGTACCGGATGCGCGACTGGCTGATCAGCCGCCAGCGCTACTGGGGCGCGCCCATCCCCATCGTCCACTGCGAGCGCTGCGGCCCGGTGCCGGTGCCCGAGGGCGATCTGCCGGTGCGGCTGCCCCACCTGCCCGACTACCAGCCCCGGGGCGACGGGCGCTCGCCGCTGGCCAACCTGCCCGAATTCGTCCACACGTCCTGCCCGGCGTGCGGCGGCCCCGCCCAGCGCGAGACCGACACCATGGACGGCTTTGCCTGCTCCAGTTGGTACTTTTTGCGCTTCGCCGACCGCGAGTACCAGCACGGGCCCTTCAACCCGGAGGCGGTGCGGCGCTGGCTGCCGGTCGACCTGTACGTCGGCGGCGCCGAGCACGCCGTCATGCACCTGCTCTACGCCCGCTTCTGGACCAAGGTCCTGGCCGACGCAGGGCTGATCGACTTTCGCGAACCGTTCCCCCGGCTGCGCAGCCAGGGCATCGTCCACGCCACCGACGGCAAGCGCATGTCCAAGAGCCGGGGCAACGTGGTGACGCCCGACGAGGTGGTGGCGCGCTACGGCGCCGACGTCCTGCGCATCCACCTGCTGTTCATGGCGCCCTTTGACCGCAACGTGAACTGGGACGAAGAGGGCATCGTCGGGGCTGAGCGCTTTCTGCAGCGGGTGTGGCGGCTGTGCCAGGCAAGTGAGCAAATCGGCAAACGGGCAAATGGCGGTGAGGAGGCGCTGCGACGGGCAACGCACAAGACGATCCGGCGGGTGACAGAGGAGGTCGAGGCGTTCAAGTTCAACACGGCGGTGGCGGCGCTGATGGAATTCGTCAACGTGCTGGGGGCGCACCTGGGCGGCCACGGCCCAACCCCGGCCTTCCAGGAAGCGACCGAGACTCTGATCCGGCTGCTGGCGCCCCTGGCTCCCCACATCGCCGAGGAGCTGTGGGCGCGGCGCGGCGGCGCTTTCTCGGTGCACGAGCAGCGCTGGCCTACCCACGATCCGGCCCTGGCCGTGGACGAGCGGACCACGATGGTCATCATGGTGAACGCCAAAGTGCGCGATCGCATCGAGGTGGCGGCGGACATTTCCGACGACGAGGCCCGGGCGCTGGCGCTGGAAAATGAGCGGGTGCGGCGTTATCTGAACGGCAAAATCGCCCCAAAAGGTGATCGTCGTGCCGGGCCGAACGGTCAACGTCGTCGTGTAAATCGCCTGAAAGAAAGAAGAGCAGGGTCCGAATCGGATACCCTGCTCTTCTTCCTCACAAGGAGGAGAAAGGAGTGACCGTAGTATACAGCATGTGGCCCAGAGAACAGTAAGACTGATTACAATTTGGACTCGATTGGTCGCAATTCCACGTTGATTGTTGCCCGGTCTTTTTTCGCAAGCGAAAGCCGCCAGCCGCCGATCTTGCCTGTGCGGATTTGCGCTCTCTCTGAAAATCAAGTATAATCTTACAGATGGTTGTGGTCCCTGCCCAGCCAGCGCCGGACAAAAGACCCAGGGACCGTGGCGAATTTGTCTTTTGTGGCCGGCAGGAGGGAGGTGAGCAAGGAGGAACCTGACGAGCGAGCCAGGGCGGGCTGGGCTCGCGGCGAAACCCACAGCTCGCAGCAACGCACGTTTGACTTTTCTAGGGACGTTGGGGAACGGTTTTGGCAATGAGCCCATGCCTGCAATTCCCAGTCAGGCATGACCGAACAGTTCTGTCTCCATCGTCTCGACACACACTAAGGAGAAAAAATAAAATGGCAAGCATTACCTACGAGCACGTCTGGAAGCGGTTCGGCGACGTCGTCGCCGTCCAGGACCTGGACATCTTCATCGAGGACAAGGAGTTCCTGGTCTTTGTCGGCCCCTCCGGCTGCGGCAAGTCCACCAGCCTGCGCATGCTGGCCGGCCTGGAGGAGATCAGCGAGGGCACCATCTGCATCGGCGACCGCGTCGTCAACGACGTGCCGCCCAAGGACCGCAACATCGCCATGGTGTTCCAGAGCTACGCGCTCTATCCGCACATGTCGGTCTACGACAACATGGCCTTTGGCCTCAAGCTGCGCAAGACGCCCAAGGCCGAGATCGACCGCCGGGTGAAGGAAGCCGGCGGCATCCTGGGCATCGAGAACCTGCTGGACCGCAAGCCCAAGCAGCTCTCCGGTGGTCAGCGACAGCGTGTGGCCCTGGGCCGGGCCATCGTCCGCGAGCCGGCCGTGTTCCTCATGGACGAGCCGCTCTCGAACCTGGACGCCAAGCTGCGCGTCCAGACCCGCGCCGAGATCTCCAAGCTGCACCAGCGCCTGGAGACGACCTTCATCTACGTGACCCACGACCAGACCGAGGCCATGACCATGGGCAGCCGCATCTGCGTGCTCAAGGACGGCCTCATGATGCAGATCGACACGCCGCAGAACCTGTACGACAAGCCCGACAACGTCTTTGTCGCCGGCTTTATCGGCAGCCCGGCCATGAACTTTTTCGACGTGACCCTGGTGGAGCAGGACGGCGACCTGTACGTGGACGGCGGCACCTTCCGCCTCAAGCTGCCGCCCGAGAAGGCGCAGGCGGCCCGGCCCTACGCCGGCAAGCAGGTCGTCTTTGGCGTCCGCCCCGAGGACATCCACGACCGCGAGTTTGTCGCCGCCCGGCATCCGCGCCGAGCCGATGATCGCCAAGGTGGACGTGACCGAGCTGATGGGCAACGAGATCTTTGTCTACCTGCTCGTCGGCCAGAAGCAGTTCATCGCCCGCGTGGACCCGCGGACGGGGGCGCGCAGTCGGCAACGAGCTGGATGTCGCCGTCAACATGGACAACATCCACCTCTTTGACCGCGACACCGAGGCAGCGATCCGCTAGTCAGTCAATGCACAATTGACAGCGCACAATGCACAATTCTCGGTGCCTGTGCAGGATTGGGAATTGTGCATTGTGTCATTTTGAGAGGATGACGTATGGCAAACCTTGGCACTTGATGAAAGAGCTTGCAGCATCCCGGCCGAGACCAAAATCGTGCAGCTGGTCATGGATGGGCTGGGCGGCCTGCCCCGCGAATCGGACGGCAAGACCGAGCTGGAAGCGGCGCACACGCCCAACCTGGACGCCCTGGCCGCCCGCTCCCAGCTGGGGCTGGCCGTGCCGGTGCGCGCCGGGCATCACGCCCGGCAGCGGCCCGGCCCACCTGGCCCTCTTTGGCTACGACCCGCTGGAATTACGACATCGGCCGGGGCGTGCTGGAGGCGCTGGGCATCGGCTTTGACCTGCAGCCGGAGGACGTGGCCGCGCGGGGCAACTTTTGCACGCGTAGACGACGGATGGCCACATCACCGACCGGCGCGCGGGCCGCATCCCCACCGAGGTCAACGCAGAAACTGGTGGCCCTGCTGCGCGGCATCGAGCTGCCCGGCATCCAGACCTTTGTCGAGACGGTCAAAGAGTACCGCTTTGTGCTGGTGCTGCGCCCCACGAGGGCCAGACCCTGTACGCCAACATCGCCGACACCGATCCGCAGCAGCTGGGCGTGCCGCCCCTGCCGGCCGAGCCCAGGACGAGGCCTCCGAGGCCGACGGCGGCCCTGGTCAACGAGTGGATCGCCGCGGCCCGCGAGATCCTGCAAGGATCACCACCCGGCCAACTCGCTGCAACCTGCGCGGCCTGGCCAAGGACCCCGGCCTGCCCCAGCTTCCCCGACGTGTTCGGCCTGAAGGCCGGCGGCCATCGCCACCTATCCCGATGTACCGGGGCGTGGCCAAGCTGGTCGGCATGGACGTGCTGCCCGTGGCCGGCGAGACGGTCGAGGACGAGGTCGAGACGCTGCGCGCCCACTGGGACGAGTACGACTATTTCTTCTTCCACGTCAAAAAGACCGACTCGGCCGGCGAGGACGGCGACTTTGAGCGCAAGGCCGAGGTCATCGAGCACGTGGACGAGGCCGTCGTGCCCGCCATCCTGGAGCTGGATCCCGACGTGCTCATCGTCACCGGCGACCACTCGACGCCGGCGGCGCTCAAGAGCCACTCCTGGCACCCGGTGCCGACGCTGCTGTGGAGCCGCTACTGCCTGCCCGATGCGCGCCTGGCCGAGTTCGGCGAGCGGGCCTGCGGCCGGGGCAGCCTGGGCGTCTTTCCGGCGACCGACGAGATGCCCCTGGCCCTGGGTCATGCGCTGCGGCTGACCAAGTATGGCGCCTAAGCCATCAGCCTGGTCCGGTCTCCAAGGCCGGACCAGGCATGCTTTTCGCGAGAGATTCGGCTACGAGCCGCAGGGCGTGTTCCGCGCGCCGGGGCGCGTTAACCTCATCGGCGAGCACACCGACTACAACGATGGCTTTGTGCTGCCGATGGCCATCGACCGGGCGGTCTATCTGGCGGCTGCGCCACGGCCCGACCGGCAGGTCCGGTTGCTGGCCCACACGCTGGAACGACGAGAACCTCGTTTGCCCTCGACGGCCTCCAACCGGACGCGCGCGAGCGCTGGAGCAACTATGTGCGGGGTGTGCTGGCCCTGCTAGAACGGACCGGGCGGCGCCTGCCCGGCCTGGATCTGGCCTACGGCGGTGACGTGCCCATCGGCGCCGGGCTGAGTTCCTCGGCGGCGGTGGAAATGGCTGTTGCCACGGCGGCCAATCACCTGTTCGAACTGGGCATCCCCGGCCTGGAGCTGGCCCGGATCTGCCAGCAGGCCGAGCACGAGTTTGCCGGGACGCAGTGCGGACTGATGGACCAGCTCATCTCGGCCCTGGGCCAGGCGGGCCACGCCCTGCTGATCGACTGCCGCCACGTTCGCTGGGAGCCGGTGCCCCTGCCAGACGACGTGGCCGTCGTCGTGTGCGACACGGGCAAGCGGCGGGGCCTGGCCAACTCGGCCTACAACGAGCGGCGGGCGCAGTGTGAGGAGGGGGCACGGCTGCTGGGTGTATCCTCCCTGCGTGACTTGGACGTCGAGAGGTTCGAGGCCCGGGCCAGCGAGCTATCGCCGCTGCTGCAGAAACGCTGCCGCCACGTGATCCAGGAGAACGACCGCACCCTCCGCGCCGCCATGGCGCTGCGTCAGGGAGACGTTGCGACCTTTGGCTGGCTGATGAACGAATCGCACACCAGCTTGCGCGATCTGTACGAGGTGAGTTGCGACGAGTTGGACCTGATGGCGGCGCTGGCCCAGGGGCAAGCCGGTTGCTGGGGCGCGCGGATGACGGGCGCCGGCTTTGGCGGCTGCGTCGTCGCCCTGGTCGAGCGGGCAGATGCCGGTGCCTTTGTCGACAGGGTGGCAACCCTGTACGAGCGGCAGGCCCAGCGCACCCCGGCGCTCTACGTCTGCCGGGCGGCAGCCGGGGCCGGGCGGGTATAGAATAACAGATTTGTGGAATGTACAGATGTTTTGCCTTCCCCGCCACGATGTGCTACAATGCGTGCATTGGCAATTGTGCCTTGTGCATTCTGACTAGGGAATTTTCTGATGCAAGACTATCAACGCGGTCCGATCGGGCGGACCGACCGCCAGCGAGATTACCTTTTGGAGATCAGCCGGGCGATGACCTCCCGGCTGGACCTGCCGTCGCTGCTGGAGCTGACGCTGCGCAGCGCCGTCGAGTTGCTGCGCGGCCAGGTGGGCCTCATCGTGCTGCGCGACCGGGACGGCGCGATGCGGGTGCGGGCCAGCTATGGCCTGCCGGCCAGACTGGTCCGCTTTTTCCAGCCGCTGTGGGCCGATCTGCCCGGCGGGCGCGACCGGCAGACGCCCCTCTCGCGCTGGCGCATCCCCGATCTGCAGGTGCGCCTGGGCATGGTGGCCGCTGCGGCCGGGCTGGCGCTTGAGCCAGGTGGTGGCCCTGCCGCTGGTCATCGAAGAGACGCTGATCGGCGCCATCTATATCTTTCGCATCGACCGGCGGCGCCTTTTCGGCAGGCGATCGGACCCTGCTGGCTGCCTTTGCCGACCAGGCAGCCATCGCCGTGCGCAACGCCGAGCTCTACCAGCAGGTGAACGACGAGCGCCAGGCGCTGTCGGCCATCATCGACAACAGCGCCGAAGGGGTCATGATCCTCGACGCGGCGGGGCGGGTGCAGGTCTTCAACCGCGCCCTGGCGCGCATGACCGGCTGGGATGCCGAGAATGCGCTGGGCAGCCCTGCCGCCGAAGTGCTGGCCCTGCGCGACCGCCAGGACCAGGCGATCCCGCTGCCCGAACCGCCGACCAGGCGCACCTCGGCGGCCGAAGCCCGGGTCTACGTCGAGGGCGACGTGGTGCGGCGGGGCGGGCCGCCGGTGACCGTGGGCGTCACGGCCACGCCTCTGTACGACGAGGAGGGCAAGCTGGCGCGCGTCATCCTCAACGTGGTGGACATCACCCGCTTCCGCCAGGCCGAGGAACTCAAGTCCACCTTTGTCTCGGTGGTGTCTCACGAACTCAAGACGCCGGTGGCCCTGATCAAGGGCTACGCCGAGACGCTGCGCCGCGAGGACGCCGACTGGGACCGGGAGACGATGCAGGAGAGCCTGGACGTCATCGGCGAGGAGGCGGACCAGCTGACCCAGCTCATCGACAGCCTGCTGGAAGCGAGCCGCATCCAGGCCGGCGGCCTCAAGCTGGAGCCGACCGACGTCAACCTGGCGCGCCTGGCCGAAAAGGTGGTGGATGGCTTTCGCACCCAGACCGAGGCCCATGCCTTTGAACTGGACTTCCCGCCCGACTTTCCGCCGGTGTGGGGCGATCCGGAGCGGCTGCGTGAGGTCCTTTCGAACCTGGTGAGCAACGCGGTCAAGTACTCGCCCGACGGCGGCACGGTGTGGGTCGGCGGCCGCATCGACCAGACGGGTGTGACGGTCTATGTCGCCGACCAGGGCATCGGCATCCCGGCGGAGGAGCAGGACCGCATTTTTGACCGCTTTCACCGGGTCGAGTCGGGCCTGCACCGCCGCACCGAGGGCACCGGGCTGGGACTGTACCTGGTCAAGGCCATCGTCGAGGCCCACGGCGGGCGGGTGTGGGTCGAGAGCGCGCCGGGGCGGGGGTCGATTTTTATGTTCACGCTGCCCAGAAAGTGAGAGGAGCCAGATGGTCGTCGCCTGAAGGAAAGCTGATCCTGGTCGTCGACGACGAGGCGCGCATGGGGCGCTTTGTGCGCATGAACCTGGAGCTGGAAGGCTACCAGGTGGCCGAGGCGGGCAACGGCCTGGAGGCGCTGGAAAAGGTGCGCGACGATCTGCCCGACCTGGTCCTGCTCGACGTGATGATGCCCGACATGGACGGCTTCGAGACGCTGGAGCGTCTGCGCGAGATCTCGACGGTGCCGGTCATCATGCTGACCGTCAAGGCGCGACGAGGAGGATCGCATCCGGGGGCTGGAGCTGGGCGCCGACGACTATGTGACCAAACCCTTCAGCCCCCGCGAGCTGGCCAGCCGCATCCGGGCCGTGCTGCGCCGCGCCGAGATGCCCTCGCCGGTGTCCAAGACGGCGATCCGCATCGACGACCGGCTGGAGATCGACTTTCGCACGCGGGAGGTGATCGTGGACGGCGAGCGGATCAGCCTGCGCCCGACGGAGTACCGGCTGCTCTACCACCTGGTGAACAACGCCGGCTGGGTGATGACCCACGAGATGCTGCTGTCCAAGGTGTGGGGCTACGAGTACCGCGACGAGACAGGGCTTGCTGCGGCTGTACATCACCTACCTGCGCAAAAAGATCGAGACCGATCCGGGCGATCCACGCTACATCTTTACCGAGCGGGGGGTTGGCTACCGGTTTGTGGAGTTTGAGCGCAGCCCATAGGAGACGCAGCGGGCTGCCTTGTTTGCCAAACACGGGCGCTGATGGTAGAATAGACGGCATGGGCCGTTAGCTCAGTCTGGCAGAGCAGCTGCCTTTTAAGCAGCGGGTCGCAGGTTCGAATCCTGCACGGCTCACCTGCGTTAGTGATTGGTGAGTACTCGCGCACTTGAATAGGGGTCAAGTGACAAGAAACAAAGGTTGAGTTTTTGTATGAGCCTTGATACCTACATCACTCTCCAGGAAGCCAGCCAGCAATACAACCTGGACCCGTGACCGTTCGGAATTTGGTAAAGGGTGTGAATAGGCGCTTTGGTGCTTGATTTTCTGTCTTTTCCGAGTGCCTATGCGATGAGGAGAGCCAGATCTGCTCCGCCCCGCTCCAGGTGGTTGCCACACCACGCCAGGAGTCGGCTGACATTCACCGCCGACTTGGGGCGTTTGTAGCCACGCATGGTTCGATATCGCTCCTTGACCCACCAGCCGATGGCTCGCTCACAGCCGTTGTTGGTGCCATCTACCGTCTCGCCCTTGGGTCCTTGCCACGTGCGATAGCGCGTCAAGGGTCGCCACAGATTCCAACGGTCGAGGTACATGAGCCGCAAGCGATAGGCAACGGTGGCCTTTTCGCCCTGACTAGGCGGCGCCGCAGCTGTGTAGCGCTGATGCATCTCTTCCAGTTCGTCTTCCTCTTCCGGCTGGCGACTGAGGATCAGTTCCCCCAAGCGCTTCAGATCTTTCAATGCTTGCTCTGGTGTGACCCCAATCGCCGCCAAGGAGCCATCCTCATCCGACTCTCCATCGGTCTCCAGGTTCTCGATGAACGTCTCGGTATTGCGCTTCACGTGGCTCTTGCAGACTTGATGCTCCAGCCCCAGTTCGTCGGCCACCGTCTTGAAGGCATCCGCATCATCGCTGACCAGCAACTTGGCCTCGACTGCTTCCGCAATGGGTTCTAGCCATTCTTTGAGGGTTTCTGCATCCTCAGCGGGCAACTCGTCGACGGTCAGCACCAAGCCTGTCGTATCGTCCACCGCCAAGCCCAGATGCAGCCATTCGCCGTTGCATTTCACCGAGGTCAGGTCGCCGCCCAGAGCAGGAGTCCGAAGTCCGGCAAAGACCTCGTCGCGTTTCAACCCTGGCACCTTCTCCGCCGCAGCCTGAACCGCCTCATACACACTGCTCTTGCTCATGTACACGCCCAACGCTTCCAAGGCCAGAGACGTAGCTCCATAGCTCAGCCCCAGCAAGTACAGCATCACCCCCAACCCTTTACCCGCTGGGAGGTCTGGGCCCGAGTCACTCCCTGAGGATACACCCGGAACGTTCGCTTGCACCGCAAACAGCGATAGCGATGCGCAGATACAACCCCGTACGTCGTGTCTTTCAGTGGCTTGTCCACCTCTTGGTGGTGCTCAAAGTACCTACCCTGGCAACCTTTGTGCGGACACACCACGGGTTCCTTGAATTCCGCCGGATTCACTCGGGGCAGAATCAGCTGCAAACGCATTGCTCGGTCACCTCTCCGCTGGTGCCCTCTATTCTACCCCATTTCGAACCCAATTTCCACCAACCACCGAACGATTACCCGGATCCCGCAACTGTTGACCCGGTCCGTAAACGATGGTGAGCAATGACGGGGCGGCCGGTTCAACGGGACGTTTGTGCTATTGGAGAAAGACGCCAGGCGCATGGCGAAACAGCAAGCTACCAGAGAGGAACTGCGGGCGAAGGTGGCCCATTTGGAGGGACAGCCTATCGGTATACGCGAAGCGGCCCGAACAGTAACTACTCAGCCATGAGGTGCAACGCACTTTTTCTACTTGTTTCAGCGGCTTTTGGAGCCAGGGTCACACTTCAAAACAGCCTGTTTCTACTCGATAAAGTGCGTTGCACCTGGATCAGCCTGAGCAGTTACTGTGTTGGATTATATCACAACCGGGCGCTTTCTGTCCAATCGGCCTGCCCGGCCCTTGACGTCAACCCATGCCCTCCACCGCCTCGGCCAGGTCGGCCTCGGTGGGTTGGGTGTAGAGGGTCGTCGTCACCACGCTCTCGTGCCCCATCAACTGGGAGACCGTCACCAGGTCGGCGTCTGCCTCGCGCAGGAGGCGCGTGCCAAAGGTGTGGCGCAGCACGTGGGGCGTGACTTCGACGCCGGCGGCCTTGCCCAGGGCCACCAGCCGCAATTGGATGCCCCGCTCGCTCAGCGGGCCGCGCTGGCCCAGAAACAGGCTGTCTCCCTGCCCTGAGGGTCGCACCGCCAGGTAGTCGCGCAGCGCCCGGCGGGCCTCGCGATGCAGCGGCACCTCGCGGTACTTGCGCCCCTTGCCCGCCCGGACGATCACTTTGCCGCTGCGTTCGCCGATGGTCAGGTCGTTTACCTGCAAGGCGGCAGCCTCTGCCACCCGCAGGCCGGCATAGAGCAGCAGGTTGAGCAGGGCTTCGTCGCAGTGGGCGCTGACCACACTCGGGGTGAGGGTCTCCGGCCCGGCCTTTGCCTGGGCCAGTTGGCGCCGCTCGGCGGCGGTGCGTCGCAGCCGGTAGACCGGTCCGGCGCTCAGGGCCTTGGGGGCGGGAAAGATGAATCCGAAGGTGGTTTGCCATAGTCAACGACTATCCAGGCCCTAATCCTCATGCAGATGCCGGTGGCCCCCGGCCGTGCTCAGGCCGGCTGCCAATTCGCCGGGGTTCGCTTCATGTTCAGGCTATGCTGCGACTCTGAGCATACGACAGGCCCGCTGGACCAAGTTCTCCCTCAACATCGCCTCTGGCACGGTGTCGGCCAGCTCTTGGACGAGTTTGCACGCGGTTGAGAACTCCGCTTCGGCTTCCGCCGGGCGGTTCATGGCGCGGTACAGTCGCCCCAGGCTGGCATGGATACGCCACAGCAGAAATCGTTCCCCGGTTGTCCGCGTGTTTTCCAGCGCGGCACGCAGCAATAGGATGGCTTCGTCCAAATTGCCCATCGCCGCCAACGCTTCCCCTTTCAGCTTCCACAAGAACGTAATCACGCGTCCATGGACAGTGCCGGGAGCTCAATCAATCAAACGCTCGGCGATGTCGAGCGCCAACGCCGGGTCGCCCTGGCCCAGCGCCACTTCCGCCCGCCTGGCCCAGCAGTAGCGCTTGTGCAGCGTATCCATGAGCGTCTCGGCAGCAAGCACGGTCGCTAGACACGTGTGGGCCCGCGTCCAGTCGTCGAGGAGGCAATGAGCCGCTGCCAGCGCGCCAGTTGCATGATGGATCCAGTGCTGGGATTGCAATTCCTCAGCCAGAGCCAGCGCCGGTTCGAGCTGCTGCCGTGCCCCCTTCCGGTGGCAACAGCTCCACGCACAAGACCCCCAGAACGCACCGACTCCCCACGATCCACTCGCGATGCCCGATCTGGGTGGCGATGTCAAGGCTGCTGTGGCTGACCTCCAGCCTCCATACCGGCCCTGGGCAAAGTGCAACAGGCCCAACGACCACAGCACCCAGGCTTCACC
>CAVPJO010000022.1:0-36249 GCA_963705425.1 uncultured Chloroflexia bacterium | reverse complement strand
GCAGGCGACTGCTGCCGACTGGGCCAGTAGCGCCACCGACGGCGGGCCGGCTGCGGACAGGAAGGAGAGCAGATGAGCCAGCAGGGGCGCGTCGTCATCCGGGACGTGGCCATCATCGACGCCACCGGGCCGCGAGCCTGAGGGTCGCCACGACGTGGTGATCGTCGACGGTCGCATCGCCAGCGTCGGGACGGCCAGCAGCCTGCCCGCCGACGTCACGACCATCGATGGCGCCGGTTGCACGCTGCTTCCCGGCCTCACCGACGCCCACGTCCATCTCGCGCTCATCGGCCGCAAGGGTGACCACGGCAGCGACGCCTGGATCATGCACGTCCTGGCCGTCGCGCAGGTCATCGAGGGTGCCCTGCAGGAGGGCTTCACCACGGTCCGCGACGCCGGTGGGCTCGAACCGACGTGGGCAGCACGCGGTCGCGTCCGGCGCGCTCGCGGGGCCGCGCATCCTACCCTCGGCGTCACCCATCTCGCAGACCGGCGGTCACGCCGACGACCGCCAGCGCCACGAGGCCCTCCACGTCGAGCGAGACGACCCGGCCTGGTGGCCGGGCTCGTCGTGGCCGACGGCGCCGACGAGGTGCGCAAGGCCGCCCGCGAGCAGCTGCGTCGCGGTGCCACGCAGATCAAGCTGATGGCGTCGGGCGGCATCATCAATCCCACCGACCCGTTCGAATTCGCTGCAGCTGTCGGTGGCTGAGATCGCGGCGGCGGTGGAGGTGGCGCGCAGCTGGGGCACCTACGTGATGGCCCATTGCCACACCACCCCCGCGGTCGAGATGGCACTCGATGCCGGCGTGCGCTCCATCGAGCACGGCTCGCTGCTGGAGCCGGAGACGGCCGCGCGGATGGCGGCTGCCGGCGCCTTCATGGTGCCCACGCTACAGACGATGGAGTTCTTCCTTGCCCATCGCGACCTGCTCGATCTGCCGGCCGAGAAGGTGGCCATGGCCCAGGACATCGCCACGCGGCCTACCGCAGCATCGAGATCGCCCGCGACGCCGGCGTGAAGCTGGCTTCAGGCTCGGACGTGGTCGGACCCTGGCAGGGTCGTCGTGGCGAGGAGCTGGTGTACAAGGCGCGGGTGCTGGGCGCGCACGGCGCCATCATCAGCGCCACCCGTGTCAACGCCGAGCTCTTCGGGTTGGCCGACCACATCGGCACCGTCGAGGCCGGCAAGCGCGGCGACCTGCTGCTGGTGGATGGGCAGCCGCTCGACGACGTCGCCGTTCTCGCCGAGCCTGAGCGCGTGGTGGTGGTGCTACAGGGTGGCGACGTGGTCAAGGACTCCCACGGACGATCCGCGGGCCTGGCAGGCTCCGCCGCAGCGGTGGCAGGTGTACAATCTCGGCTCTGAACGGCGCCTGATCCGCCTGTTCTGCCGGTGTGGAGCGGCCGACCGTCAGGACCCAACCCTGACAAGCCGCTACGACCTGTGCCCCACGCGTCCCGCTCGCGGGCGTATCACGAGGACCCATGTGAACGCGAACAAGCCCGAATACCTCTCGGCCGAGGGGCTGCAGAAGCTCAAGGCCGAGCTCCATGAGCTCACCAGCGTCAAGCGACCGGAGGTCGCCGGGCGCATTCACGACGCCAAGGAGTACGGCGACGTCACGGAGAACGCGGAGTACGAGGATGCCAAGAACGAGCAGGCGTTCGTGGAGGGCCGCATCCAGTCGCTGACCGCCATCATCAAGAACGCCGTCATCATCGACGAGAAGCACTCGCGCACCTACGTCCAGATCGGCTCCACCGTCACCATCGAGGGCGAAGCAGGGCAAGGAGAAGTACACCATCGTCGGCGCGGCTGAGGCTGCGCCCGACCAGGGCCGCATCTCCAACGAGTCGCCGGTGGGTCGCGCGCTGCTGGGCAAGAAGAAGGGCGAGGCGGTCACGGTGACCGTCCCGGCGGGGGACTCCACCTACACCATCGTCAGCATCCGCTAGGACGGTCCCGGTCCGCTTGACCGGGAAAGGGGACTCACATGTTCTGGGCTGACGAGCTGGCCGCGGGTTTCGACGGACCGCAGGTCGTCAACGACTCCAAGACCCCCTCCGGCACCGTCCACATCGGTTCGCTTCGAGGCGTCGTGCTGCACGACGTCATCCATCGCGCGCTCCTGCAGGCCGGTCTGCCCAGCCGCTTCCAGTACGGCGTGGACGACCTGGACCCCATGGACTCGCAGGCGCTGCTGACCCCTGATGCGGTCGACCGCTACATGGGTGTGCCGCTGGCCCACGTTCCAGCGCCCCCGGGCAGCGAGGCGGCCAGCTACGCGCGCTACTTCGTGGGTGAGCTCTTCATGGGCACGTTCGCGGGCCTCGGCGTGGAGCCTGAGGTCTACTGGATGAGCGAGCTCTACGCTGACGGCTCGATGGACCCCTTCATCCGCAGCGCCCTCGATGGCGCCGCCATCGTCCGCGACATCTACCTGCGCGTGAGCAACGTGGAGCGGGCGCCCGGCTGGCTGCCGGTCTCGGTGATCTGCGAACGCTGCGGCCGCATCGGCACGACGCTGGCGACCGACTGGGATGGCCAGACGGTGGCCTACGAATGCAAGCCCGACTACGTCACCTGGGCGACCGGTTGCGGCAACAGCGGCCGCGTGGCGCCCTTCGGCGGCCGGGCCAAGCTCCCCTTCAACGTCGACTGGGCTGCCAAGTGGAGCCACTTCGGCATCACCATCGAGGGCTGCGGCAAGGACCTCGGGACCAAGGGCGGCAGCCGTGACCGCAGCGATGCCATCAGCCGCGAGGTCTTCGACCGCGAGCCGCCGCTCAACGTCCACTACGAGTTCCTTAACGTGGGTGGCCGCAAGATGAGCACATCCTCGGGATCCGGAGCGGCCGCGCACGAGATGGCCGACCTGCTGCCGCCGGAGCTGATCCGCTTCCTGTTCCTGCGCCACAAGCCCAAGCGGGCGCTCGACTTCGATCCCGGTGGCGATGCCATCCCCGGCCTCTTCGACGAGTTCGACCGCCTCGCCGCGGCCACCGCGGGCCAGCCCTACCGCGGCGAGCTGCCGGCCGACCACGAGCGCATCTTCCGCCTCAGCCTGGTCGATCCCGACGCTGACGTGGAGGTAGAGGCCCGGCGTTTCCGTCCGGCGTTCCGCCACCTCACGATGCTCGTACAGGTGCCCGGCGTCGATATCGAGGCACGAGTCGCAGCGGAGAAGGGCGCGCCGCTCGATGCGGCCGAGGCGGCCATCCTCGCCCAGCGCGTCGAGGTGGCGCAGGCCTGGCTGGACGGCTGGGCGCCCGAGCGCTACCAGGTCTCGGTCCGCGACGATCTGCCCGCCGAGGCAGCTGGGCTCAACGAGGTCCAGGGCCTGTTCCTTGCCGACCTCGCGGCCGGCGCCGCTGCCGAGCAGCCCGCCGGTGGCGATGCCTGGCAGGACCTGATCTACCGCAGCGGCCAGGGTCGGGGCGTGTCCTCGCGCGATGCCTTCGCGGCCGTCTACGCCGCCTTCCTCGGACGCACCAACGGCCCGCGCGCCGGCTGGCTGCTCGCGAGCCTCGATCTCGCGCTGGTGGTCGAGCGCCTGGAGGCCGCGGCCGCAGCCGTGGCTGGCGCAGTGCCGGCGGCCGACTCGGCAGTGGCTGACCCAGCAGCGACTGACCAGGCGGCGACCGATGCGGCAGCGACCGACCCGGACGAGCCGGCCGGACCGGCAGCCACAGGGGGAGGGGGCGCATGAGTGTCGGAGCAGCACGGCTGCGCGAGGAGGCCGACGTCATCCGTGACGGCTGCGTCGCCAAGGGCGAGGACCCTGCTTTGGTCGATCGCGCCCTCGTCATCGACGTCGAGCGCCGCCTTGCGCTGGGCAAGGCCGACTCGCTGAGGGCCCAGAAGAAGCAGATCTCGGAGTCCATCGGCGTCGCCATCAAGAGCGGCGAGGCGGTCGATGGGCCACGCGTCTCGCAGCTGAAGGAGCAATCCAGCTGGATCGGCGCCGAGTTGGCGGGTCTCGACGCGCAGCTGGCCGAGGTCAGCGGGCGCCTTGACGAGCTGCTGCTGCGCATCCCCAACCCGCCCGACCCCGACGTGCCGGTCGGTGGCGAGGAAGCCAGTCAGATCGTCCGCACCTGGGGTGAGCCGGCCGAGCATGCGGTCGTGCAGGACGACGACGCGGAGCCCTGGGTCCGCAAGCCGCACTGGGAGGTGGCCGAGGCGCTGGGCATGTTCGACCTCGCTGCCGGAGCCAAGGTCACCGGGTCGGGCTGGCCGCTCTACAAGGGTGCCGGCTCGCGGCTGCAGCGAACGCTGGTCGATTTCTTCCTGGACCTGCACACGACAGAGCACGGCATGACCGAGGTCTGGCCGCCGGTCCTGGTGAACGAGGCGTCCGCGCAGGGCACCGGCCAGATCCCCGACAAGGAAGACATGATGTACGTCGTCGACCGCGACGGCCTGTACCTCGTGCCGACCGCGGAGGTCCCGGTCACCAACATCCACCGCGATGAGATCATCGAGGCAGAGGACCTGCCCATCCGCTACGTCGCCTACTCACCCTGCTTCCGGCGTGAAGCCGGTGCTGCCGGCGCCAAGACGCGCGGCATCCTGCGCGTGCACCAGTTCGACAAGGTCGAGATGGTGGCCTTCGAGAAGCCGGCCGACTCCGCCGCGACCCTCGAGTGGATGACCGAGCGTGCCGAGATCTGCTTGCAGCGCCTGGGGCTGCCCTACCGGGTCAAGCTGATGGCCACCGGCGACATGGGCTTCACGCAGGCCAAGAAGTACGACCTGGAGGTGTGGGCGCCCGGCGTGGAGGACTGGCTGGAGGTCAGCTCGGTCTCCAACTTCCGTGACTACCAGGCCCGCCGCATGGCTATCCGCTGGCGCCCGGAGAAGGGCGCCAAGCCGGAGGTCCTGCACACGCTCAACGGTTCCGGCCTGGCTCTCGCGCGCGTGGTGGCGGCCATCCTGGAGGTGTACCAGCAGCCGGATGGTTCGGTGGCCATGCCGGAGGCGCTGCAGCCCCGCATGGGCGAGCGCATCTCGGCCGGCTGAAACCCCGCGCGAACCGCAGTGCGCGGCGCCGCGGTTCGGCGCGCGGCGCCGGGTGACGCCACCATGGCCGAGGGACCGGGTGTTTCAGTTGCCATGCCCCCGGTGACTCACCCGACACGGCGTTTCTTCGTTGATGCTACCCAGGCTTCAACTCGCACTCCTGGCGATCGCTCGATGCCACCGTCGCCTGAACTGGCAGGTGGCCCACCCATCCGATGCCGCGGGCGCATGGAATGACGCCTGTCGCTCTCCGCTGAGTCTCCCGCGGAATGGGCTGGGGCCGGTCCGACCGACGCTGGGGCCAATTCGACGAGCGGAGCGACCCAAGGGTCTGAACACCCGAAGCGCACGGGCCCCGACGCCAAGCGCCGCATCGCACGAAGCGCGCTGCCACCCAAGGTGTCGGCCCGGGATCCGGCCTGCGCGAACCCGGCAGGTCCTACGGCGTCGGAGGAGGGGTCGGCTCAGGCTCTGGGTCAGGCTCCAGGTGGTTCAGCGTCGCGCGCGTGAGCTTGTCCGCGAGGGTCTGGATATTGGTGCGGCCCAGGTTCGTCAGGATGACGACGTCGAGGTCTTCGCCCGGCAGCCGGTACATCAGCGAGACGAACCCGCGCAACGAGCCCCCGTGGCCGATGCCCAGCCGACCGTCGAGGAGCGCGTAGCGCATCCCCAGCCCGTAGCCGCTGGCCGGATGGAAGCTCAGCATCAGCTCCAGCGACGACGGTTGCAGCACCTCGCCCCCCAGGAGCGCGTCCTGCCAGTCGGAGATGTCGCGCACCGACGAGACCAAGGCGCCCGCAGCATGGGCGACGGTGGCGCCTGACGTGTTGGGCCGGAAGCGCGAGCCATCGGAGAACCCGCGCCAGCCCTTGGCCATGGCCCAGTAGCCCTTCGCCGGTTCCTTGCCGATGCGCTCCTGGCCTTGGAAAAAGGTGTCGGTCAGGCCCAGCGGCTTCAGGAACCGCTCGCGGATGTTCTGCGCGGCCGTCTTGCCGGTGACCTTGCGCACGATCTTGCCGAGCAGCACGTAGTTGGTGTTCGAGTAGCGGTAACACTTGCCCGGCGCGCAGTAGCGGGGCCCGGTCAGCCGGAGGATCTCCGCGGTGCGCCAGCGGTGCGATGGCCGGCCGAAGACACGCTGCTCGTACCTGGGGTGGGCGAAGTAGTCGAAGATGCCGCTGCGATGGTTGAGCAGCATCTTGACCGTGATCCTCCTCGGCCTTGGGGTAGTCCGGCAGCCAGGTCGAGAGCTTGGTGCCCAGCCACAGCTGGCCTTCCTCGCGCAGCTGCAGGATCAGTGCAGCCATGAAGGTCTTGGTCAGCGATGCCACCGCGAAGGGTGTCGCCGGCCCCACCGGCTTCGCCTGTCTACCGGTGGTTCGGGTGCCCGATGTGCCCACCCAGCGGCTGCCGTCGGGCAGTCGAACCGCGGCCGCGACGCCGGGGGCGCGATGGTTGACGCGCCAGCGATCGAGACGGGCCTGCAGCTTGATGGCCAGCTCAGGGTCGACCGGTGCGGGTGCGGCCGAGGCCGGACCGGCGACGGACACGGCCAGCAGGACCGCGATGAGGCCGGTGACGAGGGCGAGGGGTCGGCGTTGACGCTTCACGGCAGCGCCGAGCATAGCGCCCGAGCACGAGTCAGGCGGGACGCCGTGACCAGGACACGGCGTTGACGGCCCTCCCGGCCCTCGCCATCATGTGCGGACTCCAAGCCCCCAGGAGGTCGAATCCATGTCACTACGTCACCCGCTTCGACGCGCCGTCATGGCCCTGCTTGCCTCAGCGCTCCTGGTCCCGCTGGGCAGCGCATCGAGCCTCACGTCTCGCCATCAGCGACGAGGAGGCGGCGAAGGCGGTCAGCCAGCTCGAGAAGCAGCTCAAGCTGAAGATCGACCTGGTGCGGTGGAGTGACGGGCCGCCGGTGATCGTGGACGCGGCGTCCGGCCTGCCCTCAGACGGATCGGGCGCAGGGGACGTCACGCACATGGCGTACGGCGTGATCGAGCTGACGAAGCCCACCATCAAGGCGCTCGAGAAGCGCGTGCGCGCCAAGGCTACCCGCCCGATCGTCGGCAACGAGGCGAAGCTGAAGCCGGGGCAGCGCGTCCTCGTGCTCGTCTTCTTCACGGCCGACCCGCTCAAGGCAGGTGCGGATGTCCAGGCATATCTGGGCTTTGGCGGCCCCGATGGCGTGCCTGCCTATGCCGGTGGCGTGCCCGATCCGCTCGCGGGGAACGCGACCTTCGTGCAGTTCGGCCAGTATCCCCAGTACGACGCCCTGGTGACGTCGACCACGCCGCTTGCCGGGGTGGCCGTAGGTGGCACGCCCGAGTGGAACAGCGCGGCTGCGCGCCTGTACGGCTACAACGACGGCCTGGCCTGGGTCGTGGTCTACCCGCTGCAGGACGCGGCCAACACCTTTGACCTGCGCATGCGCAGCGTGGCCGACGGCGCGCAGGCGCTCGACCTCTTCACGACACCGACCGGCCTCAACGAGTTTCCCCTCGACGGCTCTCTGTTGCCCGATGACCTCTGCTTCTCCGGACTCTCGTATGCTGAACAGGCCGCCGATGGCAGCCACAACGGCAACATCGTGGAGCTGGCAGTGGAGCCTGGAGCATCCATCGACGGGGGTGCATTCTCCAGCTTCGGAGTCACGAACCTGCTGACGGGCGAGCCCGTCGACGCCCCCATCCGGTTCTTCCCTCAGACGGGCACGACCTTTATCGACTTCCATGCCGCGCCGGGCATGTATCAGCTCAGCGCTGGCGGCATGCCCACCCTGGACGGGACCGGCACCTTGAGCCCAAGCCTGTTCGGGGACGGCGTCATCGTCGATCTCACCGGCCCCCGAACGGGTCTGTTCCTCGGCACAGCTCCGTGCGCACGGCTGTCCCAGCTGCCGGGTGGTCTGCCAGATGACGTCCTCTTCGCCGCGGCGAGCGCCATCGGTCTGGAGCCCGGGAGCCCGACACTGCAGGAGTTCAAGGCGCCCGACGGTACCGACGTCGGTCTCATCTTCCAGCCCGGGGTGCAGGTCCCGGCGCTGGTCGGTGCGGCCGGGAGCCGACCGGCGTCCATCGACACCTTCGACCTGCGGGCCGGGGCCAGCGCCTGCGAGCAGGCTCCGGTCGACCTCGGGATCGCCGGCATCCACGAGGTGTGTGCGGACGGCGTCAGCCGCCTCTTCTGGCTCGCGCCGTTCGGGGACGGCGAGGGCTCGGGCGACATGGGGCGCCTGTTCACACTCGAGGCTCACCCGAGCGGGTTCCCGGACGGGGAGTTCCCCGGCGGCATCGATCCGCTGGTGACGGCCGACCGGGACGTGAGCCCCGAGATCCAGGGCGTAGTCGCGAACCTGCTCAGCGAGTACGGCCACGACTTCCCCTACCTGGCTCCACCTCAGACTCCCTAGCGGAGGCGGCCCTGCACCACTACCTCGCTGCTATCCTGCGGCTGCCGGAGAGGTGGCCGAGTGGTTGAAGGCAACGGTCTTGAAAACCGTCAAGGGTGCAAGCTCTTCGTGGGTTCGAATCCCACCCTCTCCGCCACCCTGGCTCCGTGCCTTCGGATGGCTCGCACGCTTGCGGACGCGCGGCCTGCGAAGCTGTCGTCGCCAGGCCGGACGCGGGTGCAAGGCTTGCCGTCGGTGTCGGCTCTACGTGAGAGCAGGGGGACGCCTCGCAGCTGGCCACATCGGAGTGGGGAGTAGGGAGGTCCCGTGAGGGGACTCAACACCACTCTCATCATCTCGACTGACTGCGTACGTCGTCATGGACGTGGAAGCACCCTCGTTCAACGCCGCCATCGTCCCCGGTGAGATGCCAGCGTTCCCCGATCCAGTTCCTGTCGAGTAGCGGGTAGGCGTCGTCCCGGCCTCGTGGCGCGCCGGCCACACTGCACCGGACCGGATCCGGCACGACACTACGGGGGTCCGGCCAGGTACGACTCCCAATCGCGCCCATCGTCGCGATGCTGCCACTCACGCCAGCGGCTGATCAGCCCGGCCGCATCGAGCCCGACGATGGCCACCCCGTGATAGCGATGCTGCCCTTCGTAGGTGTACTCCACGACGCCCGTCTGTTCGGCCTTATCGAACAGGATGTGGTGCCACGCGACCCGGTGACCACCTGGCCCCGGGTCGAAGAAGGGCACGAGATCCGCACGCGTGGAGAAGCGGTAGCGACGCGGGTCGGCGTAGTTCACCACCTCAGCAAAGCAGGCCGCGGCAGCGGCCGCATCTCCGGCGTTCCAGCTTGCGCCGAGATGCTCGATGAGTGACAGGAACCCGATTCGGTCCACGTGTCCGGACCCCCGCTGCGGATGGATGATGACGATGGTGATGCGAGGATACCCACCGCGTTCCGACCACCCCCGGAGGGAGCCTGGGGCGCATTCGAGAACCGTCGGGCGTGCAAGCGTCTCGTGGCTCGATATCCCACCCTCTCTGCCAGATCTTCAGATCGGCGTATCGTCAAGGGACCCGTAGCACGTGAGTGAGGATGATGGCAGGGCCAACGCAACCACCGAGCGCGACCAAGTTCTGCCAGGCGTGCGGCGCCACCATCGACATGAGGGCGGAGCTCTGCCCCAGGTGCGGCGTACGGCAGGCCATGGCGGGAGGGGGCTCCGGATGGGGGCAACCGGCGAGCCAGGGCGCGCCACCCGCGACCAAGTTCTGCTTCGCCTGCCAGGCCCAGATCGACTACCGCGCCGAGATCTGCCCCCGTTGCGGGGTTCGGCAGCCGGCCCTTGGAGGGGTCGCCGGCGGGCTGACGCTCGCAGACACCACGACGCGCAGCGGCAAATCCAAGCTGGCTGCCAGCCTACTGGCGATCTTCCTCGGCAGCTTCGGGATCCACAAGTTCTACCTTGGGGACACCACGCTCGGGATCGTCTATCTCGTCTTCTTCTGGACCGGGATCCCCGGCATCATCGGCCTGGTCGAGGGGATCATCTGGCTCACACAGAGCAACGCGGTCTGGCTGGCCAAGTACGGGGACCGCTAGCTTCGCAACCAGGCCACGCGCCAGGACGCAAGGAAGGCGAGGCATCCCGGCAGAATCCCTCGCCTTTCCCCTTGTTGTCGGATCTGTGCGACCCGCGACCGCTATTCGGTCGGCGCCGCCGACGGGACCGTGGAGGCATCCTCGATGACGCGGATGCGGTCGCGCAGGTTGATCAGCCGCTGTGCAAGCTCCTCGCGCGCGGCTTCGAGCTCCTCGACGCGATCGCGGAGGCCTCTCACCTGGACTTCGCCGGTCTGCGCCTCGAGCGCCTCGACCTGGGCAAGGAGATCGTCCACCGACGCGATCGCGGCGGCGACATCCTCGCCACTGAAGGCCAGGCCCAGCCGCACCGTCAGGCCTGACGGTGCGCCGTCGGACGCCGGCTCGACCATCTCGACCGATCCACACCGCTGCGTGACCGGGAAGGTCAGCTCAGTGCCGGGCTCGTCGGGGAACACGCCTCGGAAGCCGAAGTCCATGAACTGGCCGTCCGGCAGCGTGCCTCCGCTCCAGTCGATCGTCGCCACGCGCTCCGCCGGCCCGTCGGCCGTCTCGACCGCCTCCGTCGTGGTCACGGTCGTCCAGCCCGGGATGGCCATGGGCACGACCTGGCTCACTGCCTCCGGGATGGAGACCTGTACGCCGTCGGTCGGGGCTCCGTCACAGCCGCTGTCGATGCGGACATTGATCACGGATGCGACGCCGGCGGGCACGTACTCGCGCTCGGGGATCTTGGCCGCCTGGACTGGTGCTGTCGCCAGCAACGCGAGGCTGGCAAGGGTGACGACGCCGAGCGTCGTGCGTGGTCGGGTAAGGATGGCCATCGGCCGGACTCCTATCGCTGCGTGCCCTGCTTGTCGGGGCGTCCAGTGTCGTCTTGGGGCGTCACCGCTGTTCCAGTGTGGGTCCCAGAGTCCCGTCGTCGAGGACGCACGCGCGATAAGGATAGGTGACGGTTTCTCCACAACGACGGAACGAGCGCCAACGAAGGCCGTGAGGCTCGCTCAGGGCCAACGCCCAGCGATTCGCGCCGATTCACCTGGACCCGGGAGGAGTCCGCCGACGCGATACCATCCAATGGACGTGCAGCAGGAGGGCTGATGACCACGACGACGAAGCGGGCACTGGTGAGCACCCTGGTGAGCGTGCTGCTGCTCACGGTCTCATCGACACCCATGCTGGCGGCCAAGAAGGACAAGGTGGATGAGCCCGCGGGGTCGCCCGCGCCGATCGAGTCGGCCAAGGGCGACAAGTACCGCATGGCCAGCACCAAGATGGCCGACCGCGTGACACGCTTCGCCGATGCGACCGCCGATCAGGCCTACGCCGACGGAACTCCGGCCACGGCTGCGCCCGAGTGGTCGGATGTCGCCGCGGTCACGGTGGCGGCGACCGCGATGCCGGCCAAGCTGCTCACCAAGATGGCCCGCGATTTCCCGGTCGGAGTGACGGGAGCCTTCTACGGCGCCGATGCTGATTGGCGAAAGGGTGATGCCGGCGTCTTCGTGGCTGTCGAGATGGCCGCAAAGCTGCCCGCCAGCGTCGACGGCCAGCAGGTGGAGATCGGCCTCGGTGGCCCAGGTGCCGGTCCGCTGCAGGTCGGTTCCCTGCTCGATGCCCGCGCCGGCGTGGAGCGCTTCAGCCTGAGCGGTGTCTTCAGCAACGGCGCCTACGCCACCGGCACGACCGACGTCAGCGGCCGCCAGCCCGGCGACGCCATCGAGTACTACAACAGCGAGTCGGGCGTATTCGGCTTCTACTCGTCCAAGCGAGCCAGCTGGTACCTGATCATGCCGCGCGGCAACGATACCGACTCGGTCGTCGTCAGCGTGCGCAGCAGCACAGAGGCCGGCGAGGTCATCGATCGCCTCGAGCTGCCAGGAGGCGGCCACTTCGTCGACCTGGCCGATCCCACCGGCGGCTGGGCCAAGAAGGCCGGGCAGCCGCCCCTCGAGTGCCGTTCGCTGGAGACCTTCAGCGGGGAGTCGGGCGTGCTGCTGTCAGGGCCGGACGCGACTCTGGTCCGCTACACCGCCGGCGTGCCCGCGAGCGCTGATGCCGAGGAGACGGCGGCGCTGCTCGAGCCCGCCATCGCAGCCATGGGTACGGTGCCGGTCTCGCTCACCTCGGTGGACGCCGAGGCGGAGACCCTGGCCGTCGATGCCGAGCTGGCCGTCGCGCCCAACGGTAACGAGGTCTCGCTCACCTTCGAGGCGCCGGCCGGGGCGTGGGCGTTCGCGCTCGACGACGAGTCGATGGCGACCCCGGCGGGGGAGCGCATCTTCGATCACGGCTCGCTGACGGGTGCGGCGGGCGTGCGCACTGGACCGGGGTTGGACGGCCTCGTCGCCGGCGATACGTCCTGCGCAGCCGAAGGCTCAGCGTCGACCGATGAACCTGCATCGACGGTCGCACCCACGGCAACCGCTGAGCCTGTGTCGACCGAGGTGCCCTGATCGGTCGTCGCTTTTCGACCGCTCGACGCAGCCTCACATTCCGCTCGACGCAGCCTCACATTCCCGCTGGGCGGGTCAGTACGACCAGTCGTGCGCCTTACGGCCAGCACCGCGCAGGTTCGTGCCGCATCGCGGTCAACGGTGTCGCGCTGTCCCGCACAGGGGGAATGCTGCGCGCTATCGTCGGCCAGCTGGTCGGGCTGGCCCGTGACACGGGAATCAGTCCGGGCCCGGCCACGGGTCACACCAGTCCGGGCCCGTGACACGGGAATCACTCCGGGCCAGGCCACGGGTCACACCAGTCCGGGCCCGGCCACGGGTCACACCCGTCCGGGGGCTGCCACCGGTGGCGCGCCGCCTCGTCGGAGAGCGAACCCTAGGTCTTCATCAGGTACGGGAACAGCCGCATCTTGAGATCGTTGGGCGGCAGCGCCCCGACGATGCGGTCGACCACGCGGTCGTCCTTGATGACGATCATGGTCGGGATGCGAGGCGCCGAACTGCTGCGCCAGGGCCGGGTTCTCATCGACGTTGACCTTGACCACCTTGATGCGCCCGGCGTACTCCTTGGAGAGGTTCTCCAGCATCGGTCCGACGACGCGGCAGGGTCCGCACCACGGCGCCCACAGGTCGACGAGGACGGCCACCGACGAGCGCGCCTCGTAGGCGAACGTGGCGTCGGTCGCGTTGACCAGCCACGGCAGTGGCTTCCCGCAGGAGCCGCAGTGGGGCGAGCCGCGCTCGGCCGGTCGGATCTTGTTCTTCTTGCCGCACTCGGCGCAGGTCAGCATGCGACACCGGGACCGGAGGATGCGGTGCGTGCGGAGGTCGGGTTGGTTCGGTCATGATGAGGTCGAGTTTGCCGTCGCCGAGCGAATCGAGCAAGACGGCACGGCGCCATACGCGGGGGAGGCCAGTCTGCTGTTCGGCAGCGGTGAGGTCTCGTCAGTCGCCGCCGCGGAGCTGGTAGCGCGACATGCGCCAGGTGGCGAGGGCGATGCCGCCGAGCGATGATGAGGCAGAGCACGAAGAGGCCTTGCTCCAGGCTGCCGTCGCTGCCGGCGGCTCGCCGAAGATCGCCGGCCACGTTGATGCGTGCGCCTGGCGGACCGAGAAGGTGCTGCGTGCCGGGCAGCAGGTCGGCCAGGATGCCCTCCCACAGGAGCACGTAGACAAGGCCGATGGCGAGCGCCCAACGGGTGAAGGTGCTGAGGGCCAGGAAGACCACCACGTAGGCCGCGCCACCGAGCGCGGCCGCGATGGCGTAGGCCGTCGCGGGACCCATCAGCTCGTTCCCGCCGAACGTGGCCACGGCGCCGGTCAACAGCGTGGAGGGCACGATGAGCGCGGCCGTCAACGCGGCGGCCACGACGACCTTGGCCAGCACGATGCGGAGGCGGCGCACCGGCTTGGCGAGCAGGTACACGATGGTGCCCTCCTCCAGCTCCGAACCGAGCGCCGAGGTGCCGAAGACCAGGGCGATGAGCGGCAGCACGATGGCGATGATCATGTCGTCGAAGTCGTCCGCTTCGATAGCCGTGCTCGCTGAGCATCACGGCCAGGCCCACCAGCAGCACCGGGATGGCCGCCAGCCCGACCATCAGCCAGGTGCGCTTGCGATCGAGCAGGGCCCGCAGCGTCAGCGCCACGATGGGCGCTCGCGCGATCACCGGCCCACCAGGTAGCCGAAGACCGATTCGAGCGAGTCATCGGTCGGCCGCAGCTCGAAGAGGCGGATCTGCGCATCGCGTACCACCACCGGCGACCCGCTGCGTGAACTGTCCGTAGTCGGAAGTCCGCACCCGCAGGCCGTTGGCATCGAGCTCGACGCCGAAGACGCACTCCTCGGCGAGGAGGATGGCGCCCAGCCGCCGGTCGTCCGAGGAGCGCACCGAGAAGGTATGGGGCCGGTCGGTCATGAGCTGGCGGATGGAGCGGAAGTCGCCCGAGGCCGCCAGACGGCCGGCGTAGATGACCAGCACGGAGTCGGCGATGCGCTCGACCTCCTCGAGGATGTGTGACGAGAGCAGCACCGTGCGTCCGTCCGCGGCCATCTGGCGCAGCAGCTCGAACATGTGCAGCCGCTGGCGCGGGTCCATGCCGTTGAAGGGCTCGTCGAGCACCAGCACGGACGGGTCGTGGACGAGCGCGGCGGCCACCTTGATGCGCTGGCGCATGCCCTTGGAGTAGGTCGCCGACACGACGATCGGCAGCGTCACCCAGATCCACCAGCCCGATGGCCCGCTCGGTCGCCGCCGCCGCGTCAGCGAGGTGCTGCAGCTGTCGCATTGAGCATCACGAACTCGCGACCGCTCAAGTACGGATACACGCTCTCGCGCTCGGGCACGAGGCCGACGTTGCTGTAGACGTTCGGCCGGCGCCAGGTAGGCTTGTCGTCGATAGTCGACGGTGCCCGCGGACGGCGCGAGGAGGCCGGCGATCATGTGCAGCAGAGTGGTCTTGCCGGCCCCGTTGGGCCCCAGCAGGCCGGTCACGCCGGCGCCGACCTCGAACGAGATGTCGTTGACCGCGACGACGTTGCCGTACCAGCGCGAGGCGCGATCGACCTTGATGGCCGCTTCCGGCCGCGGCGCGCTCATACGACCATCCGTCGGTAGCGCCGTATGAGCACGGCCAGCGAGCCGACGATCCAGACGGCCGCAGCGATGAGGTAGACCCAGCCCTCCAGGCCGGCGCGGCGCACGGTGATGTTGTCCGGGCGGGTGTCGAAGAGGTAGGCGTTCACGCCGTCGAGGACGTCGGCTGGGCTGAGCACCGCCGCGATCTGGCCGAGGCTCCCGGTCCCGAGGCCGACCAGCATGGCGGCCGCGAAATTGGGGATGAGGAACATGGCGATGATGGCCACGGTGGCATAGGAGCGACGCGGCGTCAGTGATGCCACCGCGGCTGCCAGGCTGCCCACCAGGCCCGCGATGATGAGGCCCACCGCGACCGCGGCCGGCACCGACGGCAGCTCGCCCGCGAGGCCGTCGATGAGGTCGGTGGCGACCAGCACACGTCCGATGAGCAACACGAAGAAGGGCACCAGCACGAGCAACAGCAGGGAGAGGTACAGACCCAGGAACCGCGCCATCGCGTAGTCGACCCGGCTGACAGCACGTGAGAAGTAGAGCGGCAGGGTGCCGGTCTGCTGGTCCCGACCGAAGAGCTCGGGTGCCTGGGAGGCACAGAACAGGAAGACCAGGGTGGCGATCATGGGGAAGAGCGTCGAGTACTGGACCGGCGAGATGGCCTCGATGGCCTCACCCGGTGGCCCCAGCGTGGCGATGAGCATGAGGATGCCCAGGGCCAGCAGGGAGGGCAAGACGGCCAGCACCGCGAGGCCCATGGGCATGACCTTGGAGCGGGCGCTGCGGCCGAGGCCGTAGGCGGTGCGCACGCTGTGCACGAGCAGCGCCCCGACGGCGGCCCGGCGACCCAGGCGCGGACCTTCGTAGCCGCGATAGCCGAGGTCGTAGATGGAGCCGCCGCGGCCCTCGTCGGGTCGGCGGTCGAGCGGTGCGGCGGTCATGCTGCGGCCGCGTCGCTGCGGCCCGGCGCCGCGTCGCGGAACAGGTCCTCGAGACTGCTGCGCCGGGCCTCGACGCGGATGAGCGCCAGGCCCAGCTCGACGACCGCCTCGATGACCTGGTCGTGGGTCTCGTCACCGCGCAGCTCCACGAGCACGTGGGTGCCATCGACGCGCGTGGTCAGACCGTCCTGCTCCGAGCCGCTGCGCCAGCGCCTCGCGTCGCTCGTCGACCTCGACGATGAGCGTGCCGGTGCGCTCGGTGAACGTGTGGAGCTCGCGCGGCGCGCAGCAGGTGGCCCGCGTCGATGGCGACGAGGTACTGGCCCACGCGCTCGATCTCGCCGAGCAGGTGGCTGGCCATGATGATGGCGATGCCGAACTCGGTGCCGGTGCGCTCGATGAGGTCGAGCATCTCGTCGCGCCCGGCCGGGATCGAGGCCGTTGGTCGGCTCGTCGAGCAGCAGCAGCCGCGGGTCGTGCACCAGCGCCTGGGCCAGCTTGACGCGCTGCTTCATGCCGGTCGAGTAGCCGCCCATGGGCCGGTAGCGCTCCTCGAACAGGCCCACGTGGCGCAAGCACCTCGGCGGTGCGCTCGCGCGCCGAGGCGCGCGGGCAGGCCGGACATGCGGGCCATGTGGTTGACGAAGTCGCTGGCGGAGATGTCGCCGGGCAGGCAGTCGTGCTCGGGCATGTAGCCGACGAGCTGGCGGATGGCCAGCCCCTGGGTGGCGACGTCGAGGTCCAGCACGCGATGCGGAGCCGCTGGTGGCGCTCGAGCAGGCCCAGCAGGATCTTGATGAGCGTGGACTTGCCCGCGCCGTTGGCGCCCACGAGGCCGACGATGCCCGGCTCGATGGTCAGCGTCAGGCCGTCGAGCGCGGTGACACCGCCGGGATAGTGCTTGGTGAGCCCGTCAAGGGCGACGAGTGACATGCCGGGGCAGTCTACCCCGTGGCGCCCGCGGCCCGGTCCGAGTCCCGTGCGGCCGGTCCCGTGGCCCGCGGCCTGGCCGGCCCACTGCCGGCTCCCGTGGCCGGCCCGCGCGACTCCCGTGTCCCGCTGCGAGGGAGAGTGGGACCAGAGGGGCCTGGCGCATGCCGATCCGTCCCGCTCGACGGCAAGCTTTGCCACGCCGTCCCGTTCCACGGGCAGGTTGAGCGAACCGGCCGCCGGACAAGTCGAGCCTGCCCGCTCAGCGGGAACGGAAAGCTCGATCGCGGGTCACGCTCGCCGATGTGCTGTCGTCAGCCACCCTCGGCGACGAAGCCAAGGCGCTTGTCCACGACGTTCGCGAGCGGCTCCCCCGCGAGGTAGCGCTCGAGGTTGGCCAGGAAGGCCCGCGTGAAGGCGGCCGGCGTGTCGACCACGTCGCCGCCGATGTGGGGCGAGACGATGACGTTGGGCATCTCCCAGAGCGGGCTGGCCGCGTCGAGCGGTTCGTCCTCGAAGACATCGAGAGCTGCGCCGGCCAGGGCGCCCGACCCGAGTGCCTCGATGAGCGCGCGCTCCACGACGACGGGCCCGCGGCCGATGTTGACCACGCGCGCAGAGGACGGCAGCAGCGCCAGCTCGCGGACACCGACGAGACCACGAGTGGTCGGCGTCAGCGGCGTCAGCACGATGAGCCAGTCAGCCGCCGGCAGCAGCTGGTGCAGGTCGGCAACCGCTCGGATGGGGATCTCGGCGGCCTCGTCGTCGCGTGCCGTCCGTCCCACCAGCGTCACCGTCAGGCCCATCGACAGAAGCAGCCGTCCGGCAGCGCGCGCGATGGACCCGGCACCGAGGATGACGACGCTCCCGCCGGCCAGCGGCCGCAGCAATCGATGCTGCCACTCATGCCGCGCCTGGGCCCGCTACCGTGCCCGGCACGTCCTTGACCAGGGCCAGCATGAGCGCCAAGCAGGTACTCCGGCAGCGTCGTGTCGAAGACGCCGCGGCTGTTGGTCAGGAGCACATCGCTCTCGACGAGCGCGGGGAACAGCGTCCAGTCGACGCCGACGCCGCCCACGTGGACCCAGCGCAGCTGCCGGGTCAGCTCCCAGTTGGCGCTCAGGGCGTCGCGCGGATGGCCGTAGTGGTACACGACGTCGCAATCCGCCAGGGCGGCGCGCACGTCGGCCATCGTCTCCGCCATGACGTACTCCGCGCCCGTCTGCACCTCGGGCAAGCCCGCGGGCGGTTCCCCTGCCTGGCGGCCGATGACCAGCACGCGTGTCGACACGACGTCGGGGCCTAGGGCAGCAGGCTGCCGTCGGGCCGATAGCGACCGTGGCGGTGTGCCGCCTCGACGAAGGCGTGCATGTTCGCGGCCGGCGTCTCCGGCGGCAGGGCGCAGCCGGGCCCGATGATGAGCCCGCCACCGGGCGCCAGCACCTCGAGCTCCGCGCGGACCGCCTCGGCCACGGCCTCAGGGGTGGCGCGGGCGATGACCTCCGATGGGTCGATGACGCCGAGCACCGTGGTACGCCCGGCGGTGGCCGCCTTGATGGCCGCGAGATCGCACTTGTAGTCCAGCTCCAGCACGGCGGCGCCCGTGTCCACCATCTCGCCGGCGATGCGCGTGGCGTCCCCGCAGATGTGATAGGCGAGCCGGATGCCCTTCGCCGCCAGGCGCTCCACCAGCCGCTGGTCCGCCGTCCAGGCCCACTGGCGATAGACGGCCGGCGCACAGACGTCGGGGCCGGCGATCGACTCGCCGATCGAGGTCAGGTGCGCACCCTGCTCCATCTGCGCCACGGCATAGCGATACACCACCTCCTCGGCGAAGGCGAGCAGCTGCGCCAGCTTCTCCTCGTTGCCGGGCAGCGCGATGGCGACGAGGAACTCCTCGATGCCCACGATCATCGAGGCCAGCGAGAAGGGACCCTGGTCGGCACGGCCGATGATGAAGGTCTCGTTCCCGATCTCCTCGACCACCAGCCGCGTGGCCTTGAGGTTCTCGGCCAGTGGCTCGCTGGTGTAGGGGTCGGGCATGACCAGCCGGTCGATGTCGTCGAGGCTCTCGATGGCGGGCACGAATGACACCGGCGCGGTGTCCTCCAGGTACTCCACGCCCCACGCCACAGGCCTGCGCGAGAGCAGCGGTGCCGTTCTCCACGAGCACGACGTCATGCCCGAACTCTCGCCAGCTCTCGATGTGACCCTCCGCCATGGCCTCGCCGCTCCTGAAGTACTCCGGGAACGCCGCCCCCGAGCGCTGTGCGGCCACCATGAAGTCATGGAAGTCGACCGGTACGCGGTCGGGATGCCGCCGCGGAGTACGGTCTCCACGCGTTCGATGGCGCTCATGGTGGTCATGCAGTCCTCCACGCTGGGTCACCGCGACAGTCGTTGGGAACGCGGCGTCTCCGCACCGCCGGCTGTGGGACGATGGCCGCGCAGGCAGCACAGGAGGGGAAGGCCCGTGATCGACCCAGGTGAGCTCGACATCGCACCACGGCTCGGCACCCGGTCCTATCGCATCGGCGTCATCGGCGCCGGCAAGATCGTACGCGAGTGCCACCTGCCCGCCTATCGTTCGGCCGGCTGGGACGTCGTGCGCATCGCCTCCCGGACGGCTGCGTCCGCGCGGACCGCGGCCGACGAGTTCGGCATCGCCGATGCCTCCGGCGACTTCCTCGACGTCATCGACGACGAGCGTGTCGAGGTCGTCGACATCTCGCTGCCCTCGCACCGGCACCGAGAGGTGGCCATCGCCGCCATCGAGGCCGGCAAGCACGTCCTGCTCCAGAAGCCCATGGCCAACACGCTCGAGGATGCTGCGGCCATCGTGGCTGCCGCGGATCGGGCCGGGGTCAAGCTGGCCGTCAACCAGAACGGCCGCTGGGACCCGGCCATCCGCGCCTGTCGTGAGCTGCTCGACCGCGGCGTCTTCGGGCAGCTCATCACGGCCTCCATCGAGATGCGCACCCGCCAGCCGTGGCAGGAGTACTGGAAGGACGACGCCAACTATCCCGCGCCTGATGCTGCTGGGCATGTCCATCCACCATCTCGACCAGTTCCGCTATCTCTTCGGTGAGCCGCTCGAGATCACTGCGCACCTGGCCACCTACCCGGGCCAGCCGTGGGTCGGCGACAGCATCGCGCTCTACGTCCTGCGCTACGAATCCGGCCTCCTGGCCACGGGTTTCGACGATGGCTTCCCCTGGACACGCGACTGGTCGGAGGACTACCGCATCGAGGGTCTCGAGGCCATCGCCCGCGGGTGACATCGGCTGGACCGCACGGCGCCTTCTGCACGCTCGAGTTCACGACGCGTGATCGACCTGACTCCTGGATTCGCCCGGCCTTCACCCGCAAGTGGTTCCCTGATGCCTTCGCGGCCACCATGGGCGAGCTGCTTCCTGGCCATCGAGCAAGATCGTGAGCCGTCGATCTCCGGGCGCGACAACCTGCGCACGCTGCGCCTCATCGAAGCTGGGTATCGGTCCGCGGCCGAGCGCCGCACGGTGCGTCTCGACGAGATCGCTCGTACCTCGATACGGTCCACCCGGCCCAGCCGGCCACCTGTCCTATACGGATGCGGGAGATTCCGAGGCCCATGCAGCCGGGAGTGCAGGCGTAGACTGCCGCTAGGAGTCAGCGTGGCTGGAGGGGTCCTGGGTGACGCTGGCGTATAGTGCCGGCGTGGCCCGGACCTCTCGCCGCGGGTGCCCAGATCGGGCCTGCGTGACGTCAAGGCTGAGCATTCGGAGGAATCGATCTCGATGATCAAGAAGAGTTCTCTCGTGGCATTCGGTGGCAGCCTGCTTCTGGCAGCGACACTGCCGCTGGCCGCTGCGGCCCAGGACGAGTCCAAGACGTTCTACTGGATCTCCCACGGCGATCCCGCGGATCCGGTCTGGACCTACTTCCTCGATGGTGCCAACCAGTGGGCTTCGGACACCGGCCAGACCGTCAACACCTCGTTCCACAGCAACGACGTGGCGTCCGCAGCAGGAGGCCATTCGTTCTGCCATCGCCGCCGGCGCGGCCGGCATCGTCACCACCAGCCCCGACCCGGGCAGCCTCGTCGAGCTGACGGCGGAGGCCCACGCGGCCGGCATCCCCATCATCAACATCAACACGCCCGACCCGACCGCTCAGCTTCGATGCCTATGTGGGCACCAACAACGTGGATCGTCGGTCAGCGCTGGGCGCAGTTCCTCGTGGATGGCGGCTACGTCAGCGAAGGCGACTTCGTGTGGATGCCGGTCGAGGTTCCCGGAGCCACCTACGGCGTCGATGAAGAGCGCGGCATCGCCAGCGTCTTCGAGCCGCTGGGCATCACGTGGGAAGTGACCGACGCCACGTATGAGCAGGCCACCGTCATCGACGAGATGGTCAACTACCTGACCGCCAACAAGGACAACATCGACGCCATGATCGGTCTCGGTGACCTCGTCACCGGCTGCGGTCGCACGTGTCTGGGACCAGGTCGGCGTGGCCGCGGGTGAGATCCCCGTGGTCGGCTGGGGCAACTCGGTCGACACGGCCCAGGAGATCATCGACGGCTACGTGCTTGCCGGCATGTGGCAGGACCCGCAGCTCACCAGCTATGTCGGCCTGAGCCTGGCCGCCGCTGGCGCCGCTGGCTATCCCGATCGGCTTCGACGTCCTCGTCGGCGCCCTCTATGAGGCGGACACGGCTCCCGTCTACCTGGATATCCTGAGCCAGTAGAGCTCGGGACCGGTGCGGTCCGGCCGGTGCCATGGGCATGGTCGGGACCGCACCCAACCTGATGGGTCGAGGCCGGCGCGTCGAGTCCGGCCTCTCCCATTCCCGGTCCGCGTCGTGTCGGGTCGCATCACCACGAGGGCGTAGCCAAGGCACATGAGCGCAGCGACAGCACCGGGGAGCCGCACAGCCTCCAGCGCCGAAGAGGATCGCGCGATCGGTCCGACAAGTTCATCGGGCAGCCAGAGGCCGGGCCCCTTGCCCTGCTCGTCGGCGCCATCATCACGTTCACGCTGCTCAACGGCACGTTCATCTCCACGCTCAACATCGGCAACCTGCTGGCGTTCACGCCGGAGCTGGGCATGATCGCGCTGGCCATGACGCTGCTCATGACATCGGGCGAGTTCGACCTCTCGGTCGGCTCGGTGTTCGGGTTCGCCCCCGTGCTGATGTGGTTCTTCTTCAACGAGGGCATCTTCTCGCTGGAAGTCGCCTTCATCATCACCCTCGGCGTGGCCGTGCTCATCGGCCTGACCAGCGGCCTCTTCGTGACCAAGCTGGGCATCCCCTCGTTCCTGGTCACCCTGGGCATGCTGCTCGTCGTGCGTGGCGCCGCACTCTGGATCACGCAGGGCTTCCCGCAGCGGACGTGGGCGGCGGACGACGCGATCCTGGCTGAGATCCTCGTTTCGGCGACTTCTTCGTGCCCACACCCTTCGGTGAGCTACGCGTCTACATGTCGCTCCTCTGGTTCATCCTGTTGGCCGTCGTCCTGGCCTACGTGCTGATGGCGTCCAAGTACGGCAACTGGATCCAGGCCGCCGGTGGGAATCCCATCGCGGCTACCGCTCGTGGCGTTCGCGTGGCGCGCACCAAGATCGCGCTCTTCATCCTGACCGCGTGCGTGGCCGCCTGATTCGGCGTGACCAGCTCCATCCGAGTCAGCGCCGCCAACCCCAACAGCGGCGACGGCTACGAGCTTGAGGTCATCGCCATGACGGTCATCGGCGGGACAGTCCTGAGCGGCGGCAAGGGCACCATCATCGGCACGGTCATCGGGGTGCTGCTGCTGCGCGTCATGCG
Source organism: uncultured Chloroflexia bacterium (assembly GCA_963705425.1). GTDB lineage: Bacteria > Chloroflexota > Limnocylindria > Limnocylindrales > CSP1-4 > JAFMJV01. Next base: position 13,484 of record CAVPJO010000022.1, on the reverse strand, counting down.
CAACGGCATCGTCATGGCCGGTGCGCCGGCGCTGGCCTACAAGATCTTCATCGGCGCGATCATCCTGGGCATGATGGCCCTCCACTCCTACATGCAGCGCCGACAGCGAGCGATCGCCTAGTCATGGGCAACGAACTGATCCGCCTCGAGTCCATCTCCAAGTTCTACGGCCGCGTCCAGGCGCTCGACACGGTCGACCTGACCATCAACGACAACGAGATCGTCGGTCTGCTCGGTGACAACGGCGCCGGCAAGTCCACGCTCATCAAGATCATCTCCGGTGCCGTGCCGCTGACGACGGGCCAGGTCTACTGGCACGGCAAGCCGGTGACCATCAGGCACACCAACGACGCCATCTCGTTGGGCATCGAGACCATCTACCAGGACTCCGCGCTGGTGAACCGAGCTGTCCATCGCGCGCAACCTCTTCCTGGGTCGCGAGCCGCTCAAGGGCCCACGCATCTTCAACCGCATGGACAAGCAGCTGATGGAGGATGTCGCCGGCAGGCTGTTGGGCGAGGTCGGCATCAGCAAGAACATCCCGGCCAAGACGCCCATCAACGCGCTGTCCGGTGGTGAGCGTCAGGCGGTCGCCATCGCTCGTGCGATGCACTTCGAAAGCGAGCTCATCATCCTTGACGAGCCGACCAACAACCTCGGCGTGGCTGAGACGCAGGGTGTCCTGCGCTTCGTCCGCAACGCCCGTGATTCCGGCCACTCCTGCATCTTCATCGCCCACAACATCCACCACGTCTTCCAGGTGGTGGACCGCATCGTCGTGCTGCGCCGGGGCCAGGTCGTGGCTGATGACATCGACCCCAAGTCGACCACCATCGAGGAGGTCGAGAAGGTCATCACCGGCGATCTCGACTTCGTCGACGGAACGATGACCGAGACCGGCGAGGCGCCGGAGACCGCTACGGCGGCTCTAGGTCTCGTCACCTCGATCCGATCACGATGTGCGCTCAGCGGGGTGGTTTGACCAGGTAGAGGCCCGTGCTCCTGTGCTCGGCTCCGCGGTGCTCGCTCCACTCGACCACGACCCAGGCGGTCCCGTCGGGGGCGATCTCGAGCTCCTCGATGCAAGCCGCCTCGTCGAGGTGGCTGGTGGCGATGCCGTCGCGGAACGAGATCAGGCGCCGACATCCATCCCGGGCCAGGGGCGTCAGCCACACCGTTTCGTAGGGCCCCGCCTCCATGAGGACCCTGTCGGCGTCCCGGGCATAGAGCGCGCCGTGGTAGGGCACGCCGCCGTCCTCGCTGAACACCGTCCACCGGCGGCCGTCGAACCTGGCCAGGTAGGCCGAAGGTCGCTGCTGAGTGGCGGCCTTGCGAGCGTCCCGGCTGAGGTAGACCCACAAGGTGCCATCCGGTGCCGCCGTCACCCCCTCCACCCGCGCGTCGATGCCGCGGCCGAGCGGGCGCACGACCGTCCATCGCCCGTCTTCGAAGCGCAGCAGGCCTCCTGGCCGTCCGACGCGTTCCGCGCCGACCCCGACCCAGGCGCTGCCGTCGGGCGTGGCCGCGATGCCTGTGATCATGGGGTCCCATCGGGCCGTCACCGGCGGCAGGCCGCGACCCGGCGCGAAGTCTCGCTGGGCACCACCGCGGAAGCGGGCGATCTTGAGCGACTTGCCAGGGACATCGGCCCAGATTCGTGCCATCCTGCCCGATTCGAAGACGTCCCCCGTGCCGCGCCGGACCGTCCAGCCCTCGCCATCGAAGGCGTAGAGCCTCCGGCCGGCCGCCCACACCGTGCCGTCGGGCGCCACGGCCATGTCGCTGGCTTGGTCGATCTGGAGGGCATCGTCGTTCCAGCGCAAGACCGGTTCTTCGTCACCGAGCCGATAGAGCTCGGTCTGCAAGACGTCGTCCGAGAGCAGACCCGTGTCCCCGCAGCAGAGCAGCACCGAGCCATCGGGCTCGAAGGCGATGAGCTCGCGATCCGGCTTGAACAGGAAGAGACGCTGGCCGGGGCGATGTCCGGCTCCGTCGTGGACCAGCTGCTTGACGCCGACCCCGATCGTCTCGTAGTGGAAGCCGGCATCGCGTTCGGCCATGGGCGAAGGGCTCGACTGCGCGCCCGGCAGGACGCTGAAGGCGATGACCAGCACGAGCGCGGCTGGGAGGGCCAGGATCAGCAGCATCGGGCCGGCTTCGCGCACGAAGTAGCCGCTGCCATCACGCAGGCGGTGTGATGCCTCGACCGTAGTGAGTCCCATCGGTGTGCTCCACGGCGTCGTGTCCGTTACGAGCAGCGTCGGACTAAGGCGGCCCTACGTCATCGGGCAGGGACTCATATCGCTCCTGAGCGGGCCGGTGTCGAGGGTCAGCTCTCGACGGCGCCGCCTTCCACATCGGTCTCCGCGTGGCCCACGTTGCCGTTGATGGACAGGCCGCCGTCGACCACGATCTCCTGCCCCGTCATGAAGCGCGAGGCATGCGAGGCCACGAAGCAGACCACGTCCGCGGACTCCTCCGGGGTGGCGATGCGGTGCAGACCGATGCGTTCAAGATACGTGGCGCGGGCCTTGGGCGTCCAGGCGGTGGCGTTGAGCGGCGTGTCGGTGGGGCCCGGCGAGACCGAGTTGACGGTGATGTCGTAGTCGGCCAGCTCGAGCGCGAGCACGCGCGTCAGGCCGTTGATGCCGCCCTTGGCCGTGATGTAGGCGCTGAAGCCGTTGATGGCCTGCACGTCCGACTGCGAGGTGATGTTGATGATGCGTCCGGGTCCGTGCCCGGCGGCCATCTTGCGGGCCGCGGCCCGGCAGCCGTACATGTAGCCGTGCAGGTTGGCCGCCAGCAGGCTGTGCCACTCCTCGGTCTCGAGTTCGAGGAAGGGCTTGACGAAGATGCGTGCCGCGTTGTTGACCCAGATGTCGAGGCTGCCCCAGCGCTCCACGACCTGGTCGGCCATGTCGTCGATGTGCGCTTCGTCGGCGGTGGAGCCCTGCAGGATGAGCGCTTCGCGACCCTGGGCTTCGATGAGCCCCCTGGTCACGGCTGCCGCCTCGGCATCCTTCTGGTAGTCGCCCGCGACGTTGGCGCCCTCGCGTGCCAGGGCTTCGGCGATGGCCCGGCCGATGCCCGTCGACAGACCGGTCACGACGGCGTTCTTGCCTTCGAGGCTGAAGGTGGCGCTCATCTGGCGGATCTCCTCCTGGTGTGTGGCTCGGGTGTGGCTCGGGCATGGCTGCGGTCCGCGGTCTGCCGGCTAGTCATCCATGCGCGGGTCGAGCATGAGCTTCAGTCCATCGGCCCGGCGGGTGCGCCCGAAAGAGGTCTCCCACGCTGACAAGGGGGCCACATCGGTGACGAGCCGGTCGAGCACGACCTCCCCGGAGGCGATGAGCTTCTCGACGCGATGCCACGAGCGCGGCGTGCTGGCGAAGCCGGACGTCACCACCAGCTCCTTGAGACAGACCAGGTCGATATCGACCGAGATGGGCGCCCCGGTCAGGCCGACCTGGACGTAGTGGCCGCCCTTGCGGACCGCGCGGAGGCCCGCGTCGATGCCGCGCTCGGCCCCCGAGGCATCCGCGACCACATCGAAGCCGACGCCGGGGATGATGGACTCGAGATCGGCGGCCAGGACCGCGGTGAGGCCCAGCGACGCGGCGATGTCGAGCCGCCCCTGGTCGGCGGGGGTGCCGCTGATGGTGACCTCGGCACCCTGGGCCTTGAGCACCTGGGCGCTGAGGATGCCCATCGCCCCGGGACCGACCACCAGTGCCGAGTCGCCGGGCGAGGCGACCGCGGGGTCGCACAGGCACTGGGCCACACAGGAGAGGGGTTCGTAGAGCGCGCCGGCGTGCTCGCCGACCGACTCATGGACCGCATGCAGGTTGCGCTGCGGCACCTTCACGTGGCTGGCGAAGCCGCCGTTCACATGCGAACCGATGGAGCGACGCGCCGGGCACAGGTTGCGGCGTCCGGCCAGACAGGCAGCACAGCGGTCGCAGGTGAAGAAGTAGGTCTCGGGGCTGACGCGCTTCCCGACCCATTCCTCCGCGCCGGGGCCGGCCTCGACCACGCACCCGGTGACCTCGTGGCCCATGACCACCGGCGGGATGCTCGGGAACTCGTCGTCACAGATATGGAGGTCGGTGCCGCAGATGCCGGTGGCGTAGACCTCGATGATGACCTCGTCCGGGCCCGGCACGGGTCGCGGGACGGTGCCCAGCCCCACGTTCTCGGCACCCTTCGCGCGCTTGATCAGTCCGCGGCACTCCCGGTCGCTGCGCTCATGGCGATTGTAGGTCGGGCCTCGGTCATGGCCTCGATTGTAGGACTCGGGACCGGGCGGTCGGGACCGGCCTGCTAGCGACCCAGCCGTGCGATACGGTTGGCCGCCTTGAGCACGCGGCGGGCCGTGGTGGGCGACGTCCGAGCGAGAGACTCCAGCGTCTCCGCCAGCTCCGCCTCGGGCAGGGACCCGAAGAGGCGCAGGAGGTTGTCGAGCGTCTCGTCAGAGACGCGCGCGAGCACGGAGAAGCCGCGGGCGATCTCGTCGGTGTCGGCCCGCGAGAGCGTTCGCAGGGCACGGTCGAAGAGCGTGGCCAGGCCCTGGATCTCGGCGATCCAGGTACGCAACCGGCGGGCCTCCGCATCTCTCGGGTGAGGCCTCCACGGCCTGGTCGGCGAGCTCCAGGCATACGGCCAGGCGCGGCTGCAGCGGGTCGGCTTCACGGGCACGACGCTCCTCGGCGACGCGCTGGAACCACCGCCAGCGATCACCGACCACACGCCAGGCCACGGCCGACGGGCCCGGGCGCGGGTCTCGCGGCGGGTCGATCGACGCGCTCGACCAGCCGCCACTCCTCGAGCTCGGCGAGGGCCAGCGACGCGGCGCGGTGGCTCAGGCCGAGGGCCTCGCGGATGTCCCGCTCGGTGAGCGTGCTCGCCGCTGACCAGCAGATAGCCGTGCACGCGTGCCACCGACGGGGTCACGTTCCAGGCGGGGCCCATGTCACCCCAGGTGTCGGCGAAGGCCACACGCACGTCCTCGCGGACGGCGCATCGCTCAGCCTCTCGAGGCGAACGGCGCTGTCTCGATGCTCACGGCGGCACGATAGCAGGGTGCCCTCGCGCCCCATCGCATCGCTCGGGTAGCATGCGCGAACCGCCGCTCGCACGCCACGAGGAGGCCCTGATCCGCGTGCCTGACCCACCTCCGAGGCGATCCGCGACGCGTTGCGCACGGTCGTCGCGGCCAGACGCTGTCGGCCGATGTTGCCGAGGCCTTCATGGCCGCCGTGCTCGACGGCGAGGTCACCCCGGCGCAGCTGGGCGGCATGCTCATCGGGCATCCACGTCCGCGGCGAGACGCACCGACGAGCTCACCGGGTTCGTGCGCGCGCTGCGCTCACGGGCGCCGTGCGTGTCGAGGCGCCCGAGGGCACCATCGACACCTGCGGCACGGGCGGCGATGTGCACCACACCTTCAACATCTCGACGGCCGTCGCGCTGGTGACCGCGGCCAGCGGCGTGACCGTGGCCAAGACCGGCAATCGCGCGGTCTCGGCTCTCCGGCAGGCTCCGATGCCATGGCCGCCCTGGGCCTGCGGGTCGAGCTCGCCCGGGAGCGGCCGAGGCCGTCGCTGCGCGAAGACGGCTATGCCTACCTGCATGCGCCCGCGTTCCACCCGGGCATGCGCCACGCCGGACCGGTGCGCATGGAGCTCGGCGTACGCACCGCCTTCAACTTCATCGGGCCGATCGCCAATGCCGCGCAGCCACGCGCCAGCTCATGGGCGTGCCCGACGGAGTCCGCGCCGCAAGGCCGCTGGACGCTGCTCGACGCTTGGTTGCGAGCGGGCGTTCGTGGTCCCCGGCGACCGGATCGACGAGCTGCCGCTCGACGACAGCGGCGTCATCTTCGACGTGTCGCCCGCCGGGGTCGAACGACGGACGGTGACCGCGACCGAGTACGGGCTGCCGACGCGCCGCGACAGAGCCTTGGCGGGCGGCGATGGTGCGGCCAACGCCGGGCTCATCGTGGCCATCCTGGGGGCGCGGGAGCGCGGCCCGGCGCACGACGTGGTGGTCCTCAACGCCGGCGCCGCGCTCGTCGTCGCCGGTCGCGCCGATGACCTGCGGGACGGCGTCGAGATGGCAGCGGCCACCATCGACTCCGGCGCCGCGCGGGACCTGCTGGAACGCCTGCGTCTGAGCGCCGCGGAGGCCGGCCTGATGGCTCGCAGCATCCGTCCTGCGCCAGATCGCCGAGCGGCGTGCACCGACATCGCTGCCGAGCTGGGTGGCCGCGACCTGCGTGCCTCTGCGTGAAACGCCCGCTGGGCCGGCGCGCGCGACGTGGTCGGCCGCCTGGCCCGGCCGGGCCTGCACCTCATCGCCGAGATCAAGCGCAGCTCGCCCTCGGCTGGGTCGATGGTCGATGGCGAGCTCGATGTGGCCGAGCGCGCCCGCGCCTACCAGGCCGGCGGCGCCTCGATGATCTCCGTGCTGGTCGAGCCGCACTGGTTCGGCGGCTCGCTCGACGACCTGCGCACCGCCCGCGCGGCCACCACGCTGCCGGTGCTGGCCAAGGAGTTCGTGGTCGATCCACGGCAGCTGCCGCTGCTGCGGGCGGCCGGTGCCGACGCGGTCCTGCTGCTGGCGGCGCTGCATGCCCCGGCGCCTCGCCCGGCTCGGTCGACGTCGCGCTCGAGGTCGGCCTGGAGCCGCTGCTCGAGGCGCACTCGGCGAAGGAGCTGGCGGCGGCCCTCGCGACCGACGCCTGGCTCATCGGCATCAACAACCGCGACCTGCGGACGCTCGAGGTCGACCCGGGCCTGTGCGAGCGCCTGCGCCCGCTCGTCCCCGACGACCGCATCGTGATGGCCGAATCAGGAGTTCGCGAGGCGCCACCATCCGGCGCTGGCGTGCGCTCGGGTTCGACGCCGCCCTCGTCGGTGAGGACCTCATGCGCGCCGGTTGCGACGCCGCGGCGGTCGAGGCGCGCGTGGCCACGCTGGTCGCCGCCGGTGCCGTGCCCGCGCCTGGCGTGGACCCCGCCGTCGATGGTCGCGCGCCGTTCGTCAAGATCTGCGGCATCACCGAGCCGGTCGGCCTGGCCGCGGCCATCGCCGCGGGTGCCGACGCCATCGGCCTCAACTTCGTGCCTGGCACGCCGCGCGCGCTCGCGGAGGAGGAAGCGGCGGCGCTGGTCGCCGCGGCCCGCTCCGCCGACGCGCCCGGCAACGGGCCGCTGCTGGTCGGCGTCTTCGCCGACCGCGATCCCGCCGAGGTGGCGGCCATCGCCGCCCGGCTCGACCTCGACGCGGTCCAGCTCCACGGTCCGAGCCGCCGGCGACCTCGACGCCATCCCGCTGCCCGTCCTCAAGGTGCTGCACGTCCCCGCCGCGGACGAGGTCGCCGACGTGACCGGCCGCCGACGACGCTGGCCCGCCAGGCCGAGCCGTACGAGGCCACTCGAACCTGCAGGCCATCCTGCTCGACACGAGCGACCCGGCGGCCCTCGGTGGCACCGGTCGTCGAGCGTCGGTCGATGTCGCGCGCGGCCATCGCCACGCATCCCGGTCATCCTGGCCGGCGGCCTCGATGCCGCCAACGTCGCGAGCGCTCTCCTCGAGGTCCCCGCCATCGGCGTCGACACCTCCAGCGGCGTCGAGCCGAGCCGCGCCCCGACGGGTCGGCCATCCAAGGACCCACTCGCGGTCGCGCTCTTCGTCAAGCGGGCCAACGTCGCGCGCGCTCGACCGCCCACGCTGCCTTCGGCCCGCGCCCGGTCGACCCCGGCCTGCTCGAGGTCGACGCCGCCGGTCGCTGGGGCCTGAGCGTTCCTTCGGTGGCCGCTTCGTGCCCGAGACGCTGATGGCGGCGCTGCTCGAGCTCGAGGTCGCCTACGACGCAGCTCGTGCCGATCCCTCGTTCTGGGCCGAGTTTCGCGAGCTGTTCGACGCAGTTCGTGGGTCGCCCCACGCCGGTCTACCGCGCCGACCGCCTGGCCGCCGAGCTGGAGCGCCGGAGTGGCCGTGAGCCGGGTCGCCTGCGCCTGTACCTCAAGCGCGAGGACCTCGACCACACCGGTGCCCACAAGATCAACAACGCCCTGGGCCAGGCGCTGCTCACGCTGCGCCTGGGCAAGCGCCGCGTCATCGCCGAGACCGGTGCCGGCCAGCATGGCGTGGCGACCGCCACCGCCTGCGCGCTGCTGGGCCTCGACTGCGTCGTCTACATGGGCGCCGAGGACATCCGCCGCCAGGCGCCCAACGTCCTGCGCATGCGCGCGCTGGGTACCGAGGTGCGCGAGGTCACCTCGGGCACGGCCACGCTCAAGGACGCCGTCAACGAGACGATGCGCGACTGGGTCACCAACGTCGAGACCAGCCACTACGTGCTCGGCTCGGCCGTCGGGCCGCATCCGTTCCCGACCATCGTGCGCGACCTGCAGCGCGTCATCGGCGACGAGGCGGCCGAGCAGATGCGCGCCGTCGAGGGCCGCCTGCCGGACATCGCCATCGCCTGCGTCGGTGGTGGCTCCAACGCCATCGGCCTGCTGGCGCGCTTCATCGGCGAGACCGGCACGCGCCTCATCGGCGTCGAGGCCGCGGGGGAGGGGCTCGGCGGCCGCCATGCGGCGGCGCTCGCCGCCGGCACGGCCGGTGTCCTGCACGGCTCGCGCTCCTACCTGCTGCAGGACGACGACGGCCAGATCACCGAGGCCTTCTCCATCTCGGCCGGCCTCGACTACCCCGGCATCGGTCCGCAGCTCTCCGCGCTCTACGAGGCGGGTCGCCTGGAGGTCCTCAGCGCCACCGACGACGAGGCGCTCGAGGGCGTGCGCCTGCTGACCCGGACCGAGGGCATCCTGCCGGCGCTGGAGCCGGCCCATGCCATCCATGCGCTGCTCGACCTGCTGCGCGGCGACGGCATCGACCCCGCTGGCTGATGACGACATCATCCTGCTGGGCCTCTCCGGTCGCGGCGACAAGGACATCGCCGCCATCGAGGACCGCCTGATGGCGGGCATGGTCGGTGGGGGTGCGGCGTGAGCCACGGTCGCGAAGGCGCGGCGCCGCATCACCGGCCGCGTTCGCAGGCCGGCGCTGCCGAGGGCCGGGCCGCCCTGATCCCCGTACGCGGTGGCCGGCTACCCCGATGCCGACACGTCGTTCGACATCGCGCTCGCGCACATCGACGGCGGGGCCGACCTGCTCGAGATCGGGCTGCCCTATTCGGATCCGCTGGCCGATGGCGCCACGCTCCAGCGGGCCAGCACCGTCGCCCTGGCGAACGGTGCGTCGCTCGACGATTCGATCGCGCTCGTGGGGCGCATCCACGCGGCCCGGCCGGACACGCCGCTGGTGGCCATGGGCTACGTCAACCAGGTGCTCGGCGGCAGGGATGGAGCGACCGTGCTGCGGCGCCTGGGCGAGGCCGGCGTGAGCGGCTTCATCCTGGCGGACCTCACGCCCGACGAGGGTGCCGAGCTGGAGGCCGAGGCGGCCGCGGTTCGGCATCGGCATCGTCTACCTCGTGGCCCCGACCACGCCCGTCGAGCGGCGTGCCTTCGTGGCCGATCGCGCAGCCAGGGCTTCCTCTACGCGTGTCTCGCTGGCCGGCGTGACCGGTGCCCGCACGTCGCTGCCGCCCGGCGTCAAGCGCTTCCTCCGCGACGTCCGCGCGGTGAGCCCGGTGCCGGTGGCGGTCGGGTTCGGTGTGTCGAAGCCCGCCCATGCCCGCCAGCTGGCGGCGGTGGCAGACGGCATCATCACCGCCAGCGCCCTGGTCGATGCCCTGGGGCCCGACGGCCGGACATCGAGACCGCATGGCCGCGCTGGTCCGTTCGCTGCGCGAGGCGACGGTCCGGGCCTGAGGCAGCAAGCCTCGGTCAGCCCTCAGCGGTCCTCGGCGACGCTGTGGGCTGGTAGACCACGTCGACTCTGACCGGGTTCGACCAGTTGCCGGCGATGTCGCGCCACTGGATGCGGATGCTCACGGGCACCTGTCGGGCAGCGACTGTGGACCTCGGTCCAGCGATGCCGAAGGGGAAGGGCTCGCCTCGGCCGCCGCGCCGGGCGCAAAGACCTCGTCCACGGCGGTGGCGTCTGGGAGCGAGATGACCACCGAAGGGACGGATGGAAGGTCGTCCCGCTCTTGAGCGAACCATCGCCGTTGCGCCGCCCGCCGGCCGAGACACGTACGAACGCGAGGCCGCTGCCATCGTCCCCATCGGAACGCCTCGCAGCTCCAGGGTGATCGTCTCGCCGACCGATGGCACTCCGCCGCGGTGCCCCAGGATGCCTGCGGCGTCGATCGCGGCCTCGCCGGTGGGCGGCTCCCTGTCCGTCGTCTTCTCGAAGCCGTACCTCAGGGCCGACCAAAGCTCGGGCTGGTCGCCGTCGTAGCCCAGCGCCCAGATGCCGATGCCACGCAGGCCCTTGCGCCGGGCGAGTCCGACCTTGGCCGACACGCTGTCGACATCGTCGTACCAGAGCTGGCGATAGCTCACGGGGCAGGTGGCGCACGCGCGCCGAGCGATAGACGGCCAGGCTGTATCCTGCTTCGCGTTCCAGCGGCGTCCGGCTGTCGCGGCCCAGGGGGACCGAGACGCGGTAGAGCGCGTCGAGGGGTCCAGGAAGCGCTCGCCGCCGCGGGTTCGGGCGCCGGACTCGTCGGACCGGGTCGACCACGCCCGCCCATACCAGGGTATGGCCAGGATCGTCCTGGTCGGCCGGAGCCTTCTCGAGTGCCAGCCTGACCGACTCGCGCACATCGAGCCCATCATCGACGCGCATCGGCGCGCACCCCAGCCCGCGACCCTGCTACCCGTGGTTTGGTACTCGTAGCCCATGAGGACCGCGGCGTCGGCGGCGCCATCGGCCACCAGCTTCCCGGAGCGGGAAGGACTACGACATCGGGCGTGAGGTCGAAGGTCAGCTGCAGCGACGGATCGACCGCGTCGAGCGTGCGACGGACCTCGCGGACAAGGCGCACGAACTCTGCGCGTACCGTCCGCGGCAGCGGCTCGAAGTCGAGATTGACCCCATCGGCATCGGCTTCCGCCAGGGCCTCGACGATCTCGCCCGCGAGGGTCGCGCGCGCCCCGGGGCCGAGAGCAGTCGTTTCGTGGTCCGCTTGCCGAGCGTGGTCCACGGAGAAGCGCTCCACGGTGAGGACCACGCGCGCGTTCGCGGCTCGCGCCTGCTCCCGGACTGCCGTGAACTCATCGCTCGTCCAGCCGGCCCACCCGCCGGCTGGCGTTTCGTCGCCGTTGTCCCGGATGAGCCGTCCATCGCCAGACCGGCCTCCACGCTGAACGATGCCGAGCGTGGTCAACAGCTCGAAGTCGATGGCCGTGTCGACCGACAGCTCCCAGTAAGGCAGAAAGCCAAGACCTCCGGCTCCTCGAGCGACGCCGCTGCCGGCTCGATGTCGGAGTCAGCCTCGGCGAGGGTGGGCGCGCCTGCATCCAGGCCGCTGACGGCCAGCACGACGGACAGCGCGATGCGACTGAGCGTGGTCATGTCGGGCGCCAGTATGGCTGGTTGAGGCGCCTACCCTTCCAGCACGGACCGCACCGCAGCCACGACCTCGTCGTGGATGCCGGCGGCCGTCACCACGGCACCGCGGTTGTTGGTCATGCGCTGGCCGGTCGTGAAGTACCGAAGGGCCGGCCCTCGACGTCAGACACGCGCCCCCCGGCCTCCTCGACGATGAGCACCCCGGCGGCGTGGTCCCAGATGTTCTCGCGGTAGTCGCCGCGCGGCACCCGCAGGTAGATCGACGCATCTCCGCGCGCCACCATCGCGTACTTCGTCTGCGAGTCGAGCCGCACCGGTTCCGCGGTGATGCCGAGGGCCGCACCGATGCGCGCAGCCTCCGACTGGTCGGAGTGCGCCGCCTCGACCGACTCGGCATAGCGCGCCTCCGCCGTCGTCGCCGGCGTCGCCGCACTGGATGGGCTCACCGGCACGATCGGCCGTGGCCTCGAACAGCGGCATCATGCGCGTACCGGCTCCGCGTTCGGCGACGAAAAGCACGCCGACGGGGCCGCCCACCGACGATTCGCCGGGCTCGCCGCAGTAGGGCAGGTTGGGGCAACCCATCGCGGCCAGCACGACGTAGCCGTCCTCGATGAGTGCGAGCGCGACCGCGTACTGCTCGTCGCGCAGGAAGCCCTTGGTGCCGTCGACCGGGTCGAGCGTCCACCAGCGCCGGCCGGGCCCGGCTGGGTCGTCGCAGGAATCGAGCGCGGTGCGGATATCGTCGAGCGTGACCTCAGGTCGCTGGGCCTGCACGCGCGCGAGCACCGCCGCCGCCAGCTCGGCCGACTCGGCGAGGGGCCCGAAGTCCTCCTCGCCCAGCATGCCATCACCGGGCAGCGACTCGGCCAGAGCCATGCTCACGAGTGTCTGCGCACCAAGGTCGGCCACCGTCACCGGGGATGAGTCGGCCTTGGACACGGCCTCGGCCGCTCGAAGTCGTCCCGCACGGCCTTCGTCAGCCGGCTGGCGGCGGCCACCGCCTCGATGGCGAAACGGCGCTCGGTGGCCAGTCGCGAGCCGGTCGCTCGGCGGTCACTCGGCGGCGGCCCCGGCCTGCTCCTCAGTGGGCGGCGTGGCTGGGCTGCCGTCGGTGGGCTCGGTCGGCCGGCCTGCTCGTCGGCGGCTCGACCGGCACGTCGGGCACGTTGCGAGCGGCCTTGAGCTGCTTGCGGATCACGTCGACCGGAGCCTTCTCGCCCGTCCACAGCTCGAACGCGGTCACCGACTGCTCGATGAGCATGACGTCGCCGTTCATGACGTTCGTCGCGCCGGCGGCCCTGGCCTCACGCAGCAAGCGCGTCTCCTCGGGCACGACGTGCAAGTCGAGCACGAGGATGTCCGGCGGCAGCAGCTCGGCCGGGATGGGCGTCTCGTCTGGATTCCGCTGCCCATCGCGCTGGCGTTGACGAGCACGTCGGTCTTGGCCAGCTCGGCCTCGATGACGGACTCGTGCCAGGGGCGGGCCTTCAGGTCCATGTGCGACGCGCTGCGGGCGAAGTGCTTGACCAGCCGCTCGCCGCGATGCAGGTGGCGGTTGAACAGCGCGATGTTCTGGAAGCCCATCGAGATGAGCGCGTAGACCACCGCGCGACCGCCACCACCGGCGCCGACCACGACCGCGTTGCGAGGCATCTTCTGGTTGCCCACGAGCTCTTCCAGCGCCGGCTTGAAGCCGATGACGTCGGTGTTGTGGCCGACCAGCTGATCGCCATCGCGGGTGAAGATCGTGTCCACCGCGCCGGTGACCTGAGCCTCTTCGGTGAGACTATCGAGCATCGCCACCACGCGATCCTTGTGGGGGTGGCCGATGTTGGCGCCGAGGTAGTCGTCGCCGCGAAGGGCCTTGATGGCGTCGACCAGATCGACGGTGGGCGTGTCTACGGGCTCGTAGCTGGCCGCGCATCGACGCCGGCGGCCTCGAAGGCCGCTTCCTGCAATGCCTCGGACAGCGAATGGGTGACCGGCTGGCCG
>CAVPJO010000021.1:0-117525 GCA_963705425.1 uncultured Chloroflexia bacterium | reverse complement strand
GTGATCCTGATCGCCGTCGGGCTTTACATGAGTTTCTTTGTCGCCCCGACCGATTACAAACAGGGGAAGGCTACCGGATCATGTTCGTGCATGTGCCGGCGGCCTGGATGTCGATGTTCATCTACATGGTGATGGCCTTCTGGGCGGCCATGGGTCTGGCGTTCAAACTCGCCTGTCGGCCATGATGGCCGAGTCGCTGGCGCCCATCGGCGCCATCTTCACCTTCCTGGCACTGGCGACCGGCGCCTTCTGGGGCAAGCCCATGTGGGGCGCCTGGTGGGTGTGGGATGCGCGCCTGACCTCCGAACTGATTTTGTTCTTTCTGTATATCGGGTACATGGCGCTCTAAGGCGCGATAGACGATAAGCGTAGCGCGGCGCGTGCCGGCGCCATTCTGGCGCTGGTAGGCGTGGTCAATATCCCGATCATTTATTTCTCGGTGAAATGGTGGAACACCCTGCATCAGGGTGCGATCAGTTGACCAATGATAACCGGCTCCAGTCATCCCAGCATTATGCTGACAACCATGCTGATGATGGCGCTGGGTTTCTGGATGTACACCATAGCCATGTCACTGCTCGCGGGTACGTAGCAGTATTGCTGGAACGCGAACGACGACAGTCAGCTGGGTGAGCAGAACTGGAGGTGCAAGGATGAGCGTGGCGGAATTTTCTGCACATGGGGGGCTACGCCCTGTATGTGTGGACGTTCCTATGGCGTCACGGCCTTGCTGATGCTCCTGGAACCCATCTATCTTACCGCGGCCGGCGTGCGCACCGTGTTGCAGCGCATCGCGCGTCTGCATACGATTCGCACCGAGGAAAACGAATGAAAGCCAGACGCAAACGCGTTTGGTTTCCTGGTAGTCGGCCTAGCCGTACTCGGCATTGCCGCGGTCCTGGTGTTGCATCGCGGCGCTGCGACAAGTAATCTGCTGTTCTTTTTTTCGCCCACCGAGGTCGCTGTACGACCAGGCGCCGGCCAACCATCTTATTCGCCTTGGCGGCATGGTGGTGGATGGCAGTGTTAAGCGCGGCGATGGTCTCACCGTCGACTTTCATCGTGACCGATAATGCCAGCAAGGTGACTGTGGAGTACAAGGGTATTCTGCCCGACCTGTTTCGGAAGGACAGGGCGTGATCGCGCAAGGCAAGTCTGAACAATGATGGGGTGTTCGTGGCCGATGAAGTGCTGGCCAAGCACGACGAAAACTACATGCCGCCGGAAGTCGCCGACAGCATGAAACCGCGTCAAGACCAGTGAGGGCCAGACGCCATGATTCCAGAACTCGGACATTTTGCGCTTATCCTCGCGCTGTGCGTGGCGGTGGTGCAGGCCAGTCTGCCGCTGATCGGCGCGACCTTTAACAAGCCCAACTGGATTGCCGTTGCCTGGCCGGCGGCCCAGGCCCACTTGTTATTCATGTTGATCGCCTTTGGTTGCCTGACCTATGCCTTTATCGTGCATGATTTTTCCGTCGCCTATGTCGCGCAGCAATTCCAATTCAGCCTGCCTTTGATGTATCGTATTTCCGCGGTATGGGGTGCGCACGAAGGTTCGCTGTTGTTATGGGCGCTGGTCCTGGTGATCTGGACCATCGCAGTGTTGCTGTTTTCCCGCAGCCTGCCCGCGAATATCGTGGCCCGCGTGATCAGCGTGCTGGGGCTGATCAGTATCGGTTTCATCCTGTTTATGCTGCTGACGTCCAATCCATTTGATCGCTTGTTGCCTGCGGCGGTCGAAGGCCGCGATCTGAACCCACTGCTACAGGATCTGGGTCTGGCGATCCATCCGCCCATGCTCTACATGGGTTACGTGGGACTCGCGGTGCCGTTTGCCTTTGCCATTGCCGCCATGCTCGAGTGGGCGTCTGGATACGGCCTGGGCCCGCTGGTCGCGTCCCTGGACCAATGTCGCCTGGATGTTCCTGACCCTGGGTATTGCCCTTGGTAGCTGGTGGGCCTACTACGAACTCGGCTGGGGTGGCTGGTGGTTCTGGGATCCGGTGGAAAATGCCTCTTTCATGCCATGGCTGGTGGGCACGGCCCTGATGCATTCCCTCGCCGTGACTGAAAAACGCAGCGCTTTCAAGGCCTGGACCGTGTTGCTCGCCATTTTTGCTTTTTCACTCAGCCTGCTCGGCACCTTCCTGGTACGCTCGGGCGTATTGACCTCGGTGCATGCCTTCGCGACCGATCCGGAGCGCGGAGTGTAATACCATCTGGGCGATGGTGAAGCCCATGGCGAAGCGGCTGCTGACCACGAGCCGCGCGGCCGCCAGGAGTCGCGAGGCAGCCGCGGCGCGATGCGCTTCTCAGGCGGCAGCGTCTCGATCAGGCGCGTCGACCACAGCGCGGCCAGCACCGCGGCACCGACGAAGAAGGCGAAGACCCAGCGCCAGTCGCCGATGGCTACGACGACCGCGCCGAGCGACGGCGCGACCATGGGCACGAGCAGGAAGACGGCCATGATGTACGAGAGCACCTTGGCCATCTGGTCACCGCGGTACCGGTCGCGGATGGCACCCTGCGTGAAGACCCGGATGGCGGCAGCGCCGAGCACCGCCCACCAGTCGCAATAGGAGCAGGAAGCCCAGCGACGGCGCGAACGCCGCTCCGAGGGCTGCGAGAGCGTAGATGAACAGACCGATCCACAGGATGCGCTTGCGTCCGAGAGCGTCCGAGAGCGGACCCCACAGCAGCTGGCCGGCACCGAAGCCCACGAAGAAGACCGTGACCACCGGCGCCACGGCACTGGAGTCGGGATCGAGCCCGAACGCCGAGCGCATCTCCCCGAAGGCCGGCAGCATCATATCGATGGCCAGCGCGGTCAAGGCCATCAGCATCGAGATGAGCACGATGAACTCGACCCTGCTCATGTGCGCCTCGTGCTGGTCGTGGCTCGCGCTCAAGAAGGCTCCTCCGGTCGGGGTGAGCGTGGTTCCGGGGTGGGTCTGCACCACGGCTCGGGTCAAGTGTGCGCCCGGACCCTCGGTCTTCCACGTGCCGGAAGTCGTGCCGCCAGCGCCCGACCGGCTCGGCTACTCCGGCTCGGACGCCACGCCGAGGTCGAGCGGGGTACCCACCGAGCGGCGCGCCGCTCGAACCACGCGCAGGAAGTTGGCGACGTGAGCCACTGGCTGGATGTGGCTGCCGGCATCGTCGTAGATGGTGGGGATGGGTACCCAGTCGATGGCCAGTCCCGCGCGGATGGCATCGGTGATCGATCTCCACCTCGAACTCGAACCCGGCCTCCCGGCTTTCGAGGAGATGCGGCAGGAGCGGTCGGGCGATGAGCCGGTAGCCCGACTGGTTGTCGTCGATATGGCGACCGACGGCCCATGAGAACGTCGCCGTACCGAGGTTGTTGGCGAGGCGACGCGACAGCGGCATCCGGCTGAAATCGCGGCGGCCGATGATGAGCGGGGCGCCCCGCGAGCGCCAGGCCTCGAGGAAGCCTGGAGCACAGGCGGGGTCATGCTGGCCGTCGGCGTCGAGCGTCAGGACCGCCTTGGCCCCGTTGTCCAGGGCGTGGGCGAAACCGTGTCGCAGGGCCGCACCCTTGCCCTGGTTGGGCTCCAGCCGCAGCACCTCCGCGCCGGCGGCTTCAGCCACCGCAGACGTATCGTCGGAGGAACCATCGTCGACCACCACCACCGGCAGGTGCTGCCCTGGTCTGCGCGGACCACCGCGTCGAGTGTCGGCGCAGCCTGGTAGGCCGGGATGACGGCGAAGACGGCATCGGGCTCGTTGCTCACGAGCCCATCGTAGGGCGCCTCGCTCGAACCTAGTCGATCATGATGGCGTCGGGAGACGGCAGGCTGGTCGGCGTGTAGGCCGCAGGCATGCGTCGGTTCAGCGCGAACTCACGCATGGCCGCGGCACCCGAGAGGTTGTAGACCTCCGCGAAGCCGTGCTGCTTGAGGATGCGCGTGCCCACGTAGGAGCGCAGGCCGGAGCGACAGGCCACGACCGTCGGTTTCGCGGGGTCGAGCTCGGCGAGGCGGTCGCGCAGCTGGTCGAGCGGGATGTGCGATGACGTCGGGGCATTCCGCCAGCGGCAGGCTCCGCAGCTCGGCCGGCTCGCGCACGTCCACGACCTGGTAGTCGCACAGATCGGCGTCCGGCTGGATGACCGGCGCGAGGCCGTCGAGATCGTTCTGCGCCGCGAAGGCCGCCATGTGCAGCGGGTCCTTGGCCGAGCCGAAGGGCGGAGCGTAGGCAAGGTCGAGCTCGCCGAGGTCGTGGACGGTGCCACTCGAAGTGGGTCAGCGTGGCCACGATGTCGAGGCGCTTGTCGACGCCATCGCCGCCCACGACCTGGGCGCCGAGGACCTTGCCGCTGCCCTTCTCGTAGACGAGCTTGAGCGCCATCGGCTGCGCACCCGGGATAGTAGCCGGCGTGATGCAGGGCGATGACATGAACGGCGTTGGCGTCGAAGCCGGCCTTCCGGGCCGCCGTCAGCGACAGGCCGGTGATGCCGGCGGTGGCGCCGAAGACGCGCACGACCGAGGTTGCCCAGGCCCTGGGTGCCGGGCGTGAGGAACCGGTCGCGGCGTGCTCACCGGCGAGACGGCCGGTGCGATTGGCAGGTCCGGCCAGCGGCACGCGCATCTTGGCCCCGGTGCTGCCGAAGACGTACTCGGCGGCGTCGCCGACGGCGTAGATGTCCGGGTCGCTGGTGCGCATGTGGTCGTCGGTGGCGATGCCGCCGCTGGCCCCGATGTCGAGGCCGGCATCGGCTGCCAGCTCGACGTTGGGACGGACGCCGACGCCCAGCAGGACGAGGTCGGCCGGCAGGCGCGTCCGGTCGTCGAGCGTCACCGCGATGGCCTTGCCGTCGGGGGCTTCCACGCCGGCGATGCCGCGGCCCAGCTCCAGGCGCACACCGTTGTGCTCCAGCTGACGATGCAGCGGCTCGGCCATCTCCTTGTCGAGGAAGGGCATCACCTGCGGCAGCATCTCGACGAGCGTGACCTCGAGGCCCTTGCGGCGGAACTGCTCGGCGCTCTCCAGGCCGACATAGCCGCCACCGACCACGACCGCGGTCTTGGCCTCGGGCATGGCCGCGCCGATAGCGTCGGCGTCCTCGAGGTTGCGCAGCGTGAAGACGCCCTCGGCGTCGAGCGTTCTCGATGGGCGGGATGAAGGGGCTGGCTCCGGGTGCGAGGATGAGCTTGTCGTACGACATCTCGTAGCTCTTGCCGGTGTCGAGATCTGCGACGGTGATGGCCTTGGCCTCGCGGTCGATGGCGGTGACCTCCGAGCGCACGCGCACCTCGATGCGGAAGCGACGCAGGAACAGCTCGGGCTTGGCGATCAGGAGCTTGTCGCGGTCCTGGATCTCGCCACCAAGGTAGTAGGGCAGGCCGCAGTTGGCGAAGGACACGTACGAGTCGCGCTCGAAGATGATGATCTTGGCGTTCTCGTTCATGCGGCGGGCGCGGGCGGCGGCAGAGGCGCCACCGGCCACGCCGCCGACGATAAGGATGGTGGGGGCGGCTTCGGTCAAGGGTCGATCTCCGAGTGAGGTGGGCGGCAGGGTAGTCCCAACGATACTGAGTCTCAGAACGCTTGCTGACCCCGGCCGCCTGTCGTGGAATCCCCGAGCCATGCGGACCCTTGGGAGGACGGGGGGCGCGTGCCCTTGGAAATACAGAGTGGCCTACTCTAGGTTCGATCGTGAACGGAGCACAGAAGGGATGCAACGGTGGCCGACAATAGATCCTCAGACGTCGACGGCGGTGCCGACCCCGAGGCCGGGGCTGCCACAGCCCTGGCCCAGCGGATCGCTCGCCAGCGGCCACCCCTTCCGGCTCACGCAGGATGCGGAACAGCTCACCGACGCACTGATCGGCAGCCTCTTCCCACAGCTCGCGGTCGAGCCCGCAGAAGACGCTCCGGACCTGGCGAGGCGCCTCATCGAGGCTAGCCGGCTGTTCGGCCGGGTGGTGCGACCCCTCGTCGAGCGAGATACGGACGAACTCGTGTCCGGCCTGCTGGCCGCCCTGCCGGAGGTCCACGAGCGAAGCCTCGAGGACGCCGAGGCCATCCTCGCAGGCGACCCGGCAGCGGAGTCGCTTGACGAGGTCATTGCCGCGTATCCAGGGTTCCTGGCCATGGCCGTTCATCGGCTGGCGCACGCTGTGTGCCTGCTGCAGGTGCCCATCGTGCCACGCCTCATGGCCGAGCTCGCCCACTCCCGCTCCGGGGTCGACATCCATCCCGGCGCGACCATCGGCCGCTCGCTGTGCATCGATCACGGCACAGGCATCGTCATCGGAGAGACGGCCGTCATCGGTGATGGTGTGAAGCTCTACCAGGGCGTCACCCTGGGAGCGCTGTCGGTCTCCAAGGAGGCCGCCGGCACCAAGCGCCATCCCACCATCGGAGACCGGGTCGTGATCTACGCCAATGCCACCGTACTGGGAGGGGACACCACTATCGGCTCCGACAGCATCGTGGGCGGCAACGTCTTCCTGACCAGCAGCGTGCCGCCTGATTCGGTCGTCTACCAGAACAGCGGATACCAGGTCCGTCGACAACGTGATGGCTTCGACGACGCCGATTTCGTCATCTGAACAGGAGAGCATCGATGCGCTACGACTCCATCCTCGACACCATCGGCGACACGCCACACGTCCGCGTCAACCACCTCTATGACGACGCCGTCGAGGTGTGGTTCAAGCAGGAGCGCACGAACCCGGGCGGCAGCATCAAGGACCGCATCGCGCTGGCCATGGTCGAGGACGCCGAGGAGCGTGGTCTGCTGGCACCGGGCTCGGTCGTCATCGAGCCGACTTCCGGCAACACCGGCATCGGCCTGGCCCTGGTGTGTGCGGTGAAGGGCTACCGACTCGTCCTCGTGATGCCCGACTCGTTCTCCATCGAGCGACGCAAGCTCATGATTGCCTACGGCGCGGAGCTCGAGCTCACGCCCCGAGAGCTGGGCATGAAGGGCTCGATGGCGCGCGCCGCAGAGATCGCCGCTGTCACACCGGGAGCGTGGATCGCGTCGCAGTTCGCCAACCCGGCCAATCCCGCGGTGCACCGCCGGACCACCGCGGTCGAGATCGAGCGTGACTTTCCCGACGGTCTCGACTACATCGTGACCGGGGTCGGCACCGGGGGGCACATCACCGGCTGCGCCGAGGTGCTCAAGGAGCGTTGGCCCACCCTCAAGGTCTACGCGGTCGAGCCGACGCTCTCGCCGGTCCTCTCCGGCGGCAGTCACAGTCCGCATGCCATCCAGGGCATCGGCGCCGGCTTCATCCCCGAGGTCGTCAGGCCGGAACTCTTCGACGGCGTCATCCAGGTCGCTGCCGAGGACGCGATGGCCTATGCCAGGCGCTCGGCCCGCGAGGAGGGGGTACTGGTGGGCATCTCGTCCGGCGCCTCACTGGCCGCGGTCGCCCAGTTGCGCCCACAGATCCCCGACGGCTCCCGCATCCTGACCTTCGTCTACGACAGCGGCGAACGCTACCTGTCGGTCGACGCGCTGTGGGCGACCGGGTAGCGCCGACGCCCGGGCGACACGGTCTCGTCTTCGTGGTCCAAAGCGCAGCCATGACCACAGCGAACACCTGCTTTGGAGGATGGCATCGGCTGCGCGCCATCGTGGCCGGGCTGGCGGCCACCTCGCTCTTCCTGGCCCACGGTGCCATCGCATCCGTGGCGGCCGGGATTCTGACCAGACCGTGATCATCGGAGCGTCGCTCGACCCAGCCCAGCTCGACATCGAGGCTGGGACGACCGACACGTGGCGGAATGAGGACGGAGAGCGACACCGCCTCCGCTCGAAGGACGGCCCTTTCCGGTTCGACTCCGGGAACCTCAATTCGGGTGAGTCGTTCAGCCTCACCTTCAGCAGCGAGCGTACGTACTCGTACTACGACCACCGCGACCGCGACGATGCCGCCTACTTCGGGATGATCATCGTCGGCGGTAGTGTCGACATCGGACCCCTCCCCGACCAGGGCTCCGTGTCCATCATCGACAAGTCATTCCGACCCGGGTCGTTCGCGATCGCCACCGGCGGCAGCATCGAGTGGCGCAACGATGACGGTGAGGTACACACGGTGACGGCCCCCGACGCGGCGTTCGACAGCGGCATCATGAATGGCGGTGCGACGTTCAGTCAGTCCTTCGCAAAGCCAGGCAGCTATGGCTACTTCTGCCTCATCCATCCAGAGATGCGTGGCACGATCGAGGTCAGCGACGTGGTGGAGGGTCCAGGCGCCGGCGAGCAGGAGCCTCCGCTCGAGGCAACGGACCTGGCGACCGGGGTCGAGGCCATAACCGCACCCGACCTGGAGACCGGCCTCCTCGCCATCGGTGTCGCGGCCACGGTGTCCACCATCGACCGCGCCTTCCAGCCCGCGGCCATCGAGGTGTCCCCGGAGGAGACGGTCACGTGGTCCAACGACGACACGGAGGGCCATACCGTGACGGCCGTCAACGGCGACTTCAATTCGGGCGTCATGACCGTCGGTGACGAGTTCTCGCACACGTTCGAGAAGGCTGGATCGTTCGACTACTTCTGCGCCATCCACCCGGAGATGTCCGGGGCGGTCACGGTGACGGAGGAGCCGACCATCACGACCCCCTAGGCAGCTGCGGGGTCCACGGGCCCGCGACGTGCGCCTCACGCTATCCGGCGTAGCTCGCGCTGGTCATCGCTCGGGCCGTGACTGGGGTGGACCTTCGCGCGCGACCAGCAGGGCCGCCTCGACCCGGCTGCGCACCTGCAGCTTGCCCAGGATGTTGGTCATGTAGTGCTTGATGGTCTTCTCGGCCAGCCCCAGTCGCTCGCCGACCTCCTGGTTGCTGAGCCCCTGCGCGACCAGCTCCAGGACCTCGCGCTCGCGCTCGGTCAGCTCGTCGTACGGCGAGGTGCGTGGACTCCGCAGCTCGCGCAGCAGACCCCAGGCCAGGGCTGGAGCGACGTAGACCTCGCCGGCATGCACCGAGCGGATGACCTCGGCCAGCTCGCTCCCGCCCGCGCCCTTGAGCACGTAGCCCGAAGCGCCGGCCTTGACCGCGGCCAGCAGGTCATCCTCGTCCTCCGACACGGTGAGCATGACGATGCGGGTGGCCGGACAGGCCGCGGCGATGCGCCCGGCTGCCTCGAGACCGCTGCCGGGCATGGCGATGTCGAGGATGATCACGTCCGGTAGCTCAGCGGGCGCCAGCGCCAGCGCCGAGTCGGCATCGCTGGCCTCTCCGACGATCTCGATGCCCTCCTCCTCGCGTAGCGAGGCGACGACCCCGGCGCGGAACATGGGGTGGTCGTCTGCCACGGCCACGCGGATGTGCTCGCTCACTGGTCTACCGCCCCGTTCTGCAGTGGCCACCAGACGCGCAGCTCGGTGCCCTCCCCGGGAGCTGAGCGGAGGGCGAAGGTGCCGCCCAGGATCTCGGCCTGCTCACGGATGCCCGCCAGGCCGAGGCCCTCGCTGGACTCAGTGACGTAGGGTCGAAGCCCTCCCCCTCATCGTGCACGATCAGCTCCAGGCCCGGCGCGCCGCTGCGGCGGCGTGTCCCTGGCCGCTGCAGCCGGACCTGACCTCATCGCTGCGGCCGTGGCGGGTGGCGTTCGAGAGGGACTCCTGGAGGGCGCGGTAGAGCGCGATCTTCGACCGGCAACGGCACCGTGGCGGGCATATCGCCCGCCGACAGGTCTGACGCGGGTGCCACTGCGGCGCTCGTGATCCTGCGCGGCTCGCGAGGCCACCGCGTCAGCATCCATGGGCGCGAGCTCGGGGACGCGCAGGCCGGCGGCCACGCTGCGCATGTCGGTCATCGCCTCCTGCAGGACCTCCTCGATGGCGGCCAGTCTCGGTGGCCGTCGGGTGGTCGGCCGGCTCAGCCCGCTTCTGCAGGTCATCCAGGCGCAGCAGGGCCAGCGAGAGCATCTGTCCCGGGCCGTCATGCAGGTCGGCGCTGACCCGGCGCATGGCTCGTTCGTTGAGCGTGGTGCTGCGTTCTGCCGCCGAGTGCACCCGCTCGCTCAGCACGGCGTTCTGGTCAAGAAGGTCGGTGAGCTCGTCGACCTGCGGGTCAGGGCGACCTCCTGTCGCCGGATGGTATCGCTGCCTCGCTTCACGAGGCCGTACAGCAGCACGGCCGCGAGCCGACGATGGCGAGGGTCACCAGCAGCCAGGTGGTCAGGCGCGCCTCGTTGACCTGCTCGTCGATCTCCCTGGGGCGGCAGGTAGAACTCAGCCACCGCGATGATGCGATCGCTGCCCCGCTCACGCACCGGGATGTACATCTCCAGGAGGCGATCCCAGCGCGCCCGCTCCCAGGCGTTCTCCTCCCCGGAGAGATCGTCCATCCCCGGTCACGACCTCGCCCTCCCAGGCTCGGGCCTGGTGCTCGTCCACCGGGAAGGTGCTGACCGATGAGCTCGGCGTTGGGGCTGTACACGACCCGGCCGTCCTCGACCACAGACGCAGCGAACGCACACGCTCGGCCAGCGGGCTGGAGGCCAGGTGGGCGTCGAGCGTGGCGACCTCCCCGGCGGTCAGCTCCCCGCCGTCGGCCATGGAGGCCACGCTGGGCTCGATGAGCGATTCGACGTACAGCGCGGTGACGGAGGCGGTCCGTTCGACGATGCTGCGCTCCAGCTGGTTGCCCACCCAGATGCCGACCGCCAGGCCGGCCACGAGCAGGATGGCCAGATTGGCCAGCAGGAAGCGCTGGGCCAGGGAGGAGGCGCGCGCGGCCCTGACGGCGCCACCGAACCAGCCACGCAGCCGACCGGTTCGCTCACCCGGGGCTGTCGCGGCCTCGCTGCGGCCGGCCTCCACTCGCGTCGACATTCCGCAGCCATGGTAGCGGGCGACGGGACGAGTACGACCGGCGTCTCGAACACGCATCGGACCAAGGTCCGAGTCATTTCCCGACCCACGCCCATTCCCGGCGAGTCTCGGTGCCGCCAGCATCCTCCATAGCCCGTCGCACGGCGACGGTCGATGGACGGATGAGACAGGAGAACGATGGGGATGGCATCCCCGTGGGCCGCGCTGCGGCCCTCATCACGAGCCTGCTGGTAGCCGCGTCTGCTGTGCGGCTCCCGCTGGCTGTCAGCGGCCAAGGACGGCGACATCATCGGCACGGGCAGCTGCACGGCGGCGACCGACTGGAAGCTCAAGCTGAGCGACGGAGAACGGTCGCATCGAGGTCGAGTTCGAGGTCGACCAGAACCGCAACGGCCAGACCTGGAACGTCAAGCTCAAGCGCAACGGCAACGTCGTCTGGCGCGGACAGCGCACGACGCGGGCACCGAGCGGCTCGTTCGAGGTCCGCAGGGTCATCAGCAACGGCGCCGGCGACTGACCGCATCAGGGGCATCGCCACGAACCCCCGCACCGGCGAGGTCTGCCGCGGCGTACCGCCGTCTTCGCGTGACGGCGCCGGCACCGAGGCGCAGCACAGCCAGGAGGAGATGACGACCACGAGACGCAAGCACCAACCACCACCCGCCGACGCCCGCGCCATGCGCTCACGCGGTCTGGCGCTCACCGCGGCGCTGGCCCTGGCTGCGCTGCGCAGTCGCCCCGATGGTCAGCCTCGCGCAGGAGCGGCGACGCTCACCGTCGAGACCGGCGACGCGACGACCTGGGCACCTACCTCGTCGGCCCTGAGGGCATGACCCTGTACTACTTCACCCGTGACGTCACGCCCGGCGTGAGCGTCTGCGTCGGCGGCTGCCTCGAGGCCTGGCCGCCGCTGCTCGTCGCGGAGGGCCAGCCAGCCGGTCGCCGGTGAGGGCGTCACCGGCACGCTTGGCGCGGTGGCTCGCGAGGACGGGTCGATGCAGGCCACCTACCGCGGCCGACCGCTCTACTACTGGCAGGCAGACACCGCAGCCGGGCCAGACCACCGGCCAGGGCGTCAATGGCGTCTGGTTCGTCGCCCTCGAGGACGGCTCCATGCCGCCGAACCCGCCGGCCCTGACGCTGGGCACGGCGACGTCCGACCTGGGCACCTTCCTGACCGGGCAGGGACGGCCTGACCATCTACTACTTCGCGGCTGACAGCACGCCCGGCGTGAGCGTCTGCGAGGGCGACTGCCTGGCGGCCTGGCCGCCGGTGACGGTCCCGCCCGGCAACACCGTCGCCGCCGGTGAGGGCGTCACGGGTGTGCTCGGCCTCATCACGGGCACCGACGGCTCGACCCAGGTCACCTACGACGGCCGCCCGCTCTACTACTGGCAGGGCGACACGGAGGCCGGCCAGACCAGCGGCCACGGCGTCAACGACATCTGGTGGGTGGCCGACACGAGTGGTTCCCTCTCCGCTCAGTAGCCGCCAGTCTCTCGCCGATGCCGGCCCCCGTAGCGATACCGCGGGGGCCGGCATCGGCGTGTCTGGCATGGCATCGAGGTGTGCGGCGTCCGCTCAGCGCGGGCCACTATGCCCGGGTCGATTCAGTCGGGCTGGTACGCGACGCAATCGGCTGCCGCGCTCACATACTCGTTCGATCGGCATGCCTCCAGGTCGCCGATCAGCGACGCGGAGATGCGGTAGAGCTCGGCAAGTTCGTCGGGCGGGGCGCCGAACTCCATCTCGATGCGCTCGGTCGGACCGTCGCGGCCGAGCTCGACATAGGACGCGCCACCATCGGCACAATCCGGGCAGCCATAGACCGGGTCCAGCGAGACGCCGCTCAGTGCCGCCAGCGCAGTCTCGAGGCGTGCCCTGCCGGCGGGCGTCAGGGCGCCGCGGTTGATGTACAGCGGATTCTGGCCCTCACGATCGCCGCCGGTCAGGATGAGGTCGTTGCCCTCGATGGCCAGGTCGGCCCGGCAGTAGCCAAGGCAGAAGCCGAACGACCAGCCAGCCCCCTCGAGCGAAGGACCGGTCGCGCCGCTACTGACCTCGATACGCCCGACCTCCTCACCGTTGAGGAGAACGGGGAGGTCCGCCCTCTCGAAGGACCCCAGCGGGATGACCGACTCGAACGGCTCGAGGACCGCCACGCACATCAGCTCCGGGTCGGCCAAGCTCCAGAGCAGGACATCGATGGCCTCGCCGCGGTCCTGGACCTCGTACGCGACCTCGTGACACGGCGTGGGCAGGTTGCCGGTGACGAGCAGCTGGACCTGTACGGGATAGCTCTCGAGGTAGAGGATCTGGGTCGTTTCGACGTAGACCGGACTGGGGTCACCTCCCTCCGGGGTCGAACCCGAGGCTCCTGTGGCGTAGCCCATGGCGGCGACCGATATGAGGAGGGCGAGGACAGACGTGATGAAGGTCTTCATGTGCATCAGACGTCCTCTCCAGCGGTGCGGTTCCATGCGCCGCGTGAGGTCCTAATCGGCGACGGCCTCCACGACCGCGGTGGCGATGGCGATGTCCGAGACGGCCACCCCGGTGGAGTCGAAGACCGTGATCTGCCGCGCCGACGTGCGTCCCACGGCATCGCCCGAGAGCAGCGCGCCCAACTCGACCACCTTGTCGAAGCCGATGGCACCGGCGGCCACGGCCCGGGAGATCTCACCCCGGGTGCGGCATTGCTCGAGGCTGTCGGCCACGACCACGTCGGCCAGGGCCAGCACGTCTGCACCCAGCTCCTGCTTCTGGGTCGTATCGGAGCCGATGGCGTTGATGTGCGTGCCGGGCCGGATGTCAGCCGCCCGCAGCAGCGGCTCGGTCGAGGGTGTCGTGGTCACGATGATCTGGGCCCCCGCTGCTACCGCGGACGGGTCCGCTACCGCGGTCACGGCGAACCCGGCCCGGGCCATGTCGGCGCGATACACCTCCACGCGCACCGGGTCGCGGCCCCAGGCCAGCACCTCGCGTGTCTCGAAGAGCGGAGCCAGCTGCTGGATCTGCAGCCGCGCCTGGACGCCCACGCCGATGACACCGAAGCGCTCCACCTCCGGCGGCCCCAGGGCCTTGGCCCCGACCGCTCCGGCGGCTGCGGTGCGCACGTCGGTGAGACGCCCCTCGTCGAGCAGCACCGCCTCCAGCTCGCCGGTGTCCTGGCGGAAGACCAGCATCAGCCCGTTGCTCGAGGGCAGCCCCAGCGCCGGGTTCGCATAGAAGCCCGAGGCGATCTTGATGACGTAGTAGTCGTCGCCGGCGATGGCCCCGTACTTGATGTGGACCTCGCCCTTGTCGAGCAACAGCTCGCCCACCGGGGGCACCACCGCGCGCCCGGCCGAGTAGCCCCGGAAGGCCTCGTCGATGATGGGCACCAGGTCCAGCTCGGCCAGCACCTCGTCGATCCGCGAGCGCTCGACGATGAGCATCAGCCCAGGATCTCCCGCAGCTTGTCGGTGCCCACGTTGCCGCCGCACAGGATCACGACGGTCCTGCCCTCCACGGCCCTGGCATGCGACCGGGCCGCGGCGTAGGCCATCGCCGCCGAGCCTTCGACCAGCAGATGCTCGACCTCGATGAGGTCGAGGAAAGCCGTGCGGATATCGTCCTCCGTCGACCGTGACGAAGTCGTCGAGGACTTCCTCGAGCACATCGAAGGTGATGGCATCCTCCTCCACGCCGCCGGCCGTGCCGTCGCTGAGCGTGGGCTCCGAGGTCAGGTCCAGGACCCGACCGGCCGGAGCGAGTGGTACATCACCGCCGATGCCGCGGGCGAGCAACCGATGACGCGCGTCGAGGGGCATGCGCTCCTTGATGATGCCCGCCACACCGGAGGCCAGGCCGCCACCACCGACCGCCACGTACACGGCCGCGAGCGAGTCGACCTGGTCGAGCAGCTCGAGGCCCAGCGTGCCCTGCCCACCGATGATCTGCGCGATCGTTGTACGGGCGAGATGAACGTCAGGCCGCGCTCCGTGGCCATGGCCCGTGCGCCGTCTCGCTCTCGACGCTATCGGTGCCGCGGACCTCGATGCGGCCGCCCAGCCGCTCGATGGCGGCCAGCTTGCTGGGGTTGGCGTCCTCGGGCACGACCACGAGCGCCTCGGCCCCGACGATGCGCGCCGCATGCGACACGGCCGCGCCGTGATTACCGGTCGATGCGGTCACCAGGCCGCGACCCGATCCTCCGGCGAGAGCGACAGCGTCTTGCTCAGCGCGCCGCGCGCCTTGAACGAGCCGGTGTGCTGCAGGTTGTCGCACTTGAGCACGACCGGCGAGCCGAGCTCCGCGGTCAGCCCCACCGAGGGCATCGACCGGCGTCGTCAGCAGGTACGGCCGGATACGCCGCTCGGCCGCGCGGACCTCCGCCGCGACATCGATCATTGCGCAGCTCAGCCACCGATTCGTGGATTCGCCGGAGTCCGTCCAGAGCTCCGGCTTCGGGCACTGCGAAGTCAGAGCCGGACGTGGTTCTCCAGGCCAAACTGCGTCACCGGGCACCAACAGCACGCTGTGCCGGTCGCGGAGCTGTTCCATCCACGTCGGTCGAGTCGATAGGCAGGTCGTACTTCAGGAACGTGATAGCCGCGGCATCAGGCGGGGTGCCGGTGAAGACGCCGTCCTGCTCGCTCAGCCACTCACCGAGGAGGCCGTAGCCGCCCGTGAACAGCAGCTTCGTGCGCGCCAGGATCCGGGGTCGCACCGCGGCGACAGCGCCGTCGCGTGCCAGGTGATTCGACAGCATCGTCGTCGGTGATAGTCGTGTACTCATGGCGTCGCCACATGTCAGCGACGGCCCGCGCCGGACCCACCGTCCAGCCCACTCGCAGGCCGGGCAACCCGTAGGCCTTGCTCATGCGGCCCTGCGCGAGCACCTTGTCGTAGCGGCCGAAGAACGAGGGCGTCTCCTCGTCTCGCTCACGCTCGGCACCGCGATAGACCTCGTCGGCCAGCAACCAGGCGCCGCAACGCTCGGCCGCGGCGACGACCGCGTCCATCTCTGCCTCGCTCATGATCCGGCCAGTGGGATTGTTGGGATTGCAGACGCAGATCATCTTCGTGGTCTTCCGCTCACCGCCTCATCGAGCGCACCGTCTCGAGCGCCCAGTCGCTGTCGACGTCGAGGTAGACCTCCCTGACGTGCAGCCCCGGGTTGCTGGCGATGCCCCAGACCTGCTGTAGTTGGGCAGCACGATGACGACCTCGTCGCCCGGCTCGAGGAAGGTGTTGACCGCCAGGTAGTTGGCCTCCGCCGCACCGACCGTGACGAGCACGTCATGAGGCGGGCGCCCGATACAGTCGACGCGATCGCCTCGCGCAGTTCGACGGTGCCATTGGCCTGCGGATAGGACATGCCGATATCGGCGAGGTCGCCGGCCTCGCGGCCGTCGAGGCCAGCAGCTCACCCAGCGTCATCGGATGGACGCCGCTCTCCGACAGGTTGATATCGACCGACGTTCTCCCACTCGGACATCATCTGTTCCATCACGAAGGGCTCGAAGCGGGCATGGCGAGACTCCTGGGGGGCGGTCAGTACCAGCGCAGTCTAGGCCGGGCGCCTTCGGAGAGCGGGACAGTGGGCCGAGGCGTCGACTGGTTCGGTCATCGTCGCAGACGTGGTCGCGCGCACGCCGGCCTAGCGCCTGCGCAATCGGTCGAGCAGGCCCTTCACCGAGGTGCGCGCTTCCGCGCCAGACCTCCCAGGCGCCGAACGCGGCGCCGAACATGCGACCACGCCGACGATCCGGACCAGGTCGCCGCCGATGTCATCACCGAGTGTCGACGAGGCCCAGAGCCAGACCGTGGCGACGAGGAAGGTCGCGAGATAGAACGTGTACCCAAGCCAGCGGGGACGGCCGGGGGCGACCACCATGTCCATGCGGACCGGACCGTAGCCTTACCGTCTGCATCGGTGAACTGCGGGCTCTGCAGATGATCTGCGATGTCGCCATGCGGACCTCAACGCTCGGGCTGCGGCGTGGTGCCGATCTTGGTAGCAAGCAAGACCGACCACGACGGCGCCGGTCAGCAAGATCGGCTGGGGCGTGAGGGGCGTCAACAGCACCAGGATGATCGCGATCGGGCTCAGCGACATTCGGAGCCGGGCAACGGACGCGGCCAGTCGTGCAGCACCCAGATGCCCGCCAGGTAGATGGCCACGGGGATGGCCACCGCCGCTCCGGCGACCGTCATGTCCACGTCGGCATGGTCGGTCAGCACGTCCACGCCCACCGCGATGCCGGCGCCGACGGCAGCTGCCGCCGCCCAGATCGCGTAATGGCCGTAGCCCCACTCGAACGCGCTGGCCCGTGAAGTCAGGAGGTCGTCGCTGGAGCGCTCGAAATAGAGCCACCACATCGCGAAGACCAGCAGCAGAGCGCCCGACCGCGAGGAAGAGCAGCTCGAAGTCGGAGAAGGCATCGTCGGCGACTGAGCTGAAGGCCATCGCCCCCGCGAGCACCGATTCACCGAGCACGATGATGGTCAGCAGGCCGTAGCGTTCGGCGATGTGCTCGGCATGAAACGCGAACGGGCTGCACCCCTGGTCGCCAGCACCGGCACCGCAAGCTCACCCGCGACAAGCACCAAGAATGCGACGACGAAGAGCTCCGGCGGCACCACGAGGAACGCGAGCGATCCAGAGCACCTGCATCACCGCGATGCCGACCGCCGTAGCGGATGTCCTGGGTGCGATGCGATGGGTCGTCGCGGGCGGCACGCAGCCACTGAAAGACGAGCGCGAAACGCATGACGATGTAGCCCAGCAGCACGAGCGACCAGTCGCCGGCGTCGATGGCCCGCCCGATGCCGGCGGCCATGACGATGGCACCGGCCATCTGCACGAAGACCGCCACTCGATACGGCACATCGTCGGTGTCGTACGCCGTCGCGAACCAGGTGAAGCTCATCCACGCCCACCAGATCGCGAAGAACGTCAAGATGTAGCCGAGGACGGCGTCGAGGAAGTGGTCCTCGGCGATGCCGTGGTGGAGCGACGAGCCGGCCACGGCGATGGCCACCACGATGACCAGATCGAAGAACAGCTCGAGTGGCGTCGATGCCCGATGTTGCTCGTCGGGGTCCCGTCCGCGCATCGGGACCGCCCAGCGCCTGACCTCGCTCATAGCGTCGCAACGGTAGCAGGCAGCGCGTCCGGATAGTCCGCTGCCCCGGCCTCAGCCCGGGAGAGCGGCTTACGTCAGCTCAGGCGCCGGCGCCGTTCGACTCGGCAAGGGTCGTGAAGTACACGCCGGTCATCTCCTCGGACGCGTCCCACAGGCGCCTCGCGTCCTCTTCGTTGCGCGACCGGCCGCTGGAGCCCACCAGGATCGGGTTGCCGCGCATCTGCACCAAGCCATCGGGCCCGTAGTACTGCCCGCCGATGGCGTTCGGATCGGTAGCGGCGCGCAGCTCCGGTAGTGCACCCATGGACGCGGACTGGGTGATGGCTGATTCCACCACGTGATAGATGCGCCCGATCCGACCGGCCTTGACATGGCGGCCCAGCTCCGTCTGGGCGCCGCCGGGATGGGCTGCGAGCGCCATCGTGTCGGCACCATGATCGCGCAGCCGCCGCTGGAGTTCGTACGTGAACAGCAGCACGGCGAGCTTGGATCGGCCGTAGGCGCGCTGGGTCTGGTAGCCGCCTTGCTGCCAGAGCAGGTCGTCGAAGTCCATGGAACCGAGGCGATGGCCCTGGCTACTGATGTTGACGACACGCGAGCGGGGTGTCTCGAGGATACGGTCGAGCAGCCGACCAGTCAGGGCGAAGTGACCGAGGTGGTTGACCCCGAGCTGCTGCTCGAAGCCGTCCTTGGTCGTGCCGTAGGGCGTGAACATGATGCCGGCGTTGTTGAGGAGGATGTCGAGGCGGTCATGATCAGCCAGGAAATCGTCCGCGAACGACTTGACCGATGCGAGGTCGGCCAGATCCAGCACCATCACCTCTGCCCTGGCCATCGAAATCTCCGACCTGATGCGGGCCAGCGCTGCGTCTCCCTTGGTCTGGTCGCGGACGGCCATCACGACCTCCGCACCGCGGCGCGCCAACTCCCTGGCAGCCTCGAAGCCGAGGCCGGTATTGGCACCGGTGACGATGGCCACCTTGCCCGTCTGGTCGGGGATATCGTCGACGGTCCACGCCGTGCTGCCGTTCCTGGTCATGGGTCCTCATGTAGCTGAGCGGATCCGCTCGCTACTACCCTACAAAGCCGCACGGATTCGTGACGGGCCTGCTCATCGATGACCTGCACGTGCGCATAGACTCGAGCCATGACGTCGGCAGCCGATGACCACGATGTCGTGTATCAGTCCTCGCCGGACGCAGCGCCGGACAGTGAGTTCGAGGCCGGTGCGCTCGGCTTCCTGGTGGCTGGCAACAGCGGACGCATGCTTGACCCTCGGCGCACCCCGGTGACCGTCGTCGAGGTCCGGACCGAGACCGGCTTCATCGTCCTTCGCATCGCGGGCTTCGAGGACGTCGGCGCGATCTGGGAGGTGCCCTTGGAGGACGTCGGCCACTTCCAGTTCGCACGAGGCAGTGCTCATGCGTCCGACGAGGCAGTCGCCGACATGCGACGCGCCATCGAGCGCCTGGACCGCGAGTGGCTGATCGAGGCTGACCCGGGCGATCGACGCCGGACCGCCGAGCGCATCGCGAGGCTGGGTGTGGCGGCCGACGCGTGGCTGGTCGAGCACTCACGGTTCGTGCCAGATGGACGCCTGCCGGACCCCATCGACCGACGCGGTGAGGTCACATCGGCCGCTGAGTTCGAGGACTACATGCGGCAACGCGAGCTGCTGGACATCGAGAACGGCTTCGCGAGGCAGTTCGTGAGCAACCCGAACTCGGGCGAGATGGTCAAGGGGCATCGCATCGTCCTCGCCGAGCTCGGTCTGGTCAGCTATGCCGGCACCGTCCTGCGTGACCCGGCCACCTTGGCCGGGACGTGGTCTCGAGAGCGGCGGGCGGCGCATATCTGCACGCGGCTGGCCTTCCTGCGAGCCCTGTTCGCACGGATGGGGATCGACCCACGTCACCCTCTGGCGTGGCCTCTCGGCCGATGGACCGCTGCGCACGGATCGGAGACGCACGTTCATCTCGACCTCCTTCGCCGAGGCCGTCGCCCGTGACCATTTCGACACAGCACGACCGACACGGGTGTTGATGTGCCAGTCGGTGCCGGTCGAGCGCGTCTTCATGACCTATCTCGAGACGAGCGCGATGAACGACCGCTTCCTCGAGGCCGAGGCCGTGCTGCTGGCCCGGCCCGACGACGGCTGGCCATAGAGCGCGAGCGTCTGCCGGCCCGTGCGACCCATGGTGGTCAGCGAGCGCGGCGTTGCGCCGCAACGACACCTCGCGCCGCAACGATGCCCGCCTAGACTCGATGCATGACGTCGGTCGGGGAACTCGCGGTCATCGAGCGCGAGGGCAGCCGCATCCTCGAACTCGGACGTGCCGCACCCGGGCGGGTGGTGCCGCAGTACCCGACGTGGTCGCTAGCCGCTCTGGTCGTCCATGTAGCCGGCGTCCACGCACGGACGGCGGCCATCTGCCGGACGCTGCCACGGGAACGCATCCCCATCCCAGAGCCGCCTGACGGACACGACCCGTTCGATTGGGCCGAGGAGCAACTGGGGGACATGCTCGGGGCACTCGCGACGGCGGATCCCGACGCGGAGGTGTGGACCTTCGTTCCGAGTCCGCGCCTGGCGTTCTGGGGCCCCCGCATGGTCATCGAGACCGGCCTTCATCGCTGGGACGCACAGAGCGCCGTCGGCGATCCCGACCCGCTGCTGCCCGTCGTCGCCGCCGATGGGCTCGACGAGTTCGGCGACCTGTACCTGGCACGCCTGGGCGACGTGCCCGCCATCGAGCTGGTCGCGACCGACCTGGGCCGCAGCTGGCAGTTCGGCAAGGGCGATCCGGCCACGATCGTCGAGGCTACCGCGTCCGACCTGTTCCTGCGCCTGATGTCACGCCCGGGTGCCGCCCTGCCGCCAGCCTGGGAAGCGGCCGTCGACGCATTGCCGGCACCCGCGAAGTAGAGCACGGAGATGCCTGCGCGCCGGCGCCCGGGGGTGGCCCGAGACGGCCTCAGCCGCTACGCGCGAAAGCGATCGAGCCCGGGGGTGGTGATGAGCCGGCTGTCGGGAGTGATGCCGGCCGCGACGTAGCCGGGCAGCGAGTCGACCCAGCGCAGGCCTTCGCGACCCATGGCGAAGGCAGCCGTGGCGTAGCTGTCGGCACGCGCCAGCTCGGGTCCGGCGACCGTGACGGTAAGCAGCTCGTTCGCGACCTCGTCGGTGCGGGCATCGACGATGTGCTGGCCACGCTCGGTGGTGCCCGAGGTGGCTACGGCCAGGTCCTCAGCCTCGAGCACAAGGGCCACGGCGTCCCTGGCGTACGGATGGGCGACCCCGATCTTCCAGGGCCGGCCATGCTCCTGCCCGCCACGAACGAGCACGTCACCACCGGCACTGAGGTAGAAGCGTTCGACGCCCGCGGCCGTGAGGATGTCGCCGGCTCGGTCGACCGACCAGCCTTTCACCACCGCGGTCGGATCGGGCAGACCGTCCCCGCGGTGGCCGCGGATGTCGAAAGCGCCGCCACTGAGGGCTTCGACGGCGTCGGCCATCTCCAGCACCTCTGTCAGGTCGGCGGAGGCGTCGCCCATGGCCATCTGGCCGTGCATCATGCGACTGACCTCGCTTCCGGGCTTGAACGGGCTGAAGCGATCGTCGACCTCGTGGAACCAGGCGAAGGCCTCATCCACACCCGGCGATGAGGCGCCGCCATCGGGTGTGAACAGGCTGATCATCGTGCCCATGGCACGCTCGACGCGGCGATGCTCGGGGTCCCGGGTGGTGACGCGCGGCACTGCTGTGGGAGGGCTGGCCAGCATCACAAAGCCAGCTGGTCCAGCGCGGACTGCAGGGAGGCCGCATAGGCCTGGCTGGTGTAGGTGGCGCCGGAGACGACGCTGACGTCAGCGCTGTCGATGGCGATGGCTTCTTCACGCAGGACCGGCTCCGCCCCGGCGTTGATACGCCGCGACCGGCGGTCGCGCGTGGGCACAGCCAGCGTCTCCACGGCGATGATGTCGTCGCCCTGGACCGTGATGGCCACCTGGACCTCACCCCAACGGATGCTCACCGCGTCGCCGGTCACCGTGACCGGATCGCTGGCCATTGCCGCAGGCGCAGGCTCCTGAGCCGCGATCTCGGGCTCAGCGGCTACCGCGGCGGGTGGAGCCTCAGCCTCACGCGACACGGTCGTGTCGACATCGACCTGATCAAGCGCGGACTGCAGCGACAGCGCATAGGCCTCGCTGGTGTAGGTGGCACCCGAGACGACCGAGATATCAGCCGTATCGATGGCGATGGCCTCCTCGCGCAGGATCGGGTCGACGTACTCGCTGATCCGCGCCGAGCGGCTGTCACCGTCCGGGAGCACGAGAGAGCGGATATCGGTGACATCGCCGCCCTCGATCGTCACCGCGACCTGCACGTCACCCCACCTCGTCTCGACGAGGTCGCCGGTCAACGTGATCGGCCCGGCCACGACATCGGCACCGCTCGTCCCGGTGACCGTGCCCGCGATGAGCTCATCGGTGGCCTCGGCCTCATCGCCAGTGGCGAAGACGAGCTCACCGATAGAAGGCGCGCCCCGGAAGGAGAGCAGCAGGGCCAGGGCACCGACGGTGCCGACCAGGCCGAGCGTGCCACGGACCGGGAGACGGGAGGGTTCGCGTGGTTCGGTGTTCATCTCAATACCCAAAGCGTTCGGCGTGGATCTGATCGGCCGGGACCCGCAGTGCCCGCAGGCTACCCAGGATCCGCTCGGTGAAGGAGCGGGAGCCGCAGACGAGGACATCGGCCTTGTCGATGTCGGGCACCATCCGAGCGAGCCACCGGGGCGCCAGCGGATCGACCGGCATCCCGGCGGTGCCGCGGTGCCCCTCGAGGAAGCGGACATCCGCGCCATGGCGGCCAGCCAGAGCCGCCAGCTCCTGCCGGAACAGCGTCTCGCGAGGGTCACCTTCGCGGTAGAGGAAGGTGATGTCGTGGCTGCCGGGCGGTAACTCCTCGAAGATCGAGCGAAGCGGGGTGACGCCTACGCCACCGGCGAGCATCACGACCCTGCGTCGCTTGATGACCGCAGGCGTGAAGGCTCCATAGGGACCCTCGACGAAGACGGGCGTGCCGACCGGCATGGTCATCATGCGATGCGAGTCATCGCCCAGGTCCTTGATGGTCAGACGCAGGTACTGGCCGTTGGGCGCGGCTGAGATCGAGAAGGGGTGTGGGCGCCACCAGCCAGCGCCGCGCAGGAAGCGGATGTGGAAGAACTGGCCGGCGTGCACCGCGAGTCGATCAAGGTCGCGACCGACGAGGTAGATGGAGACGACGTTGTGGGCTTGCGGCACGACCGAGGCGACGCGCAGCTGGTGTCGCGCGGATCGTCGGATGGGCGTCAGCACCCGGTACCAGACGAGCAGGCTGAAGGTGACCGTGTACAGGCCGATCCAGAACCACAGGGCCACCGGGTCAGCCGCGAAGTCGGCACCGATGGCGATCTGGTGGCTGAAGGCCAGGGCGATGCCAAGGTAGGCGTAGAGGTGCAGGCCGTACCAGGTCTCGTACGAGAGCCGGCGGCGGATGGCGCGAACCGATGTGATCGCGACCACGGTCATGAGGACCGTGCCGACCGTGGCCAAGAGCACGTCCCACATCTCGTTCATGGCCAGGAACTCGGCGATCACGCCCGAACCGCCGGACATGGACCAACCGACCGTCGTGAGGGCGACGTGGGAGAAGATGAGCGTGATGGTGCCGATGCCCAGCCAGCGATGCCAGGCCATGAGCTTGTCGCTGCCGACGACGTGGTCGATCCAGGGCACGCGAGCCATGAGCACGATCTGGGCAAGAGCCAGGTAGGTGCCCATCAGCGCCGTGACCTGGCCGAGACCGGTGGCCAGTCCCGCCATGGTACTCAGCGAGTCGAGCCCGCCATGAACGACCCACATCCCGGCCACGAGCAGCCCGACAGCGACGAGCGTGGCGACGATGTCCGCGGGGCGGATGGGCCAGGTTCGGGGCAATGGCGCTCGGCGGGCAAAGACCGGAGGCCCGAGTTGCGTCAGCGCTGCCATCGGCCGCGGGGTGCGTCATTGCTCATAGGTCCCAAGTCTCGCGACCGACGGTCAACGTCCGGTGCCGAGGATGTAAAGGCATCGTAAGCCTGGCCCGGAACTGGTGCGCATTTCGCGTCGGGAAGTGGGACGTCACTCAGACACGATCGGCGGCTGCGCGACCTGCGCGGGGAGGTTCCCGAGTCGATCGAGGCCTTCGGGCTCGCGATGGCGGAGGCCTGGTCGCTCGCAGCCGCGGCCGAGGCCACGAGGACGGCCGAGGTGGCGGTGTTCGCACCCGAGGGGCACCGTGCGACCATCGTCGTCACACGCTACGACCGGGTCGAGGTCGACGTCGCCATCCGACGCCGGCACCAGGAGGACCTCTGCCAGCGACCGGGCCTTTCCTGCAACGCCAAGTACGCGTCGACGGGACCGAAGCCGCGAGATGACATCCGGCACTTTGCCGTCTCGCCGAGCTGCTCGTGCGCCGCGCCGCCGATCCGCCCGCCGAGCTCGTACGCCTGCTCGAGCCGACCGTCGTGAACATGGCCCTCGGCAACGCCGACGCCCACGCCAAGAACCACTCGGTCTTCCACGAGGACGGGACCGTCACCCTGTTGCCGCTCTACGACGTCTCGCCCACGATGGCCTTCCTGCCCGAGCAGCACACCTCCGCGCTGCGCATCGACGGCAAGGCCCGCATGGACGGTGCCACCCGTGGACACCTCGTGCGCGAGGCCATCGGCTGGGGCATCCCCTCTGCGCTGGCACAGGGGACCGTGGAGGAGGTGCTCGAGCGCCTGCGCTCCGCATCGACACGGCCCCCCTTCCGGAGCGGGTGAAACTTGACCGCATCGTCAGCAGTCGTGTGCCCGACTTCAGACTGGTGCCCCAACTTGCGCTTACGCAAGTTGCATCCTTCGTAGTCTTATGATGAGAGCATCTCACCGAAATCCAACTACTCAGACAGTGAGCGAGGCACACGGATGACGCATCGACCACCGGTCGTCCACCCCTACATCCCCAACTCCATCCCCGAGGTGCGGGCGGCCATGCTCGATGCTGTCTCCGCGGAATCAGTGGAGGACTTCTACGCAGGAATCCCGGAACATCTGCGGCTGGCAGATCTCCTCGACCTGCCCCCTGCCCTGACCTCCGAATCAGAGCTGCTGCGTCACGTCGGTGGCCTCATCGATCGCAACACCTCCACTCGTCAGCTGGTCAGCTTCCTCGGTGCCGGCTGCTACGACCACCAGATCCCGGCGGTCTGTGATGAGGTCAACGGACGCGGTGAGTTCCTGACCGCATACGCCGGCGACCCGTACGAGGACCACGGGCGCTTCCAGACGCTCTTCGAGTTCGCCTCGATGATGGGCGAGCTCCTGGAGATGGATGTGGTCAGCATCCCCACCTACGACGGCTTCCAGGCATCGGCCACCGCTTTGCGCATGGCCGCCCGCGCGATCGGTCGGCAGCGACTCCTGATCAGCGACTCTATCGACCGTGACAAGCTCAGCAAGATCGTCGACTACTGCAAGCCCGACCTGGCCATCACCGCGGTGCCCATGGATGCCTCGGGACAGGTCGATCTCGAGGCGCTGCGGGGCAAGCTCGACGCGGACGTCGCTGCCGTGTACATCGAGCAGCCCAACTACCTGGGTGTCATCGAGACGCATGTGGCCAGAGTCGTTAGCCTCGCTCACGATGCCGGCGCGCTTGCCATCGTGTCGGTGAACCCCTCGACGCTTGGTGTGCTGGCACCGCCATCGTCGTTCGGCGCAGATATCGTCTGCGGCGACATCCAGCCGCTGGGCATACACCAGCAGTTCGGTGGTGGCCACGGCGGTTTCGTGGCCTCAGCCGACGACACCAAGATCGTCATGGAATACCCCACCCGCCTGTTCGGCCTGACGGGCACCAGCGTCGAAGGCGAGTACGGCTTCGGTGACGTGGCCTACGAGCGAACCTCGTTCGCCGTTCGCGAGGAAGGCAAGGAGTGGGTCGGCACGGCGGCCGGCCTGTGGGGCATCACCGCGGGCGTGTACCTGGCGCTGATGGGCCCGCAGGGCATGGCCGAGCTGGGCGAGCGCATGATGGCGCGCTCGCGCTACGCCATGGAACGGCTGGCGGACATCCCCGGTGTGCGTCTGCCCTACCGCGACAGCCACCACGTCCACGAGTTCGTGGTCGACTTCAGCGATACGGGCAAGACCGTGGCCGAGATCAACATGGGGCTCCTCGAGCGCGGCTACCTGGGTGGAGCCGACCTCTCGAGACAGTTCCCCGACCGGGGCCAGAGCGCGCTCTACGCGGTGACAGAGGTACGGACCCAGGCCGAGATCGACGGTCTGGTCGGGGCCATCGAGGCGGTGCTCCGATGACCAGGCTGCGTCGGCACGCCATCGCGGCCAAGCCCATACCGCGCCGCTTCCATCAGGCGTACTGGGACGAGCCCATCATCTTCGAGCTGTCCGTGCCCGGCGCGCGAGGCGTGCTCATCCCCGAGGTCGAGGATGGTATCCGCGAGCGCGTGGCGAGCCCGGCCGACCGCTTGCCCCCGGGCCTTCGGCGTACCACCCCACCGGCCCTGCCGGAGATGGCCCAGGCCAACGTCCTGCGGCACTACACCCGCCTCAGCCAGGAGACGCTGGGCGTGGACGTCAACGTCGACGTCGGTCAGGGCACATGCACGATGAAGTATTCGCCCAAGATCAACGATCGTTTCGCGCGCGACCCCAAGATGGCCGACCTGCACCCGCTGCAGGATGGATCGACCGTCCAGGGAGCGCTCGAGATCATGTGGAACCTCGAGCAGCTGCTGTGCGAGATCAGTGGCCTCGACCGTGTCACGCTGCAGCCCGGCGCCGGCTCGGCCGCGATCTGGACCAACGTCTCCATGATCCGGGCCTATCACCACTCCCGTGGCGATGCGGAACAGCGCGACGAGGTCATCACCACCGCCTTCAGCCACCCTTCCAACGCCGCCTGCGCGCGCACAGCGGGGTACCAGGTCGTCACGCTGCAGCCGGACCCGGAGACGGGGCGACCCACGTTGGCAGCCCTGAGAGCGGCCGTCTCGGAGCGGACCGCGGCGCTGCTCATCACCAACCCCGAGGACACGGGCATCTACAACGACGAGATCGACGAGTTCGTTCGCGTCGTGCACGAGGCCGGTGGCCTGGCCTGCTACGACCAGGCCAACGCCAACGGCATCCTCGGTATCACCCGAGCCCGCGAAGCCGGCTTCGACCTCTGTCACTTCAACCTGCACAAGACGTTCTCGACCCCGCACGCTTGCGGCGGCCCGGGTGCCGGTGCCTGTGGCGTGACCGGCAAGCTCGTCCCCTTCCTGCCCTCCCCCACCGTCGAGAAGGACGGGGAGCGCTTCTGGCTCGACTACGAGCGACCGGGGTCGGTGGGCAAGATGCGACCCTGGTATGGCGTGGCTCCGAACCTCGTGCGCGCCTACGCCTGGATCATGAGCCTGGGTGCCGAGGGCCTGCGGGAGGTCGCCGAGGTGGCCGTCCTCAACAACAACTACCTCCTCTGGGAGGTGCTCAAGATCCGCGGTGTGTCGGCTCCGTACGCCGACGGCGAACGGCGCGTGGAGCAGGTGCGCTACAGCTGGAAGGAGCTGGCCGACGACACCGACGTCCACTTCGACCACATCGGCATGCGCATGAACGACCACGGCGCCCACTTCTGGTCCAGCCACCACCCCTTCGTGGTGCCGGAGCCGATGACGCTGGAGCCGACCGAGTCGTACACACGCGAGGATCTCGACCAGCACGTCGCCATGCTCAAGGCGGTGGCCGAGGAGTCGTACGCCGATCCCGACGCGGTGCGCTCGGCGCCGCACCGCAGCACCATCGGTCGGGTCGATCACTCCTGGCTGGATGACCCGGAGAAGTGGGCCGTGACCTGGCGCGCCTATCTGCGCAAGCACGGCCAGCCAGAGGAAGCCTCGGCGAGCTGATGCCGGGCAAGTCGCCTGACGCCGCAGCGCCCCGGCTGGGGCTCATCGTGAACCCCATCGCCGGACTGGGCGGGCGGG
The DNA here is from genome assembly GCA_963705425.1 of uncultured Chloroflexia bacterium. Taxonomy (GTDB): domain Bacteria; phylum Chloroflexota; class Limnocylindria; order Limnocylindrales; family CSP1-4; genus JAFMJV01. The sequence continues at coordinate 89,499 of CAVPJO010000021.1, read as the reverse complement.
TAGGGCTCAAGGGCACCGACGGGGTGGGCGTCGCGGCACGAGCCCTCGAGCTCGGAGCCGAACCGATGGCCACGAGCCGGGCCAGCGCAGCCCTGTCGCGCCTGCTCGTGTCGCTGCCGCCCGGGTACGAACGCCCGCAGCTGTTGTGCGGCCCGGGCGAGATGGGATCCGCCGCGGCGCGGGCGGCCGGCTGGGAGGCGGAGACGGCGATCGTGGCCCCGCCCATCACGAGCGCCGCGGATACCCGCCGGCTGGCCCGAGTCCTCGCCGATGGCAGGGTCGACGTGGTGCTCTTCGCCGGTGGCGACGGCACGGCGCGTGACATCCTGGTCGCGCTGGGCGACCGGTTGCCGGTGTTGGGCATCCCGGCCGGCGTCAAGGTCCAGTCGGCCGTGTTCGCGACCAGCCCGGGCGCAGCGGGCCAGATCGCAGCCCAGTTCCTGTGCGGCACACGACGGACGCTCGAACGGGAGGTGCTGGACCTTGACGAGGAGGCCTATCGGCAGGGCCAGGTGCGACCCCGTCTTCACGGCGTCATGCGCGTGCCGGCCGGCCGGCTGCTGCAGTCACGCAAGTCCCCCACTCCGGCCGGCGACGCCGCTGCCGGCGAATCGATCGCGGCGGAGGTAGTGGCAGGACTCGAACCGGGCCGGCGCTACGTCCTGGGACCGGGCACCACGACACGAGCCGTGGCGACTCGGCTCGGTATCGACAAGACCCTGGTCGGCGTCGACGGGTTCCTGGCCGGCGCCGCGGGCCCACGACTGCTGGCATCTGATGCTTCTGAGGCAGATCTGCTCGCGTTCGTGGCCGACGGTCCGGCCTCGATCGTGGTCACCCCCATCGGCGGCCAGGGCTTCCTCTTCGGCCGTGGCAACCAGCCCATCTCAGCCGCGGTCATCCGGGCGGTCGGTCTCGACCATATCGTCGTCCTGGCGACGCCCACCAAGCTGGCCGACCTGGCCGGCCGGCCATTCCTCGTCGACACCGGTGACGAGGCTCTCGACCTGGAGCTGGAGGGGCACATCCGCGTCATCACCGGGCGCCGGGAGCGCGCCATCGTCCGCATCGAGAAAGCATGAGAGGTGAGACATGACCATCGAGGGCAAGCGAGCACTGGTGACCGGTGCCGCATCGGGCATGGGCAAGGCCACCGCTGAGCTGCTCGCCGCCGAGGGTGCTCGCGTCGCCCTCGCCGACATCGACGCGGCGGCGGTGGAGCGCGTGGCCTCGGCCATCCGGGCGGGCGGCGCGGAGGCAGTCGCGGTCGGCTGCGATGTCTCGGTGAGCGCAGACGTGAAGCGTGCCGTGGACGTCACCGTGGAGTCCTTCGGCGGACTGGACATCGTGGTCAACTGCGCCGGCATCATCCGCCGCGCCTCGGTGGTGGAGACCACAGAGGCGGAGTGGGACCGGGTCATGGCCGTGAACGTCGGCTCGGTGTTCCTGACCGGCAAGCACGCCGTGCCCGTGATGACCGCGGGTGGCGGTGGCTCCATCGTCAACATCAGCTCCGGCTGGGGCCTCAAGGGCGGGCCCGATGCGGCCAGCTACTGTGCCTCGAAGGGCGCGGTGGTCAACCTCACCCGGGCCATGGCCATCGACCACGGCCCCCAGAACATCCGCGTCAACTGCATCTGTCCCGGCGACACCGACACGCCCATGCTGCGCTCCGAGGCGCTGCAGCTCGGTCTCGATGAAGCGGCCTTCCTGGAGGATTCGGCGGAGCGGCCGATCAAGCGCCTGGGCAGGGGCGAGGACATCGCGCGTGCCGTGCGCTACTTCGCCTCTGACGATGCGGCCTGGGTCACCGGCTCGATCCTGGTGGTCGACGGCGGCGGCCTCGCCTAGTGGCCGAGCGATGAGCGACAGCGCCAGCAGCACCAAAGGCGACCGTGACGGCGATGAGAGCCTGCCCACCAGCTTGCGTCGCGAGCGCGTGGCCGAGGCCATCCGGCGCTCGCGCTACACGTCGGTGACCGACCTCGCGACGGCTTTCGGCGTCTCCGAGGTGACCATCCGCAGCGACCTCGACACGCTCGCCGAAGCCGGGCAGGTGCGCCGCGTACGCGGTGGGGCGGTACACCACGCCGCGGGCGCCCTGGAAGCCAGCTTCGAGCAGGATGCGGACCTGCGGCCTGCCGAGCAGGCAGCCATCGGCAAGGTGGCGGCGGGACTGGTCGTGAGCGGTCAGACGGTCATGCTCGGCGTGGGTTCGACCGTGGCGGCCGTGGCCCGGGCCCTCGCCGCACGGACGGACCTCTCAGACGTCACGGTCATCACCAACGGCATGCGTGTGGCCCTCGAGCTGGAGCCGGCCATCCCCAAGGTCAAGGTCATCGTCAGCGGTGGCACGCTGCGCCGCCAGCAGCACTCGCTGGTCAACCCGCTGGGCACGGGCATGCTCGCCCAGCTGCACGCACATCTCACCATCGTCGGCTGCGACGGCGTGGAGGCCACCGCCGGGGTCACGGTTGCCAACGCTGCCGAGGCGGAGATCGGGCGCCTCATGCTCGACGCCGGTCGTCGCCGCGTGGTGGTAGCCGACAGCTCACGCCTCGGCGAGGTCAGCCTCGTGCACGTGATCCCGACCGACGGCGTGGACCTGGTCATCACCGATCGCGGCGCAGACGCCGACGTCGTGGCGGTCCTGCGCGAGCGGGGACTGGAGGTCATGCTCGCCGACTGAGGGCTCCTCGACCAGCCTCGACCGCGGCTCGTCGTGCGACTCGACCTCCGAAGCAGACCACTCGCCGTGACACTGGGCGATACTCGCCACCATGTGCGAACGACACCAGCGACCCGGCGAGCTGATCGCGCGAGGCAACACCTCCGACATCTGGTCGTGGACGGCCGGGACCGTGGTGAAGCTCCTGCGCCCGGGGATCCCGCGCCATTGGGCCTCGATCGAAGCGGACATCACTCGGCGTGTGTTCGCGGCAGGGTTCCCGGTGCCGGCCACCGATGGCGTCATCGAGGTCGATGGTCAGCCTGGTGTCGTCCTCGAACGCGTCGACGGCGAGACCATGTGGCAACACATGAAGGCCGCCCCGTACGACGTGGCCAGGCTGATCGAGCGGCTCGTCGACCTGCAGGCCGACCTCCATCGATCCTCGCCCGTGACGGGCCTGCCCGACCTCACCCGACGGCTGGGCAGCAAGATCGACGAGGCCGTACAGGTCTCCTCGGGCGACCGCCGCGAGGCCCAGGCCATGCTCGACCGCCTGCCTCACGGAACGGGCACCTGTCATGGAGACATGCACCCTGCCAACATCGTGATGGCCAAACGGGGCATGGTCATCGTCGACTGGTTCGACGCCGCGACCGGCCATGCCACGGCCGACTACGTGCGTAGCTCGCTGCTGATGCGACCACCGGGGAGCGAGAAGTCGAAGGCAGTGCACCTCGGCGGTGCCACCAGCGAATTCCTGGACCGGGTGCATTGCGCATACGTCGCCGCGCTCGCCCGACGCGAGCTGATCGAGCCCGAGTCGTTCGCCACATGGGAGGCCGTCGTCGCGGTGGCACGGATGTCCGAGCCGGTTCCGACCGATGACCTCGTGAGCCTCTGGGAAAGCTGGCAAGCGGAGGGAGCCGGGGCTTCGAGACGAATGCTCGAGAGCTGCGTACAACGCGCAGCGAAGTAGACGGGGCTCGGCGGCCCTAGGCTACGGCGCCCAGGAGTGCAGCGAAGATCCGGGGGGTCGCCGCGACCGTCAACCGGTCGTTGTCGATGACAGGAATCTGGACCCGGGCGCCAGCCTCGGCCGCGATGATGGCCCCAGCCGCGTAGTCCCAGTACTGCATGTTGCGCTGGTAGAAGCCATCGAAGCGACCACAAGCCACCCAGCACAGGTTCAGGGCTGCAGAGCCGATGCATCGCACGTCACGGGCAGCCGGGAGGATGCGGCCAAAGAACTCGGCCTCGACAGCCCGACCTTGGGCTGAGTAGTCGAAGCCGGTGGCGACAAGTGAGGCGGCGAGCTCGTCCGCCTGCGTCACGTGGATCGACGAACCGTCCATGCGGGCGCCGCCACCGGCGCTGGCGCTGAAGACCTCTCCCCGCATGATGTCCACCACGCACCCGGCCACGACCGTGCCGTCGATCGTGGCCGCCACCGAAACGCTGGTGATGGGCACGCCGTAGGTGAGGTTGACGGTACCGTCGATGGGGTCGATGACCCAGCCGATGGTCGAGGACCCGCTGGTGCCCCCGACCTCCTCGCCCAGCACCGAGGCATCGGGCGTGCGCTCCGTGAGCACCTCACGAACCACGCGTTCGGCTTCGAGACTCAGGTGCGTCACCGGATCGGTCGGGGTCGACTTCATGCGGATCGCCCGGATGGTGCCGGTCTCGACGCGGATGACCTCGGCTGCCGCGGAGGCTGCCTCGACAGCGATGGCCTCGAGATCCGCGGCCCGGAGATGACGGTTGGCCGCCCCCGTGGGCGCTGTGGACTCAGACACGAACGACGACCGGTCCTTGCTCCTCGATCATCGCCGCAGTGGCCTCGTCCATCCCTGAGTCGGTGTAGATGATGTCGACCTCGTCCGTACCGGCGAAGCGGAAGAGCTGCTCATTGCCGACCTTGGAATGGTCGAACATCATCACCACGCGCCTGGCCGCCGCCATCATGGCCTGCTTGATGGCGACCTCTTCGCGGTATGGCGTGGTGAAACCTCGCTCGGGCGACATCCCATCGCAGCCGATGAACGTGACCTCGACGGCGAGGTCACGCAACGTTTCGACCCCGGTCTCGTCCACGAACGCCAGCGATCTGCGTCGCAACGCGCCCCCAAGCACGACCACATGGGGGCGCTCGGTGGTCGCGAGTGAACGGATGATGGGAATGTGGTTGGTGATGACCGTCAGGTCGCGCTCACGGTCGAGGACGTCGGCCAGCTGGAGCGCCGTGCTGCCCGAGTCGATGATGAGCGAGCCGTGCGACGGGATCTCCGCGGCAGCGGCGTGGGCGATGCGCCGCTTCTCCGCCACGTTGTGGCTCTCGCGAACCTCGAGACGCGGCACGATCACCGATCCACGCCAGGGCACCGCCCCGCCGTGGACACGACGCACGAGCCGTTCGCGCTGCAGCTCCGTCAGGTCCCGCCGTATGGTCTCGCCGGTGACGTCGAACTCCTCGGCCAGCTCGCCCACGTCGACGCGTCCGCGTTCGAGGACGAGCTTCATCATCTGCGCGCGCCGCTCACCCTGGAACAACGGCCCTCCAGGGCCGCGCTCGCGATCGGCGGGGGTGTCGGCCTGGGTCATCAGCTCGCTCCGTTCAACCACCTCTCCAGCGTGGGGTAGGTGCCCCGCTCCCGGATCGAGCTCAGCGCATCGGTGAAGGCCGAGACGAACCGCGCATCGGCGGGGAGGCGCTCGCCGAAGACGATGCCGAAGCGAAGGAACGCAGCCGGATCCGAGATCGACGTACGGGCGTATCCCTGCGCCTCGACCAGGCGCGGGTCCGGCGAGATGCTGATGTCGTGCCCCTTGTCGTCCACTCCCAGCAGGTACTGGCACCAGCCCGCGAGCGCCAGGGCGGAGAGCTTGACCTGGCCACCCTTCTCCAGCTGTGACTCGATAGTGGGCACCAGGAACTTGGGCCACTTGGAAGTGCCATCGAGACAGACACGCGCCACCTGGTCGCGGACCTCGGTGTTGGCGAAGCGCTCGGCGACGACCCGCTTGTAGTCGGTCACGTCGATGCCGGCCACCGGCGGCAAGGACGGCGTCGCCTCGTCGTCGTGGAACTGCTGCAGGTACCGGGCCAGCGGGGGGTCGGCCATGATCTCGTGGATGTAGGTATGTCCGACCAGTGCGGCCATATAGGTGAGCGTCGAGTGGCCCGCGTTGAGGATGCGAAGCTTGAGCGTCTCGTAGGGCCGGACATCGTCGGTGACCAGCGCGCCGACGTCCTCGTAGGGTGGCCGGCCATACGGGAACTCGTCCTCGATGACCCACTGGATGAAGGTCTCGGCCACGACGGGCCAGCGATCGACGAGGCCGTACTCATCCGCCAGGAAGGTGCGGTCGGCGTCGGTAGTCTGCGGCGTGATGCGGTCGACCATGCTGTTGGGGAAGGCGACGTTACGGCTGACCCAGTCCTCCAGGCCTGGCTCGAGCATGGCGCAGATGCCGAGCGTGGCCGTCCGGGCAGTGTCGCCATTGCCCATGACGTTGTCGCAGCTGAGCACTGTCAGGCCACCGAGCCCTCCGTCGCGCCGTCGCTGGAAGGCCCGTGCCAGCGACTCGAAGGCCGGGGGCACCTCGTCGGCTGGCGGCGCCAGGAACCCGCCATCTGCCTCGTCGACGGGGTAGCCGCCCTCAGTGATGGTCATCGACACGATGCGCGTCTGCGGGCTCGCTATGCGCGCGACCAGCGGCTCGATGTCGTCGGCGGCCAGGACGTAGTCGGTGATGGAGCCGATGACGCGCGCGTTCGCGGCGTGGACGTCGCGCGTCACCAGGGCGTACAGGTAGTCCTGGGCAGCGAGCGCGTCAGCCATGGCCGCGTCGCCATCGAGGACGCCCGCGCCGGTGATCGACCAATCGGTCAGGCCAGTCCCACAGACGTCGTCAAGGTAGACGGCCTGGTGGGCGCGGTGGAAGCCACCTACGCCGATGTGAACGATGCCACCACCGAGTGAGCTGCGGTCGTATTTCGGGATGGTGATGCGTGGATCGAGCCGGCCGAGGTTCTCCGCGGAGAGCTCGATACGGCGCCGGCGGCCGTCGTAAGGAGTCATCCGGCAAGCCTACTCCAACATGAACGCAGATGGAAGACCCAACAGATATGTGGATATCTACTTGCTATCCCACATGAAACCAACTAGGATGGCGCGAGAGCGTGCCTGTGTCACGCTCAGGAGGAGCGGTTCCCAACCGTCCATAAGGAGGTATCAGGCCCATGTGGTCGAGAAACAAGCTGACCAAGGCCAGTGTTGGCGCCCTGGCCACCGCCCTGGTCGCATCGACGGCCTTGGCTGGAGCGGCGATGGCCCAGGACGAGAAGACGCTCAAGGTCGCCATCGTGGGCAACCCCCAGATGAGCGACATCGCCGCACTCACACCAAGCCTGTTCACGGAGCAGACGGGCATCAACGTCGACTACACGGTCCTTGAGGAGCAGGCGCTCCGGGAGGCCACCACCCGCGACGTCGGCGCCGGGGGTGGGCAGTTCGACGTCGTCATGATCGGCATGTTCGAGGCGCCCCAGTTCGGCCGCAACGGCTGGCTGGCCAACCTCAGCGAGTACGCTGATGCGGACGCCGACTATGCCGTCGACGACATCTTCCCGGCCGTCCGGAACGGTCTCAGCTGGGAGGGCAGCATGTATGCGGCTCCGTTCTATGCGGAGTCCTCCTTCGTGATGTATCGCAACGACGTCCTTGAGGCAGCCGGCGTCACGATGCCCGATGCGCCAACGTGGGACGAGGTCGCGGACATCGCCCGACAGATCGACTCGGACGAGATGGCCGGTATCTGCCTGCGTGGCAAGCCCGGTTGGGGCGATCTTGGCGCCATCTTCACCACCGTCCTGAACACCTTCGGTGGGACCTACTGGCTCGCGGGCGAGGACCAGACCATCGGTGCCTCCCAGGTCGACCAGCCTGAGTTCAAGGAAGCGCTGGACTTCTACGTCGGCCTCGTCAACGATGCCGGTGAGGCTGACGCATCCAACGCGAGCTACAACGAGTGCACCACCCAGATGCAGGATGGCAAGGTGGCCATGTGGGTTGACGCTACCGTGGCCGCCAGCAACCTCGAGTCGGACACCAGCCCCATCCAGGGCAAGCTCGGCTATGCGCTCTCACCGACCAAGGTGACTGACGCGTCCGGCTGGCTGTGGTCGTGGGCCCTGGCCATCCCCGAGACCGCGCCCGACAAGGACGCGGCCTGGGAGTACGTGAGCTGGGCCACCGGGCCGCAGTACCTCGCCGAAGCCGGTGACGCGCTCGACGGTGGCTGGGCTGCGGTGCCTCCGGGCACGCGCGCTTCGCTCTATGCGAACGAGAACTACAAGCAGGCCGCGGCGGCATTCGCTGACATGACGCTGGAGGCCATGCAGGCCGCGCCCATCGACATGCCCGGCGTCCAGCCACGCCCGGGCCTGCCCGGCGTCCAGTTCGTCGGTGTCCCGCAGTTCCAGGACTTCGGCACCCGTTGCACGCAGGAGATCTCGGCCGCTATCGCCGGCAACAAGTCGACCGATGACGCCCAGGCTGCTTGCCACGCTATCGCCCAGGAGTTCGAAGGCGCCTCCTGGTAGCGCGCTAGCGATGCGCTGACAACGCTTCAGACGGAGGGGCAGCAGAGTTGACCGCACAGACCGAGCCCACGGGACTTCCGGATCCCAGCGCCCAGCGCGCCGCCGCCATCCGGGAGTTCCAGCGGCGCGACAAATGGCGGCGCCGGCTGCCCCTCCTGCCTGCCCTGCTGTTCACCATCGTGGTGACGCAGATCCCCTTCCTCTTCAACATCTGGTTCAGCCTGCAGGACTGGACCATCGTCCCTCCGCGTGGACCCGAGTTCATCGCACTCGAGAACTACACCGAGGGCTACTCGAACCAGTTCTTCCTCGAAGCGGTCTGGATCTCCATCACGATGACGACCGCGGCGGTGCTGTTGGCGCTCCTGGTCGGAACTGCTCTCGCACTCCTGCTCGACCGTCAGTTCTTCGGTAGAGGGATCGCGCGGACGCTGCTCATCACGCCGTTCCTGATCATGCCGGTGGTCGCCGGCCTGCTCTGGAAGAACCAGATCTTCAGCTCCACGTTCGGGGTGCTCAACGCCATCCTGGAGACCTTCGGGCTGGACGCCATCCCCTTCGTCGAGCGCTACCCATTCTGGGCCATCGTCACGGTACTCGTCTGGCAATGGTCGCCATTCATGATGCTCATCATCCTCGCGGGCCTCCAGAGCCAACCGACGGACATCATCGAGGCTGCTCGCGTCGATCGCGCCAGTGGACGCGGCATCTTCACCCAGATCACACTGCCGATGCTGCGACCGTACATGGAGCTGGGAGTCGTGCTCGGCGCCATCTATCTGCTGCAGGTCTTTGACCAGATACAGGTGATGACCGGCGGCGGGCCCGGCTCGACCAACGTGCCCTACTTCGTCTACCAGCGGTCCATCGGCGGCGGCTGGAACTTCGGCCAGGCAGCGGCGTACTCGATCATCGTGGTCATCGCCTCGATCGTCATCGCGACCTTCGCTTTGCGCGTCCTGTCCAGCCTCTTCCGCCGCGAGGAACCGGTATGACTCTGACCAAGAACGACAAGCAGCTGCGCGGCGAGTCTCGCTGGGGTACGGCCGCGCTCGGCATCATCACCTGGCTCATCGCCGCCCTCTTCTTCTTCCCCGTCTTCTGGATGGTACTCAACAGCTTCAAGACCGAGCTGGTGGCCAACGCCACGCCAACGCTGTTCTTCGAACCCACATTCGAGCGGTGGCAAGCCGTCACCGAGTCTCTCCCGGGGCTGCTCAGCTTCAGTGAGGCCTTCTTCAATTCCTTCGTCATCGTCATCGTCTCGACGATCGTGGTGATGGTGCTGGCCATCCCTGCCGCGTACGCGTTGGCTATCTATCCCGTCAAGGCTTGGCGGGATGCGCTCTTCTTCTTCATCTCGACGAAGTTCCTGCCCGTCGTCGCCGCCATCCTGCCGCTCTGGATCATCGCCAAGGAGCTAGGGCTGCTCAACACCAAACTGGTGCTGATCATCCTGTACACGGCCATGAACCTGCCGTTGGCAGTGTGGATGCTGCGGTCGTTCTTCAACGAGGTGCCGAAGGAGCTGATCGAGGCCGCGCAGATGGATGGGACCGGCCTCTATGGCCAGATCAAGGACGTGATGATGCCGATCGTGGCGCCGGGCATCGCCGCGACGGCCCTCCTTTGCTTCATCTTCGCCTGGAACGAGTTCTTCCTGGCTGTCCAGCTCAACCCGGTTGACAACTCCACCGTACCGGTGTGGGTGAGCACCAGCGTCACCACCCGCGGCATGTTCATGGCCAAGCTGTCGGCCGCGTCCACGCTCGCGGTCTTGCCGGTCGTGCTCGCCGGCTGGGTGGCACAGAAGCGCATGATCCGCGGCCTTTCCATGGGAGCCATCAAGTAGGGAGCCATGTCTGAAGTCAGCTATCGCGACGCGACCAGAACCTATCCCGGCACGGACGCGCCTGCGGTCGATCGCCTGAACCTCACCGTCGACGACGGGGAGTTCCTCGTTCTCGTCGGCCCCTCAGGGTCAGGCAAGTCGACCGCCCTGCGCATGCTCGCGGGGCTGGAGGCCTGCGACGAGGGCTCCATCTTCATCGGCGACCGCGATGTGACGCTGGTCCAGCCCAAGGACCGCGATGTGGCCATGGTCTTCCAGAGCTACGCGCTCTACCCACACATGACCGTGGCGCAGAACATCGGCTTCCCCCTGAAGCAGCAGAAGGTACCCAAGGACGAGCGGGCCAAGCAGGTGCAAGAAGCGGCGCGGATCCTCGATCTCGAGGAGTACCTCGACCGCAAGCCCAAGCAACTCTCGGGCGGACAGCGCCAGCGCGTGGCCATGGGTCGCGCCATCGTGCGGCATCCCCAGGTGTTCCTGATGGACGAGCCGCTCTCCAACCTCGACGCCAAGTTGCGCGTGCAGACCCGGGCAGAGCTGGCCGACCTGCAGGCGCGCCTCGGCGTTACCACGGTCTACGTCACGCACGACCAGGTCGAGGCTATGACCATGGGCCATCGCGTCGCCATCCTCGACTACGGCGTCATGCAGCAGGTGGCCACTCCGGGGACCCTCTATCGGCACCCGGCCAACCTGTTCGTGGCCGGCTTCATCGGTTCGCCGGCCATGAATCTCGTGCCCACGAACATCGAGGATGACGCAGCGGTCTTCGGGACGAGCCGGATCCGACTGGACCCGGCCGTCGCTGCGACAGCGGCCGCGACCGACGGCAAGGGCCTCACCCTGGGTGTCCGCCCGCAGGGCCTGTCGCTGGGGACCGAGGGTGTTCCGGCCGAGGTCAAGGTGGTGGAGGAGCTGGGATCGGAGACCTTCGTCTTCGTGGAGCTCGAGCACCTCGGCCAGACCACGCGTATCCGCGTCCGCGTCGATGCCGATTACGAAGTCTCGCGAGGCGATCGCACCAACGTCGAGGTCCTCGGGCCGATCCATATCTTCGGCGCCGATGGACTCCGCCTCAAGACCGCGTCCGAACAGGGAGACTAACGACGATGCCGGCCAGCTACGATTTCTCCGGCTCGACCGCCCTGGTGACAGGTGCGGGCGGCGACTTCGGCCGGACGGCGGCAGTGCGCCTCGCCGGGAGCGGTGCCAACGTCGTCATCACCGACCTCGATCGCGCCGCCGAGGGGCTCGAGCGTACTCGCGCCGCCTGCACCGCCAGCGCCGGTCAAGACACCGTCCTGGCGGTAGCCGCCGACGTTACCGATCCCGCCAGCGTGGAAGCCTGCTTCGCAGCCGCGCTCGAACGCTTCGGCGCACCCGGTCTGGTGTTCAACAACGCCGGCATCCAGGGCGAGCTGCTGCCACTGCAGGACTATCCCGTCGACGACTTTGCCCTCGTCATGAACGTCAACGTCTTCGGCATCTTCAACGTGCTGCGGGAGGCGTCTCGACGGCTGCGCGAGGCCGGGGCGGCGGGCGCCATCGTCAACTCGGCGTCGATGGCCGGGGTCGAGGGCGCCGCCAACATGCCTGCCTACAGCGCTTCGAAGGGTGCGGTCATGAGCCTGACCCGCTCGGCCTCAAAGGACCTCGCGCCACTGGGTATCCGGGTCAACGCCATCTCACCGGCCTTCATCGGGGAGGGCCTCATGTGGGACCGGCAAGTGACTCGCCAGGCGCGGGCGGATACGCAGTACTACTCGACCGACCCGGTGGTCGTAGCCGAGGAGATGATCGGCGCGGTGCCGCTGCGGCGCACAGGCAAGCTCGACGAGGTCGCTGCCGCCGTGATGTGGCTGCTCTCGGACGAGTCCTCCTACGTGACCGGGCACAACATCATCGTCAGCGGCGGGATCTGAACGCCGCACCCTGGACTCACCGTTGGGTCCCGGCCGGGTGGCAGTTCAGCGCACGAGCGCGTGCCCGTCAGCCGGTCAGCATCGCGCCACAGTGGAGCTCGGTCCGGTCGTCGCACGAATGGCTGACTCGCTCGGTGCCTAGCTGCTCATGATGCGACGCACCGCCGCATCGATGGCGGCCTTCGAGGGCAGCGGCTGGTCGCCGTGGCAACGCTTGAACTTGCGGCCCGAGCCACACGAGCAGTCGTCGTTGCGACCACGTGCGGCGTCCTCGGCAGCGTAGGCGTACATGATCTCCGCGGCCGCACGGTCGGACTTCAGGAGCATCTCCATGGCCCGCATGGGCTTGGTCACATGCCCGAAGAAGTCCTTGAAGCCGGCACACAGGTAGTTGAGGCCCGGCTCGCCGTAGGGGTCGTTCCGGAAGCGGTCCTTGGGGCACCCGCCGTGGCAGGCGAAGCGGACATCGCACTCGCGACAGGCGCGCGGCAGCGTGTCTCGCTTGTCCTGACCGAACATGTACATCTGGGGCGAGCCGACCAGCTCGACCATGTGGGTCTCGTTGATGTTGCCCAGCTTGTACTTCGGCTCCACGAAGTGGTCGCAGGTGTAGAGGTCGCCGTTGTGCTCGAGCGCCGGTCCTCGCCCGCAGGTCTCGCTGTGGATGCACAGGCCGGGTGGGCCGCCGACGAAGTTCGAGAGCGTGACGTCGAACATCTGCACGTAGACCGAGCCCACGTCGCGCCGCACCCACTCCTCGAAGATGTCGATGAGGAAGCGGCCGTACTGCTCGGGGCCGATCGACCGGCTCGTGACCAGGTCGCCCTTCTGCTCGTACAGCGGCCGAGCCTTGTTGCTGTCGCCCCAGCCCGCCTCGGCCACCTCGAGCAGCTCCGGCGTGGCCCGCTCGATGATGGGGATGAACTGCATGAAGCCCGCGCCGACCTCGTCGCGGAAGAAGCGGTAGACCTCCTTGCCGCGATCGCCGTTGAGCGAGTGCACGGTGCACAGGATGTTGAACTCGGCCCCGGCGTCCTGCAGCAGCCGGGCCGCGCGCATGACCTTGGCGTGGGTGCCCGCCCCACCCTTGTCGACGCGCTGGGCATCGTGGATGTCTGCCGGACCGTCCATCGAAAGCCCGATGAGGAAGCCGTGCTCGGCGAAGAAGGTCGCCCACTCCTCGTCCAGCTTGGTGCCGTTGGTCTGGAGCGTGTGCTCGATGACCTGGCCGGGACGCCGGTACTTCTCGACGAGCTTCATCGTGTCGCGGTAGAAGTCGAGACCCATGAGCGAGGGCTCGCCGCCCTGCCAGGCCACCGTGACGCGATCGGTGCGATGCGATTCCAGCAGCTGGCGGATGTACTGCTCGTGCGTCTCGTCGGTCATGCGGAACTTGCTGCCCGGGTACAGCGCCTCCTTCGAGAGGAAGAAGCAGTACGTGCAGTCAAGGTTGCAGATGGCGCCCGTGGGCTTGGTCAGGACGTGATAGGAGGGCGGTGAGGTGGCCGGTAACGGGTCAGGAAGCATGGGCAACATGTGGGTCCCGTTGCCATCGCCCGGCCCCCCATCGGCCGACTGCGGCGGGCCCGTGACGATGTCCCCCCGGGTGAAGGCACGGTTCGGGTCCATGCGCCACAGCCTACAGGCCGCGTACGCTACGGGCACGCATCCGACCGGGAGGGACTACGCCCCATGATCCAGACCACGCTGCCGACCTGGCGACCCGGGCCGACTCGCGACGCCATCGAGATCTTCCTCGATGCGGCGGAGATGCTGCCCATCGAGCAGCGCGTCGCGGTGTTCGATGTCGACGGCACGCTGTGGTCCGAGAAACCGCGCTACGCGATGGTCGACTTCCTGGTGGCGGAGCTGCGCCGCTACGTCGCCGCAAGTCCGGAGCTGGCCGAGCGACCCGAGTTTCGTGCAGCTCTCGACTGGGATGGTGAGGCCATCGGCCGCCTCGGGCTCATCAACGTGCTCGTCGCCCTGGTGGAGCCACACGCAGGCATCACGCCTGAGGCATACGAGGCGCGCGTACGCGCGCATTTCGCGACCGGGCGACACCCCGACCGTGGGGTGCCCCTGTCACAGACGCGCTACCGGCCCATGCTCGAGCTCATCGCCGAGCTGCGGGCACGTCACTTCAGCGTCTACCTCGTGACCAGCAGCGGCACCGAGTTCATCCGCGCCATCAGCAACGAGCTTTTCGGGGTGATGCCGGAGGGCGTGGTCGGCTCCCAGGTCGGCTACGAGCTGGACCGCAGCGATGGTACGACGCGGCTGCTGCGCACGAAGGAGCTGGTCGGCGATCCCAACGAGGGCCCTGCCAAGATCGCCAATGTCCAGCGAATGCTGGGCCGGCGGCCCATCTTCGCCGCCGGCAACTCGGCCGGCGATGCGGAGATGCTGGAATACGCCCAGGCCTTCGATGGGCCGTCGCTGGCCCTGCTCGTCGACCACGACGACGCCGAGCGCGAGTACGAGTATCAGAGCGTGGCCGGCACCTTCGCGTCCGCCGAGCCCATCACCGCCATGGCCCGCAAGGTGGGCTGGACGATCGTCTCGATGCGCGCAGACTGGTCCACCGTCTACGCCGACTCGTAGACACGAGGAAGCCACCGAGGGTGGACCCAACGGCGGCTTCGCGATGGTTCGGGGTCGGGATTACTCGGGCAGCGGCGCGGCCTCGAACACGGCCTCTTCGAGCGCGGCGATGCGCTTCTCCTGGTCCTTGTCACTGGCTTCGAGCGCCTTGACGCGATCCTTGAGCTTGTCGAGCTGATTGCTCAGGTTGGTGATGGCCTTCGTGTTGGCGGCGATGGCCGTCTCATTGGCGTCGATGCGCTTCTTCTGCTTGGGGACGTTGACCTCGCCGGCCTGGTTCTGCAGCTTGGTGACGTCCTTCTCGAGCGTGTTGACGCGCTTGTCGAAGGCGTTGACGTCCACCGACTCGGCGGCCTTGGTCAGCGTGGCGACCGCTTCTGTGGCTGTATCGATCTGCGCCTGCAGGTCATCGAGGGTGGCCGTCAGCGCGTCGAGGTCCGTGGCCGTGACGTCGACCGCCGCCTCGCCATACGTGAGCGCGACATTGCCGTCGGCGTCGGCCAGGCTGAGCACGCCCTCGTCGTCGACCGACCAGGTCGCGGTGGTCTGCAGCAGTGGCAGGTAGGCATCCTCGATGGCCTGGACGGGCTCCTCGCAGATCGCCTGGGTGGAGCCGAACGGCTCAGGGAATGTCAGGCTCTCGGCATCGATCTCGTAGCCGCCGAAATAGGAGTTGCAGCCGGCGTTGCCGACGACCTCGCCGCCGTTGAGGAACAGCGTGACCTCGACGAACTCGGGGATGGCCTCAGCCGACAAGGTGTCCAGGACCCACTGCACGCCCTCGGCCGCGAACGGCTCCTCGTCCTGCGCCAGCGCCAGGCCGGGCACCGCGCTCGCCAGCAGCGAAGCGCCCAGGGCGCCCGCCATCAATCGTCGCTTGTTCATCGAATCCGTACCTCCTGGTCGATCGTCCGGCCAGACAGGAGGCACGGAAGCGATCCCGATAGTCGGATTGTGCCACTGCCTCAAGTACCGTCCCACCGACCTGATGGTCCCGGTGTCGCGGCGCTACGCTGCAGCCATGCAGTACCGACGACTTGGCAAGACCGGATACCAGATCAGCGCCATCGGCTTCGGGGCATGGGCCATCGGGGCCGACTGGGGCACCGTCGACGATAGCGTCAGCCTCGCCGCTCTCCACGCGGCTGCCGACGCTGGCATCAACTTCATCGATACCGCCGACGTCTACGGTGACGGCCACAGCGAGCAGCTCATCAGGCGCTTTCTCGCCGAGCGCAACGGTGAGCGCATCTACGTGGCCACCAAGATGGGCCGGCGCGTGGAACAGAAGGTGGAGAACTACACGCCCGAGGCCTTCGTGGCCTGGACCGACCGGTCACGCGAGAACCTAGGCATGGACACGCTCGACCTGGTGCAGC
The DNA here is from genome assembly GCA_963705425.1 of uncultured Chloroflexia bacterium. Taxonomy (GTDB): domain Bacteria; phylum Chloroflexota; class Limnocylindria; order Limnocylindrales; family CSP1-4; genus JAFMJV01. The sequence continues at coordinate 73,466 of CAVPJO010000021.1, read as the reverse complement.
TGCACTGCCCACCGACGGATCTCTACTATCACCCCGAGCTCTTCGCGGCCATCGATGAGCTGAAGACGAACGGGGCCATCGCCCACTACGGCGTCAGCGTCGAAAAGGTCGAAGAGGCGGTCAAGGCCATGGAGTATCCGGGTGTGGCCAGCGTGCAGATCATCTTCAACATGGTCCGCCAGCGCCCCGCGGATCGGTTTCTCGCAGCAGCCCTGGCCAACGACGTGGGCGTCCTCGCGCGCGTGCCGCTGGCCTCCGGCCTGCTCACCGGCAAGTACGACCAGACCTCGACGTTCGCGGCGAACGATCATCGCAACTACAACCGCTACGGACAGGCGTTCGACGTCGGCGAGACCTTCGCCGGCCTCGACTACGACGCGGGGCTGGAGTTCGTGGCTGCGCTGGGGGAACTCGTGCCCAAGGGCGTGACGACCGCCCAGCTGGCTCTGCGCTGGATCCTTATGCACGAAGGCGTGACAGCCGCCATCCCGGGCGCCAAGTCCGCTGAGCAGGCACGCGCCAACGCCGCGGCAGCCGACCTCGCTCCCCTCTCCGACGAGACCATGGACCGTGTGACCGAGCTATACGAGCAGTACGCAAGACCCCTCGTGCACCAGCGCTGGTAAGCAGTCGATTCCGGAGCGAGTCGGCTCCTGCGGCATACTCCAGGAGACCCTGAGGCGCCTCGCGCCCATCCAAATCAGACGAAGGAGACCGGCCACCCTTGGCATCCCACGCCTCGACCATGGCTGAACTGGACCCGGCGCTGCAGCTTCCGCATCGGCGCAAGATGGAGATCCTCTTCGCCATCCTGCTGGTCGTCTTCCTGTCGGCCCTTGACCAGACCATCGTGGGCGTGGCGCTGCCGCGAATCGTGGGCGACCTGGGTGGCACCAATGAGCTCTACACCTGGGTCGTCACCAGCTATCTGCTGACCGCGACCATCACCGGCGTCTTCTACGGCAAGCTCTCGGACATCTACGGTCGCCGGCCCATGCTGCTCTTCGGGGTCAGCGTCTTCCTCATCGGCTCCGTGCTCTCCGGCCTCTCGTGGTCGATGGAGTCCCTGATCATCTTCCGTGGCGTCCAGGGCGTCGGCGCCGGGGCCATCTTCCCCATCTCGCTGGCGGTCATCGGCGACCTCTTCGACCCTCGGGAGCGTGGCCGCTACCAGGGCCTCTTCGGAGCGGTCTTCGGCATCGCCGCCGTGCTCGGGCCACTGCTCGGTGGCTGGATCACCGAGCAGCTGGGCTGGCACTGGATCTTCTTCGTCAACGTACCCATCGGCCTGGTGTCGCTCTACATCGTCTTCCGCTACCTGCCCACCATCCACGGCGAGGCCAGGACGCGGAACCTCGACTATGCCGGGGCCGTCGTCTTCTCGATCGGCGTCGTCTTCCTGCTGCTCGGACTGACCAACAAGGCCACCGGCGAGTGGACCGACCTCAGCGTGGGTGGGTTCCTGCTCATCGCGGTGCTCGTGACCCCGCTGTTCCTGTTCATCGAGTCGCGCGCGGCCGAGCCCATCATCCCCCTCGAGCTCTTCCGCAACCGCAACTACTCAGCGACCATCCTGGCCACGTTCCTGGCGGCCATCGGCTTCTTTGGCGCGATCATCTTCCTGCCCCGCTGGCTCCAGTTCGTCCAGAACGTCAGCGCCACGGACTCTGGCCTGCAGATCCTGCCGCTCATGGCCGGCGTCATCCTCAGCTCCATCGGGGCCGGCGTGCTGGTCAGTCGGACGGGGCGCTACAAATGGATCCTGACCGGAGCGCTGGCCATCATGGGCGTGGGCATCCTGCTCTTCACAGGGCTGAGCGCGACGACCGATCTGCAGCTGCTGTGGCTGTGGATGTTCATCGCCGGGCTTGGGATCGGTCCCACGCTCTCGGTCTTCACCATCGTCATCCAGGCCTCGGTGCCCTTCAGCCGGCTCGGCGTTGCGACCGGCAACCTGACCTTCTTCCGCCAGATCGGCGGCTCCGTCGGCCTGGCCATCGTGGGCACGATCTTCGCCGACTCGTTCGCATCCCGACTCCCGCCCTCGCTGAGTGAGGCCGGTGTGCCCCCTGAGCAGGTCGGCACGGTCGTGCAGTTCTCCGGCGGCGGGAGCCTGGGACAGGTCGGCGATACGACCCTTGCCCAGCAGCTATCCCAGATCCCACCACTGCAGGGCTTCGTGGACCAGATCGTGGCCGGTGTCTACGACGCTTTCTCCGCGGCCATCAGCGATAGCTTCTGGTTCGGGCTGATGGCCACCGTGGTGGCGCTGGTGGTCGTAGCCTTGTTCCTCAGGGATATGCCGCTGCGTCACGCTGATGCTGTTCCGGTCGACGGCGCGGTCGAGGATGAGCCAGTAGCGTCCGCCGAAGCTTGACCAAGCCGAGACTCAAGAAGATGGAGGAGTGATGAAGGTCGGACTGATCGCGCCACAGGGCTGGAAGGGTGAATACGACGGCTGGGACCCCGGGGTTGCCTGGGCCCGAACCGTCGAGCTGGCCGTGCAGGCTGAGGACCTCGGCTTCGAATCGCTGTGGGCCTTCGACCATTTCCACACCGTGCCCGAGCCGACCGATGAGATCACCTTCGAGTCGTTCTCGCAGTTGTCGGCGCTGGCCATAGCCACGAACACGGTCCGTCTCGGTCACATGGTCATCTGCACCGCCTTCCGCAACCCGGCGCTGACGGCCAAGCTGGCCTCGACCATCGACGTCATCAGCGGCGGCCGCTTCGAGGTCGGCATCGGCGCCGGCTGGAAGAAGGACGAGTGGCTGGCCTACGGCTACGGCTTCCCGCCCATCGGCGAGCGCATCAGCACCCTCGAGGAGCACCTCGAGGTCATCACGCGGATGCTGGCCCCCGGACGCGCCACCTACGAGGGCGAGCGGGTCCACGTGCGCGATGCCATCAACGAGCCGCGGGGCATCCAGGAGCACATTCCCCTCATCGTCGGCGGCAACGGCCGGGTGCGCACCGCGGGCCTGGCCGTGAGGTTCGCCGATGAGCTGAACTTCGTCTTCGTGGGGCCAGCCGAGGTCGCCGAGCGCATCGCTGACGTTCGGGCCATGTGTGCGGCAGCCGGCCGCGATCCGGCGTCCTTGCGCTTCTCGGTCTACACGCTGGACGAGGACTTCACCGATGCCGGGCAGGCACGCGTGGACCTGCTGGGTGCGTTCGCAGATGTCGGCGTCGATCGCATCATCTGCTTCCCGACCAAGCTCGACCCGACCGTCGAGGCACAGGCCGCGTTCGCCGAGGACGTGCTCGCCGCCGGGGTGGCCCTCGACGGACCGTCCGGCTAGGAGTCGGCCGTTCGCGCGTCCGCCACGAGGCCCTCGAGACGGGCATGGTGCGCGCCGCGCCAGTAGTCGCGGGCACAGTCCGCGCAGGTACGGAAGTCGTCGTAGTAGCGGCGGGTCTTGGGCGGCAGACGATGCTCGATGGCCGACTTCTGGACCGGCCTCAACAGGCCGTTGCAGGCCGGGCAGCGCGTGTACGGTTCGATGGACCTCGCGAGCTGGAACCGGCGCACCACCTCACGAACCTGCTCATCGGGCCGATCGGAGCGCAACAGGTAGCCATGCGTGACGGTGCGGCGCCGCAGCAGGAAGCGATCGCGCGTCAAGAGGATGCGCCGCTCGGCCACCGAGACCTGCACGAGTTCGCCGTCAGTGGCGTCGTTGGCGTAGGCGCAGTCGAAGCCCAGCAGGCGAAGGCGACGAGCCAGTTTGCCGAGGTGGCCATCGAGCACGAACCTGGTCCGGCGCAGCGGCCCCGGCCGTAGCCTGACGAGCGGCGCGACATCGAGCGCCTCGAAGACCGGATAGACGCTGATTCGGTCTCCGGCGGCCGGGCGGTAGTCGAAGCCCACCGACTCACCGTCGACGAGGATGATCTCGACCTCGGTGTGGGGCACCCCATAGGACTCGATGACGTCCTTGACGCTCTGGGTCGCGACCACGCGATGATCGATCAGGCCGGCTCGATGGACCCGCGACAACAGTTCGCGAAGCTCAGCGTAGAAGCGCAGGTGTATGCAGTCTTCGATGATGGACTCCCTCCCCGGCCATCATGCCGCGGCCACCTGCTGGGTCATGCGCCGCGAGAGCACCACCACGAAGGGCACCAGCAAGGCACAGATGGCCAGGGCCACCGCCAGCTGCCCGACGATGTCGCCCAGCGCGGCATCGTGGATGGCCACCTCGAAGATGGGGTTGATGATCCAGTAGGTCGGGAAGAGCTGGGCGATCCATTGCGGCCAGTCGGGGAAGATGTAGAAGATCACCGGCGCGAAGAGCAGGATGTTCACCGACTTCATCAGCGCGAAGAGCGTCTTCGAGTCTTTCGCGCCGCTGCCGAAGAGCAGCCCCACCTCGGCCAGCATGAGGGCACCGACAGCCACGCTGACCAGCAGCGCCAGCGGCTGGTTGCCGAGCGCGTCGTTGAGCCAGAGCGTCACCAGCGTCATCAGGAAGGCCAGCACCAGGCCCATCCCGGCCTTGGCGGCAAGCACGTCCACGCCGCGCGCGGGTGACACCAGCAACGCCGTCATGGTGCCGCTCTCGCGCTCCTGGACGATGGAGAAGGCCGGCACGAAGACCCCGGCGATAAGCAGGGCGAACAACACCAGCAACGGCATCATGCGGCTGGACATGGGCAGCACCGGGTCACCGGTGGCGATCACGACCACATCGACCGGGGCGTGGAACCCTCGATGGCACGAACGGCATCGAGCGTGGTCACCGCCAGGATGAGGCGGTTCGAAGCCAGCGACTCGCCGCCCACGAAGAACTGGAGCGGCGGCTGCTCGCCGGCCTGGACCTGCGTCGTCGAAACCGGCGGGCAGCACCAGCCCGGCGTCGAGGTCGTTGTCGCTGACCAGTTGCGTCAGCTCTTCCTCGTCACCGACGGGGCGCAGCTCGACGCCTTCGACGTCAGCCATGGCCACCGCGACCTGTGAGCTGGCCCTCGTCGACGATGCCCAGGCGCGGTTGTGGCGCGAAGAGCGAGCCGAAGACGATCTGCACCATGAGCGTGCCCACCACGGGGAAGACGATGGCCCACAACAGGATCGGTGAGCGCGGACCGAGGCGCAGGTCCTTGAGCAGGACGCGCCAGGCGATGTGCGGGTTCATAGCGCCTCCACCCTCCTTCGCAGGATGAACCAGCCGGCCACGAAGATGGCCACGCACCAGGCGGCCGAGATGAACAGGTAGCCCATCGACTCGGCCCAGCCCTGGCCGTAGGCGATGACGCCGACGATGGTCTCGATGAAACCGTAGGTGGGCAGGATCTGCACCCAGGCCGAGGCAGCCCCCGGGAAGAGCGCGGCGATGGCGGGCACGGCCATGGGGATCATGAAGACCACGCTGATGAAGATGGTGGTCATGAAGTCGCGGCCGGCCGATCCGGCGAGCATGCCGATGCCGGCGGCCATGACCGAGCCGATGAGCAGGGCAACGAGCAGTAACAGCGGCTCGAAGCCGAAGGCACCCGCGAGCAGCATGACCAGGCCGGCCTGGCTGAAGGCCAGTAACGTGCCGGTCAGGCCCTTGGCGCTGAGCAGGTCGGCCACCGTGGCCGGCGAGGCCACGATGGCCTTGGCCGTCCGCGTCTGGAGCTCGACCGCCACCAGGCCGGCCAGCGCCATCGACTCGACGATGAGCACCATCACTGCGATCAGCGGCGTCATCAGCTCCTGCGGCGAGATCTGGGCGCCGACGCGGTCTTCGCCGACGACGATGAGCTCCTGCTGCGGTTGGGTCACGGGCAGGTCCACGCCGGCCATGGCGTAGGTGGCCTCGCGCACGAAGGCGCTCATGGCCGTCTGCACCTCGGACGGCACCGCCGCATCGACGAAGATGGTCACCGTGGCGGGCTCACCCGAGGCCAGGGCCGCGGCCAGCTCGTCGGGAAAGGCGATGCCGATGGCGACGCTGTGCTTCTCGTCTCCGACTTCGACCTCGGTGCCGTCGACGACGGCCGCCTTGAGCTGCTCGGGACTGTCGAAGGCCACCACCCGCAAGCCCTGGCCGGCAGGGATGGCCTCTGACTTCGAAGGCCTCCGCGAACGAGCCACCGAGGCCGCGCGCGTAGATGCCCACGTTGATCGTCTCGTCGACCGTGTTGGGCAGCAGCCACAGGATGCCCACGTAGAAGACCAGCATGAGCGGCGTGAGCACCATCCACAGGCGGTCGCGGCTGAACTCGCGCAGGTCCTTGGCCACGATGGCGCGGATGATCGCGCCGTGTCGTGAGGTCATTCCCCGAGCGTCCGGCCCGTCATCTCTACGAAGATGTTCTCCAGGGTCGACTCCTCGGTGTGGATGGTCATCAGCCCATCGGCCTCGACGGCCGAGCGGAGCTGGTCTCCGACGTCCGGGTCATCGAGCGACACGGTCTGCTCCTGGACACCCGACGCGGTGCGACGACGGACCTTGACGGCGCGCTGACCGTGTTGGAGCTTGAGGTTCTCCGGCGTATCGATGGCGTAGATGCGGCCCTCATTGATGAAGGCCACGCGGTGGCTGAGCTCATCGGCCTCCCACATGTCGTGGGTCGTGAGCAGCACCGCGGCATCACGCTCGGCCTCCTCGCGGATGATGGCCCGGATGGCCTTGGAGGACACCGGGTCCAAGCCGTCCGTGGGCTCATCGAGGAAGAGCACCATCGGTCGATTCACGAGGGCGCGCGCGACCATCAAGCGCTGGCGCATGCCCTTGGAGTAGGAGCCCACCCGGTCCTTGGCGCGATCGGCCAGGCCGACCCGCCGCAGCAACCCCTCGACGTCCGCGTCATCGACGCCGTAGAGCGAAGCGAAGAAGCGCAGGTTCTCCTCGCCCGACATGGCGTCGTAGAGGTTCTTCTCCTCGAAGCAGACGCCGATCTGGGCCTGGGTCACGGGGTCGTCGCGACCGACCTCTCGACCCAGGATGCGGACCTGGCCGCCATCGGGCTGCAGTTGGCCGGTGAGCATCTTGATGGTCGTCGTCTTGCCCGCGCCGTTGGGGCCCAGGAACCCGAAGATCTCGCCGGGCGCGATCTCGAAGCTGATGCCCTTGACGGCCTCCGTGTGCCCGTAGCTGAAGCGCAGCTCCTCGGCGACGATGGCTGCCGTCGCGACAGCGGGAGTGGACTGGGTCATGCGTCCTCCCTGAAGGCTTCGGTCTCGTCCTACCCTAGCGAAGGCGCCGGCCATGACCTAGAGCCATCAGGACCCAGCCGGGAGGGTCGAATGACGACACCGTCGATCTCGGCTGCGTACTAGTGTTAGGCCATGGACACCAGCCAGCTGGAGCAATGGATCTCGCAGAACCTGCTGCTGCTGCTCGTGCTGGGCGGCCTCCTGATCCTGCTCTACGCCTATTCCGGTCGGGTCGTCGACTCGATGGTGCGTCGTGTCCTCAAGACGACAGAGAGAGAGTTCAGCGGCAGCGGCGTGGAAGAGGCGGAACTCGAGAAGCGCACCACGACCATCGTGTCGCTGACGACGACGCTCATTCGCCTGTCCATCCTCTCCATCGGCGTGATCATCGTGGTCGGGCTCACCGGGGCGTGGTGGATCCTGGTCGTCATCGGCCTGTTCTTGGCGGCCATCATCGTGGCCGGCCAGGCCATCGTCATGGACTACCTCATGGGCATCCTCATCCTGCTCGAAGGCCAGTACTTCCAGGGCGACAACATCGAGCTGGGCACCCTGCCCTGGAAGGGCACCGTCGAGAGCGTGGGCCTGCGCCGTACCGTCGTCCGCGATGTCGACGGTACGGTCTACTCGATGTCCAATGGTGAGCTACGCATGGTCGCCAACCGGACGCGCATCTACGCCGCCGCTGAAGTGCGCATCCGTGGCATCCGCCAGGGTGATCTGTCGCGTGTCGCCGCGATCATGAACCAGGTAGGCCTGAGCGTCGCGGAGGACCCGGCATTCGACTCGGCCATCATCGAACCTCCGAAGCTCACCTTCGTTGACGAGGCAGACGACGTCGGACAGATCGCGGTGATGCGCGGCAAGGTCATCGCCGGCGAGCGCTGGCGCGTCGCCACCGAACTCCGCTTGCGCCTCGATGAGGCGCTCGTGGCCGACGGCGTCGAGCTCAGCAAGAAGGCTCTCCCGCAAGGGCTCTTCAGCCGCCAGGACGGATGACGACGCTCCTCGATCGGCCCGCCAGCGTAGAAGCACGCCTGCGCCGGGTCCTGGGCGATCGCGTCCGTTCCGATCTCGGCGCTCGCGCGCTCTTCACGTCTGACGCGTCGCTCTACCGGGCGCTGCCGAGCCTGGTCGCCGAGCCCGCTGACCTCGACGAGCTCGGCACCATGGTGCGCATCTGCGGCGAGACGGGCACGCCGCTGACGATGCGCGGCGCCGGCACCAGCATCGCCGGCAACGCGCTGGGCAGCGGCGTGGTGGTGACCACGCGCCTGCTGGCGGGCATCGTCGAGCTGAACCTCGAAGCCGGCTATGCCGTGGTCGAGCCGGGCGTGGTGCTCGACGACCTCAACGCGCTGGCTGCCCCACACGGATGGCGGGTGGGGCCGGACCCATCGACCCACAGCCGCTGCACCATCGGCGGGATGATCGCCAACAACGCCTGCGGCTCGCACTCCGTGATGTGGGGTACGACCGCGCAGAGCATCCTGGGACTCGACGTCATCCGCTCTGACGGCACGCGCGTGCGACTGACCAGCCCCGGGGACCCCTTCGCGCGACCGATCCCGACTGGCCCGAGCTGGACGGCCCACTGGCCTACCGATTGCGCGCCTTCACGGCCAGCAACGAGGAACTCATCCGCCACGAGCTGCCGCCGTGGCCACGACGCGTCTCGGGCTACGCGCTTGACTGGCTGTTGCCGGACAACGGCCCCGATCACGCCAAGGCCATGGCCGGCACGGAGGGCACCTGCGCCGTCGTCGCGCGAGCGGTGGTGCGCCTCGTACGACCGCCGCGGGCACGAGCCTTGCTCGTGCTCGGCTTCGGCGACGACATCGAGGGCGCCGGCCGCGTGCCGGCGTTGCTCACCGCAGCGCCATTCACCGTGGAGTCCCTCTCAGCCGAGCTGCTGGGCCTGGCCCAAGCCCGAGCCGAGGATGTCGGCCTCCCCGAAGGTGGCGCCTGGCTCATGGTCGAGGCTCGCGCGGACGATGCTGCCGGAGCACGTGAACACGCCCGGCGACTGGCCGGATCCATCGGCCGCAGCCTGGACTCGCCCGATGTCCGCTTCATCGACGACCCGGCGGCCCAGGCAGCGCTGTGGAGCATCCGCGAGGACGGCGCGGGCCATTCCGCCCGGCTCGCCGACGGCACCAAGGCCTGGCCCGGCTTCGAGGATTCGGCCGTGCCCCCCGAGCGACTCGGCGGCTACCTGACCGAGCTGCGCACGCTGCTCGAGGAGCACGGGATGCAAGCCATCTCCTATGGCCACTACGGTGAGGGCTGCGTCCATCTCCGCATCGGCTTCGGGCTCGGCGAGCCGGGTGGAGCGGAGCGCTACGAGCACTTCATGTCCGATGCCGCCGATCTGGTCGTGCGCCACGGCGGCTCCCTGTCGGGCGAGCACGGCGACGGACGCTCGCGTGGGCCACTGCTCGAGCGCCAATACAGCCCGCAACTACGAGAAGCCTTCGCGGCGTTCCGACGGATGTGGGATCCTCGGGCGTGCTGAACCCGGCCATCATCGTCGATCCGCCGGCCCTCACCGACGGCCTCCGTGCCGCGCTGCCGACGCTGCTCGAAGTCAGCCCCAGGCAGGCCTTCGCGAAGGATGATGGCGACTTCCGGTCAGCGGTGGAGCGCTGTATCGGCGTCGGTCGCTGCGTCTCCACCCAGGGCTCGACCCTGATGTGCCCTTCGTACCGGGCCACCCGCGACGAGCAGCATTCCACGCGGGGCCGCGCCCGGCTTCTCCAGGAGATGGTGACCGGTAGCCTGGCTAACGAAGGCTGGGGGTCGGCGGAGGTGCGGGATGCGCTCGATCTCTGCCTGGCGTGCCGCGGCTGCGTCTCACAGTGCCCGACCAGCGTAGACATGGCGGCCTACAAGTCGGAGTTCCTCGACCACCACTACCGTCGACGACTGCGGCCGCTCTCCCACTACTCACTGGGCTGGCTGCCACTGTGGCTGAAGCTGACCTCCCGGGTGCCGCGCCTCGTCAACGCCATCACTCGCTCACGTTTGACGCGTCGCCTCTTCGCCGGGCTCGCCGGTATCGCCCCATCGCGAGGCATCCCGCCCATCGCCGAGCGTGCGTTCACCCGCGACTGGCGACCACGCAGCGGGGCGGCCCCCGCACCGCATGGCCGGGTCGTCTTGTGGCCGGATACCTTCAACGACCGCCTCACTCCGGAGGTGGCGCACGCCGCTGTGCGCGTCGTCGAAGCTGCCGGTTTCGAGGTGGTGGTGCCCGCCCGCACGGTGTGCTGCGGTCTGACCTGGCAGACCACCGGGCAGCTGTCGATGGCCAGGCGCGTGCTGCATAGATCGCTGGGCGCGCCGGAGCTTGGTGGTGACCTGCCGGTCCTGGTGCTGGAGCCATCCTGCGCGACGATGCTGCGCTCGGACCTGCCCGAGCTGTTGCCCGGTGACCCACGTGCTGCGCGCCTCGCGAACCGCGTGGTCACGCTCGCGGAGCTGCTCGATGGTGTCGAGTACGTGGGCCCGCCCGCAGTCGGCGCTGGCGCCGCCCCAGCCCTGGCCCAGCCACACTGCCACCAGCAGGCGGTCCTGGGCCTCGACGCGGACCGTCGCGTCCGTGAGCGCAACGGCATCGACATCGAGGTGGAGCTCGAGGGCTGCTGTGGCCTGGCCGGTAACTTCGGGGCCGAGGCCGGCCACGAGGATCTGCCAGCAGGTCGCCGAGCTGGAGCTGGTGCCGGCCCTGGCGGGCCATCCCGGTGCGCCGCTCCTGGCCGATGGCTTCAGTTGCCGCACCCAGATCGAATCGCTCTCTGGCCGGCGCGCCCGCCACCTCGCCGAGGTCCTGGCCGAACGCCTGACACCCCAGCACGGAGGCACCGACGCATGAACCTGGAGCGTGCCCTCGCGCCGCTGGCTGTGCTGGTCGCGGCCCTGGCTCTAGCCGTCTGGCTGATGCTCATCAACGACGTCGTCATCGGTCCGTGGCTGCTGGCCACCCTTGTCCTCTTCCACGGCTGGGTCCACCTCATGTTCGTGTTCCCCAAGCCGCCGAGTCCCAATGCCGACAGCGGCGCCTCCGCCTACCCCTTCGCATTCGATCGCTCCTGGCTCATCGGTCGCGCAGGCCTCGATAGCGGTTTGGTGCGCATCATCGGCCGTGTGCTGGTGGCTGTCGTCTTCGCGCTCAGCCTGCTGGCCGCGCTGTCCACGGTCGGGCTGGTGGTGCCGGGCGCATGGTGGTCCGCCCTGATGGTCCTCGCCGCGCTGAGCTCGAGCCTGGTGCTCGTGCTCTTCTACTCGCCAGCCCTTGTGCTCGGCTTCGCCATCAACGCGGCCATGATCGTGCTCGTGCTCAGCGGCAGCTGGAGCCCCGCGTAGACCGTCAGGCGAGCGACTCTGATTCGGCCTCAGCGACGGGCTCCTGCGAACCTCGCCGGAAACGCCCGACCAAGCCCGAATACACCAGCATGCCCAGGGCGAAGGTGCCGGCCACGCCGCACGCGAAGAACCAGAAGGGCAGCGTCTTGCCGGCCTCCCACAGAGCGCCGGAAGCCGTCGCCGAGACGATGATGGCCATGGTCCCGACGGAGCCGTAGATGCCCTGCGCCAGCGAGGTGCGGCCCTGGGGCGAGCCACTCGCGACCATGGCGAAGAGCGCTGTCCCGAGCAGCCCGGAGAACCCGGCCTCGAAGGTGACCACGACCGAGGGCAACAGCGGCTCCCAGGCGGCCGCGAAGACCATACCGGCACCGATCATGACCAGACAGCCGGCGATGACGAAGGGCATCGAGCCGTAGCGGTCGACCCACTGACCCATCAGCGGCGCGAAGATCGATCGAGGGGATGCCGATGAGCATGAAGGTGAGGCCGACCCACTCGATGCTGGCCCCAAGGTCGATGAGGTAGAGCGGCCAGACCACGTCGTAGATGCCGAAGGTCAACTGCAGGCCGAAGCCGATGATGACCGCGGCCATGATGGTGCGGTTGAACACCGCCGAGATGGGCGCCTGCGAGGGCGGCGATCGCTCCGCAGCCGCGACGAAGCGCGACTCTGCGGCCGCCGTGGCGTGGATGCCGGTCTTGGCCAGCGCGCTGTCGACCGGCTCTTGCCGGTGCAGCGGGTCGACAACGTGCGGATCCGCTTTCTGGAAGCGCCACAGGAAGCCGGCGGACACGAACCCGAGCACGCCCATGAACAGGAACGGGAAGGCGAAGCCTCCGAAGATAGACGAGCCGAAGGCACCGATGGCTGGGCCCAGCACGAAGCCACCCATCTGGAAGGCAGAGAAGTAGCCGAAGGCTTGGCCGCGGGAGCCCTTGTCGGTGGCATCGACAAGGCTGCCGCGCGCGGCCGGCCCGAACATGCCCGAGGCCAGGCCGGCGATGAAGCGCAGGGTGAACAGGGCCGCGGCCGAAGTGAAGACGAGCATGAGCAGCGCGGTGATGCCGACCAGCAGCAGGCTGGCCACCATCTGTGGCTTTCGCGAATGCGAGTCCGCCCACCAGCCGAAGAAGGGCTCGGAGATGAACCGGCCGATGGCCCAGCCAGCCACGATGACGCCGAGCGTGGTGGCATCGATGCCCTTCGACTGCACGAACAGCGGCAGCACCGGGATGACCGCTCCGAAACCGAGCATGACGATGGTCGTCGCCCCCAGCAGCGGGAGCAACGGGCCCCAGTGACGGAGCCATGCGGAGATACGGACGCGGCTCTTGGCGCGGATGTCGGGCATCGTGAATCAACGTAGCGCGAGCCAGCCGGATGCTCATCCTGCCGAGCGTCGCCAGGCTGCGGGCACATCAGCCCGTCTCGTCGGGTTAGGGCTACTTCAGCTTCTTCGAAGCTGCCCGCATGCGTCTCATGACGACCTCGCCGTCGCCGTTCCGCTCGAGCAGGTTGACCTGGGCGCGATCGACGATGACCGTCGGGTGCAGCTCGATCTGGGCCAGGTCGGCGCCATGGAAGGTGAGCTCCACGAGGACGCCCTCCTCGGTCGCCTCGAAGCGCGGCAGATCGAAGATGAGGTCGCCCATCGAGTACAGCACCGGGGCGCGGTCGATGAACTCGAGTGGACCGACCACGTGCGAATGGTTGCCGAGCACGACATCCGCTCCGGCCCGGATCATCTGCCGCGCCTGCCGGCGCTGCTGGGCACGGATGCCCGTGACGTACTCGGGACCCCAGTGTGGCCAGACCACGATGACGTCGGCACCATCGCGCCGCAGGGCCCTGATGTCGGCCTCGACGTCGGCCGAGATGAGCTCGGCCGCACCAGCGCGCCGCTCGGTGACCGCATGGACCGCGGTGTTGATGGCGTCGTAGCCAAGGAAGCAGACGCGCTGGTCACGCTGCTCGAAACAGGCCGGGCGACGAGCTCGTTCCTCGTCCACGCCGGCCCCGAACGAGCGCAAGCCCGCCTTGCGCAGGTTGCGGATGGTCTGTGTCACGCCCTTCGAGCCGGCGTTGCGGATGTGGTTGTTGGCCAGCGAGACGGCATCGATACCGGCACCCGCGACGCCATCGAGCAGATCGGGGTCCACCGTGAACACGAGGCCGCTGGGGTGATAGCTGTGGTCGTTCGGGGCGGGCGCCTCGTGGTTGACGACGGCGATGTCGGCTGAGGACAGCAGCTCACGCACCGCGCCGCGAGGGCCGACCCGCCTGGTGGTGATGGCCGGGCCGCCATCCGCGGTGCAGCAGGTGCGGGAGGCGATCTCCGCGAACCCACCGTCCCAGACGTAGTCGGGGCCCTTGCCTACGACCACCGACTTGCGGTATGGCTCCCGGTCAAGCATCACGTCTCCGCCCGCCACCAGCGTCCACGTCGCGGACGGGTCGAAGGGCTTGCCGGCATCGCTCTCGGGCGCCAGCAGCGGCCACGCGTCGAGGTCATCTACGCGACCGTCGCCGAACAGGCCCTGCCCGTCGACCATCAGCGCCCGCAGGTCGGGGCGGATCTTCGCCGCAGGCATGAGCCCCAGCGTCCTGCCGGAGTGCTGGAGTGCTTGCTTGAGCTCACGTACCGTGGGCACGGCCGTCGTCGTCTCGGCGGGTGTGACCTCGAGGGCCGTCCATAGCGCGGCGGGATCATCGGCCGCGACCACGACGCGCTCGTACTCGTCGCTACGCCCCTCCACGGCGGCTCGCACCTCGTCGAACGGGATGTCGCGCCGCACGGCCCAGAAGCGCAGCACCGGCACGAAGGCGGTGGCCACAGCCGTCATCCCGGCCTCCGGCAACGGGGACGGTGACTGGGCCACCATGGGGGTGCCCGTCGTGACCAGCAAGAGCATGGTCAGCACCGACGCAAGGGATGTCCGGATGCGCATCACATCACGAGCATAGGACGCCGGCGCGCAAGCGTCGGCCGCGCTATTCCCACAGCGGGCTAATATCCAATCTCGCAGACGACGAACACGCCCCGAAGGAACCGCGCATGCCCCTGGTCGCTCACAACGCGCTGCCCACGTTCGAACGCCTCCGCGCCGAGGGTGAGGACGTGCTCAGCATCGAACGCGCGGAGCACCAGGACATCCGCGAACTCCACGTGGGCCTGCTGAACATGATGCCGGACGCTGCGTTGCTGGTGACCGAGAAGCAGTACATGCGCCTCATCGGGGCCTGCAACCGCATCACCCAGATCTATGTCTACCCCTTCAGCGTCCCGGGCCTGGCGCGCAGCGAGGATGCGCGCGCCCACATCGAGGCCTTCTACGCCGATTTCGAGGAGCTCAAGGAAGCCGGCCTCGACGCGCTCATCATCAGTGGTGCCAACGTCACCAACCCATCGCTCGACCTCGAGCCCTTCTGGGAGCCGCTGCAGGAGGTCATCACCTGGGCCGCCGACAACGTGACCAGCATCCTCTGCTCGTGCCTAGCCACCCACGCCCTGGTGAAGCACCTCTATGGCCTGGACCGCGAGCCGCTCGCGGAGAAGCTGTGGGGCGTCTATCGCCATCGCGTCTGCGATCGTGACCACCCGCTGACACAGGACGTCAATACCAGGTTCGACGTGCCGCACTCACGCTGGAACGACATCTCGCGCGCCCAGTGGGACCGTGCCGGGCTACGCGTCCTCGCCGAGAGCGAGGAGGCGGGCGTCCATCTGGCGACCAGCGCCGACGGCTTCCGCATCGTCTACTTCCAGGGTCACCCGGAATACGATCGCAACAGCCTGCTCAAGGAGTACAAGCGCGAGGTCGGGCGCTTCCTCGACGATGAGCTGGAGTCGCCGCCGCCCTATCCCGAGCACTACTTCACGTCAGACGCCGATCATCTGGCCCAAACGTATCTCCGCGACGCTCTCGCCGCCCAGGCCCATGGCGAGAGCGATGCGGGCTTCCCGGAGGCCTCGTTCGACGAACTCCTGGACAACACCTGGGGGGACACGGGCCGAGCGCTCTTCAACAACTGGCTGGGGCTGGTCTATCAGCTCACCGGCCTCGATCGCCACGAGCCGTTCATGCCCGGCATCGATCCCGATGATCCGCTGGGCCTCGGCCACCACGCCTGAGCGAGAGCCAGAGCAGGAGGATCCCCCGCATGAAAGACGAGACCCTCGCCGTCCACGCTGGATACGAGACCGACCCCACCACCAAGTCGGTCGTGGTGCCCATCTACCAGACGGTCGCCTACGAATTCGACGACGCGCAACACGGCGCCGATCTGTTCAACCTCGAGGTCGCCGGCAACATCTACACGCGCATCATGAATCCCACCGCGGATGTGCTCGAGAAGCGCATCGCAGAGATGGAAGGCGGCATCGCCGGCCTGGCCCTGTCGGCAGGTTCCGCGGCCATCAACTACGCCATCCTCACCATCGCCAAGGCCGGTGCCAACATCGTCTCGGTGCCGCAGCTCTACGGTGGTACGTACACCCTCTTCGCGCACATGCTCCCGGGCCTGGGCATCGATGTTCGTTTCGCCGAGGACGACAGCCCCGCCGCGCTCGAGAAGCTGATCGATGACAAGACCGCGGCCGTCTTCCTGGAATCCATCGGCAACCCTGCCGGCAACGTCGCGGACATCGAAGGCATCGCAGCCATGGCCCACAGCCACGGCGTGCCGGTCATCGTCGACGCCACGGTCTCCACGCCCGTACTGACCAAGCCTATCGCCTACGGTGCCGACATCGTCGTCCATTCGATGACCAAGTACATCGGTGGCCACGGCAACTCACTCGGCGGCATGATCGTCGATAGCGGGAGTTTCCCCTGGGCCGAGCACCCCGATCGCTACCCGATGCTCATCGAGCCGGAGCCCGCCTACCACGGCGTCAGCTACACCGAGACGTTCGGGCCGGCGGCCTTCATCGCTCGTGCCCGGACCGTGCCCTTGCGCAACACCGGCTCGGCTATCAGCCCGATCAATGCCTTCCTCATCCTTCAGGGCCTGCAGACGCTGCCCATCCGCATGGAGCGCCACGTCGAGAACGCCAAGGCCGTGGCCAAGCACCTGGAAAGCCACGATCAGGTCGAATGGGTCAGCTACGCGGGCCTGCCCAGCTCGCCCTATTACGAGCTGGCACAGAAGTACACCGGCGGCAAGCCCTCCGGCCTGCTGAGCTTCGGCGTCAAGGGTGGCTTCGAGCCCGGCGTGAGGTTCTACGACGCACTCAAGCTCTTCAAGCGCCTCGTCAACATCGGCGACGTCCGCTCACTGGCTGCACACCCGGCCTCGACCACGCATCGTCAGATGACGCCCGAGGAGCAGGCGTCGGCCAAGGTCACCCCGGACACCATCCGCCTGTGCATCGGCATCGAGCACATCGATGACATCATCGCGGACCTCGATCAGGCCCTGGCCGCCTCGGCTGGCTGAGCACACGCACCATCGCCTCGGCTCGACCCTCTCGGGCCGGGGCTCGCTGATTCGCCGGGGCTCGCTGATCCACGGCCCATGGGCCGGTGGCCGACCAACGACCTCGCTCTTGTGACAAATGTCACTAACTAAGTTCGTATTGGTTCTGGCCCCAGCAGCCGACGACGCCAGACTGAAGGCCGGGAAGCGTCGCTACGGGGTGACTCCCGCCCCATCGATGCCTTCCGCATCAGGAGGTCGATCGATGACCGCAGCTACACCGTCCGCGCCACGAAGGCGCATCCTCCCGCTCGCCCTGGGTGCAGCCCTGCTCATCACCCTGAGCGGCGCCGTGCCAGCCCTGGCCCAAGAGCGTGCCAGCGTCGTGCCCGACCTCGTTCCCAAGGCAGAACTGCAGCCGGCGCCCGATAGCGAGGTCAACGTCTCGTACGCACCGGAGGTTCCCGCCGCATCCGGGCGCTCGGAGCCAGCCATCGTGGACGTCGCGTTCGAGGTCGTCGAGAACGTCAACATCATCGACCCGGCGACCGGGGTCGAGTACAAGACCTGGGGCTACAAGATCGCCGGCGACGAAGGGACCGTGTCAGGCACGCCCGGGCCGATGATCCGGGCACGCGTCGGCGACGTGCTGCGCTTCACCATCACCAACCCCGAAGGCAACGAGATGCCACACAACGTGGACTTCCACGCTGTCACCGGCCAGGGTGGCGGCGCCGCCAACACGGTGGTGGCTCCGGGCATGACCGCGACCATCGAGGCTCGCCTGCTGTATCCGGGCATGTTCATGTACCACTGCGCCATGGGCGACGTGCCGGAGCACATCTCGCGTGGCATGTACGGTGGCATCCTGGTCGACCCGGCGGAGCCCCTGCCGGACGTGGACCATGAGTGGTACATCGTGCAGTCGGAGTTCTACACGACCTCGACCGAGCCCGGACTCGTCGAGACCGACCGCGCGGCCATCACGGCCGAGCAGCCCACGATGGTCGTCTTCAACGGTGCCAAGGGTGCGCTTGCCGGCGCGAACGCACCCGTCATGCAGGTCGGAGAGCGAGCCCGCATCTACTTCGTCAACGCCGGTCTGAACCTCATCTCCAGCTTCCATCCCATCGGCTCCCACTGGGATGTCGTCTATCCCGAGGCCGCGCTGCTCAACGAGCCGCTGCGCGGGTCGCAGACGACGCTCGTGCCAGCCGGTGGCGGCACGGTCGTGGAGCTGGTCGGGCAAGTACCCAGCGCCATCATCCTCGTCGACCATGCCCTGGCGCGAACCTTCGACAAGGGCGCGCTCGGCCAGATCATGGTGGAGGGTGAGGAGAACCCGGAGCTCTTCGAGGCCATCCCTGTCGAGTAGCCGGCACAACCTGGCCGCGGCCCTTTCGGGAGGGTCGCGGCCTTGTGATTCCGGGCCCTTGCGAACGCCCCAAGCCGACGATCCCGGGCGCTGACGGTGTGTTACCGTGCCCTCCAAGAAGGGTCTGGCAGGGGATGCTGTCGACCCCACTCTCGAGGAGGAGACTGTCGTATGACACGACGCAAGGCCCTGGGCTCGATTCTCGTATCGAGCCTCATGATCGGCAGCCTTTCGGCCGCCACCGCAGCGCAGGACGAAGGCGATCTCGTCGTCCTCTGCACGCCACAGGAAGACTGGTGCGTGAAGATGGTCGATGAGTTCCAGACGCAGACCGGCATCAACACCAGCTACGTACGCATGTCCTCCGGCGAGGCGCTGGCACGGTTGCGCGCCGGTGCTGAGGCTCCCGAGTTCGATGTCTGGTGGGGCGGCCCGGCCGACGGCCAGATCGCCGCAGGCGCGGAAGGCCTGATCGAGCCCTATATCTCCCCCAACGCCGCAGCCATCTCGGACGACCAGAAGGGTGCCGACGGCACGTGGACGGGCGTGTACGTGGGCGCGCTGGGGTTCTGCTCCAACCAGTCCGAGCTCGAGCGACTCGGCATCGAGGCCCCCGCTTCCTGGGAAGACCTCTTGGCCCCCGAGCTCGTGGGCAACGTCGCGGTCGCCCATCCGGCCAGCTCGGGTACGGCATATACGACCTTCTACACGCAGGTCATCCGCCTGGGCGGTGAAGACGAAGCCCTGGACTACATGAAGGAGCTCCACCAGAACATCCTGCAATACACCAAGTCCGGTTCTGCGCCGGGTGGTATGGCCGGACGCGGCGAGATCGCCACGGCCATCATCTTCAGCCATGACTGCGTCAAGAACTACGAAGAAGGCTTCACGGACCTGGTCATCACGTTCCCCAGCGAAGGCACCGGCTATGAGATCGGAGCGGTCGCACTGGTGAAGGGCGCCCAGAACCCCGAAAACGCCAAGAAGTGGATCGACTGGACGCTGCAGGCTGACACCCAGGAGATCGGCCCCACGGTGGGCTCGTTCCAGTTGCCCACCAACCCTGACGCCGCCGTCAGCGACCTGTCAGTCGGCCTCGATGAGGTGACCCTGGTCGATTACGACTTCGACGCCGCCGGTGCAGCTCGAACCGAGCTGACCCAGCGCTTCGAGGACGAAGTCGCAGCTGAGCCGGTCGAGTAGAGGACAACCTTGTCGTTCGCGGGTGCCGGAGCTGATCCGTTGCCCCTGGACCACGCAAGCACCGCGGACGAGGTCGGCATCATGCCGGCCTCGTTCCTCGTGTCATGACCGTCTCCGATCGCCAGGCGGTTCGTGACGCGGCCCTGCCCGGTCACGACCAGGTCCCCTATGACCCCCACAGGCCGAAGTGGCGCGCCATCGACCCCATCGTCATCCTGGCCATCGCGATCTCGGTCGGCTTCGTCCTGGTGGCCATCATCTGGCCGGTCGGGAAGGTCGTCGGCGAAGCGTTCTCAGCTGAGGCGCTGCCCATCTTCGAGCGCTACATCACCACAGTCCAGAACCAGATCCTGCTCAACACCATCATGCTGGGCGTCACCGTGGCCACCCTGGGCACGGTGGTGGCCTTCGTCTTCGCGTTCGTCCAGGTGCGCGTGCCGGCTCCACGGCCGATCAAGACGCTGATCCACATCATGGCGCTGCTGCCCATCGTGAGCCCGCCGTTCGCACTGGCCGTGGCCACCATCAGCCTGTTCGGACGCAGCGGCATCATCACGCGCGACCTTCTTGGCATCCGCCTGGACATCTACTCGTTCCCGGACCTGCAGATCCCGGGCATCGGACTGCAGCTGCCGCCGCTGGGCCTGACCGCGGTGATGGCCCTGACCTTCTTCCCCATCGCCTACATCATGCTGATGGGCATGATGCGGGCACTGGACCCCTCCCTCGACGAGGCCGCCGCCAACCTGGGCTCGTCCAAGTGGCGTACGTTCCGCAAGGTCACGCTGCCGCTGCTGGCGCCGGGCATCGCCTCGGCGTTCCTGCTGCTCTTCGTGGAGGCACTCGCCGACCTGGGCAACCCGCTCGTGCTGGGCGGCAACTACACCGTGCTCGCGAGCCGCATGTATATCGCCATCGTGGGCGAATACAACCTGACCGCCGGATCGGTGCTGGCCGTGATGCTGCTGGTCCCGGCACTGGTCGTCTACTTCGTGCACCGCTACTACGCCAACAAGGCCTCCATCGTCTCCGTCTCGGGCAAGCCGAGCGGCAGACATTCGGAGATCGAGAGTCGCTGGGTCCGCTGGCTGCTGCTCGGCGTCGTGCTGGCTATGGTGGGCCTCATCATCCTGCTCTACGGGACCATCGCCCTGGGTTCGGTCACGAAGCTCCTGGGCGTCAACCACTCGTTCACCCTGGAGCACTTCGAGGCCGTGCTCTTCGGCTACGGCTTCGAGGCCGTGACCGATACGGTGACGCTCGCTTCGATCGCGACGCCGATCGCCGGAGTGCTGGGCGTGGTCGTGGCCTTCCTGGTCATCCGCCGTCGCTTCTGGGGTCGGGGAGCCCTCGACTTCGGCGTGATGCTGGGTATCGCCATCCCGGGCACCATCTTCGGCATCGGCTACCTGCTGGCCTTCAACACGCCGACCGAGATCTTCGGCATCACGGTCTTCCCCAAGCTCACGGGCGGGGCGGCCGTCCTCGGCGGAGCGATCGCCATCGTGATGGTCTTCATCCTGCGCTCGGCGCCGGGCGGTCTCCGCTCAGGCACATCGTCGCTACAGCAGATCGACCCGTCCATCGAGGAGGCCTCCACCTCGCTCGGTGCCAACCAGGCACACACCTTCCGGCGGATCACGCTGCCCCTCATCCGTCCGGCGTTCCTGGCCGGGTTGATCTACTCGTTCGCGCGAGCCATGACCGCGATCAGCGCCGTCATCTTCCTGACCACGCCTGAGGTGCGCATCATGACCGCGCAGATCCTCAACGAGGTCGACGCTGCCCGCTATGGCAATGCCTACGCCTATTGCGTCGTACTCATCATCATCGTGCTCGTGGCCATCGGGATCCTGAGCTTCCTGGTGGGATCAAGGACCGACGCTGAGCAAGCATCCGGGAGTTCGACATGGAGCTGACAGCCGACACGAAGGCCCGAACGGACGCACCGGCGACACTGCTGCTCGAACGGCTGAGCAAGCACTTCAAGTCGCCCGAAGGCGGCGTCGTGAAGGCGGTGGACGATATCACCATCGAGCTGACCGGCGGCAGCTTCGTGACGCTGCTGGGTCCATCCGGCTGCGGCAAGACGACCACGCTACGCATGATCGCGGGCTTCGAGAATCCGACTTCGGGACGCATCATGCTCGATGACAGGGACCTCGTGCGTCTCACGCCGGACAAGCGCGGCATGGGCATGGTCTTCCAGTCGTACGCCTTGTTCCCGCATCTCACCGTGCACGACAACGTGGCCTTCGGCGTGCAGCTCCAGGGCAAGAAGGGGGCGGACCTCGAGGCAGCCGTGAACAAGGCGCTCGACCTGGTCAATCTGCACGGCCTTGGTGCCCGAAGAGTCTCAAGAGCTCTCCGGCGGCCAGCAGCAGCGTGTCGCGCTGGCCCGCGCCATGGCCATCGAGCCACGCGTGCTGCTCTTCGACGAGCCGCTCTCCAACCTCGACGCCAAGCTGCGCGTCTCATTGCGCTCGGAGATCAGGCGCATCCAGCAGCAACTGGGCACGACATCCATCTACGTCACGCACGACCAGGCTGAGGCCATGGCCCTGTCCGACGTGGTCGTGGTCATGAACGCCGGGCAGATCGAGCAGGCCGGCCCCCCGGACATCGTCTATCGCCGACCTGCCACGCGGTTCGTGGCCGACTTCATCGGGCGCGCCAACTTCCTCAGCGGTGACGTGCGGGCGGTCGGCGACGAGACCATCGACATCTCGATGATGGGCGTGGCCATGCAGATCCCTGCCGCCAGCGGCTACAAGGTCGGCAGCACGGCCGTCGTCGTGGCGCGACCCGAATCGATCCGGGTCGGCGAGGGGGAGCTCACGGCCAAGGTCAAGGGCAGCACTTTCCTGGGCTCGTATGTCGAGTACGAACTCGAGCTCGGCGACGGCCAGGAGAACATGCTCGCGGTCGACGGCGAGTGGATGTCGCACGGCCTGCACAAGCCCGGCGAAGACATCTCCTGGATGCTCGTGCCGGATCGCGCGTACGCACTACCGACGGATCCGAAGACGCTCGGACCGGCGCCGCAGGAGCCCACGGACTAGTCGTAGTTCGACTAGTCCGGCTCGGCCCAGGCCTTGAGGCGCTCCGCCCACTCTTCGACCAGGGAGCGGTAGATAGGTCGCTTGACCTCCCACACGCTCTCAGCCAGCTCGCCCAGGTCCGTCCAACGGAAGTCCTTGAACTCCTGTCGCTTGCCCTTGGGCGGCGTGAGGTCGATGTCCTCTTCCGTTCCCAGGAACCGATAGAGGAACCACTTCTGCACCTGTCCGCGCTCGGCCGTCTTGCGGCGTCGTCCGGGCGGCAGCTCGTAGGCAAGCCAGGCCGGGTACTCGGCCACGAGCTCGACGTGCTCCTCGCGCAACCCTGTCTCCTCACGCAACTCACGCAGGGAGGCCTCGGCGGGTTCCTCGGTCGAGTTGAGGCCACCCTGTGGCATCTGCCATCGGTCTGGCTGGTCGATGCGCTCGAGCGCCAACACTCGACCGTCGGCGCGCGCGACGGCGATGCCCACATTGGCCCGGAAGAATTGACTGGTCATGTACACAACCATACGCCGCATCGGCTGGTCACCGTCCAACGGCGGGGCGAGCACCGAGCCTGAGCTCGTCTGCGCACCGATGGACCCGACGCGCCGACGAGGCCGGAGCGACGTAGTATCGAGCCGTGGGCCGGCCGCTCGCCTGGAGCGCCGAAACCGGACCGACCCACCGAAGGAGGACTCGTTCGATGACCAGGCTGGCCCTGACCCGCATGGCGCTCAGCGCCGCACTCGTGCTGTCCATCCCGGTCACCGTGGCAGGGCAGGATGCGATCGAGACGCCCGAGGGCATCGAGTGGCATCTCGCGGGCTACGCGGTCGAGGGCGAGATCGGCATGGTGCCCTGGAACGTGGACGCCACGCTCAGGCTCGAGGACGGAGCCGCCAGCGGCTACACCGGCTGCAACCGCTTCAGCGGCAGATACACGCTTGACGGCGACAGCCTGGTCTTCGATCCGGCCGTGACCATGACCAGGACGGCCTGCTCGGATGAGCAGAGTGCCGTGGAGGACGGCTACATGGCCGATCTCTCCGTCGACGGCGTCGTGGGCTCTCGACGACGGCGACCTCACGCTGGCCGACGCCGATGGCAACCACATCCTCGGCTTCGAGCAGTTCGTTGTGGCCCTGACGACCAGCGACGTCGCGGTCATCGCCCGCATGTTCGCCGACCAGCAGCGCCAGATCGAGCAGCTCGAGCAGCGCCTCGACAACGTTCGCATCGGCACCTTGCGCGACCGCATCAAGACGCTCGAGGGCGAGGTCAAGCGACTCCGAGCCGCGGGGGCATCGTCGTCTAGCAGAAGCAGCACCAGCTCCGGCTTCAGTGCCTCCGAGCAAACCCTGCTCAAGGGCATCCCGACCCGCATCCGCTCCACCTGCAAGCCGCTGCGCGGCAGCAACCTGCCACGAGGCACGGTCGCCGCGGTCCAGTGCGATCCCAAGCCCAGCCTCGTGAACGAGATGGCCTACTACCTGATGGAGTACGCAGACGCGCGGCGTACGTTCCTCTCGGTCATGAGGACTCATAGCGTTCCGGAGCGGTTCGAATGCCCGGACGGCAGGCCCTCGCAGTTCCTGCTGCACCCCAACAGCGCCGAGGGGTGCTTCATCGACAGCAGCCGGGCCAACGTCCGCCTCATGGCCATGGGCGCCGGCTGCAACCAACTCGACGCCGGAGGCACGCATCTGACCTCGCCGGTCATCTACGTGGCCCTCGAAGGCAAGAACCGCCCGATCGCACCGCTGTACGGCTGGACCCGTGACAGCGGCGGCGGCTCGGCGGTCACCAGGGCGATAGCGGCGCCGGGCCAGCCGTCCACGCCCGTCTGCGAAAGTGGCTTCTGACGGCGATCCCCGAGCCTGGTGAGACATCATGCCCGGCCACGGTGCTCACGGGCTGAGCCATCGCGACGAGCCCGGCGCCGTTCCTTGCCGGACCGGCTCACCGGATGAGCACGCGTGACACTCCTGCTCTCCCCATGGACCGAACCTGCGCGAAGGCCCTCACATCGGTCGAGTTTGCTCTTGTGGTGAGCAGACGAGGTTCGATGGCCGACGACCGTGGCCGGGGGTGACGGGGCCGAGAGACGGGACACTCACGCGTGGCCATTAGGCTGGCGCGACCAGTCCGCCGAACGCGTGGTCGGTCTCACCGTGGCGCTGACAGCGCCCGTGAGATGCCTGCCCCGGTCGACCGCTCGAACGCTGGAGCGGTGTACAGTCGCACCCTGCCCTACCGACCGAAGCGCAGGGGGTACCTCGTGATCCGCAGCCGACTCATCGGAACAGCCCTCGCAGCGATACTGGCCGCCGGCCTGCCCGCCGGCACGGTGGCACAGGATGCAGTGCCCAGCAGCCCGGAGGGTGTCGACTGGGCACTCACTGCCTACTACGACGAAGCCGGCGCCGAGCTGGTGGCGGTGCCCTTCGAGGTGGAGCCGACCCTGCGCCTCCAGGACGGTGCGGCTTCGGGCTCGGGCGGCTGCAACGAGTTCAGCGGCAGCTACCAGATCGACGGCAGCTCACTGCGATTCGGCGAGGAGATGACCGTGACCCTGGCGCTCTGCGGCGATCCGGCGCAGCCCACCGAGGACGCCTACCTGGCGGCGCTGGCTGACGTCGACGGCTGGACCATCGACGCCGGCGTGCTCGAGCTCAGCGACGGCTTCGGCGACGTCATCCTCACCTTCGAGGTGCCGCACATCATGTGGACGACGACCCAGATGACCGAGCTGATGATCACGCTGGAGGAGCTGCGTACGGGCATGGCCGACGCTCAGGTCGAGGCCGAGACGCTCCGTGCCGATATGGAGGGCCTCAACGTCAGCCGCCTGCGTGAGCGCATCAAGGTACTCGAGGCCGACAACAAGAAGCTCAAGTCGCAGGTCCAGACGCTCGAGAGAGCGCCGCTCACGGACCCCACCCCCAAGCCGACCGGGCCGACCTCGTTCTCGGCGGCCGAGAAGGTGCTGCTCGGGGGCATCCCTCCACGCATCGCCAAGACCTGCAGCCCGTTGCGCTCATCCCTGCCCAAGGGCACCCGGGCCGCGGTGACCTGCACGCCCAACACCTCGGCAGTGTCGGGCCTCGACTACTTCCTGATGGAGGGTGAGGACGCTGCGGCCAGCTACGGCAGCGTGATGAACACGTTCAACGTGCCCAAAGCCCTTGCCTCCGACCAGACCTGCGCGCAGGGCGTGAAGTCCCAGCGCCGATGGCTGGCCCGAGGCTGGCAGGCCGATGGTTGCTACCGCACCCAGGGCCATGCCGAGGTCCGCTTCGTAGACAACGCCACACGGTGCCGCAAGCTCAAGGTCGGTAGCCGCACGCTACAGAGCCCAGCGTTCTACATCGCCTTGCAGGGCAACGACAACAATGTCGCGGGCGTCTATGGATGGGCCACCAGGAATCTTGGGGTCGGACTCCGCTCAGTTGACGTCGATCACGCAAGCGATCCAATCCAAGCTGGCCGTCTCGCCATCCTGCCCCGTCTGATCCGCAGGGGGGTGGAGTGAGCTTCCAGCGTTACCGATAGCAGCCTGGAGGACGGGGAGGACGGAGATGGCGACCAGGAAGGCCGGGACAGCCGGCAAGAAGCCCAAGCGCAAGGCTGTGCGGGGGGCAGCGGCGACTGACGCTGCGGTGCAGGCCCAAGGCATCCCCAAGCGTTTCTACGAGCAGGAGCTGGCCAGGCTGCAGATCGAGCTGGTCAAGATGCAGGAGTGGATCCGCGCCCGGGGCCTGAAGGTGGTCATCCTCTTCGAGGGCCGGGATGCGGCCGGCAAGGGCGGCGCCATCAAGCGCATCACCGAGAGCCTGAACCCCCGCGTGGCCCGCGTGGTCGCCCTGCCCGCGCCCACCGAGCGCGAGAAGACGCAGTGGTACTTCCAGCGCTACGTGCCGCACCTGCCCGCGGCCGGTGAGATGGTCCTCTTCGACCGCAGCTGGTACAACCGCGCCGGCGTGGACCGGGTCATGGGCTTCGCCACCGAGGCGGAGGTCGAGGAGTTCTTCCGGTCCTGCCCGGAGTTCGAACGCATGCTGGTGCGCTCGGGGATCATCCTCGTCAAGTACTGGTTCTCGGTCAGCGACGCTGAGCAGGAGCTGCGCTTCCAGCGTCGCATCGACGACCCCACCAAGCGCTGGAAGCTCAGCCCCATGGACCTGCAGTCGCGCGCCCGCTGGGTCGAGTACTCCAAGGCCAAGGACGACATGTTCCGCCACACCGACATCAAGCAGGCGCCCTGGTACGTGGTCAACGCCGACAGCAAGCGCCGCGCCCGGCTCAACGTCATCACCCACCTGCTCTCGCTCATCCCCTACCAGGACCTCACGCCCGATCCCATCACGCTGCCACCGCGGGAGCCGGAGAAGGGCTACATCCGGCCACCCAAGGAGGACCAGTCCTTCATCCCCGAGCCCTACTAGTAGGCGGGGGCCGCCTGGCGGTCACCGCGCGATTCCGCGGGGCCGGGGCTATCAGGTGGTCGAGAAGTATCCGGCCTCCGGCCCGGTCGCCCTAAGCTGATCGACTTCGAGGTCAAGCTGCTCGATGTTGCCGGCCGTGAGCAGGGCGCCGTAGACGGGCTCCGCGTTCGAAGCGATGACCTCGAACTCGGGGAGGTTGGCGGCGAAGGCATCAGCCAGGTCGGTGCAGTGATGCCGGAACACGCCGCCGCTGGTGACGACCGCGGGGCGCGGGCTGATGAGTGACACACGGCGAGCTGCCTCGCGCACGTAGTCGGCGAGGAGCCGAGCGTGACCCTCGATGAAGGGCACGACCAGCGGGTCACCGGCGTGGCCAGCCTCGATCACCACCGGTGCCAAGCGTGCCAGGCTGGGGAAGCCCAGTCCGCCCAGCCGCGCGACGCGGTGGATCATCCCTTCGACAGAGGAGACGTCATAGGCGTCCAGGGCAGCCGCCCGGAAGCCCGGCACCGGACCGCCGCCGTACTCACCGCGGATGAGCCGCTCATAGGCCCAGCGGCCGAAGTACCTGGCTCCGGACGCCTCCAGGCGCTCACCTGAGAACCACTCCTCACCCCGTTGGCCACGGGCCGCGATGGCGGCGCCTGTGCCCAGCACCAGGGCCGCGCCGAACCCATCGGTCGTACCCGCACGAAGCGCACCGAACGCGTCGTTCATGACGGTGACGCGGCCCTTCAGCGACAAGCGCTCCTCGAGATGAGCAGTGTAGTAGTCGATGTCCTCCGGCCAATCTGCACCACACAGGCTGAAGACGCCCCGGCGCAGGTCCCGAGGGGGCACGCCGGCGCCGGCGCCGGCCCCCAGCACGCTGGCCACGACCTCACCGACGGCCGCCTCAGCGGACGTCTGGTTGTGGATGTCCGAGGATCCGGCGCGGCCGACGCCGACGACCTGACCAGATGCGTCGGCGATGAGGGCCACCGTCTTGGTGGCGCCGCCATCGACTCCCACCAACATCGTGTTCGACGTCTCGTGCGTCTTCAGCGCAGCAGCCGCTCGGGCAGGTACGCGCGGTGCGCCGCGGCCATCTCGTCATAGAGCGCCTCGGCCACCCGGATCTCGGTCAGCCAGGGGTGGCTGGCGAGCGCTCGCACGGCGTCCTTGCGGTCGCCCGCCCAGGCCGCCTCGGCGGTCAGATACTGATACTCGGCCAGCTCACCGATGAGGCCGTAGACGTGTCAGGGGATGGCCGGTTGCGAATCTCCTCTACTGCACGTCCCGGTCTTCATCCGGGACGTTCTCTGCCTCGCCGCCCGGATGGGCAGCTACATCGAGCCAGATCTGCGCCCCCCGGCAGCGATGCACGAACGTGGCGGGCCAGTCGGGTTGGAAATCCGTCGCTGTCAGCACCCGCCTTGCGGCGTCCCGCTTGCCAACTCCTTGGATGACCAGTGTGACACGCCGGGAGGTGGAGATGATGGTGTCCAGGCCCACGGATACACCGTGGGTCGGCACCTCATTCATCGAGCCGAACTCCGGGAACGTGGCCGTGTTGTCGCGGCGAGTTGTCTCCGCCAGCTTGACGATGGAGACATCGCTGTCGAGTGGCGTGCCCGGCTTGACGAAGGCCACATGGCCGTCGCTGGCACCGCTGGCCACGATGAACAGGTCCACCCCACCGGCCCCCTCAAGGCGCCGACGGTATGCGCCCGGATCGCTCGGATCAGGCAGCCACACGTGGTCGCGTGGTACGCCCACGGCCGCAGCCTCGTTCAGCGGTGCGATGATCTCGTGGTGCGCGAAGCGCCGGCAGCTGTAGTGAGCATCCTCCGGGACATGCTGCCAGCCACCATCCGGCCCCCGGACGACGTAGTCGTCCATCATGGCGATGATGAGGTGGCTGAGGTCGGCCCCAGCTACCCGAGCGGCGAGCGCTCGATAGGTCGAACGGGGAGTGCGTCCGCCGGGACACCCGAGCACATAGTGGCGCCCCGATGCGCGGGCCTCGTCGATGCCGGTCAGGATCTCGTCGGCCAATGCAGCTCCGAGAGCCGCATCGTCGGGGAACACCCGGTATCTCGGTCATACGTCCACCTCGATTCGCTCCCCCGACCCGATGCCGAGGCGCGCGAGCGCATGCTCGACCCAGCGTCGGTTCTCCAGTTGTTCTGCGGCCACAGGCTCGATGGCATCATGACCGATGGGCAGCCGGTCCTGCTCGACGACCAGCCAGCCGTCGTAGTCCAGGAGTCGAAGCTTATCCAGGAAAGCGACGAGGTCCACATCACCAGCGCCGAGCGGCGTGGCGACATGCCCCCACCACTCGTCGAAGTCCGTACGCCTCTCTGCCCGGGCTCGCTCCAGGACGGCGCGGCGCACGTCCTTGAGGTGCACGTGGTTGACGCGGTCGCCGAAGCGCGCAAGGTGCTCCACGGGATCAGCGCCGGCCAACCAGAAGTGCCCGGTGTCGAGCGTGATGTCCACCTCCGTCGTCGTCAGCAGACGCTCCACCTCCCAGGGTGACTCAACGTAGGTGCTGATGTGGGGGTGGAATGATGTGGGCACGCCGGCGGCCGAGGCCAGCGCCAGGGCACGGGCCATGCCTCCCGCGAGGCGGTCCCAGCCGGCATCGTCGAGCGCGAGGCGACGATCATCCGGGTCGCGGGCAGGGTTCAGCAGCAGCTCGGCCGAGCCCTCGTCGGCGAGGATAGCCAGCCCGGGCGGCGAACCCGCGCCCGTGAGCTCGGCGAGCGTCCGCTCCATGTTGGCCAGGTCGCGTCCCACGGTCGCATCGTCAGCGCTGAAGTGGATGGGCACGTAGGCGCCGACCACGGCCAGACCACGACTCGCGAACGCATCGGCCGTCTCCGAGGCCGTCCCGAGGAAACCTGGCGGACCCAGCTCCATGCCGTGGTAGCCCGCGACCACCGCGCTGTCGAGCAAGGCCGATGGCGAGACCCCGAGCTGCTCGGCGTCCCCATAGACACCGAAGCTGACCGGCGCGCTGCCGATGCCGCGGATGCTCATGGGCGACCACCACTGGCCACCACCTCGGCGGCCTCGCCACCGACCTCGATACCGTGCTCGGCCGCCACGCAGGCCGTGAGCGCCTGCAGCGACGCGGTGTCGGCCCGTGCCTCCCGCGCTCCGGTAGGCACGGAGCCACCCGCGGTCAGTGCGGCATGGAAGACGCGCAACTCCTCGAGGAAGCCGGAATCCAGGTGATGGCGGCCGTCATCGACCACGATGGAGGGACCCTCCGGGCTGCGGACCTGCAGGCGCGCAGCGACGTTGGGCCCATAAGGCTGCGGCATGTCGAGACGGAGGGCGCCCCTGGTGCCCACGATGTCGATGGTCTCCTCATAGCGCGGGTAGTCGGGGACCCAAAGCCATTGCAGTCGGAGGATGGCCCCACCGTCCAGCTCCGCCGTGGCCGCGATCGATGGCGGATGCGCATCACCGGCGGCAGGATCGAAGGGCCAGGCGTGGACGTGCTCCCAACTGGTCGGAGGCTCGTAGCCCAGGGCGCGCAGCGCGGCCAGCTCATGGATCGACCGAGCCCAGCAGGACCCAGCGATAGAGGTGGTCGATGCCGATGGGTACCGCTCCCAGCGCGTCCGCTGCCAGGGCCTCCTCGGCGGCCTCAGCAGCGTGGATGAGGGACGCGTCGAAGTCGGCGGCGGTGCGGTAGTCCAGGGCGGCGATCTGGCTCTCGTGGGTCGGGTGGCGGATCTCCACGCTTACGAGCTGGACCTCGCCGAGGTCGGGCAGCGCCGCACGCGCCGCGCGGACGCCGGGGTCGTAGGCCTTCATGTAGGCGACCTGAAGGACCAGGCCGCACTCGTGGGCGATGGCCTCAAGCCGACGCGCCTCAGCCTGGGTCACGCACAAGGGCTTCTCGCTGATGACGTGCTTGCCCGCCAGCAAAGCCGTCTCTGCCAGGGGCGCGTGCGCGCCGGGCGTCAACAACAGCACGGCGTCGACCTCAGGGTCGTGGCAGACGTCGACGGCGTCGAGCGAGCGACGAGGCGGGCCGGGCAGGCTCGAGGCCACGGTCTCCATCAGCGACACAGACAGGTCGCTGACGTGGGTGACCACGAAGGACTCCCCGAGACGGGCAAGGTTCGGTAGATGGACGACCTGGCCGATGAGGCCCAGACCAACGACGCCGAGGCGCACGCGCGGACTACCAGACAGCAGCTGCTCCTCCTGGCGAAATGGCCTCACCGAAGCGTCACCGGGGCGGTCCCCGGCCTCGTCGCCACACCACGCTCGTGCGTTCCCCCGCGAAGGGTGCAAACGATATCATGGGGCGCCGCAGCCGAGAAGAGGACGACGTGGATCCGATTTCGCAGGGGGGCCGCACGCCTCGCATCAGGTACACCTCGCCGACGGTCATCCGGGCGGGCGAGGCGACACAGTACCGCTGGGGTGACGAGGGCTCGGGCTACGTCGAGGATGAGATCCTCATCTCGTCGCCGTTGCTCCACGCGATCATCTTCAAGCTCCCGCCGAGAGGGAGCTTCATCCACTCCCCGGAGAACCCCACCATCTTCCGGGCGGACATCGTCTACGTCGTGCTCGAGGGCAGCCTGGTGCCGGCCGACCCCGAGCACGGCCAGGTCGTTCAGGCCGATGAGGGTGATGCTCAGTTCTTCCGTCGGGACACGTGGCATGACGGCTTCAACCGGGAGGCACAACCGGTCCGGGTCATGGAGCTGTTCTCACCGACACCGTCCACGGGCGCGTCATCCGCCTACGCCAAGGCACAGCCGTTCCTGGAGCACGGTCGCTACGGCGACGAGCGGGCCATCGGACACTGGCCCGAACTGGCGCCGGCCCTCGAGCGGACGCGACGCATCCGTCTGGTACGGCCTGCTGATCGCCTGCTGCGCCTCGAAGGGGACGTGCTCTGGGCCCTCATCGCGAGCACCGAGTACCTGCACGCCGCGACCGGTCACATCCCGGCCGGTGGCTCCGGCCCCGCACGTCGCTACGGCGGAGACGCGTGCCTGCACATGACCCATGGCCGGATGCTGGCCTCGGTCCTCATGGACGGCGAGACCGACGAGTTCATGCTGACGCCCGGGGACACGCTCATCGCGCCACGGGGCACGACGCTCGGCCTCGGCTGTCCGCCGGAGGGGGACACGGGCTTCATCGTGGGCGTGGCCCCGCACTACGACGAGCCCCGGGCGACGACGTGAGCCGCTCCGCCACTATCGGACTCGATGTCGGCGGCACGAAGGTCGCAGGCGGACTGCTGACAGAGGCGAACGAGTTGGTTGCGATCAGGCGTCGGCCGACCCTCGTCGCCGGTCGACGCGATCCCGGCCTCAGCGTCACCCGGCAGTTAGCCGAGGAGCTCATGCAGGCCGCGAGCGACGCCGACTTCCAGGTCGACGGCATCGGCGCCGGCTTCCCGGAATACGTGGACCGCGATGGCCGGCTCAGCAGCCACGAGGTGCTGGAGTGGACCACGCAACCGATGGAGCTACTGGCCGACCTGGCCCCGACCAGCGCCGACTCGGATGTCCGCTGCGCCGCACTGGGTGAAGGTGCGCGGGGTGTCGCGCGAGGCCTGGACAGCTACGCCTTCGTGGTCGTCGGTACCGGGCTCTCCTATGCTCTCGTCGAGCGCGGCCGGGCGCGTCCCGGCGCACGCGGCGAGGCCATCGCCATCGGCGAGCTCGAGGTCGCCCGGGGCGTGGACCCCGGGACCCGCCTGAGCCTGGAGCGATACGCCTCGGGTGAAGCCATCCGTGAGCGCTACCTGGCCGCCACCGGCGAAGCGGTCGACGGGGCGCTCGACGTGTTCGAGCGGGCGGCGACGGGTGATGTCTCGGCCACGGTCATCGTGGACACCGCGGCACGAGCCATCGGCGCGAGCCTGGCCACGCTCGTGCGCATCCTCGACCCCGGCGCCCTGGTGCTGGGTGGCGGGGTGTCGGCGTCTGGTGCTGGCTGGCGTTCGATGGTGGCATCCACCTATCACGGGCGAGCCGCGGCACGACCCCTGGCGCCGCCCATCCTGTGGGCCAGCCTGGGTAGCGAGGCGGGCATCATCGGAGCCGCCATCTCACACCGTCATCGGATGCGCACGGACGGGAGCGGACCACGCCCGTTGATCTGAGGCGCCCCCGGCCGTCATCGCCAGCTCATGGGTGGCCGGTCCGTGGTGGCTGTGTCCGGCACGACCGTGGATATCGAGATCGTCCAGCAGGAAGTCATCGGGTCGGTGGTCGCGGCATAGCGCTTCGACGGCACCTACATCAAGCACGTGCTGCTGAAGACCGGGACCTGACGTCCGGCTCTCCGGGCCGGACAGGCATGGGCCTGGCGCTCGACCCGCTGGTACGGTAGCGGCGATGCCTAGCCGTCTTGTGGTCATCAATCTGAACGCTTCGCAGGTACGGGCAGCGAAAGTGCGCGACCGTCTCAAGAGGCAGCTCGACGAGGTCCTGACGCGTCGAGACGGGGCGAGCCCACACATCGTCGAGACCAGCTCAGCCGGCGAGACCCGGCCGCTCATCGAGGCCGCGCTCGCCGATGGTGTGCCCGCCGTGGTCGGTGTCGGCGGCGACGGCACCGTGCGCGATATCGCCACCTCCCTGATCGGGAGCGATGTGCCCGTCGGGCTCGTGCCCGCAGGTACCGGCAATCAAGTGGCAGCCGTGCTGGGTATCCCGGTCTCGCTCGATGGCGCGGCCGCGGCGCTGGCCACCGAGCGCACCAGGACCATCGACCTCGGCGAGGTCACACTGCGACCCGTCGGCGGGCCCCAGGTCACGACCATCTCCATCATCGGCTGCGGCGCGGGGTTCGACGCACGGCTGATGGCCACCACCCCCAGCAGCCTCAAGCAGCGCATCGGCAAGTCGGCCTATCTCGCCCAGGCCATCAAGCTGGGCCTGGAGATCAAGGCCACGCCCTCGCGCATCACGGTCGACGGCCAGGTCATCGAGATGGAAGCCTCGATCGTGCTGGTGGGCAACATGGGCCAGCTCATCCCCGGGCTCGTGGACCTGCGCATGCCCATCGACCCGACCGACGGGCTCTTCGACATCATCGCCGTCGCCGCCCGCGGACCCATCCACGGACTCAAGGGCCTCGTCGATCAGCTGAGGCGCACCCAACTCGGTGGGGAGACCGGCTCCGACAGCATCCGGCTGCGAGGTCGCGAGGTCACCATCGAGGCCGTCGAGCCGGCACCACTCGAGGTAGACGGCGACTATGTCGGCGAGGGCAGCCTGTCAGCGCGCATCCTGCCGGGAGCCCTCGACATCCTGGTGCCGGCGACGCGCTAGTCCGGGCAGTCGAGTGGCTCCGCGGGATAGTCCGACCAGCCGAAGACCTGTCCGCCCGGCGTCACGGTCAGCTCGTAGGCTGAAGCGGCGATCTGGCGGCGATCGGTCTGATACCAGTAGTCCGAGCGCCAGATGCATTCGCCGCCGGTCTCAGTGATCGTCTCGGCAGGTGGCACACCCTGATACTCGGCCACGTCCATGGGCGTCTCGTTGAGCGTGCAGGCCAGCCACTCGCGGGCCGATCCATCGTCGGCCGGGACCCACAGGGCGAAGGCACAATCGGCGTTCATCAGCGAGGCCACCGGGAAGTCCGGGTTCTCGGGACGGACGACCGACACCACGGTGTCAAAGTCGAGGACCACATCGGCACGCTCGCCCAGCGATGTCTCCTCCGGCCGGGAGAGATCCAGGGGCTCGAAGGCGAGGGCCTCCAGCGTCGTGGCGACCGAGAGCCAGTCGTCTTCGTGTCGCACGACATCGCTACAGCGCAGCTGGTACCGAGTCTCCTGGGCCTCGAAGAGGTAGGCCGTCCAGACGCCCTCGTCCGCGGTGGCGATGTCGAAGCGAACGGCCTCACCGACCGGAAGGTCGACCGATGCCGTCATCATCGATATCGTGGCGTCCTGGCTCTCGAGGTTGTCCCCGATCCACTCGGCGTGCTCCCCGAAGCCCAGAGGATGCTCACCGTACATGAGCAGCTCGCAGCCGCTACCGTCGGGCGCCCCTGCCTGCACGACGACCCAGAGATCCACCGGGTCCGATGCACCCAGCGCCGCCGGGAGCTCCGCGCTATGGCGAACCATCTGGACCACGACGCTCCAGTCGCCCGGGAAGGTCAAGGCCATGCCTGCCTCCGGGACCTCGACACGCTGCCACTCCGGTTCCGGGCTGGCCCCCGGCTCCTGAGCCGACGTGACCGCGCCGCTCAGTGCCAGCAGCGACACCATCAAGAACACCGCTATCGAACGACACATCATCCACCCCCTATCCCCGACTGACGTACGCATGGTCCGCCCGGGCGGCGCGGGCCGTCAACCTCTCTAGCCCACCACGGGGTCCAGCCAGAAGACCGCCGGAGCCTCATGGCCCCGGCGGTCTGGTGCGGCGATTGGAGAGGGGTTACGCGGCGGGTTCCACGTCTGGCCAGACGATGGTGATCCAACCGTCGGGACCCAGGGTGATGACGCGCTCCCCGAGCGTGGCCGCGTCGGCCATCTCGGGGGCCTCGGAGATGAGCTCGAGGAACTCGGGGGAGCCGACCATGACCTCGGGTGCGTCGCTGTCAGGCTCGAAGTCGTCACGCGTCCAGGTCTCGTCGACCAGGTAGTACGTGTGCGCCCCGAGAATCTGGGATGCGTCGGTGCCCAGGGTGGTATTGCCCTCGCGCAGGTCCTCGAGAGCCCCGGCCCGCTGCACGGCCGACTTGCCGGACGACGGCGCGGCTGCGAAGGCTTCTTCAGCCTCGGTCACCGCGTCGAAGGCCATGCGGTCGCCGTCGAAGACCATGTCTGGCTCCTCGGCGAGGTAGGCCGTGTACGGGGTCACGATGCCGAACTGGTTGGCGACCTCGACGATCTCCTCGATGAGCGAGTCGCGAGCGCCTTCGATGCGCAGCTCGGTGAGCAGGTCGGCTACCCGACGCTGGGCCCACAGCTGGGCGACCGTGGGATCAGCCTCGTCACGTTCGGGGAAGACGACGTCGTAGACGAACTCTTCAGGCCCCTGGGCCGAGTTGCCGGTGACGGTCACCGCAGCCTCACCGTCGCCCTCATAGCGACCCGTGAGCAGGGTCTGGTTGCCGGCGAAGATGCCGGCGATCTCGGACGGAGCCAGGTCCCAGGTCTCGACGCCGTCGATGCTGATGACGATGTCGGAGAGTACCGGAGTGGAGACCTTCTCCCAGAGCCGCGGCGACCTCGGTGTCGATGCGCTCTTCGGGAGTGACGTAGTGGCTGCTGCCGGTGAAGGTGCTGGCCAAGGCGTCAAGCAGGACGGTGTCGACGTCGTAGCCGACACCGAAGGCGAACAGCTGAGTACGCTCGGGGGCGCCGCGCTCGGCGACCTCGAGGATGCCGTCAGCCTCCTCGATACCGACCGTGGCCAGGCCGTCGGTCAGGAAGATGACGGTGCCGGGGCGCTCGCCATCGAGGAACTCCAGGCCGCGCTCGAGCGCGCCGGAGATGTTGGTGTTGCCGCCAGCGGCGATGCCCTGCACGTAGTCGATGCCGTCCTGGGCGTCGGCGGCCGGTCGCAGCTCTTCGTCGAAGGTGCGGATGTAGCGGGAGAAGTCGACCACCGCGAAGCGGTCATCCCCCCCAAGGTTGCTCGAGCACATACTCGGCGGCAGTGATGGCCTGCGCCATCTTGTCACCCTCCATCGACCCGGAGCGGTCGAGCACGATCACCACGTCGCGGGCGACCGATTCGTCGAGCTCGATGACCGGTGCGAAGAGCAGGCCGAAGTAGCCGTCCTCGCCGCGTTCGCGATAGGGCAGCAGGCGAGTGTCGATGAGGCCTTCGCCGCCGCTGAGATAGAGACGGAAGTTGGTGTCCGGTGTCCAGCCGGCCGAGGATTCCCAGCCCAGGCCGATGCGGCCGCTGTCGATGCGCTCCTCGTCGAGCTCGAAGCCCGGCGCGATCGCCGAGCGAACCTCCCAGGGCACATCGACGTCGACGGCGACCTGGCCGCCGGCCGGGCGTGGAGACATCCGCGACCAGGGCACCTCGACGATGGCCTGCTCGCCTTCGGCCAGCAGCGGGGTGGTCACCGTGAAGCTGACCTGGCGCTCCTCACCCGCCGGCACCGGGAAGGCGCGAACCTCATACATGTCGCCCTCGAGCGAGCGCAGCAGGGCCGGGTCGATGAGGCGACGCACGATGTCCTCGTAGATGCGCGTGGCATCGTCGGCGTCGAGCAGACGGCCTTCGAGCGTCTCCGGGCCACCGGAGAGCACGAGGTCGGTGACGGAGCTGCCGGCCGGGACCGGGAAGACGATGCGGCCTTCCGCACCCGGTCCACCGCGGCGCCCCTCGCGAGCGGGATTGCTGAGCTCGAAGCGGTAGCGGGCGACGGTCTTGCCGTCGGTGACCTCGATGTCGGCCTCGATGCCGTCGAGTTGGGCGACGGCGTCGACCGGCCACCAGCAGTCCATGCAGGGTCGCGGCGGCATCGGTATCGGCTCGGGCTCGATGATCTGCGCGCTGGCAGCTGCGGGCAGCATGAGCAGTGCTGCCAGCGACATGACGATGATCCGGGACAGGGAGCGCATGGTCGTACCTCTATGCGGAGTGCATCGGTATGACGCCGGGCCTCACGGCGCGGTTCCCTAGCCGGTGCGCGGAGGCCCCAAACGGATGAGCTCGCGAACCTCGGAGAGCGCCATGCGGCCGGGATAGATGTGCTCGAGCCACCACGTCACACCGACCTCGGCATAGCGCTGGGCGAGCGCGGCATCATGCTCGCGGTCGCCGCTCAGGATCCCGGCGTGGACGATGTCATAGGGACCATCCGTGGTGCGGTTCTCGTTGATGAACGCCACGGCATCGGCCATGGCTTCGGGGCTCATCGGCGTCGCAAGGTCCACGGCGGCGTCGATGGGAAACGCGCCGTCCCACGCTGCGGCTCGTCGCATCGGGCGCCTGTTGGGCCACAGCCCGGCGACCCAGATGGGGATGCGCGGTCGTTGCCGAGGGGTCGGCAGGAAGGGCACGCTCCGCGCGTGCACGTGCTCCCCTTCGAAGTCCACCGCCCGACCGCTCCACAGCGCTACCAGGACGGCCAGGCTCTCATCGAGGACCTGGGCGCGCACCCTCCGATCACCCTCGTCGCCGAAGGCTGAGAACTCCGTATCATCGAAGAGGCCAAGGCCGACGCCCATGATGAAGCGACCGCCGGAGAGTCGGTCGAGGGCCACGGTCGCACGCGCCAGGTTGTTCATTCGTCGGCGAGCCAGCGGTGTGACCATGGGACCGAAGCAGAGACGTTCGGTGCGGATGGCCACGGCCGACATGACCACCCATGGGTCGGTGACCGGGGTGTGGTCGCCCAGGACGACATGGTCCCAAAGGAAACAGCCGTCCCAGCCTCCGCCCTCGGCCTCGAGCGCCAGGTCCAGCAACAGGCCCGGATCGCCGAACTCGCCGTAGTTGGGCAGGTCGATGCCGAACCTCACGGGGTCCCCCTTTGCTCCTGGAGATGGAGGAACACACCGTTCGACGGCATGCCACCGACGACGCGCGTGACGTGCCCGGTACCGGCGGGGCTCTCGAAGTGCGACGCGCCGTCGGCATCGCTGTAGATGCGCACGGCCTTCATGTGTGCTCAGCCGTCATGCGTCCGCGTCAGCGCGCGAAGACGGGGTTGGTGGCGTCGAGGATGTCGCTGCGCACCGCGGACGGAGTGGCGTACGTGCCGAGCAGGGACTGCAGGTCTCGCAAGGCCCGGTCGATGTCGTCAGGTGCCGCGTCATGGAGGCCCTCGACGGTCACCAGGATTCTCCGTGGTGTCATCTTGCGCAGCGCTGGCGCGCGACTGCCGCCAGCACCAGCGACGGGCGCTGACGGTGTCCTCATCGTCGCTGAAGATGACTTCGCCGGGCTCCGGATGTTCGGCCTCGCTGGAACCGAGATCGGCCCAGGTCTCGCCGCCGTGCGCGAAGCGGACGATCGTGCCGCCGCTCACGGCGCGCTCGATCGAAGACCGCGACCGGCAGCGCATAGCGGATGCTCACCAGGTTGACAAGGTCGACGAGGGTGTTGATGGAGGGCAGATCGCCCTGCTTGGTGAGCCGCCGCAGCAGCGCCTCCGCCGCGGAACGGTACTTGGTGGGGTTGACGCCGAAGCTGCGGAACGCGCCACGCCAGGCCGCCAGCGTCGGCAGCTCGCTCAAGGGCGTGTCGCCGATGCGCTCGCGAACCGCGCGTTGCTCGGCCATGAAGGCGGCGCTGAGCTCCGCAGGAGATGGCCGGTTGGTGACGCCGTCAGCATGGATGACGCCGCCCACGACACTGGGGAAGCGCTCGACGGTCTCGGAGTCGTAGCTGAAGCGCGCCATGGTGCAAGTCTGCCAAACCCCATCGCGCGGCGCTCCGCGGTACCGACCCGGACGCCCTTGACTCAGACCACGTCGACGGTCGTGAGCCGCTCGTTCCTCATCCACTCCCCCATTCGGACCGGGTGTCGTCGTCGCTCCAGGCGATTCGGCGAGCCACCAGGTCACTGGCACCGGGCGCATCCACCGCCTGAGCGGCCATCACGGCGGCTCCGAAGGCGGCGCTCTCCGGCTCGTCGACCGCGGCCATGGGCCGGCCGTAGGCAGCCATCCGCAGGCTTCTCCACAGATCCAGCCTGGTGGGGTGTCCGGCCACGACGATCAGCTCATAGGGGCCACCACTGGCGGCCTCCAGCTCATCGATGATGGCCGCTGAGCGTCTGGCCAGCCCCTCCAGGACCGCGCGCATCAGCGTCCCGCGGTCCGCGTCGTAGGGCACCTCGTCAAGGCGAGCACGCCGCAGGTCATCGGTGAGTTCGAAGGTGACACCGCTTACCCCCATGGGCGCGTTCGCGACCTCCGCGTACATGTCGCTCTCCTCGACGTCGCCGTAGAGCAGGCGCCGCCACTGCTTGAAGAAGTGGCCCGAGTGGATGTTGATGTGGGCGTAATAGCTCCCGGCATCCACGAAGCAGCCCTGGTCGACGCGGCCGGCCATCTCGCCGCCCAGGGGTGCCTCGAGCAGGGCCAGGTGCGCCTCGGACGTTCCGGCCGACAGGAACAGCTCAGCCGTACTTCGTACTCCGGCGCCGTAGGCGGCGCAGAGGTGGTCGTGACCCCCGGTGACGAGGGCGACCCCGTCCGGAAGACCGGTCCGCTCGGCCAGTGCCGGGCTGAGGGTTCCGATGACCGAGGCCGAGGCCACGAGCCGGGGAAAGGCGATGTCCAGACCCGCCGCCTCGATGGTGGCGCGATCCCAGCTGCGCGCCTCGAGGTCGAAGGCACCCGCTCGCGAGGCGTGCGACCAATCCATGACCGGCTCCCCACCCAGGCCGCAGAGGACCGAATCGCCCAGATCCGTCCAGGACGTCGCGGCCGCGTACTCGGCGGGCCGGTTGTCGCGCGTCCATATCAGCTTGAAGAGCGAGAACGTGGCGTCCGGCGGCCATCGTTTCGAAAGGGCCAGCTGAGCACCGGGACCGGCCACGAACGCGGCGGCTTGCTCGAAGCCGCGGGGGTCATACCAGGCGATGGTGTCACCGACGGGGTGGCCCTCGGCATCGAGCAGCACGACCTCCTCGCCCACGCTGGCGACACACAGCGCGGCCACCTCCGGCGCCCGACCCAGCAAGGCGCTGACCCTGGCCATCAGCTCGATGACCGCCTCGAGCACGTCGGCGGCGCGGTGGGCCTCCCCGTCGGCGTCGTGGCGCAGGGGCGTCGGTGCGGACTCGACGGCCAGGGTGCGACCGCTGGCGATATCGAGGGCCAGCACCTTGGTGTGGGTGGTACCGACGTCGATACCGAGGGCGATCACGGCGCGGGCTCGACGGGCTCGACCGCCAGGCGCTCGAGCCAGGCGTCCGCGCTGAAGTCGGACGGAAGCTCCGGCGGTAGATGTGTCGCGCCCGCCGTGCCACAAGCCGCCCCCAGCAGGACGGCCTCGCGCGCTGCCTGACCCTGCTGCAGACCGAC
Source organism: uncultured Chloroflexia bacterium (assembly GCA_963705425.1). Taxonomy (GTDB): domain Bacteria; phylum Chloroflexota; class Limnocylindria; order Limnocylindrales; family CSP1-4; genus JAFMJV01. Next base: position 32,475 of record CAVPJO010000021.1, on the reverse strand, counting down.
CGACAGGCCGGCCAGGAGGAGGTCGCCGGAGCCGGTGGCATTGACCACGTCGATGGCTGGGACCCGCACCCGGAGCACGCCCTCGACGTCGGCCAGCAGCACGCCGTCTGCCCCCAGGCTGACCACCACGATGTCCACCCCGCGATCGCGGAGCTGGAGCATCTCGGCGGCCAGCATCGACAGCGACAGGCCCTGGTGCCGCGCGATAGCGACCTGGTCGGGGACATCGTCGCTGATCAGCCCGAGCAGCTCATCACGGTTGCACTTGACCATCCATGGTCCGTTGGCCACCGCGTGGCGCAATGCTTCGCTGTGGATGTCGACGATGGTGCGACTGCCGGCGGCATTGCCGATGGCGACGATCTCACCGGCCACCGTCGGGTCCACGCTATCGGGCATGCTGCCCGAGAGCGCGACCACGTCACGGGCGAGGCAATCCGCGCGGAGGGCGTCGAGGAAGCGCGCGGTCTCCGCCTCGCTCACGGCAGGCCCAGGCTCGTTGAGCACGGTGGAGCGGCCCGGGTCGGGCTCGACCACGATGAAGCAGACACGTGTCCCCGCGGCGATGGTGGTATGGCGGTCGACGATGCCCTCGGCCAGGATCATCTCGCGCAGGGCCGCGCCGACATGTCCGCCGAGGAAGCCATAGGCGGCGGTCTCGCAGCCCAGCCTGACCGTGGCCCGGGCCACGTTGAAGCCCTTGCCGCCGGGCAACACCGAGACCTCCACCGCGCGGTTGACCTCACCCAAGCTGATGGGTCGCCAGATGGAGACGCGATCCATGGCCGGATTGGCGCCGACGACGCGAATCACGACGCGCTCCCCGACGCGGCCCACATTCCCGATCGGTCTCGAAGCAGGTGCTGTCACGCTGCCAGCGTAGGGCCTTGCCGGCGAGCTCGTGCGCGGGTACTAGCGACCCGGCTCCCAGTCGGGCTCGGCCAGCTCGAAGCCCTCGACACGGAACCCCGGTGAGACAGTGCAGCCGACCAGGGTCCACTCCCCCAGTGAGCTGGCCGACTGCCACTCGCCGGGCTCGACGATGAGCTGGGGTCGCTGGCCGGCTTCGAGGTCCGGTCCGAGCACTTGCCGCTGCGCTGCCTCGTCGCCGGAGCCTGCCGCGATAGAGAGCGCCAGCGGGTCACCGGCATAGTGATGCCAGGCCTCCGCGGCATCGACACGATGCCAGCGGGAGCGCTCGCCGCGGCGGAGCAGGTAGTAGATGGCCGTGCCCGAGGGCCGTTCACCGGGCTCAGCCTCGGCTCGCCACGTCTCAGCATAGTAGCCACCCTCGGGATGGGGCACCAGGCCGAGGCTGGAGATGACTGCTTCGGCATCGCGCATGGCGCAAGCCTAGGCCGTCGGCACCGCCTCCGCGTGGCGCCGGCGGGCGAGCATCGCTCCCAGACGAGCCGCTCGGCCGGCGCGTGCTGCCGTTTGCTCCCCGGCCACCACGCCCGCGCGGGTGAGCTCGTCGATCAAGGACGCGGCGATGCCGGCCTCGGCCAGCACGTCGTCGGTGTCGGCGCCGAGCCGTGGGGCCGAGGTCTCGAGCTGCGAGCCCAGGCCGCGGACGCGGACATAGTCGTCCTCGAGCGCCTCAGCGGGCAGCCTGACCGGGGCCACGCAGGCGTCGTCATCGAAGCGATCGAGCCATTCGCCGCTGGTCCGCCCCGCGACGACCGCGGCGACCTCGGCGATGGCGCTGGGATCGAATTGCCGCGGCACCGAGATCCTCGCGGTCGAGGCCCCAGCAGAACGCCCGCCAGAACGGCACCTCCAGGGCGCCGACCGCGAGCCAGCGACCGTCGGCGGCGCGATACGTGTCGTAGCAGGGGTAGGCGCCGCTCATGGCCCCAGGACGCCGGCCGGCCTCAGCGAGGCCCGAGCCGAGCGTGCCCAACCAGGACACGGCACTGTCGATGAGGGCCACGTCCAGGTAGGCACCGTAGCCCGTATGGGCGCGGCCGACCAGCGCCGCGAGGATGCGGGCGGCGGCCAGCGTGCCCGTCGTGACATCGGCGAGCTGCAGCCCTGGCGGCACGGGCTGATCACCGGGCGCACCAAGCAACGAGAGCACGCCGCTCACGGCCAGGTAGTCGATGTCGTGGCCGGGCTTGTCACGATGCGGGCCGGTCTGCCCGAACCCGGAGATCGAGCAATAGACGATGGCCGGGTTGACGGCACGGACGGGCACCGCTCCCAGCCCACAACGGTCGAGTCGGCCGGGTCGCGACGACTCCATGAACACGTCGGCACTGCCCACCAGTCGCAGGAGCAGGTCCCGACCACGCGGCCTGCGATAGTCGACCGCGATGCTGCGCTTGCCCCGATTGAGCGCCTCGAAGACGCCACCGAAGCCGATCTCCTCCGGCGCCAGCCGAGCGTAGTCACCGGCCAGGGGCGTCTCCACCTTGATGACCTCGGCGCCGAGCTGAGCCAGCAGCAGCGAACAGTAGGGCCCGGGCAGGAGCCGGGACAGATCGAGCACGCGGATGCCCGCGAGCGGAGCGTCGGCGTCGGCTGATCGTCGTGTATCCATGCGAGGAGCGTGGCCCTAAGCCCTCGACGATGCATCGGGTCGCTCCTTAGCTCGCGGCTCATCCGTGGCACGGATTCCCTCGATCGAGATGCGCTGGACAGGGCATGTAGGGTTAGCGACTCATGTGCAATCCCCGCCTGTCGTGAGCACCACCGCGACACAGGTCCAGCGCATCTACCTGCTGCTGACGTTGCTGACGACGCTGGCTGCCTCGCTCATCTGGGGCGTCAACACGCTCTTCCTCCTGGATGCCGGCCTCAACAACACCGAGGCCTTCGCCGCCAACGCGTTCTTCTCCATCGGCATGGTCATCTTCGAGGTCCCTACGGGCGTGGTCGCCGACACCAGAGGCCGGCGCTTGTCGTTCATGCTCGGCGCGGCCACCCTGCTGTTGTCGACGCTCGCGTACCTGGCCATGTGGCAGATCGAGGCCCCATTCATCGGTTGGGCCCTGGCCTCCATGCTGCTCGGTCTCGGCTTCACCTTCTTCAGCGGTGCGACCGAAGCCTGGTTGGTGGACGCGCTTGGCGCCACCGGTTTCGAGGGCAACCTCGAGACCGTCTTCGGCCGCGGTCAGACCATCGGCGGCGTGGCCATGCTGGGCGGCTCCGTGCTCGGTGGCATCGTGGCCCAGATGACCTCGCTGGGGGTGCCCTATGTGCTGCGTGCGATCATGCTCGGCGTAGCCCTGGCCGCAGCCTTCTTCCTGATGCGCGACGTGGGCTTCAAACCCAAGACCGACGTGAGCACGGCGACCGCGGTCAAGGACATCGCTCGTGGCTCCATCGATGGTGGGCTGCGCAACCGGCCGGTGCGCTGGATGATGCTGGCCGCTCCGTTCACCGGGGGCGTCGGCTTCTATGCGTTCTATGCGATGCAGCCGTACCTGCTCGAGCTTTATGGCGACCCCACGGCCTACAGCGTCGCCGGCCTGGCGGCGGCCATCGTGGCTGGTGCTCAGATCGTTGGCGGTCTGTCCGTGCCCATCGTCCGTCGCTTCTTCAGCCGGCGCACGAACGCCATCTTCCTGGCCGTCGCCCTCGAGTCCATCATCCTCGTGGCTATCGGCCTGGTCGGGCTCAACCAGGACACGCTGGGCACGGGCGCCTTCTACGTGGCCATCGTGCTGCTGGTGTGCTGGGCGCTCGTCTTCGCTGTCGCCGGCCCCATCCGCCAGGCTTTCCTCAACGGTCTCATCCCGTCCGAGCAACGAGCCACGGTGCTCTCCTTCGACTCGCTCATGGGTTCCATCGGCGGCGCCATCGCGCAGCCGGCACTGGGTCGCGTGGCTGACGTGTCGGGCTACGCCGCCTCGTACCTGGTGTCGGGCGCCGTGAGCGCGCTGGCGCTGCCCTTCGTGCTGCTGGCGCGGAACGCGAAGGCACCATCCGATCCGATCGACGAGAACGGACCGGTGGCCGCCTAGGCCAGGACCGGGATCGCCGCGCGCAGGATGGTGCGGTAGTCAGCGTGCGCCTGACGGGTCAGCTCCAGCACGGGCCCGAGGTCGATGGGCGGGCCGATCCCGGCGGACATGGTCGAGACGAAGGTAAAGGCCACGACCTCCATCCCCGCGTGGTAGCCAGCCATGACCTCCGGCAGGAACGAGTTCGACGAGATGGAGCAACCCGCCATCCGGGCCAGGCGGATCTCGGCAGGCGTCTCGAAGCTGGGGCCGGTCCAGAAGCCCGCTACCCCGGTCGGCAGAGCCACACCGGCCATCTCGACCGCGGCGCACACCGCGGTCGTTAGCGTTGCTTCATACAGCTCAGCCATCGAGCGGTACGGTGTGCCCCAGCCGATACCCTGGCGCTCCGTGGCCAGCGGATTGACGCCGCTGAAGTTGATGTGGTCGGTGAAGGCCAGGAACGAGCCGGGCGGAACCTCCTCACGCATCGAGCCGGAGTTGGCCGAGTAGAGCAGCCGGCGACAACCGGCCCGAGCCAGGGTCCGGGCCGGCAGGCCACTCTCTTCGACGGTGGCGCCATCGCAGGGCAGCACCTTGGCCTTCACGGCCGCGACAGTGACGCCGCCGAGTTCGCCGACATCGACCTCGTTGACGTGGTCGGGGATGAGGCTGGGCCGGAAGCCCAGCTCGGCGAAGGGGATGGTGACGCGGTCACTGAGCACGTCCGTGCACGGCGCGAAGCCAGTGCCACAGATGACACCGACCTGCGGCTCGCGGCCGGATCGCTCGCGGATGATCGATGCCGCGCTATCGGCGGCAGCGCGCGTGTCCATGCGGCACAGCATACGGGTGCCGGGCGCCAACGGAAGCATCTAAGTTCCTGTGCCGATGCTCATGCTGCGACGGGCCATGGGCGTAGCGATGCGGCAATGCGTTCGGCCCAGTAGCGATCCCAGGTCCCGTCCAGGCGCAGCAGCTTGAGGTGGAGCAGGTGGCTCACGCCCTTCCTGAACCAGCTCATGCCGCGAGTCTTGAAGCGCCGACAGATAGTGATGTCCACGCCCTTCTCCATGGGCCCCGAGCTGGCCAGCGGCACGACGCGGTAGTTGGCGATGCCACGTCGGTTGTGCTCGACGTAGCCGATGACGGCCCGGCAGCGGAGCGCCTGCTCGTGGTCGTCCGCTCGAGCGAGCGGGCGTGGCTGCGCAGGATGGCGAGGAGCGCCTCGACATCGCCATGCATGGCCGCCCCGAGCGCGGTCGAAAGGACCGCCTCGTGCTGTCCGCCGATGCCGAAGCGGAGCTGTTCGGAGAGGTGGTACCAGTCGAGCAGCTCGATCGCGTCGGGGAAACTGCGTTCGCGGATCCACCTGATGGCGGCGGCACCGTCGGACCCGAACAGGATGCGCTCGGCCTCGTAGACGCCCAGCGCCGCGCAGGCCGCGGTGAAGCGCTCGGCGAACGTCGTCCAGGAGCCCGTGCCACCCATGAGGTGGCGGTCCAGCAGCCGGCGCCGATGCCGGCCGGTCTGCTCGGTGCCCGTGAAGACGAGGCCCAGCTTGACCTCCATGTGGGTGCCGGAGCGGCGGTCGTTGAGTTGGCCGTGGCTGACGCCGAGGCCGCGCAGCTCATCGAGTGTGCGCGCGGCCTTGGCATGAGACAGCTCGGTGACGAGGAAGAGGGCGCGCTCCCGGACCCCGAGGGTGTGCTGCATCCTGGGCGCCAGCCGAGGAGCTCGTCGAGGGGCACGATCTCGTCGCCGCAGGCCCCACAGCGGTAGCGGCGACGGGACAGGCCGACCTCACCCGCGAGGGTGAGGTCGGCCGGGCGCCCGGCCGTTGGCCTTGAGGATGCCGCCACAGCCGACATGGCCCCGGCCCACCACGAGCAGCCGCTCGAGGTTGCCCAGCAACTCCTGCCACATCCGCTGACCCGCCTCGGTCAGACCGGCACTCACGGCGCGCTCCAGGGAGCCGATGTCGGCACCCTCGGGATGGATCCGGACCGTGATCGAGATGGGCACGGCGATAGACTCCATGGTGAGCCCGTTCGGTTGCTGGTTCCAACAACTCCAGCGTACGGACGGGGCTCACCTCGTATCCGCTCGACCAGCACAGACGTTTGGATGCTTACGGCGCCAACGAGATGCCTTGCCGGGCGCCTCCCGGCGACCGTAGACTCGGACCATCAGCCGTCCCAGGAGGTTCGTCGTGAGAAAGGTGCTCCCAACCCTGCTGCTCAGCCTGCTGCTTGCCGCGGTCATGATCGCCAGTGGTGCCCTCGTCGTCGTCGCTCAGGTTCCCGAGCGAGGTGGCCGACTCGAGCTTGTCGCGCTCAACGACCCGCGCACGCTCGACAACAACCAGGCGGTCGACACCATCGAGTACAACACCGTGGCCGGAGCCCTGTTCGAGGGGCTCTACCACTTCACGCCCGAAGGCGAGCTCGTCCCGGCCCTTGCCGAGGGCATGCCGGAGGTGTCCGATGACGGACTGGTCTACACCTTCACGCTCAAGCCGGGCGCGATGTTCGCCGGTCCCGACTTCGAGCCGCGAGGGGTGACCGCAGCCGACGTGGCCTACGGCATGATCCGTGCGCTCGATCCCACGCCGGACGGTGCCCCGGCCCCGTCGTGGGGCAGCGGGTACCTGTTCCCGGTCGAGGGCGCCGCCGCGTTCAACGCAGGCGAGGCCGACAGCGTCGAAGGCATCGAGGTCATCGACGATCGCACGCTGCAGGTGACCCTCGAAGCGCCGACCACGACGTTCCTGCTGGGGCTCACCATCGCCACCAGCTGGCCCGTGCCGCCGGAGGCCGTGGCCGAGCGCGGCGAGGACTTCGGCAACCGGCCGGTCGGCGCCGGACCGTTCTACCTCAAGGAGTGGAACAAGGGCTCGGACCTGACGCTGGCGCGCAACGAAGGCTACGTCGACCCCGAGCTGCCGTATCTCGACGAGATCCACGTGGACCTGGCCGTCGACGAGAACTCGCAGGTGCTGCGCCTCGAATCGGGCCAGGCGGATGGCGTCTACGAGCCGTTCACCATCGGCCCCGCCGGCGCTCCGCACGCTGGGACAGGCGCCCAACGTGACCGTGGAGGCCGCGGTCGGGCCGCGGATCTACTACCTGGCGCTGGAGAACGCCGGTATGTTCGGCAACAAGGACCTGCGCCTCGCCGTGGCGCATGCGGTGACGCGAGACTTCACGATCCAGTTCGGCGGAGCTAGCCAAGCCTGGAACCAGCTGATGGGCTCGCTCGACGCTGCAGTCGGACCCCGACGGTACCCGTATCTACCCCTACGACCCGGAGGTGGCGCGCGGCTACCTCGATTCGGGCGGCTACGACGGCACGCCCGGTGAAAGTCATCTACGACCTCACCGACCCGTACGGATCGGCCAACGCGACCGCGTTGCGCCAGGACCTCGAAGCGGTGGGCTTCGCCGTCGAGCTGACCGGTCTGCAGACGGGCGAGTTCTTCACCCTGGTCTACGAGCCGGACGCACGTGACCTCTCCTCCACCTACTGGAGCGCCGACTATCCGGACGTCCAGGACTACGTCTCGACCAACTTCATCTGCGGCTCCTTCCTCAACATCTCGCACTTCTGCGATGAGGACATCGACGCCGCCTTCAACGCCACCGAGCAGCATGCCCTTCGGGCGCGGAGCGGAACGCGGCCCTGCTCGAGGTCCAGCAGCGCCTCATCGACGAGGTCGCCGGCATCCCGGTCATGGAGGTGACCCCTCAGGTCGTGTACGGCCAGCGAGTCGGTGCCATGCCGACGCTCGCGACCTACGCCCCCTACGACTGGAAGCGGGCCTGGGTGAAGGACGACGCCTGATCCTGCCGGGGTCGAAGCGGCCCTACCCGTCGTAGCGACGACGCTGCTGACGGTCGAGGGCCTGCGCGTCTCGACCGCGAGCGGCGACATCCTGCGCGGTGTCGACATGTCCGTGCCCCGCGGCTCGGTGGTTGGCGTGGTCGGCGAATCCGGCTGCGGCAAGACCACACTCGGGCTGGCCGTGCTTGGCCTGCTGGGGCGCAGTCGAAGCATCACGGCCGGCGAGATCCGGCTGGATGGAGCGATCATCGGTGCGCCCGGGGTCGACGAGACCGCGGGCTTGCGCGGGACCCGGGTGAGCTTCGTGCCCCAGGATCCCGTTCCGCTCGTTCGACCCGCTGCGGCGAGTGGGACCGCAGGTGCGCCGGCCGCTCGAGCTGCATCGGAGCCTCTCGTCCCCCGCTGCCGACGCGCGGGTGGCGGACCTGCTCGGCCGCCTGGGCGTGAACGACCCGGAAGCGGTGATGGGACGCTATCCCCACGAGCTCTCGGGCGGTCTGCTGCAGCGGGCCACCATCGCCACCGCGCTCTCGTGTGAGCCGCAGCTGGTGATCGCCGATGAGCCCACGACCGCGCTGGACGCGCTCGTCCAGGTGCAGGTCATCGAGTCGCTCGTGCCGCTGGTACGGGAGCTCGGGCACCGCGGTCGTGATCATCACCCACGACCTGCGGCTGCTCGAGCGCATGGCCGATCACATCGCTGTCATGTACGCAGGTCGAATCGTCGAGTTCGGGCCGGCGCAGCGACTGCTCGATCGGCCCCGGCATCCGTACCCGGCCGCACTGCTCGGGTCCTCGGTGCGGCGACACCACCCGCTGAACGACTGCCCGTCATCGAGGGGCAGCCACCGAGCCTTCCCGGCACGTTCCCGGCCTGCGCCTTCGCGCCTCGCTGCGGGCGGGCCGATGCCATGCTGCTACGAGACCGACGCCCACGTATGCCTGGCCGGCGGCGGAAGGCGCTGGCCTGCCACCACCCCGTGGGGCCGACGCGGCGTGATCGGCCCGACGATCGGCCCCGACGCAGGCCGCGGAGCCCCGGCCGTGGGGCCTGCGCATCGGTGTCGGCCTCCTCGTCGCCTTGCGTCGTGATGGTCGTGGCCTATCAGCTGCTGTCGCCGGTCGACCCCACATTCGAGTCGATCGAGGGTCTGACCGAGCTGGGCGAGCCGCTGCCGGTCGGAGCCGACGGGCTACCCGCTAGGCACGGACCCACGGGGCCGCGACATGCTGGCGCGGACGGTCTACGCGGGCGGGCTGACGCATGCTCACGGCGCTCTCGGCCGTGGCCATCGCCACCGTGGCGGGCCTCCTGGTCGGGCTGCTCGCAGCCAGCACCAGGCGCTTCGCGGGCTCGGTGCTGATGCGATTCACGGACCTCGGCCTGGCCATCCCGGGCCTGCTCCTCGCGGCCGCCATCGCCACCATCCTGGGCCGGGGCACGCTCGCGCTCGTTGTGGGACTGGCCGCGGTGTTCTGGGCGCCTATCGCGCGCGTGACCTACGGGCAGGCGGTCGTGCTGCGCGAGCGCGACTACGTCGAAGCCGCGCGGGTCCAGGGCGCGAGGTCGAGCGACCGTGCTCGGCCGCCACATCCTGCCGCACCTGCTGCCGGTGGTCGGCGCCTATGCCGCGCTCTCGGTCGGCTGGGCCGTGCTCTTCGAGTCGGCCCTGGGCTTCCTGGGAGCCGGCGTGCAGGAGCCAGAGGCGTCCATCGGCTCGATGCTGGGCCAGCACCTCATCTACTACCGCAGCCACCCCGCGCTCATCGTCATCCCGGCGGTCTTCCTGGGCGTGATGGTCATGGCCGCCAACCTCGTCGGTGAATCGCTGCGCACGCGGACGCGAGGAGCGCTGATGGGCTGGTACGTGGTCCGTCGGCTGCTGGCGGCGCTGGTGACCGTCTGGATCGTGGCCACGGCCGGATTCCTGCTGGTCGAGATCATCCCCGGGGACCCGGCTCGCCAGCTGGCCGGGCCTGGGGCCTCGGCTGCGTCGCTCGCGGCTATCCGTGAGGCCTACGGCTTCGACGACCCTCTGCCGATGCGCTATGTCGAGTCGCTGACGCGCATGGCCCAGGGCGACCTCGGCTACAGCTTCGCCAAGGCCGAGCCGGTCATCGATGTGCTGCTTGCGATCACTGCCCTCCACCCTGCTGCTGACGGCCCTGGCCTTCGCGGTGGAGGTGGTCATCGCCATCCCGCTGGCGCTGTGGGTCGTGGGTCGGGGCGGGACTCGTCGACCGGCTGCTGGTCATCCTCGCCGGTGCCACGGCCGCGGTTCCGGCCTTCCTCGTAGGCCTGCTGCTGATCTACGTCTTCGCCTTCCGTCTGGGTATCTTCCCGCTCGGGCGGCGCAGACTCACCGGCCGCCTACGTGCTGCCGGTGCTGACGCTGGGCATCCCCTTCGGCCTGGTCCTGGCCCGCCTGCTGCGCACCTCGCTGCTCGAGCAGCGCAGCCAGCCGTACATCACCTTCAGCGAGTCTCTCGGTGAGACGAGCCGCTCGGTGCGCTGGCGGCACCTGCTGCCCAATGCGCTGCTGCCGCTGCTCTCGATCCTGGCGCTCGACTTCGCCGGGCTCTTCTCCAGCGTGGCCGTGGTCGAGGTGGTCTTCTCCATGCCCGGTCTGGGGGCCGACCTGCTGCTGGGGCTCAAACGGCTCGACACCGCGCTCATCGTGGGCATCGGCATCATCGCGGGCCTGCTGGTGGCGCTGGTCAACCTCATCGCGGACCTAGCCGTGATCGCCATCGACCCGCGCGTCCGGCGCTCCACCTAGGCCGGGGCATCCTCCAGCGGGTCGAGGCCCATGGCCGCCAGCAGCGCCCTCGTGTACGCGTGCTGCGGCCGTTCGAAGACCTCCTCACGGCTGCCGCTCTCGACGATGCGGCCATCTTTCATGACCGAGACGCGGTCGCTGATGTGGCGCACCACCGCGAGGTCGTGCGCGATGAAGAGATAGCTGAGGCCTCGCTCTGCCTGCAGGTCCATGAGCAGGTTGAGGATCTGGGCCTGCACCGAGACGTCGAGCGCGGAGACCGGCTCGTCGCAGATGATGAGCGAGGGCTCCAGCGCCAGGGCACGGGCGATGCCGATGCGCTGCAGCTGGCCACCCGAGAACGAGGCCGGCCGACGCTCGCCAAGCGCCGGGTCGATGCCCACGCGCTGCAGCAGCTCGTCGGCACGACGGCGGCGCTCTTCACGGTCGTAGAGGCCGTGGATGGCCCATGGCTCGGCCACGATGTCGCGAGCCCGGAAGCGCGGGTCGACCGAGGAGAAGGGGTCCTGGTAGATGAGCTGCATGTGCCGTCGCATGCGGCGCAGCTCGTCGCCCGAGAGCGCGAGGAGGTCCTCGCCGCGGAAGGTCGCGCTGCCCGCATCGGGCTCGACGAGGCGCAGCAGGATGCGACCGGTCGTGGACTTGCCCGAGCCGGACTCACCGACCAGCCCGTGCGTCTCGCCGGCGTCGCACGGTGAGAGAGACGTCCTGGACCGCGTGGACGTCCCGGCGACCGCTGCCGCGACCGCTTGAGAACGTCTTGCTCAGGCCGCGCGCGTCGAGCAATGGGTCAGCCATGCCTTGACTGTAGCGGCGCGGTGGGCGGTGGGCGCTGAACCTTGGACGCCGGACGCCGGACGCTGGACAGCGGTGCGACACTGCGCCGATGAACGAGAACCCCGAGGTCAGCGCTTGGCTGGACGAGCTTGAGCATCCGCTCAAGGACGTCATCCTGGCCGTGCGCTCCGTCATCCTCGAGGCGGACGAACGCATCACCGAGGCGATCAAGTGGAAGTCGCCCACATTCATGTACGAGGGCAACCTCGCCAGCATCGACCCCAAGGCCAGGAAGCATGTGGCCGTGCTCTTCCACCGCGGCGCGGAGATCCCGGGCGACCATCCCCTGCTCCAGGGCGAGGGCAAGCTCGCCCGCTACGCCCGGTTCCCCGACTCTCGATTCCGTGCGCGCGGGCCGCGGCGAGCTGACCGTGATCGTTCGAGACTGGTGCGACGAAAGGAGCTGAGATGACCGATGGCAGGAGCGGCTCGAGCGCGACCAGCTACGACTGGGCAGACCTCGAGCTCGACCACCCTGTGGACGGAGCCACCAGGCAGCGCATCATCGGTGAGCGGATGATGGTCTCGCGCTTCGTGCTCGAGCCGGGCTTCCACATCGACCCGCACGTGCACGACAACGAGCAGATCTCCGTGGTGCTCGAGGGACGGGTGCGCTATCGCATCGGCGAGCTCGGGTCGGACGAGTTCCACGAGGAGACCCTGGGAGACGGACAGACGATGAGCATCCCGCCCGGTGTGCCGCACGGCGCCACGGCTCTCGAGCGCACCGTGGTGCTCGACCTCTTCAGCCCGCCCAGCGAGAAGACCGGGATCGACGGGGACTGATCGGCTCGGTCGCGGTCAGCCGGCCGATGATCCCCAGCTCGCGACCGATGCTGGTCGAAGGCGTTCAGCGCCCGGTCGAGGTGCTCGTCGGTGTGGGCCGCGGTGACGATGGCGCGCAGCCGGGCCTCGTCGAGGGCGACGGTCGGGTAGACGACCGAGGTCGCGAAGACGCCCGCCTCGAAGAGCCGGTCGCTGAAGCGGATGGCAGCCTCCGAGTCGCCCACCATGACGGGCGTGATGGGCGTCTCCGAGGCGCCGGTATCGAAGCCGAGGCGCACCAGCTCCGCCTTGAAGCGACGCGTGTTGGCCCACAGCCGCTCGAACAGCTCATCCTCCTCGCGCATGACCGCGCAGGGCCTCGATGCAGGCGGCAGCCACCGCCGGCGGGTGCGAGGTCGAGAACAGGAACGGGCCGGGCCCGCTGGGTGAGCAGGTCCCGGAGCGCCGCTGAGCCGGCCACGTAGCCACCCAGCACGCCGACCGCCTTGGAGAGCGTGCCCACCTGGATGGCCACGCGACCGTGCAGCCCGAAGTGGTCGACGCGTGCCGCGGCCGTGGTCGCCGAGCACGCCCGAGGCGTGGGCATCGTCGACCAGCACGGCCGCACCGAAGTCCTCGGCCGCCTCCACGATGCCGGGCAGCGGCGCGATGTCGCCGTCCATGCTGAAGACGCCGTCGGTGACCACCAGGATGAGCCGGTACGGCTCACCTGTCTCGGGATGTCCGCGCTCGCGTGCGCGCGCGAGGACCTCGCGAAGCGCCGCCACGTCCTTGTGGGGATAGACCTCGCGGCGCGGCTCGCGAGAGCCGCATGCCGTCGATGATCGAGGCGTGGTTGAGCGCGTCGCTGACGAAGAGGTCGCGCTCGCCGGTCACGACCGGCATGACCCCGGTGTTGGCCGTGAAGCCTGACTGGAAGACCAGCGTCGCCTCGACGCCCTTGAACTCGGCCAGGTCGCGCTCGAGCTGCTCGTGGAGCGACATCGTGCCGGCGATGGTGCGCACCGCCCCCGAGCCCACGCCGTAGTCGCGCGATGGCCCGCAGCGGCGGCCTCGCGCAGGCGTGGGTGGTGGGTCAGGCCGAGGTAGTCGTTGGAGGAGAAGCTGATGACCTCGCGGCCGTCGACCACGCAGATCGGGCCCTGGGCCGTGGTCAGCTCGCGCAGCGGTCGGTAGAGGTGCTGCTCACGCAGCGAGGCGACCTCGTCGGCCAGGAACGACAGCGGGTCCGGCCATCACAGGCTCCAGTCCAGCAACACCTTGCCGCTGTCGCCCGAGCGGGCCGACCTCGAAGGCCGCCTCATGGTCGGCGAAGGCGAAGCGATGGGTGATGGCCGGGCTGATGTCCAGTCCCGACTGCAGCATCACGCTCATCTTGTACCAGGTCTCGTACATCTCCCGGCCGTAGATGCCGGTGATGCGTGAGCATCTTGAAGACGATCGTCGTTGAAGTCGAGGCTGATCTCCTCGGTGGGGATGCCCAGCTGGGCCAGCTTGCCGCCGTGGGCCATGTTGGCGATGGCGGCTGCGGATGGCGGCCGGGTTGCCGGACATCTCGAGGACCACGTCGAAGCCCTCGACCATGCCCAGCTCGCTGCTGCACCTCGGCCAGGTCCGTGGCAGCGGGGTCGACGACCACGGTGGCGCCCATCCGCTCGGCCAGCTCGCGGCGGTAGGCGTTGGGCTCGCTGACGACCACGTAGCGGGCTCCGGCATGGCGCACCACGGCGATGGCCATGAGGCCGATGGGCCCGGCGCCCGAGACCAGCACGTCCTCGCCCAGCACCGGGAAGCGCAGGGCCGTGTGCACGGCGTTGCCGAAGGGATCGAAGATGGCCGCCACGTCCTCGTCGATGCCGTCCCAGTGGTGCCACACGTTGGTCATGGGCAGCGACCACGTACTCGGCGAAGGCACCATCGCGTCCGACGCCCAGGCCGATGGTGTGCGCACAGAGGTGGCGGCGCCCGGCCAGGCAATGACGGCAGCGGCCGCAGACGACGTGGCCCTCGCCGCTGACGATCTCGCCGGCGTGGAAGTCGCTGACGTTGGAGCCGACCTCGACGATCTCGCCGACGAACTCGTGGCCCACGATGAGCGGCGGTTCGATGGTCGCCGCCGCCCAGGCGTCCCATGACTCGATGTGGAGGTCCGTGCCACAGATGCCGGCCTTGCTCACCCTGATGCAGCACGTCGTTGATGCCGACCTCAGGCATGGTGCATCTCGCGAAGCTCCAGCCCGGGAGCCCGCTCCGACTTCACCAGGGCGCGCATGACGTGCCTCCTCCACGGTCAACGACCGCCTCATCATCCGCCGGGCGGGATGGGCCGGCCATGCCATTCGGCCATGCCATTCGGCCCGTCCGCAGCGTAGCCATCGCCGGTGAAAGCGTCCAGGCAGGGGGCGCAACGGCGCAGGCGATGCGGGCGATTCGGCCCTGTCTGTGATTCGGCCTGAGGAAGAGGCTACGAATCAACCGAATAGCTCGAGCCACCGGAGGCTTTCCCCCTGGTGTCCCCAACGACCCGAGTCGTGGGCCATGTCTGACACATTGCCGTCCGAACACCTGCCCGCGGTCACCGTCCCTAACGGCCCGCGGGCATTTGAGCACAAGAGGCGATACACGATGCCAAAGGCAGCAGTTCCGCCACCGCCCGCCCCAATCGGGGCTAAGCGCGCGCCGACCTTCCAGGAGGAAGTCATCGCCATGATCCCGGCCGACTCCCGTCTGGAGACCTGCATCCAATGTGGTACCTGCGGCGGGTCCTGTCCGTCGTACGCGGACATGGACCACACGCCACGGCAGATCTTCGCCCTCGTCCGCGCTGGCGCCCGCGACAAGGTCATGGACAGCAACACGCCCTGGATGTGCGTGAGCTGCTACCTGTGCGCAGTCCGCTGCCCGCAGCAGATCCACATCCCCGACGTGATGTACGCACTCAAGGCCAAGGCCACCCAGGAAGACCGCGTTCCCAGCCATGTCGCTCCGGACTTCTCCAAGACCTTCGTCGACTACATCCACAAGTACGGGCGCAGCTTCGAGGTCGGCCTCGTCGCCAAGCACTACCTGCGCCACTACATGACCCGCCTGCCGGGCATGACCACGTCGGGCATCGGCATGGTCACCAAGGGCCGCATGGGCTTCCGGCCGCACACCATCAGGGGCGTCGACGGCCTCAACGCCATCCTCGACCGCGCCACCGAGATCGAGCAAGCCAAGCAGCAGGCGGTCTTCGATGACCAGCCGGTCAGCGGGGGAGCGCACTGATGGCCACCCAGTACATGTACTACCCGGGCTGCTCGATGGACGGCACCGGGCAAGGCCTATCACGACTCCATCGAGGCAGTCCTGCCCGCGCTCGACATCGGGCTTGCCGAGCTGGACGACTGGAACTGCTGCGGCGCCACCGAGTACATGGGCATCAGCCCTCTGCGCTCGCAGGCCCTGGTGGGGCGCAACCTGGCGCTCGCCGAGAAGCAGAAGAACGGCACCGACACGCTGGTGGCGCCCTGCAGCGCCTGCTACGTGAACCTCGCCCGCACGGACGCCTACGTGCGCGAGTCCGCAGAGCTTGCCGAGAACGTCAACGACGCTCTCGGCGCCGACGGCATGAGCTACACGCCGGGCTCGGTCAAGGTCCGCCACCTGCTCGAGATCATGATCGACGACGTCGGCCTCGACGAGCTCGGCGAGCACGTCACCCGACCGCTCAAGGGCCTGAAGCTGGCGCCCTACATGGGCTGCCTGGTGTCACGACCGGACTACGACGATCGATGGCAGCATCGCGAGCACCCGCATGCGCTCGACCAGCTGCTGCTGGCGCTCGGTGCGGACGTGGTCGACTACTCCCGGCGCACCGACTGCTGTGGCGGTCACATGACGCAGATCAGCCCCGAGACGGGACTTGAGCTCATCCGACGGCTCATCGTCGAGGCCGAGCGGGTCGGCGCGCATGCGCTGGTCACGGTCTGTCCGATGTGCCAGATGAACGTCGACTTCTACCAGCGGGAGATGAACCGCCACTTCAGCGAAGACCACCACATGCCCATCCTCTTCTTCACGCAGTTGATGGGTCTGGCCTATCGGAATGCCCGCCAAGAAGCTGGGCTTCGGGCGCGAGATCATCTCGGCCCGACCGGCGCTCGGCCACATCGGCATCGAGGCCCCGCTGACCGAGGAGGAGGAGGCCGCCAAGGCCGCGGCCGCCAAGCCAGCGCGACGCAAGCGTGGCGATCCCTCGCTGCCGGCTCCCATGCCGCGAGAAGACGAGGAGGTGCTGCGATGACCGCCCCCAGGACCGGCGTCTACATCTGCCATTGCGGCACCAACATCGCCGCCATGGTCGACGTCGAGGAGGTCCGCGACTGGGCCCTCGAGGAGCTAGCCGACAAGGGCGTGGTCGTCTCGCGCGACTATCCCTTCATGTGTTCCAGCCTCGGCCAGGAGCTCATCCAGAACGACATCAAGGAATACGGCCTCGAGCGCGTCGTGGTGGGTGCCTGCTCGCCGCACATGCACGAAAAGACGTTCCGGGAGGCCAGCTCCAACGCCGGCCTCAACCCGTACCTGGCCGAGCTGGTGTCTATCCGCGAGCAGGTCTCGTGGGTCCACACCGACAAGGCCAAGGCCACCGAGAAGGCCAAGGCCATCATCGCCGGTGGCGTCTACCGCGTCGCCGAGCAGGTGCCGCTGGAGCCGCTCATCGCCCCGGTCAACAGCGCCACGCTCATCGTCGGCGGTGGCATCGCCGGCATCACCGCGGCCCTGGAGATCGCCGACGCTGGCTACCCCGTCCACATCGTCGAGCGCGAGCCGTCCATCGGCGGCCACATGGCCCAGTACGACAAGACCTTCCCCACGCTCGACTGCGCGGCCTGCATCCTGACCCCCAAGATGGTCGATGCGGGTGCGCACCCGAACATCACGCTCCACACCTGGAGCGAGGTCGAGGACGTCAACGGCTCGGTCGGTGACTTCAAGGTCAAGGTCAAACACAAGCCTCGCATGGTCGTGGAGGCCGACTGCACCGGCTGCGGCATCTGCTGGGAGAAGTGCCCGGTCCAGGTCATCGACACCGGTTTCGAGGCCGGCATCGGCTATCGCAAGGCCATCTACACGCCGTTCCCGCAGGCCGTGCCCAAGTACCCGGTGCTGACGCCTGACGACTGCACCTACTTCCACAAGGGCACCTGCAAGGCCTGCGAGAAGTTCTGCCCCGTCGACTGCATCGACTTCACCCAGACCGACGAGTACGTCGAGCTCAACGTCGGCAACATCCTGCTGGCGACGGGCTTCCAGCCATTCGACGCGCGTCGCATCGAGGCCTTCGGCTACGGACGGCTGGCCAACGTCTTCACCTCGATGGAGTTCGAGCGGATGAGCAACGCGGCCGGTCCCACCGGCGGCAAGATCGTGCTGCGCGACGGTGTGACCACGCCCAGGTCGGTGGTCATCGTCCACTGCGTCGGCTCGCGCGACAAGAACACCAACGAGTACTGCTCGGCCATCTGCTGCATGCAGTCGCTGAAGTTCGCGCACCTCGTCAAGGAGCACACGGACGCCGACGTCTACGAGTGCTACATCGACATGCGCACGCCGGGCAAGGGCTACGACGAGTTCTACAACCGCATCCTCGACGAGGGCACGCAGATCATCCGGGGTCGCGTGGCCGAGGTCACCGACTCGCTGCGCTACCCGGAGGAGGAGAGCCACGAGGGTCGGCTCATCGTCCAGGTGGAGGACACGCTCGCCGGCATCAAGCGTCGCGTGCCGGTCGACATGGTCATCCTCTCCACCGGCCTCGAGCCACAGCCGGATGCCACCGAGGTGTCGCGCCTGTTCGGCGTCGGCTGCAGCAGCAACGGTTTCATCATCGAGCGACACGCCAAGCTGGACCCGGTGGCCACCATGACCGACGGCGTCTTCGCTGCCGGCGCCACGCTCGGCCCGCGTGACATCCCCACCAGCGTCTCCAACGGAGCGGCGGCGGCGGCCACCATCCTCAGTCGCATCGCCCAGGGCGAGATCGCCATGGAGCCCTACCGGGCCACGGTCGACGCGGAGCGCTGCTCTGGCTGTCGCATCTGCAACGACCTCTGCCCCTTCAGCGCCATCACCTTCGACGAGGGAGCGATGGTCACCGAGATCAATCCCAAGCTCTGCCAGGGCTGTGGCGTGTGCGTGGCCGCGTGCCCCGCCAACGCCATCGCCGGCAGCGGCTTTAGCCACGATCAGATCATGGCCCAGATCGACGGCCTGCTGGCACCCACCGCGGGTGCCGCCGGCAAGCCAGTCGAGGAAGCGGTGGGAGCGACGGCATGACCGCACCAGCGACCACTCCAGTGACTACGGCGCCGGCGGTCTCCGGCGAGCCCTTCGAGCCGCTCATCCTGGGCTTCACCTGCAACTGGTGCAGCTACCGAGCGGCCGACCTCGCCGGCACGGCCCGCATCAAGTACCCGGACAACGTCCGACTCATCCGCCTCATGTGCTCCGGGCGCATGGAGCCCGAATTCATCCTCGAAGGTTTCGCCAAGGGTGCCGACGCAGTGATCATGACCGGCTGCTGGCCAGAGGATTGCCACTACCGCATCCAGTCGGTGAAGGCCCTGCGCCGCTTCCTGTTCCTGCGCCGGACGCTCGCCGACCTGGGCATCGAGCCGGCGCGGCTGCAACGCTTCTATGCCAGCGCAGCCGAAGGTCAGCGCTTCGCCGACGAGATGGCTCGCATCGTGGCCGAGGTCAAGACGCTCGGCCCCATCCCGCCAGAGATCAGAGTGAGCCTGGGGCATGAGCCCACGGCGCCCACCCAAGCCACTGAGCCCGTGGAGGTGGAGGCATGACCACCGAAGCCGCAGCCCTGGCCGAGGTCGCAGCCCGGCCGAGGAGATCGCCATGGAGACGGCCGAAGCCAAGCCACGCTACAAGCTGGCGATGTACTGGGCCTCCGCCTGCGGGGGCTGTGATGTCGCTGTGCTCAACCTGGGCATGAAGCTCATCGAGTTCACCGAGCGCTGGGAGCCGGTCTTCTGGCCGGCGGCCATGGACGGCAAGCGTGCAGACGTACGCGCCATGGAAGACGGCGAGATCGATGTCTGCCTCTTTGACGGCGGCATCCGCACCGACGAGGACGCCGAGATGGCGCACCTGATGCGGGCCAAGTCCAAGGTGCTGGTGGCCTTCGGGTCATGTGCCAGCGAGGGCTGCATCCCCGGCCTTGCCAACCAGCGAGGCATCGAGGCGGTCTTTGCCGCGGCCTACGACCCGGAGCTCAACGACGTCAACGGTGAGACACCCAACGGACCGTGGCAGTCGCCCTACGGCGAGCTTGAGCTGCCCAGCCTCGAGGTCCGGCTGCGCACGCTGGAGCAGGTGGTCGATATCGACTACTCGGTGCCGGGTTGTCCGCCTGAGACCGAGCGCATCGCTGAGGTGCTGGGTGCGGTCACGGCCGCTCTCGACGGCACCGGGCCGCTGCCGCCCAAGGGTGCTGTGCTCGGCGCAGGCGTCTCGACCGTGTGTGACGAGTGCAAGCGCGAGCGCGGCGTCAAGACCATCACGGCGTTCAAGCGCATCCAGACGCTCGCTGAGGTCGATCCCGACCTTTGCCTGCTGGAGCAGGGCCTGCCCTGCTGCGGTCCGGCGACTCGGGACGGCTGTGGTGCCAAGTGCCCGGCCGCCGGTGCACCGTGCATCGGCTGCTACGGCGCGACCCAGGGCGTCGATGACTTCGGAGCCCGGCTGCTCTCGGCCTACGCCTCGGTCGTGGACGCCAGCGAGCCCGAGGACATCGAACGCGTCCTCGCCGGCCTGCCTGACACGGTGGGTCAGTTCTATCGCTTCAGCCTGGCAGCCTCGCTGCTTCACGGGGGTCGGTCATGACACGCATCACCATCGATCCCGTCACGCGTCTGGAGGGTCACGGCAAGATCGAGATCTTCCTCGACGACGCGGGAGACGTCGAGCACACCTACTTCCAGATCCCGGAGCTGCGCGGCTTCGAGGCCTTCTGCGTCGGCCGACCGGTGGAGGACATGCCGGCCCTGACGAACCGCATCTGCGGTGTCTGTCCTGAGGCACACCACATGGCCGCGGCCAAGGCCGCTGACGCTGTCTACAACGTCACGGTGCCACGCACCGGACGCATGCTGCGGGAGCTGCTCTACAACGCCTTCTACGTGACCGACCACGCCACGCACTTCTACGTGCTCAGCGGTCCGGACCTGATCATGGGGCCTGATGCTCCCAAGGCCGAGCGCAACATCCTCGGCGTGGTCAAGAAGGTCGGCATCGAGGTCGGCGGGGCGGTCATCGACGCACGCAAGGCTGGCCACCGTGTCATCGAGATCATCGGCGGCCGTCGCATCCATCCCTGCACGGGCGTCCCCGGTGGCATGACCAAGGCCATCAGCGACGAGGAACGCGACGAGATCAAGGCGCTTGGCGACGCGATGGTCGAGTTCGCCAGCTTCAGCCTGGACCTCTTCGCATCGTTGCTCGAGGATGAGGCCATCGAGGAGATCGTCAAGGGCGACCTCTACACCCATGAGACGTACTACAGCGGCCTCGTCGACGCGAACGACAAGGTCACCTACTACGACGGCCAGATCAAGGTCGTCGCGCCTGACGGCGAGGTCTACGGACAGTACGAGCCCAAGGACTACCGCGACTGGATCGCCGAGAAGGTCGAGCCGTGGACGTTCCTGAAGTTCCCGTACCTGAAGAAGGTTGGCTGGAAGGGCCTCGTCGACGGCAAGGATTCGGGCATCTATACGGTGGCCCCGCTAGCCCGGCTCAACGTCGCGTCGGGCATGGCCACGCCGAAGGCTCAGGAGGCCTACGAGAAGTACTTCGCCACGCTGTCGCCCGAGGGGACACCGGTCCACAGTCGCGGTGCGACCCACTGGGCTCGCCTCATCGAGATGATGCAGGCCGCAGAGACGGTGCAGGCCTTGGCCAACGATCCCGAGATCACCTCGCCGGAGGTTCGCGCCATCCCGACCGAGACCCCGACCGAGGGTGTTGGCACCGTGGAGGCACCGCGAGGCACGCTTACGCACCACTACTGGACCGACGAGAACGGGGTCGTCAGCCGCGTCAACCTCATCGTCGGCACGACCAACAACTATGGCCCCATCGCGATGTCCGTGGACAAGGCTGCGCGCAGCCTGATCTCCAAGGGCACCGTCGTGACCGAGGGCCTGCTCGACCGCGTCGAGATGGGCTTCAGGGCCTATGACCCCTGCTTCGGGTGCGCCACGCACACGATGCCGGGCCAGATGCCCATGGTCGTCACCATCCGCGACAAGGACGGCACTCCGCTCGAGGAGTTGCGCCGTGACTAGTGCCGTGGATCAAGCCCTGGCCTATGGCCTGCGGCTGGCCGAACCAGGTGAGACGATCGTCGTCGGCCTCGGCAATCCGATCCTCGGGGACGATGGTGTGGGTTGGCGTGTCATCGATGAGCTCGACGAGCTCGAGCACGACGAGGCCAGCCTGCAGCAGGCCTGTGTCGGGGGCGTCAGCCTGATGGAGTTGCTGGTCGGCTATCGCCGTGCCGTCATCGTCGACGCCATCATCGATCCCGAAGACGAACCTGGCAGCGTGTGGTGCAAGCCGCTGTCGGCAGTGGAGACGCGAGTCGCGAGCCATCTGGACTCGACACATGACGCACCACTACCAGCCGCAGTCGAAGCAGGCCGCGCGATGGGCGCGGACCTGCCGGTCGACATCAAGGTCGTGGGCATCGTCATCGAGCGTGGCGATGTCTTCGGTGAGGAGTTGAGCGACGAGGTCGCCGCCGCCGTGCCGGTTGCCGCGGCACTAGTCGTGGGGGCGTTGCGCGAGTCGCGCCCTTCATCGCCAGAGGGGGAGCCCATAGATGCATGAAGCCGGAGTGACCGAACGGATCCTTGAGGTCGTACTCGAGCACGCCAACGAGGCCCACGCGCAGCGAGTGACCGACGTCTATCTTGACGTCGGAGCGGAGTCAGGGATCGATACCGATTCGGTCGAGTTCCATTGGCCGCTGCTCAGTGAGGGCTCGGTGGCCGAGGGCGCAGCCCTGCACTTCAACTCCAAGAACGACGAACCGTTCTCGTTCCGACTCACCAGCATCGAGGTCGACGAGGCGCCCACGAACTAGGCGCCATGCCTTCGCCCAGCCACTGGCCCCGCGGGATTCCTGCGGGGCTCAGTCGTTGTCCTCGGTCGCGCTGCTCGTGGTAGCGGGCCCCGCCGCCGGTACGAAGCGAACCGCGTCGAAAGCCAGGCGACGACCCAGCGATCTGCGCTCGCCCGTCTTGTCTGAGAGCTGCACGATCGGCGTGGTCGTGAGCTGGTGCAAACCCAGGCTGACCCATGTGCCTCGCCACTTGTACTGACTGCGGACCCGCGTGACCCAGCCGCTCTCCGTTCTGACCTTGTAGGTCGCCCGCTTCGACGTACCGTTGTCGGCGGGGATGCGCACGAGCACCTTGTAGAGGCCAGCCTCGGGCAGGACGGGTCTCCAGGCGGCATAGCGCATTTTGGTATCACTGCGCGTGCGCGTCCAGTAGTGGTGACCCGCAAACCCGGTGCCGCGCTGGAACCAGCCTGAGCCGTAGCGCATGAAGGCACGGTCCAGATCGTCCACGTAGACCGTCGTGCCTGCGACCGGTGGCTGTGTGGGTGTCGGGGTGGGGACAGGCGTGGGGCTCGGGGTCGGGGTGGGTGCGGGGGTGGGGGTGGGTGTGGGTGTGGGTGTGGGTGTGGGTGTGGGTGTGGGGGTGGGGGCGGGTGTGGGTGTGGGTGTGGGGGTGGGTGTGGGGGTGGGTGTGGGTGTGGGTGTGGGTGTGGGTGTGGGTGTGGGTGTGGGTGTGGGTGTGGGGGTGGGTGTGGGGGTGGGTGTGGGTGTGGGTGTGGGGGTGGGGGTGGGGGTGGGGGTGGGTGTGGGGCTTGGGGTCGGTGCGCACTCATCGACGAGGGCACCGATGTCCAACCGGTCGCCCGTGGCAGTCACCCCTGCCATCGAGGCAGTCGGCTTGGCGGTGTCCACGATGAGATCGCGGATCTGCCGAGCCGTCAGCGATGGGTCGAGGCTCGCACAGAGTGCCGCCGCCCCGGCGACGTGCGGGGTAGCCATGCTCGTGCCGCTGTAGAAGGCATAGCCGTTGTCGCCGGATGGATGGGTACTGATGATGTTCGTGCCGGGTGCACCCAGGTCGACGCGCGTGGAGCCCCAGTTGGAGTCGAAGCGGAGGTCGCCGTCAGACTCGAGGTTGGCCACCGAGATGATGCAATCCCAGCCGCGGGCGCCACCGTTGGTGCAGGTGTGGGCGGCCGGGTACATCGGCGAGGTGTCGATGTCTTGACCATCGTTGCCGGCTGCGGCCATGAAGAGGATGCCCGCGTCGCCGGCGCGATCGATGGCGTCGCTGAGCGACTGGCTGTAGCCACTTCCGCTCCAGCTGTTGTTGGTGGCAACGATGTTGAGGCCGTGGCGCGTCTTGAGATCGGTGATGTAGTCGATGGCTCGCACCGCGTCGCTGGTGTAGCCGCCGTCGGCACCGAGGAACTTGGCCGAGATCAGCGTTACGCGCCAGTTGACGCCGGCGACGCCGGTCGCGTTGCCGCCGCGAGCGCCGATGGTGCCGGCCACGTGGGTGCCGTGATCATCGCCGGTGCCGTCGTAGACGGTGGCGTCGTCGCTGTAGAAGTCCCAGCCGTTTACGTCATCGATGTAGCCATTGCCGTCGTCGTCCAGGCCGTTCACGGTCTCCCATGGATTGCTCCAGACGTTGGCGGCCAGGTCCGGATGAGACAGCTTGACGCCCTCATCGATGACGCCCACGAAGACGCTCGAGGAGCCGACGTGGCCTTGTGCCCAGGCCTCACCCGCGCCGGAGCCATAGGCATTGGCATGAGGCGACGTGGCGTCGCCATACATGCCCCAGTGGCTGCCATCGGTGTACCGCGGATCATCCGACGTGGCTGCCGTCTGCACCCAGTAGTCGGGCTCTACGTAGGCCACTCCGGGCTGGGCCGCGATCTCGTTCATGGCGCTGGCGACCGTCTGGCCAGGCGACAGCTCGACCACTACCGAATCGGCGGCGATGGGTGAGACCGCATCGACCGAAGCGACCGCGACCGAGGCCACGCCGCGCGCGCGCTTGGCCCTCGACGCACCCGGTTTGAAGCCGACGATGACGCGGTCCCGCGCGTGCGGCTGAGCGAGCGCGTGCGCCTTGACCGACTGCTGCCCAGCCGAGATGACCGCCGTGGGCGTCGCCGTGGCCACCAGGCTGAGTACGGCGATGACGGCCAGGAGAGAACGATGGTTGAGCGACGATGCCGATGCGATGCGCACCGTCCCAGCGTACTGACCATCGCTTATCTGCCACACATGACCTTCTGTGCATCGATGGTGGGCGGAAGGGGTCGCCCACTTCGGTGCCTTCTCCCCATGCGCGGCCGCCGAAGATGGCCTAGCGTCAGACCATGGCATCCACCATCAGGGCACCGCTGCAGACGGCCCTCGCGCGCGCCCTGGCCAGCGCCGTGCGTCGCTTCAAGCGCGTGCTGATGCGCTTCATCCTGGAGCCGACGTACCGCCTCGAGGATGAGCTCGCGTCCCGGCCGGACGTCATCCACGCTGGACCGGATTCGCCACGTCGCATCGAGATCGTGGCCGAGTCGATCGAGGTCGAGGGCCTGCACCGACCGATGCCCGGCTTTCCCCGCTCGATGCCACACGTGCTCTCCAGCGCCCGCAACATCGCGGCTGCGCTGCAGGAGGTGGAAGACAACCCGGCCAAACCGCGAACCACTATGCCCGAGCCCGAGCGCACCGAGCTCGAGACCTTCATGCGCTCGGTCGGCATCGACACGTTCGGCTACACACAGGTCCCGCAGGAGCTCATCTTCGAGGGCAAGGCCGTGCTCCATGCCAACGCCATCGTGCTCACCATGGAGATGGACAAGGAGCGCATGGATACGGCTCCCAGCCCGGACACGGCGGTCATGGTCCACGAGACCTACAACGAGCTCGGTATCGCCGCCAACGAGATCGCCCGCTACCTGCGCGAACAGGGCTATTCCGCACAGGCTGGCCACCCGCTGGGTGGATTGACGCTGTACCCGCCCCTGGCCCAAGCCGCCGGCCTCGGTCAGCAGGGCATGCACGGCCTGCTCATCACACCCGAGTTCGGCCCTCGAGTCCGTCTGGCGGCGGTGTTCACGAGCGTCGAGGACCTGCCCGACACCGGCAGCGACGAACACGCCTGGGTCGACGACTTCTGCCGCGAGTGCGTGAAGTGTGTACGCCACTGCCCGCCGAAGGCCATCCGCTCCGAGCCCGTGCGCCATCAGAGCGGCCGCGCCAGCTGCGTCGACCCCGGGCGCTGCCTGCCTTACTTCGTGCGCAACAACGGCTGCTCTATCTGCATCGCTGTGTGCCCCTTCCACCAGCGCGACTACGACTGGCTGCACGAGCGTTGGCAGCGCCACGGTGATCGAGCCCGCGAGTTGCGCGCGAACCCGCCGGAGAGCTTCCCCGAGCACTTGCGGCGATGAGCGGCGACGGGTCGATCGCCCGCACTAGTCGCGCACGAGGCTACCGGCCAGGACGACGCCGTCGTCACGCACCTCGACCTGCTCGACCACGAAGCGCAGCACGCTGCCATCGACCAGGTCGACCGCGGAGGGCAGCAGCATCGCCGTCTGTTCCCCTGCTCCGCCGTCGGGCAGATGATCGAAGAAGCGTCCACAAGCGGCTTCCGCGAAGGGGCTCGTCTTCACGCCGCGCTCGCCGCTGGTGGCGACCGTCCCGCTGGCGTCATCGACCGACAGGGCGTCATCGATCCAACAGGTGCCGTTGGGGAAGTCCAACGGACCGGCGAAGACGAGCGTCGTGCGCAGGCGAGTCTCATCGGGGTACCACTCGATCGAGACGCTCGAATCGATGCCCGGCGTCGTCGGCGCCTCGGCCAGCATCTGCTCGGCGCCAGCCTCGATGTTGTCGCGGCCGAAGCGCGCCGTCCAATCGGAGCCGGGCTCCAGGCAAGGTGCCACGCTGCCGACCGCCGAGCCAGCGCGGCCGGCCCAGATACCGAGGCGTGAGTCGTGGCGTATGGCCGCGGGCGCCGGGTACAGCGCAGGTCGAGCCTCGATGGCCTCGATGAGGGGCGGGACCAGCGCGGACCAGTCGGCTTCGGACAGCCTCCCGGCGGCGACCTCCAGGCACACGTCGGCAGCACCCTCGTCGGCAGCGCTCGGCGAAGCCGCCCCGGCCAGCAGCGCCGCCACAAGGGTCACGATCCCGAGCCGGGTGTGCCTCACTCGGGAACTACCACCGTGATGGTCTCCCCGCCGAAGCCGTTGGCCTGATCGCGACCCTCGACCGTGACCTCGCCGATGCCCTCGGGGATGAGGAGCCCGCCCTGGGTCCTGGTGAAGGGTTGTTCGCCGGCATGATCATGCAGTAGTGTGTGCGTGCCCAGCACGGTACCGCCGGGATCGAGCACGCGCCAGCCATCGGCATAGCGCTTGGGCGAGTCATATGGCGACGAGATCGTCACGGCCACGTCGAAGACACGCTCCCCAGCCGGCCGCAGCTCCACGGCGATGACATCCGGGAAGCGGTCGGAGGACAAGGGTCGGCCGGGCAACGTCCCACCGATCTCGTCGGCGAGCATGTCGCAGGCAGACAGGGCGAGGGAGACCACGAGAAACAGCGACAGGCGGATGAGGACGGTCATGAGGCCCTCATCGTACGGTGTACATGCAAGCCCACGAGATCGATCCACCTGGAGGCACGAATGAACAGCGAGATCCCAGCCGGCGTTGAGATCGAGATCGTCTACCTGGTCGAAGCGCAGTACACCGCCGACGCGGCCGACAAGCGTCCCCCCGTTCGCGCCGAGCACCTGGCCCGCATAGCCGAGCTGCGGCGGGCAGGCACCATCATCGAGGCCGGTGCCTACAGCGACGGTCTGACCTCGTCCATCCTGCTCGTGAAGGCCGAGGACCCGGCGGCTGCGCTGGCCGTGGCACGTGCTGATGTCTATGCCAGGTCGGGCGTCTGGGGCGATATCAGCGCGCGGCCGTTCGGGCGCGTCGTCGCCTAGGACCTATGCCGCGCGATCTAGAGCTGGCGCGACCATGGGGTACTGCGCCTTGCGACCGGACTGCGGTGCGCGACTCGGGACCGGCTTTCGGCGGGTCTCCACGGGCTGGCCCGGGACCCGGCGCTTGGGCCCCTTGTCTGAGGCCATGGCGTCGGCCAGCTCAGCGAAGAACGGGTCGCCCGTCATGCGCGTCAGCAGCCGCAGCTGCCAGATATGCACCTGGTGGTACTTGTAGTGGTTGGTGCGGCTGTGCAGCCCGTAGAGGCTGACCTTGCCCTCGCGCCGGTAGCTCGCTGCGCGGTCGCGCATGGTCGTCAGCGCACCCTCCAACAGCTGGCGTGCCTCCGCTGAGCGCGTGTGCTGCCAGTACTCGTAGAGCCCGATGAGTGAGTGCAGGTGCGCGTTGAGCACGTGGTCCGGTCGTGCGTTCGGGTAGTGCTCCAGCCAGAGGTAGCCGCCGTCGGCCACGTAGGCCACCCATGGACGTTGGGATCCGGCACGCTTGCGACCGAGACGCCGATAGCTCTCGAAGATCCTCTCGGCGGCTTCGAGATGGGCAGGGTCGCCGGTGACGCGGTGGAGGCGTACGAAGAACGACAGCGCCAGTCCCTGGGACATGGCGTTGAACCAGGGAGCCTCAAGACCCTCCGGCGGATAGTCGAACCAGAATGGCAACCACCAGGCGTCGGCTTCCTCGATGACCATGCCGACCAGGTGTTCGGCCTGCACCAGCGCCTGCTCCAGCTGTGCCTTGTCACCGGTGTCACGATAGGCGTCGATGCGCTTCATGCCGTTGATGGCGACCGAGCCAGGGCGGTAGTAGAGCCGACCGTCCCTCCACCGGAAGAGGCCGATGCCCTTGTCGTCGACCGGAGGTGGTGGTCGCAGCGAGGGGGGCGGGTCGCTCGTCCAGGGCAGCCGGTCGTAGGGCAGATCGACGAGATCGAAATGACGAGCATGGTACGGCGGCGGCTCGTCGGGTTCGCTGGCCATCGCTGGGGCGAGCACAGACGACGACCCGACCGTGGCCATCACCAGCGCCAGCAGCAGCGCCGGCAGGCGCGAGCGTCGATCCATCGGATTCTCCGGTCATGCGGCACGGCACCGCTCCAGATTGAGCCTACCGCGAGACCTCAATTCGCGCGAGCGCGCCAGGTGGTGACCTCCGCGCCCGGTCGATCGAGCACCTCCCCTGGCCCGTCAGTCGGCTGCGGGCGACTCCGGCGGGGAGCGCGCCATGAGCTCGCTCGCCAGCGCGACCTCGACAAGGCCGACGATGCCGCCGACGAGCGCGGCCACCAGCCAGGCGGCCGTGATCTGCAACCACATCGGGGAATGGTGCACCGCCTCGTGGATGGCCTCGTGGGCGATGTGTTCGACCACGATCAGCGCCACTACCAGGACCACGATCATCGGCCACGAGTCGCGGCTTAACCCGAATGTGCGCCTGAAGCCGGCGATGACGCCGTGGTGCTCCTGGACCATGACCGGGCCGATGAGCGTGAAGAGCGTCAGCCAGATGAGGCCCGGCACCACGAACAGGGCCAGGCCGATCGTGGTCCCCACGACGAGGATGATGTCGGCGATGACGAGCCGTACCCAGGGCAGGGTCCGAAGCACGGTGCCGAAGCGCCTGCGGTCTCCGCCGAAGTATTCGTGACCGACGGCCTCATCGAGATAGCCCGCATAGACGACCGGCCCAAAGAGCCGCATCATGACCACCAGCAGCAGCCCGATGACGAAACCCAGGCCGCGCATGAGCCCTGGGTCTGCTTCGAGCGAATCGCGGAGGCCGCGCACGAAGACAGCCAGCAACGGCGGTGGCACGAAGATGACGAGCGCCACCAACGCGACACGCCAGAGGTGCTCGCGGAACATGCCCCAGGCCTCGCCCAGTACGCGCCCATAGGTGAGCGGCCCCCGTCCCGGCACATGCGCGCTTGATCCGTCCATGGAACAGAGGCTACAGCCAAAGCTAATCTTCGTCTCATGAACCCCGGCAACCACGACTAGTCGGCCGAGGTGCCTCCGCGCGGCCGAATCATGGTCAGCACCGACCAGTCGTCCGTCATGGGGATGATGTCCGCGAGCACGTAGCCGAGCCGCCCGTAGAAGCGCTCATGTGACGGCCTGGCGGGGTCAGCCCAGCGGACGGTCTCCAGGTAGGCCTCCATGCCGTGGTGGTCGCAGCGCCGATCGAACTCCTCCATGAGGCGCCGACCGATGCCCTGGTTCTGGAGCTCCGGGTGCACGCCCAACGACGGCAGGTGGCGGTGTGGCGTCCGTGGATGCACCCGCTCGATGCGACCGAACATGCGCATGGTCCGAAAGACACGGGGTCCGGCGATACGCATGAAGCGCACCATCCGCCCGGCGCTCATGGCCGAGCAGGCAGGCGAATCGGCGTAGGTCAGGACGCCGACCACGCGGCCGTCCGACTCGGCCACCAGGGCGAACATCGCCGACTCAGGCTCGAACTCCATCGCGAACATGCGGGCCATGCGATGACGCGCTTCGGCGTCGGTCCCGGCCATGACCTGCAGTGCCGGGAAGTCGAGGAAGGCAGCGGTCAGGAGGTCCACCGCAGCGGCTTGCTCGGACGGTCGAATGTCACGGATGACGACGGCGCCAGGCTGTGGCATCGCCGGAGGTTAGCACCGGGAACCACCGGCCCACTGCGGCCCCGCGCACTCTGTCCAGGCGCGCCAGCCGAGTGACGTGATCCCCCGGGACCGCTGGACACCCGGGACGTGGCCCCTATTCGCCGGCGTCCAGCTCCGGGTAGGCAGGCGTCTGCAGGATGCCCAGCGTGTCCAGTGGGAAGAAGCGCAGCCAGGCGCGCCCCACGACATCATCGACATCGACGAAGCCCACGCTCTGGTTGCGCGAATCGGTCGACTGCATGCGGTGGTCACCCATCGCGAAGAGCTTGCCCTGTGGCACATCCCACTCGGTCTGACCCTTGGGCAGCGTAGGCTCGTTCTCGCCGGTGAGGGAATCCTGGTAGGTGTAGCCCGACTCATCGAGGCGTGTGCCGTCGACCCAGACCGAGCCCCCGCGAATCTCGACGTGGTCGCCCCCTACGCCGATGACGCGCTTGATGTAGGGCGTCTCGTTGGTCTGGCCGTTGGGGTGGAAGACGATGATGTCGCCGCGCGAATAGTCGTCGACGCGAGACGTGATCTTGTCGATGAGGAGGTGCTGACCAGGCTGCAGCGTAGCCTGCATCGAATGCTGCTCGACACGGAAGGTCTGCACGATGAAGGTGGTGATGATCAGGTAGAGGACCACGGCCAGACCGACCGTGGTCACGATCTCGATGATCGCGTCCATGAGCTTCGAGCGCTTGCGCGGCGCTTCCTCGACCTCAGGGCCGTTGGACAGCTCGGGGGCAGCGGAATAAGGTGCGGGCTGGCCCGTCACGTGTTCACCTCAGGATGGACCGGCGCCGAAGTGCGGCGCTAGGACGTCCAAGGGTAGCGGCTCCGGCGTTTCTGCTCAGGAGCGCCGCCCAGTGGGTCAGGCCCCGGCTTGGGGCGACGGGCCGGGACTGGCTGTCGGTGCAGCGTCGCTCGAGGCGGGCTCGACGGGCTCAAGTGCCGCATCGAAGCGGTCGACCAGTTCCCAGAGGTCCGCCTTGGCGTCATCGCCCTGGCCGCCGAAGAGCAACAGGCGCCCGCGCGCAGGGTCCGTGATGAACGTGCCCGCAGAGCGAGCACCCGGCGCAGTGCCCTCGACCTTGACGCGTTTGAACTCGAGCGTCTCGCGGTCGACGCGCCAGAGGTCATCGAATGGGGAGTTGTCCTCACCCGCACCGCCGAAGACGTAGGCGTAATCACCGGCCTCGGTGAGGGCGTAGAGCCGTCGCGGAGCAGGCCCGGGGTCCCCCTGCCGCTGCCACGCGTGGTCGGCACCCATGAGCCACAGGTCACCAAGTGCGAAGGCGCCGTCGTCCTGGCCGCCGTAGAGGACCAGCTCCCCCGAGGCGGACGTGAAACAGTCGTGAAGACAGCGCTCACCAGGCTTGCGGCCGTCGGGCGTGATGGTGGTCCAGCGCTCCGACTTGAGGTTGTAGGCGCGGGTGTCGTCGAAGCGGCCCTGGAAGGTGAAGCCATGGCTGATCCACAGACGGCCATCGGGGCCGACGACCATGCATGAACCGTAGCGTCGTTTGGGGACGGAGCCCTTGGCAGGCAGCTCCCGCCACTTGCCTGTATCGGGCCCGAAGACCCACAGGTCATCGAAGAAATCCGAGCCACGCTGGCCGGCAAAGACGACCACGCCGTAGCCATCGACCCACACCGCGCTGTGGCCGAAACGGGGCTGCGGACGCTTGCCCTTGGGCGACAGCCTCTTCCAGCTATCGGTCTCGAGGTCGTAGCGCCACAGGTCGCCCTTGTCCTTGTCGCCATCACGCCCACCGAAGAGATAGGCGAAGCGCCCGTCTCCATCGACGGTCCAGGTATGGTCCTCGCGAGCGGCTGGGCCGCGTTTCGGCGTGATCTTGCGCCACCTTGGGTCGCGGAAGGGCAGGGTGACATCGGCCGGGTCCGCCAGCTCGGCGGCCGGAGCGGCAGAGGGCTCGAGGGATGGATCAGGGCTGGGTGTCGGGTCCGCCTGGGCAAGCGCGGAACCTCCCAGTGCCGACACCGCGAAGACCAGGACAAGGCTGGCCGGGATCGTCATACGCATGGACCGCATGCTGCGCCCCCTCCGTGACGCAGCGATGACAGGGCTGGATGTGAGCGGTAGAGGGCGGTACGCTGCACTCGTCGCTATGAGACTGGCGAGTGCCAGCATGCCAAGCGCGGACACGAGAGGGAGAGCACATGATCCAAGAGTTGAAGGATTTCCTGTTCAGAGGCAACATCGTCGATCTGGCGGTCGCGGTGGTCATCGGCGGCGCGTTCGCCATCCTCATCGCCTCGCTGGTCGCAGACATCATCACGCCCTTGCTGGGCCTCCTGGGCATCCCCGACTTCTCGACCTGGACCATCGAGATCGGTGACGCGGAGATGCGCATCGGCCTCTTCCTGAACGCGCTGATCTCATTCCTTGTCATCGGGGCCGCCATCTTCTTCATCGTGGTCAAGCCCATGAATGCCATCCAGGCCAGGACGGCCAAGGACGAGGAAGCGGAGCCCGAGGGTCCGACCGAGAATCGAGCTCCTGACCGAA
>CAVPJO010000020.1:0-11222 GCA_963705425.1 uncultured Chloroflexia bacterium | reverse complement strand
GATGCTTGACATCCTGTGTGGATGTGAGATGATGCGTGCATGGGACGGCGAGCGAGTGGCGCGATGCACGTGGCCAGAGTGCGGCGTGTGCACAAGGGCAAGGAATACGTCTCGGTCCTGCTCCGCCAGTCGTATCGGGATGGCGCCAAGGTCAAGCACCGCACGCTGGCCTCGCTCACGGCCCTGCCGCCGGCGGCCATCGAGGCCCTGGAGCGTTCGCTCAAGGGCGAGACGCTGGTGCCCGCGGGCGGCGATGGCCTGCGCATCACCCGCAGCCTGCCCCACGGCCACGTGGCGGCGGTCCTCGCGATGCTGCGGGCCCTGGGCCTGGAGCGGCTGCTCGATCGACGTCCCTCGCGGGCCGCGGGACCTGGCGCGTGGCGCTCATCGTGGCCCGCATCCTCGAGCCGGCCTCGAAGCTGGCCACGGCACGAGGCCTCGCTGCCACGACGCTCGCGGCCGAACTGGGGGTGGAGGGTGCCAGCGAGGACGAGCTGTATGCCGCGCTCGACCGGCTGCATGCGCGTCAGCCGGCCATCGAGCGGGCCCTCGCGCGACGCCACCTGACACCCGGCGGCCCCGTGCTGCTCGACGTCACCTCGACCTGGATGGAGGGTCGCTGCTGTCCGCTCGCGAAGCACGGCTACAGCCGCGACCACCGGCCCGACCGGCCCCAGGTGGTGTTCGGGCTGCTCACCGACGGGCTGGGCTGCCCGGTGGCGGTGGAGGCCTTCAGCGGCAACACCGCGGACCCGGCCACCCTCGAGGACGCAGCTCGACGAAGCTGCGCGACACGCTTCGGCCTCTCCGAGGTCGTGCTCGTGGGCGACCGGGGCATGCTCACCTCGGCACGCATCGAGCGCCTCCGCGAGAGCGGTGGCATCGAGCTGGGTGAGTGCCCTGCGGGCACCGGCCATCCGGGGCCTCGTGGACGAGGGCAGCCTGCAGCTCTCGCTCTTCGACGAGCGCGACCTCGTCGAGATCGCCAGTCCCGACTTCCCGGGGGAGCGGCTGGTGGTCTGCCGCAACCCGGTCCTCGCGGCGGAGCGGGCGCGCAAGCGCGAGGAGCTGCTCGATGCCACCGAGGCCGATCTCGGCGCGCATCGCGGTGAGCGTCGAGCGGGGCCGGCTGCGTGATGCGGCCGCCATCGGGGTGCGGGTCGGTCGCGTCGGCGGACCGCCACAAGATGGCCAAGCACTTCGAGCTCGACCATCAGCGACGGCGTCTTCGCCTACTCAGCGGCGCACCGAGGCCATCGCCGCCGAGGCCGCCCTCGACGGGCTCTACGTCATCCGCACCAGCCTCGGGCCCGAGCGTCTCGACGCACCCGGCGTGGTCCTCGCCTACAAGCGTCTCAGCGCGGTGGAGCGCGACTTCCGGGCCCTCAAGACGAGCCATCTCGAGGTGCGGCCCGTCCACCACTACCGTGAGGACCGGGTGCGGGCGCACCTCTTCCTGTGTCTGCTCGCGGCCTACGTGCGCTGGCACCTCGAGCGGGCCTGGGCACCGCTCCTCTTCCGGGATGAGGCACCCCCCGAACGGACCGACGCCGTGGCGCCGCCGGAGCGCTCGGCGTCGGCCCGTGCCAAGGAGCGCCTCCACCGCACGCCCGACGGTCTGCCCGTCCACGGCTTCCGCGACCTGCTCAGCGAGCTCGGAACACTCACCCGCAACCGGGTCCTCGTGGGCGGTGCTGACGAGACGGCCACCGTCGAGATCCTCACCGAACCGACCCCGCTCCAGGCACGCGCCCTCGAGCTCGCGAGCGTGTCACCCCTGGCCGAGTAGCCAGACCGAGACGATCCAGATCCCCCGATCCGTGCTCGATATCGCCCTGGCGGCGCTGGAAGTTCGGGCTAGGGCCGGCCGGCGATCCTTACCCAGCTTCGTCGGCGTCTGACCAATGGCCTCCGCGGCGTGCCCATGGCCTCCACATCAGGAGGAGTACCACGCCAAGCCCATAGACGACCGGGAAGAGCACGACCGCGCCGAAACGGGCCAGGGCCACGACGGGGTGCTGGACGACGATCGCCTCGACGTCTGGTCCGTCGAGCCGGCACTCGAGGGTCGGTGGCCAGATGTTCGCCTCACTTCGATACGAACCGTATCCGGGTCTGGTGTCGAGGTCGTCGAAGCAGACGTCCTCCCAGTATCGGCCCGCGGCGACGAGTCCGGCCACCCACATGACCATTCCCAAGACGAGCAGCCCGATGGCAAGGCCCCGGCCCCGTAGGCGCTGCGGCGAGACACCCGGGCCTGGCTCGTGCTTCGGCGATCTAGCCGACCTCGGAGGGCGAGACGACGCGATCTTCGCGACCGCTGATCTGGGCTGCCAGCGCGGTCGAGAGCACCTGGCGATGTTCTTCGGCCGTCAACAGCGACGAGCGCCCATCACGGACGGCCTCGATGAAGTCGCGCGTGGCCAGGATGAAGGACTCGTCCCACTCCGAGGCGATGTCCTCGTAGTCGCGCGTGACCCCATCCCGGTAGACCTGCAGCGAGGGCACCTCCTGGATCTTGCCATGGCCGCGGTTGACCCAGGCCACACCCGACGAACCGGTGACCTCGACGCGGTCGTCCTGCGAGTAGAACAGCGACTGGACCTGCAGCTGCGGGGCGTTGACGACTTCGAGCACGCCCATCGCCCCGGAGCCCCAGCGCATGGTCACAGCCGACGGCGAGTCGAGCGCGCCGCCCTCGACCGGCGTTGAGCCGATCCAGGCGTGGACCTCGTCGGCCACGCCCAGCAGTGCCCAGAAGATGCTGAACTTGTGCAGGCCATCGTCGAAGACCAGCGGCCCTCCGCCGTTCTGCTCGATATCGAAGCGCCAGGCCGCGGCGCGGTCGGGCACATCCCAGCCGCATGCGGGGTCGCCCGAGCGGCTGATCTGGCGCACCGAGAGGACCTCGCCGATCTCGCCGCTGCGCACGATGTCGACCATGCGTGAGACGGGTGGGTAGAAGAGGAAGTTCTCGAAGACGCGCACCACCTGGCCGCGCCGTTCGGCAGCGTCGGCGGCCTTCACGAACTCCGAGCACTCAGCCACCGTGAAGCCCACCGGCTTCTGCGTCGAGAGGTGCTTGCCGGTCGCGATGGCGGCCAGGGCCACCTCCATGTGCATGTGGTGGGGGAGCAGTACCTCGAAGGCGTCGATGGAATTGTCGGCCAGGCAGTCCTGCCAGTCGGCGTACACCTTCTCGGGCTCGATGCCCCACGAACGTGCCCGCGCCAGCGCGCCCTCGGTGTCCGGCTTGCACACGGCCACGATGTCGGTGTACTCCGAGTTGACGTACTCGATAGCATGCAGGTCGCTGATCCGGCCCGGGCCGATGATGGCCACGCGCATGCGTTCGACGGCGGCGGTCACGTGGGTTCCCTCCCTTGAATGGTGACGATGAGTGGCGGCAGCCTTACTCCTTCACCGAGCCCATGGTCAGGCCGCTGATGAAGTAGCGCTGGAAGACGACGAAGACGACGATCGTCGGGATGCTCGCGATGACTGACATGGCGGCCTGCGCGCTCCACGCGACGTTGTATTGGCCCTGGAGGGCATTGATACCAGCCATGATCGTCTTCGCATCGTTCGAGCGAGTGAATACCAGCGGCCACAGGAAGTCATTCCAGATCCATGTGAACTGGAGGGTTGCCAGGACCGCGAGTGCGGGCAACGACAGTGGAACGATGATGCGCAGCAGCACGCCCCATTCGCCCGCGCCGTCGACGATCGCGGCCTCTCGCAAGCCAGATGGCAGTGCGCTCATGAAGTTGCGCATCAACAACGTCGTGATGGACATGCCCAGGGCGATGTGCACCAGGATCATCGGATAGAGCGTGTCGTAGATGCCCATGTCGTTGATGAGTTGAAACAGCGGGATGAGCATGGCCTGGGGCGGGAAGAACATGCCCGCGATGATGACGAGGAAGAGCAGCTCGGCGAACGGGAACTTGAACTGGCTGAAGACATAGCCGAGCAGCACACCGCCAGCAACCGAGATGGCGGTCGCCGGGATCGTCACCAGGACGCTGTTGATGAGGTACGTCGCCATGGGCGAGTTGGTCCAGACCTCGACGAAGTTGTCGAGGGAGGCGTTCTCGGGGATATGCCACACACCGCGTGCAGCGATCTCGCCGTTGTTCATGAGCGACGTCAGGACCACGCCGATGATCGGCGCCGCATAGAGGACGAGCAGGACCAGGATGAAGACGTGGAGAACGGCGGAGCGATGGATTGGCCGCACGGGCGGTTCGCTGCTGCGAGCACTAGCCATAGATCCGCTCCGAGGCTCGGATCTGGCGGAAGTAGACGATGATGACGATGATGGCCAGCACGAAGAGCGCCATGGCGATGGCGGCTCCGTAGCCCATCTGGTACTTGAAGAAGGTCTCCGAGTACATGAACATCGCCAGGTTGTCGGACGTGTGGAAGGGGCCGCCCTTCGTCAGTACGAAGACGATGTCAAAGCCCTTCAGGGTGTTGATGACGGCCAGCGAGATGACCACGACCGTGGCTGGTCGAAGCAGCGGCACGATGATTTGCCGGAACTGCTGCCACGAGTTGGCACCATCGATGGCGGCGGCCTCGAGCAGCTCGCTGGGGACTGTGGTCAGCGCCGCGAGGTACAGGATCAGACTCAGCGCGGTCTGCTGCCAGGCCCAGGCCACGATGACCGACATCAGTGATGTGTTCGGGTTACCGAGCCACGCTTGGGTGAGATCGCCCAGTCCCACAGCTTCAAGCGCGGTGTTGAGGAGTCCCCAGTCGGGCTGGTAGATCCACACCCACACCTGTCCGACCACGACCAGAGACAGCGTGATGGGCAGGTAGAACAGCGACTTATACACCCGACTGCCGCGCAGCGGGCGATCGAGGAGCACGGCGAGGCCTAGACCGGCGATCGTCGGCACCGTGACGGCGATGATGAGCCAGAGCGCGGTATTCCTGAACGCCCCGATGAAGAGCGGGTCATTGAGCGCACGAATGTAGTTGTCCAGGCCGATGGGTGTCTCAGGCCCCAGGCCACTCCAGTTCCATGTGCTGATGACGGCCGATTGGGCGAGCGGGAACAGCACGAACAGGAAGTAGATGGCCAAGGGACCCGCAGCCATCGTGAAGAGCGCGAAGCGATTCGTGCGCATGGACTACCCGGCGTCGCCGAGGCCGGAGCCGCGAATGCGACCCCGGCACTCCACGTAGCACTTGGCTCGCCGCGACGCATCGATGCGAGTCACGGCGAGCCCTGGCATCACTGCTGAGCGAATGCCGCCTGGACGAGACCCTCGGTCTCAGCCAAGAGGGCCGGGATGTCCTGGCTCGGGTTGGCCATGAACTTGGCGAACATGTCCAGGCCGACCTCCGACGGCGCCGGGGGTGTCGCCAGGTCGTAGTTGAAGTTGAAGGACGGCGATGCAGCCACGACCTCAAGGGCCTTCTTCATCACGTCGTTCAATCCACTCGTATCGGAATTGACGTTGGGCGGCAGTGCGCCCTGGCCGAGGGCCCACTGTTCCTGCACGTCAGGCTGTGCAAGGAAGGCCAGCAGCGCCTTCGCGCCCTCGATGTTGTCGGCCTCGGCGGCGACCTCGAACCCATCGACCGGTCCGACGACCGCGTTGGGAACGCCCTCGTCGATGGTCGGGAACTCGAAGAAATCGTAGCCGCTCACGGGCTCGAGGGGCGTATCGAGGCCGGCCCAGTAACCGGTGATCCAGGTACCCATGAGGGTCATGGCCGCCTTGCCGTTGGCGACATCGTTGGAAGCATCAGTCCAGTCGAACGCGTTGGCGTCCTTCGTGAAGCAGTCGGCTGCCGCCGCCTCGGCCCACATCTCCATCGCTCGTACGACCTCGGGGTCTTCGTAGGATGCCTCGCCTGCCATCAGGCTGGCGCGGTACTCGGGGCCGGCAGTGCGGAGCAGCAGGTAGTCGAACCAGAACTGGGCGGGCCAGCGGTTCTTCGAGCCGATGCCGATTGGTGTCACGCCGGCTTCGTTGAGCGTGCCGCAAGCGGCGATCAGTTCGTCCCATGACGTGGGCACTGCCACGCTGGCAGCCTCGAGCGTGGCGGGGTTGTAGAACATGCCCGCGTAGTGGTAACCGAACGGGACCATGTACTTGGTACCCTCATAGACAGCTGCCGCGTCGATCATGCCGGCCGGGAAGGCGCTGTCGAGGTCGTTGGCCTCCCACATATCGTCGATGGGCTCGAGCGACCCGTTGCTGACCTTGAATGCTGCACGAGCACCAGCCCAGTCGCTGAGGACGTCGGGCGGGTTGCCACCGGCGAGCTGGACCAAGATCAGCGTCTTGTACTGTTCATGGTCGATCTCGCCGATGTTGAGCTCGACGCCCGTCTCGGTGGCGTACGCCTCCATGATCTCGGCCGAGCGCCTTATCGCCCAGATCGGACGAGAAGTGCGTCAGGATCTCGACAGGTTCCTCCTGCGCGACGGTCACGGCCGGTATGGCCGCGGCCATCAGCGCCACGCTCGCGCCGAACACGAATCCGCGGCGCCACATCGTTCCAAACCTGGTCATCTGTTGTCCTCCTGTCCTCCTGCATGGCGTTCTCCCAGAACGCCCCATCGGGTCGAGTCACTCCTCACAGCGTCTCGTCAGGCCCTGCCACCTCCCTCTTGTGCGTCCCTCGACGCGCCGGCGGCGTGGCCGGCGTGAGAGCGTCTTTGCCCATCGGTCGTCGTCATGCTGTGGCCGATGCCCGGGCGACCGTGACCGGGAAGGCTCGGCGGGTGGGCGATGAGAACGATTACATGATGCGCTTCCGCGGCAGCTTCGCGCTGGCTCGTCGGGCGCGTCACGAGGCCATCCTCGCGCCGGGGCCACCCAGCTCTCGACTGATGCGCGCGGCGGTGTCGACCACGATCGGCGCCACCACCCGGAGGCGATCGGTGTCCATCCGGTCGGCCGGGGCGGAGATGCCCAGCGAGGCGATGACGCCACCGATGCCGAAGATGGGCGCAGCGATGCAGCGGACGCCGGGGTGGTACTCGCGATCGTCGACGGCGTAGCCGGTGACGCGGACCTGGGCCAGCTCCTTCTGCGAGTGCCTCTGCGCTGGTGATGGTGCGGGGCGTGAAGGCCTCGAAGTCGAGGCTCCGGATGAGTCCTTCGGCCGTGCCCCTGCGGCAGGTTGGCCATGAGCGACCTTGCCCGTCGCGGTGCAGTGCAGGGGCCCCGACTGGCCGATGGCGGCGTTGGCCGACAGCAGCGTCGTGCCGTTGAGCGTTGACACGTAGACGACGTGGTCGCCGGCCAGCACCGCGAGGTGGGTGTTCTCGCCGGACGCGGCCCACAGCGACTTCAGATGTGGGGCGCGCCACGACCGTCAGGTCCGTCGAATCGAGCACCGACCGCGCCAGCTCCACGACCCGCACGGTGGCGCCGTAGCGTCGCGTGGAGGGGTCCTGCTCCACGTAGCCGAGGCGCACCAGCGCGGCCAGCGTGCGGTGGGCGTTGGCCTTGTCGAGGCTCGAGCTGCTCCGGCGATGTCGGTGACCCCCAGTGGGCGTATGCGAACGACCAGCAGCTCGAGTGTTCGCAATCCCGTTGCGAGCGCTCCGCGCTGGACCGGAGCCGTCGCCCCTCGCTGGCCTGTCATCGCAACGCGATT
This sequence comes from uncultured Chloroflexia bacterium, assembly GCA_963705425.1. Classification (GTDB taxonomy): domain Bacteria; phylum Chloroflexota; class Limnocylindria; order Limnocylindrales; family CSP1-4; genus JAFMJV01. Next base: position 3,593 of record CAVPJO010000020.1, on the reverse strand, counting down.
GTCCAACTCGCTACGCGATGGTCAAGGGAATTTCGCATGAGACAACAGGCGTTGTGGCCACGTGCGTGGCCGAGCGGTGACCCGTCACAGCCGATGTTACCCTGCGAGTCTTCACCTACGAGTCTAGCGTCGATGGACACGCACCAGGAGCCGGGCATCCGGCACCTCACCTATGACCAACTCGTCGCCTCCACGGCCGACCACGAATGCCACGGCATCGGTCGCGACCACATCTGCGTCACGCATCGCCGCCGTGGCCGACCTGCCCACCATCTTCGGCACCTTCCACATCGTCGGCTTCTGGAACGACCGCGACGGCAAGGACCACGTCGCCATCGTCAAGGGCGACCCCTTCGGCAAGGAGGACGTGCCCGTGCGGATGCACAGCGAGTGCCTCACCGGTGACGCCCTGGGCTCGCTGCGCTGCGACTGCCGCGACCAGCTGACGTCCGTCGCTGCGCGCCATCGGCGAGCAGGAGACGGGCATGGTGCTGTACCTGCGCCAGGAGGGTCGCGGCATCGGCCTGCTCAACAAGCTGCGCGCCTACGGGCTGCAGGACGAGGGCCTCGACACGGTCGATGCCAACGTCGCCCTCGGCTTCCGCGACGACGAGCGCGACTACAGCATCGCCGCCCACATGCTGGAGCTGCTGCACGTGCGCTCCATCCGGCTCATGACCAACAACCCGCGCAAGCTCGACGGCCTGCGAGAGCTGGGCATCAACGTCAGCGGCCGCATCGCCGCACTCATCCCGGCCAACGAGCACAACCGCTCCTACCTCGAGACCAAGGCCCTGCGCTCGGGCCATCTCATCGACGTCGAAGGACGGGAGCACCTGCTCGAGCAGATCGACCGGCCCATCGTCGAGGGCATGGACGCCGACGCCATCGAGGCCATCGAGCGCTGCGACGCGCGTCGAGGAGGCAGCAGTGGCATGACCGACGAGCGACCGACGCGTCGCCCTCATCACCGGCGCGACGGGCGGCCTGGGCCGCGTGCTGGCGGCCGACCTGGCCGCCGACGGCTGCGACCTCGCGCTCTTCGGCTCGAACGCCGATCGTCTCGACGCGCTCCGGACGAGCTCGGGCTCGCTCCCGGGCGCATCCGTCGGCGTCGCCGTCGACCTGCGCGAGGCAGACGCCGCGATCGACGCCATCGACGACGGTCTACGAGCGCTTCGGCCGGGTCGATGCGCTGGCCCACCTGGTGGGTGGCTGGACCGGTGGCACGCACGTCGGTCGCTCGCCGCGACGACCCCTACGACTCGATGATCGACCAGCACCTCTGGTCCACCGCTGAACGTCATGCGCGACGCTGGTCCCGCGCATGGTCGCGGCCGGCTTCGGCCGCATCGTGGCGGTGTCATCGCCCATGGCCGCGTGCCCCCGACGCCGGCATGAGCGCCTACGCGGTCGGCAAGGCGGCCCAGGAGACGCTGCTGGCGGCGCTCGCCCAGGAGGTCGCGGGGCACGGGCGTGACCGTCAACGTCGTGCGGGTCCGGGCCATCGACACGACGCGGGATCCGGCGAGGCCGGCTCGCGACAAGGGCCTCGCCACCACGCCGGCGGAGATCTCGGCCGCCATCCGCTACCTCTTCAGCGACGAGGCCCGCGTCGTCAACGGCCAGCGCATCGGCCTGCACAGCGGCATCTAGGCCGAACTTCCAGCGCTCGATGGCCGCATCCGAGCGTGGATCGGGCCTGAGGGGTCGTCTCGCTCTGGCTACTTCGCCGGCAGCGGCACGCTCACGAGCCGCAGCGCGCGCTCCTGGAGCGGGGTGGGCTCGCTGAGGATCTCCAGGGCGGGTGCGTCGCCGATGACGACGCGGTTGCGGGTGAGGGTGGCGAGCTCCCTGAGCAGGCTGCGGAAGTCCTGCACGGGCAGGCCATCGGGCGTCCGATGGGTGCCCTCCTTGGCCCGGGCGCTCGCGGAGCGCTCCGGTGGGCCGACCACGTCGATGCGCTCCGGTGGCGCCTCGTCGCGGAACAGCAGCGGAGCCCAGGCCCGCTCGAGGTGCCAGCGCACATACGCCGCGAGCAGGCACAGGAAGAGATGTGCCCGGACGCGGTCCTCGCGCCAGTGGCGCACCGGACGCACCTCGAGACCGCTCGTCTTGAACACGCGGAAGTCACGCTCCACGCCGCTGAGGCGCTTGTAGGCGAGCACGACATCGGGCGTCGCGAGCCGCTCGGGTCCGACGCTGGTGCGGATGACGTAGAGCCCGTCGAGCGCGGCCTCGGCGGCGATGGCCGCCTGGTCGCGCCGGAAGGCGAACCGGCCCTCGCCGATGTCGAGGATGAAGTGCTTGGCCATCTTGTGGCGGTCCCTGACCCGGCCGACCGCGAGGCCGATGGCGGCCTCACGCACGAGGCGCCCCGCGGCCACGCTCGCAGCGATGCGCGACAGGTCGGCCTCGGTGGCGTCGAGCAGCTCGTCGCGCTTGCGGGTGCGCTCGGCCGCGAGCACCGGGTTGCGACAGACCACCAGGCGCTCGCCGGGGAAGTCGGGACTGCTGATCTCGACGAGGTCGCGTTCGTCGAAGAGCGAGAGCTGCAGGTGGCCCTCGGCGACGAGCGTGCGGATGGCCGGGGCCCGCAGGGCGCTCACCCAGTCGATGCCGCCGATCTCGCGCAGCCGCTCGATGCGGGCGCTGGTGAGCATGCCCCGGTCGCCCACGAGGATGACCTCGTCGAGACCCGCGGCATGCATCTTGTCGAGCTGGGCCTCCAGCGTGGCGGGGTCCGCGGTGTTGCCGGCGAAGGCCTCCACCGCGAGCGGTCGGCCCTCGACGTCGGTGGTGAGCCCGAACACGACCTGGGGGCGGTCGGGCCGATGATCGCGGCTGTAGCCGTGCATCGCGAGCGGACAGCAGCGACCTTCCATCCACGTCGAGCTGACATCGAGCAGCGCCGGCGTGCCGGGCCCCAGGTGTCGCCGCGCGAGGGCTCGCTCGAGGGCCGGCTGTCGGGCACGCAGCCAGTCGAGCGTCTCGTAGAGCTCGTCCTCGGTGGCACCCTCGACGCCGAGTTCGGCCGCGAGGGTCGTGGTCGAGAGCCCGTGGGCGGTGGCCAGCTTCGAGGCCGGCTCGAGGATGCGGGCCACGATGAGCGCCACCGCGAGGTCCCGCCGCCGCGAGGGTCGCCGCTCGAGCAGGCGTTCGAGGCCGAGCGCCCGCAGCATCGCGAGCACGGCCGCGACGTGACCATGCGGCAGGCTGCCCACGATGCGCAGGCCCGTGCCGTCGGCGGGGACCAGCATCTCACCCCGGAGCGTGCGATCGAGGGCCTCGACGGCCGCGGGCGGCAGTGACGTCAGCGAGGCGAGGGTGCGGTGCTTCACCCGACCGCCTTCGCGATACGACTGGCGCAGCAGGACCGAGACGTATCCCTTGCCCTTGTGGACCCTCCTGACTCTGGCCACGTGCATCGCGCCACTGGCTCGCCTCGACATGCACATATCATCGCACTTCCGAGCCAGATGTCAAGCACCATTCTGGCTACATCAGTCAGCTCTTGACCACGTGCTTCCACGCACGACGCCATGATGTGGCGTGCTCAGCCCCTGGGAGTCAGACCCCGGAAGTTCGGCCTA
>CAVPJO010000019.1:312500-333621 GCA_963705425.1 uncultured Chloroflexia bacterium | reverse complement strand
TGGCGACGACATTCTGTTGCCGTCTGCGGAGGTGACACAGGTCACGGGCAATGCATCGACGCTGACGCCGGGCGATAGCCTCGACGGTGGTGATGGCTTCGATAGCCTTGTGCTGTATGGCGGCGGCACGTTTGACCTCAACAGCATCGCCACCTTCGCAAACTTCGAAGACGTGCGCGTCGTCAACAGCACGTCTGGACAGGCGATACTAACGTTGCGCGATGGCACGACCAGTGATGTCGCGACAATTGGAACGGCACGGACAAACATTAACCTGTCCGGCACCGCAGCGGCCGGTACGATCCAGGGCGGTGATGGCCTTGACCTTGTCACACTACGCGACAACGCCACTGCCACAACGATCGATCTGGGTAAAGGAGCGGGGGGCCAGTACGTCTATCTCTACAACAACGCCAGCGCGACCACGATACGCGGCAACGACAATAATGAGCAGGTGCGGTTTCAAGGCGTGGGAAGCGCCGACGTTGCAACGGTGGAACTCGGCGGTGCGACCGACTTACTCCGAATTCAAAACTCGGATGGTTGAACGTCAATATTATAGCCGACGGCGGTGCTGGCTTCGATTAGAATGTATTTCGAAGTGGCGGGCACCTACGATCTGCGGTCGGCCCAAATCACCGGATTTGAGCAACTGCAGATTAGTCGCAGCGATATCACACTATTGGTCGACGCAGACGCGCTGTCAGATGTCACGGTGATACAGTCCCAAGGCCAGGTCATCACCAACGAGACGGCACTCGATCTCACTGGCATCACCGTAACCGGAACCATCATCGGCAGTGATGCCCCCGGCGGCACCACGTTCACCGTCGACAGCAAGGCCACCGCATTCCAGATCATCGGTGGTCTCGGCCCCGATACCCTCAATGCCCCGACGCTGACATTCACAGCCGTCGAACGCGACAGCATCTTCGGTACCGCATCCGTCGAAACTATCATCGATCAAACTGGTACTTACACGGCACCGATGTCGGGCCCGAACGATCTCGTTCTCACGCCTGGCGACGACATTCTGTTGCCGTCTGCGGAGGTGACACAGGTCACGGGCAATGCATCGACGCTGACGCCGGGCGATAGCCTCGACGGTGGTGATGGCTTCGATAGCCTTGTGCTGTATGGCGGCGGCACGTTTGACCTCAACAGCATCGCCACCTTCGCAAACTTCGAAGACGTGCGCGTCGTCAACAGCACGTCTGGACAGGCGATACTAACGTTGCGCGATGGCACGACCAGTGATGTCGCGACAATTGGAACGGCACGGACAAACATTAACCTGTCCGGCACCGCAGCGGCCGGTACGATCCAGGGCGGTGATGGCCTTGACCTTGTCACACTACGCGACAACGCCACTGCCACAACGATCGATCTGGGTAAAGGAGCGGGGGGCCAGTACGTCTATCTCTACAACAACGCCAGCGCGACCACGATACGCGGCAACGACAATAATGAGCAGGTGCGGTTTCAAGGCGTGGGAAGCGCCGACGTTGCAACGGTGGAACTCGGCGGTGCGACCGACTTACTCCGAATTCAAAACTCGGATGGTTGGAACGTCAATATTATAGCCGACGGCGGTGCTGGCTTCGATTACATGTATTTCGAAGTGGCGGGCACCTACGATCTGCGGTCGGCCCAAATCACCGGATTTGAGCAACTGCAGATTAGTCGCAGCGATATCACACTATTGGTCGACGCAGACGCGCTGTCAGATGTCACGGTGATACAGTCCCAAGGCCAGGTCATCACCAACGAGACGGCACTCGATCTCACTGGCATCACCGTAACCGGAACCATCATCGGCAGTGATGCCCCCGGCGGCACCACGTTCACCGTCGACAGCAAGGCCACCGCATTCCAGATCATCGGTGGTCTCGGCCCCGATACCCTCAATGCCCCGACGCTGACATTCACAGCCGTCGAACGCGACAGCATCTTCGGTACCGCATCCGTCGAAACTATCATCGATCAAACTGGTACTTACACGGCACCGATGTCGGGCCCGAACGATCTCGTTCTCACGCCTGGCGACGACATTCTGTTGCCGTCTGCGGAGGTGACACAGGTCACGGGCAATGCATCGACGCTGACGCCGGGCGATAGCCTCGACGGTGGTGATGGCTTCGATAGCCTTGTGCTGTATGGCGGCGGCACGTTTGACCTCAACAGCATCGCCACCTTCGCAAACTTCGAAGACGTGCGCGTCGTCAACAGCACGTCTGGACAGGCGATACTAACGTTGCGCGATGGCACGACCAGTGATGTCGCGACAATTGGAACGGCACGGACAAACATTAACCTGTCCGGCACCGCAGCGGCCGGTACGATCCAGGGCGGTGATGGCCTTGACCTTGTCACACTACGCGACAACGCCACTGCCACAACGATCGATCTGGGTAAAGGAGCGGGGGGCCAGTACGTCTATCTCTACAACAACGCCAGCGCGACCACGATACGCGGCAACGACAATAATGAGCAGGTGCGGTTTCAAGGCGTGGGAAGCGCCGACGTTGCAACGGTGGAACTCGGCGGTGCGACCGACTTACTCCGAATTCAAAACTCGGATGGTTGGAACGTCAATATTATAGCCGACGGCGGTGCTGGCTTCGATTACATGTATTTCGAAGTGGCGGGCACCTACGATCTGCGGTCGGCCCAAATCACCGGATTTGAGCAACTGCAGATTAGTCGCAGCGATATCACACTATTGGTCGACGCAGACGCGCTGTCAGATGTCACGGTGATACAGTCCCAAGGCCAGGTCATCACCAACGAGACGGCACTCGATCTCACTGGCATCACCGTAACCGGAACCATCATCGGCAGTGATGCCCCCGGCGGCACCACGTTCACCGTCGACAGCAAGGCCACCGCATTCCAGATCATCGGTGGTCTCGGCCCCGATACCCTCAATGCCCCGACGCTGACATTCACAGCCGTCGAACGCGACAGCATCTTCGGTACCGCATCCGTCGAAACTATCATCGATCAAACTGGTACTTATTCGATCTTGCCGCCAAACTCGGCGCCGCTGGCAGCAGACGACGCTGTTTCCGGCAACGAAGACACCGTCATCTCCGGCAACGTGCTCGCCGACAACGGCAATGGCGCGGACACCGATGCCGATGGAGACACGCTAACGGCCGCGCTCGATACGGACGTGTCGAGCGGCACGCTCACCTTGAACCCCGACGGCTCGTTCACGTACACGCCGAATGCCGACTTCAACGGCCCCGATAGCTTCACGTATACCATCGATGATGGGAAGGGAGGCACCGACACGGCGACGGTCGACGTCACGGTTGAACCGGTGAACGACGCGCCGGAAGCAACCGGTAGCGCATTGACAGTCGCGGAAGGGGATGAGCGCGTCCTCACGCTCGCCGACTTCGGTTACAGCGACGTCGACGATGATCCGTTGGCCTACATCACGCTGACGTCGGGATCGTTCGCGAACTTGTTTCTCGATGAGAGCCCCGTCTCGTCGGGGGATCTGATTTCGCTGGCGCAGATCAATGACGGCCTGTTGGCCCTGCTGCCGCAGCCCGACACCGGCGGGTCGTTCACGATCAACTTCACGGCGAACGACGGGACCGAGAACAGCGCCCAGGCGACGCTCGCCGTCACGGTGCCGCCGCCGACCAATACGGCGCCGGTGCTGGACGCTGCTTCATTTGCGCTCGATGAAGGGCAAACGTTAGCGGGAACAATCACGTTTGCCGATCCGGATTCCGGTGATGTCCACACGTTTTCACTCACCGTCAACGCCGCGACAGACAATGCGCTCTTCACGTTTGATCCGACGTCCGGCGCGCTGAATTTCGTGGTGCCACCCGACTTTGAAGCCCCGGAAGACGGCGACGCCGACAATGTCTACGTCGTCGAGGTCATGGTTGACGACAACAATGGCGGGACGGACACAGGCCAGTTCAACGTGACGATCAACGATGTTGGCGAAGCTGTACTTGTGCTGAATGGCCCTGATCCGGTGGACTTTGGGAATATACCTTTGAATGCAAGCATCACAAATTTTCTGACTGTCCAGAACATTGGTGATGGTGCGGCTACCAGTATTGACACATCGGACGTCGATGGGCCGTTCGACATCTTGGGCGGGTCCCTTACGCAGGATGACGTAGTCGCTGCAGGATTATCTGAACAACTATCAGTGCGGTTCACGCCGGATCAACTTGGCGCGCTGACTGAAACACTTGAGATTCAATACTTTGATGGCGTCAGCAATCAGACACTGACGCGGGAACTTGTCGGAACCGGAACTAATCAGGCGCCTAATGCCGTTGACGATACCGCGGCGACCGATGAAGACGCGCCCATCACGATCCTGGCGGCCGACCTATTGGCCAACGACACGGACCCAGCAATTTGTTCACGCTCACGTCGGTGACGGCTGTTTCCGGCGGCACGGCGGAGCTGGACGCCAACAACGACGTTCTGTTCACCCCGGATGCAAACTTCAGTGGTGCGGCGACATTCACCTATACGATTGAGGACTTATTCGGCGCCACCGACACCGCGACCGTCACGGTTGATGTCGCAGCCATCGTCGATGCGCCGGTTGTGACGATTGCATCCGGTGGCGACGGCACGCCGCAGCCGGCAACGGGGCCAGTGCTCGTGGATGACGATGCGGCCGGTAATAACTCCAACAGCACAAAATCGACCGTTTTGAACAACGGCAATGTCGTCGTTGCGACCTACGATCAACCAGACGACGCCTCGGAGACACGCGACTGGTTTGTCAACGTATTCGACAGTAGCGGCGCATTGATCGTTCGCCATGATCTCGGTCTGATGGATAGTTGGCCGCCGCGCTCGGATGGACGCCAACCGGTGTCTCTGGCCGCAACGGAGACGGGCTTCATTGCCGTCTGGAATACAGAGTTCGGCTCTCAGACCGCCAGCAACGGCATCATGAAGCAGATGTTCGCGAATGATGGGACACCGACGTCGGCTGCTGAATTCTTGGTGACGCCAAGTAGTCCGGGTGTAGATCCGAACTCCGAATCCGAGCTCCGCATTTGCGCTCTTTGTTGAAGACATCGACACACTGTCGAATGGCAATATTCTGGTGACGTGGAGTCATACTCAGGATGAACCAGCGAATACATCCGCTTCCAAATTGGATACGAAGGCAACCCTTTTGTCGCCTTCCGGTGACGTTCTCACGCAGACGATCTACATCGAAGACACTGTCGATACCTTGAGTATTCCGAAAATCGCGCCAACGAACGACGGTGGATTTGTTGCGGCTGCGGCGCTTTTCGACGGCACGACCGGTTCTCCGGTGGTTATCAATCAGATCCGCATCTTTGACGCCAGTGGTCAGCAAACGGGTTCCTTCACGACCGATGTCAATCTCAGCAGTGTTGGTGATCAAATTGCGCAGCTTGCCGATGGCAACATAGCGATTGTTGACCAGAGTAATCCGCGATTGGTCCTGACTATCTTGGACACAAGCGGCAACGAGATCGTCTCGGATATTCAGGTTCTCGACCAAGCCGCCGGGTCACTCAATTTCATTTCGGGTGCCTGGCTTGAACCCCTGACGGAGGGTGGTTTCCTGGTGACGGCTCGCATTCAGCAGAGCGGTGCCGCCGACGGTGTCTATTTGCAGAGGTTTGGAGCGGACGGGCAGCGGATAGGTGATCAACTGCAATTCGATTCAGGGCGGCCGGATAGCGGAGCGGTCTACTCGCCTGAGGTGCACACATCGCCCTCAGGTCAGATCACGGTGTTCTGGACCGAAGGCTACTCTGGTATTGGTTCCCAAACCGGTCTCAGTTTCTTCCAGAATTTCGTTGTCGCCGCAGCAGGCGCGGAAGACACTCCGATCGCGTTGCCCGCGAGTGTGCAACTCGCCGACACGGACGGTTCGGAAGAGATTGTCGCCGTCGAACTCACCGGTCTGCCGGCGGGCTTCACGGCCTCTGATGGCACCAACACGTCAACGTCTGACGGCTTGGCTCCGATCGATGTCCAGGGCTGGCAGCTTGCCAACCTGGTCATTTCGCCGGCGGCCAATTTCACCGGTCCGGTAAGTGTCTCGATTACGGCGGTGAGCGAAGAGGCCTCAAACGGCGATCAGGCTAGCGCATCGGCCGTTGGTGATGTGAACTTCGCGCCTGTCAACAATGAGCCGGCCGCGACGGGCAACACGATAACGATCCAGGAAGACGAGAGCTACACGATCACGCTGGCCGACATCGGCTATTCCGATCCCGACAACGATCCGCTGGCGTTCATCCAGGTGTTGAGCGGTTCGCTGACGCCGTTCACCGTGAACGGGACATCTGTCACATCGGGCCAGCAAGTGACCCTTGCCGAGATCGAGAGCGGCGCATTCGAATTCGCGCTCGCGCCCGATCAGACGGGCTTCGGCATCGAGCTCAATTTCCAGGCCAGCGACGGCCTTACGAGCAGCGCGCCGGCCGAGATTGAGTTCACGGTGACGGGGGTAAACGATCTCCCGGTCGCCAACCCGGTTGCGGCGATCGCCACGGAGGATGACACGCAGGTGTCGTTCTTCCTCGACGGCAGTGACATCGACGGTTTTGTTTCGCAAACCGCCGCGGGGCTGCAAGGATTGCCGGCGTACCTGACGTTCAACTCGGTCGTCGCGGGCGAGGTGATCCTCGACTTCGACAACACGACGTTCCAGTCACTGGCCGCGGATGAGGACCAGGCGGTACAGTTCACCTACTCCGTGTTCGATCTCGAGGGCGCGGAGTCTCAGCCGGCGACGGTGGATCTGACGGTGATGGGGGTGAATGATGCGCCGGTTGCAGCTGATGATACCGCCGGAACAACTGAGGACACGGCTGTTACGATATTCGCCGCGGATATTTTGGCCAATGATACCGACACTGACGGCGACACACTGTTTCTGACGGCTGTAAATGCGGCCTCGGGTGGCACCGCGGCTCTCGATGGAAACGGCGATGTCACGTTCGCGCCGGATGTGGATTTCAATGGGACGGCAACGTTCGAGTATACGGTGGACGATGGGAATGGGGGGGCGGACACGGCGGAAGTGGAGATAGATGTCAGTGCTATCGCTGATCCGCCGGCCTTGACAATTAGTGCGACGGTCCTTCAAACGCCACCGGCAGATCCTACGCCCGAACTGTTAGGCAACGAGTTGCCGGTCAATTCAACTACGACTGGAAAGCAGGCGCAGCCAGTCGTTGCAGGTCTATCAAACGGAAACTTTGTGGCGGTCTGGGCAAGCAACAATCAAGATGGAAGTTCGTGGGGACTCTACAGTCAAATCTTTACGGCCGCGGGAGTCCCTATCGGATCGGAAACTCAAGTCAATGTTCAAACGTTCGGAGGTCAAGTCTTTTCCTCAGTCACTCCTTTGGTTGACGGAGGTTATATTATCGCCTGGGAGGGCGCAGAAATACTTGGACGTATTTTTGACAATTTCGGCAATCCGGCTGGAGGCGAATTTCGAATCAACAATTATGTTACGTTTGCACAGAACACTCCTTCCGCAAGCCAATTGTCAAATGGAAATATTGTCTTCGCTTGGGAAAGTATTCTGCAAGACGGGGATGGAGAAAGCGCGATTGTACGTATCTTCGACTCAGCCGGATCTCCAGTCACAGGCGATATAGTTGCCAATACGAACACATTTGGAAATCAGCGATCTCCCAGTTGTCACTTCTTTGTCGAATGGAAACTTCGTAGTTGTATGGAACGACGATCAATTAGATGGAGACGAATTCGGCATATTCGGGCAAATATTCGAAGCTACTGGAGCGAAAGATGGACCTGAGTTTGTAATCAATTCTGTCGTAGCTGGAAGTCAGTTCAGTCCAGATTTGTCACCAATCAGCAATGGTGGATTTGTTGCGGTCTGGGCTAGTAGTTCATCATCGACGAATAGTAGTATACTGGGCCAATATTTCGACCGGCTTGGAGGCAAGGTCGGGGGAGAATTTGTTGTCTCATCCGGATTTCGAGACTTGCACCCAAGTGTGCAGGCGTTGGAAGACGACAGCATATTGGTAACCTGGGATCGAGTTGATCGATTGTCTCTTGAGGCCGATGTGGTCGGCCAACGCATTGGGTTTAATGGGCTGCCAATAGGCAGCGAGTTTATCCTCAATCAAACTCGAGCAGGCAATCAAGAGGCAAATTCGTTCTATGGCTCAACGCCACTTGCGCAGATATCAGAGTTGTCGTTCGTTCAGGTGTGGGCGGGAGATCTTTCTCAAAGTGCGGATACCGACGAAGTATTTGCGCGGATTATTCAGATCCCCTCTGGCCGCGAACTGATAAGTCTCAGCGTTTCTGTGGCTGCCAGTGTCAGTTTTGGGTCGGAGAGTATTACAAGCGTTCAACTGGCCGGCCTGCCCAACGGCTTCACGGTGTCGGACGGAACGCTGACTGTGGCGTCCGATGGCGTTGGGCCGGTCGATGTCACGACGTTCGACCTCAGTGCACCGCTGACCGTCACGCCCGTCGATGGCTTCATTGGTGATGTGACGGTCATGGCCAGCGCCACCAGCACGGAAGCCGCCAACGGCGACACGGCGACAGCCACGGCCACCAGCACTGTCACTATCGACGGGCCGTCCAACACCGCCCCCATCGCGAACGACGATACCGAAACCACCACCGAAGACCTCGCGACGTTCGTCTCCGTTCTTGCCAACGACACCGACGCCGAGAACGATCCGTTGACGATCACGGAAGTGACGCAGGGCGCGAATGGCGCTGTTACGATCGACGATGAAGGGATTATCTACACGCCCAACGCCGACTTCAACGGCACGGACAGTTTCACTTACACGATCGATGACGGCAATGGCGGCACCGATATCGCAACCGCTATGATCACGGTGAACCCGATCAACGATGATCCCATCGCCGTGGATAACGGGTTCGCTACGGACGAGGACACGACCTCCGATCCGCTCGATCTCCTCGGCAATGACACCGATGTCGACGGCGACACACTCAGCCTCGCGTCGATCGCCGGCACACCCATCACCCCCGGTACGGCCCAGGCGATCGACGTTGCCAACGGCACCGTCAACGTCTCGGCGGCCGGCGTCGTCACTTTCACCCCCGATGCCGACGTCAACGGCCCGGTCAGCTTCGATTACCCCGTCTTCGACGGTAACGGCGGCACCGACACCGGCACCGTCAATGGCACCGTCAACGCGGTCAACGACGCGCCCGTGGCGGTCGACGACACCGCGACGGCGACCGAGGACACGTCGGTCACCGTGCTGGCACGATCTCCTTGCCAACGACACCGATGTGGACGAAGCCCCGCTCACGTTGTCATCAGTAACTGCCGACGCGGGCACCACGGTCAATCCCGATGGCAACAGCGACCACCTGTTCACGCCGGACTCCGACTTCAACGGCACGGACACCTTCACGTACGTGGCGAGCGACGGCACGGCGACCAGTGATCCGGCGACGGTGACGATGACCGTCGGCCCCGTCAACGACGCGCCGGTTGCCCCGACGATACCGCGGCACCGACGAGGACGTAGCGTCACGGTCGATGTGCTCGCCAACGACACCGACGTGGACGGCGATGCGTTGACGGTCGCGCTCGCAGCGCGCGGCAAACGGCACGGTCGCCGTGAACCCCGACGGCTCGTTCACCTACACGCCGGACGCGAACTTCAACGGCACCGACAGCTTCACCTACACCGTCGACGACGGCAACGGCGGCACCGACACCGCGACGGTTGAACATCACGGTCAACGCGGTCAACGACGCCCCCGTCGCAAGTGATGATACATTCACCACGGACGAAGACACGACCTCCGTCCGATCGACCTCCTCGGCAATGACACCGATGTCGACGGCGACACACTCAGCCTCGCGTCGATCGCCGGCACCGCCATCACCGCCGGCTCCGCCCAGGCGATCGCCGTTGCCAACGGCACCGTCAACGTCTCGGCAGCCGGCGTCGTCACTTCAGCCCCGATGCCGACGTCAACGGCCCGGTCAGCTTCGATTACACCGTCGACGACGGCAACGGCGGTACCGACACCGGCACCGTCAATGGCACCATCAACCCGATCAACGATGATCCGGTTGCCGCCGACGATACGGAGGCGACCAATGAAGACCTTGCAACCTTCATCAACGTGCTTGCCAACGATGCGGACGGCGAAAATGATCCGCTTGCCATCACCGCCGTGACGCAAGGCGCCAACGGCATGGTCGCGATCGACGACGGTGGTGTCATCTACACGCCCGACGCCAACTTCAATGGTAGCGACAGCTTCAGCTACACCGTCGACGACGGCAACGGCGGCACGGATACGGCGACGGTGAACGTCACCGTCAACCCGGTTAACGACGCGCCTTTGACCAATGCGCCGAGTTCAGCGCAAGTTCCAATAGGTGGTGACACGGTATTCTCGACCGCGAATGGCAACGCGATCAGCGTCTCAGATGTCGACGTCGATGAAACCGCCCCGCCGGACAATACTTTGCAGATCACGCTTTCCGTTCTGATCGGCACTCTAACTCTTGCAACAAACACTGGCATCGCTTTCATTAGTGGAAGTGACGGACAATCGGCAATGACGATTTCCGGCACGGCTGCCAATTTGAACGCGGCACTTGACGGTATGGTCTATACGCCGGAGGAGACCACATTTATGGGTCGCGACGATCTAACGGTGTTGGTATCCGACATTGGACGCACAGGTGGACCGACGCTAACAAGCAGTGCCGTTGTCGTACTTTCTGATAGTGACAGCATCATTGTCGGCACACCCGGCGACGACAATCCGTTGAACGGAACGCCTCAGGACGACCTCATCGTCGGGCTGGCAGGGGACGACACGATCAACGCGCTGGCCGGCGACGACGAAGTGGATGCCGGTGAAGGCAACGACACAGTCGCGGCGGTGAGGGAAATGATATCCTTCATGGCGGGGACGGCAACGATACATTGGATGGCGGCTCCGGTGGCAATACGCTGCGCGGAGGCGACGGCGACGATTTGCTGATCGGTGCTGCAACATCCACCATTCCGCAAGGAGAATTCAATCGCGTCGACTATCGGGATGCGACGGACAGCGTGACCATCCAGCTAAGTGGTGGAGTGAACTCAACAACGTCGACCGCGTTCTCGACCAACGGAGGCAATTCAGCTGGTATTGGGACAGACACGCTCGTCAACGCGGAGTTTGCCTACGGGAGTAATTTTGACAATACAGTAGACCGTCAATTCCAGCTTTGGAAACCGGTTTGGAAACTTCTTCGAATTCGAAGGTGGCGCGGGCAACGACACGTTTGCCACAACGGGTACCGGCCGGGTCGGTTACAGCACCGCTTTGGACGGTGTGACCGTCGATCTCCAGGCCGGGACAGCATTATTAGACCAATGCTGGAGATAGCGCCAATATTGGCATTGATAGTTTTTCAGGTGTGCACCAGGTGCGCGGCTCTGACTTCGATGACACGTTGCTGGGAACGACGGGCTTGTTCACGCGTGACGAGTTCCGGCCGCGCGGAGGCGACGACTTTATCGACGGCCGTGCCGGCGGCCGGGATACACTGCGTTATTCAGGGGCAACGCAGAACGTTGAGATAGACCTGGGGCCGGACAATCAAACCATCCAACAGACGATGGTCAGCGACGGTTTTGGCGGTGTCGATACCTTCATTGGGATTGAATATCTGCGCAGCGGCAGTGGCGACGACCGACTGTTTGGCGATGTCAATGACAACCAACTGCGCGGTGGCGCCGGCAATGGGTCGAACTCGTCGGTCGGGGCGGTAACGACGAGCTGCTAGGCGAAAATGGCGACGACATCCTCGACGGTGGCGACGGCGACAACACTTTGCGGGGTGGTTCTGGTAATGACACGCTGATCGGCGCTGCGACGGGAAATGGATACAATCGCGTCGACTATCGGGATGCAACGGACAGCGTGACCATCCAGCTAAGTGGCGGGGTGAACTCAACGACGTCGACGGCGTTCTCGACCAACGGAGGCGATTTAGCTGGCATTGGGACGGACACGCTCGTCAACGCCGAATTCGCATACGGCAGTAATTCTGACGACATCGTCACTATCGACCTCACCTTCGAGAACCGGTTTGGCAACTTCTTCGAATTCGAAGGTGGCGCGGGGAACGACACATTCACGACAACAGGTGTCGGTCGCGTCGCCTATCTCACAGCCTTGGATGGTGTGACCGTCGATCTCCAGGCCGGGACGGCATTCTCGACCAATGCTGGAGATAGCGCTAATATCGGCATTGATACCTTTTCAGGTGTGCACCAGGTGCGCGGCTCTGACTTCGATGATACGTTGCTGGGAACGACGGGCTTGTTCACGCGGGATGAGTTCCGGCCGCACGGAGGCGATGACTTTATCGACGGCCGTGCCGGCGACCGGGATACACTGCGTTATTCAAGCGCAACGCAGAACGTTGAAATAGACCTGGGGCCGGACAATCAAACCATCGAACAGACGATGGTCAGTGACGGTTTTGGCGGCGTCGATACCTTCATTGGAATTGAATACCTGCGCAGCGGCAGTGGCGACGACCGACTGTTTGGCGATGTCAATGACAACCAGCTGCGCGGTGGCGCCGGCAATGATGAACTCGTCGGTCGGGGCGGTAACGACGAGCTGCTAGGCGAAGGCGGCAACGATCTGCTCGAAGGTGGCGACGGAGACGACGATCTTCGCGGCGGTGTCGGCAACGATACGTTGGACGGCGGCGACGGAGACGACATACTGCGGCCGGGCGCAGGCAATGACACCTCAAATGGCGGCAAGGGGAGCGACACATTCCTGCTCAACTCCGGCGATGATGCCAATTGATGGCGGCACGGACCCGCTGGGCGGCGAATTCGACTACGTCTCTTACGAGTTCGTACCAAGCACAGTAGGCCTGATCTATACGGGAGGAACAGGAGCCAACGGCATCGCCGTCGATGATGCGGTCATCGTGGGCGACGCAGGCGACGTATTAATTGGCACGGATACGATCACCGGTGTTGAGGGATTTGCCGGCACCCTATTCCGTGACGTCTTTAATGGTGGCAGCGGTGACGAGACCCTCAACGGGCTCGCCGGTGACGACGATCTCTTTGGTGGCGATGGGAACGACTTCTTCACTGCAGGTTCCGGCAATGACATGATCGATGGTGGTCTTGGGTACGATACGCTTAGCTACTTCTTCATGGAGACGACTGGCGGCATCACGTACAACGGCGGAACCGGAACCGATATCGGTAACGGTTTGGTCACCGGCGATGTCTCGATCGGCAGCGATACACTGACGGATAAGACGAGGCCATTCAAGGCACGGATGTCGTCGATACATTCTTCGGCGGCGACGCCGATGAGGTCATGCAGGGATTTGGCGGCGATGATCAGATCGACGGAGGAGCAGGAAATGACTTTCTCGAAGGCGGCGCAGGCTCTGACACTTTAAACGGTGGCATTGGCTTCGACACGTTTGTTTTAGCTGCGGGAGCAGGAACCGACACAATCAACTTATTTGTTGATGGAGAGGGATTTCATTCGATATTGGCAGTTTGGAATTCGGCGGGAACTTGGGCCAGGTTTCTGCGATCCAAAATGGCGCCGACACAGACCTCATCATCAACGATGGTTTGGGCGGAGCAACCGAAACTCTCGCGACGTTGACCGGGATTACCGCGACCCTGATTACGCAAGACGATTTTTCATAGCTGAACAATTCGTTGAAGAGGATGCAGCCGTCCTGGCGCGATCGTGATGCTGCTGGCATTGGCGGCGGTCGGCGATAGCGCAGGCAACACCAGGCAGCGATCCGACCGATTGCAGGCGGCAAGAGCCTGGGCTTATTTGGCCTGGCAGCGCTGGCGCCGAGCGACGACCCAGGTGGGCCAACCTGAGACAGATTCATCATGCAATCATGTCGCGGCTTGCGGCCCATCGATTCTTGTTGCATCTGCACCACGCAGCCATCAAAAAAAATCATTCATATCCATTCAATAAATCTCCGATAACCAAATTAGTTATGAATTAATACTCAGAACCAATCTCAACCCCGCGATATCGAAACCTGCTGGATCTTATTTGATGCCCTCTCTCCAAAATCCGGGCAACCGATCGCAACGCGTGGGATGGTACGTCGCGGTCGGTTTGTAACTTGCCGATATGTTTTGGACCTTCAATCGATCACTATCCAAGTTGCGCGCCCAATGCTTGGGCAATAACTACGAAGCCGCTCATCTTGGCCGTTGCGCGACAAGGCGTGTGGCTGACGCCCTGGCGGCGGGTTAAGACGAACGCCACAATACGGGATGGCCAGATCGGCGCATGAACGTCGGGTGCGTACGTACGGCCGAAGCGGCTCCTTGTAGACGCATAGATAAATATCGGCATGGCTGCACTGCTCGCCCACAATCACATTATGCCAGTTGCAAAAGCCGCATAGTCTCTAGTGTTCTGACTCAGTCGGTTGGCTCCTGCCCGTGAGGCTTTGCAACTTTTCCAGTGCGACGGCGCTCCTTGGCGAGGACTGCATTGGCGGTCTTGGTCCAGACGAACGGCTTTGGGTCGGCGTTGTGCTGGTCGAGATAATCGCGGATCGCGTCCTCCAGCTCGGCGACGCTCCTGAATACGCCGCGGCGGATGCGCTTCGTCGTGATCTCGGCGAAGAAGCGCTCGACGAGGTTCAGCCACGAAGCCCTCGTCGGCGTGAAGTGGAGGTGGAAGCGGGGATGCTTGGCGAGCCACGCCTTCACCTGCGGGCGTCTTGTGGGTCGCGTAGTTGTCGAGCACGAGATGCAGGTCGAGGCTCTTCTTCGTTGCCCGGTCGATCTTGCGCAGGAACCTGAGGAACTCCTTGGCGCGATGGCGCGGCAGGCACTCGCCGATGACGAGGCCGGTCCTGACGTCGAGCGCCGCGAACAGCGTCGTGGTGCCGTGGCGCTTGTAGTCGTGCGTCATCGTCGCGGCGCGTCCCGGCTTCAACGGCAGGCCCGGCTGCGTGCGGTCGAGCGCCTGGATCTGGCTCTTCTCGTCGACGCACAGCACGAGCGCCTTGTCCGGCGGGTTCATGTAGAGCCCGACGACGTCGATGACCTTCTCCTCGAACTGCGGATCGTTCGAGATCTTGAAGGTCCTGACGAGATGCGGCTTCAGGCCGGCCTCCTGCCAGATGCGCTGCACAGACGTGTGCGCTAATGCCGATCGCCTTCGCCATCGTGCGCACGCTCCAGTGCGTCGCATCCGGCGGCGTCTCGGTCGCGGTCTTCGCGAGCACCTTCGCCTTGATCTCGTCGGAGAGCGGCGGCGTGCCGGGCGGTCGCGTCTTGTCGCGCAGAAGCCCCTCGACGCCTTCCTCGGCGTAGCGCTCCTGCCAGCGCCAAACGGACGTCTTCGACTTGCCGCTCTCGGCATGATCGCCATCGTGCCGAGACCGCGCGCCGTCGCCAGGATGATCTTGGCGCGCCAGACGACCTTCGCCGGCGTGTTGCGGTTAGCGACGAGACCTTCGAGCGCTCGCCGCTCTGGCTCATTCAAAGTGATCGTGGTGCTGCCATATGTCATGGCGGACACCATACGTGATTTGTCCTCAGGCCAGGGCGACATTCGTCAGTGACAGAACACTAGAATAGCTGCGCCTGAAGTGACCGCCATTTCGATCAATGCTTGAGGCTGGCGAAACCGGCGCATGCCCGCATCGACTTCGTGCAGCGAAATGAAGCGAACAGTAGCCAAGCCAAAGGCGAGCGCGGCAAATCCCATGGCAAGGAAATGCAGTTCGACATGAGGCCAAGTTCGCCCGATAGAATACGCTGCCAAACTGATGGCCCCCAGTCCTATCGACGCTGTCGCAATGAGCTGGAATGCCCGACGGTGCACGTAAACGTTATTGCGCTTCGCAACCTTCCTAAAGTACCTGCCAAGTCTCAGTGACCACCCGAAACGTCGCGCGACCGCCAAAATCGAAAGGCCGAATAGGGCCGTGGCGACGCCGATCCACACCTGCGCTTCTGGGTTGCGCGTTTCAATCTCCGGGATCGATGCGCAAACGATCGCCGTCAAGGCCGCAAATAGGCCGCCTGTAAATGACGCCGCAAACCGCAAGACACTGCTGCTCCCTGCAATGCGTGATACCAATCAATGCGGGTTACCCACCGCCTTGGAATTTAAAAGGAGCGCGAAATTGCGGCCAAACGCAATGCGACCCAGTAGCAACGACCGACTTGAATAAGTCAGATTATGCTCGAACGACGCGACGGCATGACGCTGCTACGCTGCCCGTCGAACGCCAACACGGTCGGAATGATAACCAATCAACAAATTCAACGCCTTAAAAAGGCAGTCAGGCGTTGCGCGCACCCCAAGCGTTTACGTCGCGTAAGAATTGAGACAGTCGCCTTATCAGATAAATAGGCGCGGGATCGCGGTTGGCGGAGTCTGTCAGCTTTTCTTTTTTCGCCGGTAATAGGTGGCCTTGCTGATCCACTCCGCCTCCCACGGCTTTGATTGGGAGATTGCCGTGTGGCCGGCCCAGCGCTTCGCATTCCCCCGTTGCCCACGGATGGATTGGATCGCGCGGAAAGTTTCATCATCAAATCGCTCCCAGACCCAGCGCGAGACCGATCGGGCGATGCCGCGGACCTCAGAGAACTGCATCGGCGTCGCGAACTGAGCATTGAGTGAGGCCGCCTGTTTCAACGCCCAAGTCTCGAAGGCGTGTCGCGGCTCGTCATTGCGCGTGACTTCGCGGATGCGTCGATAGGCAAGATGCCTGAGCTCATCGAAGACGGTGCAATTTCGACCAAGACCCGATATTTCGCCGCGCGGGGGCATCGCGCAATTGGCGGAGTGAAGTTGATCGCCCAATTCGCCAAGCGTGAAGCGGTGCTCGTGCCGGACGATGGTGCGCCAACCGGGATGCAATGGGTTTTTGGTGATGAGGCCAGCAAAGCCTGGGTCGGCATCCAGGCGGCGCGTCATACCGCGTTCGATCTTTGCAACATATCGCAAAGGCTTTATGCGCGCGGCATCCGTGCGGGGCACGGGCGCATCGAGGAAATACGTGAGATGGCCACGCCCGTTATTGAGGTTGAGAACCACGATGTTCGGCGGGGGCAAGACGCCGTCCTCCGCAGCGGTAAAGGCCGCCTCGTGATCGCAGTCAAAGATAAGGCACCATATAATCAATCCGTTGGCCTGAACGTAGCGCCTGCAAAGCGCGATGCGTTTGTCGTTTTGCCAGAACTCCTGATCGCGGCTCGTCGGTTGTATAGGGGCGCTTTGGGACGCAATGCGCAAAGTGATCCAAAGCTGTAATATTTGGGTCGAGGCTCGACATGCGCAGCCGCTCCCGCCCCCAGACCTCGTCGGGGTCTGGGGAGCGCAAAAGAATCTTGATTGTCGAAGGTGGGTGGCGCGGGGATTTTTACGTCGGAGCGCGCTTGCGATCCTGGGCCTTGCGCGATTGCCAGGATTCGACAATCCGGCCGTCGTCGAGGGCGGCGTAGGAGCGCATAGGCTTCACGCGCTGACCTTCGAGCCAGCTCTCGACATCGTCGGTGCGGTATCGAACCTTGCCGTCTTGAACGAGTTGTATGAACGGCGGCCCCTGCTGTTCGCTGCGCCAACGCTCCAGCGTCCGCTCAGAGACTTGGAGAAACTCGGCCAGCTGCTGTTGGGTCCAAAGCATTGCGTGATCCTGCATGTCACTCGACCTCATAAACGCGACGGTCGGGCGAACTTAGGATCGGACGGCATGGCGGAAATTCTCGAAATTTCGATCTTCACCGGTGAAATCTCAAATTTCGGGTGTCAGCGCCCGTCGGCGCGCCGGTGCATGAGAAATTCGAGATCGTCGGAATCAAGGGGCGTTAAAACGTCGGCAAGGTCGATCGACGGCAATGTGATCGGCAGGCGATACGTTTGCTCCGGATCGAGGTACGGATGCTCGACCCTCTCGGCCGATTGGCTCACCCCAAAGTGCAAAAGTTCTTGCGCAAACTGCAACCAGAGCACGATGCCATCTCTTGATGTGCGCGGCGCGACTTGAAGCTCTCCCCGTTGAAAGAGTTGCTCGGCGCAGATGACACCTGCCATGAGATGTGCGACGTGGCGGTGCGAGCGCCAAGCTAACTCGACGGCTCTCGCCGATCGAGGCCCGCCGCCATGACGGTTTTGATGGCAGATCAAATCGGCGGCCTTTCCTAAGCCCGCGCCACCACGCAGCTGATCGGCGTGATGGTGATGGATGATCGCGACGAGGAGCAGGCGGGCACCGGCGAGGGTGGCGGGAGCGACCGCGCGCTTGAGGGCGTTCTTCATCGGCGGCCCGTTGATTTGCGCGTCGATCACGCTCGCCAAGCCGCCGAAGTCGTGCACCATGTCGTCGAGCAACACTGCCCGCGCCATTTGAAGCTGGCGTTCGAGTTTTAGGGTGATGGGGTGGAGCACAGGCTCGCTCTTGCGACGGCTGTGCAATGTATCGAGGATGTCGTCGAATACGGCCACATATTCGAGCGTGCCCTTGGCTGCGCGCGCGGCGAGGTAACGGTTACGGGCCGCAACATCTTCAGGCCAGGCGATATATGCATCGAGCATCGCGACGAGCCGGCCGACATCGGCGATGACCGCTTTGCCATCTGGGCCGATGACGATTTCGTTGCTAAGATCGAAAATGCGCACGTTTGCCATCCCTCTTCGTCGAGAGATCGCAGCTTGCGTGATTTGCCGATTCCGCCCTGGCAGCGCATGCACACCCACTGCACACGACACCCATTAAGTCATTGATATTAAATATTTTTTTATTCAATCCATCATGGGGGCAACTGAGAACTTATGCATTTTATTTTGCATGATTTTTTTCATAGTGTCTGAGGGTAAAGGAAGAACATGTGCACGCACGTGTGCACTCGTGTGCACAAAAATACCCAGAACGACGCCGGAACATTGCACACGAATTGCACACGCCGGAGCGCCGTGTGCACGTGTGCACTGTAACTAAAGCAGAACGTGTGCAGTAGAGTCCGGTCATGGCGTCCTTCAACAAGTTGCCCTCTGGCAGGTGGCGGGCGATGGTTCGCAAGCAGGGTCACAGACTATCAAACACATTCCGTCTCAAGGCCGAAGCCGAGGTCTGGGCCGCCGAGCAGGAAAGCCGGATCGGCCGCGGCGAGAAGCCAACGACGAAGCCGATCACCAGCCGGGAGACGTTGGGCGATCTCATCGATCTTCATCTGGAAGATCTGAAGGAACTCGGCCGCGGCATCGGCAGGAGCAAGGAGCACACCCTGTTCCGGCTGAAGGACACGATCGGCGGTACGCGGCTTTCTAATATCGACCGCGAATTCCTGGTCAACTTCGCCAAGCGTCGCGCGAAACAGGGCGCGGGGCCCGTCACGATCTCGATCGACATCAGCTTCATGGGCACGGTGATGGAGCATGCCGCCGCCGTGCACGGCATCGCCGTCCCGACCGAGCAGATCAGGCTCGGGCGCATCGCGCTCAATAGGCTGGGCCTCATCGCGAAGTCAGCCGAGCGCGACCGCAGGCCAACAACCGAAGAGCTGGACCTCATCATCCGGACGGCCGAAACAAATCCACGCCAGATCATTCCTTTGGCTCGGATCATCAAGTTCGCGGTGGCGACGGCGCTCAGGCAGGACGAGATCAGCCGGGTGCTATGGGAGGACTTCAACCCGGACAAGCGGACGCTCAAGGTGCGGCAGCGCAAGCATCCGAGACAAAAGGCGAGCAACGACCAGGTGATTCCGCTCGTTGCTGACAGTGGCTTCGACCCTATCGCCATCGTCAAGGAGCAGGGCGAGCGCACCGGCAGGACGCAGGGGTTCATTTTTCCGTACGACGGCCGCTCGGTGGGGGCAGCGTTCCGCCGGATTTGCCGTGATCTCTCAATCGAGGACCTGCATTTTCACGACCTACGCCACGAAGCCATCAGCCGGCTATTCGAGGCCGACTGGGACATCCACAACGTCGCGATGGTCTCCGGTCACAAGGACTGGAAGATGCTGACGTCCTCGTGCTTGGCTTCCCGGAGGACCAGGCGTTCATGCGCGATATCGCCGAGCGCAAACGGCCCGTCCTCGAGGACGGCATCGCATCCGTCATCGGTCGCTCTGTGGCGGTACGCTGCGTGGTGACCAATCTGGAGCTCGTCGAGCCCGTCGACTCCGGCGAAGGCGATCTCGTCTCACAAGCGAGGCGTGTCTTCGACGGGGAGCTGGCCGGGGTCGAGGACATCGACTAGGACTACAGAAGGAGAACAAGCGTGGGCATGGGCAACCTGGCCAAGATGGCCCAACAGATGCAGGCCGACATGGCGCGCGTCCAACAGGAGCTCGAGGAGCTGCAGGTCGAGGGCAGCGCCGGTGGTGGTGTCGTCAAGGCCATCGTGAGCGGCAAGCTGGACATCGTCTCGGTCAGTCATCGACCCGGAAGTCGTGGACCCCGAGGACCTCGAGGACCTCCAGGATCTGGTAGTGGCGGCCGTCGCCGATGCGCAGACCAACGCCAAGGCCGCAGCCGAACAGAAGATGAACCGCATCGCCGGTGGGCTCGGCCTGCCGCCCGGTCTCGGCCTCCCGGGGATGTAGCTCGGTTCGCCGAGTCAGGCACAGTTGAGTCAGCTCATCGAGCCGGTAGCCCGGCTCATCGAATCCTTCTCGCGTCTGCCCGGTATCGGTCCCAAGACCGCCCAGCGGCTGACCTATCACCTGCTGCGTGCGCCCGACACGGAAGCGCGTGCTCTCGCGGCGGCCCTTGTGTCGGTTCGTGATGATGTCGTCTTCTGCGAGCGCTGCTTCGACATCAGCACGGGCCCCACCTGTCCCATCTGTGCCGACCCCATGCGCGACGAGGTGCGACTGTGTGTCGTGGAGGAGCCCCTCGACGTGCTGGCCCTGGAGCGGACGCGCGCCTTCAAGGGCCGTTACCACGTGCTGCACGGGGCCATCTCGCCGGTCGACGGCATCGGCCCCGAGCGGCTCCACATCCGCGAGCTGTTCGAGCGCGTGGCCGAGCGTGATACGGCTGGCCAGCGATACGAGGAGATCGTCATCGCCACCAACCCCACGCTCGAGGGCGAGGC
>CAVPJO010000019.1:0-310000 GCA_963705425.1 uncultured Chloroflexia bacterium | reverse complement strand
TGGGCCTCCTAGGGGGCGTAGCTCAGTTGGAAGAGCATCTCCTTTGCAAGGAGAGGGTCAGGAGTTCGAGTCTCCTCGTCTCCACCAACCCCGCTGTCGGCCGGCGAAAGAACGAGGAAAGCAGTCTGAAGACCGCGCACCTGACGATGGAACTGAATATCGGGTAGACCCCGGACGCTCTCGAAGAGCAACCCCAGGCTGATCGATACGACGGCTCGAGGTCTTCGAGCCGTCTTGTGGTGTCAGCACCCCGGTGGATCCCTGATCCGTGGGCTCCAGGAGAGACCTGGAGGTCACCGACCAGCGAGTCGCTGGAAAGGGCGGGCTCAAACCCGCAGCACCTTACAAAGTGAAGACGTGATCGGAAGAAATGAAGTAAGTCTTTTTTGAACTTCGATTTCTGCCGAGTATAAGAACGACAAGGTGAAATTTCCCGGACGTCTCTTGTCAACTACCTTCGGGTGAGTTGCTGAGAGAGGTCAAGCTACACAGTGCACGGGGTGGATGCCTTGGCGCCAAGAGCCGATGAAGGACGTGGCAGGCGACGAAACGCCCTGGGGAGCTGCGAGCAAGCTTTGATCCAGGGGTGTCCGAATGGGGAAACCCGGCTGGGGTAATGCCCAGTCACTCCGGGCTGAATACATAGGCCCGAAAGAGGTAAGTCCGCGAACTGAAACATCTCAGTAGCGGGAGGAAAAGAGATCATTCCCTTAGTAGTGGCGAGCGAAAAGGGAAGAGCCCAAACCAGATCAGCGTGATAGGCGGCAGCCGTTTCTGATCTGGGGTTGTAGGAGTTGACATTGGAGTCCTGCCGGACCCCACTGGAGTTACAAAGTCGATCGTGAGTCGAACCTGTCAGGAAAGGCAGGCCGTAGAGGGTGATAGCCCCGTAGATGAAGCGAGCGACCTCCAGGTCAGCCACCTGAGTACCACGTGGAAGGTCTCTCATGTGGGAATCTGGGCGGACCACCGTCCAAGGCTAAACACTCTTGGCGACCGATAGTGAACCAGTACCGTGAGGGAAAGGTGAAAAGAACCCCGGAAGGGGAGTGAAATAGTACCTGAAACCGCGTGCACACAAACAGTCAGAGGGTGTTGCCGGCTCTGCCGGTAGCCTGATGGCGTGCCTTTTGAAGAATGAGCCGACGAGTTACTTGTATGTGGCGAGGTTAAGTCCCAGAAGGACGGAGCCGAAGCGAAAGCGAGTCTGAATAGGGCGTCAAGTCGCATGCAGTAGACCCGAAACCGGGTGACCTACCCATGGCCAGGTTGAAGCGGGAGTAATGTCCCGTGGAGGACCGAACCCACTAGCGTTGAAAAGCTAGGGGATGAGCTGTGGATAGAGGTGAAATGCCAATCGAACCCGGAGATAGCTGGTTCTCCCCGAAATATCTTTAGGGATAGCCTCGGGCGTTCAATCACGAGGGTAGAGCACTGAATGGGTAAGGGGGCTTCCCGCTTACCAACCCCAATCAAACTCCGAATCTCGTGATTCTAGAGCCCGGGAGTCAGACTGCGAGGGCTAAGCTTCGTGGTCAAAAGGAAAACAGTCCGGACCGTCAGCTAAGGTCCCCAAATGCAGACTAAGTGGGAAAGGATGTGGAGTCGCCGAGACAACCAGGATGTTGGCTTAGAAGCAGCCATCATTGAAAGAGTGCGTAACAGCTCACTGGTCAAGTGATTCCGCGCCGAAGATCCAACGGGGCTCAAGTCTGCTACCGAAGCTACGGGTCCGCGGTTTACCGCGGGCGGTAGGGGAGCGTCGTGCATGCAGCGAAGGTCGATCGTAAGGACGGCTGGAGCGTGTACGAGTGCGAATGTCGGCATGAGTAGCGAAATGTGGGTGAGAAACCCACACGCCGGAAGCCTAAGGTTTCCTGAGGAAGGCTTGTCCACTCAGGGTTAGTCGGGCCTAAGCCGAGGACGATACGTCGTAGGCGATGGACATCCGGTTGATATTCCGGAACCACCAGAGATCGTTTGCACCGCAAGGTGTCGCCTGGAGGATGCGACCCAGTGGTTGGATTGACCGTATAGGTCCTTCCGAAGCTGGCAAGTTGATACCAGGTGAGAGCAAGGGCATGACCCAGCATGGTAGTTCGAGCGCGTTATGGCTATACGCGTCTAAGCCGGTAGGCGGGGAAGACAGGTAAATCCGTCATCCCATTCAACGCCGAGCAGCGAATGAAAGTGGCATCAGCCGCAATTCGAGTGAGCCAAGCTGGCAAGAAAAGTGTCTAGCGAGATCAAAGGTGACCGTACCGTAAACCGACACAGGTAGGCGGGTAGAGAATACCAAGGCGATCGGGAGAACCCTCGTTAAGGAACTCGGCAAATTGGTCCCGTAACTTCGGGAGAAGGGACGCCTCGCCGGCAGCTTGCTGCCAGGTCGAGGCCGCAGTGAAACGGCCCAGGCGACTGTTTAGCAAAAACACAGGTCCGTGCTAAAGCGAAAGCTGACATATACGGGCTGACGCCTGCCCAGTGCCGGAAGGTTAAGGGAAGGGGTGAGAGCTCTGAACCGAAGCCCCGGTAAACGGCGGCAGTAACTATAACTGTCCTAAGGTAGCGAAATTCCTTGTCGGGTAAGTTCCGACCCGCACGAATGGCGTAACGATCTGGGCGCTGTCTCAACGAGGGACTCGGCGAAATTGAAGTACCTGTGAAGATGCAGGTTACCCGCGATAGGGCAAAAAGACCCCGTGGAGCTTTACTACACCCTGTCATTGGATTGGGATTCAGCACGTGTAGGATAGGTGGGAGGCTGAGAAGCTGGGGCGCTAGCCTCGGTGGAGCCATTGTTGAAATACCACCCTTGTTGTGTTTTGGTTCTAACCGCGACCCGTTATCCGGGCGCAGGACAGTGGCAGGCGGGTAGTTTGACTGGGGCGGTCGCCTCCTAAAGAGTAACGGAGGCGCCCAAAGGTTCCCTCAGGCTGAATGGAAACCAGCCGCAGAGTGCAAAGGCATAAGGGAGCTTGACTGCGAGACCTACAAGTCGAGCAGAGACGAAAGTCGGGCTTAGTGATCTGGTAACTCCGAGTGGAAGGGTTATCACTCAACGGATAAAAGCTACCCCGGGGATAACAGGCTTATAGGGCCCAAGAGTTCACATCGACGGCCCTGTTTGGCACCTCGATGTCGGCTCGTCGCATCCTGGGGCGGTAGTACGTCCCAAGGGTTTGGCTGTTCGCCAATTAAAGCGGTACGTGAGCTGGGTTCAGAACGTCGTGAGACAGTTCGGTCTCTATCCATCGTGGGCGTAGGAAACTTGAGAGAAGCTGCTCCTAGTACGAGAGGACCGGAGTGGACGAACCGCTGGTGTGCCAGTCGTCCTGCCAAGGGCGCCGCTGGGTAGCTATGTTCGGTTTGGATAAGCGCTGAAAGCATCTAAGTGCGAAGCCAGTCTCGAGATGAGGTTTCCCACCGGGTTAACCGGGTAAGACCGCAGGGAGATCACCTGCTTGATAGGCGGCATGTGGAAGCTTGGTAACAAGTGAAGCTGAGTCGTACTAATGGTCGAGGGCTTGACCTTTTTCAGCAACCCAACCAAGGGCAGCTGACAGAATGGTCCGGAAGATTTCACCGCGTCATCGCGACTGAAGGTCGCGTCGCGGCAGAGTCGAAGTCATGGACTTACGGCTGCTGTGGCATGTCGCCCGGCAGCGCCGATCACGTCGTCACTACATACCGCATGAAGATCCTGGTGACTCTAGCGGAGAGGCCACACCCGTTCCCATCTCGAACACGGAAGTTAAGCTCTCCAGCGCCGAAGATACTCAGGGGGCAGCCCCTCGGGAAAATAGGTCGTCGCCGGGGTCTTTTGCGTTGGGGCAGCCATGTCTGGGCCACCCGCGAGGTGGCCTTTCGTGCTGTCTGGGGCCGGATGCTGGTCAACCCCGTATCATCGGTTGGTGCAGTCTGACCCTCAGAACGATCGTTGGCCGCAGCCGGACAGCCGGGACGGCGCGCCCCTGGGCCCCGACGTTGAACCCGCACCTATGCCGCCGAGCGGCCCGGGCCCCGAGGTTCCTGGTCAGGGCCAGGCCGACCCTGCGGGGCCGCCGCCCTCGAGCATGCCACCGCCTCCGCGCATGCCGGGACCCGCTGAGCCTGCGATCCCGCCGTCAGGATCCCTGCCGCCTTCAGGGCAGGTGCCCGGGTCAGCCCCGGAAGGGGTGTCGTGGCCGCAGCCCCGATCGCAGGCCGCTCCGATCGAATCGGGAGGAGCCGGCACCCTCCCCGAGGGTGCTCAGAGCACCGCGCAGGCCGCCCCCCAGGCGGGTGCGCCGGCAGATGAGCTCGGTGCCCGATCGGGTCCGCCGCTCGAGGCCCAGGATGCCGGACCCGCCGTATCCGTTGTGGGTGCCACCGCGGTGGCGGCCGTGGCCCAGGGCGATTGGCTCGCGAGCATCTGCCCGTATCTGGTCTCCGAGGACGGTACGTACCGCTCAGCCCTGCCCGACGAGGGACACCGCTGCACGGCCCAGTACCCCCCGGCACGCTGCCGCTGGCCTTCCAGGAACGCTTCTGCCTGACCGACCGGCACGACCGCTGCGAGATGTTCAAGTACGCGCAGGAGTCGGGTGCGGGTGGCGACATCCCGGCAGCCATCGGGCCGGCCGCTGCGCCCCGGACCGCGCGAGCCTCGGGGGGCGGGAACAAGTCGCAGAAGCCGCTGCTCGTCGCTGCCGCAGGCATGGGCGGGGTCATCGTCGTGGTCCTCCTCGTGCTCCTGCTGGGCAGCGGCTCCGGGGACCCCAGCGACCCGGTGGACGGCACCTCGCCCGAACCCGGTGCGAGCGCGGACACGGAGCGCACGTCCAGGCCGCAGCCGACGCCGACCCCCGCGCTCACAGCGGGGGCGGGGGAGGTCGACCCCGATGCCACAACGCCGGCCACCGAAGCGCCTCAGTCAGAAGACGTGGCCATCCTCTACGAGGTGCAGGAGGACGAGAAGCTGCTGGCTATCGCTGAGAGGTTCGGGACTACCCGGAGGAACATCATCCGTGCCAACGAGGGCATGGAGGACAAGCGGCCCTATGTCGAGACCGGCGACCTCATCGTCGTGCTCATCTCGAGCGAGATGACCGTCGAGGAGCTCGAGGACATACCTGGCTACCAGGGGCCGGCCGAGTAGCTCAGCCGCCGGGTCGTCGGCGGGTCGAGCGTCAGACCTGGCAGGAACGGCACCACGTCGTGGTGAAACCACCCGGTGAGACTTCGCTGAGCGTGGCGCCGCAGCTCGGACAGGGTTCCCCGCCTTTGAGGTGCACACGGAGGAAGTCGCGCGCTTGCTTCTCGAACGTCGGCGGCACGCGCCGACGTAGCTCGTCGATGGCCCAGCCGCAGACCTCGTGCGCAGCCCGCCACAGACGCTCGGATTCCTCATCGGCCAACGTGGCCCGCTTGCGGAACGGGGCGATGCGCGCTGACCACATGATCTCGTCGCTGTAGGCATTGCCGATGCCGGCCACGAACGCCTGGTTCTTGAGCAGGTTGTGCAGCTCTCCGTTGTGCCGCTTGATGCGGTCCTGCCACAGCTCGAGGTCAAGGGCTGGGTCATCAGCATCGGGCCCCAGCGCATCCCAGCCCGCTACCTCCCGGGCGACGCCGGCGGGCAGCAGATAGACCTTGCCCATCTTCTTGGGGTCGCGGTAGCGCAGCTCGACCGATGCCTCATCGGGCGGCAGCCAGGCGGCGCCATCGGTCCAGGCCGCGAACTCGACGTCGTCGGACCGTTCCTGACGCGGCCCGAAGCGAAGTACCAGCGCCGTGGAGGCCAGCGCTTTCGTGCCCGGCCTGGCCAGACCCAAGCGCCCGGTGAGCATGGCGTTGATGACGATGCGGTCTGCCGCAAAGCCGAGCGTCAGGAACTTGCCGCGCTGCTCCACTCGGTCGAGCGTGGACCTTCGAAAGCCCGCAGCTCCGCGTTTGTGCCGCGCAGCACCAGGGGCTGCTTCAGCGTGGCCGCTTCGAGGCTGCGGCCAGCCAGCGCGGCCGTGAAGGCGTCGGCGAGGATGCGCAGGTCCGGTAGCTCAGGCACTGCACCATTGTTGCGCGGTTGCGCGCGTGATAGGATGCGCCAGCCTCACCGAATGAGAATACGTAGACCTAGCAGGCCCGGTATCGGAGGAGTCATCCCGCCCATCTGGACACGGAAGACACGCCGCCGCTCGAGAAGCCCGGGACTCTGCCCGGGTTCTGTGCATGCTCAGAGGTGGGAGCTTATCGACCAAGGAGACCAGAGAGTTGACCGTAGAAGAGCCGAAGACCACAGACACCGAGAACACCGCGACAGCGAGTGAGGCAGCGACCGAAGCCCCCGAGGCCGCATCCACGGAGGCCATGCCTGTCGAAGCCGCAGCCGAGACGGTACCGGAGTCCGGTGATACGGCCGCTGCCGTAGAGGCAGAGACCCCCGCCGAGGCAGCCGCGGAGCCACCGGCCGAAGTGAGCGCCGCCGAGGCCCCCGTCGAAGCCGTCGCCGAGGCAGCGCCCGAGGCCCCCGCCGAGGCAGCCCCGAGGCCCGCCGCCGAAGCCCCCGCCGAGGCAGCCCCCGAGGCCCCCGCCGACGAGGCCCCCGCCGAGGCAGCCCCCGAGGCCCCCGCCGAGCCCGTCGCCGAGGCAGCCCCCGAGGCCCCCGCCGAAGCCGTCGCCGAGGCAGCCCCCGAGGCCCGCCGCCGACGAGGCCCCCGCCGAGGCAGCCCCGAGGCCGCCGAGGCCGTCGCCGAGGCAGCGCCCGAGGCCCCCGCCGACGAGGCCGCCCGCCGAGGCCCCCGCCGACGAGGCCGCCGCCGAGGCAGCCCCCGAGGTCCCCGCCGAGGAAGCACCGGCCCCCGTCGACCTTGGCCCCGAGCCCACCACCATGGAAGAGCTCCTCGCGGAGCAGCCGGGTGACATCCCCAGCCTCAAGCACGGCGACGTGGTCGAAGGCACGATCGTCCGCATCGACAAGGACGAGATGCTCGTAGACGTCGGCGCCAAGTCCGAGGGCGTCGTCAGCAATCGCGAGCTCTACGGCCGCAACGCCGAATCGCAGCCCGAACTGAGCGTCGGCGACACGGTCCTCGTGTACGTCCTGCAGCCCGAGTCCACCGACGGCCACGCCGTCCTCTCGCTGCGCCGAGCCGGCCTGGAGCGCAAGTGGCGCTCGATGCAGGAGCAGTTCGACGAAGGCGAGATCATCGAGCGCTCCGGTCATCGACCACAACAAGGGCGGCCTCATCGTCGACTGCGGCATCCGCGGCTTCGTGCCCATCAGCCAGATCGTCGACTTCCCGCGCCGTCCGCAGAACGACCAGCCGCGTGACGCCGCCCAGGAGATCGCCGAGAAGCTGCAGCCCTACGTCGGCCGCAAGCTGCGCCTCAAGATCCTCGAGGTCAACCGCAAGGCCAACCGCCTCATCCTCTCGGAGAAGGTGGCGCTGTACGAGGAGCGTCGCGAGAAGCGCGACGAGCTCTTCAGCAGCCTCGAGACCGGCCAGAAGGTCAAGGGCACCGTCCGCTCCATCGCCCCGTTCGGCATCTTCGTCGACCTGGGCGGGATCGACGGCCTCGTCCACAAGAGCGAGCTGTCCTGGAACAAGGTCAACAACCCCGAGGGTGCCTACGAGGTCGGTGACGAGGTCGAGGCCGAGGTCATCGACATCAACCACGAGCGTGGTCGCATCAGCCTCTCGATCCGCCGCCTCCTGCCCGATCCGTGGCAGTCGACGGTGGCGGACCTCAAGGTCGGCGACCTCGTCGACGGCACGGTCACGAAGATCGTCAACTTCGGCGCCTTCGTCCGCGTCAAGGATGGCCTCGAAGGGCTCATCCACATCAGCGAGCTGTCGCACCAGCGCGTCGCCCATCCGGGCGATGTCGTCCACGAGGGCCAGACGCTCAAGCTCAAGATCATCTCCCTCGACTCCGAGCGCCATCGCCTTGGCCTCAGCCTCAAGCAGGCCGAGGAGGCTCCTGCCCGGCCGGCGCGTGAGCGACGACCCGCGTGGCGAGCGTGCCGGGTTCGACCGCTCGCAGGCCATCCAGGAGCCCGAGGGCGGCATCGACAACACGCTCGCTGCCGCCTTCGCGCAGGTTCGCCAGCAGATCGCCGAGCAGGACGCGCCGGTGCCGGTGACGATCGAGGCGGCCGCCGAGGCTCGTCGAGGCCGAAGCCGTCGCCGAGGCTGTCGAAGCCGAAGCCGTCGCCGAGGTCGCCGAAGCTGTCGAGAGCCGAAGCCGTCGCCGAGAGGTCGAGGACCTCGAGGCCGCCGCCGAGGCCGCAGTCGTTGCCGAGGTCGCCGACGCTGTCGAGACCGAGCGCCATCGCCGAAGAGGTCGAGGACCTCGAGGCGGCCGCTGAAGCCGAGGTCGTCGCTGAAGCCGCCGAGGATCGGTCAAGGAGGCCGCCGAGGATGAGGTCATCGCCGACGTCCAGGCCGCGCTCGACGCGGACACACCTGAGGCCGCGCCGAGGCCATGGCCAAGGCCGTCGAAGCCGAAGCCGTCGCCGAGGTCGCCGAGGCCGTCGAGGCCGAGGCCGTCGCCGAGGTGGTCGAGGATCTCGAAGCTGCCGCCGACGCCGAAG
Organism: uncultured Chloroflexia bacterium; assembly: GCA_963705425.1. Classification (GTDB taxonomy): domain Bacteria; phylum Chloroflexota; class Limnocylindria; order Limnocylindrales; family CSP1-4; genus JAFMJV01. The sequence goes on along the minus strand of CAVPJO010000019.1, from coordinate 301,425 downwards.
CCGTCGCCGAGGTCGCCGAGGCGGTCGAGCCGAGGCCATGCCGAGGTGGTCGAGGAGCTCGAAGCTGCCGCGACGCCGAAGCCGTCGCCGAGGTCGCCGAGGTCGTCGAGGAGGCTGCCGAAGCCGAGGTCGCGGCCGATCTCGAGATCGCCGTCGAAGCCGAGGTCGTGGCCGAAGCCGCCGCCGAGGCCGAGGCCGAAGCCGAAGCGGTCGTCGAGGAGCTCAAGGACAAGGCCACCGAGGCATAGGTCTCGACCCTGGCGGCCCCCTGGAGGGGCGACCGCCGCACATCCCTGCAGTGATCACGGCGCCGTGCCTGCCGCGCCCACGACGGGGCCGCTGAGCACGGCGATCGCTGTATGACGGGGTCGTGACGGTGAGTATCGAGTCCGGCCGGTCGGCAGGGTCTGCGCAGGCCAGGTGGGTGGTAGCATGACCCGACGGCCGTCAAGGGGTCGCCTGTATGGAGTCGTCGCTAGTCCCGATGGATCGGTTCGACAAGTTCACCGACCGCGCTCGCAAGGTCCTGACGCTCGCTCAGGACGAGGCGCAGCGCTTCAACCACAACTACATCGGTACAGAACACCTGCTTCTCGGCCTCGTCCGCGAGGGCGAGGGTGTCGCTGCGCGCGTGCTTGAGAACATGAACGTCGAACTGCCCAAGGTTCGCACCGCCGTCGAGTTCATCATCGGTCGCGGTGACCGGCCGGTCGTCGGCGAGGTCGGCCTCACGCCACGCGCCAAGCGCGTCATCGAGCTGGCCATCGACGAAGCGCGTCGCCTGGGTCACAACTACATCGGCACCGAGCACCTGCTCCTCGGCCTCGTCCGCGAGGGCGAGGGCATCGCCGCCGGCGTCCTCGAGTCGCTCGGCGTCAACCTCGACAAGGTCCGCCACGAGGTCATCCGTGTGCTCAGCCAGTCGAGCGCCTCCGGTCCCAGCGGCAGCAGCAGCAGCGACGCCAAGCGGGCAGCGGCAGCAAGACGCCGACCGTCGACCAACTGGGCATCAACCTCACCGAGGCCGCTCGCAGCGGCAAGCTCGACCCGGTCGTGGGCCGCGAGAAGGAGATCGAGCGTGTCGTCCAGATCCTCTCGCGGCGACGCAAGAACAACCCCGCCCTCATCGGAGAGCCCGGCGTCGGCAAGACCGCCATCGCCGAGGGTCTGGCCCATCGCATCGTGTCCGGCGATATCCCCGAGTCGCTCGCCGACAAGCGTGTGCTGACCCTCGACATCGGCTCGCTGGTGGCCGGCACCAAGTACCGCGGCGAGTTCGAGGAGCGCCTCAAGAAGATCATCGAGGAGTTGCGCAACACCAACGACGCCATCCTCTTCATCGACGAGCTGCACACGCTGGTCGGTGCCGGCGCGGCCGAGGGCGCCATCGATGCCGCCAACATCCTCAAGCCACCGCTTGTCGCGCGGCGAGCTGCAGTGCATCGGCGCGACCACGCTCGACGAGTTCCGCAAGTACATCGAGAAGGACGCCGCCCTGGAGCGCCGCTTCCAGCCGGTCATGATCGAAGAGCCCACCCTGGAGCAGACGGTGGACATCCTCTTCGGTATCCGCGAAGGCTTCGAGCTGCACCACCGCGTCAAGATCACCGACGACGCGGCCCGCGCGGCGGCCGACCTGTCCGTCCGCTACATCACCGACCGGCACCTGCCCGACAAGGCCATCGACCTCATCGACGAGGCCGCCAGCCGCGTGCGGCTGCGCCACAGCTCCACGCCACCGGAGCTGAAGGCGAGCCAGAAGGAGCTGGAGCGCATCGCCACCGAGAAGGAGGCCGCGGTCAACGACCAGGACTACGAGCGTGCCCAGGAGCTGCGAGACGCCGAGTCCGCGGCCAAGGCCACGGCCGACCAGCTGCGCAGCGATTGGCAGGCCGAGCTCGGCGGCCGAGACGCCCGAGGTCACCGACGAGGACATCGCCGAGGTCGTGGCCCTCTGGACGGGCATCCCCGTGACGCGGATCGCCCAGGAGGAGTCCGAGCGACTGCTGCAGATGGAGGACGCCCTGCACAAGCGCGTCATCGGCCAGCAGGAAGCCATCGACACGGTCTCCAGGGCCGTCCGCCGCGCTCGCGCCGGACTCAAGGACCCCAAGCGCCCCATCGGCTCGTTCATCTTCCTGGGCCCCACCGGCGTGGGCAAGACGGAGCTGGCCAAGACCCTCGCCGAGTTCATGTTCGGCAGCGAGGACTCGCTCATCAAGATCGACATGAGCGAGTTCATGGAGCGCCACAACGTGAGCCGCCTGGTCGGCGCGCCCCCGGGCTACGTCGGCTTCGAGGAAGGTGGCCAGCTGACCGAGGCGGTCCGCCGCAAGTCGTACTCGGTCGTGCTGCTCGACGAGATCGAGAAGGCCCATCCCGAGGTCTTCAACATGCTCCTGCAGATCCTCGAGGACGGCCACCTGTCCGACTCCAAGGGTCGCCGCGTGGATTTCCGCAACACCATCATCATCATGACCAGCAACGTCGGCGCCAAGGACCTGCTCAAGGACACCTCGCTGGGCTTCCGTCCTGTCTCGGCGGAGCGGACCTGGAGCGCGAGGCCGTGTACGAGCGCATGAAGGACAAGGTCCTTGAACAGCTCAAGTCGAGCTTCCGGCCCGAGTTCCTCAACCGCATCGACTCCCAGGTCGTGTTCCGCTCGCTCACGCGTCGATGAGATCCGCGAGATCGTGGACCTGCTGCTGGCGCGAGTGCGCGACCAGCTCAAGGCCCAGCAGATCGACCTCGAGGTGACCCAGGAGGCCAAGGACCACGTCATCAAGCTTGGCTACGACGTCGACTACGGCGCCCGGCCGCTGCGGCGAGTCATCCAGAACATGATCGAGGACCCGCTCGCCGAGGCGCTCCTGGTGGGCACCTTCAAGGCCGGCGACACCGTCCGCGTCGATCGCTCGGACGACTCCGGCCTGTCCATCGAGGCCGCCTCGGAGAAGACCCCCGTCGAGGCCGTCTAGGCCGTGGCGCGCTCCAGGGCCGCCAGCGAGTACGTCTGCCAGTCCTGTGCGGCGACGTTCCCCAGGTGGGAGGGGCAGTGCCGCGCCTGTGGTGCCTGGAATTCCCTCGTCGAGACGCTCGATCCGTCCCTCCGAGCGCCGGACCCGCGCACGTTCCGGCGCCAAGCCGCCCGCCAGCGCTGAGCCCACGCCGCTGGGCGCCCTCGAAGCCACGCGGGTGACGCGGCGACCTACCGGTCTCGCCGAGGTGGACCGGCTGCTCGGCGGCGGCTTGGTGCCGGGCTCGGTGCTGCTGCTCGGCGGCGAGCCGGGCATCGGCAAGTCGACCCTGGTGCTGCAGATAGGCGGAGCGCTGGCCGCCGCCGCCGCAGCCGAGCCCGGGGACGCCACCGTCCTCTACGCCAGCGCCGAGGAGTCCGCCGCCCAGCTGCACCTCCGCGCGGCGCGGCTGGGCCTGACCGGCGGACCCGCCGATGGCGCCCTGACGGTCCTGGCCGGCACCGACGTGGCGACCATCATCACCGCCGCCTCCGCCGCGCAGCCGGCGCTGCTCGTGGTCGACTCGATCCAGACCGTCGAGGTCGACGGGCTCGATGGCCCACCGGGCTCGGTCGGCCAGGTGCGCGAATCGGCCATCCAGCTGGGCTCCTTCGCGCGTGAAGAGGGTGTGCCGGTGCTGCTCGTGGGGCACGTCACCAAGGACGGCACGCTCGCCGGTCCGCGCACGCTCGAGCACCTCGTCGATGCGGTCCTCATGCTCGAGGGCGATCGCTACGGCTCGCTGCGGCTGCTGCGCGCGCTCAAGAACCGCCACGGCTCGACCGAGGAGATCGGCGTCATGGAGATGACCGCGATCGGCCTTCAGGAGGTGCAGGACACCGCCGCCGCGTTCCTCGGCAGTGGCCACCGCGAGGCCCCGGGCGTGGCCGTAGCGGCCATCCTCGAAGGCAGCCGACCGCTGCTCGTCGAGGTGCAGGCGCTGGTCGCGCCGGCCGGCGGCATGGGTCCGCCCCGGCGCACCGTGGCCGGCCTCGACGCCAATCGCCTGGCGCTGCTCATCGCCGTGCTGGCGCGTCGTGGCGGCGTTGACGTCAGCGGCCGCGACGTCTACGCCAGCCTGGCTGGTGGCCTGACCGTCAGCGATCCCGCCCTGGACCTGCCGCTGGCGCTGGCCATCGCCGCCTCTCAGCGAGACCAGGCGCTGCCGGCCGACACGCTCGTCTGTGGCGAGGTCTCGCTGCTGGGCGAGGTGCGGCCCGTGCGCGGCCTCGATCGCCGCCTGCGCGAGGCGGCGCGGCTCGGCTTCCGGCGTGCCCTCATCCCGCCGGGTCCCGCGCACTCTTCGGCGCGCCGCTGCCGGGCGATCTGGAGCTGGTCGTGGTGAGCACCCTGCGCGAGGCGATGAGCGTGGCCTTCGAGCGGGCCACCGGTACCTCTGGGTAGGAGGCCCGGCATACCCGTCTTCTGGTAGCGTTCGTTGGCCATGCTGAGGTTCATCCGCCTGCTCGGGGGTGCCCTGGGGGTCATCCTCGCGATCGACCCTCGCCGGACTGTCAGAGACCCTGTTCGATCCGTCGACCGAGGGTCGTTTGCTGCTGCTCGCCTGGATCGCTGCTTGGGGCGTCGTCGGTTTCGCGATCATGCCCTACATCACCGTCACGCCCGCCCGCTGGCTGATGCGAGCGGTCACCGACATGTCCACCGACGAGTTCGTGGCCGCCGTGATCGGCCTCATCCTCGGCCTGCTCATGGGCTTCCTGCTGGGCCTGCCGCTGACCAGCCTGCCGGCCCCGGCCGGTCTGCTGCTACCGATCGGCGTCTCCATCGTGCTGGCCCTGGGCATGATGGGCCTGACCGTGGCCAAGCGCCACGACCTGGTCGTGGCCATCCGTGAGCTGGGGCTGCGCCGTGGCGCAGCCGATGACGACGCTGAGCCCGACCAGCACTTCGACCAGGTCACCTATGTCGACACCAGCGCCATCATCGACGGCCGCATCGTCGATGTCGTGGCCTCCGGCTTCCTGGCCGGCCTGCTCGTCGTGCCGCGCTTCGTGCTCGGTGAGCTGCAGCACATCGCCGACGACTCGCATCCTGGCCGTCGCAACCGTGGCCGACGCGGCATGGACGTGCTCTCCGTCCTGCAGAAGGATCACCGCATCGAGGTCGAGATGAGCGCCGAGGACGACCCCGGTGTCTCCACCGTCGATGCCAAGCTGGTGGCCCTGGCCCAGAAGCGCAAGGCCGCCATCCTGACCACCGACTACAACCTCAACCGGGTCGCCCAGCTCCAGGGCGTGCGCGTCATGAACCTCAACCAGCTGGCCAACGCGCTCAAGCCGGCCTTCCTGCCCGGTGAGGAACTGCGCGTCAAGGTCATCCAGGAGGGCAAGGAGCCTGGCCAGGGAGTGGCCTTCCTCGACGACGGCACGATGGTCGTGGTCGAGGGCGGCGGGGAGCACATCGAGGGCGAGCTGGACGTGACCGTCACGCGCATCCTGCAGACGGTCGCCGGCCGCATGATCTTCGCGGAGATGGTCTCCGGCTCCTAGGGCCCACCGCCATCGCCTGCCTGGCCGCCGCCACGCCACACGAACGGGCGTGGCAGGCACACTTGCGAGGTGACCGAACGCGTCGCTGACGCGGTCGTCGTGGCCGCGGGCAGCAGCCGCCGCATGGGCGGGCAGGACAAGCTCGAGCTCACCGTCGCCGGCCGCCCCATCCTGCGCTGGACGGTCGAGGCCCTGGCGGCCCCGGAGATCGACCGGGTCATCGTGGTCACCGCCGCCGACCGGGTCGACGACCTGCGCTCGGCGGCCTGGCTGGCCGAGCTCGATGTCCACGTCGTGCCCGGCGGACGGCGGCGGCAGGATTCCGTGGCCGCCGGCGTGCGCGCGGCGGGTGCCGGCATCGTGCTCGTGCACGACGCCGCGCGACCCTTCGTCTCGCCGGCCCTGGTCAGTCGCGTCGTCGAGGGTGCCCAGCGTCACGGCGCGGCCATCCCGGCGCTGCCGGTCGTCGATGCCCTCAAGCGGGTCGAGGGCGAGCTCATCACCGCGTCTGCCGAGCGGTCTGGGCTGTACCGCGCCCAGACGCCCCAGGGGGCCCGTCGCGCACTGCTGCTGGCGGCGGTCGAGGCCCACGCCGGCGGCGATGACGACATCCAGGACGAGGCCGACCTGCTGGCTCGAGACGGCGTGCCGGTGGCCATCGTCCCCGGCGAGGCCAGCAACATCAAGGTGACGCTGCCGGAGGACCTGGCGCTGGCCCGGCGGCTGGCGGGGGAGGCATCGGGCGCGCGCGTCGCGCTGGGCACCGACAGCCACCCCTTCGGCCCAGGGGACGGCCTGCGTCTCGGTGGGCTGCTCATCGACGGCGCGCCGCGCCTGCACGGCCACTCCGACGGTGACGTCGTCCTGCACGCGCTGTGCGATGCCCTGCTGGCCGTCTCGGGCGGTGGCGACCTGGGTCGTCTGTTCCCCTCCGGTGAACGGCACACCCGTGGTGTCGACAGCCGCGAGCTGGTACGGGAGGTCATGCGGCTCGTGCGCGAGGCCGGCTTGGCCCCGGTGAGCGCCGACGTCACCATCCTCGGCGCCCGGCCTCGGCTGGGCGGTCAGCGGCTGGACGACATGGCCGCCGGTATCGCCGGCCTGGTCGGACTGCGATCGCACTCGCGTGTCGGTCAAGGCTGCGACCGCTAACCTCAGTGGCGACGAAGGTGCCGGGCGTGTCATCAGCGCGTCCTGCCTCGTGAGCGTGGTGTCGTCCAGATGAACCTGCGCTTCCGCAACACGCTCGGCGGCGCGATCGAGCCGTTCGAGCCGATCGAGACCGGGCACGTGCGCATGTACAGCTGTGGCCCGACCGTGTACGCGCCTGCCCACGTCGGCAACTTCCGCTCCTTCATCTTCGCCGACCTGGTGCGGCGTACGTTGCTCTTCAGCGGCTACGACGTGACCTGGGTCATGAACATCACCGACGTGGACGACAAGATCATCCGCGACGCCTCCGCAGCCGGCATCCCCATCGGCGAGTTGACGACGGCACACACGTCGAACTTCCTCGAGGACATGGCTCGCCTGGGCATCCCCGAACCCGACGTCCTGCCGCGTGCCACCGAGCACATCGACGACATGGTCGCGCTCATCGAGTCGCTCATCGAGAGGGGCCATGCCTACCAGACCGAGGACGGATCGGTCTTCTTCCGTATCAGCTCATGGCCGGCTTACGGCAAACTGACCCACATCGACCCCGAGCAGCAGCGCAGTGGCGAGCGGGTCGAGACTGATGAGTACGACAAGGACGACGCACGCGACTTCGCCCTGTGGAAGGCGGCCAAGCCCGGTGAGCCCAGCTGGGCGACCTCGCTGGGCGAGGGCCGGCCCGGCTGGCACATCGAGTGCTCGGCCATGAGCATGCGCTATCTCGGCCCCAGCTTCGACATCCATACCGGCGGAGTCGACCTGATCTTCCCCCATCACGAGGACGAGATCGCCCAGTCGGAGGCCGCGACCGGCCAGCCCTTCGTGCACGCCTGGTTGCACTGCGCACATCTGCACATGGGCGGCGCCAAGATGGCCAAGCGCACCGGCAACTTCAGCCGTCCGGCTGACGTCTATGAGTCGGGGTTCAGCCCGGGGGCGTTGCGCTATGCACTGATGGCGACGCACTACCGCTCACCGCTCGACTTCAGCGAGCGCTCGCTGGCGGCGGCAGCAGCGGCCGTCGAGCGCATCAGTACGGCCGTTGCGGCGCTCGATGGCTACACCGAGGAGCGACGCGACGACCAGACCTTGCCAGCAGTCCTGGCCGGCGCCCGAACGGCCTTCGCGGCCGGCCTCGAGGACGATCTCAACATCTCCGAGGCACTGGCCGCCATGTTCGACCTGGTGCGCGAGCTCAACAGCCGTGTCGCGGCGCGCGCGATGTCCAGCGCGGACGCGGCACGTGGAGCGGCGGCCATCCGCGAGCTCGACGGCGTGCTGGGTGTGCTCGCCCCCCCCGACGCCGAACTCGATGCCGGGAGGCTGCCATGCTTGAGGCTCGCATCGAGGCCCGCGCCAACCGGGACTGGGCTCGCAGCGATGAGCTCCGCGATGCCCTTGCGGCTGTCGGGATCGTGGTCGAGGACTCGCCTGATGGCCAGCGCTGGCGAAGGAGCTGACCGTGTCTGACGAGCGACAGGACCACCCTCCCGGGTCCGGTCCAGACCGTCCATCGGACGGCGACCGACCCGATGGCCATCGACCCGACCAGGGTCCAACTTCCGGCAACCACCCCTCCGAGAGCGGGCCCTCCGGGGGCAGGCCCGGCATCCCGCCCGGTGGTGGTCCGCCCGGTGGTGGCCGCCCCGTTGGCGATCGTCCGGCGGGGAGGTCCGTCGGCGGCCCGCCCGGTGGCGGGCGTCCCTATGCTGGCCGCCCACCCGGCAAGCGCGGCCATGGCGGCCCGCCCGGTGGTGGCCGTCCCTACGCGGGCAACAAGGGCTATGGCAGCAGGCCTGGTGGCCGTGCCCAGGGCTCTCGCCCCTACGGCGACCGCCCACCGCGACCGGCGGGCGACCGTGCCCAGGGCTCTCGCCCCTACGGCGACCGCCCCTACGACGACCGCCCCCGCGACGACCGCCCCCGCGACGACCGCCCCCGACGACCGCCCGCGACGACCGCCCCCCACGCCTCTACGGCGATGGCCCCGGCCGCGACCGACCCGGTTTCGACCGACCCGGGCGGCCGAACCGGCGTGTCGACTACAGCCACCAGGGCCGCGAGCGTGGCGGCCCTCGCTCGTTCGGCGATCGTGGACGGCCAGAGCGGTACCCCGCGCCACGCCCGCCGATGGGGCCGGCGCCCGCCGAGGTGCTCGGTGAGGACGAGGAGATCGTGGCCGGTCGTCGGCCTGTCGAGGAGGCTTTCGCCGCCCGACGCGAGGCCAAGCGTCTGCTGGTGGTCCCGGAGCGTCGTGCCGCGCTGGACCAGCTCGTGCTGCACGCCACCACCCTGCGCATCCCCGTGGTCGAGGTCGAGGGCGGCACGATCACGGCGGTGACCGGCTTCGAGGGGCATCAGGGCATCGCCCTGGTGGTGGCACCCCGCCGCTGGGCCACGCTGGACGAGGTCCTGGCCCTGGCCAAGTCGCGCCGCGAGCCGCCCTTCCTGCTGGCCCTCGATCACCTCGAGGACCCCCAGAACGTGGGCACGCTGCTCCGCTCCGCAGAGGCCTGCGGCGTCCATGGCGTCATCTTCCCGACCCGCGGTGCGGCACCTATCAGCCCGGCGGCCATCAAGACCTCGGCTGGCGCGGTGGAGCACCTCTTGCTGGTGCCACTGCCGGTACCTGGCGGCCGGCCTGGTCGACCTGCACGCCCACGGCGTTCGCGTCATCGGCGCCGACGGCGATGCCTCGATGACCGTGCGCGAGGTCGACCTGCGTGGCCCCGTCGTCATCGTCACCGGCTCCGAGGGCCGCGGCCTGAACGCCAAGGTGCGCAAGCGCGTCGACCTCATGGCGCGCATCCCGATGCGTGGCAAGGTGGCCTCGCTGAACGCCTCGGTGGCCGGTTCGGTGTTCCTCTTCGAGGCTGCCGCTCAGCGAGACCTGCCCGAGGCCGAGCGACCTGCCGACCAGGGGACAGGGGAGCCGGTCGAAGTCCCCGACGATGCACCGGCGTCGGCCGGACCGCCCACCCCTGTCGAGTCTGAGCTCGAGTTCGAAGGCACCATCGACGACGTTGCGGCTGGACCGGAGCCATCCGCTGAGACGGCCGGGCTTGCCCATGTGGAGACCGCTGCCACGCCCGTGAGCGAGCCCGAGGCGGGCGCCACGGCAGGGGCCGATGTCGACGATCTGCTGCCGGAGGCGCCGTTTACGGCTCGCCCAGAGGAGCCGACCGGAGGTTGAACCGGAAGCATCTAAGTTCCTGTGCTGACGGTCAGGCCGCGACCGGCCAGGGGCGCCGTTCCGCCTGCAGGCGTTCGGCCCAGTAGCGCTCCCAGGTGCCGTTGAGGCGGAGCAGCTTGAGGTGGAGCAGGTGGCTCACGCCACGACGGAACCAGCTCATGCCGCGGGTCTTGAAGCGCCGGCAGATGCTGATATCGATGCCCTTCTCCATCGGTCCCGAGCTGGCGAGGGGCACGATGCGGTAGTTGGCGATGCCACGCCGGTTGTGCTCGACGTAGCCGATGACGGCCCGACAGCGCAGGGCCTGCTCGGGATCGTCACGTTCGAGTGAGCGGGCATGGCTGTGCAGGATGGCCAGGAGCGCCTCGACATCGCCGGGCATGGCCGCCCCGAGCGCGGTCGAGAGGACCTCGTCGTGCTGTCTGCCGATGCCGAAGCGGAGCTGTTCGGTGAGGTGATACCAGTCGAGCAGCTCGACCGCGTCGGGGAAGCTGCGCTCGCGGATCCAGCGGATGGCCGCGGCCCCATCGGAGACGAAGAGGATGCGCTCCGCTTCGTAGACGCCCATCGCCGCACAGGCCGCGGTGAAGCGCTCCGCGAACGTCGTCCATGACCCGGTAGCGCCCACGAGGTGCCGGTCGAGGAGGGCACGGCGATCGCGCCCGGTCCGCTCGCTGCCGGTGAAGACGAGCCCGAGCTTCACTTCCATGTGCGTCCCCGAGCCGCGGTCGTTGACCATCGTGCCGTCGGCGCTGACCCAGACGTCGCCGGCCATGCGTCCGCTGCTGCGCCGCTCGGGATGGGCGCCCAGGAGCGCCTCGGTGCGGGCCACCGTCCCGGCTTCGATGCGGGCACCCTCCTCGGCCACCCAGGCGTGGAGCCGGCCGTGGCTGACGCCGATGGCACGCAGCCCATCGAGCGTGCGGGCGGCCTTCGCATAGGACAGCTCGGTGACGAGGAAGAGCGCGCGCTCCCGCACGCCCAGGGTGTGCTGGGCCCGGGGCGCCAGGCCCAGCAACGCGTCGAGCGGCACGACCTCCCCGCCACAGGCCCCGCAGCGATAGCGGCGCCGGGAGAGGCCGACCTCGCCCGCGAGCGTCACGACACGCCGGGGTGCCCGCCCGTTGGCCTTCAGGATGCCGCCACAGTCGACGTGACCACGCGGCATCGGCAGCAGCGCCTCGAGGGTGCGCACGAGCTCGCTCCACACCTGGCGACCCGCCTCGGCCAGCGCGGCCCCGACGGCCCGCTCCAGCGAGCCGATGTCGGCACCCTCGGGATGCAGCTCCACGGTGAGCGAGACCGGGACGGCGATAGACTGCATGGCGAGCCCCTTCGTCTGCTGGTTTCTTGACATCTCCAGCCTACGGATGGGGCTCACTCCCTACCCGGCCGACCAGCACAGACGTTTGGATGCTTACGGTTGAACCGGGCCTGCTTGCGGGTTCTGCCGTTCGTGCGCTACCATTTGGCGTCGCCGCCGACGTAGCTCAATTGGCAGAGCAGTGGTTTTGTAAACCACAGGTTCCGGGTTCGAGTCCCGTCGTCGGCTCCAATAGCAGAGGACGCTGTGTCCCTCCTTCACCACAGGGGCTTCGGTCCCGAAGGGGTGCACGGTAAACATGGGTAAGTTGAGCAGGTGGTGAGCTCCGCTGACTGTAGATCAGCCGTCTTCGACTGTGGGGGTTCGATTCCCTCCTTGCCCACCATTCAAACCGGCGTCCTCTGCAAGAGCCCACAAACGCCCAGCGCGCCCACATAGCTCAGCGGCAGAGCACTTCCTTGGTAAGGAAGAGGTCATGGGTTCAAATCCCATTGTGGGCTCCACCCTGAACCCCTCCGGTACGCCCGTCGAAACGCGCGCGTCTCCGGGGCCAAGCGGACTACGAGGATGGCCAAGCAGAAGTTCGAGCGCAACAAGCCCCACGTCAACATCGGCACCATCGGTCATATCGACCATGGCAAGACCAGCCTGACGGCGGCCATCACCAAGTACCTGGCCCTCAAGGGCGACGCGAAGTACCGCGCCTTCGATTCGATCGATAACGCGCCCGAGGAGCGAGAGCGTGGCATCACCATCGCCATCGCCCACGTCGAGTACGAGACCGCTGCCCGTCACTACGCCCACGTCGACTGCCCCGGTCACGCCGACTACATCAAGAACATGATCACCGGTGCCGCCCAGATGGACGGCGCCATCCTCGTGGTCGCGGCCACCGACGGGCCCATGCCCCAGACGCGTGAGCACATCCTGCTCGCCCGCCAGGTCGAGGTGCCCTACATCGTCGTCTTCCTCAACAAGGTCGACATGGTCGACGACGAGGAGCTGCTCGAGCTCGTCGAGCTCGAGGTCCGCGAGCTGCTCTCCAAGTACGAGTTCCCCGGCGACGACCTGCCCGTCATCCGCGGCTCGGCCCTGGCCGCCCTCGAGGCCCCCGACAACGTCGACGACCCGGCCTACGCGCCCATCCAGGAGCTGATGGACGCGGTCGACTCCTACATCCCCACCCCCGAGCGGGCCATCGACAAGCCCTTCCTGATGCCCGTCGAGGACGTCTTCAGCATCAAGGGCCGTGGCACCGTCGCGACCGGCCGCGTCGAGCGTGGCGACGGTCAACGTCGGCGAAGAGGTCGAGATGATCGGCATCAAGGACACGCGCAAGGTCGTGGTCACCGGTGTCGAGATGTTCAACAAGCTGCTCGACTCGGGCCAGGCCGGCGACAACATCGGCACCCTGCTGCGCGGCATCGAGCGCGACGAGATCGAGCGCGGCCAGGTGCTGGCCAAGCCCGGCTCCATCAAGCCCCACACGAAGTTCACCGCTCGCGTCTACGTCCTGACCAAGGAGGAGGGTGGCCGGCACACGCCGTTCTACAACGGCTATCGCCCGCAGTTCTACCTGCGCACCACCGACGTCACCGGGGCCATCGGCCTGCAGGACGGTGCCGAGATGATCATGCCCGGCGACCACGTCGACATGGACGTCGAGCTCATCACGCCCATCGCGCTCGAGCCCGGCCAGCGCTTCGCCATCCGTGAGGGTGGCCGCACCGTCGGCGCCGGCGCCATCATCTCGGTCGAGGACTAGACTCAAGTGGCAAAAGCCGAAAACCGGCCCGTCATCACGCTCGCCTGCACCGAGTGCAAGGAACGCACGTACACGACGGAGAAGAACAAGAAGAACGATCCAAGTCGCATCGAGCTGCGCCGCTACTGCCCTCGCTGTCGAAGCCATACACTTCACCGCGAGACGAAGTAGGAGACGCAAGCTAGAGCGTAGGCGCGTAGCTCAATTTGGCAGAGCACTGGTCTCCAAAACCAGGGGTTGTGGGTTCGAGTCCCGCCGCGCCTGCCACCCTCATCCAGCAGCCAGTCAAGAGGCATCGAAGAGAACCGTGATCGGTAGGATCCGCCAGTACTTCATCGAGTCCTGGTCAGAACTGAAGAAGGTGACCTGGCCGACGCGGGAGCATGTCCGCAACCTGACCATCCTGGTGTTCATCATCAGCGCCGTCTTCGGCGTCTACATCGGCTTCTTCGACCTGCTCTGGACGTCCGTGCTGCGCTTCATCACGGATACCTTCTGATGGCCAGCTTCCTCGACCACCTGACCGAGACAGCGCAGCCGGAGAAGCGCTGGTACGTCATCCACACCTACTCGGGCTACGAGAAGAAGGTCAAGACCAACCTCGAGCACCGCATCGAGACGATGGGCATGGAAGACAAGATCTACCAGGTCCTCGTGCCCGAAGAGGACGAGATCGAGATCCGCGGCGGCCAGCGCGTCACCGTGCAGAAGAAGGTCTTCCCCGGCTACGTGCTGGTGGAGATGATCCTGGACCCCGAGTCCTGGTTCGTCGTTCGCAACACGCCCGGCGTGACCAGCTTCGTGGGTGGCGGCAACATCCCCGGCTCCCGCAACGAGCCGGTGCCGCTCGAGGAGCACGAGGTCAAGCAGATCCTGCGCCAGATGGGCGTGGAGACGCCCAAGTACCGCGTGGCCTTCACCAAGGGTCAGTCGGTGCGTGTCACCGACGGTCCCTTCGCCGAGTTCATCGGCACCGTGGAAGAGGTCAATCCCGAGCGCAACAAGCTCAAGGTCCTGGTCAGCATCTTCGGACGCGAGACGCCCGTGGAGCTGGACTTCCTGCAGGTCGAGAAGCTCTAGCCGCCCGACCGGCACCCTGACGACAACGAGGTAGAACGAGACGAACCGATGGCCAAGAAGATCCGCACCGTCCTGACCCTGCAGCTGCCCGCCGGGAAGGCCACGCCGGCCCCGCCCGTGGGTACCGCGCTTGGCCCGCACGGCATCAACATCGTCGAGTTCACCAAGTCCTACAACGAGAGGACGGCGGCCCAGAGCGGGCAGATCATCCCCGCCAAGATCACCATCTTCGAGGACCGCAGCTTCACCTTCATCCTCAAGACCCCGCCCGCGGCGGATCTGCTGCGCAAGGCGGCCGGCGTCGAGAAGGGCTCCGGCGCCGTCGGTCGCGAGGATGCCGTCGGCAGCGTCGACCCAGGCACAGCTGCTCGAGATCGCCGAGATCAAGAAGGCTGACCTCAACGCTGACGATCCCGAGATGGCCGCACGCATCATCGCCGGCACCGCTCGCTCGATGGGCCTCGAGGTCAGCGACTAGCAGCACACGGGCCCGCCCGCCGGCCGGAGCGGAGCGGGCAGCATGGCCGCAGCGCCACGCCCGGCACGTCCACCCCGCGTCACCAGGGGGAGGCCGACCACGGCCGCATGAGAAAGGAACAGCCACATGGGCCAGCACGGAAAGCGATACCAGGATGCCGCCAAGCTCGTCGAGCACGGCCAGGTCTATGACCCGGACGAGGCCATGGCCCTCCTGAAGCAGACCTCCACCACCAAGTTCGACGGCTCCGTCGAGGCGCACATCCGCCTCGGCGTCGATCCTCGTCATGCCGAGCAGATGGTGCGCGGCACCGTCTCCCTGCCGCACGGCAGCGGCAAGGTCGTGCGCGTGGCCGTCTTCGCCCAGGGTGACAAGGCCGCCGAGGCCACCGCCGCCGGCGCCGACGTGGTCGGTGCCGATGACCTCGCCGAGAAGATCGAGGGTGGCTGGCTCGAGTTCGACGTGGCCGTGGCCACGCCCGACATGATGGGTCGCGTGGGCAAGCTCGGCCGCATCCTTGGTCGCCGCGGCCTGATGCCGAACCCCAAGGCCGGCACCGTGACCTTCGACCTCGAGCGAGTCGTCAACGAGCTCAAGGGTGGCCGCATCGAGTTCAAGGTCGACAAGGGCGGCATCATCCATGTGCCCTTCGGCAAGTCCAGCTTCGACGAGGCGCAGCTGGTCGACAACCTGGCCGCCCTGACCGACGCGGTGAACCGCGCCCGGCCCAAGGAGGTCAAGGGCCAGTACTTCAAGAGCCTCACCGTCGCGTCCACCATGGGCCCCGGCATCCGCGTGGATGTCCCCGGCCTGCTGGCCGCGCCGCGGCCTAGGATGCGAGCGGGCCCGAGCCCGCATCACAGCGTTGACGGGGCGCTTCCCGTCGAAACGAAGATCGTTCCGCCAGAGACAGCGATGCGTCCGAGGCAGCCACGCCGGCTGCCGTGCCGCGAGCCCGTGACCGGGCTCGACGGACCGGACCGAAATCGTCGACCGGACCGCGAGTAGCGGGGACGCCGACGGGCACGCCAAGGCAGGTGTCGAACCGGACCTCTCCGAGGCCGGGTGCTGCATGTCGCAGCGACCGATGCTCCTGTGCGGGACACACAGGGGCGGTCGCGCCAGCGGCGCCCGAAGGAAAGGAGGTCACATGCCCACAGAAGCCAAGCAGGCTGCCGTGGCGGAGCTCGTCGAGCTCTCTCAAGGAGGCGGACACCACGATCGTCTCCGATCACCGGGGCCTGTCGGTGGCTGACCTGCTCAAGGTGCGCCGAGAGCTGCGCGCGAAGGACATCCAGTACCGGGTCATCAAGAACCGGTTGGCCAAGATCGCGGCCGAGCAGGCCGGGCGCTCGGAGCTCATCCCGCTCCTCGACCGGCCCCAGCGCGATCGCCGTCGGCGGCGAGGACGAGTCCTCGCTGGCGAAGGGTCTGCTGGATGCCACCAAGCCGTTCAACGTCGAGATCCGTGGCGCTGCCATCAACGGCGAGACGGTCGACGCGGCTGCCGTGACGGCGCTGGCCGAGCTGCCCGGCCGCGAGGCCCTGCTGGCCCATGCTGGCCGGTGGCATGGCTTCGCCGCTGAGCACCATGGCCAGCCTCCTGGCTGCTCCGCTGCGCAACCTCGGCTACGGCCTGGCGCAGCTCATGGAGCAGCGCGAAGGCGCCGAAGCCGCCTAGCACTCAGCCACTGACACCGCCACTCATCACCACCTAACGGAAGGAACGACACCCCAATGGCCAAGCTTTCCCAGGAAGACATCCTCGTCGCCATCGACGGCATGACCGTCCTCGAGCTGTCCGAGTTCATCAAGGCCTTCGAGGAGCGCTACGGCGTGACCGCCGCGGCCCCCGCCGCGGTCGCCGTCGCTGCTGCCCCCGGTGCCGCCGATGCCGGCGCCGCCGCTGCCGAGGAGCAGACCGAGTTCGAGGTCGTGCTGACCGAGATCGGCCCCAACAAGATCCCCGTCATCAAGGTCGTGCGCGAGCTGACCGGTCTCGGCCTCAAGGAGGCCAAGGACGTCGTCGACGCTGCCCCCAAGGCCGTCAAGGAGGGCGTGGACAAGGACGAGGCCGAGAAGATCAAGGCCGCCCTCGAGGAGCAGGGCGCCAAGGTCGAGATCAAGTAGCCCACCCGCTGCCCAACGATGGGGGAGGTCTTCGGGCCTCCCTCATTTGCCGTGTGCCACCCCGTTTGACGGTTCTCGCGGAACGCGGTAGCCTTTGCGGTCGGTGAGCGCGGCCCTTTTCTTTTCAACGACCCATGTGGTCGGATTCCCGTGCCTTGATCGCCTCTCCCTGAGGCCAGGAGTGCCCCATGACCGTGTCTGAAGTCGATCGTCGGCGTGTGCCCATGTCGCTCGAGCGTGTCCGATACTCCCGGATCCCCGAGGTCCTGCCCATCCCCGACCTGATCGAGCTTCAGCGCACGTCGTACGACTGGTTCGTGGAGCGTGGCCTGCGTGACCTGCTCGACGAGATCAGCCCCATCCAGGACTTCACCGGCAAGTCCATGGAGCTGCACTTCAACGACTACGAGTTCGGTGACCCCAAGTACGACCAGCTCGAGTGTCGTGCGCGTGACCTGACCTTCAGCCGACCGCTCTACGTCGATGTCGAGCTCGTCATCCACGAGACCGGCGAGCACATCCAGCAGCGCGTGTACATGGGCGACTTCCCGACCATGACCGAGCGTGGCACGTTCATCATCAACGGCGCCGAGCGTGTCGTGGTCAGCCAGCTCGTGCGCAGCCCCGGTGTCTACTACACCTCGACCGAGGATGCCAACACCGGCCGCCAGCTCTTCAGCGCCAAGGTCATCCCCAACCGCGGTGCCTGGCTGGAGTTCGAGACAGCGGCCAAGAACCAGCTCTACGTCAAGGTCGACCGCAAGCGCAAGCTGGAAGCCACCAAGCTGCTGCGCGCCGTCGGCTACGAGACCAACGAGGAGATCGTCGATCTCTTCAGGTCGGTCGACACCGGCGAGATCAACTTCATCAGCGAGACCCTCGAGCGTGACACCACCGTGACCCGCATGGAGGCGCTCATCGAGGTCTACAAGAAGCTGCGTCCCGGCGACCCGCCCACCGGCGACAACGCCGAGAAGCTGGTCGAGAGCCTCTTCTTCAACTTCCGCCGCTACGACCTCGGTCGCGTCGGCCGCTACAAGTTCAACAAGAAGCTGGGTCCTGTGGCCGACCGCATGGGCATCAAGCTGCCCGAGCTCGAGCGCACCATCACCAAGGAAGACATCGCCACCATCGTCGGCCACCTCATCGAGCTCGACAACGGGCTGGGCACGGCCGATGACATCGACCACCTCGGCAACCGCCGCATCCGCGCCAACGGCGAGCTCATCCAGAACGCCTTCCGCGTCGGCCTGCTGCGCATGGAGCGCGTGGTCAAGGAGCGCATGACCATCCAGGAGCCGGAAAAGGCGACGCCCAACGTGCTCGTCAACATCCGCCCCGTGGTGGCGGCCATGAAGGAGTTCTTCGGCGGCAGCCAGCTCTCCCAGTTCATGGACCAGACCAACCCGCTGGCCGAGCTCACCAGCAAGCGCCGCCTCTCGGCGCTGGGTCCTGGTGGCCTCTCACGTGAGCGCGCCGGCTTCGACGTCCGCGACGTCCACCACAGCCACTACGGCCGCATCTGCCCCATCGAGACGCCGGAAGGTCCGAACATCGGCCTCATCGGCTCGCTGGCGACCTACGGCCGCATCAACGAGTACGGCTTCATCGAGACGCCCTACCGCAAGGTCAAGCGCACCATCGACTACAAGGACAAGGGCCTCATCGACGAGATCGCCGGCGAGGACGTCATCACCGCCTCGGGCAAGGTAGTCCTCGAGAAGGGTCAGCCCATGACCGAGGCGGCCATCGACGAACTCAAGACCCAGAAGCGCAAGGCCTTCAAGATCAAGCCCCGCGTGACCGCAGAGATCGAGTACCTCGCTGCCTACGACGAGGAAGAGCGCTACGTCGCGCAGGCCAATGCCAAGCTCGATGAGAACGGCTACTTCATCGACGAGCGCGTGCCGGCCCGCCACCGCGAGGTCTTCCCCGAAGCCCGGCCCAGCCAGATCGACTACATGGACGTGAGCCCCAAGCAGGTCGTGTCCGTGGCCACCGCGCTCATCCCCTTCCTCGAGCACGACGACGCCAACCGTGCGCTGATGGGCTCGAACATGCAGCGCCAGGCCGTGCCGCTCCTCGAGCCGGAATCGCCCATCGTGGGCACCGGCATGGAGGCGCGCGCGGCCAAGGACTCCGGCCAGGTCATCGTCGCCCGGGCGGCCGGCGTGGTCACCTCGGTGACCGCCAACCTCATCACCGTCGAAGAGGACAACGGCGAGCTGCGCGAGTACCCGCTCGAGAAGTTCGTACGCTCCAACCAGGGCACCTGCATCAACCACCGCCCGGTGGTGGAGGTGGGTATGCGCGTGGCCGAGAACGCGGTCATGGCCGACTCCTCCTCGACCGAGGAAGGTGAGCTGGCGCTGGGTCGCAACATCCTCGTGGCCTTCATGAGCTGGGAGGGTGGCAACTACGAGGACGCCATCGTCGTCAGCGACCGGCTGGTGCGCGAGGACCTCTTCACCAGCATCCACATCGAGAAGCACGAGCTGGAGTCGCGCGACACCAAGCTCGGCCCCGAGGAGATCACCCGCGACATCCCCAACGTCGGCGAGGACTCCCTCAAGGACCTCGACGAGGACGGCGTCGTCTATATCGGTGCCGAGGTCCAGCCCGGCGACATCCTGGTCGGCAAGATCACGCCCAAGGGCGAGACCGAGCTGACCGCGGAGGAGCGCCTGCTGCGCGCCATCTTCGGCGAGAAGGCCCGCGAGGTGAAGGACTCCAGCCTGCGCCTGCCCCACGGCGAGCGCGGCAAGGTCGTCGACATCCGCGAGTTCAACCGCGACAACGGCGATGAGCTGCCGCCGGGCGTCAACCGCCTCATCCGCGTCAGCGTCGCCGCCAAGCGCAAGATCAGCGTCGGCGACAAGATGGCCGGCCGTCACGGCAACAAGGGCGTGGTCGCCAAGATCCTGCCCCAGGAGGACATGCCCTTCCTGCCCGACGGCACCCCCGTCGACATCATCCTCAATCCGCTGGGCGTGCCCAGCCGCATGAACATCGGTCAGATCCTCGAGACCCACCTGGGTTGGGCGCTCCACGAGCGCGGCCGGAAGGAGGGACGCACCATCAAGGCGGCCACGGCCGTCTTCGACGGCGCCAGCGAGGAGCAGATCGAGCAGGAGCTGCTCGCGGCCGGCCTGCCGGTCACCGGCAAGACCACGCTGCGTGACGGCCGCAGTGGCGAGGCGTTCGATCGCGAGGTCACCGTCGGCTACATCTACATGCTCAAGCTCCACCACCTCGTGGAGGACAAGATCCACGCTCGCTCCACGGGCCCGTACAGCCTCATCACCCAGCAGCCGCTCGGTGGCAAGGCCCAGTTCGGCGGCCAGCGCTTCGGCGAGATGGAGGTCTGGGCCCTCGAGGCCTACGGCGCAGCCAACATCCTCCAGGAGCTGCTGACGGTGAAGTCCGACGACGTCATGGGCCGTGTCCAGACGTACGAGGCCATCGTCAAGGGCGAGGACATCCAGGCACCCGGTGTGCCGGAGTCCTTCAAGGTCCTCATCAAGGAGCTCCAGAGCCTCGGGCTCAACGTGGAGATCCTCAACGAGAACGAAGAAGAGATCCACTTCGCCGAGGACCCCTCGGCCTATCCGCTGCCAGATCTTGGCGGCATCAACCTCGCCGGATTCGAAGACTAACCACCAACCCCTGGGCCAGCGGCCCGGAGAGTCTCTCCGGGCCACCCGCGCATCCCGCACCCCCTGACGATGGTGCGGCTGAAGGAGAACGATGCTCGAGGTCAACAACTTCAACGCCATCCGCATCTCGCTGGCGTCGCCTGACCAGGTACGTGACTGGTCCAAGGGCGAGGTCACCAAGCCCGAGACCATCAACTACCGCACCCTGCGGCCGGAGAAGGACGGGCTCTTCGACGAGCGCATCTTCGGCCCCTCCCGCGACTGGGAGTGCTACTGCGGCAAGTACAAGCGCATCCGCTACAAGGGCATCATCTGCGACAAGTGTGGTGTCGAGGTCACGCGTGCCAAGGTGCGTCGTGAGCGCATGGGCCACATCCAGCTGGCCAGCCCGGTCAGCCACATCTGGTACTTCAAGGGCACACCCAGCCGTCTGGGCATCCTGCTCGACATCAGCCCCCGCAACCTCGAGGGCGTCCTCTACTTCGCCAAGTACATCGTCACCTGGGTCGATGAGGACGCACGCGCCAAGCTGCTGCAGCAGCTCGAGGATGAGGCCGAGGGCCGCGGTGGCCGTGGTGGCCAGGCGCTGACCGAGCTCGAGGATCGCCTCGGGGCTGACGTCAACAAGCTTGCCGACGAGCTGAACGCCGAGCTCGACCAGTTCAAGAAGGAGCGCGAGCAGGAGCGCGAGACGCGCACCGCCCAGCTGGTCGAGGCGCAGCAGACCACCGAGGCCTTGCTCAAGGCGCTGGGCACGGGCGTGGCCGAGGACCCCATCGTCTTCGAGGAGACCGGCGAGGTGCTGGTCGCCTCCGGCGAGAAGGCCACCAAGGCCACCTCCACGCAGCTGCGCAAGCTGACCGCCGAGCTGGTCGAGAAGGTCAACGACGACATCAAGGAGAAGGAAGCCCAGGAAGAGGCCGCCGTCGAGCAGCGCATCGAGGACGCCCGGCTCGAGATGAGCGCGGCCATCGAGGCCGAGCAGGAGCACCTCAAGGTCGAGGCGGAAGGCCTCAAGGAGGAGATCCGCAAGGCCAAGGACGAGATCACCAAGCTCAAGGGCGGCGACCTGCTGTCCGAGATCTCCATGGACGGCTGGAACTTCCGCGACCTCGACCGCAAGTACGGCAGCGGCATCCGCGGAGGCCAGCGGCTGTTCGCGGCGGGCATGGGTGCCGAGGCCGTGCGCGAGCGCATCACCCGCCTCGACCTCGAGGAGCTCAGCTCGACGCTACATTCCGAGGTCCGAACCAGCAGCGGCATGCGCCGCAAGAAGGCCATCAAGCGGCTGCGCCTCATCGAGGCCTTCCGTCGCTCCGGTGCGCGCCCCGAGTGGATGATCCTCTCGGTGCTGCCGGTCATCCCGCCGGACCTGCGCCCCATGGTGCAGCTCGACGGTGGCCGCTTCGCGACCTCCGACCTCAACGACCTCTACCGCCGCGTCATCAACCGCAACAACCGGCTCAAGCGACTGCTCGAGCTGGGCGCCCCGGAGATCATCATCCGCAACGAGAAGCGGATGCTCCAGGAAGCCTGTGACGCGCTCATCGACAACGGTCGTCGCGGCCGCGCCATCGCCGGCACCGGCAACCACCGCCTCAAGTCCCTCTCCGACATGCTCAAGGGCAAGCAGGGTCGCTTCCGCCAGAACCTGCTTGGCAAGCGCGTCGACTACTCCGGCCGCTCGGTCATCGTGGTCGGCCCCGATCTGCTGCTGCACCAGTGCGGCCTGCCCAAGAAGATGGCCCTGGAGCTGTTCAAGCCCTTCGTCATGCGGCAGCTCGTCGAGAAGAACTACGCCCACAACATCAAGAGCGCCAAGCGCCTCGTGGAGCGTGTCGAGGACGTGGTCTGGGATGTCCTCGAAGAGGTCATCGAGGACCATCCGGTGCTCCTCAACCGCGCCCCCACCCTGCACCGCCTGGGCATCCAGGCGTTCATGCCCAAGCTCGTCGAGGGCTCGGCCATCCAGATTCACCCGCTCGTCTGCTTCGCCTTCAACGCGGACTTCGACGGTGACCAGATGGCCGTCCACGTGCCCTTGAGCAAGGACGCCCAGGACGAGGCCCGGAGCATGATGCTCTCGACCGAGAACCTGCTCAGCCCGTCCGATGGCGCGCCGGTGGTGGCCCCGACCCAGGACATGATCCTCGGCTGCTACTACCTGACCATGGATGCAGCGACGCCCATCAAGGGCCGGAGCCCAACCTTCGAGACCGACGCGGAGGCGCTGCTGGCCCACGAGCTGGGCAACATCGACACCCGCGACGAGGTCGAGAACCTGCCCGGCCACCTGGTGCGTCGCTTGCGCTTGCACACTCCGGTGCGCATCGCCAAGGTGAACGTCTGGGATCCCGAGCGTGAAGAGCTGGTCGAGCAGTCCATCGAGACCACCATCGGCCGACTGGTGTTCAACCAGATCCTGCCGCCGCGGCTGCGCTACACCGACAAGACCAACCGGCCCATGGCCCGCGCCCAGCTGCGCGAGGTCGTGGCCGACTGCTACCGCGTGCTCGGCCGCAATGAGACCGCGCACCTGGTGGACGGCATCAAGAGCGTCGGCTTCCGTTACGCCACACAGGGCGGCATGACCATCGCCATCGATGACATCCGCGTGCCCGAGGCCAAGCATGACCTGCTGGCAGTGGCCGACGGTCGTGTCATCGACATCGAAGGGCAATACCAGCGCGGCCTCATCACCGAGGACGAGCGCTACTCGCGTGTCGTCGATGTCTGGAAGGCTACGACCGAACAGGTCAGCGGCCAGATGATGGACAACCTCGACCCCGAGGGCTCGGTCACGATGATGACCGCGTCGGGCGCCCGAGGTAACAAGGGCAACATCGGTCAGCTGGGCGGCATGCGCGGTCTCATGGCCGACCCGTCCGGGCGCATCATCGAGGTGCCCGTGCGCTCCAACTTCCGCGAGGGCATGAGCGTGCTGGAGTACTTCATCTCCACCCACGGCGCCCGCAAGGGTCTCGCCGACACCGCGCTCCGAACCGCCGACTCCGGCTACCTGACGCGTCGTCTCGTCGACGTCGCCCAGGACGTCATCACCCGCGACGACGACTGTGGCACCGAGGAAGGCACGTGGATCACGCGCGCCGAGACCGAGGAGTTCGCCGGCTCCGAGCCGGACGCCTTCTGGCGTCGGCTGGTCGGTCGATTCGCGGTCGGTCCCATCAGCAAGCCCGGGGCCAAGAAGAAGGACAAGCCCATCGTCGAGGCCGGCGAGATCGATCACCGAGAACACTGCCCGCGACGTCGACGCGGCCGGTGTCGATGCGGTGCTGGTGCGCTCCGCGCTGACCTGTCAGTCACGCCTGGGCGTGTGCCGCACCTGCTACGGCCGCAACCTGGCCACGCGCGAGCTGGTCGAGGCCGGTGAGGCGGTCGGCATCATCGCCGCCCAGTCCATCGGCGAGCCCGGCACGCAGCTGACGATGCGTACGTTCCATACCGGTGGTGTGGCCGGCACCGACATCACCGCCGGTCTGCCGCGAGTCGAGGAGCTGTTCGAGGCGCGCATGCCCAAGGGCAAGGCCGAGATCAGCCACATCGACGGCATCGTCGAGATCCTCGAGGGCGAAGATGGCACGCGCAGGGTCAAGGTCACCAGCCGTGAGGCCTTCGACGTGCCCCTCCAGCTCTCGAAGAAGCACGAGCGCCTGGTCGCCGAAGGTGATGCCATCGAGGTCGATCAGCTGGTCGCCCGGCTGGAGAAGAAGGACGGCGAGGTCGAGGAGATTCGCGCGCCGGACTCCGGTCTGGTGACCTTCACCGATGAGGGCCTCAAGATCAGCGGCGAGGATGTCGTCGAGCGTGAGTACGCCATCGCCCACAACGCCAAGCTGATGGTCGAAGACGGCCAGCAGATCCGAGCCGGCGACGCCATCACCGAGGGTCCCATCAACCCGCAGGAGTACCTCGAAACCCGGGGTCGGGACGCGGTGCAGCGCTACCTGGTCAAGGAGGTCCAGAAGGTCTACCGCAGCCAGGGCGTGACCATCAACGACAAGCACATCGAGATCATCGTGCGCCAGATGCTCCGCAAGGTCCGCATCGACCAGCCCGGTGATACCGAGCAGCTGCCCTTCGAGCTCGTCGACCGCTTCGACTTCGAGGACATCAACGAGCACGTGCTCGCCGAGGGCGGCGAGCCGGCGACCGCCGAGACCGTCCTGCTGGGCGTGACCAAGGCGTCGCTGAACACCAGCAGCTTCCTGGCCGCGGCCTCCTTCCAGGAGACCACACGAGTGCTGACCGAGGCCGCCATCAACGGCGCCAAGGACAACCTCGTGGGGCTCAAGGAGAACGTCATCATCGGCAAGCTCATCCCGGCGGGCACCGGTGCACCGGCCAACATCGCGCGTCGTCGCGAGGAGCAGCGCATCGCGGCTGCCGAGGCACTCGCCGGTGGCGAGCTGCCCGAGGGCTTCGGCGAGGAGTACAACGTCTTCCTCACCGAGGGCGCTGTCGCTGCCGATGGCGAGGGGGCAGGGGAGAACCCCTTCCTCGGCGGAAGCCGAACAGAAGGCCCAGGCGGAGGCAGAGACCGAAGTCGAGCCCGAGCCCAACCCCTTCCTCGACGGTGAGTCGGCCCCGGAGGAGGCCGCAGAGCTGCCCGATGGCAACCCCTTCCTCGAGGACGCGGCCGAGGGCGACAAGGACTAGGAGAGCTCCGGGTCGCGGAAGCATCTAAGTTCCTGTGCTGACGGTCAGGCCGCGACCGGCCAGGGGCGCCGTTCCGCCTGCAGGCGTTCGGCCCAGTAGCGCTCCCAGGTGCCGTTGAGGCGGAGCAGCTTGAGGTGGAGCAGGTGGCTCACGCCACGACGGAACCAGCTCATGCCGCGGGTCTTGAAGCGCCGGCAGATGCTGATGTCGATGCCCTTCTCCATCGGTCCCGAGCTGGCGAGGGGCACGATGCGGTAGTTGGCGATGCCACGCCGGTTGTTGCTCGACGTAGCCGATGACGGCCCGACAGCGGAGGGCCTGCTCGGGGTCGTCACGTTCGAGTGAGCGGG
Source organism: uncultured Chloroflexia bacterium (assembly GCA_963705425.1). Classification (GTDB taxonomy): domain Bacteria; phylum Chloroflexota; class Limnocylindria; order Limnocylindrales; family CSP1-4; genus JAFMJV01. The sequence goes on along the minus strand of CAVPJO010000019.1, from coordinate 276,090 downwards.
CATGGCTGCGCAGGATGGCCAGGAGCGCCTCGACATCGCCGGGCATGGCCGCCCCGAGCGCGGTCGAGAGGACCTCCTCGTGCTGTCTGCCGATGCCGAAGCGGAGCTGCTCGGCGAGGTGATACCAGTCGAGCAGCTCGACCGCGTCGGGGAAGCTGCGCTCGCGGATCCAGCGGATGGCCGCGGCCCCATCGGAGACGAAGAGGATGCGCTCCGCCTCGTAGACGCCCATCGCCGCACAGGCCGCGGTGAAGCGCTCCGCGAACGTCGTCCATGACCCGGTCGCGCCCACGAGGTGCCGGTCGAGGAGGGCACGGCGATCGCGCCCGGTCCGCTCGCTGCCGGTGAAGACGAGCCCGAGCTTCACCTCCATGTGCGTCCCCGAGCCGCGGTCGTTGACCATCGTGCCGTCGGCGCTGACCCAGACGTCGCCGGCCATGCGTCCGCTGCTGCGCCGCTCGGGATGGGCGCCCAGGAGCGCCTCGGTGCGGGCCACCGTCCCGGCCTCGATGCGGGCACCCTCCTCGGCCACCCAGGCGTGGAGCCGGCCGTGGCTGACGCCGATGGCACGCAGCTCGTCGAGCGTGCGGGCCGCCTTCGCATAGGACAGCTCGGTGACGAGGAAGAGCGCGCGCTCCCGGACGCCCAGGGTGTGCTGGGCCCGGGGCGCCAGGCCCAGCAACGCGTCGAGCGGCACGACCTCCCCGCCACAGGCCCCGCAGCGATAGCGGCGCCGGGAGAGGCCGACCTCGCCCGCGAGCGTCACGACGCGCCGGGGTGCCCGCCCGTTGGCCTTCACGATGCCGCCGCAGCCGACGTGACCACGCGGCATCGGCAGCAGCGCCTCGAGCGTGCGCACGAGCTCGCTCCACAGCTGCCGACCCGCCTCGGCCAGCGCGGCCCCGACGGCCCGCTCCAGCGAGCCGATGTCGGCACCCTCGGGATGCAGCTCCACGGTGAGCGAGACCGGGACGGCGATAGACTGCATGGCGAGCCCCTTCGTCTGCTGGTTTCTTGACATCTCCAGCCTACGGATGGGGCTCACTCCCTACCCGGCCGACCAGCACAGACGTTTGGATGCTTACCCGGGTCGCGGGCGTCGTTGACGACCTCGCGGCCCGCTGCTAGACTTCGCGGTCGCGGCTGGAACAGCCGTGTCGGTTTCCGTGTGCGTCGACCCGTGCGTCGATGGACACACTGGGCGGCACTCCCGTGAGGGGGCCCGCACTCGGGCCCGGACCCCGGGACCAACAAGCCGCCATACCAGATCCGAAGACACTCACGAGACAGGAGAACGTGCGCTCCGCGCGCGCTCCGACACCGCGTCAGGACGACGCCTATCGATAGGGGAGACCACAGCTCCGTGCCGACCATCAGCCAGCTCGTGCGCAAGGGCCGCAAGCCCAAGCAGGCGAAGATCAAGGCCCCGGCGATGCGCAAGAACTGGAACAGTCTGCGTCAGCGCCAGGTGCCCATCCCGGGCGCCCCGCAGAAGCGTGGTGTCTGCCTGCAGGTGCGTACCATGACGCCGAAGAAGCCCAACTCGGCGCTGCGCAAGATCGCTCGCGTGCGTCTCAGCAACCAGATGGAAGTGACCGCCTACATCCCGGGCATCGGTCATAACCTGCAGGAGCACTCCGTGGTCCTGATCCGCGGCGGCCGCGTGAAGGATCTGCCCTCGGTGAAGTACCACGTCATCCGCGGCACGCTCGACGCCTCGGGCGTCAGCGACCGCAGGAAGAGCCGTTCTCGTTACGGCGCAAAGAGGCCCAAGTAATGCCTCGTCGCGCACAGATCCCCCGCAAGGTCAAGTACTCGCCGCCGCTCGTGCGCAGCACGGACCGCTTCGTCGTGAAGCTCATGACCGATGGCAAGAAGGGCCTGGCCGAGAAGATCCTGCGCCAGGCGCTGGCCCGTGCCGAGGCTTCGGCCGGCCGTCCCGGCCTCGAGGTCCTCGACGCTGCCCTGCGCAACGCGACCCCCATCATCGAGGTCAAGCCCCGCCGCGTCGGTGGTGCCACCTACCAGGTGCCCGTCGAGATCCGCGGCGAACGCCGCACCTCGCTGGGCGTGCGCTGGCTGGTGCAGGCCGCGCGCAAGCGCAGCGGCAAGTCCATGAGCGAGAAGCTGGCCTTCGAGCTGGTCGATGCCATGAACGGCCTTGGTGCTGCCGTGAAGCGCCGCGAAGACACCCACAAGATGGCCGACGCCAACAAGGCGTTCAGCCACTTCCGCTGGTAACAGCGGCCGCACCACCCGTTACGAGGACCCTGTAGAACGATGTCACGGAAGTTCCCGCTGGCTCGCACGCGCAACATCGGAATCATCGCGCATATCGACGCCGGTAAGACGACCGTGACCGAGCGGATCCTGTTCTACACGGACAAGATCTACAAGATCGGTGAGGTCCATGAGGGCGCGGCCACGATGGACTGGATGCCCCAGGAGCAGGAGCGCGGCATCACCATCACGGCCGCGGCTACGACGTGCTTCTGGGCCAACACGCGCATCAACATCATCGATACGCCCGGACACGTGGACTTCACCGTCGAGGTCGAGCGCAGCCTGCGCGTGCTCGACGGCGCGGTCGTCGTCTTCGACGGAGTGGCAGGCGTGGAGCCGCAGTCCGAGACGGTCTGGCGCCAGGCCGACCGCTACGGTGTGCCCCGCTTCTGCTTCATCAACAAGCTCGACCGCACCGGCGCCGACTTCTGGCGTTGCCTCGACTCCATCAAGGAGCGTCTCGGCGCCAACGCCGTGCCCGTGCAGCTGCCCATCGGCGAGGAATCCGGGTTCAAGGGCGTCATCGATCTCGTCGAGATGAAGGCCATCATGTACACCGAAGATGTCGGCGCCAAGCCCGACGTCGGCGAGATCCCCGCCGAGCTGCGAGCCGAGGCGGAGATGCACCGGGGCGCCATGATCGAGGCCGTCGCGGAGCTGGACGACGAGCTGACCATGAAGTTCCTCGATGGCGAGGAGCTGACACCCGACGAGATCCGACATGGGCTGCGTCTGGGCACGCTGCAGAACCGCATCGTCCCGGTGCTCACCGGCACGGCCCTCAAGAACAAGGGCATCCAGCCCATGCTCGACGCGGTCGTGGCCTACCTGCCGTCACCGCTGGACGTGCCGCCCATCATCGGCATCGACCCCGACGGCAACGAGATCATACGCACCGTCGACGACAAGGAGCCCTTCGCGGCTCTGGCCTTCAAGATCGCGGCCGACCCCTTCGTCGGCAAGCTGGCCTTCTTCCGCGTCTATAGCGGCAAGCTCAAGACCGGCTCCTACGTGCTCAACGCCAGCAAGGACAAGAAGGAGCGCATCGGTCGCATCGTCGAGCTCCACGCCAACTCACGCGAGGACATCGATGAGGTCAGCGCCGGTGATATCGCTGCCGCGGTGGGTCTCAAGGAGACCTTCACGGGCGACACGCTGACCGATCTCGACCACCCCGTCATCCTCGAGTCGATGACCTTCCCGGAGCCCGTCATCGAGGTCGCCATCGAGCCCAAGACGAAGGCCGACCAGGACAAGCTGGCCATCGCCCTGCAGCGACTCGCGGAGGAAGACCCACCTTCCGCGTCCACAACGACGAGGAGTCGGGACAAACCCTCATCGCGGGCATGGGCGAGCTTCACCTCGATGTGCTGGTCGACCGCATGGTCCGCGAGTTCAAGGTGGTCGCCAACGTGGGCAAGCCACAGGTGTCCTACCGGGAGACCATCCGTCGCGCGGCGCAGGGCAACGGTCGCTTCGTGCGCCAGACCGGTGGCCGTGGCCAGTACGGCCATGCCATCATCAATCTGGAGCCGGGCGAGAAGGGCAGCGGCTACGAGTTCGTGGACAAGATCGTCGGCGGTGCCATCCCCCGCGAATACATCAAGTCCGTCGACGCAGGTATCCGCGAATCACTCGAGACCGGTGTCTACGCCGGCTTCCCCATGGTCGACGTCAAGGCCACCCTCTTCGATGGTTCGTTCCACGATGTGGACTCCTCGGAGATGGCCTTCAAGATCGCCGGCTCCATGGCCGCCAAGCTCGCCGTGCAGAAGGCGGACCCGGCCATCCTGGAACCGGTCATGCGCGTCGAAGTCGTCATGCCCGAGGAGTTCATGGGCGACGTCATCGGCGATCTCAACAGCCGCCGCGGTCACATCGAGGGGATGGACAACCGCAATGGCACCCAAGTGGTCAGCGCCTTCGTGCCACTGGCCTCGATGTTCGGATATGTGACCGACCTTCGCAGCATGACCCAGGGACGTGCGACTTCCTCCATGGAGTTCTCGCACTACTCCCAGGTCCCGAAGTCCATCGCGACCGAGCTGGTCCAGAAGGCCGCGGTCTAGCCACCCAACGACAAGCAGATCACCAAGCAACGACGCAGCAAGCAGTCAAGGACGTAGTAGAGGACGACGGCAATGGCCAAGCAGAAGTTCGAGCGCAACAAGCCCCACGTCAACATCGGCACCATCGGTCACATCGACCATGGCAAGACCAGCCTGACGGCGGCCATCACCAAGTACCTGGCCCTCAAGGGCGACGCGAAGTACCGCGCCTTCGATTCGATCGATAACGCGCCCGAGGAGCGAGAGCGTGGCATCACCATCGCCATCGCCCACGTCGAGTACGAGACCGCTGCCCGTCACTACGCCCACGTCGACTGCCCCGGTCACGCCGACTACATCAAGAACATGATCACCGGTGCCGCCCAGATGGACGGCGCCATCCTCGTGGTCGCGGCCACCGACGGGCCCATGCCCCAGACGCGTGAGCACATCCTGCTCGCCCGCCAGGTCGAGGTGCCCTACATCGTCGTCTTCCTCAACAAGGTCGACATGGTCGACGACGAGGAGCTGCTCGAGCTCGTCGAGCTCGAGGTCCGCGAGCTGCTCTCCAAGTACGAGTTCCCCGGCGACGACCTGCCCGTCATCCGCGGCTCGGCCCTGGCCGCCCTCGAGGCCCCCGACAACGTCGACGACCCGGCCTACGCGCCCATCCAGGAGCTGATGGACGCGGTCGACTCCTACATCCCCACCCCCGAGCGGGCCATCGACAAGCCCTTCCTGATGCCCGTCGAGGACGTCTTCAGCATCAAGGGCCGTGGCACGGTCGCGACCGGCCGCATCGAGCGTGGCGAGGTCCACGTCGGCGAAGAGGTCGAGATCGATCGGCATCAAGGACACGCGCAAGGTCGTGGTCACCGGTGTCGAGATGTTCAACAAGCTGCTCGACGCGGGCCAGGCCGGCGACAACGTCGGGACCCTGCTGCGCGGCATCGAGCGCGACGAGATCGAGCGCGGCCAGGTGCTGGCCAAGCCCGGCTCCATCAAGCCCCATACGAAGTTCACCGCTCGCGTCTACGTCCTGACCAAGGAGGAGGGTGGCCGGCATACGCCGTTCTACAACGGCTATCGCCCGCAGTTCTACCTGCGCACCACCGACGTCACCGGGGCCATCGGCCTGCAGGACGGTGCCGAGATGATCATGCCCGGCGACCACGTCGACATGGACGTCGAGCTCATCACGCCCATCGCGCTCGAGCCCGGACAGCGCTTCGCCATCCGTGAGGGTGGCCGCACCGTCGGCGCCGGCGCCATCATCTCGGTCGAGGACTAGATATGGCAAGGCAGCGGATCCGGATCCGCCTCAAGGCATACGATCACCGTCTGCTGGACCAGTCCGCGCTTCAGATCGTGGAAACGGCCCAGCGCACCGGTGCCGAGGTCGTTGGCCCGGTGCCGCTGCCGACCCGTATCGAGAAGTTCACGGTCCTGCGGTCACCGTTCATCGACAAGGACAGCCGGGAACAGTTCGAGATCCGCACCCACAAGCGGCTCATCGACATCCTGGACCCTTCGTCCAAGACCGTGGACGCCCTCATGCGGCTCTCGCTGGCCGCGGGTGTCGACATCGAGATCAGGATGTAAATGTCTATCGGATTGATCGGCCGCAAGGTCGGAATGACACAGGTCTTCGCGGAGGACGGCACGATGGTGCCGGTTTCCGTGGTGGCCGTCGAACCCAATACCGTGACTGAGTTGCGCACGCTCGAGCGGGATGGCTACACCGCCGTCCAGGTCGGAGCGGGCACCGCCCGGCGTACCACCAAGCCCCGCCTGGGTCAGCTCAAGGACCTGCCGCGCGTACGCGACGTGCGGGAGTTCCGCGTGGAGGACGTGGCCGACTTCCAGGTCGGCCAAACGCTCGACGTCAGCATCTTCGAGGACGGTGAATCAGTCCACGTCACCGGCACCTCCAAGGGCAAGGGTTTCGCCGGCACCATCAAGCGTCACCATTTCCGCCGCGGGCCGGAGACACACGGCTCCGACTCGCATCGAGCCCCCGGCTCGATCGGCGGCGGCACGTACCCGGGCAAGGTCTTCCGTGGCACGCCGATGGCGGGTCACATGGGCCACGATCGGGTCACCGTCAAGAACGCCACCATCTGGCGCACGGACAGCGAGCGCAATCTGCTGCTCGTGAAAGGCCCGGTCCCGGGCCACCGCAACGCGCTCATCGTGGTCAGGAAGGCATAGTCCGATGCCAACGACACCCCTCTTCGATAAGTCCGGCTCAGAGGCCGGCACCATCGACCTTCCCGATGCGCTGTTCGCGGCCCCCGTGAATAGTGCGGTCATGCACCAGGCCGTCGTGGCCCAGCTGGCCGGCCGCCGCACCGGCACGGCCAAGACCAAGACCCGGGCCGAGGTCCGTGGCGGCGGTCGCAAGCCGTATCGCCAGAAGGGCACCGGCCGCGCCCGCCAGGGCACGCGTTCCGCGCCGCACTACGCGGGCGGTGGCGTGGTCTTCGGCCCGACGCCGCGCAAGTACGACAAGCGCATGCCCAAGCGCATGCGACGGCTCGCGCTCGTGGGCGCCCTCACCAGCAAGTTCGATGACGGCGTCATCAAGGTCGTCAACGACCTCGCGCTCGGGGAGATCAAGACCAAGCAGCTGCTCGGCCATCTCGCGTCGCTCGACGCCGCGGGCAAGATCCTCGTCGTCGAGGACGGCAAGAACGAGGCGCTCGAGCTCTCCGCTCGAAACGTGCCCAACCTCGTCGTCATCCGCTCCGACTCACTCAACATCGTCGATGTCCTCGACGCTGACGCCATCGTCATCACGAAGCCGTCGATCCCGACCATGTCGGAGGTGTACGCATGACGCTCGTGGCAACGCAGGTCATCCTGCGACCGGTCATCAGCGAGAAGTCGATGGACCTCTCGAACTCCAGCAAGTACACCTTCGCCGTCGCCGATGAGGCCAACAAGATGCAGATCAAGGCGGCCGTCGAAGAGCTCTTCAAGGTCACCGTGCTCAACGTCAACGTGCTGACCACGAAGCGCAAGGAGAAGTCCCGCAACCGTCGTCGCGGGCGCCAGGTGGGCTACACGACTCCCTGGAAGAAAGCCGTCGTGACCGTCAAGGCCGGCGACTCGATCGAATTCTTCGAAGGGGTCTAGGAAATGCCCATCAGAGGTTACAAACCAACCTCCCCGGGTCGCCGCTTCATGACGCGGTCGACCTTCGAGGAGATCACCACCGACAAGCCGCACAAGCCGCTGGTCGAGTCCAAGAAGCGTGGCTCCGGTCGCAATTCGCAGGGCCGGCTCACGGTCCGCCATCGTGGCGGTGGTGCCAAGCGCAACTACCGGCGCATCGACTTCCGGCGCGACAAGTTCGATGTGCCCGCCAAGCTGGCGACCATCGAATACGACCCCAACCGGTCGGCGCGCATCGGCCTGCTGCACTACGCCGACGGCGAGAAGCGCTACATCCTCGTCCCCAACGGGCTGGGGGTCGGTGACATCGTCATCGCCGGCACCAAGGCTGAGGCGCGTGTGGGCAATGCCCTGCCGCTGAAGGCCATCCCGCTGGGCACGCAGCTTCACAACATCGAGCTGATCCCCGGCAAGGGCGGCCAGATCGTACGCTCCGCCGGCACCTCGGCGCAGCTGATGGCCAAAGAGGGCACACATGCACTCGTGCGTCTGCCTTCTGGCGAAGTCCGTCGCGTGGACATGCGCTGCATGGCCACGGTCGGGCAGGTCGGCAACATCGATCACGAGAACCAGAACCTCGGCAAGGCCGGACGCGCCCGGCACATGGGCAAGCGGCCTGAGGTCCGCGGCGTGGTCATGAACCCCAGGGACCATCCCCATGGTGGTGGCGAGGGCAAGTCGCCCACGGGTATGCCACCGAAGACCCCTTGGGGCAAGCCCGCCATGGGTCACCGCACCCGACGCAACAAGAACAGCGGGAGGCTCATCGCGACCTCCCGTCACCGCAAGTAGGCAAGGAGGAGCGTCATGTCACGTTCCCTAAAGAAGGGACCGTACGTCGAGCAGCGGCTCCTCGCCCGCGTGCAGACGATGAACAGCAAGAACGAGAAGCAGGTGCTGAAGACCTGGTCGCGTGCCAGCGTCATCTTCCCCGACTTCATCGGTCACACCATCGCCGTTTACAACGGCAAGAAGCACATCCCGGTGTTCATCTCCGAGAACATGGTCGGCCACCGACTTGGTGAGTTCGCTCCCACCCGCAACTATCGCGGCCACGGGCGTCACACCGAGCGGTCGACGACGCTGAAGTAGGGGCCGCGATGCGAGTTTCTGCTACCGCCAAGTACATCCGCCGCTCCACGCGCAAGACGCGGCTGGTCACCCAGGCCATCGTCGGGCGCCCCGTGGAGGAGGCCGCCGCCCTGCTGCAATTCATGCCCCAGGGCGCGGCCCGCGACGTGGCCAAGGTGCTCAAGAGCGCTGCGGCCAACGCCGAGAACAATCACGACCTGCCTGCCGACGAGCTCTTCGTCGCGGAGGCCACTGCCAACGAGGGACCCACCATCAAGCGCTGGCGACCACGCGCTCAGGGACGCGCATTCCCCATCAACAAGCCCATGACCCACATCACGGTCGTGGTCGAGAACAAGGAGGCCTAGGCATGGGACACAAGGTCCACCCCAACGGCTTCCGGCTGGGCGTCTCGCGCACCTGGAACGCCAAGTGGTACTCGGACAAGGAATACACCGAGCTGCTGCGCGAGGACATCGCCATCCGCACGCTCGTCAAGGGCCGACTGGCCAACGCCAGCGTCAGCCTCGTCGAGATCGAACGCGGCATCAACCACGTGACGGTCACGGTCCACACCGCCAAGCCGGGCATCGTCATCGGCAAGGGCGGCGCCAACGTGGAGTCGCTGCGCCAGGCGGTGGGCAAGCTCACGGACCGCAAGGTCAAGCTGGAGATCCGCGAGATCCGCCAGCCCGAGCTTGACGGTGTGCTGGTGGCCACCAACATCGCCCAGCAGTTGACCCGCCGCATCGCCTTCCGCAAGGCCATCAAGCAGTCCATCCAGCGGACCATGAAGGCCGGCGCCAAGGGTGTGAAGATCCAGGTCTCCGGCCGCCTCGGCGGCTCCGAGATGGCCCGCCGCGAGTGGGACAAGGAAGGCCGCATCCCGCTGGGCACCCTGCGCGCCGACATCAGCTACGGCCAGGTGCTCTCACGCACGACCTACGGCGCCATCGGTGTCAAGGTCTGGATCTACCGAGGTGACGTCATCCCCGAGAAGACCGCACCGAACGAGGCAGTCGCTGCCGGGGGAGGGGCCTAGACCATGTTGATGCCCCGTCGCGTCAAGCACCGCAAGCAGCAGCGTGGCCGCATGAGCGGCATCGCCAAGGGCGGTTCGACCATCGCCTTCGGCGACTACGCGCTGATGACCGAAGAGTGCGGCTACATCACCAGCCGCCAGATCGAGGCCGCTCGTCGTGCCATGACCCGCTACGTCCGCCGTGGCGGCAAGATCTGGACCGTATCTTCCCGGACAAGCCCGTCACCAAGAAGCCGGCTGAGGTCCGGATGGGCAAGGGCAAGGGTGCCGCCGACCACTGGGTCGCCGTCGTCAAGCCCGGCCGAATCCTGTTCGAGATGGCCGGTGTGCCTCGCGAGGACGCCGTCGAGGCCATGCGCCTGGCCAGCCACAAGCTGCCCACCAGCGTCAAGTTCCTGGTCAGGGAGGGGGTCCATGATGGAGATCGCTAAGGCCCGCGGCCTCTCCGAGCAGGAACTCATCGAGGAGCTGGCGTCCGCGAGGCGCCATCTCTACGACCTGCGTTTCCAGCTGGCCACCCGCCAGCTCACCGACTACAGCCAGATCTCGCAGACGCGCAAGGACATCGCCCGCCTGCTGACCGTGCAGACCGAGCGCAAGCTCGACGCCGGCTCAGCCCAGGGTGGTTCTGTCGCGGCTGCCGGAGGAGAGTAGATGAGCGCCGCCACTGCACCTCAGCGCGGAAAGCGCAAGGCCAAGGTCGGCCGCGTCGTTTCCGACAAGATGGACAAGACCATCGTCGTCTCGGTCGAGCGTCTTGCCCGCCACCGCATCTACAAGCGCGTCATTCGCCTGACCACCAAGTTCAAGGCGCATGACGAGAACAACGAGGCCCACGTCGGCGACACGGTCCGCATCGAGGAGGCACGGCCCCTCTCTGCGACGAAGCGCTGGCGGCTCGCCGAGATCGTGACCAAGGCTGGTCTGGGGGCCGGAGAGGCCATCGTCTCAGAGGAGCCCGAGACCGCCGAGGTCATCCACATGGCTGCCCACCCGGGCCGGGTCGAGGCTGAGGCTACTACGGAGGCCCCGGTGGAGGCTGACCCCCCTGCCGAGGCTGCCGCCGAGGTGCAGCTAGAGGACAAGGCCGCTGACGCGTCCGAGGAGGCTTCAGCATGATCGCAGCCCAGCAGTCGCCTGCGCGTGGCCGACAACACCGGCGCGCGTGTCGTGGAGTGCATCCGCATCCTCGGTCGCTCACAGAAACCCACGGCCGGCGTCGGTGACGTCATCACTGCCAGCGTCAAGCAGGCCATCCCCAACGCCGCGGTCAAGAAGGGCGACATCGTCCAGGCCGTGATCGTCCGGACGGCCAAGGAATACGGGCGCCCCGATGGCAGCTACATCCGCTTCGACGAGAACGCGGCCGTGCTCATCAACAACCAGGGCAACCCCCGCGGCACCCGCATCTTCGGCCCGGTGGCCCGCGAGCTGCGTGACCGCAACTACATGAAGATCGTCTCGCTCGCCCCGGAGGTGCTGTGATGGCACCTACCGCCAAGCCTCGCCGCCACACCCGCGTCCCGGACCTGCGTACCGGTGACGAGGTGGTGGTGCTCAAGGGCAAGGATGCCGGCAAGCGTGGTGTCATCCACAGGGTCCTCCGCCATCAGCAAGGCTGGGCGCGCTCTTCGGCGCGCTTCGGTGCTGGCTGGCAGGATCGGGCACCCCTCTCCGGTGCGGCCGTCGTCATCGAGGGTCTCAACATCGCCAAGCGGCACACCAAGCCGCGCCAGGTGGCCGGCCGGACGGAGCGCCAGCCCCGTATCCAGCAGGGCGGCATCCTGGATATCGCCCAGCCCATCGCCATCAGCAACGTCATGCTCGTCTGTCCGCACTGCTCGCGCCCGACCCGAGTTCGCCATGGGCGCACCGGCGACGGTCGCAGCATTCGCACCTGCACGCACTGCAGCGAGTCCGTGACCCGAGCGGAGGCCAAGAAGTGAGCAGTGGGCTGCGACAGCGTTACGAGGAAGAGGCCGTCCCGGCTCTGATCAAGGAGTTCGACTACCGGAACCCCATGGAGATCCCTCGCCTCACCAAGATCACCGTCAATATCGGCCTGGGTGAAGCTCTCACCAACTCCAAGGCCGTCGACGCCGCGGTCGCCGACATGACCAGCATCACCGGCCAGAAGCCGGTGGTCACCAAGGCCAAGCGGTCGATCGCACAATTCAAGATCCGCGAAGGCAACACCATCGGCGCCAAGGTCACCTTGCGTGGCCAGCGCATGTGGGACTTCCTGGAGCGGCTCACCCGGATCGCCCTGCCTCGCATCCGCGACTTCCGTGGCGTGCCCACGAAGTCGTTCGACGGCCGCGGCAACTACTCGCTGGGCCTGCGCGAGCAGCTGGCGTTCCCGGAGATCGACTACGACAAGATCGATCGTCTCCGGGGGCTCGAGCTGACCGTGGTCACCACAGCCAAGACCGACGAGGAAGGTCAGCGACTGCTGGCCCTCCTCGGCATGCCCTTCGAGAACTAAGGAGCGACCGAATGGCCAAGAAGTCGATGATCGCCAAGTCGAGGCGCAAGCAGCGCTTCGAAGTACGTTCCTATAACCGCTGTTTCGTCTGCGGTCGTCCCCGCGCGTATATGCGCCGGTTCGGCCTCTGTCGCATCTGTTTCCGGGAACGCGCCCTGATGGGTGAGCTACCGGGCGTCACCAAGTCGAGTTGGTAGGCACATGAACATCTCTGATCCCATCGCCGACATGCTCACGCGCATCCGCAACGCCAGCCGGGCGCGCCATGACGAGGTCTCCATGCCTGCGTCTCGCACCAAGCTGGCGATCGCCGCGATCCTCAAGGAGGAAGGCTTCATCGAAGACTTCTCCGAGGCGCAGGCGGGCCCGCGCAAGGACATCACCATCCGGCTCAAGTACGTCGGCCGCGTCCCCGTGGTCAGCGGCCTCAAGCGCATCAGCAAGCCGGGCCTGCGGGTCTATGCCTCCAAGACCGAGATCCCGCGCGTGCTGGGTGGCCTTGGTGTCGTCGTCGTCAGCACCAGTCAGGGCATCATGACCGGCGCGCAGGCTCGCAGGAGCCAGCTCGGCGGCGAGGTCCTGGCCTATGTCTGGTAGGCACGGCTGATGTCACGAGTCGGCAAGCTTCCGATCCCGTCCCGTCCGGTGTCGACGTCGATATCAAGGGCAGCCATATCAAGGTCAAGGGCCCCAAGGGCACACTCGAGCGTGATATCACGCCGGTGCTGTCGGTCGTCAGCGATGACGGCCAGCTGCGCGTCGAGCGACCCAACGAGGAGAAGCGCTCGCGCGAGCTCCACGGCCTGACCCGCACCCTTGTCAACAACATGGTCGTGGGCGTCACCGAGGGGTACACCCGCAACCTTGAGATCCTGGGCGTCGGCTACCGTGCCCAGCTGGTGGGCAAGAAGCTGCAGCTCAACCTGGGCTACAGCCATCCCATCGAGATCGATCCGCCCGAGGGCATCGCCTTCGCGGTGGAGACCCCCACCAAGGTCGCCGTGACCGGCATCGACAAGGAGCTGGTCGGGCAGATCGCCGCGCAGGTGCGTGCCACTCGCAAGCCTGAGCCCTACAAGGGCAAGGGCGTCCGCTACAAGGGCGAAGTCGTGCGCCGCAAGGCCGGCAAGGCCGGCAAGATCGGCGCCTAGTCGCCCGACCTTCTCAGACCAGAGTCAAACCCTGGTCGTGGCGCACATGTGGCGCCCCGGCCGCTAGCAGGAGACCGACGACCGCGATGCCATCGGCACCAAGCCGCTCCGCAGCACGTCAGAAGCGTCACTCGCGGCTCCGCCTTCGCGTGGCGGGGTCCGCTGAGCGACCGCGCCTGGCGGTCTTCCGGAGTATCAACCAGATCTACGCCCAGGTCATCGACGATTCCACGGGCCACACCCTCGCCAGCGCTTCCTCTACGGAAGCCTCGCTGCGCGCTGAGAGTGGCACCAAGACCGAGCGCGCCAAGCAGGTGGGATCCCTTATCGGGGACCGCGCCAAGGCCGCTGGTGTCGAGCGAGTCGTGTTCGACCGTGCCGGGTTCAAATACCACGGACGGATCCGTGCGCTCGCCGAAGGCGCCCGCGAGTCCGGCCTGGAGTTCTAGGAGGAGCGCCCATGGCTCGGATCGATCCCAACAAGCTCACGCTCGAGGAGCGCGTCGTCCAGATCAATCGCGTGGCCAAGGTGGTCAAGGGTGGTCGGCGCTTCAGCTTCAGTGCGGTCGTCGTCGTCGGTGATGGCGCAGGACACGTCGGTGTCGGCCTTGGCAAGGCCGGAGAGGTGCCGGAGTCCATCCGCAAGGGCGTCGAAGATGCCAAGAAGAACCTCATCAAGGTGCCGCTCGTGGGCACCACCGTGCCACACGAGGTGCGTCAGCAGTTCGGCGCCAGCAAGGTCATGCTGAAGCCGGCCTCGCAGGGTACCGGCGTCATCGCCGGCAGCTCCGTGCGTGCCGTGGTCGAGGCTGCGGGCATCCGCGACATCCTCTCCAAGTCGCTCGGTTCGAACAACCCCGTCAACTTGACCCGGGCCACGCTCGAGGGTCTGCGCAACATGCGCTCTGCCGCCGAGCTCTCCGAGTGGCGCGGCAAGAAGCTCCGCAGCGTCATCCCTGGCCAGCCCATGCCTGGCTCTGACGAGGCCCCACTGAGCGGGGAGGTCGTCGATGGCCGCTAGGCTCCTGGTGACCCTCAAGAAGTCCACCGTCGGCACCAACCCCAGTGCTCGCGGCACCGTGCGTGCCCTGGGCCTGCGGCGCATCGGCCAGACGGTCGAGCTGCCCGATGACCCGGCCGTTCGCGGCCAGATCCGGGCCGTGCGCTACCTCGTCGATCTCGAGGAGGCAGGCACTGCCACGGCCAAGCGGGCTGCATCGAAGAAGAAGGAAGAGGCCGAGGCGTGAAGCTCCACGATCTGAAGCCGGCGCCCGGCTCCACCAAGCGGCGCATGCGCGTCGGCCGCGGTATCGCGGCCGGCAAGGGCAAGACCGCGGGACGCGGCACCAAGGGCCAGAAGTCCCGTTCTGGTGCCAGTATCCCCGGCTGGTTCGAAGGCGGCCAGACGCCGCTCCACGTTCGTGTTCCCAAGCTCCGTGGCTTCAAGCGCCGCGGGCGCATCGAATACCAGGTCGTCAACATCGGTCGCATCTCCGAGTACGCCGCGGCCGGTCGCTTCGGCGAGGGTGCGGGCTCGGAGCCGCTGACCGTCAACGCCGAGGTCCTCGCCGCCGCCGGGCTGATCAGCCACGTTGATCGACCGGTCAAGGTGCTGGGCTCGGGCGACCTCGACGTCAAGGTCTTCGTGGCCGCCGAAGCCTTCACCGGCTCGGCCAGGTCCAAGATCGAAGGCGCCGGAGGCTTCGTCCAGGTGCTCGCCCCCGTGGTCCTGGTCGAAGAGACCGAGGTCGACGAGGTCGTGGTCGAAGAGACCGCCGCTGGTGAGACCGTGGTCGAAGAGACCGCCGCTGGTGAGACCGTGGTCGAAGAGACGCCCGAGGCTGAAGCTGCGGCCGCGTCCGCCGACGAGCCGGCAGCCGAGTAACCCGTGTTCGAAGCCCTCGTCAATGCGTTCCGCGTTCCGGACATCCGCCGGCGCATCCTCTTCATCCTGGGGATGCTCATCATCGTGCGCATGCTGGCGCACGTTCCGGTGCCCGGCATCGATCGCGATGCGCTGGAAGGGGTAATCGGCGAGAACAGCTTCCTGCAGATGCTCAACCTCTTCTCCGGAGGTGGCCTGCAGAACTTCTCGATCATCGCGTTGGGTGTGAACCCCTACATCAACGCGTCGATCATCATGCAGCTGATGACGGGCGTCGTACCCCGTCTGCAGCAGCTCTCCCGCGAGGGCGAGTACGGCCGTGGCAAGATCAACTCGTACACGCGCTACCTCACGGTGCCGCTGGCCATCCTGCAGTCGTACGGCTACCTGGCGCTCCTGTCGTCAGGCCAGTACGGCGTCGTCCAGGGGTTCGACCTGACCAGCTTCACGACGTTGACGCAGATCATCACCCTGACCGCCGGCACCATCCTCGTGATGTGGATCGGCGAGCTCATCACCGAGCGCGGTATCGGCAACGGCATCAGCTTCATCATCTTCGCCGGCATCGTGGCCGGACTGCCGGGCGCCATCCGGACCTTCGCGACGTCCCCCGACCTCGCGGCCGGCCTGGCCTTCGGCCTGCTCGCCATCGTGGCGGTGATGGTCATCGTCTACGTCCAGGAGGGACAGCGCCGCATTCCCATCCAGTACGCCAGCCGCGTTCGCGGCCGGCGCATGTACCAGGGCGGGGCCACGTTCCTGCCGTTGCGTGTCAACCAGGCCGGCGTCATCCCCATCATCTTCGCGGTCAGCATCCTGCTGTTCCCGGTGCAGATGGCGACCTACTTCAGCGCCTCCGGGGGTGTCATCGAGGACGTCGCCAACGTCGTCGTCCAGTGGCTCAGCCAGGGCAGCCCGATCTACGCCATCGTGTTCTTCCTGCTCGTCGTCGGCTTCACGTACTTCTACACGGCGTTCACGTTCAAGCCCGACGAGACGGCCGACCAGCTTCGCAAGAACGGCGGCTTCATCCCGGGCATCAGACCCGGTACGCCCACACGTGACTACCTGGCCAAGGTGGTCTTCCGCATCAGCCTCGCCGGCGCCGTCTTCCTCGGTGTCGTCGCGGTCAGTCCCATCATCGTCGGCTGGCTCTTTGCCGGCAGCGTCATCGGCTCCTTCTCCCTTGGTGGCACGGCTCTGTTGATCGTCGTCTCGGTGGTGGTGGAGACCATGAAGCAGCTGGAAGCGCAGCTGATGATGCGTAACTACGAGGGCTTCATCAAGTGACGTCGCAAGCTGTCCCCTTCCAGGCGGCCAGCGCGGGGGGAGATCGTCGGATCATCGTGATGATGGGCGCCCCCGGCGCCGGCAAAGGCACCCAGGCCGAGCGTCTCGCAGAGGCATTGGGCCTGCCCCACGTCTCGACCGGAGAGCTCTTCCGGGCCATGCGCAAGAGCGACACGCCGCTGGCTGAGGAGGTCCGTAGCCTGATGGATTCCGGCGCACTGGTGCCGGACGATATCGTGGTGGCCATGGTCGATGATCGCCTGGGCTGGAAGGATGCCGCGAACGGGGTCATCCTGGACGGGTTTCCGCGCACGGTGGCCCAGGCTCAGGCCCTCGACCAGATGCTCGCACGTGCCGGTGCCGTCGTCACTGCGGTGCCCTACATCGAGGTCGCACAGGAGTTGCTCCTGGAGCGCCTCAGCGGCCGGCGCATCTGCACCAATGACGACCAGCACGTGTACCACGTCCTGGGTATGCCGCCCAAGGTCGAGGGTGTCTGCGACATCGACGGTGCCGAGCTCCGCCAGCGGGCGGACGACAGCGCCGACACGGTGCAGGCTCGGCTGGACAAGCAGTTGCCGCCCATGTTCGAGGTCATCGACTACTACGCTGACAACGAGGTCCTCTTCTCGGTCCGCGGCGACAAGCCCGCCGAAGAGGTCACGGCCGACCTGCTCGAGGTCCTGGGCACGAGGAGCGTCGCCTAGGTGCTCTTCGACCGCCGGCGTATCGTGCTCAAGTCTCGATCACAGATCGAGAAGATGGCCGTGGCCGGACGCCTCACCGCGGCTGCGCTCGACGCGGTAGCCGAAGCCATCCGGCCGGGCCTGACGCCACTACAGCTGAACGCTATCGCCGATGCGGTCATCCGGGATGGAGGAGGGACGCCCAACTTCATCGGGGTCCCTGGGCATCTCGCACCCTTCGAGCACGCCACCTGCATCTCCATCGACGACGAGGTCGTCCACGGGATCCCCGACGACCGCGTCATCGAGGAAGGCCACATGGTCTCGGTCGATTGCGGCGCCGAGGTGGAGGGCTGGAACGGCGATTCGGCGCGGACCTTCCTCATGTCCGATGTGCTCGAGGGGGCCCGCAAGCTGAGCGAGGTCACGCGCGCCGGGATGCTCGCGGGCGTTCGGGCCTCGGTTCCCGGCGCCACCCTCGAGGATGTGGCCGCTGCCATCGAGGACGTGGGGCTGGCTGCCGGCTACGGCATCGTGCGTGGCTATGTCGGCCACGGCATCGGCAACGAGATGCACGAGGAGCCGCAGGTCACCAACTACCGCACCGGTCGCAAGGGCCGGCGCATCGAAGTCGGTCTGTGCATCGCTATCGAACCCATGTTCACGATGGGCAACCACGACACCCGGGTCAAGGCCGACGGCTGGACCGTGGCCACTGCCGATGGCAGCCTGGCTGCTCACTGGGAACACACCATCGCCATCACGGCCGACGGTCCACGCGTACTGACGCTGGCAGCCGGCGAGGTCATCGAGGGCCTCATGGCCCCGGCCGAGGTGGGCGCATGAGTCCGCCCTGCGCCATGGATGTCATTTCCGATGGAACTCTGGTACACTCATCATTCGCGCCGGGGCGATCCCGGCGCTTGCTGGCGCCCCGCCGACCTGTTCGGATCCGGCGCCGGGCCCATCCATTCCAACTAAGGTAGTCGGGGTCTAGCGGTCGCCTGTGGCTAAGAAAGATGCAATCGAGGTCGAAGGGACGGTCATCGAGCCGTTGCCGAACACCATGTTCCGTATCGAGCTCGAGGACAAGCATCAGGTGCTGGCACACATCAGCGGCAAGCTGCGCATGAACTTCATCCGCATCCTCCCCGGCGATCGCGTTCGCGTCGAGTTGTCGCCCTACGACCTCTCCCGCGGCCGCATCACCTATCGACTCAAGTAGGACGCTGAGAGAACGACGTGAAGGTCTCTGCATCGGTTAAGAGGCGCTGTGATCGCTGCAAGGTGATCCGGCGGAAGGGGCGCGTGCGGATCATCTGCCCGAACCCCAAGCACAAGCAGCGCCAGGGCTAGGAGGAACGGTGGCACGTATCGCCGGCATCGATATCCCCCGCGAAAAGCGGGTGGAGATCTCGCTGACTTACATCTATGGGATCGGACTGCCGACCAGTCAGAAGGTCCTGGCCCAGGCCAACGTGAATCCGGACACCCGAGTCCGCGATCTGACCGATGAGCAGGTCAACCGCCTTCGCGACATCATCGACCGCCGCTACACCGTCGAGGGCGACCTGCGACGAGAGACGGCCATGAACATCAAGCGGCTGACCGAGATCGGTTCCTATCGTGGTCTGCGGCATCGGCGCAACCTGCCGGTCCGCGGTCAGCGCACCAAGACCAACGCACGTCAGCGACGTGGTCCCAAGAAGACCGTCGGCGTCCGGCGCAAGAAGTAATCCAGGATCGCCGCGGCGGCCCGGCCCCAGTAGCCGGTCGACCGCGCGGCGCCACGCAGGAGAGACACTCGATCGATGGCGGAACGCAAGCGCGCCACGAAGTCCAGGCGCAAGGAGAAGAAGAACGTCCCCTCCGGGCACGTTCATATCCAGGCGACCTTCAACAACACGATCGTGACGATCACGGACCTCGGTGGTGCAGTCGTGGCATGGGGCAGCGCCGGCACGGCCGGCTTCAAGGGCTCCCGCAAGTCCACGCCGTACGCTGCCGCCCTGGCCGCCGATGGTGCCGCGAAGCGCGCCATGGAGCATGGCATGCGCAACATCGAGGTCTTCGTGAAGGGGCCCGGCTCGGGACGCGAGCAGGCCATCCGCTCGCTTCAGGCCGCCGGCCTCGAAGTCAGCGCCATCACCGACGTCACCCCGCTCCCGCACAACGGCTGCCGCGCCCCCAAGCGGCGCCGGGTCTAGAGAGGCTAGCCATGGCTCGATATCGCGGACCAGTCTCCCGCCTGTGCCGGCGCGAAGGCATGAAGCTGTACCTCAAGGGCAGCAAGTGCTACACCAAGAAGTGCCCTTTCGAACGCCGTGGCAGCCCGCCCGGCCAGCACGGCATCCGTCGCCGCAAGATGTCCAACTACGGCATCCAGCTGCGCGAGAAGCAGAAGGTGCGTCGCGTCTACATGGTCAACGAGCGCCCCTTCAAGCGCTACTTCGAGACCGCCGAGTCGCGCCCCGGCGTCACCGGTGAGAACCTGCTGCGCCTGCTCGAGACCCGTCTCGACAACGTCGTCTACCGCATGGGCTTCGCCAGCAGTCGCGCCCAGGCACGTCAGCTGGTCGGCCACGGCCACTTCGACGTCAACGGCGTGCGCACCAATATCCCCTCGTTCCGCGTCCGTGAGGGCGACAAGATCGAGGTCCGCGGCACGAGCCGCAAGACCGAATACTTCAAGCAGCTGAAGGACGCCATCGGTGGCGCCCAGAAGCCTGACTGGGTCACCGTGGACGCCGACAAGCTTGTCGGGACCGTTACTGCGATGCCGACCCGCGACCAGATGCCGCTCGAGCTCAACGAGCAGCTGGTGGTCGAGTACTACTCGAGGTAGCGCCACCCCATGATCGAGTTGGAGAACGCCCAGATCGAGTCCATCGAGGAGCTCGAGACTGAGACGTACGGCAAGTACGAGGCAAGTCCGCTGCGCGCCGGCTACGGCGTCACGCTGGGCAACGCCCTTCGTCGTGTGCTGCTCTCGTCCCTCGAGGGCGCGGCCGTCACGTCCGTGCAGATCCGCGACGTCAGCCATGAGTTCAGCACTATCCCCGGGGTCAAGGAGGATGTCATCCAGATCCTCCTCAACCTCAAGCGGCTGCGCCTCAAGAGCTACGTCCCCCATCCCACCCAGCTGAAGCTCATCAAGAGTGGCGCTGGCCCGGTCACCGCGGCCGACATCGTCGAGTCCGCCGACGTCGAGATCGTCAACCCCGACCAGCACATCCTGACGCTGGAGCCGGACGCGACCATCGAGATGGACCTGACCGTGGAGCGGGGCACCGGCTACCTGTCCGCCGAGGACACCAAGGAAGGCCTGCCCATCGGCGTCATTCCCGTCGATGCCATCTTCACCCCCGTGCGCAAGGTCGACTACCACGTCGAGAACACCCGCGTCGGGCAGGTCACCAACTACGACAAGCTGACCCTCATCATCGAGACCGACGGCACCATCTCCCCGGAGGAGGCGCTTTCGCGCGCCGCGGAGATGCTCGTCGAGCAGTTCAGCCAGTTCACCACGGCTGGTCGCCAGCTGACCAGCGAGGTCGAGGCCGTGGCCGGCGCGGAGACCCTGCCGCCCAACGTGCTGGACATGCCCATCGAGGATCTGGACCTGCCGATGCGCGCCTACAACTCGCTCAAGCGCAACAACATCGTCAAGGTCGGGCAGCTGCTGCAGCTCCAGGACGAGGATCTGCTGCGCATGCGCAACTTCGGCAAGAAGTCGCTCGACGAGATGAAGGAACGCCTGCGCATGCGTGGCTTCCTGCCGCCCGAGGATGAGGCGCTCGAGGGCTTCGACACCGATGCCGATGAGTTCGATGAGACAAGACGATGCCATCGAAGAGGATGTCTAGCTGATGGCGCATCGCATCGACGGGCGCAAGCTGGGGCGCAAGACCGCGCCGCGCAAGGCCCTCTACGCCAACCTCATCGTGGCCGTGCTGCGCTACGAACAGATCAAGACCACCGAGGCCCGTGCCAAGGAGGTGCGTGGCATGGTCGAGCGTGTCATCACGCTGGCCAAGGGTGGGACGCTTGCCGAGCGACGCCGCATCGTCTCCGAGCTGCCCCACGAGCCGCTCGTGATCGACAAGCTCTACGACGAGATCGTGCCCCGCTACGGGGATCGCAACTCGGGCTACACCCGGGTCGTCAAGATCGGCCCCCGGGCCGGCGACAACGCCCCGATGGTCCAGCTCGAGCTGGTCTAGCCAACCCGCCAGGTCGGACGCAGCAGCGTCGTGACACGACGGACAAGATGAAGCACGCCCGAGAGGGCGGCCCCGTGCGGTACCGCGCACGGGTCGAATATGACGGCACTGAGTTCGCCGGCTTCCAGGCCCAGCCTGGACGTCGGACCGTCCAGGGAGAGCTGGAACGCGCTTTGGCCCACCTCTCGGGTGAGCCGCGCGTCCCGGTCAAATCGGCCGGTCGGACGGACGCCGGAGTGCATGCCACCGGGCAGGTGATCGCTTTCACCTGGTACGGGACGCATGCCGGCGGAGCAGCTGGGTCCGGCCATCGGGGCGCTCTTGCCCCGGGACGTCGCGATCGGGCCGACTGACCCGGGTAGCACTCGACTTCGATCCACGTCGCGCCGCGACGCGGAGGGAGTACCGCTACAGCATCTGGACGGGGCCACGCAGTCCGCTGCGCAGCCGCTACGTCTACGAACTCGATGAGCACCTCGATGAGGAGGTCATGCAGGACGCCGCCAATCACTTGGTGGGCCGGCACGACTTCTCCGCCTTCGGGCGTGTTCAGAACACTGGCACCCGGACCTTGTACGAGGTTCGACTGCGCAGGCGAGGCCACTTGATCACGATCGACGTGGTCGGGGACGCCTTCCTGCAACAGATGGTGCGCAGCATCGTGGCCGCACTCATCCGTATCGGGATGGGTCGAGCCACAGTGGAGGACCTGGTGAACGAGCTTCGCTCGCCGGGACGAGCCTTCGCTGGTGCGGTCGTCCCGGCGCAGGGGCTTTGTCTGCGACGGGTGACGATCGGACCCAGCACTTGAGAGACACAACCAAGGAAGCACGACAGGGGCCATGAGCAGGACCTACACGCCAAAGGCTAGTGAGATCGAGCGCCAGTGGCTGGTCGTCGATGCCGACGGTCAGACGCTCGGCCGTCTCGCCACGCGTGTGGCGCGACTGCTGACGGGCAAGCACAAGCCCACGTACGCGACACACATCGACACCGGCGATCACGTCATCGTCATCAACGCCGAGAAGATCAAGGTCACCGGCAACAAGCTGGAGACGATGAAGTACTACCGCCACAGCGGCTATCCCGGAGGTTTGCGCGAGGAGAAGCTGGGCCACTTGTTGGAGCGCCGTCCTGAGGAGGTCGTGCGCCGCGCGGTCAAGGGCATGGTTCCGCACACACGCCTCGGCACTCAGCAGATGCGCAAGCTCAAGGTCTACGCCGGCAAGGATCACCCGCACGAGGCACAGCAGCCGGTTCCCGCTCCGGCAGGAGGCGCTAGCTCATGAACCAGGCCACCTTCCACGAGGGCACCGGTCGCCGCAAGACGGCCATCGCTCGAGTCCGGCTGCTTACCGGCGAAGGTGAGGTCGTCGTCAACGGCCGTAGCCTGGAAGAGCACTTCGGCAACGCCGTCGACCTCAGCGACATCCTCATGCCCTTCCGAGTGACTGGCACCGAGGGCCGCTACAACGCCATGGTCAAGGTCCAGGGCGGTGGCCACCACGGTCAGGCCGGTGCGATCCGCCACGGCATCGCCCGTGCGCTGCTGCAGTCCGACCCTGAGGGCGCCCGCGCGCCCCTTCGCCAGGCCGGCCTGCTCACGCGCGATCCGCGCATGAAGGAACGTAAGAAGTTCGGTCTCAAGCGAGCCCGAAAGGCGCCTCAGTTCACCAAGCGCTAGCGCGCCCGCCGTGCGGCCGGGGTGGCTCGACTACCCCGGACCTACGTACGCCACACCTATCCCCATTCGGGACCATCGTGGTATCGCCCTCCGCTCCCTGATGCCCGATGCTTGACGTCGATGAGCGATCCCGTCTCGATTCGCTACAAGGACGCGCTTCAGCGTGGCCACGTAGCAGTCGTCAAGAGCCGTCCCCGCGAGGCCATCGGCCACTACCAGGATGCCGCCAAGCTGGCACCGGAGCGGCCGCTTCCGCTCGTCTCGATGGGCAACATCCATCTGCAGATGCAGGAGCCCAGGGAAGCCCTTGCCGCCTTCGACGAGGCGCTCAGGCGGGCGCCCTCGGATCTGGGGGCGCTGCGTGGCAAGGCGGCGGCCCTCGAGGCCGGCGGCAACAGCGGGGAAGCCGGGGCCTTCCGCTCGCGTGCCGCCGAGCTCGAAGCCATGGAGCGCGCTGGTCGCGTGCCCACCCGGGACGTCGACCCACGGGCGCTCGAACTGGAACGCCATATCAGCAACGGGGCCGCCGCCAGGGCCGCGGGTGATCGCAGCCTGGCCGCCGCCGCCTATCTGGCCGCCGCCAACGGCTTCGCCGCGGTCAACGACGCGGATGCCGCCCTGGACGCCTGCCTGCGCGGTCTGGAGGCTCGCTCCGGCGACATCGACATCCACTTCGTGATGACCATGCTCTACCTGCGCCGCGGCTGGACCGAGCTGGGCGTGCAGCGCGCCGTGCTCATCGAGCGCCGGCTCGACATCGACGACGACCCCTTGCGTCGCAACGCGCTGAGCGCGCTGGCACGTGACTTTCGCCACCTCTCTCCCGAGCTTGAACGCCTCGCCGCCAATGCCGCCTGAGCTCCGGGTCCACACTGCCGTGGCCCAGCTCCCGCGGTGGTAGGCTCAGCCGAAGATGGAGCCGTTGAGTGACCTTGCTGTTGACCTCAGGGTCGAACCGAGAGCACTGCTCGACATCTTCCTCACCGCGGTCCTCATCTATCTCGTGCTGCGCCTCATCCAGGGCACGCGTGCGGTCCGTCTGGCCATCGGCGCCACCATCGTCTATGCCGTCTATGTGGTCGCCCTGGAGCTCGATCTGCGGCTGCTCTCGGGCATCCTCCAGACGGGTGCCGTGGTCGGCCTGGTGGCCCTCGTAGTCGTCTTCCAGCCCGAGCTGCGCCGCGCCCTCGACCGCCTCGGCAGGGTCGGTTCGTGGGCATGGCTGGCTGCTTCGGACACGTCCGACCTTCAGCGTGTCGCGGCGCTGCTGGCGGCTGCCGCCGCGACGCTCTCTCGCCGACACAGCGGCGCGCTCATCGTGATCGAACGTGACACGGGCCTGGGAGACATGGCTGAGACCGGCGTGATGGTGGACGCGCGGCTCTCATCGGAGCTGCTGGCGTCCCTCTTCGCCCCAGGCTATCCACTGCATGACGGCGCCGTCATCGTCAGCGGCAACGAGATCGTGGCCGCGGGTGTGATGCTGCCGCTGGCCGAGCGGGAAGGGTCGCTCGAGCACTACGGTACGCGCCATCGTGCTGCCCTCGGTGTCACCGAGCAGACCGATGCGCTGGCCATCGTGGTCAGCGAAGAGAGCGGTACCATCAGCCTGGCCCAGAGAGGCGCGCTCGTACGCGGTCTCGATGAGGATGAGTTGCGCCAGCGGCTCTTCAGCCTGCTCGTTCCGGTCTCCGTGGGGGCGCATGCCCGCCGGATCTCGTGGCGCAGCCGCGGCACGGAGACGGCGCCCACGCCCACGCCCACGCCCACGCCCACGCCCACGCCCGATGCTTCCTCCCAGGCCAGCGCTGGCGAGCGCGACAGCATGGACGCCGAGTGATGACCACGCTGCGCCGCTGGATCTTCGGCAACTGGCCCCTGAAGCTGACGGCGCTGGGCCTGGCCGTGGTGCTCTATGCCGGTCTGGCGCTGTCGGAATCGACACGCACGTGGACCGGCCCGGTTCCCATCGAAGTGCTCAACGCCCCGGTCGGGGGAGCGTTGCTGGACGACCCCGGCGTCGTCAATCGCATCGAGTTCCGTGCCGACGACGAGGTCGCTGAGCAACTCACCCACGGCAGCTTCCGGGCCAGCATCGACCTTTCATCGGTGGAGCCGCGTTCAGGCGCTACCACGGTGGTGGTGCCGGTCACCGTCTTCCCGGTCGATCCAAGGGTGCGCGTCACCGGCTTCGACCCACCCGGCGTGACCGTGCGCGTAGATGAGGTCCTCTCGCGGACCATGCCGGTCGTCCTCGACCACGGACCGCTGCCGGAGGGCATCGAGCTCGGACCCATCAACGTCGACCCCAACCAGGTCCTCATCACCGGCGCGTCCTCGCGCCTCCAGAACGTGCGCACCGTGGAGGGCCGCTTCGTGGTCGACGGCAGCGGCATCAACATCGACGAGGACGTCGCCATCGAGGCCTTCGACGGGGTCGGCGCCGTCGTGCCCGGCGTGGAGGTGCAACCATCGTCGGTACGCGTCCAGACCGACGTGGCTCGCCAGCTGGCCTACGCCACGCTGCCGGTCATCCCCGAGCTCAGCGGCGAGCCTGCTCGCGGCTATCGCGTCGACAATGTCTCGGTGCTGCCGGCGACGGTCACCGTCAGTGGCGAGAACCCGGCTATCCGTCAGCTCGGCTTCATCACCACCGAGCCGGTCGACATCAGCGACCAGTCCGTGGAGCTGGTGGTCGAGACCGCGCTGGTCCTGCCCGAAGAGGTCAGCAGCACGGGCGCGGAGCCGGCCACCGTCATCGTCACCTTCACCGAGACGCTGGGCTCCCGTGCGTTCGAGGTCGGCACGGTCATCACCGGCGCCCAGCCAACCTACACCTACCGTGTCGAGGAACCCTCGCTCAGCGTGCTCATCTCGGGGCCCGTGAGCGACCTCGACGAGCTGGCCATCGACGAGCTCAGTGTGGAGATTCCCGTGGCCGACCTCGAGGTGGGCGACAATGACGTCATGCCTCTCATTCGAACCCCCCGCGGCACGAGCGTCGTGCGCGTCACACCCGCGACCGTGCGCGTCACCGTCGCTCCCGCTTCGTGAGCAATCTCTTCGGGACCGACGGGATCCGTGGTGTCGCCAACGAAGACCTGAAGCCGTCGCTGGCCCACGCGCTGGGCCGTGCCGTAGCCACCCGGCTGGCCGGTCCCGGAGGCCATATCCTCGTTGGTCAAGACACGCGCCGCTCGGGCGACATGCTGGTAGCGGCCCTGATGTCCGGCGGCACCTCCGCCGGCGCGCACGTCCACGCGCTGGGGGTCTGTCCCACGCCGGCCCTGGCACACGTCACCGCGGTCGGCGACTACGCGGCGGGCGTGATGGTCAGCGCCTCGCACAATCCCGCCGAGGACAACGGACTCAAGGTGCTCAGCGGCAAGGGCCTCAAGCTCGACGACGAGATGGAGGACGAGCTCGAGATGCTCATCATCCGCTCCGAAGAGCTGGGCAGCCCCCGCAACGCTGACCTCGGCCGCATGGTCGACGCTCGCGGCGACATGAGCTACTACCTCGAACACCGCCTGGCCATGGCCCGTCGCATCGATTCGCGACTGCGCGTCCATGTCGACTGTGCCAACGGCTCCGCCTCAGCGGTCGCGTCGGAGATCCTCGCCGCCTCGGGTGCCTCGGTGTCCTCGCACCACGACCAGCCCGATGGCGTGAACATCAATCGCCAGTGCGGCGCGACCGTGCCCGGTGCGCTGGCCGCCATCGTGGCCGAGCAGGGCGGCGACGTCGGCTTCAGCCTCGACGGCGACGCCGACCGTTGTGTGGCCATCGATGAGCGCGGGGAGGTCGTCGATGGCGACCAGCTGCTGGGCATCATCGCGCTCGACCGCATCGCCCGGGGCGCCCTCGCCGAGGACACCCTCGTGGTCAGCATCCTCTCCAACGGCGGTCTGGCACGGGCCGTGGAGGGGGCCGGCGGGCGCGTGCTGCGCACCAAGGTCGGCGACCGCCACATCGTCGATTCCATGCTCGTCTCGGACGCGGGCCTCGGTGGCGAGAAGAGCGGCCACGTCATCATCCGCGAGCACACCACCACCGGCGACGGCATCGTCACCGCGCTGGAGGTCCTCGACATCCTCGCTCGTGACGGTCGCCCGCTTTCCGAGCTGGCCGCGGTCATCCCGCTCGACCCACAGCAACAGCGCACCATCCGGGTGCGCCACAAGGAGTGGCGCGCCGACCGCATCCTGACCGAGGCTGTCGAGGCCGCCGAGGCCGAGCTGGCCGGTGAGGGTCGCGTCGTGGTGCGGCCCTCGGGCACCGAGCCGGCTCTGCGCGTGATGGTCGAGGGCCGCGACGCGGCACTTGTCCTGCGCCTTGCCGACGACCTCGCCGAGCTGGCCGGCGAGCGCCTCAACCAGGAGCGTTAGGCGATGTGTGGCATCGTTGGCTACGTCGGTCACCAGCAGGCAGCCCCGGTTCTCCTCGAAGGCCTGGCCCGGCTCGAGTATCGCGGCTATGACTCCGCCGGCATCGCGCTGGTTACCGAGGACGGCGACCTCTTCATCAAGAAGCGAGCCGGCAAGATCGTCGAGCTGCGCGAGGCACTCATCGACGGCTCACCCGCCTCGACGGCCGGGCTGGGCCATACGCGCTGGGCCACGCATGGCCGGCCCAACGACCTCAATGCCCACCCCCACGTGGACTGCACCGGCGAGCTGACGGTCATCCACAATGGCATCATCGAGAACTTCATCGAGTTGCGCGCGGAGCTCGAGGCAGCTGGCCACATCTTCGCCTCAGAGACCGACACGGAGGCCATCGCCCACCTCGTCGAGGAGGCCTACGACGGTGATCTCTCGGCCGCGGTGCGTACGGCCCTGCAACGCGCCCACGGCGCCTATGCCCTCGCGGTCATCCACAAGGGTGAGCCCGAGCGCGTGGTCGGCGCCAAGATGAACGTGCCGCTCATCGTCGGGCTGGGCGATGAGGAGGCCTTCCTGGCTTCGGACGTGGCCGCCGTGCTGGCCCACACCCGTGAGGTCATCTTCCTCGAGGAAGGCGACGTAGCCGATATCGGTCCCGGCCGCGTCGCCATCACCGACATCGTGGGTCGCCCGCAGGAGCGACCGGTGCACCACATCGAGTGGGACCTCGAAGCGGCCGAAAAGGGCGGCTACGCGCACTACATGCTCAAGGAGATGCACGAGCAGCCGGAGGCCATCCGCGCCGCCATCGCCGGGCGCATCCACGAGGATGAAGTGCGTGTGCCCGAGCTGGAGCCGCTGCGCGCCATCCTGCCCTACATCGAGCGCATCGAGCTCGTCGCCTGCGGCACCGCCGCCTATGCCTCCGCGGTGGCGGCTAACGCGCTGCAGTCGTGGACGGGCCTGCCGGCGCGCTGGAACATCGGCTCCGAGTTCCGCTACGATCCGCCGCCGCTCGACCAGAAGACGTTGGTCATCGCCGTCACCCAGTCGGGCGAGACGGCCGATACGCTGGCCCCCACGCGCCTGGCCCGAGCCAAGGGTTGCCCCGTGGTGGCCGTGACCAACACCGTGGGCTCGGCCATCACCCGCGAGGCCGATGCGGTGCTCTTCCTGCAGGCCGGCCCCGAGATCGCCGTGGTGGCCACCAAGACCTACGTGACCCAGGTCGTGACCCTGCTGCTGGTGGCTGCCCAGATCGCCAAGTCGCGCGGGCGCCTCGATCCGCTCTACGAGAAGGCCCTGGTCGAGGGACTGCGCGCCTTGCCGGCCAACGCCGAGCGCACCATCGAGATGAACGAAGCGCAGGCTGCCGTGCTGGCCCGCCAGTACGTCGGCTCGCGCGGATACATGTACGTCGGCCGAGGCATCACCTACCCGGCAGCGCTCGAGGGGGCCCTCAAGCTCAAGGAGGTCAGCTACGTGCACGCCGAAGGCTATGCCGCGGGGGAGCTCAAGCACGGGCCCATCTCACTGCTCGACGCGGAGGTCCCGCTGGTTGCGGTGGCCACGCGCACGGCGGTCCACGACAAGCTCGTCAGCAACCTCATGGAAGGCCGTGCCCGCGATGCCCGCGTCATCGCCGTGGTCACCGAGGGTGACGACCGCATGAAGGCCGTGGCCGACGACATCCTGTGGGTGCCGCCCACGGTCGAGATGCTCAGCCCGGTGCTGGCCATCATCCCCCTGCAGCTGTTCGCCTATCACACCGCGCTGGAGCGGGGCACCGACGTGGATCAGCCGCGCAATCTGGCCAAGTCGGTCACGGTCGAATGACCGCGCCCCCGCGCCCACCCGCCGGCACCACCGAGCTGGGCATCGACATCATCAAGGTCGAGCGCATCGAGAGAGCCATCGCCAAGCACGGCCGTCGCTTCGCGAGACGGGTGCTGACCGACCACGAGGACGCCTACGTTCGCGACCGGCCGGAGAACTTCGCCGGCCGCTGGGCCGCCAAGGAGGCCGTCTCCAAGGTGCTGGGCCTCGGCGTTCGCGGTGTCGGCTGGCGTGAGATCGAGATCATCCGTCTGCCTACCGGCGCGCCGCTCTGCCGCCTGCACGACCGTGCCCTGCGACGCGCCAACCAGCTGGGCATGGAGCGTGTCGCCGTGTCCATCAGCCACGAACACGAATACGCGGTAGCCATCGCCTTCGGGGTGCGCACCGAGGGTGGCGAGTTCGTCTTCCCGGTGGACGTCGAGGCGCGTCTGGATGATCGCGAGAAGCAGCTCATGGCACGCATCGGCAAGCTGCGCGATCTCGACGCCCAGGTCCGTGCGGCAGAGGCGGCCGTGCTGACCGCGCCTCCGACCGCGCCCGAGGGCCCGCCGCAGATCACCCCCGACGCCGGCGGAGGAAGCGAGGCCGAGTGACGTCTCTCGCCGGCGAGCTCCTCGACGAGACCGCGGCTGCCCGGTTGCTGCCCGAGCGCGATGCTCGCGGTCACAAGGGCACCTTCGGCCGGGTCGTCGCCGTCGCCGGCTCGCTTGACTATGCCGGCGCGGCCCTGATGTCCGGTGCGGCCGCACTGCGCGCCGGGAGCGGCCTCGTGACCCTGTGCGTGCCGGCTTCACTCCAGCCACTCATCGTCGGTCGCGTGCCCGAGCTCATCACGCGCGGCCTGCCCGAGACCGAGCCGTTCGAGGTCGATGCCGACGGGGCCGCGTCAGACGTGGCCGAGATGCCCCACGACGCGCTGCTCATCGGCCCTGGACTGAAGGCTGGCCGAGGCACGACTCGCCTGACGGGGGCCTTGTTGGCGCAGCCGGGCGCGCCCGTGGTCGTCGATGCCGGAGCGCTGGACGCACTCTCGCGGCTGGACGGCTGGTGGATGCGGACGGGTCGGCTCGTCGTGGTCACGCCGCACCCGGGCGAGTTCGCGCGCCTCGGACGCGAAGCCGGCGCTACCGACGCTGAACGCCGGACCGCCGCGGCCGGTGCGGCCAGAGCCTGGTCCGTGGTCGTCGTGCTCAAGGGTGCCGGCACCGTCATCGCCGCCCCCGACGGCCGTGTCCTCACCGCTCCCTTCGAGGTGCCCGCGCTCGGTTCCGGCGGCAGCGGCGACGTACTGGCCGGGGTCATCGCCTCGCTGGTAGGGCAGGGGTCGTCACCGTTCGAGGCCGCCGCGCTGGGTGTCTACCTGCACGCCCGGGCCGGCCAGGACATCAGCACGCAGCTCGGCGATGCCGGCATGATGGCCACCGACCTGCTGCCGGCCATCCCGCAGGCACGTCGCCACCTCGACGCGCTACGCCGTCAGGCTTCGGGGGGCCGGCTCGGTCTCGATGCTCCGGCTCGGGGGGCGACATGAACATCCGGCGCGGCGCCTGGCTGGAGATCGACCTCGAGGCCATAGGCCACAACATCGGAGTCATCCGCTCGGTAGTGGGCAACGCGGCCGTCGCGCCGGTGGTCAAGGCCGATGCCTACGGCCACGGCATGACCGCGGTCGGTCCGGCCCTGGCACAGCAGGTCGAGGCGCTGTGCGTGGCCACCCTCGACGAGGCCATCGCCCTGCGGGGCCTGGTCGAGGGCCGCATCCTGCTGCTCTACCCGGTGCCCGCGGCTGCGGCCGGGGAGGCCATCGAGCTGGCCATCGAGCTGCCGGTCATGTCCGTCGCCGACCTCGAGGCCATCCGTGACGCCGCTCGGCCGGAGGCCCCGCCGGTGCGCGTCCACATCGGTGTCGAGACCGGCATGGCCCGCGGGGGCCTGCCGCCCCAGGAGGTGGCCGCCGTGGCCGCCATGGCAGTCGCCGATGCGCGCCTCGAGCTGGCCGGCCTGTGGTCGCATCTGCACAGCCCCGAGGAGCCAGCGACCTCCGATGCCCAGCTGCTCCGCTTCGAGGTCGCCACCACGGCCTTGCGCGAGGCGGGCATCCCCGTGCCACCGCGCCACATCGCGGCATCCGGCGGCATCTTCACCCACGACGAGCCGTCGCTCGACCTGGTCCGTCCGGGGATCGCCGTGTACGGCGTCCTCGACGCCGACCTGCCCATCGCGCCCGACGCCTTGGAGGCGGCCACACGACTGCGCCCCGCGATGTCGCTCAAGGCTCAGGCCGTGGCCTTCAGCGACGTGCCGGTCGGGGGCACGGTCGGCTACGGCGGCACCTGGCGGGCGGGGCGTCCGTCGCGCATCGCGGTGCTGCCGGTCGGCTACGGCGACGGCTACCTGCGTGGCGCGCAGCCCGGGGCGGACGTGCTCGTGCGTGGCCGACGCGTCCCCCTGGTCGGCCGAGTCTCGATGGACGCGGTGACCGCCGACGTCACCGATGTGCCCGGCCTTGACTATGTCGAGGAGTTCGTGTTGATGGGCCGGCAAGGTACCGAAACCATCACCGCCGGGGAACTGGCGCGTCGGCGCAACACGATCGCCTGGGAAGTGCTCACGAGCATGGCTCAGAGGTTGACCCGGGTGTACCATCCGTTGGCCGGTATCCGCCCAGAGGACTCTAGATGAGTGGCGCCGGCGCAGACATGTGCAACCGATCGCGAGGCCCTGGGTAGAGAGGGACCCGACCCCGCAGCCGTGCCGGTTTTGACATGTCTCGAGGAGGCTAGTACGGGTTTGCTTAGACCGCCCGAGATGACCGAACAGGGAGCCGAGTCACGGGATTTCGGTGCCTTCGACGGCGACGACATCGAGTCCGTGGCTCGTCAGATCACCATGCGCGGCGCGGTCGTACCGGCCGTGCTGTTCCTCGAGGCCAACCGCGGGGCTGGCTCGCTGGATGGCCTGGGCATGCTCTTCTTCGATCCTGCCATTCGTGGCATCTTCGGCGGTGGCGACCGAGGCGCTCGCAACTTGCTGGCCGATGATGAGGGCATCGAGCGTCTCATCGACCGCCTCGAAGAGCTCGACGGCGAGGCCGGTCTCGACGCCTGATCCGGCACCTGAATAGCGCCGCCCGGCTACCATCTGTCGCGTGACCCAGGACACCCCTGCTTTCTTCACGCTCGATCGCGGCACGGTCAGTCTCGCCGCAACGCTCATCGCTCCCGTCGATGGGCGCTATCGCATGCTCGCCGCCGCGGCCGCACCCGCGACCATCGCCGCCGAGACCCTGCTTGAGGATCTGGCCTGGCGCGTGGCACGTACGGACGCCACGCTGGCCGGCTCGATGGACGGCTGGCGCGAGTGGTCGCGGCTCGAGGTGCGCACCGGCCGACCCCCGCGCGCGGTGCTGGTGGCCGCCGCGCCTGCGACCGGGGAACTGCTGGAGCGGGCTTTCGTTGGCGGTGGCTGGTCGATCACGGCACGCTTCTTCGGGCCCGACCCGGCTCTGATCCCCTTCGGTGAAGCCTGCCTGGACCCGGGGGTCGACGCCATCGTCATGGGCGGCCGCGACGGCGTCTCTGAAGACGAGCGCGGCGCGGCGCGGCTGCTGTGGCCGCGGGCCGCCTCACTGGCGCGCTTTCGCGATGAGGTCGCGCTCATCGCCTGCGGCCCCTTCGCCGATCGACCTGAGGGCCTTCCCGACGGCCGGCTGTTCTCGCTGCCGGCGCCCGATGCGGTGTCACTCACGACCGAGTCGACGCTGCGTCAGGCGGCCTTGCAGGTGGGTCGACACCTGGCCGACCACGGCCAGAGCGCGTCAGTCGACGGCCGCACCGCGCTGCGTGCCTCGGTGGCCTCGCTGGGGGCCGTGTTGGGCGAGCGTGTCGATGGTCTCGAGATCGGCGCTGCCGCCGCCTCGCGAACGCTGGCCGGGCCCGACGGAGAGTCGCAACATGCCGTCATCGCCGCGGGCGGCTTGCTACCCCAGCAACTGCTCGTGGACGAGGAGCTGGGTGAGGCGGTCTTGCGCTGGAGCACGCTCGGGGGTGATTCAGCGGCACGCCTTGATGAGCTGCGTGAGCTGGTCCTGCACCCCTGGGGCCTGATCAGCTCGGATGGTTCCCACCTGCGCCTGGCCGCCGTCCGCGCCGCCCTGGCACGCCTCGAGGCAGTATGGAGCCCGGCCGACGCGAACGAACGGGCCGCGGGCGTCATGGTCCTCGCGGGCGGCCCCTTCGCCGGCCTGCCGCCGGCGGCTTCTGCGCTGGCCGTGGTCGACGCTATCCGCCGACCCGGCGCGCGAAGCATCCTGCACGATCATGCGGGTGTGCTGGCACCGCTCGGCGCCCTGCCGGTCGAGGCCGACCGGCGACGCCTCCTGGCCGACCTCATGGGCGACTGCCTGCTGCCGCTGGGGAGTGCCCTGCTCACGGGCACCATCGAGGAGCGTAAGAAGGACAAGGCCATCGCCACCATGAGCGTGGCCAGTCCTCTCGGTGAGCAGCGGCTGCGTCTCGACCCCGGCCAACTGCAGCTGGTCGACCTGCCGCCCGGCATCGTGGCGCGGCTGGGCATCGACCCCGGTGACGGGACGATCCTGGGGGTCGAGGGCCGCATGCTGTCAGTGGAGTCGAGCGGCGGTCTGGCCGGCTTGCTCGTCGACACGCGCCCCATCCCTCTCGACCTGGCGGCGAGCGGCGAGGCGAGGCGTACCACGCTCGAGGCCTGGGAGGCACCCGCCTGGCTGGGCAGCGAACGATGATCGAACCGCGAGCTGCCGGCATGGAGTCGGCCACCCAGCCCGATCCCGGTCGTTTCGTCGGTCCCGCGCCGCGGCTCGAGGCGGGGCGCCTGTTGCACATGGCCATGCACCTCGCCGACCGGCCGCTGGTGGGACCCGGGCAGCGGGTCGAGCCGGGGCAGCCCATCATCGAACACTTCCGGGACCAGGAGGCACGGGAGATCCCCAGCAGCGCCGCCCTCATCGGCCTGCCCCCGGGCTCCGTTCTCGACAACGTGCCCATCGAACGCAGCGGTCGCCTCGGGCGCAAGTCGTCCGGCGGGACCTACCGCACGCGCGTCTGTGAGCACGGACGTGACGGCATCACGCGCCTCGCTGCGGGCAGCGGCGGGGTCGTGGTCGCGGCACCGGCCGCCGGCACCATCGAGGCCGTGACGCCCAGCCGGATCGACCTCCGCGTCGACGGCCTGGCCATCGACGCCGCGGTCGGCTGGGGGCGCACTTCGTCGGGCCGTATCGTCGTTGCCGTCGACAGTCCGGGCGCCGAACTCCAGACCTCGCGCATCGACGTCGGCGCCGCTGGGGCCATCCTCGTGGTCGGCTCCCGCATCGACGTCGAGGCTCTCTCGCGCGCCCGAGCCATCGGCGTGGCCGCCATCATCGTGGGAGGCGTAGCCAGCCGGGATCTGCGCCAGCTGACCTCGTCCGAGGCCCGGCAGCAAGCGGCCTTGCATGCTGCGGCACCGTTCGGGCTGCTCGCCCTCGGAGGGTATGGTCGCGCGCCCATCCCGTCGCGCCTCTGGGACCTGCTCGTCGCGGCCGAGGGGCGCCCGGCAGGTATCCTCGCCGACTCACGGACCCTGGTCATCGACGGCGACCCGGCCCCGCTACTCCGAGCCGCTTCTCGTCCTCCGGGCACCGTCCGTGTCGTGAGTGGGGAGCACCATGACCACGAGGGCCTCCTGGTCGGCCTGTCCGGGCCACGCCGCTGGCCTGGTGGCCGCTACGCCCCTGGCGGTTTCGTCGAGCTGCCGGGTGAGGACGGATCCGTCGAGCGCCACTGCGTGCCCCTGACGACGCTGGAGCGGCTTGGCTAGGCTGCGTTCGATGACCATCTCCGACCTCGAGCATCCACCGCTCGTGTCCCTGCGCCTGAGCACGGCCTCCGCCGACGAGACACGTCGTTTGGCCGCGGCGCTGGCGTTGGTGGCGGAGCCGGGTGACCGACTCGCGCTGGTGGGGCCGCTGGGTGCCGGCAAGACGCAATTCGCCAAGGGCTTCGCCGTTGGGCTGGGCATCGACGACGTCGTCAACAGCCCCAGCTTCACGCTGATGGCCGAGTACGATGGCCGTCTCACGCTGTTCCACCAGGACCTCTACCGCCTCGCCGGTGCCGACGAGGATCCTCGCCGGCGGCCTCCTCGACGAGCGCCAGGACGAGGGCGTCACGCTGAGCGAGTGGGCCGACCGACTTGATGAGCGCCTCGACCCCACACGTCTGACCGTGGCCATCGAGCCCACGGAGGGGGACGGCCGCGACATCGAGATCAGCGGCCATGGAGCGGCGACACGGCGGTATGTCGATGCTGCCCGACGCTGGGGGAAGGCGACCCCATGAGCGCGCTCATCCTCGCGGTCGATACCTCGACACGATCGAGCGTCGTCGTGCTCGGAGCCGATGCGCCGCTCGCAGTCAGCCGACGTGAGGTGCGACACCGCCACGGCTCGCATGTGCTCGAGCAGATCGACGAAGCGTTGCTCGAAGCAGGCGTGGCGCTCGACGATGTGACGGCGCTGGCGGTGGGCACGGGCCCCGGCTCGTTCACCGGCCTGCGCGTGGGCTTGGCCGCGCTCAAGACCATCGCCTACGCACGGCGCCTGCCGCTGGTCGGGGTGATGTCGTCGGATGCGCTGCGTCGAGCCGGCGCCGAGGCTGGTGCGGCCGTCGATGCCGTGGTCGTGCTGCCGGCCGGCGCCCACGACCACTACCTCGCTCGTGCAGCTGCGGACCCGGAGCTCATCGCTGCGGGTGGACTGGCGCAAGCGACCGCCGGGGCAGACGTGCTGGCGGTCGACACCGAGTCCGCGCATCTCGACGATGCGGCCGCTCGCCTGGGAGCCGCTGCCCTCGAGGGTCTGCCGGCCGCTCTGCTGGCCCTGGCCCGCGAGCGACTCGCTGCCGGCGAGCCCGACGACGCCGCCGAGCTGGTCCCGGCCTACGTGGCCCTGCCGCGTGGCGTCAAGCGGGCTGCGGAGGACCTGGGATGGTCGCCCGACCTCCGGTGAGGCTCACGGTGGCGCCCATGGCCGCCGACGACATCCCTGCTGTGCACGCCATCGAGAGTGCCTCGTTCCCGACGCCGTGGCCACCGTACGCCTTCCGCCAGGAGCTCGAGACCAACCGCATGGCGCGCTACATCGTGATCAAGGCCGGAGATCGCGTCATCGCCTACGCCGGGGTCTGGCTGATGGTCGACGAAGCCCACGTGACCACCTTCGCGGTGCTGCCGGCATATCGTCGGCGCGGCATCGGCGGCCTGCTGCTCAGCGAGCTGATGGTCCTCGCCGCTGACCTCGGCGCGGTGGTCGTCACCCTGGAGGTGCGCCTCAGCAACGCCGCCGCTCGCCGCTTGTACCAGGAGTTCGGCTTCAAACCGGTCGGTGTCAGGCCGCGCTACTACTCCGACGATGGCGAGGATGCCCTGATCATGACCACCGACCGTCTCGGATCTCCCGAGATGCAGCGCCTGATGGTGCGCAAGGCCGCCCAGTACGCCAGCGACGTGCTGTCCGACGATCCCGGTTTCGTGCCTGACCCCCGCGATCCGCCTGAGGCGCTGGACGCATGAGCAAGGGACGCATCCTGTCGGTCGAGTCTTCGTGCGACGAGACCGCCGTCGCGGTCGTCGAGCGCGGCCGGCGCATCGTGGCCAATGTCATCGCCAGCCAGGTGCAGCTGCACTCGGAGACCGGCGGCATCGTGCCCGAGGTTGCCGCGCGTGCTCACCTGCGTTGGATGATCCCCGTGCTCGACGAGGCGCGCACACGCGCCGGCGTCGAGGACTGGAGCGAGGTGGACGCGGTAGCCGTGACCGAAGGACCGGGACTGGCCGGCTCGCTGCTGGTCGGCATCACCATGGCCAAGACGCTGGCCTGGAGCGTGGGCCTGCCGCTGGTGCCGGTGAACCACCTCGAGGGCCACATCTACGCGGCCTGGCTGCTCGATCCCGATGAGGACGAGAAACCGGCGCCGGAGTTCCCCTTGGTCGCGCTGGTGGTCAGCGGGGGCCATACCTTCATCGTCGAGATGCGCGACCACCTCAGCTACCGCTTGCTGGGCCAGACGGTCGATGACGCCGCCGGCGAGGCCTTCGACAAGGTCGGTCGCCTGCTGGGGCTTTCGTACCCGGGTGGGCCGGCCATCATGCGAGCGGCCCTTGGCGCCACCGCCCGTGACCGGCGCTTCCCGCGCGCCTGGATGGGAGAGACATACGACTTCTCGTTCTCCGGATTGAAGACCGCCGCACGGCACGCGGTCGGCGAGGCGCTGGGCCTGCCCCAGGGCGCTCGCGAGCTCGACGGCTCCAGCCTGCCCGAGGCCGACGTGGCCGAGCTGGCTTGGGCCTTCCAGGAGTCGGTGGTGGATGTGCTCTCGACCAAGGTCTTGCGCGCTGCCCGCGAGCTCGAGGCCAGGACGATCATCCTCGGCGGCGGCGTGGCCGCCAACGGCGTGCTGCGCGAGCGCATCGACGAGGGCGCCCAGGGGATGAGCGTGCCGCTGATCGTGCCGCGGCCAGGGCTGTGCACGGACAACGCGGCCATGATCGGGGCGGCCGGCTATCACCGTCTCCTCGCCGGTGCGCGAGCGGATCGTTCGCTCGATGCCCGGCCATCGCTGAGGCTGGTGGTCTGAGCGTGGCGCCCGGCGCCGGCGAGCTCGATCCCACGCGCCTCGGCCCCGAATCGGTCGAGCGCTACCTGCGCCGCCACCGGCTCGGCGCGCGCAAGTCACTGTCGCAGAACCACCTTGCCGACGGCGCCATCCTCGAGGACATCGTCGATGTGGCCGCGGTGCAGCCGGGCGAGCGCATCGTGGAGGTGGGACCCGGTGTGGGCATCCTCACCGCGCAGCTGCTGCGAGCCGGCGCCCTGGTCACGGCCGTGGAACTCGATTTCCGGCTTGCCGGACACCTGCGTGAGCGGTTCGTGGACGAGCCCGGCCTGTCGCTGGTCGAGGCCGACTTCCTCGATGTCGAGGTGGGTAACGTGGTCGCCGGTCCGTGGGCGCTGGTGGCCAACGTGCCCTATCACATCACCAGCCCCATCCTGCACCACGTGCTCGGCGCGGAGCCGCGGCCCACGCGCTTCGTGATGATGGTCCAGAAGGAGGTCGCCGAGCGCATCGCCTCGCCGCCAGGTGGCATGAGCTACCTCTCGGTCTTCGTGCAGTACCACGCCGACGTGCACGTCGCCTTCACCGTGCCGGCCGCCGCCTTCGAGCCGGCGCCCGAGGTGGATTCGGCCCTCCTGGTGGGTGAGACACGGTCTCGCCGACTCGCGGACGAGGATGAGGATGAACTGTGGCGCCTCGTGCAAGCCGGCTTCCGCGAGCGTCGCAAGATGATCCACAACGTGCTGGCTCGCCAGCTGCCGGGCCTGGACCGCGAGCGTCTCGATGCCGCGCTGACGGCCTGCGCCATCGAGCCTGACCGCCGGCCGCAGACGCTCTCGGTCGACGAATGGCTGGCCTTGCGCGTGGCCCTGACGCCACTGCCGTGAGCACCTGCCGCGCCAGAGCACGGGCCAAGATCAACCTGGCGCTGGCCATCACGGGCGTGCGCGACGACGGCTACCACCTGCTGCGCTCGGTGTTCCTGCGCCTGGCCCTCCATGACTTGCTCACGGCCGAGGTGGCCCCGTCGGCGACGAACGACTCACTGGTCATCGACGGCGAGATGCGGGCCTCTGACGACAACCTCGTCCTGCAGGCCGTCGCTCGAGCGCGCGAGGCCATCGACCCGTCGTTGCCCGCGCTTCGGTTCCGACTCAACAAGCGCATCCCGGTGGCAGCCGGCCTGGGTGG
The DNA here is from genome assembly GCA_963705425.1 of uncultured Chloroflexia bacterium. GTDB lineage: Bacteria > Chloroflexota > Limnocylindria > Limnocylindrales > CSP1-4 > JAFMJV01. The sequence continues at coordinate 237,017 of CAVPJO010000019.1, read as the reverse complement.
CGGCAGTTCCGATGCGGCCGCCGCCATCGATGTCGCCCTGTGCGCCTGGGGCGTTCGGCTCGGTCCGGCCGAACGCCTGGAAGCATCGCTGCGGGTGGGCGCGGACGTACCCTTCTTCTCAGCCGGGCACGGCGCCTCGTTGGTGGGTGGCATCGGTGAGCAGGTCGTGCCGCTGCCGGTCCCGGAACCGCCCGCCGGGCTGGTACTCATCACGCCCCGCGAGCGCCTCTCGACGGCCGCGGTCTTCGCCGAGTACGATCGGCTGCCGCCTGATGGTCCCGGAGCGATCGATGGCGTCGATGAGGTGGCTGACCTGTTGCGCGAGAACGTCGAGGGTTCGACTCTCGCGGCCGCCACGGCCATGCTGCGTGATGCCAACGACCTGTGGGCGCCGGCATCCCGGCTCTCGCCCGGGCTGATGGCCGCTCGCGACGCTGCGGCGCGCATCCTCGGCCGGGCCGTGCTGCTGACCGGCTCAGGCCCGACGCTGTTCGCGGTCTATCCTTCGGAGGCAGCCGCCACCCGTGGCGCGATCACGCTGCAGACCGAGCGCCTGGTCGTGCTCGAGGGTGCTGCCATCATGACCACGTCCACCATCGGAACGGGAGAAGAACCTTGAAGGAGCGCGTCCAGACATCGAAGGCGCCCAACGCCATCGGCCCGTACAGCCAGGCCATCGTCACCGACACGCTGGTCTTCTGCTCGGGACAGGGCCCCATGGACCCGGCCACCAACACGTTGGTCGACGGCGGCGTCGCGGTCCAGGCCGAGCGCACCATGGACAACATCAAGGCCCTGCTCGGCGAGATGGGTCTCGACTTCAGCGACATCGTGAAGACGACCTGCTACCTCGCGGACATGGACGACTTCAAGGCCTTCAACGAGGTCTACGGTGCGTACTTCAGCGAGCCCTATCCGGCGCGCACGACCATCCAGGCCGCCCGCCTGCCGCTCGACATCCTCGTCGAGATCGACGTCATCGCTCAGAGGCGTTAGGCCCTCTTCCTCGGCTTGCTGGTGACCCCGGGCCTCGTCGGAGCGTTCGATGCCCTCGACCGAAGCGAGCAGCACCCGCTACGGCGCCGGCCGCTCGGGCGGGGCATTCACCCCCTTCTTCGGGGCCATCGCACATCCTCCACGCGGGTGGCAGGGACCAGGCGATGACCCCGCTCACTCGCTCACCGTGGCTCGGACCGTTTGACACCGCAGCGGGGGCACCCCTAGATTCACCAGACCTGATGCCCGACAAACCTCCATCACCGGCCGGCGGTCACGCCGCCACGTGAACACCCACCATCCCCAGCCCGCTCACCGCGGTCGTGATGGCCGCCGGGCTTGGCACGCGCATGCGCTCGAGCACCCCCAAGGTGCTGCACCCCATCTGCGGTCGGCCCCATGCTGGCCTACGTGCTCGAAGCTGCCGTGGCTGCCACCGGCTCCAGGCCGCTCGTAGTCATCAGCCCGCCGGTCGCCCAGATCGCCGACGTCTTTGCCGGCGGGGCCGATTTCGCCATCCAGGCCGAACCGCGCGGCACTGCCGATGCCATCGCGGCGGCCCTCGCACATCTGCCCGAGGACGTGCACGAGATCATCGTGCTCTCCGGCGATGTGCCCCTGGTCGACCCCGCGCTCATGGCCGAGCTGGCTGCGGCCCGCCGCGACAACGACGCCGCGGTCGCGCTCATCAGCGTGGACATGGAGGACCCGGCCACGTTGGGACGCGTCGTGCGCGGTCGCGACGGTCGCATCACAGGCGTGGTCGAGTTCAAGGACGCCTCGCCCGACGAGCTCGAGATCGACGAGATCAACTCCGGGCTGTACGCCTTCGACGCCGACTGGTTGCGCGCGCGCCTCGGCGACATCGAGCCCTCGCCCGTGACCGGTGAGCTGTACCTGCCCGAGCTCATCCCGCTGGCGCGCGCGGACGACCGCCCCGTGGTCACGCTCGAGGTCGAGGACGACGGCACGCTGCTGGGCATCAACGACCGCACCCAACTGGCCGATGCCGAGCTGGAGATGCGGCTGCGCATCAACGAGGCGCACATGCGCGCCGGCGTGACCCTGCAGGACCCGGCCAGCACCTTCATCGACGCCACGGTCGAGATCGCCGAGGACGTCACCCTGGAGCCCGGCGTCATCCTGCGCGGCTCGACGGTCATCGAGCGCGACGCGATCATCCGCACCGGATCGCAGATCTTCGACACGCGTATCGGCGAGCGTTCCGTGGTCTGGGCCAGCGTGCTGGAGGGCTCCATCGTCGATACCGACGTCACCATCGGCCCCTTCAGCCACGTGCGCAAGGGCGCCTACATCGGCCCCAACGTGGAGCTGGGCAACTTCGCCGAGGTCAAGAACAGCAACATCGGCGCTGGCACCAAGAGCCACCACTTCAGCTACCTCGGCGACGCCGACCTGGGTGAGAAGGTCAATATCGGCGCCGGTTCGATCACCGCCAACTACGACGGCGTGCGCAAGCACCGCACGCGCATCGGCAAGGGTGCCTTCATCGGCTCCGACACCATCCTGCGCGCCCCGGTCAGCGTCGGCGAGGGCGCCTTCACCGGTGCTGCCTCGCTCATCACCAGGGATGTGCCCGACGGCCAGATGGCGCTTGGCGTACCGGCCCGCATCCGCAGCCGCCAGCCCACGGCCGATGAACCCGCCGCCGACATACCCGCCGCCGACATACCCGCCGGCGAGTCGGGCGCTGACCAGTCTCGCTCGGAGGACGCCCCGGAACCCTGATGGGCAGTTCCCTGTTCGAGATCATCGTCATCGCCCTCTTGATCGCGGTCAACGGCGTGTTCGTGGCCGCCGAGATCGCGCTGGTGACCGTGCGCCGGAGCCGCATCCGGCAGCTCAGCGACGAGGGCGACGCACGCGCCAAGCGGGTCGCGCGCATGACCGAGAGACCCGGCGGCCTGCTGGCCACCATCCAGCTCGGTATCACCTTCATCGGCTTCCTGGCCGCGGCCTTCGCCGGCGCCAGCATCGCCGGCAACCTGGCCGACTGGCTGCGCGAGATCGGTCCGCTCAGCGGCTCCGCTGACGTGCTCGCCCTGCTCATCATCACGCTCGTCGTCAGCCTCGTGACCATCGTCTTCGGCGAGCTCGTGCCCAAGACGCTGGCCCTCGCCCACGCTGAACGCTACGCCCTCGCCCTGGCTCGCCCCGTCGACGTGCTGGGCAAGCTCCTCTCGCCGGTGGTCTGGTTCCTGACCACGGTCACGCACTCCATCACGCGCCTGCTTGGCGTCCGCGACGTGACCGACGAAGCCATCACCAGCGAGGAACTGCGCATCCTCGTCGAGCGGGGCTCCGAGCAGGGCACCATCGAGGCCGAGGAGCAGCAGATGATCGGGGCCGTGCTCGAGCTCGGCGAGCAGCGCGCCCACGAGGTCATGGTCGCGCGTGTCGACATGGTCGCGCTCGAGGTCGACGCCACGCTGGGCACGATCATCGAGACCATCGTCGGCGAAGGCCACTCGCGCATCCCGGTCTACGAGAACAACATCGACAACGTCATCGGCATGCTCTATGCCAAGGACCTGCTGCCCGTACCTGGTCGGCGAGGACCGCCCGCCGTCCATCCGCCACCTGCTGCGCACACCGCTGTTCGTGCCCGAGTCGATGCTGGTCGACGACCTGCTGCGCAGCCTCCAGCGGCGCCGCGTGCACATCGCCGTCGTGCTCGATGAGCACGGCGGCACGGCCGGCCTGGTGACCATCGAGGACTTGCTCGAGGAGATCGTCGGCGAGATCCAGGACGAGTACGACGAGGAAGAGCCGATGATCGTGTCCCTCGGTGAGCACGAGGCGCGCATCGACGGCCGGGCCGACGTCGACGACATGCTCGAGCACTTCGACGTCACGCTCGAGCGGCGACGACCAGGCTGGAGTTCGATACGGTCGGCGGCCTCGTCTACCACCACATCGGCGGCGTGCCCGAGGTCGGCGACACGGTCAAGGTCGACGGCCTCAAGCTCACCGTGGAGGCCACCGACGGGCGACGTGTGCGCACGGTCCCGTGGTGCAGGTCCTGCCCACCGGCGGCGAGGTCGAGCCCGGGGACGACTGATCAGCTTGGCCGAAGCTGCCAGGCATGGTTCCTGAGGCCGGCGAGACCCCGCCTCTGGTCCCCGGCTGCTCACGGGCTGAGCCATCTCGACGTGCCCGGCGCCGATGTGGCCGGTCCTGCTCACGGGGAGAGCACGCCTGACACTCCTGCTCAGCCCATGGACATGACCTGCAGGAAGGCCGTCACATCGGTCGAGTTTGCTCTTGTGCTGAGCAGACCTGGTCCGCTGACCGGGGCTTGCGGCCCGGACCGAGTGGCCGGTGGTCTCGGCGGCTCCGAAACCGAACCTAGGCGCTGATGGCCGCACGCACGACGTCACCGAGTCGTTCCAGCGAGGCGCCCGTCGACGAGACCGACCGAGGCGATCTCGGCCAGCGCCTCGTCGCGATACGACCGAGCACGGGCGCGCGTGTAGTCTCGCGCGCCGACGCGCTTCAGGATGCCCTGCACCTCCGCCACCTCGTCGGGGGAGGGCTCGGTCTGCGGACTGGGCGAGGATGGCCCGCAGTCGCTCGCCGTCGGGCCCGGTGGCCTCGGACAGGGCGTAGATGAGCGGCAGCGTCTTCTTGCGCGTGCGATGTCGGACGTCTCCTTGCCGGTGGTGGCCTCGTCGCCCCAGATGCCCAGCAGGTCGTCGTTGAGCTGGAAGGCCAGGCCCAGCGCCCAGCCGAAGCGGCGGTAGGCGGTGATGACCGACTCGTCGTCGGTGGCCAGCACGGCCCCGGCCTCGGCCGAGCCGGCGATGAGCGAGGCCGTCTTGCGGCCGATCATGTCGAAGTAGTAGTCGACCGACATCGACTCGTCGTGCTCGGACATCCAGATGTCCATGAACTGGCCCTCACACAGGGCCAGGCAGGTCTCGTCGTAGAGGCGCATCAGGCGCAGCACGCGGGCGTCGTCGAAGCCCTCGTCCGTGAGCCGGTAGAGCGCCATGCGGCTGAGCGTGAACAGTGCGTCGCCGGTGTTGATGGCCTGGGGCACGCCGGAGATCGTCCACAGCGCGGGCCGATGGCGCCGCTCGCCTCCGTTGTCCTCGATGTCGTCGTGGACGAGGCTGAAGTTGTGGCCCATCTCCACGGCCGCGGCTCCCGGCAGCGCCCGGGCGTGGTCGCCGGTGATCGACTGGTAGGCCAGCAGGCCGATGAGCGGGCGCATGCGCTTGCCGCGGGGAGCGTCGCTGTCGAGGCCCATGTGGTAGCGCACCATCGCGTAGAGCTCGCGGTGCGCTCGTCCTCGGCGCGCTCGATGACGCCGAGCATCTCCTGCTCGGTGTCGGCGATGAGGCGGTCGAGGTCGATAGCGGTCAGCACCGCGACATGATACTCGTCTGTAGCACATTGTTCGATGACATCGGGACGACGGACCGCCGTTCCCCCGATAGGCTCGGGTGCGTGCCCCGACCTCGGACCTACAAGACGCGTGCCATCGTCCTCGCCCACTTCGACCTGGGCGAGGCCGACCGCATCATCACGCTGCTCACGCCCGAGGACGGCAAGATCCGGGCCGTGGCCAAGGGCGTGCGCCGGCCCAAGAGCCGCATCGGCGGCAGCGTCGAGCCCTTCGCCGAGCTCGACGTGGTCCTCGCCCGCGGACGCAACCTCGACGTCATCACCCAGGTCAGCGTGGCCCACGCCTGGCTGCGCCTGCGCGACCGCCTGGACTCGACGGCCACCGCCTGGTACCTCGGCGAGCTCTCCGACCGAGCGGTCGAGGAACGTGGCGGTGCCCACCCCGTCTACGGGCTGCTGCGGCGCTGCCTGCCAGCTGCTCGACGACGGCATGGATCCGGGTCGCGTGGCGCGCTGGTTCGAGATCGGGCCTGGCCGACGCGCTCGGCGTCCGGCCCGAGCTCGATCGCTGCGTCGAGTGCCACCGCGTGCTCGAGGAGAACGATCGCCTTCCGCTGGGTGCCGGCGCTCGGTGGCGTGCTCTGCGGCGACCATCCGCCGCCACCGGCCGAGTCGTCGCGCCTCTCACTCGAGGCCCTGAAGCTGCTGCGAGGCCTATCGCCGCTTCGATGTGGAGGCGCTCGCGGCCCTGCGCGTGCCGGCGGAGGTCGAGGTGGAGGTCGAGTCGGTGATGCGGCGCTACACCCGTTTCATCCTCGAGCGGGAAGCCCGCTCCCTGGCGTTCGTCGACGAGGTCCGCCACCCAGCCGAGTGAGCACGACTGATGGCGACTGCGCATTCGTGGGGCATCCCTGCCACAATCGGGAGCCTACGTCCGGCTCTGCCACCGCCGGCGCCCGCTCTCGAGGAGTCCCCAGACGTGACCGACCAGCCCGATATCACCACGCCCGCGACCGAAGCCTACGACCCCGGTCCGGCCGTCGACAAGCTCGAGACCATCGTCTCGCTGGCCAAGCGCCGCGGCTTCGTCTACCCCTCCTCGGAGATCTACGGCGGCATCAATGCCGTCTGGGACTACGGCCCCCTCGGCGTGGAGCTCAAGAACAACGTCAAGCGGGCCTGGTGGCGGACCATGGTCCAGGAGCGCGACGACATCGTCGGGCTCGACGCGGGCATCCTCATGCACCCCCAGGTGTGGGTCACCTCGGGCCACGTAGGCTCCTTCTCCGACCCGCTGGTGGAGTGCGGCGACTGCCACCGCCGCTTCCGGCTCGATGAGCTGCCCGGCGCCGAAGAGCTATCCGCGTCCGACCTCGGGGACGAGACCATCGTCGAGAAGCTAGGCCTCGTCTGCCCGGTCGACGGGGGGCCGCTGTCCGCTCCGCGCCGCTTCAATCTCATGTTCAAGACGCACATGGGCCCGGTCGAGGACGAGGGTGCGGTCATCTACCTGCGTCCCGAGACCGCCCAGGGTTCGTACGTGAACTTCAAGTCGGTGCAGCAGTCCAGCCGCAAGAAGGTGCCCTTCGGCATCGCCCAGATCGGCAAGTCGTTCCGCAACGAGATCAGCCCGGGCAACTTCGTCTTCCGCATGCGCGAGTTCGAGCAGATGGAGATGCAGTACTTCGTGCGTCCGGACGGGCCCGCTGCCGAAGCCTTCGAAGAGTGGCTGCCGGCGCGCAAGGCCTGGTATGAGCGCTACGGCGTGACACCGGAGCGGCTGCGCTTCCGCGAGCACGCCCCCGATGAGCTGGCCCATTACGCCAAGAAGGCCATCGACGTCGAGTACCGCTTCCCCTTCGGCTGGAAGGAGCTGGAGGGCATCCACAACCGCGGTGACTTCGACCTAGGCAGCCATGCCAGGGCATCAGGCGAGAACCTCGAGTACTTCGACCCCAAGGCGGAGGAGCACTTCATCCCCTGGGTCGTGGAGACCGCGGCCGGAGCCGACCGCGCGGCGTTCACCTTCCTCATCGACGCATACCACGAGGAAGAGCTGGAGAAGGGCACGCGTGTCGTGCTCAAGCTGCACCCGGACATCGCGCCCTACAAGGTGGCGGTGCTGCCGCTGCTCAAGAAGCGCCCGGAGATCGTGGAGCTCTGTCACAAGATCAAGGGCGACCTGCAGAAGGACATCATGGCCGTCTACGACGACACGGCCGCCATCGGCAAGCTCTACCGCCGGCAGGACGAGATCGGCACCCCCTGGTGCGTCACCGTCGACGTCGACTCGCTCGAGGACGGTGCGGTCACGGTCCGCGACCGCGACAGCATGAGCCAGGAGCGCGTGCCGGTCGAGAACGTCAAGCGCCTCATCCTCGACCGCATGGCTGCGGCGCGCGAGGTCTAGCTCGCGAAGGCCCGGCTGCCCTGCAGGCGGGCTACCCAGCGCAGTAGGGCTCAGCCTCCTCCAGGATCAGGCGCAGCACCTTGCCGCCTGAGGACTCGCACTCCCAGGGGCCTGCCGTCGATGCAGAAGTTGCCGCCGGGACTGATGCAGGCGTCCGTCATGCCCCGTGCGGGTGCAGCTGCAGACCGGGCACCCCGGAGACGCGGATACCTCGGGCGCCGGGGACTCCTCCTCGCCGAGGGCCACTCCGGCGCTGAGTGCGGCTCCAGCCACGATGGCGAGCACGCTTGTCCTTGGATCACGCACGGCGGACCTCCCCTCAGGTGCGACGCGTTCCCTGCCACGACGGTTCCAGCCGTGTCCATGGTGTCGAGCTCTCGCACGGCGTGCGCTATGGGCACCGAGGCGGCGAGGCCATCGCCGCCTACGCGGTGGCTGCCCTGCCCCTATCCCCCCTCGTCTCAGCCTCGGCGACGACCTTGGGCAGCAGCTCCTTGACCGTGCCCAGGTACCGCTCGATGGCGCGAGCCGCGCGCTTGCCGTCGCCCATGGCCAGGATGACCGTGGCTGCGCCGCGCACGATGTCGCCGCCGGCGAAGATGCCGGGCACGCTGGTCATGCCGTTGTCGTCGACGACGAGGTAGCCCCACTCGTTGATCTTGAGATCAGGCTCGGACGAGGTCAGCATGGGATTGCTGCGCGTGCCGATGGCGACCACGACCATATCGCTGTCGATGATGTACTCCGAGTCGGGGATGGGCGTCGGCCGCCGCCGACCCGTCGCATCGGGCTCGCCCAGTTCCATCATCTCGCACTCCACGCCGGTGACCCAGCCATCGTCGTTGCCGATGATGCGCACAGGTGAGGCCATCAGCTCGAAGCGGACGCCCTCTTCCTCGGCGTGGTGGACTTCCTCGGCTCGAGCCGGCAGCTCGTCCTTGCCGCGGCGGTAGGCGATGATCGCCTCCGTGGCGCCCATGCGGCGCGCCGTGCGCACGGCGTCCATGGCCACGTTACCGCCGCCGACGACGACGACCTTCTGGCCATGCAGGACCGGTGTATCGGTGTCCTTGCGGAACGCGCCCATGAGGTTGACGCGCGTCAGGTACTCGTTGGCCGAATAGACGCCCTTGAGGTCCTCTCCGTCGATGCCCATGAAGACGGGCAGGCCGGCCCCGACCGCGATGAACACGGCGTCGAAGTTCTGGCGCAGCTCGCGCAGCGTCCAGGTCTTGCCCACGATGGCGTTGACCTCGATGGTCACACCCAGCGCCTTGAGGCGATCGACCTCCTTCTGCACGATGTCCTTGGGTAGCCGGAACTCGGGGATACCGTAGATGAGCACCCCACCCGGCGCGTGGAAAGCCTCGAAGACGGTGACCTTGTGCCCGGACTTGGCCAGTTCCCCGGCGGCAGTCAGACCGGCCGGGCCGGAGCCCACGATGGCCACGCGGCGCCCGGTATCGGGCTGGATGTTGGTCGATAGCTCATCGAGATGGTCGAGCGCCCAGTCGGCCACGAAGCGCTCCAGCGCCCCGACCGCCACCGGCTCGCCTTTCTTGGCGCGGATGCACAACCCCTCGCATTGGGTCTCCTGTGGGCAGACCCGCCCGGTGACGCAGGGGAGAGCATTGTCGCCGAGCAGGGACTCGGCCGCGCCATGCAGGTCACCGCCGGCCAGCAGCTCGATGAAGTTGGGGATATTGACACGCACGGGGCAACCGTCGATGCAGCGCGGGTTCTTGCAGTCGAGGCAGCGCTCGGCTTCTTCCATGGCCAAGACCTGGGAGTAGCCGAGGTTGACTTCCTGGAAGTCCATCGAGCGGATGACCGCTGAACGGGCGGGAACCTCGTGACGATCGATCTGCATCCGATCCTTGGGGGAGAGGTCGGGACGCTCGGTCATCGCGGGCTATCTCCGCCGGCGGCCTCGGCGAGGCCTTCGATGAGGCAGCGGCTGCCCTCGAATGCTTCCTTCTCGGTGTCACGGTACATGGCCAGACGGTCGGCCAACTGCTTGAAGTCCACTTCCTGGGCGTCGAACTCGGGCCCGTCCACACAGGCATAGACGGTCTTGCCGTTGACACTGACGCGACAACCTCCGCACATGCCCGTGCCGTCCACCATGATGGTGTTGAGCGACACGGTGGTGGGCACCTCGAAGTCCTTGGTCACCTTGGCTACGGCGCCCATCATCGGTACGGGGCCCACGGCGTAGACATGATCCACGCCGCCCTCCTCGAGCATGTCGCGCAGTTCGTCGGTGACGTAGCCGTGGCGGCCGTATGAGCCGTCATCGGTGCACACGCGGACATCACCGTAGCGGCGCAGCTCTTCTTCGAAGATGACCCAGTCCTTGGCCCGTCCGCCGATGATGCTGGTGACGGTCACGCCCTTGGCGGCGAGGCCCTGGGCCAGGGGATGCACGACCGCGGTGCCGACGCCGCCGCCGACGCAGACGGCGTGACCGCCGTCGATGAGCTCGGTGGCCTCGCCGAGGGGCCCCGCGACATCCTGGATGACGTCACCGACCTGGAGCATGCACAGGTCGCAGCTGGTCTTGCCTACGGCCTGGATGGTCAGGGTGATGGTGCCCACCTCAGGATCCGCATCGGCGATGGTCAGCGGCACGCGCTCGGCACCCTCGCCGATGCGGACGATGACGAACTGGCCGGGTTGGCGCACCTCGGCGATACGACTGGCCTCGATGACCAGGCGCGTAACGTTGGGGGAGAGGACCTCCCGCTTGACCACTGGATGCATCAGGCCCCTTCCGGTTGCGTACGCGGTATCCCACCCATAGTCTGACCGACGACCGATGGAATGTGCACTAACTTGGGCACCATTCTTTGGGGCCGAAGGTCACTCCCCCTGGTCGTTACTCAGGCGCTGGGCTTCTTGCCCTTGGGCCAGTAGAGCTCCTTCTTGACGTGGAACTCCGGGTAATTGGCGTCGAGCAGCTCCCTCTCGACATTGATGATCATCTCGGGGTTGCCGCACAAGTACACGACCGTGTCATCGGGATCGAGCCCCTCGTTCTCGCAGACATCGCGGACGACTGCCTCGGCGCGACCAGCGTAGCCGGTCCAGTCCTTGTTGCGCGGGTCGTCGGGGCGGGAGATGGTGGGCACGTAGGTCATGGGGTAGGTGCCGTCACGCTCCCAGCCCTCGAGCAGGTCGCGGTAGCCCAGCTCGTCCTGGTAGCTGCAGGCGTTGAGCATCACCGTCTTGCGCGGCTTGCCCTCGGCCAGCAGCTGGCGGCTCATGGCGATGAACGGAGCGATGCCCGTGCCGGTGGACACGAACAGGTGCGTGCGCTGGTCATCGGGTTCGAGCTGGAACCTGCCCTTGGGGCCGATCATGCGCATCTGGTGGCCGACGGGCAGGCGCCACAGCAGGGTCGTGAAGCGCAGGATGGGCACGAGTCGCACGTAGAATTCGTAGCCTTCCTCGCCCGTCGCTTCCGGGGCGGAGGCCACCGAGTAGGGCCGCTGATAGAGCTTCTCGTCGGCGAAGACGCCGATGGTCATGTACTGACCGGGCGCGAAAGGCGCTGCTTCGCCGTCGGGGCGAACCCAGAAGCGAGCCAGCGAATCGTTGTCGTCCTCGCGCTTCACCAGCGTGGCGTTGTACTTCTCCGCCTCCGGGATGATGACGCGCATGTCATCGTGTTGATCGCTCATGCCGTCAGTGTACGAGCCTCGGCGACAAGAGGCGCCGCGCACGGCGCGCGCGCGTGGGCACTGCCGCGACGAGAGACCTGGCGATGTCGCGACGAGCGACTTGGCCACGGGCGTCGGCGAGATCCAACTCGAGCGGATCTCGGCGAGGCGGCCACAGGGACTGTGCCATGGGGGGCCGGATGGCAGTAGCCCAGCGCTCCCGGTGCTCTATCATGCAGGGGTCCAGATACCACGGCTGCGGCGGCCCATGCCCGCCAGCCCACACCCTGAGGTCCTCCTGTACATGTCTGCTTCGACCCGTCCCCAAGTCGCTGGAAAGCGATACGTCTACACCTTCGGTGCCGGTGAAGCCGAAGGCGACAGCACCATGCGTGATCTGTTGGGCGGCAAGGGCGCCGGCCTCGCCGAGATGACCAAGGCCGGTCTCCCCGTGCCGCCCGGTTTCACCATCACCACCGAAGCCTGCAACGACTACTTCGACGCTGGCGAAACGTTGCCCGAAGGCCTCTGGGAGGACGTCCTCGCGGCCGTCGCCCAGGTCGAGGCGCAGTCCGGCAAGGGCTTCGGCGAGACTGCGAACCCGCTGCTGGTGAGCGTTCGCTCTGGCGCCAAGTTCTCCATGCCGGGCATGATGGACACCGTCCTCAACCTGGGCCTCAACGATGAGACCCTGCAGGGCCTCATCAAGCTGACCAACAACGAGCGCTTCGGCTGGGATGCCTACCGCCGCTTCATCACGCTCTTCGGTCGCATCGTCCTGGGCGTGGACGGCGAGTTGATCGACGCTGCCCTCGATGCCGCCAAAGAGCGTCTCGGCGTGGAGCGGGACACCGATGTCGATGCCGAGGGCATGAAGGCCGTCTGTGCGGAGCTCAAGGAGATGGTCCTCGCCGAGACCGGCAAGCCCTTCCCGCAGGATCCCTATGAGCAGCTGGACCTGGCCATCAAGGCCGTCTTCGCGAGTTGGTTCGGCAAGCGTGCCCGCGACTACCGTGAGAACCAGAAGATCGCCCATGACCTGGGCACCGCCGTCAACGTCATGACCATGGTCTTCGGCAACATGGGCGAGGACTCCGGTACCGGCGTCGCCTTCTCTCGCAACCCCAGCACCGGCGAGAACGTGCTCTTCGGCGAGTACCTCACCAACGCCCAGGGTGAGGACGTGGTGGCCGGTATCCGGACCCCATTCCCCATCGCCCACCTGGCCGAGCAGATGCCGGAGGCGAGCGCCGAGTTCCAGGCCATCGCTGATCGGCTCGAGCACCACTACCGCGACATGCAGGACATGGAGTTCACCATCGAGCGCGGCAAGCTCTACATGCTGCAGACCCGCTCGGGCAAGCGGACCGCCGCGGCCGCGGTGAAGATCGCCGTCGACATGGTCAAGGCCGACATCATCACCAAGGAAGAGGCCCTGCTTCGCATCGAGCCGGGCATGGTCGACCAGCTGCTGCGTGATCAGTACGATCCCGAAGCGCTCAAGGGCGCCGGCCGCATCGCCAAGGGCCTCAACGCTTCCCCCGGCGCTGCCGTGGGTCGCGCGGTGTTCAGTGCCGACGATGCCGTCGAGTGGGTGGAGCGAGGCGAGAAGGTCGTCCTTGTTCGCGTCGAGACCAGCCCCGATGACTTCCACGGCATGGCCATCGCCGAGGGTATCCTCACCGCTCGCGGTGGCGCCACCAGCCACGCCGCGGTCGTCGCCCGCCAGATCGGCAAGCCCTGCGTGGCAGGCTGCGCCGAGCTGGTCGTCGACTACGCCACCGGCACGGCCCGCAGCGTGGAATCCGGTGCATCGTTCGCCGAAGGCGACTGGATCAGCCTCGACGGTGGTACCGGTGAGGTCTTCGAGGGTGCCCTCGGCACCATGTCCGCCGACTACGACGAGCAGGAAGACCTCAAGACCGTCCTCGGCTGGGCCGATGAAGATCCGTCGCCTCGGTGTCTGGACCAACGCCGACAAGCCTGAAGAGGCCGAGCGCGCGCGAAGCTACGGTGCCGAAGGCATCGGCCTCTGCCGCACCGAGCACATGTTCCGCGAGGGCGAGCGGCTGGAGATCGTCCGTGGTGCCATCCTCGTCTCCGGTGCGGCCATGCGTGCCCGTGCCAAGGCCGAGGCCGGCGAGGCCGTCACCGCTGACGAGCAGGCAGCCATCGCCAAGTTCGAAGGCGCCATGAGCCAGCTCGAAGTCCTGCAGCAGGGTGACTTCGAGGGCATCTTCGAGGCCATGAAGGGCCTGCCCGTGGTGGTTCGCCTCATCGACCCGCCGCTGCACGAGTTCCTGCCCAACCTCGAGGAGACCCTCGTCGAGGTGACCAAGGCCGGCGATGCCGCCACCCAGGAGCAGAAGGACCTGCTGGCCGTCGTCCAGTCGATGCATGAGCAGAACCCCATGCTGGGTCTGCGTGGTGTCCGCCTGGGCCTGATGATCCCCGACTTCGTCAAGATCCAGACCCGCGCCATCCTCAACGCGCAGGTCGCGGTCAACAAGGCCGGCGGTGACGCCATCGCCAAGATCATGATCCCGCTCGTCGGGCACGTGAACGAACTGTCGCGCGTGCGTGGCCTGCTCGAGGCCGAGGCCAAGCTCATCGAGCAGGAATCCGGTGTCCCGCTGGACTACAAGTTCGGCACCATGATCGAGATCCCGCGCGGCGCGCTGACCGCCGACGAGATCGCCAAGGAGGCCTCGTTCTTCAGCTTCGGCACCAACGACCTGACGCAGATGGCGTTCGGCTACAGCCGTGACGACGCCGAGGGTGGTTTCCTGCTCAAGTACGTCGAGGAGAAGATCCTCCCGTTCAACCCCTTCCAGACCATCGACGCCACCGGCGTCGGCCAGCTGGTCGAGATCGCGGTCAAGAAGGGCCGCGCTGCACGTCCCGACATCGAGCTCGGTGTCTGTGGTGAGCATGGTGGCGATCCCGAGTCCATCCACTTCTTCGAGAAGGTCGGCCTCGACTACGTGAGCTGCTCGCCGTTCCGCGTCCCGGTGGCGCGCCTGGCAGCCGCACAGGCGGTGCTCGCCAACAAGTAACCCGTCACGAACCGAGGCCCGGTCGCTCTCGAGCGGCCGGGCCTCTTCTGATTCCGGGGGAGGGTGTAGCCAGCGGTCGGCCACCTGCCAGCACCCGCGACGGCCCTTCCGGCCCCAGAACGAGTCCCTCGTGACGTCGTGAACGTCGCCTCAACAAACTATAGACATGGTGATACACTCGCCATCGACTGAAGTAATACACACTATGTCGGTAATGAAAAGTACGCGATGACTCACGAACCCCCGGTCGAGGCGCGAGTCCTCGACACGTACCAGTCGCTGATCCGATACGCCGCCGGTGCCCACGCGCCCGGGTTTCTGAGCATCGACCTGACCATGTCGCAGGCCAAGCTGCTGTACGTCGTTGCACTGCATCCCGGTATCACCATGTCCGCCCTGGCGACCGAACTGGGCGTGGGCCCGTCGGCCGTGAGTGGCCTGGTCGACCGGCTCGTGGCGCTGGGCTACCTGGCGCGCCAGGAGGGCCCGTCTGACCGGCGCCAGCAGCTCAATACGGTGACAGCCAGCGGCGCTGCCGCTCTCGACCGGCTGCGTGAGCTGCGCGTGGAGCTGGTGCGCTGCCTCGTCAGTGGCCTCGATGGCGCCGAGCTCGAGGCGCTCGACACCGCGCTGACCGCGCTCGAACGCGAAGCCCGGCATCTCAACGATCCCGACCGCTGCCCTGAAGCCCAGACCGAAAGGACTCCTGCATGATCCGCCTGACCCAGTTCGCCATCAGGGAAAAGAGCGTCATCATCTTGCTGGCGGTCGGCGTGCTGCTCGCCGGCATCTTCTCCTGGAACCAGCTCCGACAGGAGCTGTTGCCGGACATCGAGTTCCCCTTCGTCACCGTCATCACGCCGGTGCCCGGTGCTGGCGCCGAGGACGTCGCCTCGCAGGTGACCGAGCCGGTCGAGAAAGCCATCGCCAACATCCCGCGCCTGCAGACGGTGCAATCGACCTCGGGTAGCTCGCTCTCACTGGTCTTCGCCGAGTTCGACTTCGGCACGGACGTGAAGGAGACGCTGACCGAGGTCGAGCAAGCCGTGGGTCAACTCGACCTGCCCCAGGGCAGCGTCCCCCAGGTCAGCTCCTTCGACTTCAACAGCCAGCCCATCGTGGTCGCCACCATCGGCCCGCTCGAGGGCGTCGATGCGACCGAGGCTGCCGAGGTCGCCCGCAACGAGGTCGTGCCTGCGCTGCAGAGCATCGAGGGCGTGTCGACCGTCGACCTGACCGGTGGCCCCACGCCCATCCTCGACATCGTGCTCGATCCGGTGGCCATGGCCGAGAGCGGCATCGCACTGCAGCAGGTCCAGGGCATCCTCTTTGCCAACCAGATCACCATCCCGTCCGGCGCCATCGACGAGGGCGGCCTGCGGCTGCCGGTCAGCACCCAGCACCAGTTCAGCTCCATCGACGAGCTCGAGAGCCTCATCGTGGGCGCCAAGACCCCGACCGTGGCCGAAGCCATCAGCGAGCCCGAGGCCCCGGCCGATGATGAGGCGCCGGCTGGCGAAAGCGGCTTGCTGCCGTCGTTGCCCGATCTCAGCAGCCTGACCGAGGCGCTGGCTTCCATCCCCGCGCCCATCACGCTCGGCGACATCGCCACCATCGAGCAGCAGGACGTCCAGGTCTCCGGCTACGCCCGCACGAACGGGCAGCCCTCTCTGACGCTGAGCATCACCAAGCAGTCGGGCGCCAACACCGTCCAGGTCGCCAACGAGGTCGATGAGGTCTTCACCGAGGCCACCTCCCCGGAGGCCTACGGCGACCTCATCGCCATCAACGTCATCCAGGACCAGGCCGTCTTCATCGAAGAGTCCACAGCGGGCCTCGTGCAGGAGGGCCTGCTCGGCGCGCTCTTCGCCATCCTCGTCATCTACATCTTCCTGCGCAGTGCGCGCACCACGCTCGTCGCTGCCATCAGCATCCCGCTCTCCATCTTCCTGGCCATCGCCATCTTCGGCGTGGCCGGCCTGACCATCAACATCCTCACCCTCGGCGGCCTGGCGGTCGCGGTCGGGCAGAGTGGTCGACGACTCCATCGTGGTCCTGGAGAACATCTACCGACACCGTGGCCTGGGTGATTCCGTCCACGACTCGGTCATCACCGGCACCAGGGAGGTCGCCGGCGCCATCACCAGCTCCACCATCACCACCGTCGCCGTCTTCCTGCCCATCGGCTTCGTCGGCGGCATCGTCAGCCAGTTCTTCCTGCCCTTCGGCCTGGCCGTGACCTTCGCCCTGCTGGCCTCGCTGCTGGTGGCGCTCACCGTCATCCCCGTGCTGGCCTACTGGTTCGTGGACAAGGTCGACCTCAAGTTCGACGAGAACGGCGAGCCGGAGATGACCATCTGGCAGCGGCTCTACACGCCGGTGCTCGTGGTCGCCCTCAAGGATCGCCTCACCAAGTGGGGCACCTTGGCCATCGCCGGCGCGCTCTTCGTGGTAGCCATGGCCCTCGCCCCGTTGCTGCCGACCTCGTTCGTCGATGCCGGTGGCGAGAACTTCCTGACCATCACCGTCTCGCCACCACAGGGCGCCTCCACCGCGGGCGTGCAGGAGAAGACCCTCGAGGCCGAGGACGATCCTGCTCGACCACCCAGAGGTCGAGCTGGTGCAGTCGACCATCCCCGGCTGAGGCCGACACCGGCGCTCAGGCGCTCCAGGCAGCCTTCTCCGGCCGCGCCTCCAACAGCGCCGTCATCACGGTGCGCCTGGAGGACGACGTCGATCTCGAGGTCGCGCGCGAGCGAGATCAAGACGGACCTCGAACCCATCTCGACCGATGGATTCGAGGTGGCCGTCTCCGAGCAGGACGCCTTCGGTGGTGGAGGCGGGCTCCAGATCGTCGTCAGCGGCGTCAGGATCCGGTCGAGATCGAACAAGCCGCGAACGCCATCGTGGTCGAGCTCTCCACGATGGAGGACCTGGACAACGTCGAGAGCGACGCCGTCTCCGAGACCCCGCAGGTGGCAGTCATGGTCGATCCCAACCAGGCCGCACTCATCGGATCGTCGACCGCCCAGATCGGTTCGCAGATCCGGGATGTGCTGGTCGGCCAGCCCATCGGTCAGTACGCGCTTGACGACGGCACCCTGGTCACCACCATCCTGCGTGTCGACGATGCCAGCGTGGACGGCGTGGAAGGCCTGCGCCGGATGCCCGTCAGCGGCCTGGCCGGTAGTGCGCCGCTCGGCGAGGTGGCCGCGGTCGACGCGGTCGAGGTGCGTGGCACCGTGACCCGGGTCGACGGCTCCCCAGCCGCCACCGTCTCGGGCGATATCGTCGGTCAGGACCTGGCCGGCGTCTCCGCCGAGGCCGAGGCACGCATCGACGACCTGCGCGAGGCCGGTCAGATCCCCGAGTCGGTGGAGATCACCTTCGCCGGTGCGACCGCCGAGCAGGCCGAGGCCTTCGGAGGCCTGTTCTTCTCGATGGGCGTGGCCATCCTCGTGGTCTACATCGTGATGGTGCTGGCCCTGGGCTCGCTCATCACCCCGTTCATCATCCTCTTCAGCCTGCCGCTGGCGCTCATCGGGGCCATCCCGGCGCTGCTCATCTCCGGCAACCCGCTGGGCATCAGCGCCATGATCGGCTTCCTGATGCTCATCGGCATCGTGGTCACCAACGCCATCGTGCTGCTCGACTTCGTCGAGCAGTTGCGTGCGCAGGGCATGCCCACCAGTGAAGCCCTCGTCAAGGGCGCCAACACCCGTGTGCGCCCCATCCTGATGACGGCCATCGCCACCATCCTGGCCCTGGCGCCGGTGGCCATCGGGTTCGCCCACGGTTCGATCATCGCGGAGGAACTGGCCACGGTCGTCATCGGCGGCCTGTTCACCTCGACGTTCCTGACGCTGATGGTGGTACCAGTCCTCTACTCCCTCGTGGATGGGGGCAAGGAGGGCTTCCGCCAGCGCTTCATGAGCAGTGGCTCTGACGAGGATGCCCCGCCGGCAGCGGCGCCCCCACCGGCGAAGGTGTCAGCCCAGGGCTGATCGTCCGCAGGATCACAACAGGGCAGGGGCCCGGTCGCAGAGAGCGGCCGGGCCTCTTCGATTCGCCCGTCGGGCCAGATCATGTGACCGATGGCGGCAAGGCTGAGCCATTTGCCCCGTGGCGGTACGGTTCGTCTGGTGTATACCATTCGTTCGATGCGAAGTGTTCGTACCGCTAGAACTGTATGGTGAGTGGACAGCATCAGGTGACCACGGCCCGCGCGGCATCCACCGCGGACGCCATCCTCGATCGCTTCCGCTCCTTCATGCGTCAGGCGGCGTTGTGGCAGGAGCCGAGCATCCTTGGGGTCGATGTGACGATGGCGCAGGCGAAGTGCCTGTTCGTCGCCGCCGTGCACCCCCGCATCTCCATATCCTCGCTGGCCGCCCAGCTCCACGTCGGCCCACCCGCGGCCAGTGGTCTCGTCGACCGACTCGTCGAGCATGGCTACCTGGCCCGCCAGGAGGACCCCCACGACCGACGCCAGCAGCTGGTCTCGGTGACCGCAGCCGGAGCCGATGTCTTCGACCGGCTGCGCCAGTTCAGCTCGGACCGGCTCGGCGAGCTGCTGCAGGGTCTCTCGCTCGCCGAGCTTGACGCTCTCCTCGTCGGCTTGACCGCGCTCGAACGGGAGGCCAGCCACCTCGCCCCTGCCACTTCCGAACCGGAGACGACCCACGAAAGGACACCTGCATGATCCGTCTGACCGAGTTCTCGCTCCGGCAAAAGAGCGTGATCATCCTGCTCGCGATCGGCGTCTTCCTGGCCGGTGCGTACTCGTGGACCAGCCTCAAGCAGGAACTGATCCCGGACATGGAGCTGCCCTTCGTGATGGTCATCACGCCCATGCCCGGGGCCGGCGCGGAGGACGTGGCCTCCCAGGTGACCGGGCCCATCGAGCGGGCCATGGTGAACGTGCCGCGGCTCGAGACCACGCAGTCGTCGTCAGCCAACTCCATGTCGCTGGTCTTCGCGGAGTTCGATTTCGGCACTGACATCAAGGAGGCCACGGCGGAGGTCGAGCGGGCCGTCGGCGGGGTACCGCTGCCCGAGGGTGTGGAACCGGTCGTCAACTCGTTCGGTATCGACGACCTGCCCGTGGTCACGGCCACCATCGGCGCCGCCGATGGCGCGGATCCGGCTGAGGCCGCGAGGATCGCCCGGGAGGAGATCCTGCCCGCGCTGCAGGGCATCGACGGCGTCTCCGCGGCCGATCTGACCGGTGGGGCCACGCCCATGCTCGACATCGTGCTCGATCCGGCGGCCATGGCCGAGAACGGCATCTCCCTGCAGCAGGTACAGGGCATCCTGTTCGCCAACCAGATCACCTTGCCCTCCGGCTCCATCGACGACGGCGAGATGCGCCTGCCCGTCTCGACCCAGCACGGCTACACGTCCGTGGCCGAGCTCGAGCAGCAGGTGGTCGGCGCCCGCACGCCGACCGTCCGCGAGGCCGTCACCGAGCCTGAGGCCGCCGCGGACGAGGCCCCGGCCGCTGAGGAGGCTCCCACCGATGGCGGCTTTTTCTCCTCGCTTCCGGACTTGAGCCAGCTGACCGACGCCCTCGCCGCCATCCCCATGCCCATCACCCTCGCCGACATCGCCACCATCGAGGAGCGCGAGGTCAACACCTCCGGCTATGCCCGTACCAACGGGCAGCCATCACTGACGCTGAGCGTCTCGAAGTCGTCCGGTGCCAACACCGTCCAGCTCTCGAGCGAAGTCGAGGCCGTGTTCGATGAGGCCCTGGAGGCCCACGCTGACGTCATCGTCATCGAGACCATCACCGACCAGGCGGAGTTCATCACCGAGTCGGTCGATGGCCTGTTGCAGGAGGGCCTGCTCGGCGGGCTCTTCGCCATCCTCGTCATCTTCGTCTTCCTGCGCAGCGTGCGGACCACGCTGGTGGCGGCCATCAGCATCCCGCTGTCGCTCATGATCGCCATCGCCACCTTCGGCCTCTTCGGCCTGACCATCAACATCCTCACGCTCTCCGGACTGACGGTCGCGGTGGGCAGGGTCGTGGACGATTCCATCGTCGTCCTCGAGAATATCTACCGCCACAAGGGTCTGGGCGACAAGACCGGCGATGCCGTCATCAACGGCACCAAGGAAGTGGCCTCGGCCATCACCGCCAGCACCGTCACCACGGTCGCCGTGTTCCTGCCCATCGGCTTCGTGGGTGGCCTGGTCAGCCAGTTCTTCCTCGATTTCGGTCTGGCTGTCACCTTCGCCCTGCTGGCCTCGCTCATCGTGGCCCTTACCGTCATCCCGGTGCTGGCCTACCTCTTCATCGACAAAGTCAGCGTCAAGCTCGGTCCCGACGGTGAGCTGCCGGAGACCATCTGGCAGCGCCTCTACACGCCGGTCCTTGAGCTGGCGCTCCGGGGCCGCCTCACCAAGTGGGCCACGCTGGGCGTGGCCACGGCCCTCTTCGTGCTGGCCATGGGTCTGGCCGGAGGCCTGCCCACCGCCTTCATCGATACCGGCGGGGAGAACCTCGTGCAGGTCACCATCTCGCCCCCGCAGGGTGGTTCGACCGCCGGCGTCCAGGACAAGGCGCTCGAAGCCGAGCAGATCCTACTCGACACGGCCGGCGTCGAGATGGTCACGTCCACCATCCCGGGCGAGACGGACACCGGCTCACAGGCGGTGCAGGCGGCCTTTGCCGGTCGTGCTGCCAACAGCGCGGTGATGACCGTGCGGCTCTCCGAGGAGGCCGATCTCGAGGCCAGCCGGGAGCAGATCAAGTCAGACCTCGCCCACCTCTCGGCCGACGGCTTCGACGTCGTCGTGGCCCAGCAGGAGCTGATGGGCGGCGGTGGCCTGGCCATCGTCGTCAGCGGTGCCGACCTCGACGAGATCAAGGCCGCCAGCGACGAGATCGTCGACGCTCTCGCGACCATGCCCGGCATCGACAACGTCGCCAGTGACGCGGTCGCTGCGGCACCGCAGATCTCGGTCGCGGTGGATCCCAACCAGGCCATGATGATCGGTTCGACCACGGCCCAGGTGGGCACCGAGATCCGCAACGTCCTGGTCGGCCAGCCCATCGGCACCTACACGCTCGAAGATGGCCGGTCGCTGGAGACGCGCTTGCGCGTCTCCGATGCCGGCGTCGATTCGGTGGAAGGGCTCCGGCAGATGCCCGTCAG
The DNA here is from genome assembly GCA_963705425.1 of uncultured Chloroflexia bacterium. GTDB lineage: Bacteria > Chloroflexota > Limnocylindria > Limnocylindrales > CSP1-4 > JAFMJV01. The sequence goes on along the minus strand of CAVPJO010000019.1, from coordinate 215,362 downwards.
CGGCATGGCCGGGTCTGCACCACTCGGCACCGTCGCCGATGTGGGGATCATCGAGGTTCGCGGTACGGTCACCCGCGTCGACGGCTCTCCGGCTGCCACCGTCACCGCGGACATCAACGCGGAAGATACCGGTGCGGTCTCACAGGAGGCCCAGGAGCGGATCGACGCCCTCTACGAGGCCGGGTCGATCCCCGAGTCCATCGAGACCACCTTCGCCGGGACCACCGCCGAGATGGCCGAGGCCTTTGGCTCGCTCTTCTTCTCGATGGGCGTGGCCATCCTCGTGGTCTACATCGTGATGGTGCTGGCCCTGGGCTCGCTCATCACCCCGTTCATCATCCTCTTCAGCCTGCCGCTGGCGCTCATCGGGGCCATCCCGGCGCTGCTCATCTCCGGCAACCCGCTGGGCATCAGCGCCATGGTCGGCTTCCTGATGCTCATCGGCATCGTGGTCACCAACGCCATCGTGCTGCTCGACTTCGTCGAGCAGTTGCGCGCCAGGGGCAACTCCACCTACGACGCCCTGGTCGGTGGTGGTCGGGTGCGCGTCCGGCCCATCCTGATGACGGCCATCGCCACCATCCTGGCCCTGACACCGGTGGCCGCGGGCATGGCCCATGGTTCGGTCATCGCCGAAGAGCTGGCAGTCGTGGTCATCGGTGGCCTGTTCACCTCGACCTTCCTGACGCTCATCGTCATCCCCGTGCTGTACTCACTCGTGGATGGCGGCAAGGTCGGCTTCCAGAAGCGCTTCGGTGGCGGCTCGCACGACGAGCCCCCGGCCGAGGTGCCGGCGGGCGCACCACCCGAGACACCCGCCCCGGCCAACGGCTAGGGCAGGGCAGGGGGCCTCGAGCCTCCACAGCCATGAGCGAGGCGGTCCGGCCACTAGCCGGGCCACTTCGTCATTCATGGCGCGTCGCTAGCGGGCGACCAGCCCTTCGAGGAGGCGCTGGGTGGCCAGGGCGATCTGGTCGACCGCAGCATCGAACACGACCTCATTGCGCCGAGCGGGCTTGCGATAGCCACTCAGCTTGCGTACGTACTGCAGCGCAGCTGCTCGCACGTCCTCGTCGGTGATGGGCTCATCCGAGCCTCGGAGCGTCTTGATGGATCGGCACATGGCCGGAGATGGTACCTCGCTGGTGACCGAACGCAACACCTTCAGCATGAACATGCCCGGGTCGCTAGACTCTGGCGGACCGCACATCGGCGCGGGGTCCCCTCCCTCGGGAGGTGTGCCCAGATCCCGTCCGGCCATGACGAAGTCGTCTCGTCGCACGTCCTGATAGGAGCCGCCCCGCATGAGCCGAGTGCTGCTTGCCCTGATCAGCGCCATCCTCGTCTTGGCCGTGTCCGGCTGTGCCGGGCTCGCTACCGGCGCCCAGGACGATTCGGGAGCCAGGACCGGAAGCAAGCAGGCCAAGGCCCGCCAGGCCACGCCGCAGCCGACCACGCCCCCGATCCGCATCGAGGACCTGCTCGGCACTGACGGCCGACTGACCGTGCTTATCCTCGGCAGCGATGCGCGCGATGGCGTGATCGGCTCCCGCACCGACGCCATCATCGTGGGCACCATCGACCCCGTCACCGGCAAGATCACCATGGTCAGCCTGCCGCGCGATACCGTGAACGTGCCCATCGCGCCTGGCCAGGCCTACAGCGAGCGCATCAATTCCCTCTTCTGGGAGTACGAGCGCTCCACTGGCAAGACCAAACCCGCGCTCAAGAAGACCAAGCAGGCGCTGGCCTATGCCTTCGGCACGGAGATCGACTACTACGCCCTCCTCGAGTTCGATGGGCTCATGCGCCTCATCAACAGCATCGGCGGAATCGAGGTCACGCTCGACAAGGCGCTGGTCGATCCCACCCTGCATCTGGGCAAGAACGGCTTGAAGCTCAAGGCCGGCCGGCGAGAGCTGGATGGCCGAAAGGCGCTGGCGTTCTCGCGCTCTCGCCACAGCGACAGCGACTACGACCGCTCGCGACGCCAGCAGCAGGTCCTCGCGGCAGCCGCCACCAAGGTGCGCCAGCGTGGGCAGGGCGCGTTGCCCGCCCTGGTCGAAGTCTCCCGCAAGAAGATCGTCACGGACATGCCCCTGCGCGCGGCTCCGGCCCTGCTCGAGCTGGCCGCGACGGCGCAGCTGGAGAAGGTCAAGTCGATCGTGCTGGAGCCAGACCGCTGGGCCCGGCATCTGCCCGGCACCTACGTCATCACGCCCCGCGTGGCTGAGGTCCAGCGCATGTTCGACCGCTTCTTCAAGCCAGTCGAGTAGCTCCGGCTCGCGCCCCGGCCGCGGGGCGTGGACTGGCACCGCCACCCGCGGCCAGGGTGGCTGCCGGCCGGGATCTCGGACACACATGAAGAGGCCGCCGGTCTACTGACCGACGGCCTCCCTCGGGGGTCGTGTGCGAGCGTCGCCCGCGGGTGTTTGCCTAGGCGACGGCTGCGGGCTTCGTGGGCTCGTCTTCCTTGCGGCCCATGCCGGCCCAGACGAGGCCGCCACCGCTGATCACGAAGCCGAGACCCATCAGGAAGGTCACACCCACGATGCCGAGCGCCATCTGCAGGGCGGTATGGGTCGTGGCGCCGACGCCGAGCTGGGCGAAGAGGCCGTGCACGGTGCCGTTCCAGGCCAGGCCACGAGCCGGACCATCGAGCGGATGCATGCGGTTGAAGCCTTCCCAGTAGCGGCCAGCGACAGGCACCTCGTAGACGCCCGGGTTGAAGATCGCGTCTTCACCCATGGTGGCCGGATCCCACTCACCACCGCTATAGACCGTGGCGACGCCGGCCTCAGCCGGCGCGGCCGACTCTACGGGCTCGTCTGGAGCGGCCGACTCAGCGGGCGCGGCCGACTCAGCCGGCGCGGCCGACTCGTCTGGAGCGGCCGACTCAGCGGGCGCGGCTGACTCGTCTGGAGCGGCCGACTCAGCGGGCGCGGCCGACTCAGCCGATGCTCCGGACTCGCTGCCCTGTGGCGCGGTGACGGTGCCGTCGCCGTCGCCATCCCATTCCACCCGCTCGGTGAGCACGACGGTCTGGGTGCCGGTCAGCGTGTGATAGCCGATGGTGGCCATCTGGTACATGTACTCGGTGGCCGTGTTGACCACTGGGTCATTGCGGTCAAGCTCGCCGTCGACGATGGGCCATTTCCACGTCTCACCGAGGAGCTCGAGGATGGCGTTCGCGCCCTCCTCGGTACCGCGGTCCGTCAGGTTGCCATCGGCGTTGTAGGCGAGTTCGACGTCCTGCGCTTCACTGAAGCCATTCAGCGCGTCCTGGCCGCCCTGGTAGCGCGTGTAGGCGTAACCGGCCGCGCCCCAGGCGACGATGCCGACGATGATGAGGATGACGCCAGTGATCTTCAGGCGCGATGCCATAGGTGGGGTCCCTTCCCTGTGTGGGCCGCATCCGATGCTTGACCGCGCGGCCGTGTGTCCCTGGGCCTGAGGCTCGCCGCGGCTGCGGTCGAGTTCAGCCAGACCCATGTTATAGATTACCTACAGCATGGCAGTTCTTCAGGGGGGAATGGGTGCCGTTCGGCCCGTTTACGGCAGGTCTGCCAGACGCTATCCATCAAGGCTACTTGAGGGACGCCCCGGCGCCAAGCGTAGCTCCCGGGCCGGCGAGACCTCGCCGCCGGCCTCTGGCTGCTCATGGGCTGAGCCATCTCGACGTGCCCGGCGCCGATCTTTACGTTCCTGCTCACGGGGAGGGCACGCCTGACACTCCTGCTCGCCCCATGCACCAAACCTGCGAGAAGGCCGTCACATCGGTCGAGTCCTCTCGCGGGCTGAGCAGGCTTGGTCTGGCGGCTGGGGCTGACGAGGGGCCGGGCCTGTAGCCGCGTCTGGTAGCCGGGGCCTGGTGACTGGGTCCCTACGGGCATGACCCTCACGAGCGGCCGATGGCGTCGGCCGCCGAGGCGTCACTACTCCACGCGCTTGCCGTAGAAGTTGACCACGACCTGCGCCTTGCGTGAGCCGAGCTTGGCCACGCCGACACCGACGCTCTTGAAGTCGGGGTCCTTGATCTGGCGCCAATGCGAGCCTCGATAGGCCTTTTCCGATTGCCACATGCGCACGATCCTGAGCGCCGTCGGCTGGGCGCCTCCGTACATCCCGCAGCCCATGTTCTCGCCGTTCTTGATGTAGGTGAGGCTGACGGCGCGGAAACGCCGGTCGACGGTGGAGCCCGAGCGCGAGTGGCCGATCCAGCAGGTGCGGCTCCCGTAGAACTGCACCGAGCGCCTGGCCCACGGCCAGGAGACCTTGCGCGAGATCTTGTCACTGTGCTTGAGCGGCTTGACGTACTTCGAGTACTTGCCACTGCCCTTGCCCTTGCACTTGCCGCCGCTGGTGACATAGCCGCCGGTGCGCATGCAATTCACGAGGCGGACCGTGAGATCCTCGGCCCCAGCGCGACGCTTCGGCTCGGCGCCTGCCGTCGGGACGGCTGACAAGGCCAGCAACAGCAACGTCAGCAGACTGCCAACGACGATGTGGGTACGTGCGGCGCTGCGCATCATGGGGCAGCTCCCTGCTGCCACAGAGTATTCATCACGGCGGGCCTCCGTCATGCTCCCTTCTTGCGCGGGACGGTCGAGCTGGGGCTCGTGGCCGGGCACTGGCCAAGGGGTCGTCCCCCGTATCGGCCGACCATCGTTGGGGCGACGGTCGATCCCGATGCTCAAAGGGTACCGTGCTTGCGGTGCCTTTGTCTTGGAGGTGACGTGCCCGATAGCAGCATCCTCAGGTGCCGAGCATGTGTCACGCTGTCTCCGATCCACCGGCACGCACCTCGCCTGGAGAACCGATGAGCGCACCCTGGCTCGATCCCGAGCTCGTGGCCCAAGGCCGCGAACCGATGCATGCCGTGGCCCGCGAACCCGGCCTTTCGCTCGACGGCAGCTGGCGCTTCGAACTCTTGCCGCGGCCCGATGCCGAGCCCAGTGGCAAGTGGCGCGAGATCGCCGTGCCGGGCTGCTGGACACGGCAGGACACCGACGACCTGCCTCACTACACCAACGTGCAGATGCCCTTCGAGGGCGAGGCGCCGAACGTGCCCGAGCACAACCCGAGTGGTCTCTATGAGCGCGAGTTCGAGCTCCCCGCCGAGTGGGCCGCCAAGCGCGTCATCCTGCACATCGGCGCGGCCGAGTCGGTGGTCGTGGTCACGCTCAATGGTCATCACGTGGGCATCGGCAAGGACTCCCACCTGGCCTCGGAGTTCGATCTGCGCGAGTACCTCCGGCCCGGCTCCAACACGCTGCGGCTGCTGGTCGTGAAGTGGTCTGACGCTACCTTCATCGAGGACCAGGATCAGTGGTGGCACGGCGGCATCACGCGCTCGGTCTTCCTCTATGCCACCGAGCCGGTCTTCATCGCCGATGTGGCCGTGACGGCCGGCCTGGCCGAGGACGGTCGCAGCGGCACTCTCGCCATCGATGTCCAGGTCGGCGGTCTGCGTAAGACGCTCGAGGATGGCTGGGTCGTCGAGGCTCGGCTGCAGGGCAGTTGCGAGGTACTCTGCGGGTCGCCGGCCGCATTCGAGCTGCCGCACTGGGCGACCGACGCCTCCGGCCGCGCGCTCATCCGTCGCCATGAGCTCTACGGACCCGAGGGCATGGTCGATGACGCCGCGCGCTGGGCGGAGGTCCAGCCGCATCTGCAGCCGGTCCGGACCGGATCGCTGAAGCTGAGCGCCGAGGTGGCCGACATCGAACCCTGGTCGGCCGAGCTGCCCAACCGCTACGGGCTCGAGGTGCTGCTATGCCGGCCCGATGGCAGCGTCGCCGACCAGGCCACCTTCCGTATCGGATTCCGCAGCGTCGAGGTGCGCGGCCGCGACCTGCTCATCAACGGCGAGCGTGTCCTCATCCGCGGTGTCAATCGTCATGACTTCGACGAGCACAGCGGGCGCGTCGTCGCGCGCGAGTCGATGCACGCCGACCTGGTGGCCATGAAGCGCCACGGCTTCAACGCGGTGCGGACCTCGCACTATCCCAACGACCCGGCCTTCCTCGAGCTGACCGACGAGCTGGGCCTGTACGTCATCGATGAGGCGAACATCGAGTCACACGCCTTCCAGTCCGCGCTCTGTGACGACCCGCGCTACCTGGCACAGTGGGTGGCGCGAGTCTCGCGCATGGTCTTGCGCGATCGCAATCACCCCAGCATCCTGGCCTGGTCGTTGGGCAACGAATCAGGCAGCGGCGCCAATCATGCGGCCGCCGCGGCCTGGGTGCGCGACCACGAGCCGACCCGGCCGCTGCACTACGAGGGCGCCATCCGCTTCGACTGGGCCTCCGGAGCCAGCCTCACTGACCTTCTCTGCCCCATGTACCCCGAGATCAGCGCCATCGTCGAGTTCGCAGAGTCGGGGCGGCAGGACCGGCCCTTGATCATGTGCGAGTACTCGCACGCCATGGGCAACGGCAACGGCACGCTGGCCGAGTACTGGGACGCCATCGAATCGACGCCTGGGCTGCAGGGCGGATTCATCTGGGAATGGTGGGATCACGGTCTGGTACAGGCGCTGCCCGACGGCACGACGCGCTGGGCGTACGGCGGGGACTTCGGTGACGAGCCCAACGACGGTGACTTCGTGACCGACGGTCTCAACTGGCCCGACCGCACGCCGAAGCCCTCGATGCGCGAGGCCCAGTATCCTCAACGCGGCGGCGCGGGTGATCGAGGTCGATGCCGACGCCGGCAGCGTCGTCGTGACCAACAGGCTGCACTTCCGAGACCTGGGCTGGTTGCGCGGCCGCTGGGAGCTGGCCGATGACGGCCTGGTGGTGGCCTCCGGTCAGCTGCAGCTCCCGGCCCTCGGGCCCGGCCGTAGCGGCGAGGCTGCGCTGCTGGGCTGGCGCGATCCACAGCCGTCGGCGGGCGAGCGCTGGCTGACCTTCCACTTCGAGACCGCTGCTGACGAGCCGTGGGCGCCGGCCGGCACCGAGATGTGCTGGGACCAGGTCCCGCTCGCAGACGATCCGGCCCCCAACCTCGTGACCGAGCCCGGAGACGTGCCCGTCGAGCTCGATGCTGATGGCTACCTCCTCCACCCCGCGCTGGCCGCGCCGCCGACCCTGTCGCTGTACCGCGCCCTCACCGACAACGACCGCATGGCCGGCCTTGGTGAGCTGTGGGCCAGGCAGGGGCTGCCGCATCCGCAGCCGGGTCCGGCACGGGTCGATCGCGATGGCGCGCTGACCCGGGTGAGGCGCGAGGTTCGCTTCGGCGACTCCCTCGTGAGCCATGACCAGGTGTTCACCTCGCTGGCCGATGGCGGGGTCCATATCGCCGAGGAGGCCGTCCTCCCCCCGGAGCTGCTGGATCTGCCACGCGTGGGCACGGTCCTCGAGCTCGGCCCAGGTCTGGTCGAGGCAGAGTGGTTCGGCCTTGGTCCGCACGAGTGTTATCCCGACCGCAAGCGCGCCGGCCTGGTCGGTCGCTGGCGGATGCCCATCGACGACCTCTTCGTGCCCTACATCTGGCCACAGGAGGCCGGTGGTCGCAGCGACGTGCGCTGGCTCGAGTTGCGCGATGGTGCGGGCCATGGCGTGCGGCTCACGATGGGCCGTCCCATGCAGGTCTCGGCGTCACGCTACCGCGCCGCCGACCTCGATGCGGCGACCCATCTCCACGAGCTGACGACACGGCCGCAGACCATCGTCCACCTCGACGCCGCACACCGCGGCCTGGGCACGGCCACCTGTGGCCCGGACACCATCGAGGCCTATCTCCTGCGCGGCGGCAGGTACCGCTGGGAGTGGTCGCTGCGGCCTCTGGGCTAGTGGGTCCCGACCGGCACTGAGCGGATCAGACTGGTCACCGAGCCGGACCACCCGTTGCGGCAGGGCCGGGGGACCGGGTCGAGCGCTTCGGCCGAGCGCAGCTGTCAGGCGCTCACCTCGTCGAGGCGCACCGGTCGCCCTTCAGCCCGGCTGCGTGTGCAGGCGATGGCCAGACGCAGCGTCTCGAGCGCGTCTTCCGGCCCCGGCGTCGGCTGGCGCCCTTCGCGGACTGCCTCCACGAAGGCCTCCATCTCGAGACGGAAGGCCGCCTCGAAGCGATCGGGGAAGGACTCGAAGTGGTCCCCGTGGTAGCCGAAGTCGTAGCTGAAAATGGCCGCGGTCTTGTGTGCGTCCTCGATGACGACCTTGCCCATGGCGCCCGCGACCTCGGTGCGGATGTCGTAGCCCCAGGGGCTATGTCGCGCGGTCTCGACGACGCCCATGGCCCCGTTCTCGAAGCGCAGCATGGCCAGCGCCGTGTCGAAATCGTCGGCTTCCGCGAAGCGAGGCTCGGCCAGCACGGCGGCCCAGGCGTTGACCTCCACGACCTCGCCCACGAGGAAGCGCGCCAGATCGAGGTCGTGCACGGCCATGTCCAGGAAGATGCCCCCGGCGTGGTGCAGGAACTCGACCGGCGGCGGATAGGTGTCGCGCGAAAGCGCCCGGAACTGCTCGATCCTGCCCAGCTCCCCGGCATCGATGCGCGCCTTGGCGGCGACGTAGCCGGGATCGAAGCGACGCATGAAGCCCGAGCTGCACCGACCCGCCTGATCGCTGTGCGAGCTCGACCACGCGGGCGGTCTCGGCCAGGTCCAGGGCGATGGGCTTCTCGCTCCAGACCGCCTTGCCCGCCCGCAGCGCGGCCTCGATGAGCTCGGCATGGGTGCTCGTCGGCGTGACGATGACCACGGCCTCGACACCGGCGGCATCGATGGCCTCATGCGGGTCGGTGAGGGCCAGTCCGGCTCCGGCCAGTGCGCGCCCGGTCTCGGCCGCGTGGGCGTCAGGGTCGGCCACGGCCACCACGCTCGCACCGGCGATACCTGCCAGGTTGCGGATGTGTGTCTGGCCCATGCGGCCGGCACCCAGCACCGCCACGCCGATGGGCTCGCCCAGGTTGGTCATGCGCTCAGTGTCTCGCACCGCGGAAGGGCTGTCCTGCCCTTGCTGCAGGGGGGCACACTGGATCGATGAACGACGAGGACCTGTTGATGTACGGCCGCCTCGCAGGTTGGTTCGACTTGCTCACGCCACCATCGGACTACGCGGAGGAGGCCGAGGAACTACTGCTCTTGCTCCAGGACTACGCGCATGTACCGGTCGAGACGGCGTTGGAGCTGGGATCGGGCGGAGGACACCTCGCCTCGCACCTGGTGGGGCGACTGCGCATGACCCTGACCGACCTGTCCCCGGAGATGCTTGCGGTCAACCGGGCGTTGAACCCGGAGGCCGAGCATCTCGAGGGCGACATGCGCACGCTCCGGATGGGGCGGAGCTTCGACGCGGTCATCATCCACGACGCCGTCGGCTACATGACCAGCGAGGACGACCTTGCGTGCCGCCCTCGAAACGGCCTGGCTGCACCTGCGCCCCGGCGGTGGCGCTGTCTTCCTGCCTGACTGGGTCCGCGACGACTACCAGCCACATACCGAGCACGGTGGCACCGATGAGGGCCATCGCGGGCTGCGCTACCTCGAGTGGGACCGCGGCATCGAGCCCGACGGGCACACCGTCAAGACCGACTACGTCGTCGTCACCCGCGATGGTGATGAGGTCAGCGTCTACCACGACGTGCACACGCTGGGGATCTTCCCTCGGGCTCGCTGGCTGGCGCTGCTGACCGATATCGGTTTCGAAGCGCATCGCGTCGTCGGCGCAGAGGGTCTCGACATCTTCATCGGTGTCCGGCCGCGCTGAATCGGGCGGCCGCTCTGAGCTGCACGGCCGGGAGCCCGCAAGATGAGCGGACCGGTCTTGGTGACGGACGGTAGGCTACGTGCCAACGGCAGTCGGTCGGGCGTGAGCCGTGCTCGCGCGACACGGAGGATGTGATGCCGTCGGGAAAGGGTAGGAGTGGTGCCCAGATCCGCGCCACTCGCGGAGATCGACGATGTGGTCGGCCTTGAGGCAGGGGCCGAAGCCATGCTGACGCCGCCTGTCATCGACGCCCATCACCATTTCTGGGATCCGGCGCGCCTCCGCCACCCGTGGCTCACCGACGCGTGGCAGCCGCTACGGCGGGCCTTCGGCCCGGCCGACCTCGAGCCGGAGCTGGAGCGCGAGGGCATGACCGGCTCGGTGCTGGTGCAGACGCTGCCCTCGGGTGAGGAGACGGCCGCGCTGCTGGCCACCGCCCGGGAGGTGTCCTGGGTCCACGGGGTCGTGGGCTGGGTCGATCTCACCGCGCCCGATGTGGCCTCCCTCATCGAGGCGTTACGGGCCGGGCCCGGAGGCGAGCTGCTGGTCGGGCTGCGTCATCGCGTCCACGAGGAGGCCGATCCCGACTGGCTGCGGCGTGATGACGTGCGCCGCGGCCTAGCCGCCATCGAGGCGGCCCGCCTGGTCTTCGGCCTCGGCGTGCGGACCCGCGAGCTGCCGGCGGCCTACGACACCTGCCGCGCCATGCCGGAGCTGTCATTCGTGCTCGATCACCTCGCGAGGCCGCCCATCGCCAGCGGTGACCTGTCGCGGTGGGGTCGCGCACTGCTCCCGCTGGCCGAGCTGCCCAACGTCCACGCCACGCTCTCCGGGCTCGTCACCGAGGCCGACTGGCACGCCTGGTCGATCGACGAGCTGCGTCACCCCGTCGAGCTGGCCGTGGACGCCTTCGGCCCGCGGCGCCTGATGCTGGCTTCCGACTGGCCGGTGTGCCTGCTGGCCGGCTCGTACAGCGATGTCATCGACTCGGTCCGCTACCTGCTGGCCGAGCTCCCGGTCCACGAGCAGGCCGAGATCCGGGGTGGCACCGCGGTGCGGGTCTACCGGCTCCGGGAGGGACTGTTCCGGGACGCGGGCGTGGATGGGCCTCGATGAGGCGGCTGATCATCGCGCACGACCTGGGCACGAGCGGTGACAAAGCCTCCCTGCACGCCGCCGACGGACGGCTGCTGGCCGCGCACACCGTGCACTATCCGGCCGACTTCGGGGTCGGCGGCAAGGCCGAGCAGGACCCGCAGACTGGTGGACGGCCTTCTGCGGAGCGACGCGGACGCTGCTGGCCGAGAGTGGGGCGGAGCGCGGCGAGGTCGCCTGCGTGGTGCTCTCGGGTCAGATGCAGGGCCTGGTCCTCGTCGATGACGCCGACCGGCCGCTGCGACCGGCCATCATCTGGGCTGACACGCGCGCCAGCGCCGAGCGCGACCTCCTCGCCGAGCGGGTCGGTGACGACCGGGCTTTCGAGATCATGGGTCACCGGCTCGATGCCACCTACACGCTGCCCAAGGCCATGTGGGTGCGTACGCACGAGCCGGAGGTCTTCGCGCGCGCAGACGGCATCCTCATCGCCAAGGACTTCGTCACCCTGCAGGCCACCGGACGTCGCTGCACCGATCCCTCCGACGCGGCCGGCACCAACGCCTATGACCAGCGCGCCGGTGGCTGGTCGGCCGAGCTGCTGGCTGCGGCCGAGCTGGATGCGGCGTTGCTGCCGGAGCTGGTGCCCTCGACCACCGTGGCTGGTGGCCTGACCCCTGAGGCAGCCGGGGCCACCGGCCTCGATAGCGGCACACCCGTGGTCGTCGGCGGTGGCGACGGCGCCTGCGCCGCGCTGGGTGCCGGGCTGGTGGTTCCGGGCTCGGGAGCCAACGCCACGCTCGGCTCCAGCGCCTGGCTGTCGATGGTCACCGAGGCACCGGTGCGCGACCCGCTGCAGCGCACCGTCACCTTCGATCACGTCATCCCCGGCCGCTACCTGCCGCTGGGAGCCATGCAATCGGCCGGTGCCTCCCTCGACTGGCTGGCGGAGACCTTGGGGGTCGCGCGCGGGCCGGAGCTGGCCGCCCTGCATCGGTGCTGCCGCTTCGGTGGAAGCCGCGTCGGAAGGCCTCTTCTTCCTGCCCTACCTGATGGGCGAGCGAGCACCCATCTGGGACGGCCGGGCCCGGGGCACGTTCGTGGGTCTGTCCCGGCACCACGGCCCACCACACCTGGCCCGCGCCGTGCTCGAAGGGGTCGCCTTCAGCCTCTACTCGATCCTGCTCAGCCTGCGCGACGTGTCCGGCCCCGACGGAGCCATCGAGGCCATCGAGGCCATCGGCGGCGGTGCCCGAAGCGACGTGTGGCTAGGCCTCATGGCCGACACCTGGGGCGTACCGGTGCGTCGACGGATCGATCGTCGACGAGGCCAACTCGCTGGGCGCGGCGGTCGTCGGCGGCGTGGCCGTGGGGCTCATCGATGACTGGACGGTGGCCCGCTCCCTGTCGGAGGTCGACGCCACGTTCGAGCCCGATGCGGCCCGCCACGCGCGCGCAGCTGCGAGCTACCAGCGCTTCAGCGACCTCTACGCGCGGCTGCGCACCTGGTTCGTGTAGGCCGGTCGCGCCTGCACCGCCGCACCGCGGCAGGGCTGAAAGGCGGCAGTTGGTGCTTCCGCGCACCACGTGGGTTGCGGTTCGGCCACATCTGAGCACCAAGCGTGCACAAGGACCCTCCAACGCCGAGATCGCGCTTGTGAGAATTGGTATCCTGCGCCGACGCGCTGGGGGCCCGTTCGACTCCGCTGCGCCGCTATCACGATGGGCCGGTAGTGCCCTCGTGTGCACCCAGGTACCTAGAGGAGGAACGACTCTTGAAGCGACTCGTACCCGGGCTCGTCATCGGAGCCCTTGTTCTCGGCTCGTCGGCGGTCGCCGCTGCCGATGGCGGCACCCTGGCAGCGGTCCAGGAGCGCGGCCAGGTCGTGTGTGGCGTCAACGGCGGTCTGCCGGGCATGAGCGTCCTCAACGAGGAGACCGGGATCTTCGAGGGCATGGACGCGTGACTACTGCCGCGCCGTCGCCGCCGCCGTGCTTGGTGACGGTTCAGCCGTCCAGTTCGCGACCCTGACCGCCGACCAGCGTGCCACCGCCATCCAGGGTGGCGAGGTCGACGTCATCTTCCGCAACACCACCAACACCCTCAGCCGCGATGCGGCCTGGGGCGACTTCGGCCCGACCATCTTCTACGACGGCCAGGGCATGATGGTCCCGGTCGACCTCGGCGTGACCACGCTCGAGGAGCTCGCAGGTGCCACCATCTGCGTGACCTCCGGCACCACCACCGAGCTGAACCTGGCCGACCAGATGGCCTTCCTGCGGTGTCGAGTACACCCCGGTCGTGGCGGCTGAGATCGACACCGTCTACGGCCAGTACGAGGAAGGCCGCTGCGACGCGGTCACCTCCGACAAGTCGCAGCTCGCTGGGTCGCCGGACCTCTTCGCCGATCCCGACGAGCACGTCATCCTCGACGTGACCATGTCCAAGGAGCCGCTCGGCCCCGTCATCGCCGCTGGTGACAACCAGTGGGCGGACATCGTCCGCTGGGTCGTGTACGCCACCATCGAGGCCGAGGAGCTGGGCATCGACTCCGACCAACATCGCCGAGTTCCAGGGTGGCGACAACCCCGTCGTGGCCCGCTTGCTGGGTGAGACCGGCGAGCTCGGCTCCGCGCTGGGTCTTTCCAACGACTTCGTCGTCGAACGTCATCTCGGCGGTGGGCAACTACGGCGAGATCTACGACCGCGCCTTCGGCCCCGACACCGCTCTCGACCTGAACCGCGCAGGCACCCTCAACGACCTCTGGACGAACGGCGGCCTGATGTACTCGCCGCCCTTCCGCTAGTAGAGCGGTAACGCCTACCGAGCTTCAGGCACGACCCCGGGGACGGCCGAACGGTTGCTCCCGGGGTCGATTCGTGTAGCGAACCCGAGTAGCAGGTATCCATGGCTGACGAGCCGAGCGGCGCGCCCAGCGGCGCTCGCGGAGGCAGCTCCGGCGCATCCGTCCCGTTCTATCGGGATGTGCGTGTGCTCGCCATCATCAGCCAGTTCGTCTTCCTCGCGGTCGTCCTGCTCGTCGGCGGCTGCCTGCTGAACAACCTCATCACCAACTCCGAGACGCGAGGCATCTCCACCTCGCTCGAGCTGGCTCGATCTGCGCGCCGGCTTCACGCCCTCCGAGTCGGTCATCCCGTACACGCCGACGACACCTACGCGCGGGCCCTGCTGGTCGGGCTTGCTCAACACCCTCATGGTCAGCGTCGTGGGCATCTTCCTGGCCACGATCCTGGGCCTGATCGTCGGCGTGGCGCGTCTCTCCAGCAACTGGCTCGTCAGCCAGATCGCGCTGACCTACGTCGAGATCTTCCGCAACACGCCGGTGCTGGTGCAGCTGCTGGTCATCTACTTCGTCGTCTTCCTGCAGCTGCCCGATGTCAAGCGAGGCCATCCGGCTGCCGCTGGACATGTACCTGAGCCAGCGCGGCTTCGTCCTGCCGCGACCGGAGATGGCGCCGACGGTTCCCTCTGGATCGTCGTCCATCGTGGTCGCGGTGGCCATCTTCCTGGGTCTGTGGTGGTATGCCGGCCGGCGCGAGGATGCCGGGCGGCCCACTCACGGGCTGCGCTGGATCGCGTCGGCCGTGCTCATCGGCCTGCCCTTGCTGGTGCTGGTTCCTCATCCCCGGCGGGCCGCTCGCCTTCGAGAACCCGGAGCTGGGCGCTTTCAACCTCACGGGCGGTCTGCGCTTCACGCCGGAGTTCCTGGCCCTGACGGTGGGCGCTGGCGCTCTTCACCGCGGCCTTCATCGCCGAGATCATCCGCGGTGGCATCCAGTCCGTGGGCAAGGGTCAGCTGGAGGCGGCCCGTACCATCGGCCTCAAGGAAGGCGAGGTCCTGCGCCTGGTGGTCCTGCCGCAGGCGCTGCGGGTCATCATCCCGCCGCTGACGAGCCAGTACCTCAACCTCATCAAGAACTCCAGCCTGGCGCTCGCCATCGGCTATGCCGACATCTTCAACGTCAGCCGCACCGTGTCCGAGCTGACCGGTCAGCCGGTGGCGGTGATCCTCATCGTCATGGCCGTGTACCTGGTCGTCAGCCTGGTCACCTCGGTGCTCATGAACCTCTACAACCGCACGGTGCAGATCCATGAGCGCTGAGCCGCAGATGACGTCCGGCCGCACCGGCGCCCGTCGAAGAGGTTCGCCCGCCGACCAGCGAGGTCGGTGTCGTCGGCTGGCTCCACCACAACCTCTTCAACAGCAAGCTCAGCGGCCTCCTCACGATCGTCCTCGGAGCCATCCTGCTGCTGGTCGCCTACGGCCTGCTGCAGTGGATGGTCTTCGACGCGCGCTGGGGTGTCATCACCGAGAACATGCGCCTCTTCCTCGTGGGTCAGTACCCCAAGGATGAGATCTGGCGCGTCTGGCTGACGCTCACGCTGTTCTCGGTCGCGACCGGCCTGTCCGCGGGCTCGGGCTCCATACGGCGCGTGCGCATGCTGGCGATGATGCTGATGGCCGGCCAGCTCCTGCTCGCTGCGCTCGTGCTCATCTCGGGCCTCGGTGCTCGTCAGCGCCCTGGCCATTGCTGTCGGCGCGCCGATGGTGCTGGTGGCCATGCTCGTCGCGCGACGCTTCGGCCGATCCGGCGGCTGTGGATCTCGCTCGGCTGGCTGCTCGACGGCGATCGCTGGGCGTGCTGCTGCTCGCCGGCCTGGGCGCAGCGACGCCGCTGCCCTCGGTCTCGACCAACATCTGGGGTGGCCTGCTGCTGACGATGGTGCTCTCGGTCGTCGGCATCCTGCTCTCGTTCCCGCTCGGCGTGGCGCTGGCCGTCGGTCGGCGCAGCCGGCTGCCGGTGGTGCGCATCGTGAGCACGGCCTACATCGAGCTCATCCGCGCGGTGCCGCTCATCACCGTCCTCTTCATGGCGCAGTTCCTGTTCCCGCTGGTCCTGCCTGAGGGTCTGCGCATCGACAACGTCATCCGGGCCATCGGTGGCATCACGCTCTTCAGCGCGGCCTACGTGGCCGAGAACGTGCGCGGCGGGCTGCAGGCCATCCCCGCCGGCCAGCACGAGGCCGCCTTCGCCATCGGTCTGCGCACCTGGCAGACGACCATCTTCATCGTGCTGCCGCAGGCGCTGCGCATCACCATCCCGGCCAACGTCGGTCTCTTCATCAGCCTGCTCAAGGACACCACGCTGGCCTACATCATCGGCCTACTGGAGATCCTCGGCATCGGTCGCGCCGTCCTGGCCAACCCTGACTGGCTCGGTACGCAGTTCGAGGTCTACTTCTTCGTGGCGGTCGTCTTCTTCGTCCTCAGCTACACCCTCAGCCAGGCCAGCTATCGACTTGAAAAGGAACTTGGGATCGGTGAACGATGAGTGAACCCGGAGTCCAGAACGAGCCCACCGTGAAGGGCATCTCCACCAAGCCGCGGGATGTCGAAGCGCACGCCACCTGGGTCCGAGGCGGATGACATCATCGTCTGCCGTGACGTGCACAAGTGGTTCGGTGAGCTGCACGTCCTCAACGGCATCAACATCACCATCAAGCACGGCGAGGTGCTGGTCATCGCCGGGCCCTCCGGCTCGGGCAAGTCGACCTTGATCCGCACCATCAACCGGCTCGAGGAGCACCAGCGCGGCGACATCATCGTCGACGGCATCGAGCTTTCCAACGACATCCGCAACATCGCCGCCATCCGTTCTGAGATCGGCATGGTCTTCCAGCAGTTCAACCTGTTTCCGCATCTGACCGTGCTCAACAACATCACGCTCGGGCCCATCCGCGTGCGCAAGGTCCGTCGCGAGGAGGCCGAGGAGACGGCCATGCAGCTGCTCAACCGCGTGGGCATCCCCGAGCAGGCGCTCAAGTATCCCGGCGCAGCTCTCGGGTGGTCAGCAGCAGCGCGTGGCCATCGCCCGGGCCCTGGCCATGCAGCCCAAGATCATGCTCTTCGACGAGCCCACCTCCGCCCTGGACCCGGAGATGATCAGCGAGGTCCTCGACGTCATGCGCGAGCTGGCCGAATCGGGCATGACCATGCTCGTCGTCACCCACGAGATGGGCTTCGCCAAGGCTGCCGCCGACCGCATGGTCTTCTTCGATGTCGGCAACATCGTGGAGGAAGGCCCGCCCGAGCAGATCTTCGAGAACCCCCAGCACGACCGCACCAAGCTCTTCCTGTCCCAGATCCTGACCCACTGATCCCCGGCCTCGGAGCCGGCGGCGGTCAGCCGGGCTGCCGTTCGTCGTCGAACACGGGCAGCAGCTCCCGGACCAGGCGGGCCGAGCTGGCAGCCGCCGAGTCGACGAAGGTGCGGAAGTCTGCCATCGACTCCTCGCCGGCACGATCGCTGAGCGCGCGCACCACCAGCCAGGGCAGGCCGAAGCGCTCGGCCACGCCACAGAGGGCGGCACCTTCCATCTCGATGGCCAGCGCGTCCCATTCGCCTGCCAGCTCATCGCGCACGCGGGGCGAGGCCAGGAAGGCGTCGCCGGTGACGATGGTGCCCAGCGTGGCCGATAGCCCGGATGCCTCCAGCCGCGCGCCGATGCGTTCGATCGATCGCGGCACCGAGCCGGTAGCCGGGCTCCGGCTTCTCCTCGGGCACCGGCAGGGTGCCGGGCTGGTAGACGATGCGCCCTGCGTCGGTGACGCGACCGTAGTCGATGTCGATGACCCGATCGGCGATGACGAGGTCACCGAGGCCCAGGGTCTCACCGAGGCCGCCGGCCACGCCGCTGAGCACCAGGGCACGGCAGCCCAGTCGCTCCACCAGGAGCGTCGCCGTGGCCGCTGCCTTGACCTTGCCCACGCCTGCAGCCGCGACCACGACCTCGCGGCCGTCGAGCGCCCCACGTCGCGCCTCGAGCCCCGCGCCGGGCAGGGGAGACGGGTCACCGAGTGCCTCGACCAGCAGGGCCTGTTCCTCGGGCAGCGCGCAGAGGATGCCGATCGGGCCACGCTCCTCCACCATCGTGCTAACTCCTGGCCCGAGCGAGGTGGTCGACACCGGTCTCGCGCGCCACGGCCACGGCCGCCGCCACGCCATCGGTCCACGGCGCGCCGTGCCCGGGCAGCAGCCACCTTGCCACTACCGACTCGATCGCCGACAGGGAGGCCAGGGCCTCGTCCGGGTCCGCTGAGAAGGGCGAGATCTGCGGGCCCTGACGACCGGATGTGGCCGACAGCGTCGAGAGCGTGTCGCCCGCGAACAGCGCATCCAGCCCCGGGACATGGAGCGCCGTGTTGCCGGGGGTGTGCCCCGGGGTGTGGATGACGCGCGGCGCGCCGGGCACATCGAGCGTGGTGCCCGACTCGAACGTGCTCACCTCGGTCAGCGACCTGGTGCGCAGCCCGCCCCGGCGCATGGTCCACAGCAGGAAGGGCAGCAACGAGCCGAGCTTGCGCTCGCCCATGCCGGCACTGGGGTTGGGTACCTCGCCACGAGCCAGCGCCACATCGAGCTCGTGGACGCTGACCGGCACGCCATGCTCATCTCGGAGCTGCTCGGCGAACCCGACATGGTCGGAATGGCCATGGGTGAGGACCACCGCCCGGACGTCGTCGATGGTGCGGCCCATGGCCGCAAGCTCACCGACCAGCTCGCTGTAGTAGGCAGGCACGCCGGCATCGATGAGCGTGACTTGGCCGGCTTCCTCGACGAGGTAGCAGCCGACGGGTTCCTCGCCGAGGCGGTGCAGGGAGGGAGCGATACGCACGGACGGCCTCCTGTGGGTGGGGCCGTCGATGGTAGCCGCCCAGGACATGCCCCCGCCATCCTCGCGAACGTGTGTCGCAGGCACGCGGCTGCCAGCCGAGGCGGCCAGCGTCTCCGCGATGCGCTGGATGTGTCCGAAGACACGCCGAGGCCGCTACCATCGGACAGGCGCACGAGAGTCCGACGACACGAGTGGTCGGGAGGTCGACACCCCGGTGGCCGGTGTCTGGACCGGCGGAAGCGCTGGCTAGTGGAGGATCATGGTGAATCGCGAACACACATCCGGGGATGACTACGTCGATCCGGCGTACGCGGGACGGCTCAGTCATGTGCCGGTCCCGAAGAACCGGTTGCCCGACTCGATGTCACCCGCGGAAGCCGCCTACCGACTCATCCACGACGAGCTCCTGCTCGACGGCAGCTCGCGCCTGAACATGGCCACCTTCGTGACGACCTGGATGGAGCCGGAGGCCGAGCGGCTGATGGCGGAGTCGTTCGACAAGAACATGATCGACAAGGACGAGTATCCCGCAGACGGCCGAGATCGAGCGTCGCTGCGTGAACATCGTGGCCGACCTGTTCCACGCCTCGTTCGAGGGGAACGCCATCGGTGTCTCGACGCATCGGCTCCAGCGAAGCGGTCATGCTCGGCGGACTGGCCATGAAGTGGAGGTGGCGGCAGCGCCAGGAAGCGGCCGGCCTGCCCACCGATCGGCCCAACATGGTGATCGGCTCGAACGTCCAGGTGGTCTGGGAGAAGTTCTGCAGGTACTGGGACGTCGAGCCCCGGTACGTGCCGGTCGCGGACGGACCGCTTCGTCGTCGACCCCGGCGAGGTGATGGAGCACGTCGACGAGAACACCATCGGTGTCATCCCCATCCTGGGCTCGACGTACACCGGCGAGTTCGAGCCCATCAAGGAGATCCACGATCGCGTGGTGGCCTACAACGCCGAGCACGGCACCGACATCCCCATCCACGTCGACGCTGCCAGCGGTGGCTTCGTGGCCCCGTTCCTGCATCCCGACCTGGAGTGGGATTTCCGCCTGCCGCAGGTCAAGTCCATCAACGTGTCGGGGCACAAGTACGGGCTGACCTATCCCGGCATCGGCTTCGTCATCTGGCGCTCGGCCGAGGACCTGCCCGAGGACCTCATCTTCCACGTGAACTACCTGGGCGGCGACATGCCCACCTTCACGCTGAACTTCTCACGGCCGGGCAACCAGATCGTGGGCCAGTACTACAACTTCGTGCGCCTCGGCTTCGACGGCTACCGGCGCATCATGGAGAGTCTGCGCGACGTTGCTGTCCACCTGTCCGGGCGCCATCGCGAAGATGGGTCCGTTCGAGGTCGTCAGTGACGGCTCCGCCATCCCGGTCCTGGCGGTCAAGGTGAAGGACCCCTCCAAGTTCACCGTCTTCCACGTGTCCGAGCAGTTGCGCATGGGCGGCTGGCAGGTGCCTGCCTACACCATGCCCGCGAACGCCACCGACGTGGCCGTGCTGCGCATCGTCGTGCGTGAGGGCTTCGGCTGGACCTGGCCGACAACCTGCTGGCAGCCATCGGCAAGGCCGTAGCGCACCTCGAACAGTACCCGCCGGCGCATCCGGAACCGGAGTCAGGTTTCAGTCACACCTGATCGTCGAGACCCGAACGTTCGGCGCGAGCTGACCCGAGATGCGATGGCGTCGTGAGCTGACCCCGGACCCCGGCGATCTGAACTGGCGTATCGCCGCGCTGTTCATGGTCGGCTCATCCCTGTTCGCGCTGGGGTCGTTCCCGCCGTACTGGGGGCTCGTCGACCCGAGGGTCGTCGGTATCACCTTCTTCGTCGGCTCGCTCTTCTTCACCTCGGCCGGGTACAGCACGTTCTTCCAGGTCATCAACATGCAGCCAGGACTCCGTCGCTGAAGGGCGAACCAGACGCCGCTACTGGGCCTGGCGACCTCGTGGACTGGCCTGGTGGTCGGCGTTCGTGCAGCTCATCGGCACGCTGTTCTTCAATCTCAACACCTTCGACGCGATGCTCACGACGCTCACGGTCGAGCAGACCAACCGGCTCGTGTGGGCCCCCGACTTCTTCGGGTCGATCGCCTTCCTGGTCGCCAGCCACCTGGCCTGGCTGATGGTGTGTCACCGGCTGTGGTGTGTGCGTCGTGACCAGTCCGACTGGTGGGTGGCTGCGCTGAACTACCTCGGACTCCATCCTCTTCATGGCCTCAGCGCTTGCCGCGTTCACCTTGCCGACGACCGGCGAAGTGCTGAACATCGCCATCGTCAACCTCGGGACCTTCCTCGGGGCCGTGTGCTTCTTCGTCGGCGCCTACCTGTTGCTGCCGGCCAGCGCAGCACACGGGCAGGCTGGTCCAGGTTCGCAGGACGGCCTCAGCACCTGACCGAGAGACGGTGAACCGGCGGGCAGGCACGCTTGATCCACTGCGGGAGACGAAGCTGCTCAGCCGCCCTGGCCGACAGCGCGGCAGGTCGCCTGGCGTCGAGGGTGACCCTTCCTTGCCACAGGGACTTCGACGCTTGCGCTCGAGACCTCAGCATACGCAGACAGACGGTGACCACCTTCCACATGGCACCACGCACCCTACCGTGCCGGTTGCTCGATGGCCTGCGCACGCGACCCGGACGGGACCCTTCGATGGGCTGAGCGCCGGGACCATGAAGTGAGGCCGAATGGCACGAGGAGCGCTGGCCTTCAGCCGTAGGCCGCTCATCGGGCTGCGAGGGAGACTGCCCCAGGCCCCCTCTCCCCCGCATGGCGAACTGCGCAAGAGGAGCGTGCGATGAAGGCGATGACCCAGGACGCGTACGGCCCACTCGGTGAAGTGCTGCTGGTCGGGGACGTCGAGCAGCCGGCTGCCGCGCCGGGCGAGGTCCTGGTCCGAGTCAGGGCGGCCTCGATCCATATCGGTGACTGTCACGGGATGAGGGGCGTGCCCTACCTGATGCGGCCGATCTTCGGTATGCGGCACCCCAAGGCTCGCGTGCCCGGCACGGACATGGCCGGGGTCGTCGAAGCCGTGGGTGAGGGAGTGACGGCGCACAAGGTCGGCGACGAGGTGTTCGGCTGGGGCCGAGGTGCTTTCGCGGAGTACGCCCTCGCCCCCGCCGGGCAGCTCCTGCCCATGCCCGCCGGCCTCACCTTCGAGGGGGCCTCGGCTGTCGGGGTGTCTGCGATCACGGCACTGGAGGCGATGCGCGAGCAGGGCAAGGTCCAGGCAGGTCAGAAGGTCCTCGTCAACGGTGCCTCAGGTGGCGTGGGCACGTTCGCGGTGCAGATCGCCAAGTCGCTCGGTGCGGAGGTCACCGGTGTGTGCAGTACCGGCAACCTCGAGCTGGTCAGCTCGATCGGCGCCGATCGCGTCATCGACTACACCGTGGAGGATTTCACCCGAGGTGAAGAGCGGTACGACCTCATCCTCGACAACGTGGGCAACCACTCGTTCTCAGACACCCGGCGGGCCCTCTCACCCGGCGGGACCCTGCTTTCCAACGGGGCGCCCGTGGGCGGCTGGACCGGCGGTCTGGGCCACGTGGTCGTGGCCTTCGTGCAGTCACTGTACGTGCGCCAGCAGGGGCGCCCGTTCGTGGCCATGAGCACCCCCGAGCGGCTGGCCGCGGTCCGCGATCTGGTCGAGGCGGGAGCCGTCACGCCGGTCATCGACGAGGTCTTCCCGCTCGACGAGGGTCGGCAGGCCATCACGCACGTCGTCGGCGGTCACGCCCGGGGCACCGCCGTCATCAGCATGGACCAGGCAGCCCGATGACCGTCTCGTTCGGGCGTTCAGAACGCGACCCGCAACGATCGTGTCCGGCGTGAGGAATCATCGTGTCGTCGTCTCGCGGCACGGCGGACCGGACGTGCTGCAGCTGATCGACGAGGACCTTCCCGAGCCCGCAGCCGGCGAGGTACGGGTGAAGGTCCTCGCCGCCGGCGTCTCCGCCTACGACCTCGCCCCGTTCTTCCCGTCCCTCGACAAGCTGGCCAAGTCGGACAACGCCTGGTATCGCGCAACGCTGTCCGAGCTGCTTGGCCTGCTGGCGGCCGGAAGCATCAAGCCTATGGTCGCGGAGCGCATCCCGCTGGCCGAGGCCTTCCGTGCCCACGCGATGCTCGAGAGCGGTGGGCACGCCGGTAAGTTCGTGCTGGTCACCGACGCGTGGGACGGACCCGTACTCAGTGGATCTCGGAGGTGACCGATGAGGGCAACGAGATGAAGGCCATCGTCCAGTCGGGCTACGGCTCGCCCGATGTCCTGCAGTTCAAGGACATCGACCAGCCGGTCATCGCGGACGACGAGGTGCTGGTGCGGGTCCGCGCGTCGTCGCTCAACGGTGCTGACGTCGATCGCGTGAGAGGCATATTCCTGGTTCGGATAGAGGCGCCCCTGCGACCGAAACATCGGGTACCGGGCAGTGACGTGGCCGGAGAGGTCGCGGCCATAGGCAAGCGTGTGACGCGGTACCAGCCGGGCGACGAGGTCTTCGGGGACCTCAGCGAGCATGGCTTCGGTGCGTTCGCCGAGTACGCCGCCGCGCCCGCGGATGCCTTGGCCCCGAAGCCCCCGGGCATGACCTTCGAGGCTGCCGCGACCCTGCCCCAGGCCGGGGTCATCGCCCTGCAGGGGCTGCGGGACACGAGACCGGTCGAGGCCGGGCAACACGTGCTGGTCAACGGAGCCGGCGGCAGCATGGGCACGTTCGCGGTGCAGATCGCCAAGGCCTTCGGTGCCGAGGTGACCGGTGTCGACAGCACGGAGAAGCTGGAGCTGGTCCGCTCGATCGGTGCGGATCACGTCATCGACTACACGCGTGATGACTTCACGCAGGGCGGGGTGCCGTATGGCCGCATCCTCGACATGGTCGGCAATCATTCGCCGTCAGCGTCACGGCGAGTGCTCGGCCCGGACGGGACACTCATCCTCGTCGGAGGCCCGGTGATGCGCTTTCTCAAGGTGCAGATGCTGGGAGCACGTGATCCCGGGGCCGGCGGGCAACGGTTCGGCATCCTCATGTGGAAGCCCAACCGGCCCGCGGATGCGGTCGCACTCGCGGAGTTGCTCGAGAGCGGCAAGGTCCGGCCCATCATCGAGCGGGACTATCCGTTGAACGAGCTCCCGGCGGCTCTCCGCAGGCTCGAGCAGGGGCACGTGCTGGGGAAGGCCGTCATCACCGTGTGACGGTCGTCGGGAGGGCGCCAAGAGGGCACGCGTGAGCGGCTCCGGCGAGGATCACCGCACGCGGGCTTGGTCAGCAACGGGCTCGCCGCTGCCGCCGCGCATGTGCGAGCATTACGACTTCCCGTTCGGTACTGGGAGCATCCAGAGCTTGAGCCGCGAAGACAACGACAGCGCGATACCCTCGAAGGACGGGCAGCCTATCGACAGACTGGCCCCCATCGAGAGGGGGGCAGGCTCAGAACACGCCGTCCATCTGTACCTCCATGTGGTCGTCATCGCCGTCATCGGGGCGGTGAGCGTGCTGGCCTGGCTCCTCGCCTACGAGGCGATGAACGCCATCCTCTGGGAGAACGACTTCGTCCGGGACAACTCCTGGGTGTTCCCGCTGATCTGCCTCCCGGGCTCGCTCGCCGTCGGACTCCTCGTCAAGTACCGCCGCGCCCCCACGAACCTTGAGGAGTCGCTGTTGGACAGCCTCAACGGTGACGTCGGGCACGTGGACTATCGAGCCCTGCCGGTGAACATCATCATGGCCTGGGCCTCACTGCTCTCTGGTGCCGTCCTCGGGCCCGAGGGCGGTATCGGCGGCATCGGGTCGAAGATCGCCAGCTTCTATGCGGAGAAGGTGGCGATGCCGGTGGAGTACCGCTCCAGGCTGGTGTTCTCTACGCTGGCTGCTGCATACAACGGCCTCGTCGCGAACCCGCTGTTCACCGGTGTCCTCGCCACCGAGCTGGTCAAGGACCCGGCCGCCCGAACACGCAACCTGCCCGCCAACCTGATCGGCGGCGCTATCGGCTTCCTGATCTTCTTCGCCGTCGGCAGCACCGGACTCGAGAACTACTTGAACCTCGATCAGACACAGCCCACGCTGCCGCTCGATGTCGCCCTCGTGGCCGCGTTCGGGCTCCTGGGCATGGCCCTCGCCATCATCGCCGGGATCATGTTTCGCATCGCAGCTGCGCTCTTCGGCCGCTTCGGGGACCGCGTCGTGGAGCGGGCACTCGTCGCGGGCCTGATCTTCAGTGCCGTCGGCGTCGTCGCGCCGATCCTGCTGTTCTCGGGTGAGACCCAGATCAAGACGGTCGTCGCCGATGCAGCGGCCTACGGCTCCCTGACGCTCATCCTGATGGCCATCGTCAAGCTGGCCTTGCTGGCAGTGGCCTTCAAGAGCGGCTTCCTGGGCGGCCCGACATTCCCGTCGATCTTCGCCTCGGTGTGCGTGGCACTCGCCATCAGCCAGCTCTTCCCTTCGATCTCCGTGAGCGTCGTGATCGGAGGCGTGATGGCGGGGTTCCTGATGGTCATGTTCAAGGCCCCGTTCATGGTCATCCTGCTCACGGCGGTGATGCTGCAAGCCGACCCGGAGCTGGTCGCACTCATCGTCATGGCGGTGGCGGTGGTGCTCATCGTGCAGCCCTTCCTGACCGCGGCCATCGGCAGGGCCCAGGTTGCTCGCAACGGTTCCGGGGGCGCCGTCGCCCGGTAGCACCGCGATAGACGGCCACAGCCGGGGGTCACATCGCGGGACTTCTCGGTAGCTCGCCTGAGCCTCTCTCGCAGCCTCGACCCCGTTTCTGATGCGTTCGGCGCTGCTTCTCGCGATCCTGTCCCTCGCGCAGGTGGTGTCGCATCCCCTTGAGCGCGCGCCCAGGACTCGACCGCGTCCCCACCACCCAGCGCCAGCAGAAACTATTGACAGCCGATCATTATCTATCGATACTCGATAGATGGACGAACTCGCCATCCGGCTCCTCCGGGTCGTCCTGGTCGTCCTCCTGCTCGGATCGGTGCTCGCCCAACTGCTCGTACCCGTGACCGCGTCCGGGGCGGCGAGGACCTTCCCAGAGGTCGGATACCTCGTCGTCCCGTACTCGGTGGCCGGCATCCTCGTGATCGCGTGCGCCCAGGCGGCGCTGCTCGTCGTCTGGCGGCTGCTCTCCATGATCGGCGGCGGGGTCATCTTCACCCGGCGCGCCCTCCGCTGGGTCGACGTCATCACCATCTGCGGCGTGGTCGCCACGATCCTGAACACGGGCGTGTGCATCCACCTGCTCACCGTCCATGGTGGAGGACCGGGCATCATCCTCTGGCTGGTCGCCAGTACGGCGTGCGGGCTGGCGTTCGTGCTCCTCATGGTCGTCATGCGCGGCCTGCTCGAGTCGGCGATCGCCGACCGCGCCGAGCTCGACGAGGTGGTCTGATGGCCGTCATCATCGAACTCGACGTCATGCTCGCCCGGCGCCAGATGTCCGTGGGCGACTTCGCCAAGGCCGTCGGCATCACCCCGGCGAACGTCGCCGTGTTGAAGAACGGGCGTGCCCGAGCCATCCGCTTCAACACCCTGGACTCGATCTGCCGGGTGCTCGACTGCCAACCGGGCGACATCCTCCGGTGGACCGCCGACCCGCCCGACCCAAGAGCCCATGCCGAGGAACCGCGGGAGCCTCCGGCGCGTCTATGACACATGAACGCGAAGCTCGCCGCCCTGGTTCCACTCGTCCTCCTGCTGGCCATCAGCGCATCACCGGCCCTCGCCGAAGGCGATTTCGGAGTGGCGCAGGCGGATGTCCCTCGGGCCTCGGTCTCCCCAGCTGACGCCACTGAGGCCGGAGCGGCCCTCGATGCCTTCGGTCTCGACCTCTATCGGGCGCTCTCGCGGGGGCAGACGAACATGGTCTTCTCGCCGACGAGCCTCGCCCTCGCCCTGGCCATGGCGAGGGCCGGCGCCGGGGGCCAGACCGCCGCCGAGATGGACGCTGTCATGCACGCACTCGCGTCGGATGAACACGCTGGCTGGCTGAACGCGCTCGACCAGGAGCTCGCATCCCGGAGTCAGACCGCCACGGACGACGCCGGTCAGGCGCTGCCGGTCACGCTGCGGATCGCCAACGCTCCGTTCGCGCAGGAGGGGATGCCCCTGGAGGCCACGTACCTCGAGACACTCGCTTCGCGCTTCGGCGCCGGGCTCCGGTTGGTGGACTACCGCTCGGCGACCGAGGAGGCACGCGGTGTCATCAACGCCTGGGTGGACGAGCGGACCGAGCAACGCATCCCGGAGCTGCTCGTCGAGGGCGTGCTCACGCCGGCGACCCGGCTCACCCTCGTCAACGCCATCTACCTCAAGGCCCCGTGGCAGACGCCCTTCTCCGCGGGAGCCACGGAGGAGGGAGCCTTCACGCGCGCCGATGGCTCGACGGTGGAGGTGCCGTTCATGTCCACGAGTGCGTCGCTCTCGCACGCGTCGGGAGACGGCTGGCAGGCGCTCGAGCTTCCCTACCTGGGCGGCTCGCTCGTGCTGACCCTCATCCTCCCCGACGACCTGGCCGGCTTCGAGCGGACCCTCACCCCGGATGGGCTCGCGGCCATCACCTCGTCACTGGTCGACACGCAGGTGGCGCTGGCGCTGCCCAGGTTCGGGATCGAGACGAAGGCGGAGCTGGCGACCGTCCTCGCCGCGCTGGGGATGCCCACGGCCTTCGGCGACGCGGCCGACCTCAGTGGTATCACCACGGCCGAGCGGCTGGCCATCTCCGACGTCATCCATCAGGCCAACATCGATGTGGACGAGAAGGGCACGGAGGCGGCCGCCGCGACGGCGGTGGTGATGCGCATGACCGCGATGCCTACCGAGACGGTGACCGTCCGCGTGGACCGACCGTTCCTCTTCGCGCTCCGGGATGTCCCCACGGGCGCCATCCTCTTCCTCGGTCGCGTCGGCGATCCGTCGATCGGGCGCTGAGTCGCAGGACGGATCGTCCCATCTGGGGGATCGGCGGCGCTGGAGGGGGCAGCCGCCCCCATGAGGAGCCCGGTGGATAGTGCCGCGAGGCGGCAAGGACGACGAACCGGCCGACGGACATGGCCTGGACCTCCGCGTCACGTGGGACCCCCTCCCATCCCGCAGGGATGCATCCACGCAGCCGCGGTAGCACCGGCCTGGCTGGTCGATCGACGACCGTCCGGGCCCGTGCCCGTGCCCGCACTTCCGCGGACCCCGACGACCCGACAACGGGTTCTGTGTCAGGGACCTGAGAAGTCACACCGGGGGCCACGTGGCTTGTCAAGGGGTTTGTCAAGCCCCCTGTGGTACGAACGGGCGCGAAAACCCCCTTGTCAACCCCTTGTCAAGACCCTAGAATGTGGCCTCGGCGCCTTGTCAAGACTTGACAAGGCCACTGGTGTGTCCGTCAGCACCAAGCCGGCGGGCGAGACCTGGACGCGCGATTCGCCATGAGGATCGCTCTGGGTCTCCGATGCAGCGGGCACGCCATCGAGTGAAGAGGCATATCCAGGTTGTCGATCGGCGTTGCGGCCACCATCAAGGAGAAGCTGGATCTCGTCGAGTTCATCGGCGAGACCGTCCAGCTGAAGAAGGCCGGGACCACGTACAAGGGTCTCTGCCCGTTCCATGGCGAGAAGACCCCGTCCTTCACGGTCACGCCCACGCGTGAGCGCTGGCAGTGCTTCGGTTGCGGCCGGGGTGGGGACGTCTTCAACTTCGTCATGGAGCGCGACGGCGTGGACTTCCCCACGGCGCTGCGCTCGCTGGCCGGGCGTGTCGGCGTGGAGCTGTCCGAGCGCACCTCGCGCGAAGATGCCCAGCGCAAGCGGCTGCGTGACGCGCTCGATGCGGCCATCTCCTTCTACCACCAGGTCCTGACCGAGCATCCCGCCGGGAAACCCGCGCTGGACTACCTGCATGGCCGGGGCTTCAGCGACGAGACCATCGATGCCTTCGGGTTGGGCTGGGCGCCCGATGCCTGGGACGCCATGACCACCGCCCTCACGCGCCGCCGCAACATCGCCGCCGAGGACCTTGAGGGCTCGGGGCTGGTGAGCCGTCGCCGCAGCAGCCGTGGCGTCTACGACCGCTTCCGCGCCCGCGTCATCTTTCCCATCCGTGACGCGTCCGGCGGCGCCACGGGCATGACCGGCCGCATCCTTGGGACGCAGAGCGAGGACACCGGGCCCAAGTACCTCAACACGCCACAGACACCCCTCTTCGACAAGGGGCGCACGCTGTTCCTCATCGACAAGGCCAAGATGGCCATCCGCCGCGCGGGCGTAGCCGTGCTCGTCGAGGGCAACACCGACGCCATCATGGCCCACCAGGCCGGGTTCGAGAACGTCGTCTGCAGCATGGGCACCGCCCTCACCGCGGGCCAGGTGGAGCTGCTCACGCGCTACGCGCCGCGCATCGCGCTGGCCTATGACGTCGATGCGGCAGGGCAGGGGGCCGCGGCTTTCGGCGCGACCGAGCTCACGGCGCTGGTCGGCGAGATCGAGCGCTCGCCCTACCGTGGTCGTCTTACCGATGTCGACGTCGTGCGCCTGCCCGACGGTCGCGACCCGGACGAGATCATCCGCGACGACCCGGAGATCTGGCGTGAGGCCACGGAGAACCCGCAACCGATCATGGAGTTCCTCATCGATCGCGCCGCGGCGCGCTACGACCAGTCCACGGTGTCGGGTCGCGAGAAGCTCGTGGCGGCGGTGCTGCCCACGCTGCGCACCATCTCGGACCCGGTGCGCCGAGACGGCTACCTGCAGATGCTGGCCCGCCGTTCGGGTGTCGAGGAACGCACGCTGCTCGAGGCCCTGCGTCGCCGCGACCAGCCACTCCCCGGCGGCGCCCGAGAGACGTCCAACGTCGGCGCTCGCATCAACCTCGAGGCCGTGATGGCCCAGCCGGACGCGCTCGACCCGCGGGCCGTGGAGCGTGCCATCGAGCCGGCCGAGGCGACCCTGCTGCGGCTCATGCTCCACTTCCCCAGCCGCTACCACGCTGCCGCGGAGGCCATGAACGGTGAGGTCTTCGTGACCACACCGGCGCGCGAGCTGTGGACGGCGCTCGGAGCCACGCTGACGGAGGTCGGCTCGGATCATTTCGAGCGCACGGCCTTCATCATGGCCCTCGAGCCGACCGTGCGAGCCGTGGCCCAGACGCTCATGGCCCGCACCTCGCCGCTCCCCGACGGTGAGCTCCAGACCCAGCAGGCCATCGACCAGAGCGTCCTCACCCTGGAGCGCTCTCGGCTCTCCGAGCGCATCGAATACACCCGGGCACGCCTGGCCGAGGCTGAGGCAACCCACGAAGAAGCGGTGCTCGAAGGGCTCCAGCGCGAGGTCCTGGACCTGCAGCGTCGCCGCTTCGAGCTCGATCGAGCGGTGGACGACACGTCACTGCTGGCACGACGACGGATCAAACCCAAGCAAGCGGACCAAGTGGAGGTAGCACATGGCAACTGACGCCACCGACAAGCTGCTCGTGGCATCTGTCCTCGAGCGCGGCAAGCGAGACATGGACGCCGACGTCGTCCAGCCCGAACAGGAAGACGAGATCGGCGCTCCCCGCAACTTCGGGGCGGCCGCCGAGCTCGGCGTGCAGGTCACGGTCGAGGAGTCCCAGAAGCAGCCCTGGCGCGACCCGCCGGCCAAGCTCGAAGACGACGATGACGACAAACCCCAGACCCAGGCCGAGCTGGAGGCCATGGCCCAGGACATGGTCGGCATCGACGACCCCGTCCGCATGTACCTCAAGGAGATCGGCAAGGTCCCGCTCCTCAACGCCGAGGAAGAGGTCGTCTTCGCCAAGGCCATCGAGCTCGGCGAGCAGATCGTCGAGGAGCCCTGGCGGGCCACGCTGGCGCTGTGGGAGTGGACCAAGAACGACACCGAGCACGCCAGCCGCCAGAAGCGGCCCGAGCATCGGCTCGACTACTTCGCGGCCGATTCGGCGCGCGTGGTCATGGGTGCCATCAAGGCCGGCGAGAAGGACGGTCTGTTGGTGGCCTCGCCCGACCTGAAGCTCACCGGTGCCCAGCGGGCGGCCACCGAGGAACGTCCCAAGGCCGTGCTCAAGGAGGCCAAGAAGATCCTGGCCGACTACAACGGCGCACCCGACTCGGAGAAGTTCGCAGCGCTGGTCGACTTCAGCTACATGTCCGTGCACAACGGCGACCAGGAGTGCCGCGACAACAAGGGCCTGCGTGCGCTCTTCGACTGGTCGCAGGGCATCGCCCTGGAGGCGCTGCGCCGCTACATCCTGGGCGGCAAGGAAGCCGAGGTCATGGATGCCTGGGGCTGGGACCCGGAGATGACCCAGGAGCACCTCAAGCCACGCAACCGCCGTGGCATCGTGGTCCGCTACGGACGCGAGGGTCGTGAGTCGCTGACCTCGGCCAACCTGCGCCTCGTGGTCTCCATCGCCAAGAAGTACATCGGTCGCGGCATGTCGTTCCTGGACCTCATCCAGGAAGGCAACATCGGCCTCATCCGCGCCGTCGAGAAGTTCGACTACGAGAAGGGCTTCAAGTTCTCGACGTATGCCACCTGGTGGATCCGCCAGGCCATCACCCGTGCCATCGCCGACCAGGCTCGGACCATCCGCATCCCGGTGCACATGGTCGAGACCATCAACCGCCTCATCCGTGTCTCGCGCGGCCTGCTCCAGGAGCTGGGTCGTGAGCCTACGGTGGAGGAGATCGCCTTCGCCATGACCGTGGGACCAGAATTCGCGACCGAGATCCTCAAGCGGCTCGGCGGCGCCAACAACTTCGCGCACATCGAGGTCAACACCAACAAGCAGGCCACCATCTCGGTCCACGTGCTCGACGACCGCCTGGTCAAGGCCAAGGTCACCGACGACTATGGCATCGTCGGCGCGGGACACAGCTATGACGTCAAGCTGCCCAAGAAGAAGGACAAGGAGATCGACAACGTCATCCTGGTGACCCCGGACAAGGTCCGCGAGATCATCAAGGTTTCGCAGGAGCCGGTCTCGCTCGAAACGCCCATCGGCGAGGAAGAGGATTCGCACCTCGGCGACTTCATCGAGGACCGTGCGGCGCTGGCTCCGGCCGACGCTGCGTCGCACCAGCTGCTCAAGGAGCAGGTGGAGGCCGTGCTCGACTCACTGTCGGGCAGGGAGCGTCGCGTGCTGCAGCTGCGCTTCGGTCTCGAGGATGGACGCTCCCGCACTCTCGAAGAGGTGGGCAAGGAGTTCAACGTCACCCGCGAGCGCATCCGCCAGATCGAGGCCAAGGCACTGCGCAAGCTGCGCCACCCCTCCCGCAGTCGCAAGCTCAAGGACTACCTCGAGTAGCCCTGGCCTCCGGTTCCATTCACGAGGCCGGTCCTCTCGGGGCCGGCCTCGCCGATCTCGGACGCGTCGGACAGCGCTTCACCCACTGAAGCGTGGCGCTTCTCACCCACAGAGCAAACACGACGTGTCCGGCCGTGTTCCTGCGGGTTTCTCTCCTCCGGTGAGCACGGCTGACAGTCCTGCTCTCAGGGAGAGCGGCGCCGGCAGGTTCCGGGCTCCTCGTGTCGTGTTTGTACACCTCGTGAGCAGCGGCCCCAGGGCCGTGACCCCGAGGCCCGCGCCACCCAGCCCCGAGGGCCGCGCCACCCGCCCGCCCGATGGGCCGCACCGACCGCTCCGCTAGAGCAACACGATGGCGCTGCCGCCCGGATCGCTCGGTACGGTCAGGCGTCGCAGGGCCGTCTTGCCGTCCACCGGGAAGCCAGCGTGGAAGCCGCCCCCGGCCGCGCGCAGGAAGGCCCGATCGTGGCGAGTGTCGGCGAGGAGCAGGATGACGTGGTCAACGCCTCCGTCGCGCCGCTTGCTGTTCAACCGGCGCTGCAGGTCCTGGCTATCTCGGGCACGCGTCTCGGCCTCGATGCCGACCCGGATGCGCATCAGCATGACCAGCGCATCCCAGGCTCGCCGGTCGCCGGGGTTGGGCAGCGGCACCTCCGTCATCCAGCGCGCGCCCGGGCCGATGCGTTGCCGCAGACGCTCGAGGAGTCGGACATGGGCCTCGTCACGGAGAGCCTGGCCGGCGGGGTAGGCGCGGACGCTCAGATCGAGGCCGACCACGGCCAGGGCTCGCCGAAGGTCCACGACGCCGAGCCCCGGTGCTCGCCCGCGCTCGATGCGGCTCCACGTGGCGCGAGAGAGACCGGCGGCGGTGCCGGCCGTCGTCTGGCTCAGATCGTGGTTGAGGCGCGCGAGGCGGAGCTCTCGGCCGAGGTCGGCCAGGGCTCTCCGCGCCCGGCGTTCTGCTCCATCGGTCTGCTTCTCGTGGGCGGCCATTCCGCCCATCGTGACCGGCTGGACTTCACCCGAGCTTAGTCGCCCAGCAGCGTCCGCTCGAGGCCGTCGAGGATGAGGTCCAGGCCGATCTCGAAGGCGGAGCCGGGATCGAATCCCGGGGAGGCCACGAGGCTGGCGATCTCCACGAGGTACGGGAACTCGTCGGCGGGTGTGCGCTCCACGAAGCTTGCGGCCGACTGTCGGTATTCGCTCTCCTCGACCGGCCAGGCGATTTCCTGAAGCGTGAAGCCGTAGACGTAGCTGTCGAGCGTGAGCATGGCCCGGTAGGCCCCCGCGGCCGAGAATCCGCCCTCTCGCAGCGTGCCCAGGAGCGAATCCAGGAAGCGCAGGCGGATGGGGCCCGACTGCGTCCGCGACTCGGCCAGGACGGACGACCAGGGATGACGCAGCAGCACCTCGTGCGCGGAGATGCCGTAGCCGCGCATGGTCGCCTTCCAGCCGCTGCCGTCGGGGAGCTCGAACTCGCCCGCGACCACGTCCACGATGCCATCGAGGAGGTCGTCCTTGTTGGCCACGTGGTTGTACAGGGACATGGCCTCGACCCCCAGCGACTGGCCCAGCTTGCGCATGCTCAGGGCCTCGATGCCCTGCTCGTCGGCGAGCTCGATGGCTGCACGCAACACCCGCTCACGGCTGAGCGGGGTCCGGGGCTCTCTCGGTCGGTCCTTGGTAGTGGGCATCTCGACTGTGCTCCTGCTTGACAGACTTACACCGTATGTGTAAGTTACTTACATCGTATGCTTACAGTGTACGCCACGAAGCCAGGCGAGGCAACCGGACCCGACGCGGAGCCGAGGCAACGCGAGTTGGAGGCCATCGTTTCGCAAGGTCATCACCATCGCCGCCCAAGGGGGCGGCTCACCAAAGGAAGGAACGATCCGATGAAGGCCATCACCTACCACCGCTACGGTCCACCCGATGTCATCGGCGTGGAGGATGTCCCGACCCCTACCCCGGGCGACGGCGAGAGTCGTCGTGCGTGTCCACGCCACCGTGGTGACCCCGAGCGACGGCGCTGCGCGCAAGGGTGAGCCGTTCCTCATCCGCCTGATGGCCGGCCTGCGCCGGCCGAAGCAGCCGCATCCTCGGCTCGGAGATCAGCGGCCGGGTCGAGGTGGTCGGCCCCGGCGTCACCAGGTTCTCGGTCGGGGACCGGGTCATGGCCGCCACCGGCGACGCCTTCGGGGCGCATGCCCAGTACGTCGTGCTGCCGCAGGACGGGGCCGTGGCCACCATGCCCGCCGGCGCCAGCTACGAGCAGGGCGTGGCCCTGGCCGAGGGGCCCATGACGGCCATGCCCTTCCTGCGCGACAAGGCTCGCATCAAGCCCGGCATGCATGTGCTCGTCAATGGCGCATCCGGGTCGGTCGGTTCGGCAGCGGTGCAGCTGGCCAAGCACTTCGGCGCCGAGGTCACCGGCGTGTCCAGCGGCCGCAACCTCGAGCTGGTGCGCTCGCTCGGCGCCGACCGGGTCATCGACTACACGCAGACCGACTTCACGCAGGCCCGCGACGCGTACGACATCGTCTTCGACGTCGTCGGCAAGTCGTCCTTCGGTCGGGTCAAGGCCGCGCTGCGCGAGGGAGGCATCTACCTCGACACGTATCCCTCGCTCGACACCATGTGGCATCAGCTGGTGACCACGCGCTTCGGGGACAAGAAGGCCGTCTTCGCCGCGACCGGCCTGCGCAAGGCCGCCCAGAAGCAGCCGGACCTGGTGACCTTCGGTCAGCTCTTCGAGGCCGGCCAGCTCACCCCCGTCATCGACCGCACCTATGCCATGGAGCAGGCGGCTGTCGCGCACGCCTACGTGGACACCGAGCGCAAGGTCGGCAACGTCATCCTCGAGATGGCGGGCGAGGGGAGCACCTCGGCGGCCCCGGCCCAGGCGGCTTTGGCCTAGAGCGTCTCGAGGGTCTGCATCACGGCGATGACCGCGATGACGGCCAGCGTGACCAGCAGGGCCAGCCCCACCAGCGTGACCGTGGCGGTGTTGGCGCAGCCGTTGCGCCCGTAGGCCATGGGCCCTACTCCGTGGAGTAGATGGTGGCGGCTGGTCGCTCGCGCTCGTCATCGGTCGCGCTGAACGAGCTGACCGTTCTCCAGCCGAAGAGGGGTCGGATGAACACGGCGGGTACCTGCATGATGGTCGAGTTGTACTGGTAGACCTGGTTGTTGAAGAGCTCACGCCGTCGGGCGATGAGCGTCTCCAGCCGTTCGATCTCCTCCTGCAGGGCCATGACGTTCTGGTGCGACTTCAGCTCGGGGTAGTTCTCGACCGTCGCGAACAAGGAGCGCACGGCATCGCTGGTCTGCTCGGAGACGACGGCCTGCTCGTGGATGGAGGCATCGGGCTGGTACGCGGCCCGCGCGCGCGTGACCTCTTCGAGCACGGACTCCTCGAAGCGCATCGCTCCGCGCACCGCGGCGACCAGGTTGGGCAGCTGATCGTGGCGCTGCTTGAGGGCCACGTCGATGTTGGCCCAGGCGCGCTCGCAACGGCGCTGCAGGGCGACGACGTTGTTGTAGGTCACCACGACGAGGAAGACGACCAGCGCCACCGTGAGCGCGGCGGAGACGGAGGCGAAGAGCTGGACGGCCATGACTACAGCGTACCGGTGATGATGGCGCCCAGGGCGAACGCACACAGCGCCGCCATCACCGCGCCGACGAGGCCGAAGAGGAAGCCCCTGTCGTGGTGCTGCGTGGCCTGCTGGGGTGTGCCCGCGTAGACGGCCATGCCGCCCTTGAGCCCGCGCGAGAGGACCAGTTCCTCGTCGGGGATGTCGTACTTCTCGAGGGCCGCCTCGTGAGCGTCACCGCCCGGTGCCTGCGGCTGGTGGGCGCGGGCGTCGAGCTTGGGCTGGGCCGTCGGCGCGCCGATGCCGAAGCCCGGGATGGCGGCGTTGCCCCAGGCTTCCGCCGGGCTGGCCGCGAGCATGCCCATCTGCCGGGCATAGGCCAGATCACCGGCGATATCGCGCTCGACGTTGCCCCCCGGGTTCCAGGTGAGCAGCACCTCGCGCACCTCTCCCCAGGGCCACGCCTGGCCCAGGACGGTCACCGTCTCACCCGGCTCCAGGCGGGCTTCGCGGTAGCGCCGACCGCCCTTGGTGGTGCTGTTGGTGAGCCAGCTGCCGCCGCCCTGGTCCCAGTCGTCGGTGCCCAACGGTGCGGCCGGTCGCTGCACGGTCAGCAGGGCCTGTGCCGCGGCCTCGCGCTCGAGCTCTGTCATCTCGTTGGGATCGCGCTCGGCTACCTCGGCCCAGGCCGCACCCGAGCGGCGCTGCAGGCCGAGCGGCTCGTCGCCCATCAGGCTGGTGCGCTCGTCGAAGACCGGCCCGATCTCCCAGCGTGCACCCCGCGGCACGACGCGGATGTCGCCGGTGTCGTTGCGGATGCGGAACTCCTGCGACTTCTCCTCGTCGAGCAGCACGCGGCTGTTGTCGCCGGTCGTCTCCACGCGGGCCTGGTACCACACGCACGGCTTCGACTGCAGCGGTGAGACCAGCGTCTGATCGATGGCTTCGACCACGCCCGTGATGCGCACTTCGCCCGCGGCGATGCCGTCGAGGCTGGAGGTCGCCACCGACGAGATGAGCCGGTCACGCCGATAGGCCACCAGCCCACGCATGAACAGCACGAGGCCGCCGATGAAGCCGCCCACCACGAACAGGATCCATGGGTCGAAGAGGTCTCCGCTCACCAGCCGATGCTACTGGCGCGCGGACGCACCGCGAAAGGGGTTCGGAAGTACTCCCTCGTCACCACCCCCAGGGGGGCGGGAACGGGAGTCGGGGCGGAGATGCTATCCTTCGCCAGCACCACTCTCGGTGGTGATTTCCGAGTGTCTGCCCGCCCGGTTTCCCGACGTGCGGCCAGGAGCCGTTCCGGCGTAGCTCAGTGGTAGAGCGGTCGGCTGTTAACCGATTGGTCGTAGGTTCGAATCCTACCGCCGGAGCCACCTTTCCCTCGTGGAATGGCCTCTTTCGGCGTGTCTGTACCACCCCAGACGACCCCGTTCTCGGGTTCGGTGACTGATCTGCGTGACTGACTGGATTCGGCCCGCTAGCATGAACAGCCACCGAGATGTAGCGACACATCGGGGTCGTCATCTCGGCCTCATCTTCCTCGCTCCGACGAGCGTCTGCCAGGGGGTCCGCCCCTGCGTGTAGCGCCCGGTGTGGGCGCGCTCGGTGTTGTAGAACGCGAGATAGTGCTCGAGGTCGCGCTCGAGCCCACCGAGCTTGGGCACGAGGCTGCGTGCGAACGACGGTCGCCAGCACTCCTCGAGGATCGGTGCGCTGCACCCGCTCGACCGAGCCGTTGCTTGTCGGTCGGCCCGGACGGATGCGCGTCTGGACCGCCTCGAGCTCGCGCAGGGTGTCCCCGAACGTCGGCGCTGCGGAACTCCGAGCCGTTGAGTCCCCAATGGATGTCAAGCCATGGCGGTGGTGCTAGCGTGACCCGCTGACGGGCTCGGCGACGGGGCGCTTCGCGACCCCTGATCTCGCCGGCCCGTCCTGTGTCGGCTGGTGGTGCGGCCACGGGCACGGACCGCCGCGGGCACGGTGTAGCGCGCCGCGATGATGGCCCGAGCCTCGGCGGCGTCGACGATCCGCCCATCGACATCGCGCAGCACGTAGCGCTCCCCCTTCCGCCAGCAGGCCACGATGCGGGTCAGGAGCGTCGGCGCGATGTGGCAGAGCGCCGAGACGTGGTGCTTGCCCGACTCGGTCATCAGGCGGTGGTAGCGAGCCGCCAGCGTCGGGTCGAGCCGGCGGGCATGGTCGGCGGCCATGGAGAGGGCCTCGCGCAGGACGGCGTCGCCGCGCTTGGTCGGCCCACCATGGAGGCCGGACAGGCCGGAGGCGTCGAGGCTCGGCACCAGACCGCTGAAGGCACGCACCGCCGCCAGCGAGCCGAACCTCG
The DNA here is from genome assembly GCA_963705425.1 of uncultured Chloroflexia bacterium. GTDB lineage: Bacteria > Chloroflexota > Limnocylindria > Limnocylindrales > CSP1-4 > JAFMJV01. The sequence goes on along the minus strand of CAVPJO010000019.1, from coordinate 177,603 downwards.
CTGGGGTCGCCGAGTCGGCCGAGGATGGCCGCGCCCGTGATGGCCCCGACACCGGGCGCCGAGACGACGATCCCGACCGGGTCGGCCTCCTCGACGAGGACGCGGATGCGCTCGTCGAGCTCCTTGATCTCCGTGTCGAGCAGCGAGCGCCATGCGAGCCTCCAGCGCGATGTCCTCGCCGAGCGCGGGGTGGTCGAGCTCGTCGTCCCAGAGCGCGGCCGTCTCGGCCGCTGCCGCGAGCAGCTCGACGGCCCGCTCCTCGCCCCACATGCCCCGGGAGTGCCGTGACGAGGAAGCGCGCCAAGCGTGCCCGGCCGAGGCGACGCACCGCATCGGGGTCGGCGTAGCCGGCGGCGAGGAACCGGAGCACGGTCATCGCCGCGAGGTCGCCACCGAGTGCGGCGTGCCAGCGCGGGCCCCATGATCTCGAGCAGGGCGTCGAGGCGGGCGAACGCCTGGCTGCGCCGATGGACGAGGGTCGAGCGCAGCTTCGTCGTCCGACGCAACGGCTCACCCGGTCCGAGTCCGCGTTCGGGGTGGAGACCCTCGGGGTGCAGCAGGGGCAGTCGTGCGAGGAGCCGTGAATCGAGCGGGTCGGTCTTGGTGTGCTTGGCGTAGTAGGCGCGTAGGTCGGACGCGCGCTCGGGCGGCACGAGCACGACCTCGGCACCGTGCCGGCGGAACCAGGCCGCCAGCGGCACCCAGGCGTTGCGCGTCGGCTCCATCACGACGGTGACCTCGGCCGCCGTCCGGGACCGCGGCCCAGAGCCGCTCGAGCTCGGCGGCGTCGGTGCGGAACGCCTTCGCCGTCCAGAGGAACTCGCCGCGCTCGTCGGCGAGACTGGCTCGATGGGCGGCACGAAATGCGATGTCGATACCCAGTCACAGTTTCAACGCAGCATCCTCCCTCGTCGGATGGCGTGGATCGCCGGCGGTCAGTCACCGCACGAGGGAGATGCGCACCGGACATTCGCTAACAGGGATCCGCCTCGCTGCCGCGGTCGCGGTCACCGGGTTCCCAACAGGGCCATCCCACCTCCGGCGCTGACCCCGTCCACCCGCATCATCAACAGGCAAGGAGTCGCGCTGCGCTCCGGTCGGTCAGACAACGATGGTGGACGGGGGCCGGACGCTCGCATCCTCGCACCACCGGCCGATGGCGGGAGCACCCGAGACGTGGGACCGAGTTTGAATGTCGGTGAGGGCCCGCTCGAGACGCCAGCCCATGGCCGCGAGGTCGGCGGCCACCCGTCGCGCCAGGCGGCTGGTGTTCCTCGCGCTGGGGTTGAGCGGCGTCGTGTGCAGCTCGGCCCAGGTGTAGCTCGTCGCGAGGTCGATGGCGGTGTACTGCCAGACCCTGCCCTTCGTGCCGCTCAGGCGTCCCACGTGGAAGCAGTCGAAGCCCACGAGCTCACCGGGTCGGCAGACCTCGATGTGGCGCATCGGCTCGGGTGGCCGGCCGAGCTCCGGGCGTGCGGCGTAGCCGGCCACGAGGCTGAGGCGGCTGACCCGGCGGGACAGGCCATGGCGACGGAGGATGCGCCAGACGCCGTTGTGGCTGATGGCGATGCCGCCCCAGCGCTCCTGGGCCAGGCTGGCGCTGATGCCTGCGGGGTCCGAGCCCGGGTTGGCGATGGCGAAGGCCAGGACCCGTTGCCTCGATGACCGGGTTGGTCTGGTTGGGCATGCGCGGGCTGCGGCGCTCCCGCGGGCGCAGCATCTCGAGCCCGCTGCGCTCGACCATGGCCTTCCAGCGGACGCTCCTATGGATGTCAACCGCTCCTCAGGACGAGGATCGGAAAGAGCTGGCGAGCGACGTAGCGCTTGAGGCAGCGGATCATCTCCGGCCTCGTCCGGCCGGCTGTCCGCCGCTCGGCATACCGTCGAGTCTGACCGTCCCAGCGCAGTCGGTCGATCACGATCATGTGCAGCGCTCGGTTCGCGTCGCGGTCGCCGGCACGGCTCAGCCGATGGCGATCCGTCCGTCCGCTCGAGACCGGCAAGGGTGCGACGCCGCAAAGATGTGCGAACGAGGCCTCGCTCCGCAGACGTCCGGGATTGTCCCCACAGGCGACCAGGAGCGAGGCCGCGACATCCACGCCGACACCGTCGACGGCCAACAGTTCCGGAGCTGCCTCCTGAACGAGCCGCTCGACCTCACGGTCGAGGTGATCGATCCTCCTCGGTGAGTGCGAGGTACCGCCGGGCGAGCGAACGGAGGGCCTTCTTGGTGGCATCGGTCGGCGTGTCGACGACGGGGACCCGATAGCGAGCGACAATCGAGACCACTCGAGTGGTCGACAGCGACCGGAGCCGGTCGCGTAGGTCGTCGGGTGCCGTGACCACGAGGCCGTGCAACTGGTTGACGGCCTGGGTCCGGGCCTTCATGGCCGAGCGTCTCGCGACCCGGAGCACGCGGATCATCTCGGTGGCACCGGTCGCCGACTTCGGTGCCCCGAGGGCTCGCCCAGCAAGGACCGCTCGGGCCGCGGCCTCCGCGTCGAGCGGGTCCGACTTGCCGTCGCGTCGGCGGGTGCCCCGGTCCGGTCGATCGACCTCGACAACATCGATGCCCCGTGTGCGCAGCCAGCGCGCCAGACCGCTCCCGTAGCTGCCGGTGCCCTCGATGCCGACCTGCGCGATCCGTCCGAAGGTCCCGGCCCACTGGACCAGCTCCTCGTAGCCCTGACGATCGGTCGATACCGAACGGGTCCCGAGCAGCGCGCCGAGTCCGTCCAGGGCAGCTGCCACGTGGACATCGGTATGGGTGTCGACCCCGATCGTGACCGGCTGCATCGTGCTCATCGCTTCACGCCTCCTGGCGCCTCGTCCTCGATGACACGCACCGGAGAGTCGGCGGACGGTACTGCGATGGAACGCTGGTCGAGCTCCTATGAGGTCACGCCCGACCCGGCCGGTGGTGTTCCGGCGCCATCCTCGTGGGTCGGTCGACGATTTCGCTGCAAGGCACTCGGCCAGTGGTAAGTCGGGTCAGGCCGGGACGAGAAGGGCGCCTCGGACATCCTCGCAGTAATAGGTCGGGCGGTGGATGCCGAACGTGCGACAGGCCTGACTGACGCCGACCTCGCGGACATGGTCGAAGAGGCGCAGGCGGAATGCGAACAGGACGTGAGAATTGAGCACGGTGCCGGTCCTCTTGCTCATGGCGTTGAACACCACAAGCATGGGGTCTCGGCACCGCTTGTCACATGGGTCGGACTGTCGCGGCTGCGCCCCCACTCGGTGGCTGTTCATGCTAATGGGTCCCGACCTGCCTGAGCGATCAGACTGGTCACCGAGCCGGGCCACCGGGTGAGCACCGGGTTCAGCCGGACCTTCGAGTCCCAGATCTAGAGCGTGCCCCCGGTGGTCAGCGAGGACGGTCGAGATGGCTGCTGGGGTGGCGTGCCGATCGCCAGCACTGGTCCATTAGCTCGCCGCGACATCCTCTCGGACGGTTCGGGGGGGTATCGAGGAGGTGGGCAGCGATCGATCTTCGTGGGCATCGACTGGGCCGAGGCGCACCACGACGTGTGCGTGCTCGACAGCGGGGGTGAGGTGCTCGCCACGCGGCGCATCCCGGAAGGGCTCGAGGGCGTGGCCCGGCTGCACGCGCTGCTGGGCGAGCACACCGACGAGCCCGAGGCGGGTGATCATCGGCATCGAGACCGATCGGGGCCTGCTGGTGACGGCCCTGCTGGCCGCGGGCTACCTGGTCCACGCCGTCAACCCGCTCGCGGCGTCGAGGTACCGCGAGCGCCACACGGTGAGCCGGGCCAAGTCCGACCGTGGCGATGCCCGGATGCTCGCGGACCTCGTGCGCTCCGACCGTCAGCACCATCGGCAAGTGGCGTCCGACAGCGAGCTCCACGGCGCCATCAAGGTCCTCGCCCGCAGCCACCAGAACCTCATCTGGACCCGGCAGCGCCAGACGAACGCCTTGCGCAGCGCGTTGCGCGAGTACTACCCCGGAGCGCTCGTGGCCTTTCCCGAGCTGAGTCACCCCGATGCCCTCGCGGTGCTGGCGATGGCACCCGATCCGGAGCGGGGACGCCGCCTCGGTGAGGCCCGCATCATCAGCGCCCTGCGCCGTGCTGGCCGGCAGCGGAACCTCGAGCGACGGGCCCGCGAGGATCCGTGCCGCGTTGCGGGCACCACAACTCACCGCTCCCCCGCTGGTGGCCGAGGCCCAGGCGGCCAACACCAGCGCGCTGGTGGCGGTCATCACCACGCTGGACGAACAGATCGGCCGGCTGGAGGCCGAGCTCACCGACGCCTTCGATCGACACCCGGACGCCGAAGAAGTCCTCGAAGTCTGCCCGGACTGGGCGACATCCTCGGCGCCCGGGTGCTCGCGGAGTTCGGGGATGCCCCCGACCGCTATGCCGATGCTACGGCCCGACGCAACTACGCGGGCACCGCCCCGATCACCCGGGCCTCGGGCACGAGCCGGGTGGTGGTCGCTCGTCTGGCCCGCAACAAGCGCCTCTTCGACGCTTGCTATCAGTGGGCCTTCTGTGCCCTGACCCGCTCACCCGGTGCCCGCGTCTACTACGACGATCACGACCCCGGACCGCACACGTCGAAGGTCGCCCGTCGCAAGTTGGCCAACAAGCTCGTGGGCATCCTCCACGGCTGCCTCGTCCACCGGACGATGTATGACGTGAATCGGGCCTGGCATCAAGCATCCGCACAGCTGGCGGCTTGACACGTTAGGGACCTGGGGTGTCTAGATCATCACCGAGGGCGGGGTCGCGTCCCGGATCTGCTGGAAAAGCGCTGACGGCTCAGGCTCCTCCGCGCTGATAGGTTAGGCCACCTGCTGGTCGGTCCGCGGCGCGGACCGGGCAGCGACGATGGCGGCGATGGCGTGGTGCTCGGGCAGGGTCAGCCCGAGCCCCTTGCCGCCGGCGATGACGAGGTCCATGACGGCCCAGGCCATCGTCAGGCAGCTGCGTCTCGCCGGGGAAGCGGCCGATGACCTTGGTCCGCCTGCGCACCTCCTCCGAGGGACCGCTCCAGCAGGTTCGTCGACCGCAGCCTCCGCCTGAGCCGGAGCGGGTAGGCGAGATGGACGGTGAGGGCGGGCAGGTCCTCGGCCAGGCAGGCCGCGGCACTGGGGTACTCCCGCTCGAGGCTCGCCCACGAGGACGCGCAGGCCCGTCTCGGCCTCGGCCGGGGCTGGTCGCCCCATCGAGCGCCGCCCAGTAGGCCGCCCGCACGCGCTCGTGGAGGCCGGGCCGCTCGGGCAGCTTGGCGAGGACGTTCCGGAGCCGATGGACGGTGCAGCGCTGACGATCGGCGTCGGGCCACAGCTCGGTGATGGCGCGGATGAGACCCGGTGCCCCGTCGGTGACCACGAGCAGCGGGCTGCGCAGGCCCCGTCGGAGGAGCCCGCGGCCGAGGTCCAGCCAGTCCTCGATCCGCTCCCGCTGCCCGAGGCAGACGTCGAGCAGCACCCGCTCGCCATCGGTCGTGAAGCCCCAGGCCACGAGCACGCCCTCCTTCGGTCCCTCGGGTCGGACCGGCAGGTAGATGGCGTCGAGCATGAGCGCCGAGCAGGCGGACCTCGCCGAGGCTGCGGGCGCGGAAGGCCCGGTAGCGGTCGCGCAGCTCGCGGCAGATGGTCGAGACGGTCGTCCGGCTGATCGTGCCCAGGCCGGCCTCCCGCGCGAGGCTCTCGATGTCGCGGTCGGACAGGCCCCGGACGTAGGCGCCGATGACGAGGGCTTCGAGGGGCCGGGTGCGCACGATGGCCTTCGTGTCGGGGATGGTCGCGCTCACGAAGCGCGTGAGGCTGTCGCGCACCTGGGGCATGGCCACGCGTGATCTCGCCCTCGGCGGTCTGGACCCGGCGGGGCCGGGTGCCGTTGCGCGAGCCGGTCGCCTCGGGTGTCCGTTCGTAGCGGGCCCGGCCCAGGAAGGCCGTCACCTCCTCCTCGACGGCCCGCTGGATGACGAGCTGGGCACCCAGGCGGCCGAGCTCGGTCAGGCGGTCGGGATCGTCGAGCCCTCCGAGGAGCACCTCCTCGATGGCTTCCTCGATCCTGGCGCTGGGGGCTATCCTTCGTTCCACGGCGTGGTCCTCCTTGGCGAACTTCCAGGTCCGCTTCGGAGCCTACGCCGTCCTCACTTTTCCAGCGATCTCAGGACGCCACCCATCACCACAGCCGGCAAGTATTGGCCGGAGAGGCCAGCGCTCGAGGGGACCTCCGGTTCGGCGGGAGTCCGTTGACCCACGGTTGCCTGTGCCAACCGCGGGACCGTCGAGCGAAACTAACCTTGTCCGGCGACTACTCGCCCGTCGACGCCACGCGGGAGTCCCAATCCACAGGGGTGGTCAAGGCCATCGTTGATTGCCCACCCCCTTCTGCGAGCCTTACTCCTCCATGCCGCCCCTCAGCACGAGAGCCACGATGGCCTCGGGGATGAGTCCGGCAGGAGCCGAGTCCAGTACGAGCCGTTCGAACTCGCGGCCTGATTCGAGCGCAACCACGATGCGCCTGGCCGCTCCATGACCACCGAGCCCCCATAAGCCCACCACCGCTCGCCTCGCGGAGACGTGAGAGCAACTCCCCTGTAGCCCAGTAGCGGCCGCTGAAGCGGAGTCGACGGCCCCAGGCTCAGCCCTTCCATACCATCAGCATTGCCTGCGCCGCGCCGCGTCCGGTCTTCCACCGAAGGGGACCGCGTCCCGAGAAGGCGTCCAACGACGCGACCCAGTCTTCAGTTGATGCGGATCCAGAACGGGCCATGCATCACAGTCATGAACATGCAGAAGTCCGAGTATGGGCCGCGGTCGGCTGTCCGTGGGTCCACGATGAGGCGTCCAGAGTTGTCCAGGCGCGCCGCGGGCAGTCGACCGGAGGCCGTGGCTCCAGTAGCCGTCGCGGTCGGCGATACCAACTGGCAGTCCCAGCCTGGCGCGCCACCACGACGACGGTGTGTCCCAGCAGCGAGCACCATGGTCCAGGGTGCGGGCGCTGGCCATCGGCCATCGCTGCTTGAGTTACCTCGGCGCACGAGAGCTGCTGGTACATGGCCCCCGCCTCACGGCCCGGCTGGGCGAAGGTATCGGTGCAGAAGTTGGTGGCGTAGTTGTAGCAGTTGTTCATGGACCGGCGCGGTTGGGTGTTCCACCACCACGGGTTGTAGCCGGGCGCGCACTGACACGGCTCGACTTGCTGGCGATCAGGTCCTCGAGGTACTGCTGGATCACTTTGTGAAGCTGGGCGATGACGATGCCTGCATCGACCTTGAGGCTGCCCAGTGTCTCGAAGAAGTCGCCTCGACCGAGGGGCTCCTACTCCGTGCGCAAGGTCCCTAATGGACCCGAACGGTCGCATACGAGGTCCTCGAGCGAGGTGTCCTGGACTGCCTGGGACCAGTCACCCAACACGATGCGCCCGTCGAGGACCCTCAGCTTGTCCGGAAGCCCGTCGACCCATCGGTTCCGACTGACGCGTTCGACGATCACCACGATAGCCAAGAAGACTCTCCTGGCCAGGAAACCGGCCGCTTCCCATGGGCGGCGGGGAGAGCGCAGTCGCTCCACCAGCTCCGCGGACTGGGGACCCTTGACCACGACGGAGGGATTTTCCCTACCAGAGAAGACGTCGAGAGTAAGCCTGATCGCCATTTCCCAGTACCTCCCTTGTACATGCTCAATCGGTGCAAGGACCAGGAGGCCTACGCCCCTTCGTCAGTGAGCTGAGCTGGTCAAAGGTGATCGCACTGTTCTGCCCATCCCAGCATCGGCAACGTGGCCTACCTGGACGACGGTGTGTCAGGCCGGTGATCGTGCGACGAGATCGTGCGCACGCGGCCGTTCATCGGGTTCAGTTGGCGTAGACGCAGACCTCATAGATGTCGTAGACGTCGACAGTGGTCGTGCCGCCGAGCGGCATATAAGGCGTGAAGTCTTCGCGTCCACTGAAGTACATCAGGTTGCCAGTCGCGAGCGCGAGTTCCAGCGCACCCCGTAGCCTATCGTTGGTCGTGACGACCGCCACCGTTACCCCAGGGTCGTCTCGAAGAGCGACGAGCGCCCGTGTCCCGCTGTAGTCCGGGTATGTCCCAGGCATGCCCTGTCGGATGTCATAGGCTTGCACGAGGACGACATGGCCGAACAGCTGCTTGTTCGGGCCCGGGAGGGCGAACTTCGAGATATCGACGACGTCGATTTGGAAGTCCTCCGGAAGCTTGAATTGTTCGTCCTGCATGGTCTTCTCCTCTCAGCCAGTCGTTGCTCGTTCGACGTCAGTCTTGATCGACATGCGGTCCCGCCAAGCTGGAGACGGTGTGGCCTGCCTTGGGGTACCTCCCGTCGACATGCCCGCCGGTGTCGAGCACGCTGATCTGGCCTAGTCCGGAATGCGGTCGGGCAGAGGCTCGTGGTCTGGGCCTTGTCGCGACGGGCCGAACCGGGGGCTGTTGCGGGCGTCGGTGTTCGTCGCTCGCGGTCCCTCCAGGCGGCTGCCACACGCATCGAACCTAGCTTGTCAGGCACCCGCCGACGTGGGGCGCCGGGCGCTCACCAAGCCCCGCGAGCCAGTTCTCGCGGCTCTACATGCGGGTCGGGTTCGCCAGTGGCTCAGCGCAGCCTTAGGCGGCCATGGTCAGCGGCCTGCGCCTCCAAGCCTCCCGCTGCCGTGAGCATGCCGCGCCGGCTACCGTGGCGCCTATACGCACATCTGGTTACGGGCCCATCGCGACCAAGTCAGCGTTCTCTCGGAAGAGGGCGCGGCTCAGGACATGGCTCACGTCCTGAAACACGTCAGGCTGTGGAACCTGGCTTGGGCACCGCCCCACGTGAACAAGCCCGTATCGGAGTACGGCCGAACGGTCGCCGAATGCATTCCCTGGGCCAGGCGTGCCGTCAGAGGGGATGACATTGCGGTCTTGTCGACGTGGCAACTGCCCCAGAGGGAGGTTCCCGAGCGATTTATCCATGCGGGAGTCTGCAAACCAACGTGTGCTCGACGGGACGGCGTCGAGAGCGGTCAAGTCCCAGGACGTGGTGTAACAGCGTCATCCGCACGCCGCGTTGATCAGCTGGCCATGAGCAGCGCGGTGTTGGCCTCCTTGCTGGTGATCGGGGCATCGATCTGCTCCATCGACTCCGGTCTGAAGTAGCGCCGGCCGTCCTGCCACTCGTCGTCCTGCTCGAAGAGCACCATGCCGACGAGGCGGATGAGGCTCGCGCGAGTCGGGAAGATGCCGACGACGGCGGTGCGACGCTTGATCTCCTTGTTCAGCCGTTCGAGCGGGTTGGTGCTGCGGATCCGGCGGCGATGGGCTTCGGGGAACGTGAAGTGGACGAGCAGGTCGGGCTCGGCGTCGGTGAGCAGCTCGGCGACCGCAGGGAAGCGAGCGGACAGGCCGTCGGCGACGCGACGCAGCTGAGCGGAGGCCGAGGCCTCGTCGAGCTGCTCGAAGATCGCGCGGATCGCGCTCGCGACCATGCCCCGCGCCGACGCGGCACCAGACCCTGGGCGTTGCGTGTGAAGTGGACACGACAGCGCTGCCAGGCCGCACCGAGCATCTGCTCACGGACCGCCTCGACGAGACCGCGGTGCGCGTCGCTGATGACGAGCCGGACCCCGGCCAGGCCGCGCTCGATGAGTGCGCGCAGGAAGGGCGCCCAGGCGTTGCCCTCGTCGTTGCCCGGCGCGAGCTCCAGCCCGAGGATCCGGCGCTCGCCCGTGGTCGGACACCCCGATCGCGACCAGCACCGCCATGCTCACCACCCGGCCGGCCTCGCGCACCTTCACGTAGGTCGCATCGAGCCAGAGATACGGGTAGCACTCCCCGACTAGCGAGCGACTGCGGAAGGCCGCCACCTCGCTGTCGAGCGCGGCACAGATGCGGCTGACCTCGCTCTTGCTCAGCGAGGCGATCCCGAGCGCCTCGACGAGGTCCTCCACCCGGCGCGTGCTGACGCCCGCCACGTAGGCCTCCTGCACGACCGAGAGCAGCGCGCGCTCGGCGCGACGCCGCGGTTCGAGCAGGCTCGGGAAGTAGCTGCCGTCGCGCACCTTCGGGATCGACAGCTCGATCGTGCCGACCCGCGTGTCCCAGCGGCGCTCCCGGTACCCGTTGCGGTTCGTGAGCCGGCGCTCCGGCGCACGCTCGCCCTTCGGCACCCCCGTGAGCGCCGTGACCTCGATCTCCATCAGCGCTTCGGCGAGCACCCGCACGCCCTTCGCGCAGCACATCGACGTCCCCGTCGACCATCGCCTTGCGCAGCATCTCGAGCACGGCCATCTTGTCCTCGGTCATCGCGTTCTCCTTCGTGTCGTCGGTTTCCACTCCAACGACGCGAGGATGACGCGGTGGCCCATTTCTGTTCCTCGACCACCGCGCTGTGACACCAACTCTAGGGACATGACCTCGAGAGCACCGTGGATTGCTTCAAGGCTGAGGACAAGCGGAGCTCGATCAAGCGGTTACCGCGTACCAAGCCAGCGGTCATCGTCGCTGCGTTGCTCTCTCGGCCTCATGTCCCCGCACGACCCCCTGCAGCGGCAGAGCCTGCCGACGCCCTGCTGGGCGTGGCGAGGGGTGGTCTTCGGGGCCACGTCAGCCAGAGGCCTAGCCTGGACTCCGGACGGACCCCGTCTGTTGGGCGGCTTGGCCGTCGGAGTCATCTCGCCGATGCTGTCGGCGCAGCTGGCGTCACGTAAGATCGACCCGACTCAGAGACACTCGGAGACTTGTGCGTCACAAGCACACGACGCCGCTGCAGATCGGTTTGCCGCCTACGCCACCCTTCCTCGAAGTAGCCGAACCGATCGCAACCTGATCCGTGAACGCTCCTCGTAGCTGCGTAGCCAGCTCACCCGCGACTTCGTCCTCTGTCTTGAAACGGTCCACGGTGCTTTCGACGCGGTCGATAGCGCCGCCAGGTCCTGTCCCAGCCGATCGAGTCCACTTCTTCTGGTCGAAGATCACTGCCACCCTGCCGCCAGGACCAAGGACGTCAAGGCTGCTATCGAGCACACGTTGGTAGCAGACCCCCACGTCGGTATGATCGGCTCGGTACCACGTCACCATCCCGACTCATGGCTCCGGTGCGCAATCGAGCAGTCCTCAGCAGACGTGATTCGTCGTTCACTGGAATCGGCCCCATCTCGTCGATGGCCGCGAACTTCGCTACCCGACTCGCTTCTTCGTCGTCGTAGTCGACGCTCGCCTGTCCCGTGTCAATTCGGTACCTCGAGTAGTCCCGGAACCGACGCCGCCAGACTGACGGTCCATCGTGAGCTCCCTGCTCCCCGTGGCAAGGGACATCTCGTCTGCACTGGTCACCATGGTTGTGACTGACGGATCCTCGTGAACCCGACCGATTTCGGCCAGCTCCGAGAGGGCATCCTCGTCCAGCAGCCGCGGGGCAACACCGTCAGATTTCTACGTCTCTGGCCTTGACTGTGGAGGACCGGCATCGGCAGCATCATGACCCTCTTCCAGGGAACTCGCCGCAGCTCAATAGCGTGCTCGCCACCAGAGCCAGTTGGTGACGTCAACATCCCAGTCCCGGTCAGCGAGAGTCTCCAGTTGACGCGGGACTCAGCTTCTTCCTTGGTGGCACCGAAGGCTATCGCGACTGCGTCGTTGTTGTACGACCATTCGTAGGCGCAATCGAGCCACGACGACGCATTTCCGCGTCCACCGCAGACGTTGTTCGCGACGTCCGCTCCCAGTTCCTCGTTCGACCATCCGTGCTTGGAGGTCCCGATGAAGCCCAGCACCAAGTGGACTCCACGTGCAGGGCCACGCCAAATCGAGAAGATATGGTCGGCTTCAAGGTTCTTGACCGTGGAGCACGTGGCAGCTACGAGACCACTTGAGGTTCTTGGAGCCCAGCCGCCAGGTCTTCGATCCGCCTATGCAGTGCTCCTGCTTCTTGGAGAACGTGATGTGGTACTCATCGCTCCAAATGCCGCCGTGCGACTGGAACCAGAAGAAGTGGACATCGTCCGTCCAGCGGAGCGAATCGCCACCGAAGTCGGGATGTCTGAAGTCGGTCTCCCACGTATCATCGTTGCCCCATATCGACAGCTTCCCGTCGTCTGCAGTCCCGTTCCGCCAGTGGTTCTCGTGGCCGTACGCGCCCATCGCTGCATGGAACCCGCCAGCAATCTCATCGGCGTAGTCGACTTTTCCCTGGTGGCAGTCGTGGGTCTTGGGAGGAACGTTCCTACCATTCCGCAGCGACTCGTACCTTGGGCATCGAGACGCTCATCCGACACCTCCCTGCGCGGCAACTTGACCGGCGCGAGCCAGTGCTCGTGGCTCTGCTGGCGGGTCGGGTTCGCCAGTGGCTCAGCGCAGCTGAGGCGGCCATAGTCGGTGGGCTGCGCCTCCAAGCCTCCCGCTAGCGTCAGTCTGCGCCGTCCATCTCGCCATGTCTATCCCCGCAGTACCAACTCACGGCACGGCCTCTGGCGGAGTCGATTACGCCGATTCTGCGTACCACTGGGAATGACAAGCTCATTTGGCCCCACCGTGATCATCTGATCTGGCCCCACCCCCGACCCATCTCCTGACGGTCGGTGATCGGTGTCGATCAGGTCTTGCTGGCACCTCCCTTCTTCCTGCTGGCGAGCTGGGTGGCCCGCAGGCGATAGGACTCGCTGCCGGTCTCGATGACGTGGGCCCGGTAGGTGAGCCGGTCCACGACCGCGGCCGCGAGCCGACCATCGGGGAAGACCGAGCCCCATTCGCCGAAGGGCAGGTTGCTGGCCACCGCGATCGAGGCCCGCTCCTCACGCTCGGTGATGACCTGGAACAGCAGCTCCGCCCCACGCGGGTCGAGATGGACGTAGCCCAGCTCGTCGAGGCACAACAGGTCGAGCCGCCCATAGCGGGCCACGGTGCGCGCGAGGACCCGCTCGTCGGCGGCCTCGGCGAGCTCGTTGACGAGCCCCGCCGCGGTGACGTAGCGGACCCGCAGGCCCTCCTCGCAGGCGGCCATGCCCGAGACCGATGAGGAGGTGCGCTCTTGCCCGGTGCCCGGGTCACCGATCAGGACGACCGGCTCGCCGGCGGTCACCCAGGCCAGGGTCGAGAGCGAGGCCAGCGTGGCCGGCGGGATCGTCGGGGCCGCGGCGAGGTCGAAGTCGGCGAGGCGCTTCGACCGTCGGGAACCGGGCCTCGGCGATGCGCCGCTCCCGGCGTCGGGCGTCGCGCTCCTCGACCTCGGCGCCGAGCAGCTCGGCGAGGAAGGCCCGGTGGGTCAGGCGGTCCCGGGCCGCCGCCTCGGCGAGCTCGGCGTGCTGGGCCCGGACGGTGGGCAGGCGCAGCTCCCGGCAGGCGTCGTCGATGGCGAGGCCGGCGGCCTGCTCGGTGAGCGCCGCGCTCATCGGGCGGTCCCGACGCCGAGCAGGGCGTCATAGCCGGCGAGGACCGGCACCGGCCGGGACCAGCCGGCCCGCTCGGCACCGATCGGCGGTCGACCGCCGGTGGTGCCCCGCGCCGTCGGCGATCCGGCGCGCCTCGATGGCCACGAGGGCGGGATCGACGGAGCCGATCCGCTCGACCGCGTCGAGCGCGGCATGGACCGCGACGAAGGGCAGGCGCCGGTGGAGCAGCAGGACCTCGATGAGCGCCCGCGTGCCGGCGGCGTCGCCGAGCTTCCGTCTCGCCCGCCTCCAGAAGCGCTCGTGGGCCGACGTGAAGGCGCCGCTGACTCCCGGGCCTGGGCCAGCGTCAGCGACGAGGGCAGGGCGCCGGGCTTGCGCGCGAGCACCTCGAGGTAGTGGTCGAGGATCAGCGTCTGGCTGCCCTTGCGGTGGCTGCGCTCGTGGCGGGCCACGAGCCGGCCGTCGTGGAGGACCTCGAGGTGCCGGGCGCCGAGTCGGACGCCGACGTGCCGACCGGCGAGGCCGGCGGGCACCGAGTACCAGCGCTGCCGGACGCAGACGCGGGCCTTGCGGTCGACCTTGGCCCGCAGCGGCAGGGCCGCGTCGAAGGGCTCGTCGGGCAGCGGGCCGCAGATGGGGCCGCTCGGCCTCGAAGGCCTCGCCCACGGTCTCGCGGCGACCGTCGATGCGACGCTCGCTCGTCGCGCCGGTCGGCCTCGGCGAGCAGCGTCGTCGAACTCGGCCATGCTGGCCACCGCGGGCACGGGCACCAGATGGCGTCGGCGGAAGCGGCCCACCTCGCCCTCGACGCCACCCTTCTCGTGGGCCCCCGACTGCCCGGGCTCGCAGAAGAAGGAGTCGAAGCCGTAGTGGGTGCGCAGGGCGATGAAGCGGTCGGTCTCGATCCGGCCACGGCCCTGCAGCACCCTCGCCACCGCGGCCTTGCAGGTTGTCGTAGCGGATGCGGCCGGTGGGCACGCCCCCGAGGCGCTCGAAGGCGACGGCGTGGCCCTCGAGGAAGGCCGCCTGGTCCTCGGCGAGGAAGGCCAGGGTGACGCCCTTGCCGGAGCGCGACAGGCGCAGGTGGAAGAGGTGCACCATCGTGGGCTCGCCGGCGAGCATGATGGTGGCCTCCCCGAAGTCGACCTCGGCCTCCTCGCCGGGTGGATGGCAGGCCACGATGGTGACCTGCCCGATGCCCGACTCGAGCTCGCGCGCGCAGCTCGCGCACGGCCTGGCGGACGGTCGACTCGGCGACCGGCGCGTCGTGCTCCTCGACGAGGCGCTGCCAGACCCGCCGCGCGGTGTGGCGCTGCTTGCGCGGCGCCTCGCGATCGGCCACCAGCCAGGCCCGGACGAGTGGCCGTCCAGGGGCCCATCACCGGGGCGCGCCTGGGCGGCACGACCCGTGGTGGCGGCAGCGCCGCGGCCAGCGCCTGGCGCACGGTGCGCCGATGGACCTTGTGGCGACGGGCCAGGGCACGCACGCGACAGCCCTTCCTCCCGATGGTCACGACGGATACCCTCGAACAGCTCCACTCTCGACAACTCCTTCTCCCCGGGCTTCGGAACCTTAGACAGTCCCGAGCATGGGGTGCTGGTGGGTCGGGGGTGGGGCCAGGTCAGATCATCACTACGCGCCCCAAGTGGGGCCAGTTCAGGGTGTCACACCCAGCCACCTGGGAGACAAGGACGGTTGTCGCGGTTGCGGCACGACGCCTTGGGCCCCTCACTCGTCGAATGCCGGCGACACCGCCTCGATGTCCATGCGTGACAGGCCCACCTCGCGCGCGACCGATCGCCACTCTGCAACCGCGGAACGGACCTCGCTCACGATGTCGCGAGCCGCGGCCGGGGTCAGCCGGCAGAACGGCGCGGTCTCGCTGACGGCAACCTCGACATCGGGACCCTTGGCCGCAAGCCCGACAGCCACTTCGTGTTGCGACATCTCAGGCATCGGGTTGAGGTCATAGGCGGGAGCGAGACGCCATCCGGCAGGGGCCCGCAAGAATCCGTGATTGCGCAGATGGTCATCGCGATGACCGGTCACGATGTTGAACACGAGCCGGCGGAACAGCTGGGCGAGATCGTCTTCGATGTGACCGGGTGCCCCGTTCAGGTCGATGGCCTCGGCGATCTCGGCGTAGGAAGATGGCTCACGGTCCCGCTTGCCGAGCATCGTCATGGCCGACGCGAACAGACGTCGGCCGTTCCCCTCTCGGTCGAAGCGACGCGCGAGGAACGTGTTGTACGGGCCGGACAACATCCGAAGGTCGACCTCCGGGACGTCGATCCCCGCGTCTGCAGCGATGCGATTCAGAACGTATTCCCAGCCGCCCATGTCTCTGCGGTCGTTGTGCGATGGGAACTTCGCAAACCACAGCGCGCCTGCAGTATCAAGGAAGTTCGCCTTGGGACGGGCACCACCCATCGGGCTGCCGGGGGCGAGAAGATGCCGCAGTGCGTCGCGGATGGCGGACGAGATCATCATGACCTGGGTCGTCGACGATCCGAGCTGCCTGTTCCAGCTCCCGAAGGTCCGCGAGCGGCGGGACGGAACCCGGACCGTCGTCGAGGAACGGAGAACCTGCTGCTGGCGCGGCAAAGCGTAGCGCGCCCATGCGAAGCTCATCGTTGACGCCGAGCAGATAGTCCCACTCGCCGAGCGGCCGGGGCCGTCGGCCCTCTGCCCTTGCCCGGTCCTGCTCCCGGTAGTCGAGCAGGAGTCGCCCCCATCGGTCAGGCGAGGCGTCGGTGAACACGGGCGCGAGTTGGTGACCCGGCTCCGGATACTGCGGCTGAACGGTCTGTTCGTAGTGGCTCGGGTCGAGCCGGAACGCGGTGGGCTCGGACCACCATTCCGCGGCGTAGACGAAGCCGATCGGGCTGTCGGGCGCACGGCCGGCGGGCCGGAGTGTGCCGACCACGCGGCACGGACCGAGGTCGTGTGCGTCGAGGAAGACGGTGGCAGCCTCCAGCCTCGACATCAGCGCAACGACCGCGAGGGACGCGGCAGGGCGGCGTCCTGAAGCTGGCGGCCGAGGACGTCGTCCCGGGCGACGGCACCGAGGTCGTCGACCAGCCCCAGAACGCCAAGCACCCGCACGAGCACGCCGAGGCTGACACTCGTGTCGCCGCGCTCCAGGCGGTAGATCGTCATCCGAGAGGTGTCGGCGCGCTCCGCAAGCTCCGCTGCGGGCATACGTCGGCGCTCTCGGGCAAGTCGAACCCGCGCGCCCAGTTCTGAAGCCGCGCGCTGTTGCCGTGGGTAGAGTGGCTTCGACTTCTTCATGTCTCATAGATTAGACATAACGCTCGTGTTATGTCAATGTTATGAGACACACACCTCGGTTCCGCGAGACGCGACGGCGTACTTCCGTGGCCCACCCGGACGCAGGAGCCGCCTCGCCCGTCCGCCGCGGAGTCCCGCC
Organism: uncultured Chloroflexia bacterium; assembly: GCA_963705425.1. Classification (GTDB taxonomy): domain Bacteria; phylum Chloroflexota; class Limnocylindria; order Limnocylindrales; family CSP1-4; genus JAFMJV01. Next base: position 160,808 of record CAVPJO010000019.1, on the reverse strand, counting down.
CCGAAGGCGGACTTGCCAACCGTCCTTGGTGCACATGCCTGTCCCGGCCGCTTGACAGGCCGTCGGGTGCTGGTGCGCAGGAAGATCGTCAAACAAGCCGGCTGCTAGCCGAGTGGCCGGCTCAGAACCTGCCCGCCGGCGCCCGGCAATCGAGGTCGGCAGCCAATGGGTGCCGTGTTGAACGGCTCGCACCATGTCACCGTTCAAGGCTGCACATGGTTCTAGATCAAGACACCCAGGGGCAGGATGCTGCGCAACCGTCCAATCTCCGGTTGACTGTGAACACTTATGGAGATACCGTATCGTAAGTGTTCAAAGACAAGGCACGATTGAACGGTTAGCTCATGCCGACGACCATCGAACGAACCTGGGCTGGGGACCTCACCGCGATGGGCGGGCGCCGGGACAAGCGCTCGTTCCGCTATCAGGCCTTTCTGCCGGACCGCATCGCGGACATCGACCCACGCGTCACGTTCGAGACAGCGGGACTGGCGCTGCTCGCCGAAGACGCGATCCGCGAACTGAACGCACGGGCCGGAGGCGCCGGTCTCGAAGCGATCGGACCCCTGTTCCTGCGGTCCGAGGCAGTCGCCTCCTCGCGGATCGAGGGATACCAGGCGACATCCCTGAATGTGGCCCGTGCACTGCTCGACCCTGCCGTAGCGCGCGGAGCCGCTCGAACGATCGCGCGCAACATCGACGCCATGCAGGCGGCGATCGCCATCGGCGAGCGCGCGGAGCTCACGGTCGACGGTCTGCTCGACATCCACCGCACGCTGATGCAGGACGAACCAGATGCGCTCCCGGGCGAGTTCCGAGTCACGCAGGGTTGGATCGGCGGCCGTGCGACCAGCCCGCTCGGAGCGGATTACGTCCCGCCACCCGAGGATGTGGTGCCAGGCCTCGTCGATGACCTCGTGGCCTTCCTGGCGCGCGACGACATCCCGCCGATCGCCATGGCGGCGATCGCGCACGCTCAGCTCGAGACCATCCATCCATTCGCGGATGGCAACGGTCGCGTCGGTCGCTGCCTCATCCATGCCATCTTCAGGCGCGCTCGCCTGACGCCGGTGTTCGTGCCGCCAGTGTCGGTCGTGCTCGCCGCGCGACCGCAGAGCTACATCGGTGGCCTTATCGAGTTCCGAAACGGCGGGATCGCACCGTGGATGGCCTCCTTCGCCGAAGCGGTCGATCGGGCTGCGACCGAAGGCCTGGCGATGGCCGCGGATGTAGATGAGCTCCGGACGGAATGGTTCGAGCGCAGCGGCCGGCCGCGCAGGGATTCCTCGGCGGCGCGACTGCTCGAGATCATCCCTGCCTCTCCCATCCTCTCGGCTTCGACCGCCAGCAAGATGATCGGGGCGAGCCCGCAGCGGACGCTCGATGGCCTCAAGCGACTGGAATCCGTGGGCGTCCTGGCCCAGATCAGCCGGGGGACGTGGGACCGCCAATACGCAGCCCGGGAGTTGTTCGATCTCGTGGCTCAGTGCGAGGCGAGGATCGCCGGGGTAGTTCGTCGTCACTAACCGTACGAACCTGTACGGTTAAGCAGGAATGGAACACCCTCGGCGGAACCCTGCAACAAGTTCCGCGATGTCGTGCTAGCCGGCTGCTAGCCGGTCGGTCGTACGTCCGGATTCCAGCCCACCGGAGCCACCGTCCCCTCGTGGGGTGCTCTCCATGGGCGGCTCCGTGCCACTCCGGGCGACCCCGTCGTCAGCTCACGTGACTGGCCGTGTGACTGACTGTGCGCGGAAGACGGTCCTGTCCCTACAGCTGGTGTAGCAGCGGAGTGGCCAACTAGAAGTCCCCACCCCGGAAGGGTTCTCAGGTGGCCGGCAGGAGCGCACCTCCTCGCCGTCGCGCTTCACGCTGCCTCCATTCGGTAGGTGCTGGCGTGATGCAGCAGCCGATTGAACACCGCCACCGCCGTGGTGCGCTCGGGTCGTCAGCGGTCATCTGCCATTCCCGTGAGTCCGGATGGCGTCGCCATGCTTCGCTGGGATACAAGGCCGCTGGATCTACGGGCAAGGCATGGAGGCCCAGTGCGGCCGCGGCTCCGTGGTAGCTCTTGGATCCGCCCCATCAGCGCACCTCGATGCGCCTGAGGGACTGCTCGAGCTCGGCTTCGAGCGGCGTGCTTTCGTGGCAGGTGAAGTAGATGATCTGGCATGTCTTCGCGAGCTCCTCGATGGAGCGCGCGGCCCGCGCGGCCCGGTCGGAGTCGAAGTTCACGAGGATGTCGTCCATGACGATCGGGAGCGGTTCGCCTGACGTCTCGACGAAGTGCCGGACGAGCCCAAAACGGAGCGCAAGGTACAGCTGCTCGGACGTGCCGCGTGACAACCCCGGCATGCCGACCTCGACGCCGTCTCGCCGTTCGATGCCGCGGATGTCCTCGCCGAGTGGCGCGATGATGCGGCGATAGCGACCGTCGGTCCACTCGCTGAAGAACCGCTCCGCCTTCTCCACGACCGCTGGCCGGTGGGCCTCCTCGTAGACGCTGCGTGACCGCTTCAGGACCTGGTGCCCAAGCGCGAGCGTCGTCCACTGCTCAGCAGCCGCGCGCAGCTGGGAAAGCAGGTCCTCCCGTTCCTGCCGCAATCCGGTCGCGGCCGCATCGGTCTCCATCTCCGCCCGGCTCGCCCGCAGCCGACCGGCCTCCTGGTTCAGTGCGTCCCGCTCGTCATAGAGATCGCCGAGTCGGCCGGCGATCTCCGCCACCGTCGCCTCGACGCTCGTGATGTCCTCGACGGTGCGCAGGTCGGTCTCGAACGCGTCCAGCGCGTTGCCCGGTCCAGACAGGGTCGTCAGCGTCGCGCGTGCAGCCGAGATGGACCCGTCAAGCTCGGCGGCTCGTCTTGTCCGAGCGACCTCACCGCGCAAGGTCGCGCCATCCTCGACCGAGGCCTCGGCCAGGAAGGCATCGAGATCGGCCTTGACCATGTCACGTGCCTGCACGGCGGTCTCCACCGATTCTGTCCGCTCCGCGAGCACGTGCGCGAACTCGTCACGAGTGCGTTCGCCTTCGACCGCGTCCGCCAGCCGCTTGGCCAGGAGCGTCGCGTTGGCCGGGACATCCTCCTGTTCAGCCGCCTCGGGCTCCAACGCCCGCGCCAGTCCTTGCACCTGCTCGACGTAGCGACCCTGCTCTTCGGCGAGTTCCGTCTGCCGGCCTTCGGCTGCCCGCAGCCCCGCCACCGCCTGCTTGGCCGCGGTGACGGCATCGACGATACGCACGGCGGTCTCCGGGTCGAGGGCAGTCTCGAGATCGTGTGCCTCGAGCCACTCGGACCACTCGGTGCGAGCGGCCTCGGCTTCTGCGGTGCGTTCCTCGAGCGCCGCGGCGAGGTCGATCATGCGCTTGGCGGCGGCATCGGCCTCGGTCCGGAGCTGCTGCTCGCGTTCGATCGCCTCGACGAGTTGCGCCTCCGTCCGGCGATCGCGCTCGATCGCCGCCGAGAACGCCGCTACCTCGTCTGCTGAGGGGTCGTCGGGGAGGCCGTTGGCACCGCAGACCGCGGCGAGCTCGCCGGCCAGCCGCTCCATCTCTCGGGCCGCGTCAGCCGCCCGATCAGCTCGGTCCTCGTCCTTCTCGAGCTGCCGCCGCTCCTCGTCGAGTTCGGCGTCGAGCCGACCGAGGTCCGTGTCGCTCGGGTCGTCCCCGAGCCCCAGGGCCGGGCCGAGGTCCTTGATTCGCCCGGTCGCCTGGGCGCGCTGGCGTTCGAGGCGTGCACGCGTCTCGGACGCCGATACCGGCGTACTGCGCCGGAGCACCAGGGCCCAGGCAGCGGCACCACCGACACCGGCTGCCGCGACCACGATGGGCACGAGGATCGGCAGCTCGAGCAGCGCGAGGACGACCGCAGCGATGAGGGCGCCGAGGGCGACGGCTGCCGGCAGCAGGTACCGCCGCCCGGCCTCGACCTCGGCGGCCGCCGCCATGGCCGACGCGCTCGGAAGCAGCTCGTCGGCACCGGACCGTGAGGCCAGGGCGCCGACGAGTGCGCGTGCGTTCGCACGTCGCTCGTCGAGTGACTCACGCCGTGCCGCGAGGTCCGTGTCGGGCACGTCCTCGGCGCTCCGGCGTGCGGGCTCGAGTCGGTCGCGCAGCTGCTCGATCTCGCGGAGGCTGCGGGTCCGCGCCGCCGACGTCGGCCGGTCGGCGAGTTCGTCCTGCAGCACGGCCACGCGTTCGGCTGCGGCCTGGGCACGGGCGCTCGCGCCCTCGGCCTGCTCGACGGCCGCTTGCTGGCTGTTGCGGGTGCTGCCGAGCGCGTTCTCCGCGGTCGCCCGGGACGTCCGGAAGCGCCCGGAGATCGTGGACTTGACGCTGATCGAGTCGTCGAAAGCCTCGACACGCTCGACAGTCCACCCGCTCCCGAGATTGCCGAGTGCGGCGGCCACGGCGCTCTGTGCTTCGTCGAGCGCGCGCCCGGCGCGGGCACGCTCGTCCGCCCGCGCGGTCTCGACCCGCGTAGCCTCGGCCAACGCCACGAGGTCGTCGTGCCGATCGAGTGCTGCCGCGTCGACGGCTGCCGCATCGAGCGCCGACCGCGCCCGCTCGCGGTTCGCGTCTGCGATCTCCACCGCATGCTCGCTCTGTGCCAGCCGCGTCTCGAGGGCGCTGAGCCGTTCGAGGATGTCCTCGTCGAACGCCGGCACCTCGCCGAGGTCGTCACGCGCGGCCCGGGTGGCCAGCAGCCGTAGCCACGTCTCCCAGCCATCGACGATCCGGTGCTGGCGGCGGTGCTCCGCGTCGAGGTGGGCGTACCGCTGCTCCAGCTCATCGAGCTGGTCGAGCGTCGCGTCCAGCTGAGCCCCGGCCTCGGCGTACGCCCGTGGCAGGTCGCGGTCGGCGAGCGCGTGGTCGACATCCTCGAGGGCCCGCAGCAGCGCGTTGATCTTCGGCTTGCTGCCGCCGGTCTTGAACCAATCCTCCATCCGGTCACGCAGCGTCTGCTCGACCTTCAGCCCGGAGACCCCGCCGGTCCCGAGGCCGGCGCCATAGATGCGTGCCGCGACCTCCTCGTCGCGGAGCGTCTCGAAGCGGGTGAGCTCGGCGAGGCCGAAGGCGAAGATGTTCCGATAGACGGTCGATTCGACGCCCTGGAGCAGCTGCGCGAGGTGGCCCGGCCCGAGGTCGGTGTCGTTCTCGATGACGCGGAGCTTGCCGCTGCCGCCACGCTCGCCGTAGCGCTCGATGCGCAGCGCCCGACCGTCGGCCATCACGATGTCCAGCCAGCCGCCGCGCTTGCCGCCGTTGAAGGCGGGGTACTTGTTCGTCTCGAAGCCGAAGAGCATCGCCCGCGCGAAGGCGAGCAGCGTGGTCTTGCCCGCCTCGTTGGGGCCGCGCACGACGGTCAGGCCCGGGGCAGGGGAGAGCTGCGCGCCGTGGAACTGGCCGAAGCCATCGATGGCGATGGTGTCGACGCGCATCGCCGCTACTTCTCGTCCGCGAGGTGGTCGACCAGCATCGACTCGGCTTCGTCGAGCGCGCGCACGAGCGCGGCCGCGTCCGGTCGTGCCTCTCGCAGGTACTTGCGAGCGCGGTTGTTCGCGTAGAGGTCGTCGAGCACCGCCTCGAGCTCGTCCGCGGTCGAGTTGCCCGGCTCGGTCCTCAGCGGCCTCGTCGCCGTCGGTGGTCAGTCGCGAGCGCGTGGCGTCGAGTCGGCGCAGGAGGTCGCCGACGAAGTCATCGGCCTTGCGGCGCTCATCGAGGTCGACGTCCGGGCGCGTGTCGATCTCGCAGGGACTCGATCCAAGCGAATGGCTCGGTCGTGCTCAAGCCCTCGCGCGCAACGGCGAGGACATCGTCGAGGACGCCGGTCCGGGCCAGCGAGGCATGCATCGGGCCCCGACCGGCGAGCCGGACCCGCGCCACGATCGAGCGCCCGGCCGACGTCTGCGCGTCGCCCACGGTGTCGATGACGGCCTCGATGAGCGCCTCCTCGGTCGCTACCTCATCGATGGGCACATCGAGGAGTCTGCCAGCGGACGACGTCGAGGGTGTGGAAGCGAGGCTTGATGCGCCAGGCGTCGTCGACGTCGACGAGATAGCAGCCGCGGGGCTCGGTCTCGCCCGGATCGCGACCCTGGGGGTTGCCGCAGTACACGGTGACGGGGCGTTTCTTCGAGAGCACGCGGTGGGCGTGGATGTGACCGAGGGCCCAGTAATCCATGCCGCTGGCGCGCAGATCGGCCATCGCGCAGGGAGCGTAGTTGGCATGGCCTTCGAGGCCGCCCACGTTCGCATGCAGCAGCCCGACGGCAAAGGGCGCGTCGGCGTCACGTTCGAAGAGCTTGGCCAGGTTCTTGGCGATGTCGCGCTGGTGGTAGCTGATGCCGTAGATGCGGGCGATCTCCTCGCCGTCGCGTATGACCGGGACCGACGTGACCTCGTGGGCCGCGAAGCGGTGGGCGAGCTCCGGCCAGGCCACGCTCGGCTCCCAACCGTCGAGCGGGTCGTGGTTGCCGGTGACGACGAACGAGGGGATGCTGGCCTCCGCCAGGCGGGCAAGGCCATCGCGGAAGACCAGCTGGCCGCGGAGCGTACGGTTGGCGTGCTCGAAGGCGTCGCCGGCGACGAGGAGGAAGTCCGCGTGCTCGTCGAGGGCGAGGTCGACGATGTTGGCCCACGCTGTGATGGTGGACTCGCGCAGCGTTGCTACCACGCTCGCAGGTGCCTCGGTGGTCAGGCCGACGAACGGGCTGTCGAGGTGAAGGTCACCGGTATGGACGAAGCGAAAGGCCACGAGCGTCTTCCCCCTGGCTCAAGCCTACCCGTTCCACCGCTCCGTCGATGGTCCGGCCGGGTCGGAATCGTCGTCCGTCTGACCCCAAGCGCTCACTGGACGCCATCGACCGTGTCCCCGTGTCACGTCGCGGCTCTCTGACCTACGCGGGGCGACTCGCCTTCGTGCGTGCCTGGCCAGAGCCAGGATCGCATCTCCGAAGCGATGCGTAGGAGTCCGACCAGGAGCGCGTGGCTCGGAGATACGCATCGTGTGGCTTGTACAGCCGGCGTGCCTGTCGGTCCATCGAGCCTCACTTCAGTGGCCGCTCCGCGGTGACGGTCAGGCCCTCGGGCGTGATCGAGATGGTGCGGAAGCGCCCACCGCTCTCGACCACGTAGTTGTTGAGGGCCAGCACCAGGGCCTTGACGATCTCGTGCGACCCGATCCTGTCCTGCAGGCGGTTGGTGCGGAACTCGATGAGGCCGTCCTGCCCGATGACGGGCATGACCCGGACATCGACGACGCTGTCGACGACGATGCCGCCAGAGACCAGCCGGATCTCGTTGACGAAGCCGGGCGCGAGCAGTCGCAGCGAGGCGAGGTCCGAGGCCGGGATGGTGACCTCGCCGGCACCCTCCTCGATGAGCTCGTCGCCGAGGACCCCGAGGTAGTCGGTGAGGTCGCGCACGGCACCGGCGGCCTCGGGCTCCAGGCCGGCCACGTAGTCAACGACCGCGTCGGGCATGCCGATCATCTCGGGCGGCGGCGCCGGTGTGGGGGAGGTAACGGGCTCGGGCGTCGGAGCGGGCGTTGGGGAGGGCTCCGGCGGGGGCACTGCGTGCGGTGTCGCCGACGGTGCCGGGAGCGGGGAAGCGGTGGGCAGCGGCGACGGCGTCTCGGACGGAGCGGGCACGGACGATGTCGTGGAGGGTACGGGGCTCGGCGGCTCGGCCGACGGAGCCGTCGCGGTGCTGGCCTCGACCTCGACGGAGACCGACCAGTTGCCGTCGGCGTCAGTGGCCATCGGGCCGTAGCCGACGATCGTGGCCTGGTCGCCGAGGTACTCACCGCGGATGACCTCGCCGTCGAGACCGCCGATGACGATGCGGTGCTGGTCGTCCTCGGGCATGGGCACCGTCGTGCCCATTGCGGGCGGCTCCTCACCCGGGCCACCGCTGAGCACGATAGTCGTCTCGGTGGTGCCAGTGGTGGTACCGGGAGAGATCGCATCGGGCTCGATGGTCGTCGCAGGACGGGCTGCGGTCGCCGACGAGTAGTCCGGCCCGCACGAAGCCGCACGGTCCGCGATGGTCGCGGCTAGCTCCTTGACGGCTCGGCGGCCCTTCTTGTCCCACTTGCCCTCGCCGGCAGCGGCCACGGCTCCCCAATCGGCTCTGACCAGCTTCTCGCCCAGGTATGGGTAGGTATGCAACTCGCGTTCGCTGGGGGATGGCGAACACCATTCCGCAAGGTCGCTCCAGGACTCGGCTTTGCTGTCGGCATCGATCCACTGGAGGTTCACGTAGATGCTGCCGATGAAGTGCTTCTTCGTCTGCTTCAGGTAGCCACAGTGGATCACATGGTCGCCGACACTCCCCGCGTTGATGACCATCTGTTCGTCCAGGGGCACATCAGCGACGCTGGGCAGGCACTCCCAGTCGGCGGCTTCAACCGCAGCAGGTTGGGCGATCCCAGACGAGGCTGAGAGGACGAGCGTGCCCGCCAGGGCGAACGCACCGAGACGGATGCAAGGCACCATGATTTCCCCCGACGAACCAGAGCGTGGCCTACTGCGGCATCTTGGCGCTCGGAGGACTCCGGGGTCAACTGGCCGTCCTCCGCCATCTCAACGTGGACAAGGCAGCAGGAAACACCAACTACTCAGGGGCGACTGAGCCCTGCTGTCGGGGTGTCTCACGATGGAGGTGAGGCAGCTTGTCCTGGTCATCCCGCGTCGACTTGGCCACCTCCCCGCAGCTGGAGTGGGGCACGAGTCGACCCGGCGCCCGAGCATGCCGATACCATGGTGGCCGTGAGCCGCACATCCAAACGACGCCACGAACAGCGACGACGCCAACGCTCGGGCCCGCGCCACGGGCAGTTGGAGCCGGTGCCATCACTTGATGACGTTTCCGCTGCCGCGTTCGCTGCCGCCCGTGGTCTCGCCGACGAGCCCAGTCCGGTCGTTGCCGAAGCACTCGCCAGCTCGTTGTTCGCACAGTGGATGGGCGCCCAGTCTGAAGGACGCCGATCCGGTGCTGGTCTTTGGTACCGCCATGGTCGATTTCCTTGCGCGAGATGCGAGTCCCGACGGGCTGGCCCTCCTCGCGGCTCTCCGTGCCGTGGACCCCATGATCCTCGAGCTCGACTGCGCTCGCGCCATCGAACAGCTCCGGGCTGCCGGCGTACCTCGACCCGACTGGTTCGATACGGTTGGCACAGCAGGGATTCGAGTGCGCCTGGGTGGCGACGGACTCATTCGATGATCAGGACTTCCTCGTCGGGCGCTTCAGCTATGGAGGCGAGGACGCGCATGACCTGTGCGTGCTGGTCGACCACAACATCCTGCACATCGCCAAGGACATCGGCGTGGCGCCTGGTTCGGTCGATCTGCGGTCAAGCTGGGAGGCCCTGGAAGGTATTCGCATCGTCGACCTCGATGCGCAGGCGTACTCGGACCGGCTGAGCGATGCACTCGACAGCCTCGGACACGTGTGGGAGCCGCCGGTGACCGACGAGCTGCGGTCGCTGCTGCCGCTGGTCGGCAGGCGCTCGATGGACCTGCCGAGCCCGCGACCGATCGAGCGGAAGCTGATGAGCCGAACGGCCCGGGACAAGCTGTACACGAGGTTTCGCCGTTCGGAGCCAGGCCGCGAGCTGGGACGCGATACGTCGTTGGCCCGAGCCCTGATCGACTACGGTGCGGACCAGTTCGATGATGCGCTGCACTGGAGTCCCATCGTGGTCGAGCTCGCGCTCAACGACTGGTTCCCGCGCAAGTTCTCGCTCGATGATGCGGACATCGAGCGACTCCCGGTCGTGCTCAGGGCCTGGCTACGGTTCGCGGGGACCGAGCGAGGCCTCGCGGATCCCGACAGTCGCCGAGATGGTCGCGGCGGTGGACGAATTCGAGCCGGCGTACCGGAAGGCCATGCATGATTCCACGCGGGCCGGTCCGGCCAAGTCCATCGCGACGCTGATGGTCTCAGACGGCGTCGACTTGACGGATGCGGACGCCGTCCAGGAGTGGATCGAGGCGTTCAATGAGCGACCCGAAGATGAACGCATTCGGCTCACCGAATGGTCTGACTCGTAGTTGGCAAGATCGTCGTCGTGCCGGGACTGGCAGGAGTACCGATTGTCGTCCCCGCCCAGCGCGACCGCAACCGCCGGGCTCGGTCATGCCGTCATGGCATAGCTCCAGAGTCACGGTGTCGACGAACCTCCACATCCAGGTCGAGCGGTGCGGATGTCGACGGTTCGCAACTCGTGCCGGACGCCGTGACGGCACCGCTAGGCCGGCGGTCGCGCTCCGTCCGCGAGGAGATCCGCGAGGTCTGGCACAGGGTGGAACACCATCTGCCGCCCCACCTTGCGCTTGGTCAGCAACCCTCGCCTCTCCAAGTCGAGAAGGTCGAGCCGTGCCGATTCGAGGGCGACTCGATGACTGATGCGAATGCGACTTGTAGGTGAAGGACGCATCTGCATGTCGAAGCGCGTTGCCGACCAGCGCGATCTGCCGATAGTTGAGGTCGCTTGTCCGAAGGAGACGATCGGTGTCTCGGACCTCTGACATCTTGCGCTTCAGGTACGCGCGGAGCTCATCGATGGCCCTTCTGATGACCGAGAGCTGATACAGGATGAAGTAGGTCGCATCGAGGTCGTCCGTCTCAGTCAGCAGGAACGACCTCGCAGTACTTGGCGGGTGCCTTGGTGAGAGTGCTGGAGATGGAGAGCCACTCGGTGAGCCAGTAACCCTGGGAGAGCATCGACCAGTAGAAGAGCGCCCGCGCCATGCGGCCGTTGCCATCCTCGAACGGATGGTCGTAGGCCAACCACAGGTGCAGCACGATCGACCGCAGCACCGGGTGGACGAAACCCTGACTTCCACCGCCGTTGGCCCATTCGAGCATCTGCTCGAGTCGCTCGTTGAGCTGCTCAGCCGGCGGCGGCTCGTGGGTCACCTCGCCGGTGGCGCGATCGGTGACTACCACTCTCTCGTCTTCTGGCGTCTGGATGCGTCCGGCAGCAGCCGGGTCGTCGAGAGTACCGCCGGTGACTACCCGGTGGAGTTCGAGGAGCTTCTCGCGCGTCATGGGCTCGCCGGCCCACTCACGAACCAGGTTCATCGCGCGGTAGTTGTTGAAGATCATCCGACTCGACTTCGGGTTCGTGGTCACCATCAAGATCCCCAAGGTCGCCGGCAGAAAGGTCGTAGCCGAGACGGGCGGTGGCGGCGCCAGCCTTGGACTCACCGCAGGTCTACCCTGCATCGACTAGGCGAAACGGGGCCGGCTTACCTCTCGGTGGAGCCGTTCCATGGGCATCGCCGTCGCCAGCTACGCTGCCGCCCGGTGCCAGGTTGGGACGCTCACCGCGCAGCTGTCGCCCGGGACCGGGATCCGCTCGAGCCTGATCGCACCTCGCGGACGATGCTGGCAACGGACGCGAGATCGACACGCATCAGTCGGGCCCTCCCGCCGTGAGGGGATCTTTCCGCTCTGGCGTGATCGATGCGCTGGTGGCCTGGTCCCTGTCTCCTGGCTCCTCCGGCACCGCAGGCGCGGGCACGCGTCGGATCTCCCCGATGACGTGGTCCACATGCGGCCGCACTCGATTCGCGAGGTGGCTCCAGTCCTCGGGCGCGTCACCGAGGTAGATGGCCCGGGCATGCTCGAGCACCGCACGGTGCTCCGCCGGCAAGAGCGGCAGCGTCCAGTCCGCGGCGCCGTCCTTGGAGCGGATGACGCCGGTCGCCAGCGTCGTCCAGATGCGCGCGAACGTGAGGACCACGTTGCGCTCATCCCCGTCCAGATCGGCGAGCAGCGCGGGGATGCCGTCGAGCATCGCGCGCCGGACGTCGGCACGCGGGATCGGATCCAGGACCTCTGCCGGTGGGGGGCCGAACAGCGGACGGTCCGCGATGAGGGCCATCTCCAGCAGGATCGCCAGATCAGGGTTCGGCGACTCCCACGGCGTGAGATCGCCCCTCTCGAACTCCCGGCGCCACCAGTCGCCGTACTGGAAGTCGATGGGCGGTGGGTACCGCCAGGGTCGAACGTCCGCCTGAACGACGATAGCCAGGTCGACCGAGCGCGAGCGCCCCGTGGGGTCGCCGCGTCCGGAGATCGGCAGCAGTCGCCCGATCAACGATCGCTTGTGGTCAGGCATGGTCGGTCGGCTGGTCACGGCCAGGACATCGATGTCGCTGGTCCGATGCAGGTCGCCGGTCGCCACCGACCCGCTGAGGTAGGCGGCGATCACGGCCTCACCCAGCGTATCCCGGACCACGGACACAACTCGCTCAGCCTGGTCCACCATCACCTCGTTGGTCAGCTCGACCGCTCCTTCGGAGGATGTCGCGGCCCTTCGGCGTCGATACTACGGTGGCGGGCGAGAAGGCTGGTCACCAGACCAAGCGGCGTGACGCGGTTCCCGGCCGGCCACAGCCCGGCCAAGCGGGTGAGCGCCCGGACCTCCTCTCGCTCGGCAAGGAAAGCCGCAGGTCGCCACGGTCGAACAGCGACCGCGTCCCTCGTTGAACTGGCCCGACCCTCCCTATCCGGGCGATTTGCTCGTGGCCACCACGGTGATGCCCTCGGGCGTCACCGAGACCGTGGTGAAGCGTCCATCGCGGCCGGGGTCGGCGACGTAGCCGTTGAGTGTGGCCATGAGGATGCGCACGATCTCGTGCGTCTGAAGGTCCTCGAAGCGGCTGAGCCTGACCTCGATGAGGCCGTCCTTGACGATCGGGGTGATGAGCACGTCCACGACCGGCTTGATGGGGTCTTCGACACCGGGGACGTGAATGTCATCGAGGCCGACCGTGACGATGATCGAGCCCGAGCCGAGCCGCACCTGCTTGACGAGGTCGGGCCTGAGCGCCTGGAGCGAGGCGATGTCGCCCGCGGGGATGGTGACCTCCGCCTGACCCGCCTCGCCAAGCATCTCGCCCAGGACCGCCATGTGGTCGGTGAGGTTGCGCACCGCGCCGGCACCCTGCGGCGGGAGCTCGGCGATGAGGGCGGCCACGGCGTTGGGGACCCCGATCAGCTCCGACGATCCCTCAGGCTCAGGCTCGGGAGCCGTCGGGGACTCGGTCGGACCAGCGGGTCGATCGACGCTCGCGGGGGTGTCATCCCCGGTCGCGGTCGGCAGGTCGGTCGGCTCGTCCCTCGGCTCCGGGCTCGAGGGCTCGTCCCTCGGCTCCGGGCTCGAGGGTTCGGGGCTCGGCGGCCCCATCGTCGGCTCCGGGGTCGAGGGTTCGGGACTGGGCTCCGGGGTCGGCTCGGGCGCCGCGCCCAACTCGACCGTGACCAGGACCGACCAGTTGCCATCGGCGTCGCGCACGAGGGGGCCGTAGCCGCTGACGGTGCCACGATCGCCGATGTACTCCTCGCGGATGACCTCGCCGCCAGGACCGCCGACCACGAGCTCGTGCTGGTCGTCCTCGGGCAGTTCGATGGTCGCACCCACGACCGGTGGCTCCTCGCCGGGGCCGCCGCCGAGGACGATGGTGGTCTCGGTCGGGCCCGCCTCGATGGCGCTCGGGTCGGTCGGGGCCGCGCCGGTGGTGGTCGGGGTCGGGAGCGTGGCCTCGGCATACGGGGCCGGACCGTCGGGGGCGTCGGGGCAGGGCTGCGTGCGTTGGGCAGCGGCGGCCACGAGCGTATCGGCCAAGGCCTGGCCGCCCCAGCGCTCGAGGAGACTCCTGGTCCATCTCCACCTCGACCGGGTGATAGCCGGCGCGCGAGACCACGCTGCCCCGCCACTCCCTGGTCTCGGCCGTGCACAGGTAGTTGTCGCCGGGATCACCCTCCTTCCATTGCACCCGCACGATGCCACCGCCCTCGTCCGCACGATAGGCAGGCTGGTAGAGGCAGCGCAGACCGAAGCGCCCGTCGCTGCCGTCCCCAAGAGCCTCGGCCACCTGCGGGTCGCCCGCGTACCAGTCGGTGCGCACCAGGTCGCCCGGCAGGAGCAGCGGACAGGAGGGACCTGGTCCAGTGACCGGGCTCTGCGCCGGCACGCACGGATGGCCCAGTGGCTCAGCCGCACTGATGAGGCGCTGCAGGGGAGCCTGGGCGTCGGCCAGGGAGACACGAGCCTCATCGGCGAGGCTCACGATCCCGCGCACGTTGCGAGTCGGGCTCGTCAGCTGCGCAGCCCGGCCTTTGACGCCGGGGAGGTCCGTCAACGCGGGCTCACGCGTCTCACAGCCCCGGCGCTCGCCATCCTCGTCGGGCCACCAGTCGACGGTCAGGATGGCCCAGCCCTTCTTCTTGGGACGGTCGTAGTAGCAGTGCTGGGTATGGACCTCCGGGGCCGCCTGGACCTTCTCGAGTGGGTAGGCACCGACCTTCGCCGGGCACTCCACGACCCCACCCGCCTTCGGCTTCTTGGCATCGACCGCTGGCGCGGCCATGAGCGAGGTCGCACCAAGGATCAGCGCTACGGCGACGAACGCGGCGATGGTGGCCGATCGCGGTGACCTGGAGCCCCCCATGCGGACAGCCTGCACCTGCGGCCCATACGGCGTCAACCCGTCCCTGTGGGTGAGGGCGGTACCAGGACTGATCGTGGGCCGTTTCCGCGGAGGGTGAGGGTCAGCTGGTGGGGCGAGCACGGAGCCGGCGCCACAGCGACCGATCGGGTTCGGTCGCGTCTCGCCAGGGCTGCAGGTAGTCCCGGCCGGAGCCGCTGACCAGGCCGAGGGCCAGCACGTGCGCGGTCAGGCGCAGGCCGTAGCGGTAGGCATGGTGGTCCGCCGGCGCCAGACCGGCCGGAGGCTCGATCCGTGAGGCATCGACCGCAGCGAGGTAGCCACTGACCTTGAGCACGTCAGGGTAGTTCGGCGGAGCGGGCAGCCACACGCCGGGTCCGATGTGGTCGGAGGACTCGCCGAGTGCGTCCTCGCCCATGTGACGCCGCCATGAACGCGCCAGGCGCGCCGCGGCGTCGACGGTGAGCGCATTCGCGCTCTCGAGGAAGGCCGCCACCCGCCCCTGGTGTGGCCCGTAGCGGGCCTGCTGTACCGACGCCTCCCAAGGGCCCGCACATCGCGCCGCGAACGATTCGACGAGGTGTTCGCTCCGAGCGGCACCGCCCTCGAGCTCCTGCTTGAGGAAATCGCCCAGCAGCACCCACTGTGCGCTGGCATTGGCGACCAGGAACCCGCTGGGCAGGACATGGCCCAGCGGGAACACGTACGGGGCCTCCTCGTCGACGCCCGACAGCCAGATCAGCGACACCGCGTCACGTAGCACTCGCGAGCGGGACCAGAGCTGTGGTCCGAGGTAGTCCCTGTACGCTTCGAAGAAGACCGGCCGCTGGTCTCCCAGGCTGTAGTTGACCCGCGCGCGCTCATCGCGCGTCAGGGCGCGGATGGCACCGAAGAAGGCGCGCAGCTCAGCGGTGTGCGACCCGAAATCGAACGTGTCCGGGTCGAGGCCCCACCGGTCGTACGCCATGTCATCGCTGGCTCGTTGGCCAGTCTGCGCGCTCTCATACGGGGGAGGGCTGCCGCGGGAGGGGGGAGGGCTGCCGCGTGCCGCCGCTGCGCCCGGTCGCCGCGGGGCGGGGGGACGGACGAGCTGAGCTCGGAGGCGAGGGTTCAGCAGCCAGTCGCGAGCCGCGTTGAGGCGCTTGGTGTGCTCCAGTCCGGCGGCCCCCGCGATGTCGGGGTGCACCTGCCTGATGCGTGCCCGATACGCCAGCTGGATGAGGACCGCGTCGGCATCCTCGCCGACCCCAAGGATCTCGAAGGGATCGAATCCGGGAGTGTCACTCATCGATCACAGGCCCTGTCGCGACCCGGTGCCCCGGAGATGCCGGGGCAGTCCCACGCGATCGTCAAGGCGGCCTCAGCGCCTGTCCAGGGCGGCCAGTGCGAGGACCGTGAACCATCGCCTCATTGGAGCCTCCTCGCGGGGTGGTCTTCGTGCACACGATGGCCGGTCACGGACCTGCCCACCGAGCCAGGCTCGTCGTGGCGACCGAGGCCGATCGGGTCCAGGCCGCGCGCTGATGCGGCAGAGGTCATGGTACGCCGGCGCGAAGATGCCGAAGATTCGTCGGTCCGGTGGGGTTGGGTGCACTGGTCAGCTGGTACGTTAGTCATCCGGTCGGGGGACGAGCTTCCCAGGCATTCGACACCACCCCAGGCAGCAGCCGACGAGGAGTCTGAAGTGAAGGACACCATCAAGATAGTCGCCAAGATGTACTTCGTGACGGTGCTCTGGTTCGTGGTCGTGGTCATGGGTTCGTTCGCGGCCATCACGCTCATCGATAGCTCCGGCCTCCTCGTCGAAGCGAGCGCGATAGTCCGCGCTGGCCTGGCCATGGCGGTGGCCATCGTCGTCGCCAGCCTGATGGCCGCGACCGTCTGGATCAAGCTTCGGCCGAAGGCAACCTCTTCTCCGACCGAACAGCGCCAGCCGCTCGAGGATGGCTTCGAACTCCTTCGGGCGCAATAGACAGCCTAGACGCCGAGCCTCGTGTCGGGCTCATCGTCAGCTTCGTAGCGCCACTCCCTGGGGAGCGCCGACCGTCCCGGTCGGCGCTTCGTTGTGAGACCGATGAGACCACCATGACCGCGCCACCGTCGTCGGCGAAGCGACGGACCTGGCCGGGGCCTGGACGCATCGCTCGCTAGCGGATGAGGGTCCCGTCCGGCTCTGGCCCCTGGACGACCGGCATGCCGCTGCCGACCCACTCGCTGAAGGAGCCCGGATACAGGATCGGATCGGGCAGACCGGCGATACGCGCCGCGAGCATGCCGAAGCAGGCCGTCACGCCGCTGCCGCAAGAGATCACCAGGGGCAGGTCCGAGCGCTCACCTTTGCCCCGGATGAGCCGGCCGATCTCCTCGGCCGGCTTCATGCGCCCGTCCTTGTCGAGCATCGAGCCACAGGAGCAGTTGCGGGCTCCGGGGATGTGACCAGCGATGCGCTCCATCGGTTCGACCTCCCCGCGGTAGCGCTCCGGAGCCCGGACATCGACGAGGTCGATCCGACCTTCGCTCGCCGCTACGGTCTGGCGATCGGTGATACCGGGCCACTCGTTCGCGAGCGTCATGGTCGTGCGCAGCGGCCGTGCCTTCTCCGCGGTCAGGGGGCCGTCGATGGCCGCCCACGCTTCGAGGCCGCCGTCGAGTATGACCACGTTCCTGTGCCCAAGGCGGTCGAGCATCCACCACATCCGAGCACCGTATTGCCCGCTGGCTGCGTCGTGGATGACGATGGTGTGCTCGTCGCCGAAGCCGAGCTCACCCATACGGCCGGCGAAGGCGCCCGGGTCGGGCAGGGGATGCCGGCCGGCACCCGGGGGCGCCGCCAGGTCCCTGTCGAGGTCGACGAAGATGGCGCCGGGGATGTGGCCCTGCCGGTATTCGACCGGGCCGCGCTCGGGCTCGCCCAGGAACCAGCGTACGTCGGCGACGCGGATGCCGGGATCGTCGATGGCGGCCAGCAAGTCGCCGGCAGAGATGAGTGGATGGCCGGTGTCTTTCACGGCTCGACAGTATCGCCGCGGCAGCCGGGCTGCGCAGGGCCACGCTGAAGGGCGACTCAGCGGTGCCGAGCACGTGCCCGGGCGCGGCTACTCGGACAGCGCCCAACGGCGCAGGGCTAGCGTCGGCGACGCGACCCCAGGCCACCCAGATTCGGTGTGTCGTTGAACAGGAAGTAGGCGGAGAGTGCGATGAGCACGGCCACGACCACGGCAAGGAATGACGCCAGATCCATCGGGAACCCCTCTCTGCATGCTGTCGACACGGTGCGACGCTCCATGTATGACAGGTCTCGTCGATGCGGCCAATCGCCTGATGGGGTCGCCAGCAGTAGCCAAGACCGACCGTCCACCCGCCATCAGTACCTGTTTGCGACAGGGCGGTCAGGGCTCGCAGGGCGGCGGCGCCACGGCTGCCGGCAGGTAGCGAATGGTATGGCCGTCGAGCGTGGCGTCGACATGCGCGTCCGGCGCCTCGACGATGGCGATGCTGACGAGCAGCCCGCCGTCGGGCTCGACCGATGGCCCCCAGGCATCAGGCAGGTCGGCCTCGTCGGTGATCCAGTGGATGTCGTTCAGCACGCCGAGGTAACCGATGCCGCAGGTCGTGTCGATCAGGTAGTCCCACGCACCGTAGGGTTCGACGAACGTCCCCGATCGCGCGGGCGGTTCCTTCCCGGCAGCGACGGCGGGGTGGATGTCGCCCTTGTTCGCACTCGCCCCGGGCTCGGAGAGGTCGATCTCGACCACGGTCTGATCACGCCCGACGCCGTATCCATCGGGGGCGCTGAGCCCGACGACGAACGGTCCACCAGGCAGGCGCTCGCGATCGAGTGCGACGACGAACTGGTAGACCCCGGCCAAGTCGTCGGTGCAGGCGACGTTGCCGTCGACATCGACGATGGCGGGATAGACCGCCGGACTCTCCTGATCGACGACGATGTCGTCGAGCCGCATGTTCGGACAGGCCGAACCATGACCGACGGCGAACCACAGCACCACGTCCTGCTCGAAGTCGACCTCGGCCGGGGCGCCCTTGAGGCCGGTGCGCTCCCAGAGGCGCCGATATCCCTTCGCGTCGGCCGCGACGCCGGTCCGGTAGTTCTTGCCTCGTGCGTCCATGTGCTCGTAGCCGACCAGACTCCAGCCCTCGCCCTCGCTCGGCTGCGGACCGGCGACCGGCTGGTCGGCAGGATCTCCACCATCGAGGCAGAAGGGCTCGCCCGGGAAGCGCTCCTCGAGCTCGGCTACGACCTCCTCGCTGACGTAGGGCACGGAGACCTCGGTGACGTTGGCTGTCACGTCCACGCCGACCGCGAAGGAGTCGACGATCTGCGGCAGCTGTCTGGTCAGGCGGTTCTGCAGCTTGCGCAGCCGCTTGGTGGTGTGTTCCACCTCGACCGCCACCACACCGTCATCGGGGAAGCGCTTCGTCAGCTCCTGCTGACGCAGGTCTGCGTCACGGCTGAAGGCCAGCACCAGCCAGCCGAAGTGATCGCGGTCGATCCAGACGTCCTCGTAGCCGGGCTGCTTCCTGGCCCACTTGAGGACCTTCCTCATCGGTTGCTCATTGCCGACATAGACCGGCGAGTCGCGGAAGGCGCCCGCATCGACCGCGACCGGCTCGACATCTGCGCACCACGTCAACGTGGAGCCTTCGAGCGGGGTCGGTTTCGTCCGCTCCGGAGCGTCACGCCCCAGCACGGGGACCGCCAACATCAGCGCCAGACCCGCTATGGCGATCGACCTGGTGATACCTGGCATGAGCGTCACCTCGTGAATCCTTCAGCCTCAGGGCAGCACCATAGGCTGCTCCTCCCCGGGCTTGGACGCCATCTGCGACAGAACGGTTCCGTTGGGCTGACGACCGAGGGCACGGGCCTTGGCAGCTGGCTGGGCATGCGGCCATCACAAGAGACCCGCCCCAGAGCGGGACGGGCCTCCGATCGTCTGCTGACGGGTGTCGCTAGAGCTAGGGCGCTGGCGGTGCCGGCCGGTTGACGACCGCGAAGCGCGCGTTCTTGGCCTTTGTGCCCACGAGGATGAATTCGTGGCGGGTGTTGCCATACGTGTCGGTCGTTGCGCTGATCCAGGGAAGGTCTACCCAGGTGGAACGGGCCAGGCTGACTCCACTCGGCTTGCGGGCCTTGGCCCTGACCGTGCTGTTGATGAGTTCGATGAGGCCCTGGTCGCCCTTCTGGAACGCCGTGGGGGCCGCCGGGCTGAGAACCATCACGCTCTGGAGCTGCAGGCCCATCCAGGCCTTGCCGACGTCGGCAGCGTGGCGCAAGTGGATGTCGCTGATGTAGTCGGAGACCCCACCGGGCAGGCTGTCGAAGACCACGATCCTCGGGGCCCTGGCCGTGGCCACCACCGTCGCCTCGGCGTCAGCGGCCAGGGCCACCCACTTCTTGGCGAGCAGCTGACCCCGGCACTTGCGTGGGTCGGTCCGGTAGACCCTGATCTTGTGGATGCCGGCCGTGACGTTGCGGAAGACCGAGCTGCCGTAGACCATCCGCGACTTGACCTCCTTGGCGTCGATGCAGATGTCGACACGGACGCCGGGCATGCCCTGCACGATGGCGACCCTGGGATTGGCCGCGGCCGCCGGGGTCGCGAAGGTGGCCACCGTCAGCGAGGCGAGCAGCGCGGCCACCGCGAGCAGCGTTCCGGTGCGACGTCGTGGGTTTCGTTCCATGAGACCGATACCTCCTGACCAGCTAGACGCGGGTCGGGTTCGCCAGTGGCTCGGCGCGGTCCAGGGCGGCCGATGCACGGGCCGCGCTTCATCACCCCCCGCATGTGCCTTGATTCTCCACTGGATGGCAAGGAGGCTGGTAGCGCGTGATCGAGACCAGGTAGCGAACACCCCACCCTTCGTCAGCCGAATCGCACCCAGGCCCGGTCCTGGTTCACCGACGGTATCGGAGGCATCTGGCCCTCGAAGACCAGGCCTCGGATGTCCCACGCGCAGAGGTTTTCGGCGTCGCCACAAGAGCACGTGTCGTCGACGACGTTCGTCCACTGCAGCGCCGTCAGCCCCTCATAGGCTCCTTCCCCCACCAGCACGACCAGCTCCCACCTCGTCAGCGGAGCATCGGGCACGAAGGCGGACGGAGCGGAGCCCTGCCAGGCGCCCGCACTGTTCTCGATGCGCTGCAGGCCGGTCATGAGCACCACATGTTCCTGCCTGTCGACACCGGGATAGAGGTACTCGTCCAAATCGAGGTAGACCGACCACACGCCCTCAAGACGCGGGTCACTCATCTCGTCGACGACGGGCCCGAAGAAGCCTCCGCGGGCCTCGCGCCGGATGAGGTCGCCATCGCTCAGCGGGCCGAGGACGACATCGGTGACGGTGGCTTGGTGCCAATCGGTGGCAACGGGACAGGAGATCCGACCACTGAACTCGGCGGGTGGCTCCATGGCCTCAGCGTCGTCGGATCGCGCCACCGTGGTCACCGACAGGACACCGACCAGGGCAAGCACGACCATCCCGGTCAGCGAGATCCGGAAGGTACGCATGACAAGCCTCCTCGGCTTGACCGCGGGTGGGGTTCGCCAGTGGCTCGGCACGATCCAGGCGGCCAACGTACGCGGACCGTGTCTCACAGCCTCCCGCTACGGCACATCAGACTCCCGGCCTGCGGAGGAGTCAAGTGACGGAGGTCCCGGCAGCGCCCAGCCTGCCTTCGCTCCTGCGCCGATCGACAGGCGCCGTCGGTGCCCTGGTCGGGGTAGGAGTGGCCCGGACCCTCGGACAGTCCAGGGCACGGGTCGCCAAGCTGGGCGCCTGCTCCTTGGTCAGGCGGATGCGCTGGCCTCACGTGATCGCATCCAGGTCCGACGTGCTGCGGCTGCCGCGGCCACCAGCAGGGAGAGTCGCATGGCAGATCCGAAAGTCGCCGCTTGGCCCCGGGGGACCGGCGCCATCAGCCTGGTGCTCGAGGACCTCGAGGCCACGGGGCAGTCCTACCAGCATGTCCTTGGCCTGCCGGTCAGGTTCGAGGACGAAGACTCGGCCGTCTTCGACTTCGGCAACACGATCATCAACCTGCTCAAGACCTCGGCAGCGCGGGAACCGGTCGAGCCTGCCCCTGGTGGCACCCCGGGAGGCCGGAGCCCGCCTCCAGCTGACGATCGAGGTGGATGACGTGGACCGCATGTGCTCGGAGCTGGCGAAGCGCGGAGTCGAGCTGTCGAACGGTCCGATCGATCGGCCGTGGGGCGTGCCAACGGCCAGCTTCGCCGATCCAGCCGGCCACATCTGGGAGATCGCGGAGTAGTCCTCGGCGAGCCGATCGACCCGCTCGGCTACGGCGAGCCTGGCGATGAGCCGGGCGGCTGTCCCGCTCGGCGTTGGCGCGCGAGCAGTTGGACGACCCTCTCGACGAGGTCGATGGGCACGGGCTCGCCGAGCGGGAACCGAAGCGTTCCCTTGCCGGCCCTGTACGGCGTCAGCGCCTTCTCCATGGCTTCGCTGACATCCGGGATGGGGTAGAGACTGGTGTGATGTTTCCAGCCGGCGAAGTAGACGAGGTCCGCACCATCGACCCTGTACGCCGGGATCCCGTAGCTGATCGTCTCCTCAGCGTCTGGCAGTGTCCTGCGGACCGCCTCTCGCAGTGAGCCGAGCACCGCTCGCACGTCTGGTGAGAACGACTCCAGGTAGTCATCGACCGTCTTGACTGGTGGGCTGCCTCGGCTGCCGGATATGCCAGCCATGCTCACGCCTGGAGCCGGCGCAGGACCTCCTCCACGGCTGCCACCTTCTCCTGTTGGTTCTTGAGGTCTCGAGCCACGATCACCAGCGAGGCCGTGCGCGCGTCCTCGACGACCATCACCTGGCCCTTCCTCAGCTTCCACGTCTTCGCCATCGCCGTATCCTCCCGTCGCAGCCTGCGAACCTGGCCACGGTAGGACTCCGGCTCGCCGGAGGCAAGAGCTGGCCGGGCGCTTGAGGTCGCCTGGGCTCCGATGCTGACGGGGCAGGCCGTGCCGATGTCGTGATCTGGCGGTAGCCGCCATGGGTGTTGGGTGCACAGCGTGCCATGCCCTCACCTCCGGGCCGTGGTTCGGCGTTCCTAGACCCGCCCGACATCGCGACCTATGCTCGGGCCATGGGCAAGCTGATCTACTCGATGAACGTCTCGCTCGACGGTTTCGTGGAGACGCCTGACCGCGGTCTGGATTGGGCTCTCGTCGACGCGGAACTGCACACCTGGTTCAACGACCAGGCGCGGAGGGCGGCCGCGTTCATCAATGGGCGCCGGCTCTACCAGCTCATGGCGGCATACTGGCCGACAGCCGACTCCGATCCAGAGGCCACGCCATCCATGCTCGAGTTCGGGCGTATCTGGAGGGCGAAACCGAAGGTGGTCTTCTCGACGACACTCGAGACCGTCGGTTGGAACAGCCGGCTCGTCGCTGGCGACGTTGGCGATGAACTCGCGAGGCTCAGGCTGGAGTTCGACGGTGATCTGGACGTCGGCGGCCCGACGCTCGCCGCAGCCTTCATCGAGCGCGGACTGGTCGACGAGTACCGGCTGCTGGTCCATCCCGTGGTCCTCGGGGCAGGCACGAGGTTCTTTCCCGGTCTCGTCCGACCGACCGGTCTCAGGCGACTGGAGACGCGCACGTTCGAGTCGGGGATCGTGTACCTCGGCTACGCGTCGACGTAGACCGTCTCAGGACTCCGCGACGGGCACTCCCTGCGCGACCGGACAGGCCACGCCGGTGCCGTGGTCGGGACAGTAGCCTCCGGGATCCTTGGACAGGTACTGCTGGTGGTAGGGCTCGGCGTAGTAGTACTCGCCGGCAGCGACGATCTCGGTGGTGATGTCGCCGTAGCCGGCGGCGTTCAGCTGCCGCTGGTAGGCGTCACGAGAGGCTTCTGCAGTCGCCCGTTCCTCGTCGTTGGCGGTGAGGATGATGGAGCGGTACTGCGAGCCGTGATCGTTGCCCTGGCGCATGCCCTGGGTGGGGTCGTGGTGCTCCCAGAAGACCTTGAGCAGTGCCTCATACGAGACCCGCTCGGGGTCGTAGGCTACGAGCACGACCTCGGCATGGCCGGTCCGGCCGCTGCAGGTCTCCTCGTACGTGGGGTTCGGTGTGTAGCCGCCGGCGTAGCCGACCGCGGTGGAGATGACGCCGTCGGTCTCCCAGAAGGACTTCTCGGCGCCCCAGAAGCAGCCCAGCCCGAAGATGGCGGTGCGCGTACCGGGGGGCCAGGGCGGCGTCATCGAGGCGCCGTTGACGTGATGCGGCTCGGTGATGGTGATGGGCTCGGCGCGACCGGGGAGGGCATCCTCGGCCGCGGGCATGGTCGATGATCGTCGGAACAGGAACATGGCGACATGGTAGTCGGCCGCGGTCACGATCCCATGACGACCGTCGGACCGATGACGACCGTCGGACCGATGACGACCGTCGGACCGATGACGACCGTCGGACCGATGACGACCGTCGGACCGATGACGACCGTCGGACCGATGACGACCGACGCAGACCCACGGTCGATGCCGCGCTACCATGACCGGCGAGCCACCACGAGGAGGAGACCCGTTGTCGTCTGAGGGCCTGTCTGAAGATCCCAAGATCTACCGCAGCCGTCTCAAGGAGCAGCCGGACGAGCAACTCGACGCCTGGATGATCGAGTTCATGCGCGACATGTCCATCCGTCGCGGCGTGCTCGCGGTCCTCGCTGACTACCGCAAGGCCACCGGGCTCGACGACGCCGGCATCGAGCGGGTCTTCACCGCCGGAGGAGGAGCGCCCGCGACCATCGGCCGTACCGCCGACGGCCAGCTCATGGTGCCGGCCATCTCGCTGTACTGCCTGGTCCCGGGCCTGCGCGCCCATTCGAAGAAGGCGCGCCGGCAGGAGATCGACTTCCTGGTCGCCGGCTTCGAGGAGCTCGTCTACATCTAGCGTTCGGCGCGACGGATCTCGGGCTGCTCACGGGGTGAACCATCTCGACGTGCCCGGCACCGAACTTGCTGGTCCTGCTCACGGGGAGAGCACGCCTGACACTCCTGCTCACTCGAAGGACCGAACCTGCAAGAAGGCCGTCACATCGGTCGAGTTTGCTCTTGTGGTGAGCAGGCCGGGCCGGCCGTGCGGGCCGGGTCCTGTGGCGGGATCCGGCGGCCCCGCCTGCAGCTCGATGACGTCGACGCGAGGTTGCGCGTGGCGTAGGGTGGCGCCGTGGACGAGGATCACGAGGTCACGATCGGCCAGGAGTTCGCGGCCGCCCAAGCGGCCGAGCCGCGTCGCCTCCGGGCCAATTCGGGGAGGGCGTCGCCCCTCCCGCCGGGCCGCTATGACCCCTGGCTCGGACAGCTGCGGCTCTTCGATATCGTGCCGCTGCCACTCGACAGCGCCCTCACCTCGTACGTCCGCGCTGCTGGGCGGCTGACCGCCGGCCAGCGTGCTCAACGTCGCGATGCGACCAGCCTCGACGATGCCTACACGCTGCTGGCCTTCGCCCGTCGCTCGGCGGTCTTCGCCATGCGCAGCGGAGATGCGGCGCTTGTCCTTGATGGACTGCGGGCCTGCGCAGCGGCCAATTCGTCGCGGGTCGATGAGCGCGACGTCCTCGTTGCCCTGGCGCTTCTGCGCCATGCGGCCGGTCGCTGTCACGACGCGGCCGCGCTCCTTCGCGCTGCGGGAGCAGACGCAGAGCCGGCGCT
Organism: uncultured Chloroflexia bacterium; assembly: GCA_963705425.1. Classification (GTDB taxonomy): domain Bacteria; phylum Chloroflexota; class Limnocylindria; order Limnocylindrales; family CSP1-4; genus JAFMJV01. The sequence goes on along the minus strand of CAVPJO010000019.1, from coordinate 135,652 downwards.
CAGGCAGCTCATCGACTGGTTTCTCGCTCAACCGGCGGCAGAGCGCGATCTGCGTGACGCCTGGGGCTATGTCGAGGCTGACGGGCCGGACGGCGTGGGCCTGCTGCGGTGGGGCTTCGCGTCCTGGCTGCCGACCGTCGACCTGACCAGCGCCGGCCTGCGGGTCGCTGCCTCACTCGATGGCCGTGACTACGCGGTCGACGACCCGGAGCTCGCGAGCAAACTGCCGGCGATCTGGCTGAGCGCGACTGGCGATCCGGCGCTCGAGCCCATCCTCGCCGCGGCACGCGCTGCGGTGGTCATCCACGCGCGACTGCGACCGCAGATGACGCCCGACCACGACAGCCAGCAGTTGACCGCATGGCTGGTGGAGCTGGGCGACAAGTCGGCGGCGGCGCGTTTGCTGGAGCTCTCGCACACGCCCCGGGCGGGCCACTCGCTGCTGGGCCTGGCCGATGGGCCGCTGTTCGTCCTGGTCGTGGCCCGGTCCGTGGTCCGCGGCGTGGCCGCCTTCGAGCACGGCACCAGCCTGGGACGCTTCGAGCCCGGGATCAGGGACGCGCTCAGGGCCTAGCCTGTTCAGGCTAGCCGTCGCGTTCGTGGCCTCTGCGCCGCACGTCGCCGACCGGCTTCGCGGCAGCCAGCCGCGTCTTGTCCGAGCGCGCCACCCTGGCCTCGCGCATCAGCGCCTTCAGGATGGCCTCCACGTCGGCGCGCAGCGCCCGGTCGTGGATCTTCTCCGTCCAGCTCACACCGTTGGTGACCGCGCGTCGGTCGATGCTCAGATCGAGATGCCCCAGGTCCGGCTCTTCCTCGTCAGCGCCGTCGAAGACCACGCGCATGACCACGAAGTGCCCGTTCGCGAACTGCCACCCAGCCACGAAGGAGTCGCCCTCGGCCACCTTCCAGCGCACCTCGTGCTGGCGCACCTCCAGCCGTCCGTCCAGGGGCAGACCGCTGTAGTCGCCGCGCAGGATCTCGATGCCGCCACGACCGGTGAGGTAGCGGTACACCACCACGGCCAGTGCGATGGCGATGATGAGGTAGAGCAGCTCCATAGGGATCATGGTCGAGGGCGTTGGTGGATCGCGCTGTGAGCGGGCTCGCCCCGGCTAGCTGCCCGGCTCCCTGCCGTGCGTCAGCTCGGTCGGGATGAGCGGTTCGTGCGGCTCGCCCGATCGCACCACCGCGATGGCATTCTCGAGCTTGATCTTGGCCAACGTCAGGTACTTCGCGAACTGCTGTCGCTCCAGCGATGAAGCGCCGGCGAGCGCCGCGTCGGTCCTGAGCGCGTCGACCAGCTCGGCCACCGCGGCCGAGAGGTGCTCGCTGGCGGCGTCGATGGTCAGCGCATCCACGGCCGGGCCGTCGGGTGCGATGGGGACCGCGACCAGCTCGACCTCCGGCTCGTGCTCGGCAGCGATCGCGGATTCGAGATCCGGCGCAGGCTCCGCCTCCAGCTCCGACTCCGCCTCCGACTCCGGCTCCGGCTCTCGCCTGGGCTTACCCTCGATGCGCTGACGCAGCTTGACCAGGCTGAGCTCGCCGGCTGCCACCTGTTTGGCCAGGCGGCGGCGCTTGCGCGGGTCCTCGACCTTCATCAGCTCATAGGCGTGCGACAGCGTGTCGCGACGCACCGAGACCAGCTCACGGATCTCCTCGGGCGCATCGGCCAGGCGCAGCCGGTTCTCGAGGTAGCCCTTGTCCTTGCCCAGCTTGGTGGCCAGCTTGCGAAGGCTGTAGCCGTGCTCATGCGTCATGCGCTCGAACATCTCGGCTTCCTCGAGCGGAGAGATGTCCTCGCGCTGGAGGTTCTCGATGATGGCGATCTCCAGCGCGGCCTCATCGTCGATCTGCTCGACGATGACGGGGATCTGCGTCAGGCCGGCGATCTTCGAGGCGCGCCAGCGACGTTCGCCGGCGATGATCTGGTAGTGGCCGTCAGCGCGCGGCCGCACCAGCACGGGCTGCAGCACGCCGTGCTCACGGATCGAGGCGGCGAGGTCCTGCAGCCCGTCCTCGTCGAAGTGATGGCGGGGCTGGTCCGGATTGGAATAGATGCGATCGACGGGCATGCGCCGCATATCGGTCACATCGGCCGGATCGTCCGTGCGGAGCAGGTCGATGAGAGTCGGTACGTGCTCGGTGCGCTCGTTCGCGAGGCGGGCGGCCGCCTGCGACCGGAAGTCGGGCCTAGCCAAGTTCGATCACCTCCTGGGCCAGTGACCGGTACACCGCGGCGGCGGCGGAACGGCTGGCGTATGACGTCACGGGTTTGCCCGCGAGCGGTGCTTCCCCGAGGCGAACGGTCTGCTTCACGATGGAATCGAAGACGTGATGGTCCCCCAGTTCGCTGAGCTCGGCGAGCATGTCCTTGGCCAGGTTGGTGCGTCCGTCGTAGAAGGTGGGCAGGATACCGAGGATGCGCAGCCTCGAGTTCAGGCCCTTGCTCTGGATCTGGGTGACCAGGTTGGCCAGCGCCCGGAAGCCCTTGAGCGAGTAGTACTGCGTTTGCACCGGGATGATCACGCCGTCACTGGCCACCAGCGCGTTGATGGTCAGCAAGCCGAGGGTCGGTGGGCAGTCGACCATGACATAGTCGTACTGCTTCTCAGCCCAGCCGTGGAGCACCTCGCGCAAGGCGTGCTCGCGGCCGATGCTGCTGAAGAGCTGGTTCTCCGTGGCCGAGAGGTCGATATCCGACGGTGCCACGTCCACGTTCTCCGTCTCGGTCTTTTCGACGATGTCCTCGAGCGAGAGGGAAGGATCGAGGAGCACGTTGGCGATCGACACATCGATATCACGGGCGCTGAGGCCCAGGCCGACGGTGAGGTTGGCTTGCGGGTCCATGTCGACACACAGCACCTTGTAGTCGAGCTCAGCCAAGGCGCCGGCGAGGTTGATCGCGGTGGTCGTCTTGCCCACGCCACCCTTCTGGTTCGCGATCGAGATGATCCGTGCCAAGACACCCTCCCGGTGTGCAGCGGGTCTGCGTGGGCGCGCAGTCTCCGCTGCCCAATCTACCAAATGGTGTGTCGGTGCACTATGACCCGTGCCCACGCGGAGGCGGGCGATGTCGGGGGTGACATACAGGCCGTGGTCGAGGCAGCCGTTCCCGCTCGGCTGCGGGCAGTACAGTTCAGCGAGCAGTCCCAAGGGGGAGCAGGACGACCGCGAGGGAGACCGGAGTGACCGACAACCGGGCGCAGATCGAGCGCCTCCATGAGCTGCGCGCGGAGTCACGCCTCGGCGGTGGCCAGGCTCGTATCGACAAGCAGCACGAGAAGGGCAAGCTCACCGCGCGTGAGCGCCTCGAGCTGCTGCTCGACCCCGACAGCTTCGTCGAATTCGACGCCTTCGTGACACACCGCTCGACCGATTTCGGATTGGCGGAGCAGCGCATCCTCGGCGACGGTGTGGTCACCGGACACGGCAAGATCGAGGGTCGGCTGGTATTCGTCTTCAGCCAGGACTTCACGGTCTTCGGCGGCTCGCTCAGCGAGGCACACGCCGAGAAGGTCTGCAAGATCATGGACCTGGCCATGAAGGTCGGGGCGCCGGTCATCGGTCTCAACGACTCCGGCGGCGCGCGCATCCAGGAGGGTGTCGTCTCGCTGGGCGGCTACGCCGACATCTTCCTGCGCAACACGATGGCCTCGGGCGTCATCCCCCAGATCTCGCTCATCCTGGGTCCCTGCGCCGGCGGTGCGGTGTACTCGCCGGCCATCACCGATTTCACGATGATGGTCGAGGGCACCAGCTACATGTTCGTGACCGGGCCGGACGTGGTGCGCACGGTGACCCATGAGGACGTCGATTCCGAGCACCTCGGCGGGGCCTCCATCCATACCTCGGTGAGCGGTGTGGCCCACTACGCGGCGCCCGACGAAGGCTCCCTGCTGGCCAGCGCGCGCCGCTTGCTGGGACATCTGCCCCAGAACAACACCGCCACCGCGCCGTGCCAGGCCACCTCCGATCCGCGCGACCGCAGGGACGCTGCGCTTGACTCCATCATCCCCGAATCACCCGCGCAGCCCTACGACATGCACGAGGTCATCGACCGCATCGTCGACGACGGCGAGTTCTTCGAGTTGCAGCCGGCCTGGGCGGCCAACATCATCGTCGGCTTCGCCCGGCTCGACGGACGCTCGGTGGGGATCGTGGCCCAGCAGCCGGCGGTGCTCGCCGGCGCGCTCGACATCAATGCCTCCGACAAGGCCGCCCGCTTCGTTCGCACCTGCGATGCCTTCAACGTGCCCTTGCTGACCATCGAGGATGTGCCCGGCTTCTTGCCCGGCGTGGCACAGGAGCACGGCGGCATCATCCGTCACGGCGCGAAGCTGCTCTATGCCTACTGCGAGGCCACGGTCCCCAAGGTCACGGTCATCACCCGCAAGGCCTACGGTGGCGCCTATGACGTCATGAGCTCCAAGCATGTGCGCGGCGACGTGAACCTGGCCTGGCCCACGGCGCGCATCGCGGTCATGGGCGTGGAGGGCGCCGTGAGCATCATCTTCCGCGACGAGCTTGCCGCGGCGGAGGACCAGGTGGTCGAACGGGCCCGCCTGGCACACGAGTACGAGGAGACCTTCGCGAACCCCTACGTGGCCGCCGGCCGGGGCTACCTCGACGACGTCATCGTGCCCTCGGACACGCGGCCGCGGATCATCGACGCCTTCGAGATGCTCGAAGGCAAGCGCGACGAGAATCCTCGCCGCAAGCACGGCAACATCCCGCTGTGATGGTGTCTTTGCGCAAAGACGATGGTCCGACGGTGCGCCTGTGAGTGGAGTGACGCCGCCCTTCGAACGGTTGCTGGTGGCCAATCGCGGGGAGATCGCGGTGCGCATCATGCGCACCTGTCGCGAGCTGGGCATCGAGACGGTGGCCGTCTACTCCGACGCCGACGCGAAGGCGCTCCACGTTCGCCTGGCCGACCGGGCAGTGCGCCTGGGTGCGGCCCCGGCGCCCGAGTCCTACCTGCGCGGCGACGCCATCATCGAGGCTGCCCTGGCCAGCGGCGCTGCAGCCATCCACCCGGGCTACGGCTTCCTTTCCGAACAGGCGGCCTTCGGTGCGGCCGTGGAGGCGGCCGGCATGGTGTTCGTCGGTCCCGCCCCGGAGACGCTGGCCGCGCTGGGCGACAAGCTCGAGGCACGCGCCTCCGCCACGGCCGTCGGCGTGCCCATCGTGCCGGGCATGTTCGAGCCCTTGCCGGTCGGCGATGCCGAGGCCGTCGAGCGGATCGCGGCGCTGGCGGCCGACATCGGCTTTCCGCTGCTCATCAAGGCGGCCGCCGGCGGCGGCGGACGGGGCATGCGCCGCGTCGACGAGCCCGCAGAGCTGACCGGTGCCGTCACCGCCGCAGCACGCGAATCGGAGCAGGCCTTCGGCGACGGCTCGGTCTACCTGGAGCGGCTGGTCGAGGGCGGGCGCCACATCGAGGTGCAGCTGCTCGGCGACGACGGCGGGGCCGTGGTCGCCCTCGGCGAGCGCGACTGCTCCACTCAGCGGCGCCATCAGAAGCTGGTCGAGGAGGCGCCGGCGCCGGGGCTGACCACGGAGCAACGCGTGGAGCTCCACGGCTTGGCCGTGAAGGTGGCGCAGTCGGTCGGCCTGCGCAACGCTGCCACGGCCGAGTTCCTCTACACATCCGACGGTTCGTTCTATTTCCTCGAGGTCAACGCGCGCCTCCAGGTGGAGCACGGCGTCACCGAGCTGGTGACCGGCCTGGACCTCGTGCGCGAACAGCTCTTCATCGCCGCCGGCGAGCCGCTGTCGCCGGAGGTGCGGGAGGCCGCCGAGCGCGTCGCGACCCCGAACTGCCACGCCATCGAGCTGCGCATCAGCGCGGAGGACCCCGCGCGTGACTTCATGCCCGTGCCGGGCCTTGTCACCCGCTGGCGCGAGCCGGCCGGGCCGGGTGTGCGCATGGACTCCGGTCTCGAGCAGGGCTGGCAGGTGCCCGCTGACTACGACCCCATGCTCTCCAAGGTGCTCACCGTGGCGCCGGACCGGGACGCCGCACTGGCTCGCGCACGGCGCGCCGTCGATGAGTTCGAGACCGGCGGCGTGCAGACGACGCTGCCGTTCCACGCCTGGCTGCTGACCCATCCCGAGTTCACGCAAGGTCGGCTGCGCACGGACATGGTCGCCCGCGACTGGGACCCCGAACCACTCCGCGCCGCCGCTGCCCAGCGTGCCGCCGATGCCGTCACCCGCCACGTCGTCGCCGTCGATGCGGCGACGCCCGATGTGGCTGAGCTCCCGGGTCCGTGCACCGATCCGACCCACGGCTGGCGCCCGGAGCCGTGGTCATGAGCGACCACCGTGGGCACTACCGCATGCGAGTCGAGGGCCTGACCGGCGAACCGTTGCACCGTGACCCCGCCGAGATGGGGTCGCCGGGCGGTCGCCAGCCCGAGGTGCGCGTCCTGGCGCACACGGCCGATGACCGCGCCGCGGGGGTCCATCGCTATGAGACCACGGTCGATGGCTGGGTCTTCGAGGTGGCGGTCGAGGACGAGCCTCGGGCGCTCCTGCGCGAGAAGGCGGGGCAGGCGGCCGAGCGTGGAGGACTCAAGCGCAGCGACACGATCAAGGCCCAGATCCCCGGGCGCGTGGTGCGGGTCTGGGTCGAAGAGGGTGACACCGTCGAGGCCGGTCAGCGCCTGCTCGCCATCGAGGCCATGAAGATGGAGAACGAGGTGCGTGCGCCGCACGCGGGCACCATCGAGCGCATCGGAGTGGCCGTGGGGGGCAGCGTCGAGCTCGGTGACGAGCTGCTGCGTTTGCGCTAGGGCTCAGGCTCGGCGGCTCCGCGTCCGGCTTGCGCCCGCGCGGGGTGCTACCGTCGAGCCATGACGTCATCCGATCCGGGTCGAGACCGCTGGCGCGAGTCCACGCGCACCGAGTCACTCAAGGGTCGCAACGAGCGGCAAGAGCGCTTCGCGACCACTTCGGACATCGAGATCGCCGACCTCTACACCGCCGCCGACACCGCCGAGCTGGCGCCCGAAGAGGCGCTGGGCTACCCGGGCGAGTACCCCTACACCCGCGGCGTCCAGCCCACGATGTACCGCGGCCGGCTATGGACGATGCGTCAGTACGCGGGCTTCGCCAGTGCGGCGCAGACCAACGAGCGCTTCCGCTACTTGCTCGAGCAAGGCCAGACCGGCCTCTCGGTCGCCTTCGACCTGCCCACCCAGATGGGCTACGACTCCGACGCGGAGCTGGCGGCGGGCGAGGTCGGCCGGGTGGGTGTGCCCATCAGCTCCATCGACGACATGGAGGTGCTGCTCGAGGACCTGCCGCTGGACAAGGTCACGACCTCGATGACCATCAACGCCACCGCGCCCATCCTGCTGGCCATGTACGTGGCCATCGCCGACCGCCGCAGTATCCCCCGGGACCAGCTCGGGGGCACCGTCCAGAACGACATCCTCAAGGAGTACATCGCACGGGGCACGTACATCTACGGCACCGCGCCCTCGATGCGCCTGGTGACGGACATCTTCGCCTTCTGTGCCGCCGAGCTGCCGCGCTGGAACACCATCTCCATCAGCGGCTACCACATGCGCGAGGCGGGAGCGACGGCTGCGCAGGAGATCGCCTTCACCCTGGCCGATGCCATCGCCTATGTCGAAGGCGCCGTGAAGCAAGGGCTCGACGTCGACGCATTCGGCGGCCGGCTCTCGTTCTTCTTCGGTGCCTGGAGCGAGCTCTTCGAGGAAGTGGCCAAGTTCCGCGCGGTGCGCCGCATGTGGGCGCGCATCATGAAGGAGCGTTTCGGGGCCACCGACCCGCGTTCGATGATGTGCCGCTTCCACGTCCAGACCGCGGGCTCGTCGCTGACCGCGCAGTCGGTCGACAACAACGTCGTGCGCACCACGCTGCAGGCACTCGCGGCGGTGCTCGGTGGCACGCAGAGCCTGCACACCAACGCTCGTGACGAGGCGCTCGCGCTGCCCACTCCGGAGACGGCCCGGCTGGCGCTGCGCACCCAGCAGATCATCGCCTACGAGAGCGGCGTGACCGACACGCCCGATCCGCTGGCCGGTTCCTACTACATCGAGACGCTGACCGACGAGCTCGAGGCCGCCGCGGGGGCCTACCTCGACGAGATCGACGAGATGGGCGGTGCCATCGCCGCCATCGACGCCGGCTATCAGCAGCGCCACATCCAGGACGCTGCGTATCGTGTCCAGCGAGACATCGAGGCCGGGGAGCGCATCGTGGTCGGCGTCAACAAGTACAGCGACGACGAGTTCGTGAGTCCGGCCCTGCAGCGCATCGACCCGGCGCTCGAGCGCGAGCAGGTAGCCCGCCTCGAGGCCGTGCGGGACTCCCGCGATGAGGGGGCCTGGTCGGCCGCGCTCGATCGGCTCGAAGTCGTCGCTCGGGGCACCGACAACATCATGCCGGTCGTGATCGATGCCGTGAAGGCGCAGGCCACGCTCGGAGAGATCAGCGACCGGCTGCGCGCCGTGTGGGGCGAGCACCGAGAGGTCGTCACCGTCTAGTCAGCACAGGCGGCGTCGCTTGCGCCGCCTACCGGGAGGCAGCATGGCCGAGGTCGCAGGTCGCACGTTCAGCCGGGTCCACCACGTCGCCTACATCGTGCGCGACATCGAGGCGTCCCTGGCGTTCTACCGCGACACGCTCGGCCTCCCGGTGGGGTTGGTGCTGCCCATCGAGTCAGACGAGGTCATCGTCGCCTTCCTCGAGATCGGCGAGACGAAGATCGAACTGGTACAGCCGACCACGACCACGACGGGCGTGGCCCGCTTCCTCGAGAAGAAGGGAGAGGGCTTCCACCACGTCTGCTTCGAGACGCCCGACGTTGACGCCACCCTGGCCGACCTTGCCGCCCACGGTGTCGAGATCATCGACGAGGAGGCACGCAAGGGGGCCGAGGGGCCGGTCGCCTTCATCCACCCGCGCTCCTGCAACGGCGTGCTCACCGAGCTCATCGAGGCACCCGGTGGCCCGGCCTGGGACCGCCTCGGCTACGAGGGCGACCCGCTGGCGCTCGATCCGCCGCCGGATCCAGATCGACCCGGCACATCAGACAGTGGGCTGGACCCAGTCGCCGTAGAGGTAGTGCTCGAACACCGGTGTGAGCGCGCGCACCACTTGCTCTCGGGACGCCGACGCGAGGGGCTCGATGCAGACCACGTATCGCGCCATGGCCAGGCCCACGAACTGCGAGGCCACCAAGCTCGCCCGCAGTTGGGGCTGGTCGCCGCCGACCCGCTCCGTGAGCGGCAGCAGCACACGTTCGGTCAGGATCTCGCGGATGAGCTGAGCCGCTTCCGGCTCCGACGCTGCGGCCCGCATCAGGGCGATGGCACGCTGCCTCGTGGCGGGCTCCTCGAGTACGGAGACGAGGGCTTCCGCGACCAGCCGGGCCACATCCGGGTCTCCCTGCTCGAAGACGCGTGCCAGCAGTGCCTGCGGGTCCACCGGTAACTCCACCGAATTGATGAACAGCCGTTGCTTGGATCCGAAGTAGTGCAGCACCAGCCGATGGTCGACGCCGGCCTCGGCGGCGACGCTGCGCAGCGTGGTCTCCCGATAACCGAGCTCGCTGAACTGCCGCTGCGCTGCCTCGGCGATGGCGTCGCGTGTCTGCGCTCCGGCCGGCCGGCGGCCACGTGCGGGCTTGGGGAATTCTCTCGTCTTGCGTTTTCACCAACTGGAGAATATCATTTCACCAACCGGAGAATAGCGTATCGGAGCTGACCAGCATGGCCCAACCGCCCTCCACTCCAGCCGCGCCCGTGGTGACCTCGCCAGGACAACGGCGACTCATCCTGCTCGTCGTCGGACTGGCCCTCATGGCCGTGGTCTCAGCGGTGGCCGGATTGAACGTGGCGCTGCCCAGCCTGGCACGTGACACGGGCGCCTCACAGACGCAGCTGACCTGGATCATCGACTCCTACACCGTCGTCTTCGCCGGCCTGCTGCTGTTCGCGGGCGCGCTCGGTGATCGCTACGGCCGCAAGCTGCTGCTCACCGTCGGCCTCGTGGTCTTCGGTGGTGCCGCCGCCCTCGGGCTCTTCGTCAACGATCCCGATCAGCTCATCGTCGGTGCGCGTGCTCATGGGTGTCGGTGCGGCAGCCATCATGCCCACTACGCTGTCGGTCATCACCACCTCCTTCCCGGAGGAGGAACGGCCACGGGCCATCGGGGTCTGGGTGGGCATCGCCGGCGGGGGAGCCATCATCGGCCTCTTCGTCACCGGGCTGTTGCTCGAGTGGTTCCCGTGGTCGTCGTTCTTCGGGCTCAACGTGGCCTTCGCGGCTGTCGCGCTGGTGGGCACGCTGGTGATCGTGCCCGACCTCGGTCGACGAGTCTCGCCGGGTCTCGACATCGTCGGCGCGTTGCTCTCGCTGGTCGGTGTCACCGCCTTCGTGTTCGGCATCATCGAGGGCCCGGAGCGGGGCTGGACCGATCCACTGACGCTTGGCGCGACTCGGCCTGGGCGTCAGCCTGGGCATCGCCTTCGTGCTTTGGGAGCTCCGCCTCAAGCACCCGCTCCTCGATCCGCGCCTGTTCGGGAACCGTGCCTTCAGTGCCGGCACCCTGACCATCACCTGCCAGTTCCTGGCCGCCTTCGGCTTCTTCTTCGTGTCCCTGCAGTACCTGCAGTTCGTCACCGGCCGATCCCCCCTGGAGGCCGCGGTGGCACTCCTGCCCATGCCCTTCATCCTGCTGCCCACGGCTCGCCGGGCGCCAGTGGTCGCGGCCCGGATCGGGTTTCGTCGCGTGGCACCCGTGGGCCTGGTGTCGATGGCCGTCGGCTTCCTCGTGCTCAGCCAGTTGAGCGCCGGCTCGTCGTACTGGCACTTCCTGGTCGGCCTGGTCTTCTTCGCCTTCGGCATGGGTCTCGCGGGGACCCCGGCCACCACCGCCATCACCTCGTCGCTGAGCATGGAGAAGCAGGGCGTGGCCTCGGCGGTGAACGACACGGCGCGCGAGCTGGGCAGCGCATTGGGCATCGCCATCCTCGGCAGCCTTCTGAACCAGGGCTATCGAGACGGCATGGCCGAGGCGGTCGCGGCCTTGCCCGGACAGGTCGCCGAACGCATCCTGGCCTCGGTCGCCTTCACGGCCTCACCGTTGGTGACCATGATGGGCGAGACCGGCGAACAGCTCGTCGAGCAGGGCAAGGCGGCCTTCGTCGGCGGCGTCGGCGATGCGCTGCTGCTCGGCTCCGTCATCCTCATCGTGGCCGCGGTCTCGGTGGCCGCCCTGGCGCCCGGCGCCGTGCGCAAGAACGAGGGAAGGCCAGTGGCTCGCGAAACCGCGGGAGCCGAGTAGCGCCAGCGACTTCCGCGCAGCGGGGTATGGTCGTTCGGAAGGCTCGCGATCATCGCCGATGTGAGGACTCTCGTTCCGCGAGGCCAGGCTGAGGACGCGCGCGGTCCGTGTGGACCGAGCCCGAAGCGCCCCCCGCGGAGGGTCGCTACCCTAGCCTCATGCCAGCCGAATTCATCTACACCGCGTACAAGCTCGCCCGGCACTATCCGCCCGACCGGACCGTGCTCGAGGACATCTCGCTGTCCTTCTATCCCGGCGCCAAGATCGGGGTCATCGGGCCCAACGGCGCCGGCAAGTCGAGCCTGCTCAAGATCATGGCCGGGCTCGACGACGGCTACAACGGCGAGGCTCGGCTGACCCCGGGCTTCACCGTCGGATACCTCGACCAGGAGCCCCAGCTCGACTCCGCGAAGGACGTCAAGGGCAACGTGCTCGACGGCGTCCACGAGGTCCAGACGCTCATCGACCAGTACAACGCGGTCATGGCCCGCTGGTCGGATCCCGAAGCCGACTACGACGCCATCGGTGCCGAGCAGGCGGTCCTCGAGGACCGCATCGAAGCTGCGGACGCCTGGAACCTCGAGCGCAACGTCGATATCGCGATGGACGCGCTGCGCTGCCCGCCCGACGACGCCGACGTCAGGACGCTCTCGGGCGGCGAGAAGCGCCGCGTGGCGCTCGCACGACTGCTCATGCGCCACCCTGACCTGCTGCTGCTCGACGAACCGACGAACCACCTCGATGCCGAGTCGGTCGAATGGCTCGAGCGCTTCCTGTCGGAGTACGCCGGTACCGTCGTCGCCATCACCCACGATCGATACTTCCTCGACAACGTCGCCAAGTGGATCCTTGAGCTCGATCGTGGCCGCGGGATCCCGTTCAGCGGCAACTACTCGAGCTGGCTCGAGCAGAAGCTCGAGCGCCTGGCGACCGAGCAGAAGCAGGTCGATGCCCGCCAGCGGACGCTCGCGCGCGAGCTCGAATGGGTGCGCATGGGTGCGAAGGCGCGTCAGGCCAAGGGCAAGGCTCGACTGTCAGCCTACGAGCGACTCCTGGCCGAGGCGAACGACGACAAGGCCAGCGCCCGCGAGCTCGGAGATCGCCATCCCCCCGGGGCCGCGGCTCGGTGACAAGGTCATCGATGTCGCCGGCCTGCGCAAGGGCTACGGCGAGAAGCTGCTCATCGAGGACCTGACGTTCTCGCTGCCGCGGGCCGGCATCGTCGGGCATCATCGGGCCCAACGGCGCCGGCAAGACGACGCTGTTCCGGATGCTCGTCGGGCAGGAGGCACCCGACGCCGGGTCGATCGCGATCGGCGACACCGTCGCGCTGAGCTATGTCGACCAGGAGCGCGACGACCTGGCCGCCGACAAGACGGTGTTCGGGGAGATCACCCAGGGTGCCGAGTTCATCAAGACCGGGGCACGCGAGGTCCCGGCCCGGGCCTATGTCTCATCGTTCAACTTCCGTGGCACCGACCAGCAGAAGCTCGTCGGCCAGCTGTCGGGCGGCGAGCGGAACCGGGTGCACCTCGCCAAGCTGCTGCAGACCGGTGGCAACGTGCTGCTGCTCGACGAACCGACCAACGACCTCGACGTGGACACGCTGCGAGCGCTCGAGGCCGGCCTGGAGTCGTTCCCGGGCTGCGTCGTGGTCATCTCGCACGATCGCTGGTTCCTCGACCGGATCGCGACCCACATCCTCGCGTTCGAGGGCGATTCCCAGGTGCGCTACTTCGAGGGCAACGTGAGCGACTACGAGGCGTTCCGGCGGAAGGAGTTGGGGACGGCGGCCGAACAGCCACACCGCATCCGCTACAAGAAGCTCGCGGGCGTAGGCGGGCGGGCGGCCGGGCCCGAACCAGCGCGGCGGGGTCTCGGAGTCGGCCGGCACGTCGGCCCGCTCAGTCTCGCCCGATTCGGCGATGAACTCAGGGGTCTCGCGCTACCGCCCCCGCTTGCCGGCAGCGCGGCCCGCGGCGAGCACGTGGGGCGGGGGAGAGCACGTGGGGCGGGGGAGAGCACGCGGCACGCACTGAAGGGAAAGGCTTCACGGCGTTATCGTTCTGGCCACTCCGCTGCCGATCCACTGCGCGGTGCGACAGCGTCACTCGGAGAGGCCAAGGTACCCGAGGTAGGGATCAAGCGCCACGAAAGACGTGGCTGCCTCACGCAGCTCTCGCGATGCGTGGTCCCAGAACATGACCGTGAACGTGAAGCCTCGAGCGCGCAGGTTCTCCACCGTGGGAACGAAGTCTGAATCGCCAGCAACCAGCGTCACCTCGTCCCGGCTGACGTCCAATCGCTCGTACGAATTGGCGACGATCTCGGTGGAGATGCTCGTGTCCACCATCTTCTCCCGGTTGCGGACGTTCCGGTCATAGATGATGGGCTCGAACCCCTTCTCTCGGGCCCGTGCCCAGAGGGAGTCGTTCGATGGCGGCCGCGACCCGAAAAGGGCGGCGCGGCCGACCTTGGACGCCTGCCCTCCTGCGAAATCGTAGAGCCGCCCGAAATCGATCTTCCAGCCGAAGTCGCAGATCTTCTCGCTCTGTGCAGTCCAGATGTCCGGTGCCAAGCCGGCCTGGACGGCACTGACGTGCATCCCTTCGATCCAGACATTCGAGTTGTCGACGTACAGGTAGTTCATCTCACGTGAGTTCGGTGTCGCGGATGTGAGCATGCTGGCACGGAGACCGCCCCAGTGTCACCTCCGAACCGTTGGCCACCGAGCAAGACACCCTCGAAGGGACAGATGATGTCGAGGCAGGATCGCCGAGCTGGCTCAGTCGGGCCGGATGCCGGCCTCGATGAGCATCTGCGGGATCTGGGTCGGTGACTCGGCCACGCGGATGCCGGCAGCCTCAAGGGCTCCGATCTTCGCTTCGGCGGTACCACCGCTGCCGCTGATGATGGCGCCGGCGTGGCCCATGCGACGACCGGGCGGTGCCGTGCGGCCGGCGATGAAGGCGACCATCGGTGTGTCCGGCATGTGCTGGCGCTTCCACTCGGCGGCTGCCTCCTCGGCGCCACCGCCGATCTCGCCGATGAGCACGACCGCGTCCGTATCGGGGTCGGCCGCGAAGAGCTCCAGTATGTCGATGAAGTTGCTGCCGTTGATGGGGTCACCGCCGATGCCCACGCAGGTGGACTGGCCGATGCTGGTGTCGGTCATGGCCTGCACGACCTCGTAGGTCAGCGTGCCCGAGCGGCTCACCAGGCCGACCCGGCCAGGCCGGTGGATCGAACCCGGGATGATGCCCACCTTGGCCTCACCCGGCGTGGTCGCACCGGGGCAGTTGGGTCCGACCAGGCGCGCGCCGCGGGCCTCGACCTCGGCCACTACGGGGATCATGTCCAGGGCGGGGATGTGCTCGGTGATGGCGAAGATGGTCTCGATGCCGGCATCGACCGCTTCCATGATGGCATCGGGCGCAGCGAAGGCGGGCACGAAGATGACGCTGGTGTTGGCGCCGGTCGCCGCCACCGCCCCGGCGCAGGTGTCGTACACGGGCACGGCCCCGTCGAGGGCGGTCTGGCCGCCCTTCAGCGGGGTCACGCCGGCCACGACGTTGGTGCCGTAGGACAGCATCTGGCCGGCGTGGAAGCCGCCCTCGCGACCGGTGATGCCCTGGACCAGCAGGCGCGTGTCCGCGCCGATGAGGATGCTCATGCCGCGCTCCTCGCGAGTGCGACCGCCTTCTCGACGGCCTCGTCCAGCGACTCCGCGGTGACGATATCCTGGCCGGAATCAGCGAGGATGTCGGCGGCGATTTCGGCGTTGGTGCCCACGATGCGCACCACCATGGGCACGCTGCGGGTCTGCTTCGAGCGCGCTTGGACGAGGCCGCGGGCGACCTCGTCGCCGCGAGCGATGCCGCCGAAGATGTTGACGAGGATGGCCTTGACCGACCGATCGCTGAGGATGAGGCGCATGGCTTCCGCGACCTTGTCGCTGCGGGCGCCGCCGCCGATGTCGAGGAAGTTGGCGGGCTCCCCGCCGGCGCGCTTGACGAGGTCCATGGTGGTCATGGCCAGGCCGGCGCCGTTGACCATGCAGCCGATGTCGCCTTCGAGCCGGATGAACGAGAGGCCGGCGGCGCGCGCCTCGATGTCGGCCGGATCCTCTTCGTCAAGATCGCGCAGCTCTTCGTGACCGGGGTGGCGGCCAAGGGCCGAGTCGTCGAGCGTGATCTTGGCGTCGAGCAGCTGTAGCGTCTCGACCGGGCCATCAGGGCCATCTTCACGTACGACCGCGAGCGGGTTGACCTCCACCAGGTCGGCATCCTCGTCGAGCATGACCCGGACCAGGCCGGTGCAGATGGCCGCCGCCTGCTTGAGGTGATCACCGAGCCCCAGGCGGAAGGCCATCTCGCGCGCCTGGAACGGCTGCAGGCCGAGATGCGCGTGAGCGTGGATCTGGACGATGGCGTCGGGGTCCTCCTCAGCCAGCGTCTCGATGTCCACGCCACCCTCTGCCGAGCCCATGAGCATGATGCGCTGCGCGGTGCGATCGAGGACCGCGGCGAGGTAGAGCTCGCGCACGATATCGGCACCCGGCGCGACCAGCACGCGGCGCACGGTGATGCCCTTGATGTCTATGCCCAGGATGGACTCGGCGACCGCCTGGGCCTCGTGGGCGGAGCGGGCCAGCTTGACACCGCCGGCCTTGCCGCGGCCGCCGACCAGCACCTGGGCCTTGACCACCACCGCCGAGGCGCCCGCCTCGAGGAAGTCGAGCGCGTGGGCACGCGCTTCTGCCGGCGTGGATGCCACCGCATAGGGCGGCACCGGCAGGCCGGCACGGGCGAGCAGGGTCTTGGCGTGGAATTCCTGGAGTTTCACGTCGAGATCGAGGATAGCGTGGCGCTGCCTCTGACGTGCAGGTGGGCCGTGGCACGGATGGCTCGTTCCATCGAGGGACGATGCGGTACATTGACCGGCACCGTACGCCGTCCGGACCGACCGTCACCGCAGGGGGACCACTGGGACTTCAGATGACGCCCGCGCCCATGCCGAAGCCGAGCCGCCGCCTATGACCGCGTCTGATCAGGTGACGCAGGGTCGAGTGGTCAAGCCAGCACCGTCGACCAAGCCGCCAGGCACCGCCACACGTGGCTTCGGCACGACTCTGCGGGTCGACCGCTGGATCATCAAGCCGGGTCTCATCGCCTTCGGTCTGCTCGCCTTCATCGCCTACGCCACGGTCTCGGCCATCTTCGGCATCCCGTACTTCGGGGTCGACTACGCGGCCGAGGGGTACCACTCGCCCTTCTTCGGCATCGCTCTCGGTGAGGGCATCCTGCCGGGCTGGTTCAGCCCGGCCATCCTGGTGCTCTGGATGCAGGTCTTCTTCCGTGGCACCTGCTACTACTTCCGCGGCGCGTACTACAAGGCCTTCTTCCTCGACCCGCCTGCCTGCGCGGTCGGGGAGCCCACCATCCATCGCCGCTTCGCGATGGAGAACAAGCTCCCGTTCATCCTCATGAACGCCCATCGTTTCGCGCTGTACATCGTCTTCATCCCCCTGACGGTGCTGTGGCTGGACCTCCTCTTCGCGATCGTCCACGACGGGGGGCTGCGCCTCGGCGTGGGCGTCTTCCTCATCGCCCTGGATGCCGTCCTGGTGAGCCTCTACACGTTCAGCTGCCACTCGTTCCGGCACCTCGTCGGCGGCAGCGTCGACTGCTTCAGCTGCACGGCCAACACGCAGCGTCGCCACGGCATCTGGCAGCGCGTCAGCGCCATCAACGCCCACCACGGCTTCTATGCCTGGGCCAGCCTCTTCAGCATCGTCCTCGTCGACCTCTACGTGCGGGCCCTGGCGCTGGACATCATCAACACCAGTACGCCCATCATCGGAGGATTCCTGTAGGCCCGATGATCGAGACCCGACCACACGACGTGCTCATCATCGGCGCGGGCGGCGCTGGCCTGCGCGCTGCGGTGGCGGCCATCAACGCCGGCCTGTCGGTGGGTGTGGTGTGCAAGTCGCTGTTGGGCAAGGCCCACACGGTCATGGCCGAGGGCGGCATGGCCGCTTCGCTGGCCCACGTCGATGACCGCGACGACTGGTCGACGCACTTCCGCGACACCATGGTCGGCGGCTACCGGCTCAACAACCCGCGCATGGCCGAGCTGCACGCCAAGGAAGCGCCCGATCGTGTGCGCGAGCTGGAGGAATGGGGCGCCGTCTTCGACCGCACCAAGGACGGCCGCATCCTGCAGCGTCCGTTCGGCGGCCACACCTATCCGCGCCTGGCCCACGTCGGCGACCGTACCGGCCTGGAGCTCATCCGCACGCTGCAGGACCGCAGCGTGGCGGTCGGTGCCGAGGTCTACGGGGAGGTCATCATCACCCGCCTCTCGATGAGCGGTGGCCGCGTCAACGGCGCCATCGGCTATCGACGCGCGGACGGCGTGCCCATGGCCTTCCCGGCCAAGGCCGTGATCCTGGCCAGCGGCGGCGTCGGCCGCGCCTTCGCGGTCACCTCCAATTCGTGGGAATCGTCGGGCGATGGCCATGCGCTCGCCTACCGCGCGGGGGCCGACCTCATCGACATGGAGTTCGTGCAGTTCCACCCCACGGGCATGGTCCACCCCGCCGGCGTCAAGGGTCTGCTCGTGACCGAAGCCGTTCGCGGCGAGGGCGGCATCCTGCGCAACGCCGAGGGTGAGCGCTTCATGTGGCGCTACCTGCCCGAGGCGCGGCGTGACGAGTACGCCGCCACCGACGAGGAAGCGCGCGCCTGGGTCGACGACCTCACCGAAGGCCGTCAGAGCAGCCACCGTCGTCCACCCGAGCTGTCCACCCGCGACAACGTGGCCCGCGCCATCTACACCGAGGTCAAGGAGGGCCGCGGCTCACCCAACGGCGGCGTCTTCCTCGATATCAGCTACCTGCCCGCCGAGCGCGTGCGCGCCAAGCTGCCCTCGATGTACGAGCAGTTCAAGGAGCTCGCCGACGTCGACATCACGGCCGGTCCCATGGAGGTCGGGCCCACCATGCACTACATGATGGGTGGCATCCGCGTGGACGCCGAGGTCGGTACCACGACCACACCCGGGCTCTACGCCGCCGGCGAGGTGGCGGCCGGTCTGCACGGTTCCAACCGGCTCGGCGGCAACTCGCTCACCGACCTGCTCGTCTTCGGGCGGCGCGCCGGCGAGGCGGCCTCGGAGGCTGTGGTCCGTACCGAGGCCGTCGAAGAGCTGTCGGCAGGGTTCGTCGAGGAATCGATCGAAGCCATGCACGCGCCCTTCGAGCGCACCAGCGGCGAGGATCCCAACCGCCTCCACGAGGAGCTGCAGGCGACGATGTCGTCGCTGGTCGGCATCTTCCGTGTCGAGGCGGACCTGAAGAAGGCCATCGACCGCATCGAGGGCTACAAGCAGCGCTGGCAGGGGCTGCGCGTGGTCGGGCCGCGCCGCTTCAACCCAGCCTGGGACCTCGTCTTCGAGCTGCGCAACATGCTCACCGTGTCCGAGGCCATCGCCCGTTCCGCCCTGGAGCGCACCGAGAGCCGCGGCGCCCACTCCCGCCTCGACCACGTCGGCATGAGCGACGAGTGGGACGTCGTCAACGTGGCCACGCGTCGCGAGGGCGACCTCATGTCCGTGCGCACCGACCCCCGTCGTGGAGCTCCCCGAGGAGCTGCGCGAGCACGTGGTCCGGAAGAGCTAGGGCATGGCCGACGAAGCGAAGCTGTGGGTCAACCGCGGTGAGGCCAACGAAGAGGGCGAGTTCTACGAGTACGCGTGCCCTCGGGGGAGGGCATGGTCGTCCTCGACGCCATCCACTGGATCCAGCAGAACGTGCAGCCCGACCTGGCCGCGCGTTGGAACTGCAAGGCCGCCAAGTGTGGCTCCTGCAGCGCCGAGATCAACGGCCAGCCGAGCCTGATGTGCAAGACCCGCCTGTCCGACTTCCCCGAGGACGAGGCCATCACGGTCGAGCCCATGCGCGCCTTCCCGCGCATCCGCGACCTGGTCACCGACGTCTCCTGGAACTACCAGGTCAACAAGCGCATCACGCCGTTCACGCCGCCCGAGGGCGTACCCCAGAGCGAGTGGCGCTGGCAGCAGGAGGACGGCGAGCGCAGCCAGGAGTTCCGCAAGTGCATCGAGTGCTTCCTGTGCATGGACACCTGCCACGTGCTGCGCAACCACGAGACCGAGTTCGAGTTCATCGGCCCGCGCTTCCTCGTCCGCAACGCCAGCCTGGAGATGCACCCGCTCGACACGGCCGACCGCCGGGAGTACCTCAAGTACGACGCGGGCATCGGCTACTGCAACATCAACAAGTGCTGCACCGAGGTCTGTCCGGAGCACATCAAGATCACCGACAACGCCATCATCCCGCTCAAGGAGCGCGTCGCCGACGAGTACTACGACCCGATCCGCTGCTTTGGCGCAAGATCCGCGGCGACCGCTACGGCGGCCGACAGCGCCGAGCCAGCGGAGGACTCCGGTGAGGCCCGCCGCGCTCGACGGTCTCCAAGGGGGCCGGGCGCTCGATGTCGCCCCGGGGCGTCCGGGACGACCGCGACCGGATCGAACGACTAGATGGTCGACCGCCTGCTCATCCGCACCGACGGTGCCTCGCGTTCCAACCCGGTCCCGCCTCTGCCGGTGCCGTGCTCATCGACGCGTCCCGTCCCGACGCGACCGCGATCGACGCGCCGCCGCTCTCGGTGGTCTCGCGGCCGCTGGGCATCCAGACCAACAACGTGGCCGAATACACCGCCCTGCTGCTGGCGCTCAGGGAGGCCCGTCGGCTGGGCGCCCGCGAGCTCGACCTGCGCCTGGACTCCAAGCTCATCGTGGAGCAGCTGCACGGCCGCTGGCGGGTGAAGGACGCCAAGATGCAAGGTGCTCTGGGCCGAGGCCAGGGAGCTGCTCGCCGGCTTCGAGCGCTGGAGCGCCACCCACGAGCCACGGGCCACCAACAAGGCGGCCGATGCGCTGGCCAACCTGGCCCTCGACGACCCGGCCGCAGCCGCCCGACTCGAGGCGCAGGTACCGAACGCTAGGCCGGCAGCGACCCGGCGCCGGCGGGTGCCGCACGCCGAGGCCCTCGCGCGGCTGGTGCTAGAGTCCATCGGCCAGTGAGGTGGCCGGATGGTCGCGTGTGGCGGGGCAACCCGTCACCCGAGGAAAGTCCGAGCACCACGACGCGAGGTAGCGGGTAACTCCCGTCCGCCGCGAGGCGCGGACCAGCGCCACAGAGACGAGTCGGTCGCGGCCTTCGGGCCCGGCCGGGTGAAACGGGCAAGCTCTACCTGGTGCAAGGCCAAATAGGAGGGCACGTGTGGCGCGAGCTGCACAGGGGCGTGTCGCTCCGCTCTCGGGTCGGCCGCAAGAGGCGTCGGGCAACCGGCGTCCCAGATGGATGACCATCCCCGCTCCGCGGGACAGAACTCGGCTTACAGGCCACCTCACTGGCGCTTCTTCATCACGTCGCCATCCCTGTCATCCCGTCGTCATCGCTTCGTGGACTGGTTGTCGCAGACTTCTCCATCGGCACCCTCCCAGCCGACGAGACGAGGTGAATACCCATGCGACGAACGCTTCCCATCACTACGACCGGCACTTCTGGCGGTCGGCTTGCTGGCCATGCCTGCCGCCGCGCAGGACGCCGGACCGGACCGCATCGACCTGCCCGCCGGCTGGGCGCCCGAGGGCATCACCACCGACGGCACCACGCTGTACGCCGGCTCGCTTGCCGAACGGCGCGATCTGGCAGGCCGACCCCGCTGACCGGCGAGGGCGAGCGTCCTCGTGCGACGGCGGCTGAGGGCCTCGATCGTGGCCGGCATCGAGTACGACGACTACGGGCGCCTGTGGGCGGCCGGCGGCACCGGCGGCGAGGTGCGCGTCTACGACTCCGAGTCCGGCGAACTGCTCGAGACGTATCCCTTCGAGGCCGGCTTCCTCAACGACGTCGCGGCCACGCCGGACGCGGTCTACGTCACCGACTCGTTCGTGCCGCAGGTGATCGGTCATGCCCGCTCGGCGAGGACGGCGCGCTGCCGGCACCGGAGGACGTCATGCCGTTCTGCCCATCAGCGGTGACCTCGAGTACGGCGAAGGCTTCAACGTCAACGGCATCGTGGCCACCGCCTGCCGGGCCTCGTCGTCGTCCACTCCGGGCAGCGGCGAGCTCTACCGCGTCGATCCGGCCACGGGCGAGTCGGCGCTCATCGACAGCGGTGACGTCGAGCTGACCGCCGGCGATGGCCTGGAGCTCGACGGCTCCACGCTCTATGTCGTGCGCAACCGGCTCAACCAGATCGTGTCGCTCGAGCTCGACGAGGCGCCACGAGTCCGCCGACCCTGGTGGGAGAGGTCACCTCTGAGGACTTCGATGTGCCCACCACCGTGGCGCATGCTGGGCGACGACCTGTGGGCCGTGAACGCCCGCTTCGGGACCGACGCGACCGCAGAGACCGAGTACTGGATGACGCGTGTCGATGCCCCGGTGGGCATGGACGAGTAGCCTCGAGCGCCCTCACCGGCCCACTTCACCGACGCGATCGGCGGGACTGATGGCTAGCCCCCGGCCCGGACCATCGAGTCTCCGTCCGATTCCGACAGACCGCTAGACTCGCGCTGCAGGCGCCGTCCGTCGGCGCCGAACCCACGACAAGGAGTCCTCATCCCCATGAGCAGTTCCCGCACGCGTTTGGCCGCGGTCGCCGGCAGCCTGGCCCTCTCGCTGTCGCTCGTCTCCGCCCCGGCCGTCATGGCGCAGGATCGGTCCCGAGGCCACTATCGACAGCCTGCTGGACGCCATCGAGGCCAAGGACTTCGAGGCGCTGCCGGCCTTCTTCTGCGCACGAGTTCGCCGACCAGGCGGGCAGTTCGACCTGAGCGCCTTGACCGAGGGCATGCCGCCCGGCTGGACGTGCAGACGCTTGCTCGACGCCTTCATCATCGACGTCGAGGTCGACTCGCTCGAAGTGGTCGAGCCAGACCGACACCGAGGCCATCGTCGACCTCGTGGGCTCGATGTCGCATGGACATCAACGTCGAGGCCCTGGTGCCGTTCATCGAGGCGCTCGTCGAGATGAGCGGCATGGAGGTCACGACGGACACCGTCGACATGTTCAGCGGCATGATGATGGCCGAGTTCGAGGCTGAGACGACCGACATCTCCGACGAAGATCACGCTGGTGCCCGGCGAGACGATGCCCTGGCTCGTCTGCAGCGAGCTGGGTGTGCCGACGACATCCGACGATGACGGAATGACGGCATGGGTCCGCCGAGGCATGGACGAAGCCGACATGGACGAGGCGAGCGAAGGCGAGTAGCCCGCCGAGCCTCGGGCCGGCGAGCGAAGCCGGCCACCACATCACGAGACGCCCGTCCCACCTGGGACGGGCGTCTTGCTGTGTGCTGGGGTCGCGATGGCGGGCGATCCATCGGCCGCGGGCCCGGGTCGTCTGGCTCAGTCCTCGTCGGGACGGAAGATGCCTGAGGCGGTACAGCCGTCGCAGACCGTTCCGCGCCGCATCGATGTCGCCGAGCGGCCATGGGGTCATCGCGGCTCGCCGTACAGGCACATCACCTCGTAGGCCGGCATGCTGGCGTCCGGGCAGCGCTCGACGCGCGTCGATGCGGCGGAAGGTGCAGCGACGTAATCGGCCCATCGGTGTCACGATCTCGGGTGCGGGAGCGTCGCCGAGCGGCACCGGGACGCCCGGTCCCGGGACCGGCCGGCGGAGCCGGTGGAGCGGTCGGCATGGGTGCGGCGATGGCATCGAGGCGCGGCCGCTCGACGCCGGGCGATGGTCACGGATGGATCCTCTGCAGGCGGGTGCGATGCCGACGCTATCGAGCCCGGGACGGTACCGACTATGGCCAATCGGTACCCCGGGCCTGCGTCCAGCCGGCACCCCCTGACCCGTCGGTGGGGGGTATCTGCAGAATCGCCCTTGACGGACCCCGCGGATCGGGTATGATGCCCATCCAAGTGGCACGAAGTGGTGCGAAGTGGGGAGAAGAGGTGAACCGGTCCGGTCGGCACGCCGCCGTGGCGGTCGATGTGGGGCATGGTGATCCTACCTCACCGTCGGTGAAGGAGTCGGGAGAGGCCCGGCCGCTGACCACCAGTGACGTCACAGTCGGAGCAGCCCAGCCCGGTGTTCACAGGTGAGTATCGCCACACGGTCGACGACAAGGGACGTCTCGCGGTCCCGGCTCGTTTCCGCGCGGATCTCGCCCAGGGAGCAACGGTCAGCAAGTGGATCGATGGCTGCGTCGCGCTTGCTCCCCACGGCGAATGGGACGGCTCGCCGAGCAAGATCGACGCCCTGCCCGTTCACCGACCAGGGGTCACGTACGTTCCGACGCTTTCTCTTCGGATCGGCCTTCGAGGTCGCGCTCGATCGACAGGGTCGGTTCGTCCTTCCGTCCGTCACTTCGCGAATCCGCGGGCCTGGAGTCGGAGGTCGTCGTCGTCGGGGCTGGCAACCGTCTCGAGTTCTGGTCGCCGGAGCGGTGGAGCAGCTACAGCGAGCAGATGGACAAGCCCGAGGCACTCGCGGAGTCACCTCCAGGGTTTGGGCATCTAGAACCAAATGAGCCTCCAGGGTCCGGGTGGACCGTCGGGGCGGTCGGATCGTTGATGGAACAGGAAGTAGGGCACCTGCCCGTGATGCTTAGAGGAGGTCATCTTGGCTCTCTCGCCGCACCCGGGCAGCTTCCAGATCGATGCGACCGTTGGCGGCGGAGGGCACGCCATTCGGATCCTGGAGGCCGCAAACCCCGGCGGCCGGCTGCTGGGCATCGACGCCGATCCCCGGGCCATCGAGCGCTCCCGCTGGCGCCTCGCCGACTACGGCGAACGAGCGGTGCTTCGCCAGACCAACTTCGAATCCATCGCCGAGGTGGCGGCGACCGTCGGTTTCGCCGCCGTCGACGGCATCCTCATGGACCTCGGCGTGAGCTCGCAGCAGCTCGACGACGACGACCGTGGCTTCAGCTTCCGCTCGCGACGATGAGCTGGACATGCGCTTCGACACCGACCCGCGGCATTCCGGCCGCGAGGTCATCGCCTCCTACGACGAGGCGGCGCTGACCGAGGTCTTCCGGCGGCACGGCGAGGAGCCACACGCGCGTCGCATCGCCCGGGCCATCGTGGCGGAGCGGCCGCGCAGCCCATCGAGACATCGACCCGCTGGCCGCCGTCGCTGACCGGGCGCGACTCGCCACGGCCCGCAGGGCTCGTCGTCGTCGCATCCATCCTGCCACCCGCGTCTTCCAGGCACTGCGCATCGAGGTCAACCGCGAGCTGGAGACGCTGCCGGCCGCGCTGGAGTCGTGCCTCGAGCTGCTCAAGCCGGACGGCCGGCTCTGCGTCATCAGCTACCACTCCCTCGAGGACCGCATCGTCAAGCGCTTCCTGGCGCGCGAACGACGCGGATGCGACCTGCCCACCAGAGTTCCCGGTCTGCGTCTGCGGCAAGACGCCGCGCGTCGCCAACCGTGGGAGCGCAGCCACAGCTTCCGAGCGAGGAAGAGGTGGCATCGAACCCACGCGCCCGCAGCGCCAAGCTGCGGGCAGCCAGGAGGCTTGCAGCATGAGCAACGGACACGGAAGCTCACGACGTCAGGCGTATGGCCGTCGCATGAAGGAGCTGCGGACCCGCCGCAGCGACGACCTCGAAGTCGACCTCGAGGGCCCCTGCGGCTGGAGTCGTGGCTCGGCCTGGGACAGCCGAGCAGCCGCTGCACCGTGCTCCTCTGAACGTCGACGACAGCCACCTCGAGCGCCCGAGCCCGCTGATGGCCGTCTTCCAGGGTGCTCGCATCCGCACCGTCGCGCTGCCGCCGCCGATGCCGCCGCGCCGGCCGCGAGCGTGCCTGCGGCGCCGTCCAGTCCACGCCCGCGTGTCCGTCCCATGGGCCTCCTCATGGCGGCCATCCTGGCGGCCACGATGCTGGGGCTGGTGTACCTGACGCAGACCCTGGGCTCGAACGCCGCCAACTCCGAGATCAGCCAGCTCGAGGCCGACGGCAAGGAGCTCCGAGGAACTGTGTCGACGCAGGTCGTCTGTGGTTCGGAACTCGATCGACACGACTCGATCGCGGCCAGAGCGCGTCCGAGCGCAACCTCCAGCAGCTGGGCGACCCCGTCGTCCTTCCGGCACCCTGACGCGGCATGCTAGGCCGTACCGACAGCCGCCTGCGCATGGTGGCCATCCTCCTGGTCTTCGCCGTGATCGCGACGGTGGCCGGGCTGCGCCTGGGCTACTGGCAGGTCGTCGCAGCGACGAGCTCACCGCCCAGGTCATCGCCGACATCGAGGCATCGCCGCCGTGGACGAAGACCGTCCGCGCCGACATCGTCGACCGCGACGGACGGGTCGCTGGCCACAGATCGGCCACGTTCGACCGACTCGATGCGCACCCCGACATCATCGGACCCGAAGACCAGCGAGGGCTCGTCGACGACGCTCGCCGCGATCCTCGACCTCGACGCCGACGAGCGCGCTGGGTATCTGGACAAGCTGGCCACGGACGGCCGTTGGGTCAGCCTGGAGCGCCCACGACTCACGCCGGAGCAGAGCACAAGCTGATCGGCGACGGCCATCGACGGGCGGCCTGCTGCCCGGCATCGCCCTCGAGCCGCAGGACGTGCGCAACTACCCGCAATCGGGCGGCGAGCCGGGCACGAGCCTGGCCAGCCATCATCCTCGGCTTCGTGCGCGCGATGGTCGTGGCGGCGACGGCGTCGAACGCTACTACGACGAGCGTCTCACCGTGGTCGACCCCGGCCTCGTCGATGTGCGCCAGCATCGACGGCGCATCGCTAGCCTCGATGGCATCGACCCGCCACCGCTGAGGCTGACCATCGACTCCAAGCTCCAGAAGCAGGTCGAGAAGGAGCTCAACGCCGCCTCGATCGCCACGACCGGGCCAAGAGCGTCAGTGCCATCGTCATGGACCCGCACACCGGCGCGATCCTGGCGGCCGCGTCGGTGCCCAGCTACGACGCCAATGACTTCGCCGCGGTCGCCGCCAAGGACATGCAGCTGGCTGCGCAATCCGCGTCTTCAGCGACCAGTACGAACCCGGCTCGGTGATGAAGATCTTCACCGTCACCGCCGCCCTCGACCTCGAAGTGGTGACGCCCACGACCATCATCCGGACCAGCGGTGCGCTCGAGTTCTGGAAGCACAAGGTCCACAACTCCGACCACGGGCAGCAAGGGGCCGCTCCAGGTCAAGGATGTCATCGCCCTGTCGCGCAACGTGGCCACCGCCAAGATCGCCGAACGACTGGCCCCCAACAGCACCCAGAAGGCAGCGCATCGCCTCTACGACCTCTGGGACAAGGTGGGCCTGGTCGGACGGACCGGAGTGGACATCGCCGGCGAGGCCAGCGGCAGCCTGCGTACGACCCCGACATGCGCTCGTGGGCACCCGTCGATCTCGCCAACCGCGCCTTCGGCCAGGGCGTCGCCGTCACTCTGCTGCAGCTGGCACGTGGCGTCTCCACGCTCGTCAACGGCGGCTATCCTGGTGCAGCCCCACTCGCCGCCGACGGCGAGGTCGCCGAGGTGCAGAAGGCAACGTGTGCTGAAGCGCCAAGGTCGCCCGCCAGGCGCAGGAGATCCTGACGCACGTCACCGGGTCGCGTGCCCTGGTACTACGCCAGGGCTCGCTCATCCCCGGCTACAAGATCGGCGGCAAGACCGGCACGGCGCAGATCTGGCCCGAAGTGGAACAACGCAACGAAGAGGCGGGGCGACTGGAAGGACAGTCGCTTCAACCACAGCTTCGTCGGCTTCGTCGGCGGCAGCAAGCCGGAGGTGGTCATCGCCGTACGCCTCGAGGAGCCGGTGCCGATCGAGGTCAAGCAGGGCTCCATCCCGCTGCGCATCGAGTCCTACGAGCTCTTCCAGAAGCGTCGCCGAGCGCGCCATCAAGCACCTCGACATCAGCAGCTCGAAGGACCCCAACGCGGGCCGGCCCATCATCGGCACCGACGCCGCCAGGAAGCTGGACCCGGTTCGGAACCGTCAAGCCCGGCAACAAGCGCGGCAGGGCACGCAGACGGGGACCAAGAGCGCCAAGACCGCCAAGAGCGCCAAGGGCGCCAAGGGCGCCAAGAGCGCCAAGGTCCCCAAGGGTGAACAGGGCACCAAGGCCAGCCAGACCGAAGAAGCCAAGCGCAAGAAGGACAGGCCCAGGACGTCGCTGCCGATGACGGCCGAGCCGGCTCATCCGGCGGCGGGGGCACGTAGTTGTGCCAGCATGCGGCCGCCGTGAGTGAGAGGCCGAGCCAGATCCAGCGAGCCGCGGCGTCGTCGAACGACGCCGCGTCGAGATTCGATGCCGCTGCATCTGGCCGAGGCCGCCGGAGGCGGCTGATCCGCGGTGGTTCGCAGCCGATCAGCGGCGCCGCCGTGGACTCGCGGCTCGGTGGAGCACCGGCAACGTCTTCTTCGCGCTCCCCGGCGAGCGCACCGATGGTCACCGCTATCTGGAGACTGGCCGTCGAGGCGGGTGCCGCCGCGCTCGTCGTCAGCGAGGAGCTGCCCGCCGAGCGGCTCGAGGCGCTGACCTCGAGTGGTCGCCTCAGCATCGTGCGCGTGGACGACGCCGCCGTGGCCCTGCGGGCCGTGGCCGCCATCTACCGCGACCGCTTCGACCCGCTGGTCGTGGGCATCACCGGCTCGCTGGCCAAGACCTCGACCAAGGAGCAGATCGCCGAGGTCCTCGCCGAGCGGTTCGAGGTGCTGCGCAACCCGGCCAACTGGAACAACGAGATCGGCCTGCCCCTGACCCTGCTGCGCATGCAGCCCCGAGCACCAGGTCGCGGTCCTCGAGATGGGCCTGTACACCACCGGTGAGATCGCCCTGCTGGCGCGGCTGGCTCGACCGTCGATCGGTGTCGTCACCGCCGTGCGCGGCGTACACCTGTCACGGGCCGGGACCATCGAAGCCATCGAGGCTGGCAAGCGTGAGCTCGTCGAGGCGCTGCCCGACGACGGCTGGGCCGTCCTCAACGCCGATGACCCGCGGGTACTGGGCATGGCCGCATCCACGCCCGCACGGGTCCTGACCTACGGCTTCTCCGCGGGCGCCGACATCCGCGCGACCGACGTCGTCTCGCAGGGCACGGAGGGCATGCGCTTCACGCTCCGGGTACCCGCGGATAGTCGTGCCGTGGTGACGCCGGTCCTGGGTCGCCACGGTGTGCACAACGCGCTTGGCCGCGGTAGCCGTGGCCATCTGCGCGGGCATGGTCCTCGATGACATCGTCCGCGGCCTGCGACGCCCGCTGCACATGCCCCACCGTTCGCAGCTGGTCCAGGCCGGGACGTGGACCATCCTCGACGACTCCTACAACGCATCTCCCGACGCTGTCCTGGCGGCTCTGGGCCTCCTCGCAGAGCTGCCAGGACGGCGTTTCGCCGTGCTCGGTGAGATGCTCGAGCTGGGAGACGCCGCCGCGGCAGAGCACCGCCGGGTAGGGCAGGGAGCGGCCGCCACGAGCGACCGACTCATCGTCGTCGGTGCCGGAGCGCAGGGCATCGGCGACGGAGCCATCGACGGGGGCATGGAGGCCTCCACCGTCCACGTCGTCCGCGACCGGGACGAGGCGCTTTCGCTGCTGCTGGCCGAGCTCCACGATGGCGACACGCGTGCTGGTCAAGGCGTCGCGCGGCGCGGCGCTCGACCTGCTCGTCGAGCAGCTGCGACTGGCGGCTGAGGCCGGGGAATCGAGGGCGTGACCGGCGACGCCATCGTCTACGGCATCCTCATCGCCTTCGCGGCCGTGGTCGTGCTCATGCCGGCTTTCATCCGCCTCCTCAAGCGGCTGGGCATGGGCAAACGCATCCGCCTCGAAGGGCCGGAGACGCACTACGTCAAGGAAGGCACGCCGACCATGGGCGGTCTGCTCCTCGTCCTCGTGGTCCTCGGCCTCGCGCTCCTGGAGGAGTTCCTCGGGGACGGCTTCATCGATGCCTCGACCTCAGCGCCGCTGGCGACGCTGGCCCTGGTCGGCCTGCTGGGCGCCGCCGACGACTGGCTCAACGCGCGCACCGGCGACGGCATCAGCGCCAGCCAGAAGCTGCTGTGGCAGACGGTCGTGGCCGGTGTCGGTGGCCTGGCAGATCCAGAACACCTACCAGATCGACCAGCTGGTCGTGCCCTTCTTCGGCGCCGTCGATATCCACCCCATCGCCTTCATCCTCATCGCCGCCTTCGCCATCGTGGCCACCAGCAACGCGGTCAACATCACCGACGGCCTCGACGGTCTGGCCGGGGGCACGCTCATCTTCGCCTTCACCGGCTACATGGTCATCGCCTTCGCGTTCGGCCAGCCCAACCTGGCGGTCCTGTGTGCCCTCATCATCGGTGCGCTGCTGGCGTTCCTGTGGTTCAACGTCCACCCCGCCCAGATCTTCATGGGCGACTCGGGCTCGCTGGCGCTGGGCGCGACGCTGGCGGTGACCGCGGTCATCACCGGCCAGGTCCTGCTGCTTGCCGCTCATCGGCCTCGTCTTCGTGCTCGAGACCGTCTCGGTCATCGTGCAGATCGTGTCGGTCAAGCTGCGTGGCAAGCGGCTCTTCAAGATGTCGCCGCTGCACCATCACTTCGAGCTGACGGGCTGGGACGAGGAGAAGATCACGCTGCGCTTCTGGATCGTCGGTGCCCTCGCAGCGCTCGTCGGGGTGGCCTTCTACATGGCCACCATCGGGATGCTGAGTTGACGTTGATGGCCACACCACCCGCCACGGCCATCGACCTCGCAGGGCTGAGCCTGGACTCGTTCCGGGGGCGACCGGTGGCCGTCCTGGGCCTGGCCCGTAGTGGATCGGCGCTGGCCCGCTTCCTGATCGACCAGGGTGCGCTGGTGACGGTCTATGACGGCCGTTCGCCCGAGGCGCTGGGCGATGCCGTCGCGGGCCTTGGTGAGCGTCGCCCGCAGGCTGCTGCTGGGCCCCGACGTCGATCCCGCGGCCGCGCTCGGCGGGCCAGGCGCTGATCTGTCACCTCGCCGTCGGTGAGCAGCCACTTCCCGACCACCGAGCCGCGCCTGCGGTCTGCCCTGGGCGCCATCGAGGCGGAAGGCCGGGTCCCGGTGGTCAGCGAGGTCGACCTGTTCCTGCGCCTCTGCCCGGCGGCCACCATCGGCGTCACCGGCACCAAGGGCAAGACGACCACCAGCTCACTGGCCGCGGCCGTGCTGGCATGCGGGCGACGCCCCGGTCGTCCTGGGCGGCAACATCGGCACGCCGCTCATCGAGCGCGCTGCCGGAGCTGACGGCCGGGGCACCGTGTCGTGCTGGAGCTCTCCGAGCTGCAGCTGCCCACGCTGTCGCGGGGCACCGACGTGGCCGTCTACACGCACGTCACCTCCGACCACCTCGACCGGCACGGCACGCGTGGCGGCCTACCGCGAGGTGAAGCGCCGGCTCGCGGAGCTGCTGCCGGCCGGTGGCGTGCTGGTACGCAACGACGACGACGAGGTGGTCTCGACCTATGAGCCACCCGGTGGGGCCCGCGCCGTGCCCTACACCCGTGCGGCAGTGCCGTCCGCCGGTGTCGGCGTGGCCGACGGCTGGATCGTCGCAGCGGCGGCGAGCTGGCTCCGGCCGGGCACGACGGCCGTATCCTGCCGCTGGCCGACATCCCGCTGCCCGGCGAGCACAGCATCTCCAACGTCCTCGCCGCCGTCGCGGTCGGCCTGCTTCATGGCCGTCGACCCCGAAGCCATCGCTGCCGCCGTCCGTGGTTTCGCCGGCGTGGAGCATCGCCTCGAGCCGGTCGCCGAGATCGCCGGCGTGCGCTACGTCAACGACTCCCAGGGCACGCAGCCCGACGCCGTCATCGCCGCAGTTCGCTCCTTCGGCAAGCCCCTCGTGCTCATCGCCGGTGGCCGTTCCAAGGGCGTGCCCGTCGATGCCCTGGCCGCTGCGGTCGCCGAGCGCGTCACCGCTGCCGTGCTCATCGGTGAGACCGCCGACGAGCTGGCGGCTGCCTTCGGACCGGCCGGCCTGGAGCGGATCGAGCATGCCGCCTCCATGGAGGCCGCTGTGGCGCTGGCCACGGCCATCGCCCGCGAGCACACCCCGTCGACCGTGCTGCTCAGCCCGGCTGCGGCCTCCTTCGACATGTACCGTGACTACGAGGCTCGCGGCGCGGCCTTCAAGGCCGCCGTGGCGGCCATCGCGTCTGGCCAGGAGGCGGTCCGATGATGGAGGCCCTGCGCTTCCCCTGGGACGAGGACGAGCGGCAGCCACGAGGTCGCACCCAGCGCCTTCCGGCCACGCAAGGGCCGCAAGGTCAGCGCGCGTTCGCAGGCTACGCGCAAGCCGACGCGCCCGGTCGACCGCCGGCGCCCCAGCGTTTCGCGCGCCGGCCCGGTGACCGCCACGGTTCCGCGGCGGGCGGCGCGGCAGGGGCGGCCAGGCTTCCCGTGAGGTGACCAGCCACGATCGCTGCCGCGGGACGCGTGCTGCAGGGACCGCAGCGCGAGCGTCACGAACCCGACTACCTGCTGCTGATGGCGGCGCTGGCGCTCGCCGCCATCGGCATCCTGATGGTCTACTCCAGCAGCGGCCTGGCGGCGGCCGAGCGCGGGGAGGTCTTCGATGTCGTCGCCGAGCAGCTCGGCTGGGACTGCTCGGCGGCCTCGTGCTCGTCGTCGTGATGCGCCTCGACTACCGCTACTGGCGCTCGTTCTCCATCCTGGGCCTGGCCATCGCGCTGGTCCTCCTGGTGCTGGTCATCGGGCCATCGGTCCCGCCGCTGCTCGAACCCATGAACGTCAACGGCGCCACGCGCTGGCTTGCGCATCGGGGGCCTGCCCTCCTTCCAGCCCACCGAGGTGGCCAAGATCGCACTGGTCATCTTCCTCGCCCACTGGCTGACCACGCGCGGCAAGAAGGTCGGTTCCTTCCGGCACGGCCTCTTGCCGTTCCTCGTGCTCATCACCGTCGTCTCCGGCCTCGTACTGCTGGAGCCGGACCTGGGCACGACCGGCGTGCTGGTGCTGACCGCGTTCGCGATGTTCTTCGTGGCCGGTGGGAGCATCCTGCCAGCTGGCGCTGCTGGCACCCCTCGGCCTGGCTGCGGTGGCCGCCGTGGTCATGAACAAGGAGTACATGCTGGCACGCGTCACGATCTTCCTGGACCCCTTCGCGGATGCGGCGGATGCCGGCTACCAGACCGTGCGTGGCCTCTACGCTCTGGCCTTCGGCGGCATCACCGGCCAGGGCCTCGGCGTCAGCCAGCAACCTGGGGGCTGACCGTGCCCGCCGCCGAGAACGACTTCATCTTCGCGGTGGTGGGCCAGGAGTTCGGCTACGTCGGCGGCCTCGTCGTCATCGGCCTCTTCCTGCTGCTCGGCCTGGCGCGGCATGCGTGTGGCCATGAACGCACCTGACACGTTCGGCGGCCTGCTGGCGCTGGGCATCACCGCGTGGCTGACCTTCCAGGCCTTCATCAACATCGCGCGTGGTGGTCAGCCTCATCCCCATGACCGGCATGCCCTTGCCGTTCCTGAGCAAGGGCGGCACCTCGCTCGTGGTCGTTCTCGCGGCCGTGGGTATCCTTCTGTCCGTCTCCCGAGAGTCCGTTACCCGAGGTGCCAGCGCGCATGAGGATCCTCATCGCAGCCGGGGGCACCGGCGGCCACATCTACCCCGCCCTGGCCGTCGTGACCCAGCTGCAGACCCGACTGACTGACCTCGAGCTGCGCTGGCTCGGCGGGCGCCGCGGGCTGGAAGGCGCGATCGTACCCGCGGCCGGCCTGCCACTCGACCGCTTGTGGCTGCGTTCACTGCGCACCGTGGACACCTCGATCAACACCGTGCTCGACCCGCTGCGGCTGGTCGCCTCCGTGCCCCAGGCCGTGTTCAAGCTGCTGCGCTGGCGCCCCGATGTCATCTACACCACCGGCGGCTACATCGCCATCCCCGTCCTGGCCGCCGCGGCTCTGCTGCGCATCCCGGCCCTCATCTGGGAGGGCAACGCCATCCCCGGCCGCAGCGTGCGCCTGAGCGCGGGCATGGCCAGCGTCCGCAGCGTGACCTTCGCGGTCACCAGGGGCCGCCTGCCCGAACCGCTCTACGTCACCGGCACGCCCATCCGCGGGCTGCACGGCGTAGATGGCCAGACCGGACGTGCCCGGCTGGGCCTGCCCGCCGGCGTGCCGGTCATGCTCGTCTTCGGCGGCTCCCAGGAGGTCAAGCGGCTCAACGACGCCGTGGCCGAGGCCGTCGCCGAGCTCGTCGAGCGCTGCAGCGTGGTGCACATCACCGGCGCCGGCGGGATCGCCGAGGCAGAGTCGCTGCGAGCCGCCTTGCCCGAAGGGCGGCGGGAGCGCTACCGCCCGTTCGCCTTCCTGCTCGACGACATGGATGCTGCGCTGGCCGCCGCGGACCTGCTGGTAGGGCGCGCCGGTTCCTCGACCCTGGCCGAGTCGGCGGCCGCGGGCGTGCCCATGATCGTGGTGCCCTATCCGCACGCCGCAGCCCACCAACGGGCCAACGCGGCCGAGATGGTCGAGGCCGGTGCTGCCATCCTGGTCGATGACCAGGACCTCGACGGCGACACGCTGCGTGAGGCCTGCGATCTGCTCTACGACGAACGGCTGGCGGCCATGTCGTCCGCTGCCTACGAGGTCGGACGACCCGGTGCGGCACGGGCCAGCGCGGTGCTGCTCGAGACGCTGGCCCGAGGCGAGGCGCTGCCCACCCAGAAGGACCTCGATGGCATCGTCAAGGCGGTCTCGTGAGTCCTCGTCTGACGCACGCTGAGCAGCTCAAGCTGGGCGGTGACATCCAGCGCCGCCTCGGCATCAAGACCTCCCGCCACGAGCCGCTGGCCCGCTTCTCGACCATGCGCGTGGGCGGCCCGGCCGACCTCTTCGCCGAGGTGCGCAACCTCTTCGAGCTGCGCGGCATCGTCCGCTTCGCCCGGTCCCGCGACATCGCCCTCTTCCTCATCGGCCGTGGCTCCGACCTGGTCATCAGCGATGCCGGCATCGGTGGGCTGGTGGTGGTCGTTCGTGCCGTCGGTCATCGCCTCGAGGGCGAGCGCCTCATCGCCGAGGCCGGCCTGCCCATGGCCAAGGCCGCTACGCAGGCGAAGGTCGCGGGCCTCTCCGGCTTGGAGTTCGGCCTGGCCATCCCGGGTACCGTCGGTGGCGCCGTGTGGGCCAACGCCGGCGCCCATGGTGCGGACGTGCGCGGCGTGCTGGTCGAGGCCGTGGTCGCCGGCGCCGATGGCGAGGAGCGCAGCCTGGGCCCGGATGGACTGGACATGGACTACCGCGAAACGCGCCTCAAGCACAGCGCGCCTGGACGACCGGACGTCGTCTTGCAGGCCACCTTCGCGCTGGAGCCGACCGACTCCGATACCATCGCGGCACGGCTTGACGACATCCGTCGCTGGCGTCAGGACCACCAGCCGGTGGGCCAGAAGTCTGCCGGCAGCGTCTTCCGCAATCCCGAGGGGGAGTCGGCCGGACGCGTCATCGACGAGCTGGGACTCAAGGAGCGCCGCCTTGGCGGTGCCATGGTCAGCGCCAAGCACGCCAACTTCATCGTCAACACCGGCGACGCCAGTGCCGCCGACGTGCGCGGGCTGGCCGAGCTCGTGCGCGAGACCGTGCGCCGTGAGCGCGGCGTCGAGCTGGCCTACGAGGTCGAGTTCGTGGGCGACTGGGCCAGGCAGAGGAGGGGACATGAGCACGATCCACACCGCCACGGCCGCGAGCGCATGACGTTGCCGCGCACCGCCATCGCCGTCCTGCTGGGTGGTCCTTCGGCCGAGCACGACGTCTCGCTGGTATCCGGTCGCGCCATCGCGGCCGCGCTGCCGCGGGGCCGGTCACGACGTGACCGGCTGGCTGCTCGACCCTCGACGGTGCGCTGGTGGCGCCTGCCCCAGGCTGCGCTCGACCCGGAGCTGCCGAAGCTCGCCTTCCGTGACCCAGCCGCCCTCGGAGCCGACGGTCCGCTGAGCGCCGCGGTCGCTCTCGAGGTGCTCGCTTCGGCCCATCCGCAGCCGGTCGTCTTCCCTGCGCTGCATGGTCCCTTCGGTGAGGACGGGCAGTTGCAGTCGCTGCTCGAGTCGGCGGACCTGGTCTACTGCGGCGCGGGGCCGGCGGCGTCGGCGGTCGGTATGGACAAGACGCTCTTCAAGCGGGTCGTGGGCACGCTCGAGCTGCCGGTGCTGCCCTGGGCGGAGGTGCGTGCCGCCGAGTACGCCGCACAGCCGGAGCGCGTCGTGGCCGGCCTTCGCGAGTTCAGCCGCGGTTTCGCCGATCACCGACTCATCGTCAAGCCGGCACGTCTCGGCTCCAGCATCGGCATCTCCATCGTCCACGACATCGATGATGCGGACGAGCTCGCGCGTCGCGCTCGAGGCCGCGCTCCGCTATGACGACCTGGTGCTGGCCGAGCCCTACCTCGATCATCCTCGCGAGCTCGAGACCGCGGTCATGGGCAACAGCCGCATCGACGCCGTCGCCTACGGTCCCGGCGAGGTTCGGCCCGGTCGTGAGTTCTACGACTACGTGGCCAAGTACCAGTCCCATGACAGCGAGGTCGAAGCGGAAGCCTCGCTCCGCTCCCGAGCTGGCGGAGTCCCTCCGTCAGGCCGCCATCGAGGTCTACCTGGTCATCGGCGCCACCGGCTTCGCGCGCGTGGACATGCTGCTGAGCGACGATGGCATCGCCTACATCAGCGAGATAAACACGCTGCCCGGTTTCACGCCCATCAGCCTCTTCCCGCTCATGACCGCCTCGGGCGGCTACGACTTCGCCGGCGACCTGTGAGCGCATCGTGGAGCTGGCTCTCGAGCGGGCCGCGTCCCGTCCCGACCATCACCTGGACTCCGCCGAGCTGCCGTGAGCTTCCAGCGACCGGACCGTGATGCGGGCGTCATCGCACCCAGATCGGCCCCGCCGGCGTCCCGCCGGCACACCACGTTCGCGCGCCTGGTCGGAGCGGTCGGCCTCGTCACCGTCACCGCGTTGCTCTTCTGGCTGCTCACCGACGATGCCTTCCGGGTCACCGAGGAGCGCATCAGCTTCCGCGGCCTGGCCCATGCCGACGAAGCCGAGGTGCGTGCCCTCCTCAGCGACATCGACCGCGGGCCCAATGTCTTCCGCGTGCGCGCCTCGGACATCGTCAGCGAGCTCTCCACCCTGACCGAGGTCGACGCCGCCTACGCCACGGTGACGTTGCCCGCCGATGTCTCGATCCACCTCGACGAACGAGATCCGCTCTTCATCTGGACCGACGGCGAGGAGACCTGGCTGGTCGACGAGGAGGGCATGCTCTTCGCTTCCGCCCTCGACGAGACCGCCCGCGACGATCCTGCAGCGTCCCCCACCCCCGGCGAGGCCGATGAGCCGAGCGAGGCCGAGGCCGGTGTTTCGGTCTCTGCCGGAGAGGCCGCGCGCGCCGCGTTACCCGTGGTCAGGGATGGCCGTCTGGTCGTGGAGCCAACTGCGGCGCCACCGACCGCGGACCCGGCCACCGGGGAGGTGCCCAGCGCGGCGCCGCCGACCACGGCCCCATCGACGGCGGAGCCCACGCCCGAGGTCAGGTTCCTGCCCGAAGCCGACCTCGCCGTGATGCGCCAGCTTCTGACTCTCACGCCGGAGATGCTGGGCAGCAGCTCGACCGAGCTGCGCCTGCGTGTCGACCAGCGCGATGGCTACGTGCTTGAGAGCCGCCCCCTCGGCTGGTTCGCGATCTTCGGGCGCTACACCCCGTCGGTGCAGCCGCCCGAGGCCATCCCCGGCCAGGTGCAGTGCCTGCGCTGGCTGCTGGCTCGGGCGGAACGCGACCTGGTGCAGATCCGCCTGGCCCCGTCCGACGAGGGCTGCGGTACCTTCACCACACTGGAGAACAAGCCCAAGAAGGGGAACTAGATCGGCCCTGCGGATCGGCGCCGCATCGCCGACAATGTAGTCGTCGTGGTGCGTGGACGCACCGGGCCGGCATGGGGCCCAGAGGGTTCGAGGAAGGGAAGCACTTGGAGATCGAAGCGATCCTGGTGGCGCTGGACGTCGGCACGAGCAAGGTCGTGGTGCTCGTCGGCGAAGTCACCAACGATGGCACGCTGGACATCATCGGCAAAGGCACGATGCCCACGAGCGGCGTCAAGAAGGGCCTCGTCAACAACATCGACCAGACCGTCAGCTCCATCCGCGGAGCCATCGAGCAGGCCGAGCGCCTCTCCGGCCTGCGTCTGGAGGCGGCCTTCGTGGGCGTCGGCGGCGACCACCTGGAATCGCTCAACTCGCGGGGCACGGTGGCCGTCAGCGGCGCCCATCGTGAGGTCACACGCGAGGACATCGAGCGCGCCACGGAGGTCGCCCGCGCGGTCACCATCCCTTCCAACCGCGAGGTCCTGCACGTCCTGCCGCGCGACTTCACGGTCGACGGTCAGGAGGGTGTCAAGGATCCCGAGGGCATGAGCGCCATCCGCCTCGAGGTCACCACCCACATCGTCCACGGCGGCGCGACCGCCCTGCAGAACCTGACCAAGTGCGTGCGCCAGGCCGGCGTCCGGCCCGACGAGCTGGTCGTTTCCTCGATCGCTTCGGGCGAAGCCGTGCTCAGCGAGACCGAGCGGGAGCTGGGTGCGGCGGTGGCCGACATCGGCGCGGGCACCACCGACCTCGCGCTGTACGCCGATGGCACACCCTTCTTCACCTCGGTCATCCCGCTCGGTGGCGTCAACGTCACCAACGACATCGCCATCGGCTTGCGCACCAACCTGACCGCCGCCGAGCAGCTCAAGATGCAGTTCGGCTCGGCCGACATGAGGGCCGCCGATCCCGATGTCGAAGCCGCCATCGAGATCGTCGACGATGGCGTCGCCCGACCGGCGCGCAAGTCCGACGTCACCGAGATCGTCGACGCGCGCATGCGCGAGCTCTTCGAGAAGATCGGCGAAGAGATGGCGGCGAACGCCTCCGCCCATCGCCTGCCGGCGGGGCTGGTGCTGACCGGTGGAGCCTCGCAGCTGGCCAACGCCGCGGAGCTGGCCCGAGATACCCTCGATGTCCCCGTCCGCGTGGCCGCTCCCGAGGGCGTGGGCGGTCTCACCGACCACCTGCTCACACCCTCCTACTCCACGGCCATCGGCCTGCTGCTGTGGGCCGCGCACGTGGTCACGACCGAGGACCTGCAGCGCTACGAGCCACCTCCGCGCGCGCAGAACTGGGACCGCGTCCGGGACATGATGAGGCGCTTCTTCCCGTAGTCGAACCCCACTTCGGTCCCGGCCCTGACCAAGGTGCGACCGGTGATGCCGCCCTTGGCTGTTGACCAAAGGCGCCAACAAGGGGCCGAACCGTCGAGTGCACGCACGAAGCGGCGTGGTCGCGGACTATCCGAGACAGTGCTGCCGACGATATACTCGGTCGACCACCAGGTGGTCTTCAGGAGGCGCTCGTCCGTGTGAGGGTCCCGATGGGCTGCAGATGCCTGGTAGCGCGATCTGGAGGGTTCAATTACATGCCGTTGCGTTCCGACTCAGAGAACTTCGCTCTCATCCGTGTCATAGGTGTCGGCGGTGGAGGCAGCAATGCCGTCAACCGCATGATTCGTGCCGAATTGATGGGTGTCGAGTTCATCGCCGTCAATACCGATGCCCAGGCCTTGCTGCAGTCGGACGCCCCCAACAAGATCCGCATCGGTGACAAGATCACCCGCGGTCTTGGTGCGGGTGGCGATCCCTCCATCGGCCAGCGCGCTGCCGAAGAAGATTCCGAGAAGATCGCCGACGCCCTTCGCGACTCCGACATGGTCTTCATCACCGCCGGCATGGGTGGTGGGACCGGTTCGGGTGCCGCACCCGTCATCGCTGAGATCGCGCGCGACATGGGTGCCCTGACCATCGGCGTCGTGACCAAGCCGTTCACGTGGGAAGGTGCCCGTCGCCGTCTCAACGCTGAGAAGTCGGCTGAGCTCCTGCGGGACAAGGTGGACACCCTCATCACCATCCCCAACGATCGCCTCAAGGAGGTCGTCACCGAGGAGACCTCCATCGTCGACGCCTTCCGCGTCGTCGACGACGTCCTGCGCCAGGGCGTCCAGGGCATCAGCGACCTGATCACGGTGCCCGGCCTCATCAACCTCGACTTCGCCGATGTGCGCGCCGTCATGCGCTCGGCCGGCTCCGCGCTCATGGGTATCGGTCGCTCGAGCGGTCCCGATCGTGCCGCCGAGGCTGCACGCGAAGCCATCAGCAGCCCATTGCTCGAAGTCAGCATCAGCGGCGCCCAGGGCGTGCTCTTCAATGTCACCGGCGGTCCCAGCCTGGGCCTCTTCGAGATCGACGAGGCAGCCGAGATCATCAAGGAGATGGCCGACCCGGAGGCGAACATCATCTTCGGTACCGTCATCGACGAGCGCATGGGCGAGGATCTGCAGATCACCGTCATCGCCACCGGCTTCGACCACAACCGCCAGTCCACGTACCTCACCGCCAGCAGCGCCGATGACATCAGCGGTGGCGTGCAGGCCGGTCTCGAGAACCGCGACTTCATGCAGGAGCTGGCGCGTCAGCGCACGGCGGCCGGTGACCAGGTCGAGGCCGACCGTGACGTCGAGGCCAGGCAGGCGGTGGCCGTACCGATCTCGACCGGCGATCGCGTGGCCGCCGGCCAGTCCCGCTCCGCCACGGAAGAGGATCTCGACATCCCGGCGTTCCTGCGCCGCAGCCGCTGATCCGCCTCGACGAACGCTGAACCTGGCCCACTCGACGAGCGGGCCATCTCCGAGCTGGCCGCTGCCCGCGCCGAGGTCCTCGAGCGCATGGCGGCGGCTTGCCTGCGCTCCGGCCGCAGCCCCGATGCCGTGCGCTTGGTGGCCATCTCCAAGACCGTCCCGATGGAGCGGCTGCGCCTGGCGCAGGCCGCCGGCCACGACTTGCTCGGTGAGAACCGCGTGCAGGAGGCAGCCGCCAAGATCCCCGCACTGGGACCGGCCACGTGGCACCTCGTGGGACACCTTCAGAAGAACAAGGCGGCCAAGGCCATCGAGCTCTTCGATGCTGTCGAGTCAGTCGATTCGGTGGCCCTTGCGACGCGCCTGGACCGGCTGGTCGGTGAGCACGGCTCGCGATCAGGCGGACCGCTGCCCATCTACCTCCAGGTCAACGTCGATGCCGACCCGGCCAAGACCGGCTTCACGACCGGCGCCCTGGAGCGCGGCCTCGGCGAGATGCTGGACCTGCCCAACGTCGAGCTGCGTGGGCTCATGACCGTCGGCTGGCTGACGTCCGGGTCGACCGAGGCGCGGGCGACGTTCGCCCGGCTGCGCGAGCTGTCCGAACGCCTGCGGGCCACCGAGCCACGCCTGGGACCGGGCCTGTCCATGGGCATGACCGATGACTACGAGGTCGCTATCGAAGAGGGCAGCACGCTGGTGCGCGTCGGGCGGGCCCTCTTCGGCGAGCGGCCGGCACCCGCCTGACGGACCTGCGGAGTGACGTAGCCGTGGACGACTTCCTCCGGATCCTGCTGCAGTCGGTGGCGACCAGCGCCTGGGTGGTGATGCTCGGCCGGGTGCTCATGAGCTGGATCGACCCCCAGTTCCAGAAGCCCCTGGGCCAGTTCCTCTACAGCCTCACCGAGCCGTTCCTGGCACCCATCCGCAACGTGCTGCCGCAGACCGGCATGTTCGACCTGTCGCCGCTGGTGCTGCTCATCGGGCTGGGGCTGCTCATGCGCATGAGCTGGTTCCTGTGAGTGGTGGGATCGTGGTCTCGCTGCGCGTGTCGCCGCGTTCGGGCCGGGACGCCATCGAGGGCGTGGATGAGGACGGTGCACTCCTGGTGCGCGTCACCGCGGCACCGGCCGACGGAGCCGCCAACGAAGCCGTCTTGAAGCTGTTGGCCAGGACACTGAGCGTGCCCAAGAGCGCGGTGACGCTGGCGGCGGGGGCCACCAGCCGCCACAAGCGCGTGCGCATCGAGGGTCTCGCGCGGGCGGCTGTGCTGGAGCAGTGGCCGGGCGCAAGCGTAACGGGCCGCTGACCAGCGGCCCTGCGACGGCGGGCTATACTCGTGCACCTCGGGCGATTGGCTCAGTTGGTTAGAGCGCGCGGTTCACATCCGCGAGGTCACTGGTTCGAATCCAGTATCGCCCACCATCGTGACCTCAAGAGAAGTCGGGAGTGCGAGGACCAGTCCTCGTCTCTCGGCTTCTTCTGTCATCTCGATGCTGACGATCCGGTGCGAGGCGCGCTCGGGCCCGACGCCACGCTGATGCGCTCGAAGGTCGCGAGTGCGAGCCTGGCGACGGCCTTCGTCCGAGGTCTCCCGCCACAACTTGCCCAGTGATGCCAGCCAGATCAGGGCATCCTCAGGATCGACGACGTCGTCCTCCTTGGGTTCCGCAGCGAGCCGTTCTCGCTCACGCCTGTGGCTTCGATCTCCGAGAGGATGTCAGCCATTCCGCGCTCAGGTGCAAGAGCTGGCGATCTCCGTACCCAGGGTCTTCAGGCGAGCATCGAGACGGGCCATCGCCGAGCGGTCCGGTCCGATGACAGGCTGCTCAAGCGCTGCCCGGATACGCGCCGCACTCGCGCGACTAGGAGCCGCACCATCGAGCAATCCGGCGACCTGCCCATCCAGGACCGCCGTCGGAACCTCGCGCACGGGCCATCCCGGACAGGGGGCCCCGTCGCGGTGCCGGTAGACGGTGACCTTGGTGCCGTTCCGCCGGCCTCTTGTGTCGCCTTTCAGCGGATTGCCGCAGGCATCGCAGTAGGCGGGTCCGCCCCAGGCCTCCTCGTCGGACGACAGCAAGCGCTCATCCGCGAAGAAGATGGCCGCGCCGGCCTCGTGGAGATCGTGTCGAGCGTTGACTGCTGTATGCAGGTTCCGGGCGAAGCGGCTGACGTAGCCGACCACGAGCCCATCGTAGTCACGCCCGGCCTTCGAGAGCATCTCGTTGAACTCGCCCGTCGCGGCGACCGTGCGCCCAGAATGGGCCACGAGCCACTCGATGCCCGTATCGGCCATGCCGTGGTGCTTGATGGCACGGTCACGCTGGTCGCGCTGCGCCGCTGGGCCGAAACGGTCGGC
The DNA here is from genome assembly GCA_963705425.1 of uncultured Chloroflexia bacterium. Taxonomy (GTDB): domain Bacteria; phylum Chloroflexota; class Limnocylindria; order Limnocylindrales; family CSP1-4; genus JAFMJV01. Next base: position 93,243 of record CAVPJO010000019.1, on the reverse strand, counting down.
TTGGCGCCCTGTGGACTCTCGGCCCCAATGGGCAGCACGAAGCCCTCTGAGATCGTCGTTGGAGCGGGGGAGCGGTCGAGCACCTGTGCTAGCCACGTTCACCACCAACCTTCTCCTCGGTCCGTCTGCGACCGTTCACCTCATGCATGGCGAATACGAGTGCACGCTCCAAGCGGTCGAGCGGCTCCATGCCACGAGGCGCGGCGAGCATCGCCTCTCGGTCTGGGTCACATGTACGCTCCAGTGCGTGGGGTCTGGCAAGTCGACCGGGACGATGGCGTACCGCCCTCGAATCGACCGGGAGCTCATTCGGATCGGACTGCACGCGCTTCACGAGTCCATAGTCGGTCGGCCGTATACGGGGCCGATATCGTGTACGTATGCCGTACGCATCCAAGGGGCTCGCCGACGAGTGGCTAGGGGCCACCGAGTCGGGGACCGAACCCGCCTGGCGCATCGAGGGTTCGACGTGGCGCAACGATGGTCGGATCAGTCTGAGGGACGGCGCCCTGGTGCCGGACCGAGGTGAGGAGCGGACTGCGGAGACGACGCGATTTGCCTGGCGGATGCTCGCGGATTTCATCGGCCTTGCCCGACCCGAGGTCGCCGACTACGAGACCCTCGCCTACGCACGCTCGTGGGGGATGCTCGGGCTCTGCCCGCATGGGCTTCCGCGGACTCACGACAAGCACGTGGTGCCGCACCGGTTGTCAGCCGAGCTGACGCTCACTGGCGACTGGTCGTGCCAGACATCACTGCGGTCACCCGAGCCGACGGCCACGTGGCGGTACTGGACCAGACAGGCGGCAGCCATCGTCGCGATCGTGGGCGCTTTGCAGATGGAGCGCCACGTCCCGGAGAGTGACATCGCGGCTCTCCTGGCGACTGGGCCATGGGTGAGCCCATCCCTGGCAACCGACGCCGCTGATCTCATCGATGACGCGGCAGCCGACTGGCGCGAGAGGAGGCTGCCCCAAGATGTAGTTGCCCATGAGGATCAAGCCCCGCATCCACTGGGTCAAGGGACGACCAGAGATCAGCATCCGATAATCGGGCTTGTACGAGGCATTGGGCCTCCCACTCGTCGTGGTCACAGGTGGCAGCGAGGGCCTGGCCTCATGTATCGGCTGCGGAGCGGGGGTCGTACCGCGTCGTCGCCTCAGCTCTCGTGAGCGTGGCTACTACTGCGAGTCATGCAGGGCGGCAGGCGTACCCAAGCGCGAGGCATCTCGGCGGTATCACAAGCGCAAGGCCCAGGACCCCGACTTCCGGGCCCGTGAGGCCGCTCGCGCTCGCGAGGGTCGTGTCGCTCGGCGTCGGACATGAACGGGGCGAAGCCCGATTCGCTCACACCCCGATGGCCTCGGCCACCCGCTCCCAGGAGTGGTCCTCGACACCCTCGAGCCGCCGCAGGTACGTCGTCGTGACCGCCAGCGATGAGTGGTCGAGGAACGCGCTGACCGTCTCGACCGACTCCCCGGCATCGCGCCGGAGCTTCGCGGCGCTGTGGCGGAGGATGTGCAGCCCGGTCGGCTGCGAGCCCAGCCGTCGACGAGATAGCGGCGGAAGCGAGCGTAGAACGTCGAGCCCGAGAGGCCCTTCGGCCTGCACCTGCCTGCCACAGCGACTCCTCCGGCTCCATCGTCGCCAGCTCCTTGCCGCAGTCCTCGAGCGTCCGTCGGATGGCCTCCCAGGCTGGTCGCGGCAGCTCTCGCCGTCCTCTGCTTGCCGCCCTTGCCCCGGTAGCGGTAGAAGACGGTGCCGTCCTCGATCTCGATGTCGCCGGCCGTGAGGCCCATGACCTCGGACCGTCGTCTGCCGGTGAGGACGAAGACGAGCAGGATGGCCCGGTCCCGCCGTCCCTGGACGGTGTCGGGCACGACCGTCGAGCAGTCGCCGCACCTCGTCGGCGGAGTAGCCCCGGGCGGGGGAGGGACTCGTCCGTCGGACGCTCGACGAGGTCGCAGGGGTTGGACCGCGACCAGCCCCATGCGGATGAGGAAGCGGAAGTAGCGAGCTGAGACAGGCGATGCGAGCCGCGATGGTCACCGGCTGATGGTGGTCTTGCCCGAGAGCCCGATGCCGTGGGCGTAGGCGAGGACGACGGCCGGGGTCACCTGGTCGGGCGTCGTGTGCTCGAAGAAGCGCCAGAGCATCCGCTGATACGACTCGACCGTGCGCTTCGAGCCGGAGCGGTTGCCCTTCTCGACGAGGAAGGCGTAGAGGGCTTGGTCCCAGGTCTGACGACTTCGACCGGGATGGCGGGGAGGGGAGCTGGTCATGCGAGGACCTCCGATGCGGATGGTGGTCCTCGCGATGACTCACTCAGGTCGCGGACGAAAGCAACACGATTCGCGGATCGTGTTGGCTCGAGCCGGACCCGAGGTGCTAGCCTTCCTCGCCGTACCCGCGAACGCCGTGCGGTCGTGGACTGCCTCACGCAGGGAGGGATTGGATGCTGATCGGTGTCTACCTCCGGCTGTTCGGACGGCCGGGTAGTGTGCCTAGGCCACCGGACTGGGCCTCGCTCCGCGAGGCTGCCGTCGCGGCGGAAGACGCCGGCTTCGACCGGGTCGTCCTAGAGGACGTGCTGCTATACCCCCACGACGACGGCAACGATGGGGTCTGGGACCCGATCTCCATGGCCGCCGCGATCGCCGCCTCCACGAGCCGCATCGGCATCGCCCATGCCGTACTCAACAACCCTTATCGTCACCCGGCGATCACGGCCCGGATAGCGGCGAGCCTCGATGAGATCTCGGGGGGCCGCTACAGCTTCGGCATCGGTCTCGGGGCCACGCCCGACGACTACCCGCGGTTCGGCATCTCGGCCGATCGGCGCTACTCGCGTTTCGCGGAGTCCATCGAGATCATCAGCGGGCTGCTGCGCACAGGACGCGTACGGTTCGAGGGCGAGTTCTACAGCGTGCCGGACGGCGAGCTCGTCCTGCGCGGCCCGCGTGCGGACGGCCCCCCGATCATCATCGCCGCCGCCAAGCCCAAGATGCTCCGGCTCGCGGCGCGGTACGCCGATGAGTGGAACTGGTGGGCGGGCGACCCCGCCGACCCCGGCCCGATGCGGGACCTCGTCGCGGAGCTGGCTCGGGCCTGCGAGGAGGTGCGCCGCGACCCGGCCTCGCTTGCCCGCTCGGTCGACTTGTTCTCCCTCGGCCCACCGGAGCCGACGGGCACGGCATCGGCTCCTGCGATCGCGGAGCGGATCCTGGCCTGGGAGTCCCTCGGTTTCCGCGAGGCCAGGATCAACCTCCGGGTCCCCGACGCCTTGTCCGTGAGCGAGGCTGTCGCGGCGATGGCCGAGGTGGTCGCCCTGGTGCAGGATGGCTGAACGCGCAGGGCGGCTATGATCGCGGGCCCACACGACGGGCAGATCGTGTGACAGGCCGGATGCATCGTCAGATGCCACACCAGCTATCGTCCGCGGCATGATCGGCCTCGACGACATCAGGGCGGCTCGTGAACGGGTCGCGCGCCACGTCCACCACACGCCTCTCGTTCGCAGCACGACGCTCTCGGAGCGATCAGGGACGAACGTCTACCTCAAGATGGAGCTGTTCCAGAAGACCGGCAGCTTCAAGCCACGCGGTGCGTTCAACCAGCTGCTCGTCGCGATGGACGCCACCGGGGCCACGAGCTTCGTGGGGGCGTCCGGTGGCAACTTCGCCCAGGGTCTGGCCTACGCGGGGTCAGAGCTCGGCGTCGCCACCACTGTGGTCATGCCCGAGTCCACGCCTGCGAACTACGTCGAGGCGACGCGCGGCTACGGCGCCTCGGTGGACCTGGTGCCCGATATCGCGGCGACCTTCGATCGCGTCGATGAGCTGGCGACCGCCGGGCTCGCGAAGGTCCATCCGTTCGATGACCCCGCGATGATGGCCGGCGACGGCACACTCGGCCTGGAGCTCGTGGAGGAGGTGCCGGAGGTCACCGACGTCTTCATCAGCGTTGGTGGCGGCGGCTTCATCACCGGGGTCGGCTCCGCGATCCACGGGCTGCGCCCCGACGCGAGGATCTGGGCGGTCGAGACCGACGGGGCCCAGGTACTCCATGACTCGCTCGCCGCTGGCAGGCCGGTGACGATGACCCCTACCAGCCTGGCCAAGACCCTCGGCTCTCCGTACCTCTCGTCCGCCGCATACGAGTTCGCGGTCGACCACGTCGAGGCCTCATTGGTGGTGACCGACGCTACGGCCTACGAGTCGATGCTCTTCCTGCTCGAGCGGGCGAAGGTGCTGTCCGAGCTCGCCGCCGCCTGCACGCTGGCCGCGTTCCAGCGAGAAGCTGGCCGCTTCGGTCCGAATGACCATGTCGCACTCGTCTTGTGCGGCGGCAATGTGTCAGCCGGGGACCTGGGGCGTTACGCCGGGCTCTTCAAGGTTGGAAGCGAAACTCGACCGGCGTAGCTCAGGCCGGGGCGGCGGTCGCCTGACCCAGACCCACGGGATGAGGACATCGTGGCGACATCGCCATCGATCGCGAGGCGGCGCCACTAGCGCCATGGTCCGTCGAGACCTTTCGCGGCGCGTGCTCGGGCTGCCGGACCAAACCAGCGTTCGAAGAGGTGTAGCCCGAGGTCGATCCCGGAACTGACACCGGCTGCCGTGAGGATCGCCCCCTCGTCGACGACCTTGGCTGCGACCACTTCGGTCGCGGGGAACTCCCCGCGGAGCGCTTCGAGTGCCGCAGAGTGTGTCGTGGCTCGGCGACCGTCAAGGAGGCCGGCACGACCGAGCAGGAACGCCCCCGTGCACACCGACGCGACGGTCGCGGTGGACCCGGCCCGCTCGCGCAGGAAAGGCAAGAGCAGTTCGTCCTGGACGGGTGTGCGCTCATCGGCGCCCGGACCGCCCGGCACGATCAGCGCATCGAGTGGCGGGCAATCCTCGAATGTGTGATGGGGCCGCACCCGGAGCCCACCGCGACATCTGATCTCGCCGTGCGGTCCCACGGTGACGACGTCCACGTAGGGATGCCCCGACGGGTCGCGCGTGCCATTGCAGACCTCGTATGGTCCGGCGAAGTCGAGCACCTCCACGTCGTCGAAGAGCAGGATGCCAACGAGCGGGCGAGGGCTTGGGCCGCGTCCCTTGTTCGTCATCCGCCGAGTATGGCCACGTCGGTGGGCCGGGTCTCGCCCCAGCCCCATCGGGCAGGGTCGTGTCACGATGCGCCGATAGTCCGTTCGGTCGGCCGTCGGGGCCGCCCAAGCACGGCCGGCCGTCGCGCGCGACCCGCGATGGCTATCTTGGTCCTGTCGCGGCGTCCAGCCATGCCTGCGGCGTCGATTTGAGCAATGGAGGGGGCGATGGATCGGGCCCGCGAAATCGCACCGGACGTCTACTGTCTGGGTCCGCACGGTCGCACGCAGACCAACGTCTACTTCGTCCGATCGAGTGATTCGTGGGCGCTGGTCGATGCCGGCTGGCAGAACGACCTGCCACGCATCGAGGCGTCCGCAGCCGACCTCGTCGGTCATGACGCCGCTCCAGCGGCGATCATCCTCACCCACGACCATCCGGACCACTCGGGTGCCGCACGCGTACTCGCCGGACGATGGACATGCCGGGTATTCGTGCACCCCGCCGAGCTGGCCATCGCCCGCGGTAGCTTCGCTGCGATGTGGCGGCACGCCGGGCCGCTCGACCGCTACGTCATCCTGCCGGCCATCAGCGCTCTCGGCCGCCGCCGCCGTGACGCCATGCTCGAACGGAACAGCCTGAGCCCCGTCGTCGAGGTGCTCCAGCCTGATGGTGAGATCCCGTACCTGCCCGGGTGGCGATGGGTGCATACACCCGGTCACACGCCCGGTCACGTCTCGTACTTCCGGCCCGACGACGGTGTGCTCATCACCGGTGATGCCCTCGTCACGCTCCAGGTCAACGTGCTCGCCGGGATGGTGCGAGGGCGTCAGGGCCTATGCGGTCCGCCCTGGTACACGACTGCCGATCCCGCGTCAGCCCGTGCCTCGATCAGGATGATCGCGGGCCTTGAGCCGCGTGTCCTCGCCAGCGGGCACGGCCACCCCCTCACCGGTCCAGACACGGCCGACCGCATCCACTACTTCGCCGACGCACAATGAGGGGGTCGCCACGATGTGGTGATCGTGACCGGTTACGGGCTGCGGCCACGCCACTGCAGGGGCCGCAGCTGGAACGCCTCATCGTCGATAGCGCCATCGGACCATCGGATCGAACCGTGGGTGCGGCTGCCGATGTCGACGCCGGTGACGAACAACAAGGAATAGGCGCTGGCGTTGGCATGGGAGAAGCGCCGCTCTCCCTCGCTCATGTTGAAGACCGGTTCCGATGCGCGTGTGGACTTGACCTCGACATATCGCGTCGGCTGGGTCTTGGTTCCGACGAGGATGTCGAAGCCGGGATCGTTGTGTGGTTGCTCGGTGACCTTGAGCCCAGGGAACCGATCACGGACTACGTCCATCGCGATGGACATGCCGATCTCATCGACGAGCGCGCTGTCTTCGGGCGTCGCGAAGGGATAGGAAGCCTCGGTAGACGTGACGCCATCGGCATGGCCCAGGACGTAGGGTAGGATGACCGCCTCATCGACCGGGGCGATATGGACCGCATTCGCCTGACCGGCGCGCGCCGACTCAACGGTAGGTCCTCGAGGCTGAAGGGCTCCGTGGGTAGGGTCCTCGTGCCGTACACGATCCACGGCCACGTCCGGTCGGCATCGGGCCAGTGCTCCCGGCTCAGCGAGCCATCCGCATCGTGTTCGAGCCGCTCGAACTCCAGCACGTGGCCGATGCGGGCGTGAAGCCTCCCGCCACTGGCGGCGTCGGTCTGGTCAGCTGGAGGAGCAGTAGTTCGCCCGGCTCGAACGCAGGTTTGTTCGGGAGTGCATGCATCGACCGCTTGACGCACTCCTCGAGTTGTGTGGCCTGGACGTTCAGTCGGCGCATGTCGGACCCCACCTCGTGCTGGTACGCCTGGCCTATCTGCTCGGAGCGATGTCCAACGCACGATGGACGCATGTTGTGCGGGTTGGCCACTGCGCTTCGAAGCTATTGAACTTCGCGGTGCCGAGGAAGATCGAGTGGTACGGGCCCGAACACCATCCGCAGCTGCGGCCCGATTACCTCCAAGTGATGGCCGAGCTGGGCTCCCAGTGCGGGTCGAGGGCATCGTTTCTCACCCGCGACTCCTGGCACCAGTCCAGTGGCATGGTTCCTGGCTGAGCCGAGGAAAAGGGCTCTCAGAATGGCGATGCGCTGTGGCTCCCTCGAGCTGCCGGCTGACCCGCACAACAGCAGACACTGGCCAACCCGAGCGATGTAGTATCGGAGCGAAGGCTTGTCCCGCGTCCTAGATACGCCGGAAAGTTGGGGTTCGTGATGGTGTTCTCGCTTCCATCGTCCAAGAGTCTGCACAGACAAGCATGGATGATTGCCGTGCGCGGAGCCTCCTGAAGCGTTGCGCATGTTCACCTCGTCGGCCGCCGTCGTCGAGGGCACCGAAGACTCGGAAGGCACACTCGAGCCGGGCAAGCGGGCGAACTTCGTGGTCCTAGATGACGATGCTCGACTGGTCGACCCTATGGCAATCCATGCCATCCAAGTCGTGAGGACCTACATCGACGGCGACATCGGCTATGACGGAGCCGCCGAGTCTCACGCCTCGTCGATGGCATGAGTGGACCGGAGGCGTTGCGCCTTGCTGGTGGGCCGAGTCGGTGCTTGCACGAATGAGGCGATTACGGATTCCCCGGAGTTGTGCGGTGAGGCCGCGAGGGAGGCCTACTTCGTGATTGGCGCGACGGAGCCGGGGTAGTAGAGGGTCCTCTCCAGCATGGGTCGACATCGATCTGCTCCTCACCGAGCCGACCATCTCGGATGCGCCGACCAAGACACAAGAACGGAAGTGAGACGGCGAGTGGCGGCAGTGGTCTCGCCACGACGATGTGATCGTGTGGGTGGCCCGGCGGGTGGCTTGGCAATCGCCAGGCGTACGACGTCTGGTCGTCGCCCCTGTTACATGGCGGTCATCTGTCTGCGGACAGGCGGTCCGTTCGTGCTGCGTGTGCCTGACGCCAACATCCTCATCCAGCCCAGGATCCATGCACTGGCGGTGTTCTGGGTCCTTGGCTTCGCACCGAAGCGCTGGCCAGCACGGCTCTCGACCCGGTCGCGGTCGCGGTGCCTGAACTCAGCGAGCTTCAGATCCGTCGGCGGTGACGGCCGCGAGCGATGGGGATCCGCATCGGCAAGAATGGGCAGATGACGGATGAGTTTTCGGTCGCCATGACGCTGGCGTTCTACCCCCGCGGCGGATCGGCTCAGGTGGTGCGGTACCTGGGTAGGGCGCTTCAGCAACTCGGAACTGATGTGACGGTGTGCTGTGGGTCGCTCGGGCCTCCGGGCGTGGCGTCCCACGCTGCAACATTCTTCGACGGTCTCCAGGTCTACGCGTTGGACTTCACTGAATCGGTCGCGTGGTTCAGGGACGGCAGGGATCCGATGGCAGCGCCGGTGCCGATCCACCCTTCGTTCGAGGACCGACCCGGTGTTCCCGACCGCGTGTTCGCTTCGATCGAGTCGGAGGCCTATGAACGGCAGGTCGCGACGTGGCTGGCGCTGCTGAAGGAAGCGGGTGCACCAGACATCTATCACGTCCATCACCTGACCCACGTGAACGATGCGATCCGCGCCCTTGACGCTCGACCTGTCGTCGCGCACCTCCACGGCACCGAACTCAAGATGCTCCACGACATCCGCCAGCGTGAGTCGGGTGGGTGGCCGCACGCGGAGGAGTGGGATCGTCGGCTTGTGGCCGCCGCGCATCGGGCCGATCGCGTCATCGTGATTTCGCCCGCCGATCAGCAGCTCGCGGTCGATCTTCTTGGGCTCGACCCTGGCCGAATCGTAATCGTGCCCAACGGTGTTGACACGACGGCCTTTGCTCCGTCCGACGCCTCCGCAGCGGACCGGCTGGCCCGATGGCGTCGGTGGCTGGTCGACGATCCGCAGGGATGGGACGAGAGTGGAGAGCCCGGCACGATCGCCTACACGAACGAGGAAGTGCACGGGGCCTTCGTAGGGGCCGATACCGGAGACCTGCGTCCCGTGCTGCTCTTCGTCGGGCGATTCCTCGACTTCAAGCGCGTGTCGCTCCTCATCCGTGCCTATGCCCTGGTGCGCGAGGCCCTCGGTGCTGACGCCCCACCGCTGGTCATCTGGGGCGGCTACCCGGGGGAGTGGGAGGGCGAGCATCCCCATACCGTGGCAACCTCGATGGGAGTCGACGGTGTCTTCTTCGTTGGATGGCATGGACATGACGAACTTGCCATCGGGTTCAACTGTGCCGACGTGTTCGTGGCGCCCTCGGTAGAGGAGCCCTTTGGCCAGGTCTACTTGGAAGCCATGGCGTGCGGGTTGCCCGTGATCGCAACCAACTCGGGCGGTCCTCCATCGTTCGTGAACACCGATCCGGACCGACCGAACGGTTGGCTCGTCACTCCCGACGACGCCAACGATCTTGCCGCCGCGTTGATCGAAGCCGCCACCCAGACGAAATCGCGCACGGAACGCGGACAGAACGCACGCCGCACAGTGGTGGAGAGGTTCGATTGGCTTCGGATCGCCGAGCAGGTCGAAGGCGTCTACCGCGAGATTCTGACTCAGTGATCGAGAAACTCGAACAGACCGAGGATCTCGAGTCCAACGAACCGGGTCACTCAGCCCGGGCGGACATAACGGGCACGGGTTCAGGATCGCCTTGAACTGCGGGTTTGGTCTGATCGTCGCCGCCTGGGCGCATCCGACTGCGCTACCGACTGGTCCGAATGGCGCCGATCGCCTGTGCGCTATCCTCGCCCACCTCGTGTGTACGCAGGACTATGGCGGCGAGCTGGCGGGCATCAACCGTGGAGCTCGGAACGCGTGAGCGACCGCGGATGCGAATCGTGCGGGCGGGGCCCTTCACTGCTTGATCAAGTCTTCGGTCGCAGGCCGACCCGCTGTAACAAGTGCCGGAGCGCGGTCTGCGCTGAGTGCAGGTCTGTGGCCAAGACGGGTCTGGGTGGCGGCGACACGCTCGCTCGAATGGAACTGCCCCCTCCTGTAGCAAGCGCAACTGGGACGTCGAGACGACTCCTGGCGGCTAGGTGCCATCTGCGAGCTTCGCCGAACCTCCAGTTCCAACGTGCTGACGGCCACCCAACGCAGCCCGCACCCATAGACCGCCATGTATAGCGGGTTCTGTCTGGACGTCGTCGCCGACACGATCGCGCATTGGTGCGCGGTCCTCTACAGCCGTCCCTCGCATCCCATCACGCGTCCTTGCACGCCGCCGGGTCGTCCGGCACTTGACCTTCCGGTCCGGAGGTCGAGGATGGGGGCATCCGCAACAGGGGGAAGGAGATGCGACGACCGACCTTCGCGCTCCTGATCAGTAGCCTGCTCATCGCTGGCGCCGTCCCGGTCGTGACGGCGGAGTCGCCGTCGCCCGGCCCGGTGAGCGGGCGCGCCGAGATGCCCGAGCTGGGCGTGACGGTGACGTTCCCCGAGGACTGGGAGCTCGACATCCGCCTGGAGCCGGACCAGGCCCCGGCCGAGCTCGGGCCTGACGCCATGCAGTGGCGCATCCTCGATGCCGACGGACCCGAGGGGAGCGATGACACCTGCACGGTGATGTTGTACCGACCGACTGAGCTGATACCGACCGAGTTCTTCGAGCGGCTCAGGACCGACGAGGGTCCCGACGCCCCGGGGGTCGAGACGCTCGACACGGGGTTCTACCGCCTGGCAGGCCCCGCGACCGTGCTGGGCGACGAGGTCCACATGGCGTTCTACCTGGTCGAAGCGAACGATACCCTCGCGTTGCTGTGGTGCATGAGCGAGACGGCGCCGGCGGACGACTGGCTGCCCATCGCCCTATCACTGCAGCTGCAGCCAGTCGATGATCCGGATCGGGAGCGCATCGCCGCCGATCTCCCGGTGATCGACGGATCGACCTCGACCCAGCCGCTACGGATGTTCATCGTCTGCGCCGTCCTCGACGTGCCCTGTGACTGGGTGGAGTGGTTCGACGGCTCCCGGGCCGTCGTCCCCACGGAGGGCTCATCGTTCGAGCCGTTCGATGCCGCCGTCCCGACGAATGGGACCCATGGGTCATACGTGGCCCTGGCCGAGGGTCGCGCCGACCTCATCCTGACCGCCCGGACGCCGACCGACGACGAGGTCCGGCTCGCGGAGTCGAACGGCGTGGGGTTCGAAATCACGCCCATCGCTCTCGATGCCTTCGTCTTCCTCGTGAACGCCGCCAACCCGGTCGAGGGACTGGACCTCGATCAGGTGCGGGACGTCTTCTCCGGGGCCATCACCGATTGGGCCGAGCTCGGGGGCGACGCCCGGCCGATCCAGCCCTACCAGCGGAACGAGACCTCGGGGAGCCAGGTGCTCATGGAGCGCCTCGTGATGGCCGGCACGCCGATGATCGACGCTCCCGACATGATGCTGCTGACGATGATGGCTCCCTTCGATGCCATCAGCCACGACCCTGACGGGATCGGCTACTCGGTCTACTACTTCGCCACGCAGATGCTGGCGACCGATGAGATCCACCTGCTGGCGATCGAGGGTTCAGTGCCGAACCCGACCACCATCGCATCGGGCGAGTATCCGCTCGTGACGGAGGTGTACGCGGTCCTCCCGAGTGGATCACCGGAGGACAGCACCGCCAGGATGCTTCGGGATCTGCTCCTATCCGACGCCGGTCGCTCGATCATCGAGGAGAGTGGGTACGTGCCGCTGCCGACGTGACGGCGGCGATACCGACACGACCTCGCCGTCGTGTGGGCCCCAGCCTTGACGACAGGGTGCAGAATCAAGGTCTGAGGCGCCGGCTCTCCCGATGTCAGGCGCCCTGAAATGGAGTGGCAAGCGCGGGAGCTTGTCCCTCTCTGAATAGGACCCCCGTTCGAAGAGGAGACGGGGGTCCTTCTCCTGCGTCCATCACTTCGGCGCCTTTCGCGGTCCCATGGTCCGCGGGCTGAAGGACTCGCCCAGGCGTCATCCAACCGAGGCCGCCCCGGGCACCGCTAGCGTCCACACGATCACCGGATCGTGCGCTGTCACGATGCATCGGAGGCCTGCTCCTCAGCGCACAGGGACGCGAACACCTCGGCGATGGCGAAGGTGCTTGGGTCTGCCGGCGCCCGGACTACTTCTCGATGTAGGCCGCGAAGGGCGGGACGACGCCGTGGCTCTCCATCTGGGCCGCTACCTCCGGCGGCGGAGAGGCCAACATCGCCTCGATGCCGGCCATGTCGTGCACATCGGCGCTGACAGCGATGTTGTTGCTCCCGTCCACCGCGACGTGATCGGTCACGCCGGTGGCATATTCCGAGATGGCCGCGGCCCGCTCGTCCTTGCCCTTGAGCCAGCGCTCGATATCCACGACGGCGTGGGTGATGACCATCTTCGGCATGTCAGCTCCTTCGGGAAGCGTGTCCGACGCCTGATGGCAGGGGACACCGACCCAGCCTTGGGGGGCGGTGATCATACGCCTGACGAGAGCCTTGTCCCGGCTGGACCTGATCGGGTGGCCCGCCGGCCCGGCGGCGCCACGGACGTGTGATGGGCCGCCGCGATGGCCGACGCGCCGACGCTATCGCGGCCTCGGGACTACCTGGCCATGACCCTTGAGGTCCCGCCGAACTGGCCGCATTGGACGGGCGCGCGAGAACCTGTGTAGCGGGGGGCCATGATGCTTGGCCCCAGTAGTGGCCGCCTCGGACCGCGCCGAGCCACTGGCGAACCGGACCCGCACCGGAGCATTGGGAGGTGTCGTGAGCGGACTCCTGCGAGCGAGCCTCGTGACCATCGCCATCGTCGGCGTGGCCGGTGTCGTGCTGCGGCTCAGCGGTCACTGGCAGCGTGCCGTCGCGGCCTGGCAGCGGTTCGACGTCGAGCTCCAGCCCCGGGTGCTCGATGGACCCCTCGGACCGTTCATCGCCCGTACGTACGCACCGTTCAACACATGGATCTACGCCATCTACGCGCGGGGTCTGGGCCTGCGACGGGCTCGCTGCATCTTCCACTGGCTACGTGCCGTGGCCTGATGGAGTGCCGTTGGTCCGGTGCGAGCCCAGTCCGCCGTTGCGAGCGACCGGGTCGTCGTGGACCACGAAGGCACCCATGCTGCTCGTGATAACTTGTGGCACATCGCCCTGAGCATGAACGACCAAAGGCTCTTGCCGTCCAGCGCCGAGGGCATAGGCTCGGAGCGGAGGAGGCCAGCACATGATCAATGCCGGGAAACACGGCGCCGTGACCTGGATCGACCTGTCGACGCCAGACGTGGAGGCTGCCGCCGAGTTCTATCGACGACTCCTGGGGTGGAGCGATGTCGAAGTCTCTCCGACCCCGATGGGGGACTACTACATCGGGGAGGTCGGCGACCGCCAGGTCGGCGGCATGATGGGCCAGGGCCCGGAGTTGGCAGGGACCCCGCCGATGTGGACGGTGTTCGTCTACGCAGATGACGTCGACGTCACTGCCGCGAGAGTGGCCCATGCCGGCGGTACCGTGCTGACGCCGCCGTTCGACATCCCTGAGGCCCGCATCGCGGTCATCGCCGACCCGGCGGGTGCGGTGTTCGGGCTATTCGGTGGACCCCAGATCGAGGGGGAGTTCTACTCTGGGGATGTCGGCCGCGTCTGCTGGGCCGAGCTGATGAGCCGGGACCCAACGGCCGTGCAGGGCTTCTACGCCGATCTGTTCGGCTGGCAGGCCATCACGGAGCAGGTCGCTGGGAACCCGTATACGACCTTCAAGCTGGGTGAGGAGATGGCGGCGGGCATGATGATGATGCCCGATACGGTGCCCGCCGAAGTGCCGTCGTATTGGTCGGCCTATTTCACCGTGGCGGATTGCGCGGCCACCGAGAAGATGGTCGTCGAACTCGGTGGAGAGGTCTACGTCCCGACGATGGCGATCGGCATGGGCAAGTTCGCATCGTTCGCCGACCCGCAGGGGGCGACGTTCAATATCATGGAGGGCGAGATCGAGGCCTCGGCATAGACGATGGGCTGCGCGGCGAGCGAGGTGGCCACGGCCTGCCGGGGACACCTCCATGCCGGCTATTCGAAGTAGCAGTCGTGCGGCTTGTTATGTCGGACGTTGGCGCCCGCTCCGGGGCCGCAGTGGACGCCGTGGAGCGTCGCCCGTGCCACGTAGATGCCGCCGCCCCTGTATCGAGCCTCGTTGTAGCGGATGGTGCTGTCGTCGTTCATGGTCAGCGTTCCGAGGCGGAGGAAGACACCGGCGCCCCTGGCGGCGGAGTTGCGGCTGATCCAGCTCCGCCCGTTCATGGTGAGCGTGCCGCCCTTCTGGATGTAGACCCCCGTGCCCCGGTTGCGGCTGATGCGACTCGAGCCGTTGAGCGTGATGGTGCCGCGGTCGAAGACGCCGGACCGGCCGTTGCCGACGATGCGGCTGGCCCCGTTCAGCACGAGCGCTCCCTCGTTGAACACGCCATGGCCACGGTTGTCCCTGATCTCGCTGCGGTCGTTCAAGGTGAGCAGGCCGTCGTTCTGGGCACCACTGGCGTCGTAAGGACCGGTGTGTGCCCTGTTGCCACCATCGATGCGGCTCTCGTCGTTGAGTGTCATCTCGCCGTCGTTCTCGACGCCATCGCGGACGCGGCTCGTCCCGTTCAGCACGAGCGTGCCCTCGTTGACGATCGCCGTGCCGTACACGGGGCCGCGGATGCGGGCGCTGTTGAGCGTCGTCGTGCCGCGATTGAGGAGGGCCCCGCCGACCCCGTGGCGGTCTGCCCGATCGCCGACGATGGCCAAGGTGCCGAGCGTCAGCCCCACATCGGCGGGGACCGACAGGACGAACGCACCGGTCCGGTTGCCCTCGAGACGGGCGCGACCCCAGGCTCGCGTGGTGCGGCCCTTGATGAAGAGGGGCTTGTCGACCGTGGACGAGCCACGGCAGGTGCCCCGCACTTCGACCCGGTCGCCGGCCGTGGCCGCAGCGATGGCCGTCTGCAGGCGTCCGAACTCCCGCCCGGAGTCGGCGTTGCGCACGCGGCAGGGCTCGGAGCCGGCGTTCCCGGCCGTGGTCATGAGGCCGACCGCCAACATGACACCGACCACGGCTAGCGCGACCCTGCGCGCGGCCGGCCACTTGGCGCGCTGCCCGGCTTGCCTACCCTGCATCGGACTACCCCACATCGCTTGAGCGAATCGTGGCAGTGCGCTGGGGTCGAGTCAAGCCCATCGTGCTGCGAGCTCCAGCGGTGTCGATCGACCGTGAGGGCCCGGCTTGCCGCTCCATGGCGCCCACATCATGGCTTGGCCATCGGCGCTACCCTGAGCCCGTGCCCGCCGCCTTCATCTCGCGCCTGCTGCTCGCCGTCCCCTTGCTGGTGTCGGCCTGGCTGGCGGCGTCGAGCCCCGCCCTGGGACAGGAGCCGTCCGCCGAGCCGGTCCTCGAGACCGCCTCACCGACGGCGACCGCGGCACCCACCATGGGTCCTACCGCCGAGACGCGGCCCGAGGGCAGCTGGGAGGTCAAGGCCTACGATGCCTGGGCCGAAGGCCTCGTGGAGCCACGCCCGAACACGAGCTTGACCATGGATCTGTTGACCCGTGGCCGCCTCGAGGGCGAGACCGGCTGTGGTGACTACCTCGGTGGCTACTCCGTCGACGGCGCAGACATCGGCCTGGGCGTCATCACCAGGGGCTACCAGGACTGCGCTGGCAAACGCGTCGAGGAGGCCGTGGCCTTCATGGTCGCCCTCGAAGCCGTGGCCAGCTGGCGTCCCGGCTCGAACGGCCTGGAGCTGCTCGACGAGGAGGGCCGCGTGCGCGTGGTGCTGGAGCGGCCGCTCTACGCCGATGTCGTCGGCGACTGGATGGCCGAGGCCTACGCGCGCTCCGACGGCACCATGACCAAGCCGCTCGCCGAGGCGCCCATCGCCTTCGCGTTCCTCGCCGACGGCAGCCTCACTGGCAGCAGCGGCTGCCGTTTCCTCTCAGGTCGATACTCGGGCGAAGGCGACCACATCCTCATCGGCCCGGTCGACACGGTGGGCCCGCGCTGCGAGGGCCCCGAGCGTCAGCAGGAACGACGGCTGTTCCGCCTCTTCGACGAGATCGCCCAGTGGCAGCGAGACGCCCAGGGCTTGACCTTCACCGACGCCCTCGGTGGGCCACTCCTCGTCTTGCGCTCTGCGGAGTCGGTCGGGAGCGACCGGACGCCGATGCCGAGCGGGGATGGCGGGTGACCCAGGCCGAGTCACGACGGCTGGGGGCGGGCACCATCATCAACCTCGGCATCATCATCGTCGGCCTCGTGGCCATCGTCATCCTGCTCATCGGCCAGGGGTTCGCTGACGACCGGGGGCCGTCCGGGCCCCTCGATGTGGCGGTCCGGCTCGAGGTCGTGGCCGCCGGCTTGGACGCCCCCGTGCTGCTGGTCGGGGCCGGTGACGGCAGCGGCGACCGCTATGTGGTCGAGCAGCAAGGCCGCATCGTGCGGCTCGCGGCCGATGGCACGCCCCGCGAGGCTGCCTTTCTCGACATCCGCGATCGCGTGCTGCACCACCACGAGCGTGGGCTCCTGGGCCTGGCCTTCCATCCTGATCACGCCGACAACGGGCGCTTCTTCGTGACCTACTCGCGACGCGACGACGGCGCCACCGCCATCAGCGAGTTCACCGTCGCGCACATGGCCGAGGAGGAGGGGAGCGGCGAGGCCGGTCCGCTCGAGGACGCGGAGCGCACCCTGCTCACCATCCCCCAGTTCTCGACCATGCACAAGGGTGGCATGCTCGCCTTCGACCACGACGGCAAGCTGCTGGTCTCGGTCGGCGATGGCAGCACCGGCAACGACCCCGGTGGCAACGCGCTCGACCGGGCCTCGCTGCTGGGCAAGCTGCTGCGCCTCGACGTCGACCGCGGCTACCCCTACGCCAGCCCCCTCGACAACGGCTTTGCCGAGGACCGCGAGGCACGCCCCGAGGTGCATGCCATCGGCCTGCGCAACCCCTGGCGCTTCAGCGTCGACCGTGAGAGTGGCGACGTCTACATCGGTGACGTCGGCCAGGGTGACTGGGAGGAGATCGACGTCTTGCCGCGCGGGACTCGTTCCGCTTCCTTCGGCTGGGCCGACATGGAAGGGCCCGACTGCTTCTACGGTCGCGACTGCGAGCCCGAGGCACACATCGCCCCGGTCGTGGCCTACCCCCATGTGGATGGCGACACCGGCCACTGTGGCGTTATCGGCGGTTATGCCTACCGCGGTGAGGCCGGGTCCCTGCCGGCCGGCACGTACCTCTATGCCGACTACTGCAGCGGCACCATCTGGGGCCTGCCCGCCGAGCAGTTGCGGGCAGATGACGCCGCACCGGCCGTGCTCGGACAGGTGCCGGCGGAGCTGGGCTTGGTGCAGTCGTTCGGCGAGGACGACGCGGGCGAGCTGTACCTGCTCACCAGCGCCGGCCAGGTCGTCGGCATCAGTAGCGCCGGCAGGCCGGCCGACCCCGCCGACCCCGCCGACCCCGCCGACCCCGCCTGAGCGGTCCGCTACTTCGCTGCGAGGCGGCGCAGCACGGTGGGCAGGATGCCGCCGTTGCGGTAGTAGTCGACCTCGATGCCACCGTCCAGCCGCACGACCGCCTCGAAGGTGATGTCAGCGGCATCGCCGTGGGCCACGACGGTCACCGTGGAGCGAGGGGCGATGTCGTCGTCGAGACCGAGGATGTCGTAGGCCTCCCGTGCCGGTCAGACCCAGGGACGCCGCGCTCTGACCCGGGAGGAACTGCAGGGGCAGCACGCCCATGCCGACGAGGTTCGAGCGGTGGATGCGTTCGAACGACTCGGCCAGCACGGCCCGGACGCCGAGCAGGCGTGTGCCCTTGGCGGCCCAGTCGCGCGAGCTGCCGCTGCCGTACTCCTCCCCGGCGAGGATGAGCAGCGGTGTGCCCGCCTCGGCGTAGCGCATGGCCGCGTCGTAGATGAACATCGCCTCGCCGCCGGGCTGGAACGTGGTGTAGGGACCTTCCTTGTCGGCGAGCGCGTTGCGCAGGCGGATGTTGCCGAAGGTGCCGCGCATCATGACCTCGTGGTGGCCGCGACGGGCGCCGAAGGAGTTGAACTCAGCGGGCGCGACGCCCTGCTCCTGCAGCCACTGGCCGGCCGGGCTCCAGGCCGGGATGACGCCGGCCGGCGAGATGTGGTCGGTGGTGACCGAGTCGCCCAGCACCGCCAGGACGCGAGCGCCGCTGATGCCGGCGATCGGCTCGGGCTCGCGGCGTCAGGCCGGCGAAGAACGGGGGCGCGGCGATGTAGCTGGAGCTCGGCGTCCCACTCGTAGCGGTCGCCCTCGGGGACCGGCAGGGCGCGCCAGCGGTCGTCGCCCTCGAAGACGCTGGCATAGGTGCTGCGGAACAGCTCCGGTGTGACGGCACCGTCGATGGCGGCCTTGATCTCGTCGGCGGAGGGCCAGATGTCGGCCAGGAAGACCGGCTCGCCGTCGGAGCCGGTGCCCAGCGGCTCGGACTCCAGGTCGATGTCGACACGGCCGGCCAGCGCGAAGGCCACCACCAGCGGCGGCGAGGCCAGGTAGGAGGCCTTCACCAGCGGGTGGATGCGGCCCTCGAAGTTGCGGTTGCCCGAGAGGACCGCGGCCACGACGAGATCGTGCTCCTCGATGGCCTCGGCGATGGACGCGTCGAGCGGGCCGCTGTTGCCGATGCAGGTCGTGCAGCCGTAGCCGACGACGTCGAAGCCGAGCGCCTCGAGCGAGGGCAGCAGGCCCGCGCCACGGAGGTACTCGGTCACCGCACGTGAACCCGGCGCCAGGCTGGTCTTGACGGTCGGCGCCACCGAGAGGCCGCGCTCGACGGCGTTGCGGGCGAGCAGGCCGGCGCCGACCATGACGCTGGGGTTGGAGGTGTTGGTGCAGCTGGTGATGGCGGCGATGGCGACCGAGCCGGTGGCGACGCGAGGCCTCGCGGCCCGTCGGCCGTGACCGGCACGCCCGGGTAGCCGCCCGCCGTTGCCGGCCGGGTGGCGGGAAGTCGGACTCGAACGACTCGCGCAGGTCGCCGAGGACGATGCGGTCCTGGGGTCGGCGCGGGCCGGCCACGCTCGGTACGACCGTCGCCGAGGTCCAGCTCGAGGGTCTCGTCGAACTCGGGTGCCGCACCCGGGTCACGCCACAGGCCCTGTTCCTTGGCGTAGGCCTCGACGAGTGGCACGACGGTCCTCGCGCCCGGTCAGGCGCAGGTAGGCCAGCGTCTCCTCGTCGATGGGGAAGATGCCGGTGGTGGCGCCGTACTCGGGCGCCATGTTGGCGAGCGTGGCGCGGTCGGCCAGCGCCAGCGAGGCCAGGCCGTCGCCGTAGAACTCGACGAACTTGCCGACCACGCCGTGCGCGCGCAGCATCTGGCTGACGACCAGCACCAGGTCGGTGGCGGTGCTGCCCGCGGGCAGCGCTCCATGGAGTCGAACGCCCACGACCTTGGGCAGCGGCTGGTACAGCGGCTGGCCCAGCAGCACGGCCTCGGCCTCGATGCCGCCGACGCCGTAGCCGAGGATGCCCAGGCCGCTGATCATGGTGGTGTGCGAGTCGGTGCCCACGAGCGTGTCGGGGAAGGCCACCACGTCCTCGCCGTCCTCGTCCTCGCGCAGGCTGACCACGTCGCCGAGGAACTCGAGGTTGACCTGGTGGACGATGCCCGTGCCGGGCGGCACGACCTGGAAGCCGCGCAGCGCGGTCTGGGCCCAGCGCAGCAGCTGGTAGCGCTCGCCGTTGCGCTCGTACTCGCGCTCGACGTTGAAGGCGAAGGCATCGGGGCTGCCGAAGCGGTCGACCTGCACGCTGTGGTCGATGACCAGGCTGGCCGGCACCAGCGGGTTGATGCGCGCCGGGTCGCCGCCGAGCTCGGCCATGGCGTCGCGCATGGCCGCGAGGTCGACCACGGCGGGCACGCCGGTGAAGTCCTGCAGCAGCACGCGGCCGGGCATGAACGGGATCTCGACCTCCGAGTCGGCGTTGGGCCGCCACGCGGCGAGGGCGGCCACGTCCTCGGCGGTCGCGCTGCCGGAGGCCGAGTTGCGCAGCACGTTCTCGAGCAGCACCTTGACCGTGAAGGGCAGCCGTTCGAGCCGCGTCGCTCACGGCGTCGAGCCGGTAGATGGTGACCTCGCGCGTCGCCGGCGCGCAGGCGGGCGCGAGCGTCGTGGGCGGGTGAGGAAGACGTCGATGCCATGAGGCGAGCTCCAATGCGGCGCGGCGGGCGCGCTCGTGTCGTCGGCTCCTGACGGGAGTGCCCGCCTCGGGTCGGTCGTATCTCTGAGTCTGGCACAGTATACGACCGAGCACCGGACCGATAGGCTGTGGGCGTGAACGACGATCATGGTGGCGCCCCCGGCCACCGCCACCCACATCCACCCGACGACCCGAGTGGCCACCCGCGGATCGGCTTCGTCGGTGCCGGCCGCGTCGGCTGCGCCCTGGGCGTCGCCTTCGATCGAGCCGGCTGGCCGGTGACTGCGCGTGGCCACCCGTGACGCGGCCCGCGAGGCACGGTTCCTGGCGCTGGTGCCCGGCGTCCAGGCCGTGCCCTCGGTGGCCGCCATCGCCGAGCATGTCGACCTCATCTTCGTGACCGTGCCCGACGACGCCATCGCCGACGTCGCCGCCGAGCTGCGTCTGTACGCGGGCCAGGCCGCCGTGCACACCTCGGGCGCCACTCGGTTCGGACTGTGCTCGAGCCGGCGCGCGCGGCGGGCACGCAGCTCGGCTCGTTCCACCCCATGGTCGCCTTCGCCGAGCCAGGAGGCGGCCGTGGCCGCGCTGCCCGGGGCCACCGTCGCCGTCGAGGGCGATGAGGAGCTGGTGGCGCTTGCTGGGCCGGCTGGCCACCGACATCGGCGCCCAGCCGGTGCGTCTGCCGCCCACCGGCAAGACCGCCTACCACGCCGCCGCGGTGCTGGCCGGGGGCGGCGTCATCGGGCTGCTCGACGGCGTCGCCGAGGTCGCGCGCGGAGCCGGGCTCGACGAGGCCGGGGCCCTGGCCATCTACGTGCCGCTCATCCGCCAGGCACTGGACAACGCCGAGGCCATGGGCATCGAGAACGCGCTCACCGGCCCGTTCGTGCGTGGCGACGAGGGCACCGTCCGCGACCACCTCGCGGCGCTCTCCCGGCTGGCGCCCGGAGCGCTGGAGATGTACCGCGCCACGGCCCGGCGCGAGCTGGCCCTGGCCGTCCACCGCGGCGAGCTGGACGAGGCCCGCGCCGCGCCGCTGCGGCGCTTGCTCGACGACCGATAGGCGCTACCATCGACACATGCAGCGAGGCGTCGGTTCGATCCGTGTGACACACCGGGGGACGCGGTTCGTGTCGCCCGCCGGCTCCGGCCGCCGGCCGCATCCGCTGTCCCGCGGGCACTCCCGCATCAGGCCGCGCATCCCGCACGCCGTGCGTGCTGCGACCGAACGTGATCCGGCCATGGCCCTGCGTCGCTCCGCGCGCAGCCTGACCGCTCGATCGTCCGCCGTCTGCGGGCCGCCCGCGCGGCCATCCGTCCGGCCTCGATCCAGTGGTCCACACCGCGCCGGGCGCTCCGCGACCCGCGCTCGTTCCGCGCGGTGCCCTGGCCGCGCTGAGGTGGCCAGAGCCGCGATCCAGCCTGCCCGTCGTCCGCGCTTACTCAGCCGGAGGCGTCGTCATCCGCACCGACGGCCAGGGTCCGGAGCTCGTGCTGGGCCGTCGCCGGCGCGATCGCAGATCGCGGCCATCTGGTCGCTGCCCAAGGGCACACCCGACGGCGACGAGACGCCGGAGGAGACGGCTCTGCGTGAGGTCAACGAGGAGACCGGCCTGGATGTGCGCATCCTCGACAGCATCGGCGACATCCACTACCGCTTCGTGCGCGACGGGCGACGCATCGACAAGACCGTGCACTACTACCTCATGGAAGCCACCGGCGGCGATCTGGCCGAGCACGATCACGAGTTCGAGGAGGTGCGCTGGTTCGAGATCGCCGAGGCCGAGGCCGTGATGCGCTTCGCGACCGAGCGCGACATCCTCGCCCGGGCCCTGCCTGTGGCCGGGCTGGCCTGAGCCGATGCCCGCCCGACGTACGGCGCTGTATGACGCCCACGTCTCGGCCGCGGCGCGCTTCATCGAGTTCGGTGGCTGGGACATGCCCGTGCGCTATGGCTCGATCATCGATGAGCACCAGGCCGTACGGCGGGCTGCTGGCCTGTTCGACCTCTCGCACATGGGTGAGCTGCGCGTCGCCGGTCCCGGCGCTGCGGCGGGGCTGGCCGGCGCCCTCGTCAACGACCCAGGGCGGCTGCGGCCGGGGCGTGCCGGCTACTCGCTGCTCTGCGCGCCGGACGGTGGCATCATCGACGACCTCATCGTCTATCGCCTCGAGCGCGACGTGTTCCTGGTGGTCCCCAACGCCTCCAACCGTGAGGTCGTGGCCGGGGTGCTCGAGCGAGCGCCTCAGCGGCTCGGACGCCATCCTCGAGGACGAGACGATCACGACCTCGTTGCTGGCCATCCAGGGCCCGCTATCGGCAGGCATCCTGGCCTCGCTGACCGAGCTCGACCTGGCCGGTCTGCGCAACTACGCTGCGACCGAGGCGGTGGTGGCCGGCCTGCCGGCCCTGGTGGCGCGCACCGGCTACACCGGCGAGGATGGCTTCGAGCTGTTCCCCGCCTGGGACGACGGGCCGGCCATGTGGTCCGCGCTGCTCGAAGCGGGCGACCGCTGCGGGCCTGCGCCCGTGTGGACTGGGAGCGCGCGACACGCTGCGCCTCGAGGCCGGCATGCCGCTCTACGGCCATGAGCTCGACCGTGACACCAGCCCGTTCGAGGCCGGTCTCGGCTGGGCCGTCCAGCTCGATCATGAGTTCGTAGGCCGGACGGCGCTCGAGGCGCGCGCCGGGACGCCGCGCAAGCGCCTGGTGGGCCTGGTCCTGCGGGATCGCGGCATCGCCCGGCACGGCTACGAGGTGATGCGCGCCGGTGAGTCCACAGCGGTGGGGGTCGTCACCAGCGGCAGTCAGTCGCCCACGCTGGACGAGGCGATCGCCATGGCCTACGTTCCGCCCGCCGACACGAGCCCGGGTACCATGCTCGAGATCGCCATCCGCGGGACCGCTGTGCCCGCCGAGGTCGTGCCCTTGCCGTTCTATCGACGTCCGGGCCGATGAACTCGACCCCAAGGCCCGCCGGGGAGCCAGTGGCGGAGCTGACCATGATCGCTGGAGGACCCTGACGTGGAAGTACCCGAGACGCTGCGCTACTCCAGGGATCACGAGTGGTTGCGCATCGAAGAGGGCGAGGCCGTGGTCGGCATCACCGCCTATGCCTGCCGACGAGCTCGGCGATGTCGTCTTCGTGGAGCTGCCCGAGATCGGGCGAGCGCTCGCCCGCGACGAGGCCCTCGGGGTCATCGAATCGGTCAAGACCGCGAGCGACCTGTACGCACCGATCGCCGGCGAGGTCATCGCCGTCAACGACGCCCTCGGCGACGAGCCCGAGCTCGTCAACAGCGAGCCCTATGAGGGTGGCTGGATGGTGCGCCTGCGCGTCGACGACCCAGCTGCCGCCGACGAGCTGCTGGACGCTGCCGCCTATCGAGAGCTGATCGGCGGCTGACGACATGGTCTACGGCCCCCACACGCCCGAGACCCGCGCGCAGATGCTCGCGACGCTCGGCCTCGACTCGGTCGAGCAGCTCTTCGACGACATCCCCGCAGCCCGTGCGCGCTTCGGGCCTGGACCTACCCGGTCCGCTCTCCGAGCTGACGCTGAGCCGCGAGATGGCCGCCCTGGCGGCCCGTAATCGCGTCGGCCTGGCCTCCTTCCTCGGTGCCGGCGTGTACCGGCACCACATCCCGGCCGCCGTAGACACGGTGCTCTCGCGTGGCGAGTTCTACACCGCCTACACGCCCTACCAGCCCGAGATCAGCCAGGGCACGCTGCAGTCGATCTACGAGTTCCAGTCGCTGCTGGCCGAGCTCATGGGCCTGCCCGTGGTCTCAGCCTCGCACTACGACGGTGCCTCCGCCACGGCTGAGGCCGCGCTCATGACGGTCCGGGCCACGCGCCGCGACCGGGTGCTCATCAGCCGCGCGGTCCACCGTCACTACCTCGAGACGGCCCGCACCTACTTCACGGCCGGCACGCGCGAGCTCGAGGAGTTGCCCACGCTCTCCGACGGGACCACCGACCTCGCGGCGCTCGAGGCCGCGCTGGCCGACTCCGAGCGACCGGTCGCCGGTGTCATCCTGGGCCAGCCCAATGCCTTCGGGCTGCTGGAGCCGATGGCCGAGGCAGCCGAGCTGGCACATGCGGCCGGCGCGCTCTTCGTGGCCGTGGTCGAACCGGTCTCGCTCTCGGTGCTGGCGCCGCCCGGCGAGTACGGTGCCGACATCGCTGCCGGGGAGGGCCAGCCGCTGGGCATCGCCGCCCAGTTCGGAGGCCCCTACCTGGGCCTGCTGGCCTGCAGCGGGGGGACTGCTGCGCCAGATCCCCGGCCGTCTGGTGGGCCGTACCGAGGACCTCGACGGCCGCCGCGCCTTCGTGATGACGCTGCGTGCGCGCGAGCAGGACATCCGCCGCGACAAGGCGGCCTCCAACATCTGCACCAACCAGGCGCTCTGCGCGCTGGCCGCCACCGCCTACCTGGCCACCATCGGTCCGCACGGCCTGCGCGACGTGGCCGCGACCGGCGCCGCGACTGCGCGGCGGCTCGAAGTGGCACTGGCCGAGATCGGTGTCGAGCGGGTGCACACGGCGCCCTATCTCAACGAGTTCGCGATCGCGTGTGCCAGCTGCCGCAGCCGTCCATGCCCGCCTCCTGGAGGCCGGCGTCCTGGCCGGCCTGGAGCTGTCGCGCTGGTATGCCGACGACCCGGAGCTGGCCGACGCGTTGCTCGTCTGTGCCACGGAGCTGACCACCGACGAGGACATCGAACGTCTGCTGGCCGGTCTCCGGGAGGCGAGGTCATGACCGAGCCGCATCTGGCCACCAACCGTCCCCGGCCCATCCTCGTGCCGGAGAACGCCCGCCGTTCAGCGGTGGGGCCAGACCTGCAGCCCACGCTGGCAGAGCTGCACGCACCGGGCCGCTCTTCGTTCAAGGTGCCACACGCGCCGCCTGAGGCGCTCGAGGGCATCCCCGCGCAGCAGCTGCGGGCCACTCCGGCCGCGCTGCCCGAGATCGACGAGCCCAGCGTCGTCCATCACTTCGTACGCCTCTCCCATCTCAACTACTCGGTCGATAGCGGCATCTACCCGCTGGGCTCCTGCACCATGAAATACAACCCCAAGATCAACGAGTGGGCTGCCCGACTGCCCGGCTTCGCGAGCCTCCACCCCCTGGTACCGGACGTCCTGGCCCAGGGCAGCCTCGAGCTGATGTGGACGTTGCAGCGGCAGCTCGGCGAGATCGGCGGCTTCCCCGCGGTGTCGTTGCAGCCGGCCGCCGGTGCCCACGGTGAGCTGACCGGCATCCTCGTCATCCGTGCCTATCACCTCGCCCGCGGCGACGTGGCCCGCGACGAGGTCATCGTGCCCGACTCCTCCCACGGCACCAACCCGGCCACCGCGTCGATGGCCGGTTTCAAGACCGTGACCATCACCTCCGGCTCCGACGGCATGGTCGACATCGACGCGCTGCGCGAAGCGCTTGGTCCGCGCACGGCGGCGGTGATGCTGACCAATCCCTCGACGCTGGGTCTCTTCGAGCACCACGTCGTGGAGTTGCTCGAAGCGGTCCACGAGGCCGGCGCGCTGGCGTACATGGACGGAGCCAACATGAACGCGGTGCTGGGACACTTCCGTCCTGGCGAGGCCGGCTTCGACGTGATGCACTTCAACCTGCACAAGACGTTCTCGACACCGCATGGCGGTGGCGGGCCGGGCGCCGGTCCCGTGGCGGTGGCCGAGCACCTCATCCCCTACCTGCCGGAGCCGCTGGTGCTCAAGGATGGCGAGGGCTATCGGCTCGAGCGGCCAGGGGAGCGAGCGGGGCTCCATCGGCCGCATGCGTGCCTACCAGGGCAGCGTGGGCATCCTCGTGCGCGCCTTCGCCTACATCCGTGCTCACGGCGGCAGCGGCTTGCGCGAGGCAAGCGAAGATGCCGTGCTCGCGGCAAACTACCTGCGCAAGCGGGTCGGCGAAGCCTATGAGCTGCCGTACGAGGGACCCTGCAAGCACGAGTTCGTGGCCTCCGCCCGGGCCATCAAGG
Organism: uncultured Chloroflexia bacterium; assembly: GCA_963705425.1. Taxonomy (GTDB): domain Bacteria; phylum Chloroflexota; class Limnocylindria; order Limnocylindrales; family CSP1-4; genus JAFMJV01. Next base: position 66,972 of record CAVPJO010000019.1, on the reverse strand, counting down.
AGGCCACCGGCGTGCGCACCTATGACATCGCCAAGCGGCTCATCGACCACGGCTACCATCCGCCGACGATCTACTTCCCGCTCATCGTCGAGGAGTGCCTGCTCATCGAGCCCACCGAGACCGAATCGCTCGAGACCCTCGACGCCTTCGCCGAGGCGCTCATCGCGGTCGCCCGCGAGGCCCACGAGGACCCGGAGCTGCTCACGTCGGCGCCGCATGATGCCCCGGTGCGTCGCCTCGACGAGACCGCTGCCGCCCGCGACCCCCGACTGCGCTGGGAGCCCATGACCGGCGTGGAGGCACCGTGCCCCGGGTGAGCAAGTTGCGCGGGCTGCGGCTGCCCGCCCTGGCCTTGGCCGGTCTGTTCGTCAGCGCTGCCTGCCTGTCCGACCCGGCACCGGAGGTATCGCCCAGCCCGGAGCCGACCAGCGCACCGGAGGCCACGGCCACACCCGACCCCACGGCCACGCCCCTGGCACGCGACCGCCGCGACGAGACCCTGGTCGTGATGGCCCCGGCGCATCCCACCCGGCTGCTGCCCGGCGAGAACCTCAACGCCACCGAGACGCTGCTCGTCGACGTGCTCTATGACCCCCTGTACCGGCTCGACGAGGACATGCGGCCGGTGCCCGAGCTGGCCAAGGCCCTGCCCCAGATCAGCTCGGACGGCAAGACCTGGACCATCGGCATCAAGGCTGACGCCCGCTTCCACAGCGGAGCCAAGCTCACCGCTGACGACGTCACCTTCTCGCTGCGCATGGCGGCTTCGCCATCGTGCCCGCTGGGTCGTAGCCTCTGCGAGGCCGTGCGGTCCTACATGGTCGGCAACCCCGAGCGTGACGACGACGACGTCATCATCACGCTGTCCGAGCCGCATGCGCCGTTCCTGGCCGAGGTGCTGGGCCGCCTGCCCATCCTTTCCGAGGACGACGTCAAGGCTGCCACCAAGGACCTCATCGACGCCGCCAGCCGCCTGAAGGAGAGCCGGCCCGACGCGGTCCTCGCTCGCATCGCCCAGCAGACCCGCCGCGATGTGTGTCTCGAGCCCGATCCTCCGAAGGGATGTCTTTTGCGTGACCACCGCCAGGACCTGGAGCAGATCTTCAATCGAGCCAAGGTAGACCTGCCGCCGGATGCGCCCTACATCGACGAGACCGGCCTCTTCGACGAAGACGCCTATCTGGGCGACCTGCTCGACCGCCTGCTCGCGCTGGCCCAGGTGTTCGACAGCGAGGCGCAGGACAAGAACTCCGCCGCGCTGGGCCTGCTCGACGCCACCGTCGAGCCATTCGGGGGCGGCCCCTACGAGCTGGTCAGCCTCGAGGACGACGGCACCTACGTGCTCAAGGCCAATCCCAAGCACACCCGCAGCGCACCCCGCATCAAGCGCATGGAGGTGCACATCGAGCGTGATCCCGCGGTGGCCCAGACGCGGCTCCTCAACGGCGAGGCCGACTGGGTCCTCGAGGTCTCCGGGGAGCAGGCCGAGTCCATCGACGCTGTGCCGGGCTTCCGAGCCGCGTCCCGCCCTGTGGACACCCAGTTCGGCGTCCTCTTCAACGTCCGGCCCGACCGCATCTACTTCGATATCGAGACACGCCGGGCCTTCGTCCAGTGCATCGACCACGAGGGCCTGACCATCGCGCTCGACGATGACCGTCACCTGGCGACGACGCCCTTCACGGCCACCTCCTGGGCCATGCCCGAGGCCGAACTCTCGGTGCGCGACGTGGCCGCCGCCAACGCCCGGCTCGAGGCCGCCGGCTGGCGCATGGCCACCGACGGCATCCGCGTTCGCGACGATGGCGCGCGCCTGTCGACCACCATCGCCGTGCGACCGACCAGCCTGGAGCTCTTCGCGTTCGCCAACCAGGCTGCCCAGCAGCTCGAGGAGTGTGGCATCGAGCTCGTCGTCGACGAGCTCGACCTCACTGGCTACACGATGCTCAGCCAGCTGCAGTACCCCAACGACTTCGACACGCTGATGTGGTCGAGATGGCTGGGACCCGATCCCGACAGCGCCGTGCGTGCCTTCGAGTCCTCGCGTAGCACCAGCAAGCAGAACATCGCCGACGAGAACCCCAGCGGTTTTCAGTCGGAGCTGGTCGATTTCCACGTGGCCTCCGCTCGCGAGACGATGGATGAAGAGGAGCGTGTAGCCGCCTACGCCGAAGTCCAGTCCGAGCTCACCACGCTCATCCCGTACTGGCCACTCTGGTATGACTCGGCCACCAGCGCCATCTCGGAGCGTGTCGTGGATCGCAAGGTTCCCGTCGATCCATCGGCCTCACGCTACGCCTGGGACGTCTCCGCCTGGTCGTTCGATTCGGAGGCGGGTTCGTAGCCGCGGGACCATAGGTCGCTTCACGCTGGGACCTATGGCCCTGTGGTGGACCCGCCCGATAAGCCTCTATACAATCCAGAAGCCTGCGGCCCCTCCGCGGGAGACGTGTATCTGTGTGCGCGAAGACGGAGGAAGCGGCAGTCGATAGCCCCATCGCGATCTCCGCCACCAAGGCGGGGACGTGCCAAAGAGGAGGAATCCCTCTGATGAGTCACCGGACTCGAAACAGCTTCGCCCTCGGCGCGGCGGCTGTGCTGGCAGCAACGGCGCTGACGGCAGGCCCTGTCGCGGCGCAGGAGGAGTCGTCGCTCGTCTACGCCATCGACGGTGAGATCAGCGCGCTGAACAACGGCGCTGATGATGTGCCCACCGCCGAGGCCAACACCTGGCTGTACAACGGCCTCTACGTCCTCGATGAGAGCCTGACCCCCCGGCCGGATATCGCCGCCGGTCTCGCCGAGATCAGCGAGGATGGCCTGACCTGGACCGTCAAGCTCCGCGAAGACGTCTACTTCCAGCCTACCGGCGAGCAGGTCACCGCCGAGGACGTCGTCTTCACCTACGAGCTCGCCAACAGCGACAACTGCAAGTTCAACCCTGACAGCTGCCTGGCCTTCGTGACGGTCACCCCCGAGGGTGCCACCGAGCCCGTGAAGGTCCTGCAGAGCGTCGAGGCCCTTGACGACTTCACCGTCCAGTTCACGCTGGCCGACAAGTACGCGCCCTTCAGCACCGTCTCGCTGCCGGGTCTGTACATCGATAGCAAGACCGCGGTCGAGGCCGCGTTCGCCGACTTCCAGGAGAGCCTGTCTGCCGTGACCGCGGCTGACGTCGACGCCCTCATCGCGGCCGGCCCCGAGGCTGAGAACTACGTGGCCGACGCCGAGGCGCTCCTTGGCGCCGCGGAGTTCGCGCTTCCGGACAAGACTCTCTACGAGGGCGAGGACGGCAGCCTGGACGAGGCCGCCTATGCCGTCGGTCTCGAGACGAGCCTGTCGGAGCTCTCCACCATCCTCAACGCCACGGAGGTCGACCAGATCGCCGCGGCCTACAAGCTCATCGACACGGCCCGCATGCCGGTCGGCACCGGTCCCTTCACGGTGACCGAGTTCCGCCCCGGCCAGGACATCACCGCGGTCCGCAACGAGACCTACCACTGGGGCCCCAGCTCGTTCGACAAGCTGTACATGCCCATCATCAAGGACGACGTCGCGGCTTCCGCGGCCCTGGCCGGTGGCGACATCGACTGGAAGTACTCCCTGACCGCTGATGGCTACGAGCAGCTGCGCGAGTCCAATGACCTGAAGTTCGCCCTGTACCCCGACTTCGGCTACTTCAACCTGCAGTTCAACCTGCGCGAAGGCCGTCTCTTCCACGACAAGCCCGTCCGCCAGGCGCTGGCCTACTGCATCGACAAGGACGCCACCGTCGAGGCCGCCACTGACGGCCAGGGCGTGCCCATCTACGCTGACATCCCGCCCGCGAGCTGGGCCTACAACCCGGACGTGCCCAAGTACGAGTACGACGTCGACAAGGCCAACGCTATCCTCGACGAGGCTGGTTGGACCATGGGCGACGACGGCGTCCGCGTCGACGCTGACGGCAAGCGCCTTGAGACCCACATCCTGGCGCGTGCCGGCAAGCCCGACCGCACCAAGTTCATGCAGCTCCTCGCCGACCAGGCCAAGGACTGTGGCTTCAACCTCACACTCGAAGAGGCCGACTTCGGCACGGTGTTGCTGCCGGGCCTCGAGTGGCCGCTCATCATGGCCGGCCAGCAGGAGCAGTGGGACGCCTACTTCGGCGGTTGGAGCACCAGCTATGACCCCGATCCCTACAGCCTCTACCACAGCAGCAACATCGTGACCGCAGACCTGCCGGACACGTACAACTACATCGGCTTCGCGAACGAGCGAGCAGATGAGCTCATCGAAGCGGGTCTGGTGGAGCTCGACCAGGCCAAGCGTGCCGAGATCTACCAGGAGTTCGAGCTCATCATGGCCGAGGAGCTGCCCGCCCTGTGGGCATGGTCCGACGAAGCCAAGGAAGGCCTCAACGCGACCGTCCGTGGCGACGTCGACTGGGACGACGTCCGTGATGAGCACCCCGACCTGGTTCTAGGAGCTTCGAGAAGATCAGCAAGGGTGGCACGACCGTCGCCGAGTAGTCGCACGATCCTTAGACCTTGAACGTGGCTTAGGCCACGTCGTAGGGGGTCGCTCAGGCGTCCAGGCGCCAAGGCGGCCCCCTACGATACCCATCCGCATCGGAGGATCCCGTGTCCCCTCCCAACCCGGTCCCGACGTCGCCCCAGGTGGACAGCTGATGGCTCAGTACCTGGCTCGTCGGATCGTCCAGGCCATCCCCATCCTCATCGGCGTCTCGGTCATCGTCTTCATGATCGTATACGCCTCGCCGGGCGATCCCACCGACCGCTTCCGCGTGCCCCGCGTGCCGCCGGAGCAGATCGAGGCCCTCATCCGGTCCTATGGCCTCGATAAGCCGCTGCCCGAGCAGTACCTCGCTTGGGTGACGACGTTCTTCAGCGTCTTCAACATCGACGTTCCCGAGATGGAAGTCAGCGTCAACTGGGCGGCCTGGGGCTACAGCTTCACCGACGGCGTGCCTGTCCTCGAGAAGGTCATGCGCCGACTACCGCCAACGATGCTGCTGATGGGCACGGCACTCTTCCTCACGGTCATCCTCTCCTTGCCCATCGGCATCATCGCCGCCGTCCGGCAGTACAGCTGGACAGACAAGATCATCACCACCGGCGCGACCATCGGCTACGCCATCCCCTCCTTCCTGCTCGGCCTGTACGTGCTCTATATCGGCGGCGTGCTCCTCAAGCAGTGGACCGACGGTGCGATCGGCTTCCCGCTCTTCGGCATGGAGAGCCTGGGCAAGCGTGGCGACCCCATCGACATCGCCTGGCACATGGTGCTGCCGGTGATCTCGCTGACCATCCTCAGCGTCGCTGCCTGGAGCCGCTACACGCGCTCAGCCATGCTCGACGTGTTGCACCAGGACTACGTGCGCACGGCCAAGGCCAAGGGCCTGCCTCGCCGCAAGGTGCTCTACAAGCACGCGCTGCGCAACGCGCTCATCCCCATCGTGACCCTGCTGGGCCTGTCCATCCCCACGCTCATCGCCGGTGCCGCCATCACCGAGACCATCTTCAGCTGGCCGGGCATCGGCTCCATGTTCGTCGAGTCGATCGGGACACGGGACTACCCGGTCATCATGGCCGTGGCCATGCTCACGGGCATCGCCGTCATCCTCGGTAACCTGCTCGCTGACGTGCTGTACGGCCTGGTCGATCCGCGCATCAAGTACTAGGGAGTGAAGTCATCGCAACGGTAAAGCCCCAGGACGCCGCGAGCCCCGTCGCCGCAGCGCCTGCCGGCTCGGGTCCCTCGGACGAGGTCGATGAGGTCGATCTCGCGCCGGTCCGTACCTACTGGCAGCTCGTCAGGCGGCGCTTCCTGCGTCACCGCATGGCCGTCATCTCACTGTTCATCCTGGCCGTCCTGATCGCCTACGCGCTCATCGTGCCGTTCCTCACGGGCGACATGTACATGGATCCCAGCCTGCAGAAGATCTACGCACCGCCAGAGTTCCCGGGTGCGCCCCTCGGCTACGACGAGATCGGCCAGAACGTGTTCGTGCGCCTGGCCAAGGCCACCCAGACTTCGCTGCTCATCGGCTTCTTCGCCGTGCTCATCATCGCCGGCCTGGGCAGCCTCGTCGGCTCCGTCGCCGGCTACGTCGGCGGCTGGGTCGACAACGCCCTGATGCGCTTCGTGGATATCGTGCTCACGCTGCCCGTGCTGTTCATCATCCTCATGATCGTGTCGTTCTTCGGTCAGGGCAACTGGCAGGTCGTGGTCATCGCCATCGGCATCACCGGCTGGACGCTGGCCGCCCGGCTGGTCAGGGGTGAGTTCCTGATGCTCCGCGAGATGGACTTCGTCTATGCGGCCAAGGCCTTGGGTGCCAGCCATCGCCGCATCATCACCCGCCACATGCTGCCGCCGGCCACCAGCCCGCTCATCGTGGCCGCCGCCCTCGGCGTCGCCGACGCGGTCGTCGTCGAGGCCGCTTTGAGCTTCCTCGGTTTCGGCATCAGCCCACCCGCGGCCAGCCTTGGCAACATGCTCAACAACGCGCTGACCTACTTCATCCGGGCGCCGATGATGGTGGTCTGGCCCGGCATCATCCTGGTGCTCATGGTCCTCTCGGCCAGCTTCCTCGGTGATGGCCTCCGCGACGCACTCGACCCGCGTCAGAAGATCGACGTCAAATGACGACTGAGATGCAGCCGGCCACCGATAGCGCTGCTACCACCGCCTCGGCCCCGAGCAGCGACGGCGTGGTCCTCGAAGTCGACGGGCTGCGAACGTGGTTCCAGACGCTCGACGGCACGGTCAAGGCCGTCGATGGGGTCAGCTTCAGCATCCAGCGCGGCCAGACCCTGGGCGTGGTCGGTGAGAGCGGCTGTGGCAAGAGCGTCACGGCCATGTCGGTGATGCGCCTCATCGAGCGTCCCGGCCGCATCGTGGCCGGCACCGCGAAGCTCAGCGGCACGAACCTGCTGGCGCTTTCCGAGAAGGAGATGGAGGCCACGCGCGGCGACCGCATGTCGATGATCTTCCAGGAGCCCATGACCTCGCTCAACCCGGTGTACACCTGTGGCGACCAGATCATGGAGGCCGTCACGCAGCACAGTGGCATGGGCGCCGGAGAGGCCCGCCAGCGAGCCATCGAGATGCTGGTCAAGGTCGGTATCTCCGAACCCGCGCAGCGTGCCAGGCAGTATCCGCATGAGCTCTCGGGCGGCATGCGCCAGCGCGTCATGATCGCCATGGCTCTCTCGACCGAGCCTGAGCTGCTCATCGCCGACGAGCCCACCACGGCGCTCGACGTCACCATCCAGGCCCAGATCCTGGAGCTGATGAAGGAGCTGCGCGAGCAGAACGACATGGCCATCATGCTCATCACGCACGATCTCGGGGTCGTGGCCGAGATGGCCGATGAGGTCGTGGTCATGTACGGCGGCAAGGTCGTCGAGCGTTCCGATGCCATCACCATCTACGAGCAGCCGCACCACCCCTACACCAAGGGTCTGCTGGCCTCGATCCCCAAGCTGGGCGAGAAGCGCAAGCGGCTCGAGGTCATCCGCGGTGTCGTGCCCAACCCGCTCAATCTGCCCAGCGGCTGTCTGTTCAAGCGACGCTGCCCGGTGGCCATGGCGGTCTGTGACTCGCCACCACCGGTGCGCCTGCTGGCCGAGGACCATATCTCGCGCTGCTGGCTGACGCCCGATGGTGAGCCACCCGAGGTCGGCGCCGACGCCAAGGCCGAAGAGGCGGCCGCGGCGGCCCTCGAGACTCTCCGTCGAGCCAGCCATGCCGGACGATCCGACGACCACCGACGACAGGGGAGCCGGCTCGTGACCGATCCGAGCACGACGCAGCGTCCCGACTCGGCAGGCGGACCCCGGGCGAGCCCCTGCTACGGGTCGAGGACCTGGTCAAGTACTTCCCCATCAAGGGTGGCCTCTTCGGCCTCCGCACCGTTGCTGCTGTGCGCGCGGTCGATGGCGTCTCGTTCGAGGTGAAGCGAGGCGAAACGCTTGGCCTCGTCGGTGAGTCCGGGTGCGGCAAGACCACCCTGGGCAAGGTCATCCTGCAGTTGCTCGATGCCACCGATGGCCACATCCTGCTCAAGGGCAAGGACGTCACCACGATGGCCAAGGAGGAGAAGAAAGAGGTCCCCAAGCAGATGCAGGTGGTCTTCCAGGACCCCTACGCCAGCTTGAACCCACGCATGACCGTCGGTGAGATCGTGGGCGAGGGCCCGATGGTCAACGGCATGAAGGACAAGGACGAGCGCGATGAGCTGGTGCGCAACCTGCTGGCCAAGGTCGGGCTCAACCAGAGTCACATCCATCGCTACCCGCACGAGTTCTCCGGGGGCCAGCGGCAGCGCATCGGCATCGCCCGGGCGCTCGCGCTGAACCCCGACTTCATCGTCCTCGACGAACCGGTCTCAGCGCTCGACGTGTCCATCCAGAGCCAGGTCCTCAACCTCCTCGCCGATCTGCAGGAAGAGTTCGGGCTCACCTACCTCTTCATCGCCCACAATCTCGCCGTCGTGCAGCACATCAGCGACCGCGTCGGCGTGATGTACCTGGGCAAGATCGTCGAGCTGGCGGACGTGGAGAGCCTCTACCGACAGCCACGCCATCCCTACTCGGTGGCGCTCCTGTCAGCCGTGCCCGAGCCTGATCCCCGTCGGCGCAAGAAGCGTCTCGTGCTCAAGGGCGACGTGCCCAGCCCGGTCAACCCGCCGCCCGGCTGTCGCTTCCACACGCGATGCTGGTTGCGTGAGCATGTCACTGACCCCGACCGCTGCGAGACCGAGGAGCCCGAGCTGCGGGACATCGGCAGTGGGCATTGGAGTGCCTGTCATTTCGCCGAGGACGTCACGCCGGAGGCCGTCACCAAGGCGGCCCTCGAGAGTCATGAGCGCCTGGTCGCGGCCACGGCCGCGGCCGATGCCGCCAAAGCCCGCAGCGACGATGACGACGATCCGGAGGGCGGAGCCGGCGGCAACGGCCAACGGCGGGGACCGCTACCCAAGTGGCTGCCCCTGAAGTGGCTGCCCTTCGTGCGTGGAGGTTGGCGCAGCCCGGGCGATCCGCGCGACCGGCGCTGACGGAGGTACCGACACCGAGCGAACTCGCTGTATCACTGCGCTCCGGGCTCGCCGAAAGCGCCGCCAGCCCCGACAGGCCGGGGCACTCCGAGAGGTGGCAGCGAGTCCTAGTTGGTCATCCAGTCGATGCGGATCTGCCAGACCTCGCATTCGGGATCACGCTGCTCGAGCTTGTACATCCCCTCGGGCAGGTCGTTCACGGTCGCATTGAAGCGGGCCGACGTGGAGGACTTCACATACTCGAAATCGCCATCCTGCTGCACGACTGCGACCTCGACGCGTGCACAGCCGTCCCCGGCCTCGTCGGTCGGAGTGTCCCAGGCCAGGCGGTAGCGGCCGCTCACGAGGCCATGGGTCGCATCAGGATCGTCAGCGCTGGTCTGAGCCGCCTTCTTGGTGAACGCGGGTTCGGGCGGCTCGGTCGCGGCCGCTTGGCTCGCTACCTCACCGCTTCCTTCGGCACCTGGCGTCGTGGCCGCAGCTGGCGTGGCACCATCGGCGGGCTCGGGCGTGGCGTCGCTCCCACCGCAGGCGGCAGCGATGAGTCCGATGGCGAGGATCAGAACGACGGATGCGGTAGGCCTCATGCCCCCCTCCTGTGCGGTTGCCTGAAGCCGTCAGCCTAGCACCTTCATGGTCAGTCGCAGAGTGCACTCAGGCGCTTGGCCATGGCCTGCCCAAAGGCCGGATCATTGATGTCGGTGTCCATCACGACCACCTCGATACGGTCATCGAGATCGACCTTGAGCGCCGCGAAGAGCGCCGCATCGGCCTCACTATCGTGGAAGACCGCACCGGGCACGGAGAGCAGGGAGAGGCCGGCCAAGGGGATGAAAAGAGACACATCGCCGCTGGCGGCGTTGAGCTTGCGCGCGATGAGATGGCCCAGCTCGGCGCTCTCGGCCGCGGACGTGCGCATCAGCGTGATGCTCTCGTTGTGACGGTAGAGGCGCCGGTGACGGTAGGCCTCGGGGACCGAGTCGGGCGGGCCGAAGGTGCCGATCTCGGCGGCGCCCAGGGAGACGACCTGGGGGATGCCCGCGCTCGCGGCCGCGTCCAGCCGCTGGGGTCCGGCCGTGAAGACACCGCCGACCACTTCGTCGGTGAGCTCGGTGGTGGTGATGTCGAGCACGCCGCTGACGAAGCCGGAGCGGATGAGTTCTTCCATGGCCCGGCCGCCTGACCCGGTGGCGTGGAAGACGAGTACCTCGTAGCCGCCGGCCTCGAGCCACTCGCGGGCGGCCTCGACACAGGGCGTGGTCACGCCGTACATGGTGGCCGCGAGGACCGGGCGGGCTGGTCGCTCCGAGCGGAAGCCCACGGCGGCCCTGGTCATGCCCGCGATGGCCCCGGCCGCGTTGGCGAGGATGCGCTCGGACAGCTGGTTGAGGCCGGCGATGTCCACCACCGAGTAGAGCAGGGCGATGTCAGAGGTGCCCACGTAGGGCCGCGTGTCACCCGAGGCCATGGTCGAGATCAGCAGCTTGGGCACGCCCACCGGCAGGGCCTGCATGGCCGCGGCGATGATCGATGAGCCGCCGGAGCCGCCCACACCGACGATGCCGTCCAGCCGACCCGAGGCGTGCAGCTTCTTCGCGACCTCGGTGGCACCTCGGGCCATGGCCATCACGGCCGGCCCCCGGTCGGACGCCTCAGCCAGTGCGGCCCGGTCCTCCCCGGCGGCTGCGGCGACCTCGTCCGCGGAGACGTCCGCCTCCGCGCTCATGCTGCGCACGCCGCAGTCCACGAACGTTACCTCGCAGCCCGCCGCGATGATGCGCTCGCGCAGGTAGAGCAGCTCCGGGCCCTTCGTATCGAGTGTTCCCATCAGCACCACGACGGGCATGGCCGCTTCCCCCTCGCTGCCCTCTAACTGACGACGTTCTCGACCCGGGAGGCCTTGTCGAGCTCGATGGCGCTCGTCTCACGGAAGTGGCAGGCGACCAGCTGCTCCTGGCCATCAGCGGGGGAGGGGTCGATGAGCTGGGGGATCTCCGCGGCGCAGACCTCGGGCTTGTCGAGGTGGTCGCGCAGCCAGCAGCGGGGATGGAAGTTGCAGCCGTCGGGCGGGTTGACCGGGCTGGGCACGTCGCCGGTGAGGATGATGCGCTTGCGTTTGACCGTCGGGTCGGGGAGTGGGATGGCCGACATCAGGGCCATGGTGTAGGGGTGGCGCGGGTCACGGTAGAGCTGCTCGCGGTCGGTCAGCTCAGCCACGCGGCCCAGGTACATCACCGCCACACGGTCACTGATGTGTTCCACCACTCCCAGGTTGTGTGCGATGAAGAGGTAGGTCAGCCCCATCTCGCGCTGCAGCGACTTCAGCAGGTTGAGCACCTGGGCCTGGATGGATACGTCCAGCGCCGACACCGGCTCGTCACAGACGATCAGCTCCGGTTCCACCACCAGCGCACGAGCGATGCCGATACGTTGCCGCTGCCCGCCGGAGAACTCGTGCGGGTAGCGGTCCGCGTGGTACGGCTGGAGTCCGACCAGGTCCATCATGTCGGCGACCTTCTTGCGGCGCTCCGCGGGCGTGCCCATGTCGTGGATGCGGAGCCCTTCTCCGATACTGTCGCCGACGAGCTGGCGTGGGTCGAGCGAGGCGAACGGATCCTGGAACACGATCTGCATCTTGCGCCGGAACGGCTTGAGGTCCTTGCCCTGGACCTTGGTGATGTCCTGGCCGTCGAAGAGGATCCGTCCCGCCGTAGGGTCGATGAGCCTGAGCAGCAGCCGGCCCACGGTCGTCTTGCCACAACCGGACTCGCCCACCAAGCCCAACGTCTCACCGCGGGCGATCTCCAGGTCCACTCCGTCGACCGCCCTGACCTCGGCCACGGTTCGCTGCAGCACCCCGGCCCTGATGGGAAATGCCTTCTTGAGTCCGTCGAGCTGGACCAGCGGTCGGGCCTCCGTCGAGCCGTGGGAGGCGCTCACGCTGCGGACCGTATCCACGCTACTCACTTGGCGGGACCCTCGCCGGCTGCAGATCGGCCGCTTCCGGCCAGTAGTCAGGATCCCGCCGCGGACCGCCGTCTTCCATGTGGTACAGCCAACACCGTACGAGGTGGCCATCGCCGGACGCTCTGAGAGTGGGGTGGAGACGTTCCGCGAGGACGTTGCCATGCTCCCCGCGGGCGACACAGCGCGGTGCGAACCGACAGCCGTCCGGCAACTCGATCAGGTTGGGCACGTTGCCCGGGATGGTCGCCAGACTGTCACGGATCTCCCCGGGCACCGGCACGGCACCGATGAGTCCGCGCGTGTAGGGATGCTTGGGATCCGAGAAGAGCGTCTTCACGTCGGTCTGCTCGACGATCTCCCCTGCGTACATCACCGCCGCTCGATCGCACATCTCGGCTACGACTCCCAGGTCGTGGGTGATGAGGATGATGGCCGTGCCGGTCTCTTCCTGGAGCGTGCGCATCAGGTCCAGGATCTGAGCCTGGATGGTCACGTCCAGTGCCGTCGTGGGCTCGTCCGCGATGAGCAGCTCTGGCTCGCAGGAAAGCGCGATGGCGATCATGACACGCTGTGCCATGCCGCCGGACATCTCGTGCGGGTAGGCGTCATAGCGGCGCTTGGCATCGGAGATGCCGACCATGTCCATCAGCTCGAGGGACCGCTCTCGCGCAGCCTTGGCGGCCAGGCCACGATGGATCAACAACGCCTCGCTGATCTGATCGCCGACCTTCATGACCGGGTTCAACGACGATTGTGGCTGCTGGAAGATCATCGCGATGCGGTCCCCTCGGATCTTGCGCATCTGGCTGTCGGGGAGCTTCAGGAGGTCCTGGCCATCGAACATGACCTCACCAGCTTCGACCTTGCCGGGCTCGCTGACGAGACCGAGGATGGACAGCGAGGTCACCGACTTGCCACAGCCGGATTCGCCGACCAGGCCCACGACCTCGTTCCTGGCTACGCTGAAGTCGACACCGGTCACCGCGCGGATAACGCCGGCCCGTGTGTAGAACGACGTCTGCAGGCCACGAACCTCGAGGATGGACTCGTCCTTGGCACGTAGATGCTTGTCGGTCGTCATCGGTTGAGCCTCGGGTCGAATGCATCCCGCAAGCCATCGCCCAGCAGGTTGAAGCCGAGCACCAGCAGGGTGAGCATGAAGGCGGGAGCGATGACCAGTAGCGGCCTGGTGAAGATCGAGTTGAAATCCCGGCCGATCATGGCACCCCACTCGGGGAAGGGCTCGGGGATGCCCAGGCCCAGGAACGACAGGGCTGCCACTTCGAGGATGGCCGTGGCGATGCCGAGGCTGCCGGCCACGATGAGCGGCGTGATCGAGTTGGGCAGGACTCGCCGCAGAAGGATGCCGCTACTCAATTCACCGAGCGCTCGCGACGCCGTGACGTAGTCATGTTCGCGCGTCGAGAGCACGGCCGAACGCGTGAGTCGCGCATACAGGGGTATGGAGACGACGATGACCGCCGCGACGGAGTTGAGATACCCCGGCCCCAGGACGGTCACGATGGCGATGGCCAGGATGAGGGCAGGGAAGGCCAGCAGGACGTCCATGAGACGCATCATGATGTTGTCGGTCATGCCGCCTGCGAAGCCCGCCACGGCTCCGATCAGCGCGCCGATGAAGATGGCTCCACCGACCACGAGCGGTCCGATCGGCAGCGACAGCCGCCCGCCGTAGAGGACGCGGCTGAAGATGTCGCGACTGTTGCCATCGGTCCCCAGGTATGTCTCGGGCTCGGTCTCCGGGCAACCCCAGGCACCGAGGACGGGCAACTCGTAGAAGGCGTGGATGCACGGCTCTGCCCGCCGTCCGGGTTCGTCGGGGCCCGTGAGTGGGTCGAGAGGGTCGTATGGAGCGATCACGTCGGCGAAGACCGCGCTCAGTACCAGGAAGGTGAGGATGACGATGCCGACCTGTGCCGAGCGCTGCGAGACGATGTTTCGCAGCGTCATGCGGAGTCGCGCCGCCCTCGCCGCCCGCTGGCCGGATCCGGTCGAAGTCGCCGTTGAAGGTGAAGTCACTCGCTCACCATCACTTGAGCCTGATCCTGGGGTCCAGGAACGCGTATGAGATGTCCACCACGAGGTTCATGGTCAGATACATGACCGCGATGATGATGGTGAATGCCTGGACGACGATGAAATCACGCCCCTGGATGGCATCGAACATCGTCTTGCCCACGCCAGTCAGGTTGAAGATGGTCTCGGTCAGTACCGCGCCAGCCAACAGCAGGCCAAGCTGCAGGCCGATGATGGTGACCACCGGCAGCATGGCGTTGCGAAATGCGTGGTGTCGGATGACATTGCGGTCAGACACGCCCTTCGCGCGCGCCGTGCGGATGTAATCCAGGCCAAGGACCTCCAGCAGGGAGGACCGCGTGATACGCGCGATGATGGCCAGCGAGATCGTGCCCAGGGCGATGACGGGCAGGATCAGGTGCTGGAGAGCGTCGACCAAGGGATCGAACTGGAGCGTGACCACGAAGTTGAAGGTGTAGATGTTCGAGAGGAAGTCCAGGATGGCCCGCGGCAGCCCGTCGAGGTCGGTGAGGCCCCACGCTTCAGGGATGGTGTCGAACTGCTTGCCGGGGGACAGCCGGCCCGAGGGGGGCAGCTGGAAGATCGTTCCGCGCGCCAGCACGGCGAATACGTACTGCAGCAGCAACGCCAGGACGAAGATGGGGATCGACACGCCCAAGGTAGCGACGACCATGGTGCTGACATCGGTCTTGGAGTTCCGTCGAAGCGCTGCAGCGAGACCCAGCAGGATGCCCACGAACGAGGCGAACAGCAGCGCGTAGAAGGCCAGTTCGATCGTCGTCGGCAGGCGCTCGATCAGGATCTCGGTGACCGGTCGTCCCTGGGCGATCGAATCCCCCAGGTCGAGACGCGCCAGCTGGCCGAGATACAGGACGAACTGGATGGGTATGGGCTCGTTCAGCCCATAGCGTTCGTTGAAGGCCGCACAGATGGCCTCGGTCGCTCGTTCCCCGAGGGCTGCGATGCAGGGGTCTCCGGGCAGCAGCCGAGCCAGCACGAAGACGACGAAGATGACGCCGAGCAGCGCCGGGATGCTGACGAGCAATCGACGGATGATGTACTGGACCATGGCCTCAAAGAGTCATCGGTCTGGGTCGACCGAAGCCGACGCGGACATGGCGAAGGGCGCCGCCTTTTGGCGGCGCCCCTTGCCTGGTGGTGCTAATGCGAAGCGTGAGTCACTCCGCCGCAGCGACGCCGGCCGGGTTCAGGAACCCACCCCAGAGACCGGGCATGTAGGAGAAGTTGCCGTCGCGCCCGACATGCATCGGGTTCGTGGTATCCCACATGGCGGCGAACGAGGTCACCACGTCCTTGGCGTCGAGGGTCGAGCCATCGTGGAAGGTGACGCCCTCGCGCATCGTGCAGGTGAAGACGGTGGAGTCCTCATTGGGCACACACTCGGTGGCCAGCGAAGGCTCGGTGGCGGCATCAGCGATCACGAAGCCGTACAGCGATTCGTGCATCTGCTCGCAGGCGCGCAGTGCCTCTCCATCGCTCTCGTCCATGCAGTAGAGCCCGCCCGGCTCGCCGTTCTGCAGGAACACCAGCTGATCGTCAGCGCCAGGGCCGATGACCTTGAAGAGCTCGTTGGACAGCGGGGACGAATGGGCGCCCTCGACATCAGCCTGCCACGCCGTGGCGGAACCGCCGCGTGCGACGGGCACCATCGGCACATGCTGCTTCAGGAGGTTGTTGGCGTCCGTGTAGGCTGCGGTGCGGACTTCCGGGTCAGCTGACTGCGCTCCGCGAGCCAGAGCATCCCAGATGTCAGGCCAGCCCTCTCCGAACTGGGCAGTGGCACCGGGCCCGAAGTGGTAGTCAAGGAAGTTCGTCGGGTCGGGGTAGTCGGCATTCCAGCCCAGCAGGTGGATGCCCGGCAGCTCGCCGTTGTCCGAGGCGTCGATGAAGGCGGTCGATTCTCGCGTATCGATGGTGGCGGTGATGCCGAGGTTGTTGGCCAGCTGGTCCTGGATGTCGACCGCGATCTGCGAGGTCAATGGGATGTACGGGCGGTCGATATCACGGATGTGGATCTGGATCTCGGGGAACTCCTCGATGCCCAGCTCCGCCATACCCTCTTCGAGGAGGGCCTTGCCGGCCTCTGGGTCGAAGGGCCAGAACGCTTCTCCCTCACACGCATAGTCGTACGCGCAGGGGGTGAAGTAGTCTGCCACCGAAGAGCCCGCGGGATAGAACGAGTCGACCAGCCGCTGCTTGTCGACACCATGCGCGATGGCCTGGCGGATCTTCTCGTTGCTGAATGGCTCGTACGTGTTGTTCATACCCATGTACAGCACGTTCTGGCCGTCACGGGGCTTGAGGACGAAGCTCTCATCCGCCTCGATGCCTTCGAGATCGTCCGGGCCGGGGTTGTCGACACCGTCGACGGCGCCGCTCTGAAGCTCGATGAGCTTCTGCCCTGGCTGGGATGACCAGCGCAGCACGGCGGTCTCGGAGAGGGGAGCGTCACCCCAGTAGTTGGGGTTGGCCTTGAAGATGATCTCCTGGCCGCGTCGCCATTCGTCGAGCATGTACGGGCCGGTGCCGTTGGGATTCTCGACGATGCTGCCGTCTGGGCCATGTGCGATCAGGTAGTCGGCATCGTTGATGGCGAACGCCGAGAACGCGATCTTGGGCAGGAACGAGCCATCCGGATTGCAGAGGGTGAAGACGACGGTGCCGTCGTCGAGCGCCTCGACGGACTTGATCTGGCCGCTGTAGGGCAATCCGTTGAAGGTGTGTGGATAGGCTTGGACCTTCTCTTCGCCGGTCTCCGGATCGACGGTCACGCCATCGATCGACGCGCCGCACTCGACTTCGGCGTAGTCGGGGTACAGGGCGTAGCCGCCCTCCGACGGTAGCTCTGGCGCTGCCTGCGCGAACACGGGCGCAGCCGATACCGCCAGGAGCGCGATGGCGCCGCCGATAGCGGCGGCTGACAACCAGGTTGGTCGTCGGGTCATCCTTGTCTCCTCCTATGGTCCGCGACGGAAACGGGCGGCACTCCCAAAGAGGCTCCGCTCTCTCGGCTCCTCCTCAGCCAGCCCGCAGGTGCGCAACGCGGCACAGCGCTCGCACCCTTCGCGGCGTCTGCGCAGGTTAGCACCGCGAGGCCACGCTCGTCACGACCAGCGACCCGACCGTGCTTGACGTGCGCATGACTGTGCGCAAAACTATGCGCATGATGATGCGCACGCGAGTGATCGACTGGACAGACGAGCCCGAGCGCGGATCAAGACGGATCCCGGTCAACCTGAGCCTGCCGCAGGACCTTGTCAGCGCGCTCGACACGGCAGCTGGCCCCCGTAATCGGAGTGCCTTCGCGGAGGAGGCCATCCGCAAGGCCATCCAGCGTGAGCAGCTGCGTGTCTCCATCGATCGGACCGCCGGCGCCCTGCCCATGGAGCACTATCCGCACTGGCGCACGTCGGAGGACGTCGTGGCGTGGGTGCGCGAGATGCGCGCGGAGGAAACCAGTACCGAGCGCGACCCCGCATGAGGCTGCTCCTCGACTCCGCCTTCGTGATCGACCACATGCGTGGCATGCCGGAGGCGATCGAGCGCTATCACACTCTCTTCGAGGCTGGAGACGAGCCGCTCGTCAATGAGATCGTCTTGTGCGAGGTTCGGGCGGGCACCAGGGCTGAGGAGCTGCCCACCTTCCATGCCTTCTTCGAGCCTGTCGAGTTCATCCAGCCCGGACCAGATGCGGCCAGTCTGGCGGGTGCATGGCGAGATCGAGCGCGCCGCGAGGGCTACCACCTCAGTCTGGCCGACTCGCTGGTCGCCGCAGCGGCCGACGCCGTCGGTGCGGCGGTGCTGACGCGGAACGTCCGGGACTTCTCGCTGACGCCGGTACGTGTCGAGACGTACTGAGCGGCCGCGTCCACTCGACGGCCGCGTCATACACTCTGCCCATGGCACCACTCCGCGTCGCGCTCGCCCAGATCGCCCCGCGGCTCGGCGCGCTCCAGGACAACCTCGAGCGTCACCACCAGCTCATCGCGGAAGCTCGTGAGCACGAGGCCGATCTCGTCGTCTTTCCCGAGCTGGGCCTGACCGGCTATCTGCTGCAGGACCTCAACGCCGAGGTAGCCATCCGTCGCGACGACCCTCGCCTCTTGGAGCTGGCGCACGCCGCCGAGGGCATGAGCGCCGTCGTCTCCTTCGTCGAGGAATCGTCCGACCACAAGCTCTTCATCTCGGCCGCGCTGCTCGAGGCCGGTGCCGTCCGCCACGTGCATCGCAAGGTCTTCCTGCCCACCTACGGCCTCTTCGACGAGCGTCGCTTCTTCGCGCCCGGCTCGACCATCCGGGCCGCCAACTCGGAGCGGCTGGGCCTGCGTCTGGGCATCAGCGTGTGCGAGGACTTCTGGCACCTGGCCACGCCGCAGCTGCTCGCGCTCGACGGCGCCCAGGTGCTCATCAACGTCTCCTCATCGCCGGGGCGCGACGTGGCCGCGGTCAATGAGCTGGGCCTGGGCACGGCTGAGTCGTGGCGCTCGCTCAATCGGACGTATGCGCAGCTGACCACCAGCTACGTCATCTTCGTGAACCGCGTGGGCGTGGACGAGTCGATCACCTTCTGGGGTGGCTCGGAGGTGGTAGGGCCGGATGGTGGCAGCGAATTCCGTGCGCCGACCCACGACGAGGGCTTGTTCATGACGCAGATCGACCCGGCGCAGCTGCGACGCGAGCGCATCGCTACGCCGTTGCTGCGTGACGAGCGGCCGGAGGTCGTCGTCCGCCAGCTGGACCAGATCATCGCTGAGCGCCTCGAGCGCAACGCCCGCAGCGCCAAGCGGCCCGGATGACCAGTCCTCCCGCCTTCGAGTTGCCGGGCGAGCTGGGCATCGACACTGATGCCGCCAGCCGCATCATCACCGAGTTCATCCGCGCCCAGCTCGACCAGGCCGGTTTCGACAGGGTGCTGCTGGGCCTCTCGGGCGGCATCGACTCGGCGTTGGTGGCCTACCTCGCAGCCGAGGCCATCGGTCCGGAGAACGTGCTCGCTGTCCTCATGCCCTACAAGACCTCCTCGCCCGGATCGCGTGGCGATGCCGAGGAGGTCGTGCGTCGGCTGGGTTGTCCCAGTGAGCTGGTCGACATCAGCGCCATCGTCGACGGCTACTTCGAGGACGGGCGTGAGGACGCGACAGCGCTGCGTCGCGGCAACTTCATGGCCCGCTCGCGCATGATGGTGCTCTACGACCACTCGGTGACCTGGGGCGGGCTGGTCATCGGTACCGGCAACAAGACCGAGACGCTCATCGGCTACAGCACGCTGTGGGGCGATAGCGCCAGTGCCTTCAACCCCATCGGCGACCTGTACAAGTCGCAGGTTCGCCAGCTGAGCGCGGCCCTGGGCGTGCCCGAGGCCATCATCAGCAAGGCCCCCTCCGCTGACCTGTGGCCGGGCCAGACCGACGAGGAAGAGGTGGGCTTCTCCTACGCCGAGGTCGACCGCATCCTTTTTCGGCTGGTCGACCGCCGGCTCTCGCTCGACGAGGTGGTGGCCGACGGCTTCGAGCGGGAGCTCGTGGAGCGTGTCGACCGCATGGTGGCCGGCTCCGAGTTCAAGCGCCAGGTGCCGCCCATCGCCAAGATCGGGCCTCGCACGGCCGGCATCGACTACCTCTACCCGCGCCGGCGTCCGCGTTCCGCGCGTGCCTGACGAGGCCGGGCAGAACCGCCGCGGCACGCTGTACGTGGTGGCCACGCCCATCGGCAACCTCGGTGACATCACGCTGCGTGCGCTCGAGGTGCTGCGCGCGGTGGCCGTGGTCGCGGCCGAGGACACGCGCGTCACCCGCAAGCTGTGGTCTCGCTACGACATCGACACGCCGCTGCTGAGCTACCACGCCCACAGCGACGACCGGCGCACGCGGGAGCTCCTGGAGCGCCTCGAGTCCGGCGACGACGTGGCTCTCGTGACCGACGCCGGGACGCCGCTGGTGAGCGACCCAGGCGAGGTGCCTGGTCGGCACCTGGGTCGCGGCCGGCGGCACCGTGGTACCCATCCCCGGTGCCTCTGCGGTGCTGGCCGCGCTGGTCGCCAGCGGCATCCCCGCCCCGCGCTGGGGCTTCGAGGGCTTCCTGCCCCGCAAGGGCCGCGAGCGAACGGAGCGCCTTGCCCGCATCGCAGCCGACGACCGAGCCACCGTGCTGTTCGAGGCACACGGCCGTACGGCGGCGACCCTGCGCGACCTGGCCGAGCGTCTGCGGCGGGGAGCGCGCCGCGGCCCTGGCTCGTGAGCTGACCAAGCTCCACGAGCAGGTCCGTCGGGGTACGTTGACGGAACTCGCGGCAGGCTTCGGAGGCCCGGCCGCCCAAGGGCGAGGTCGTCATCGTCATCGCCGGTGCGCCGGCCGAACGAGCGGCGATGGTCAGCCTCGAGGAAGGTCGGGCGCGCGTGGACCGTCTCGTGGCCGCCGGTGTGAAGCGATCGGCCGCGGCGCGCCTGGTGGCCGAGGACACAGGCCATCCTCGTCGTGAGCTGTTCGCGCTCGAGGACGGCTGATCCGACCTAGTCACGTCGGCGCGTCGGGCGCCGCGTCGGGTCGGCGGCGACCTCCGCGAGGAGCGCGCGACCACGGGCCATCGCCGGGCCCACGTCGGCGCCGGGGTTGGCGCGCTTGATGTGCATCCGGAACCACGGTCCCGGTTCATCGGACCAGGTGACCACGGCTGTGGCCGGCATCATCACGCCGTCCTCGGTGGTGCCCCAGTCGGCGTAGTCGACGAACCATTCGACCTTGGCCTTGCCGGGTCCCTTGAAGCGCTCAGCGGCAAAGCGCGCCGGCAGCCCCGACGCGGGGTCGAAGTGTACCTGTGCGGGCACCGCAGCAGCCGGCTCGGTGAACGTGAGTGCGGCAGTCTCCTCATCGACCGGGGTCCAGATCACGTCATCCCGGTCAGTCCAGGCCGACGGGAAGAGGATGGCCTCGGACCACATGAAGAGGAGGGACGCCTGGTCGATCTCGGGGCCCATGTCGAGCGTGTGGCTGATGCGGCTGAAGCCGCTGCCGTCGACGTAGCCGTCCAGCCCTCGTATGAACGTGAGCGGACCCAGTCCGACACGGAGGTCGACCACGTGGTTGCGACCCAGCTCGTGCCACATCACCGCTTCGATGGGCAGCCACCGTCCCCGGCCGTTGCGACGGAAGCGAGCGGCCCCTTCGATGACGGCCGTGTCGGTGGCCGGCGATACTCGGCCGTCGCGGCTCACTGCCTCCAGCCAGCGCTCCACCGGGGGCGGGAAGTCGCTGCTCATCTGCGATCGGTCGGATGCATGGCTCCATCGTCGCATCACGACCGAACGAGGGTCATGTGTTCGCGTCGTCGAGGAGCGCGGGGTCGACGGGGTAGCCGACAACGGCGTGATTGCGGGTGATGAGCTCGAGGCCGACCGGGTCGCCCGTGCGGCGATCGACTGTCCGTCGCCACAGCTCGTTGTGGCGAAAGACACGACCGTCGGACTCGCGGACGAAGCGGTGGTCGCGCTCTTCGAGATGGAAGGCGTAGAGCCCGCGATCCTGCGCGCGAAGCTCCCCACGCAGGTGCTCGTTGGTGACCCGGATGCCGAGCTGGAAGGCCTGGTCTGTGGGGTTGTGCAGGCGGAGGTCGACATAGTTGTAGAACACCCCCGCTCCCGAACCGAAGGGCAGGACACGCCGGTCGTCCGGGAACGGGTCGAACGTGTGGTGGTGATGCTCGGTGACCTCCAGCGCCGAGTGCAGGGCCATCCAGTAGAGCAGGTTGGAGAGCTGGCATAGCCCACCGCCGGTCCCGATGCGGACTCGTCCTCCAGCGAGCACGAGGCCTTCGCGATAGCCGCGGCGCGCTGCCGGTGCACCGACACGACCCCAGAACGAGAACGTCTCGCCCGAGCGGATGAGCAGGCCATCAAGGGCCGGGGCGGCGCGGCGGAGGTTCTCGATCTTGGTCTCTTGCAGACGTGGGTCGGTATCGCCCAGGCGCCGGCGTAGCAGCGAGCCATGACGGACCACCACCAGTGGAAGCTGCTCGGGGCGGTACGTGCGCGCGAACGAGACATCCGATCGTGCGTCGGCGAGGCGCCGAGCCAAGCGCAGCTGTTCGACCCTTGCACGGCGGATGAGCGGATACCTGTCAGCGATGCGCATGGCTTGCCCCGCCCTGAGGATGGGCCGCCACGCTGCGTGGTCAAGGGCCTTCCGGCCCGCCATGGGACGGTGGGGCACCGCCGAGCAGGGTCGGGTTGCGTGCGTGAGGCGTCCGGCAAGCCCGGAGCCAGAGGTCGTGGCTAGTCGAGCTCCGGCATCCGGGATGGGGCCGGAACTGGCTCGTCCTGCGGCAGGAATGTCCGGTCGAACCACTCCCTCACCGCGGGCGGCGTGTGGACCACGAGGTAGTAGGCGATGAAGGCATAGGCCGCGCCGGCGATGCAGTCGTGGACCCAATGGTCGCCGGTGTAGACGACCGAGAAGGCCACGACCAGTGCGTAGCCGGCCACCGGCCAGGCGATGCGCCCGAAGGCGCGCCGCAGGACCAGGAAGGACAGGAACGGGTAGGCCACGTGGAGTGACGGCCAGGCGGCCACGTCGTTGGGTCCGGCCGCGTAGAACACCGTCTCGTAGGCATGGCTGCCATCGAGGCCGAGCCAGGCGCCCACGTCGGCGAACGTCTCCGGTTTCAGGTAGGCGATGACGGGCAGGCCGTCGAGGCCGTTCAGGGCGCCGGCGTTGGCGGCAAACCAGGGAGGTGCCGCCGGCAACAGCAGGTACGTTACGAAGGCGGCCATGCTGAGCACGATGAGCGCGGCCATGAAGTCATGGAACTGACCGCGTCGCCACCTCCAGAGCAGGACGCCCGTGGTTACGGGGATGAGGAAGTGCAGCATGTACACGCCGGTGGACACCAGCGCGATCACATCGATACCGGCCACCGGCCGCATGGCCTGCTGGAGTACCTGGGTTGGGAGCTGGCCGAGAGCAAGCAGGCGCTCCGCGGCGATGAGGTCTTCCATGTGCACCGGGAAGCCGGCATCGTCGGCCAGGCCGCGCATCAACTCGTAGGCCAGCAGCAAAGCGACGATGGGCAGCCAGTCGGACAACCACGTCCGAGGGCGGATGAGCAGGACGCCCCCCAGCGCCGATCGCGACCACCACCACATCGGGCGTGATGGCAGCCTGGTTGCCCGCGACCAGTGCAACCATGAGCAGCGCGTAGCATGCGAGACCGAGCAGCAGCAAGCGCTCATTGCGCAGCCGCAGAGTCCTCCGATCTCGTGATTTCCAGGTCGGTCAACGGCTTTCCTTGCCCCCAAGGACACCGAACTGGCGTCGGATACGTACCGATACGATACCGCCACGGTGCGAATCGCGGCCAGAGCCGAGAAGCCCGAAGTGACGGTCCATCAGTTCGTCACCGTCCGGGACGATCGAGTACCTCGCACCGAGGGCGTATGCTGACCGCCTGCCAGCGGGTCCGCCCGGCTGGGCACCCAACGCTGGGGGGACATGCAAGGAGCGACCGATGAAGTTCGCTGTGAGTCTCCCGGCAGCCGACATGGACCGGGCCAAGGCGTGGTACGCCTCGATCCTGGAGCTCGAACCGTCCCGGATCACCGAGAACGGCGATGCCTGGTACGAGATCGAGGGCACCCGGATGCTGCTCTATGCATCCCAGTTCGCGGGGACCAACCAGGCCACCGCGGCCGGCCTCGAGGTCGAGGATCTCGAGGCCACCGTCACCGCGCTCAAGGCGAGAGGCGCCATCTTCGAGGACTA
Organism: uncultured Chloroflexia bacterium; assembly: GCA_963705425.1. Taxonomy (GTDB): domain Bacteria; phylum Chloroflexota; class Limnocylindria; order Limnocylindrales; family CSP1-4; genus JAFMJV01. The sequence goes on along the minus strand of CAVPJO010000019.1, from coordinate 43,109 downwards.
TGACTTCGGCGAGGAATTCCGCACGGTCGATGGCATCCTGACCACGCCCAACGGCCAGAAGATGGCCTGGCTGAAGGACTCCGAAGGCAACATCCTCGGCATCGCGTCCGAATAGGCCGCTGCCCCCGACATAGGCCACTGCCCCTGGCGACCTCGCCCGTGGTCAGCGGCGCGGGCGGCTGGTCGCCCCGCGCGTCCGCTAGCTCGCTGCGGTCATCTCGGCGCTCCGCGGCCCGGCATCGACGTCCTCAGGCCGTCACGCGGGTCACGAGCGCGACGAGCTGGCTCCTGAACTCGTCGGTCAGGGCCACGATCGTGGAGCGTTCGTGGAGGTTGGTGCTGTAGACGAAGTCGACGCGCAGGCGGCCGTAGTGGATCTTGGAGGTGACCGCGATGGGGTAGTAGCGGATCCCCGGATGGGCTGTGCGTCGATCCGGTCGATTCCGGGCGCGGCCCTGAACCTCGAGCTCCGCGGGAGCTCGTCGGGCTCGTCGAGCTGGCCGTGATGGTTGAAGAGGATGCCAGCCCTGGGCAGGCCGTGGAGCGCCTCTCGCAGGCGGGCATCACCGGTCATGAAGCGGAGCAGGTCGAAGTCGAGCGAGCGACGCATGAGCGGCTCGATCTGGTCGGTCAGCGACGCCGCTGCCGGCCCTGTCCCGCTCTCCGACGACCGCAGCACGAGCGGCGTGTAGGAGATGAAGAAGCCGACGGTCTCCATGGGGTCGACATCGTCGGCGATGCCGTCGTAGCGTCCGTGACCCATCATGTCGATGAGCACGGTGTCGGACCTGGTCCAGATGGCGAAGGTGCGCGCCAGCGCCGTCGAGGATGAGGTCGACCTTGCGGACGACGCCCGTGGTGTGGCGCAGCAGCGCGGTCGTCTCCGCGGGCGTGAAGGCGCATCTCGACGGAGCTCTGCCGAGGCGTTGGTGTTGGCCCCGCCGGGATGGTCGATGGGGATCGGCCTCGACGCGCTCCCAGGGCAGGCGCGCCAGACGTCGCATCTCGGACCGCAGCGCCTCCAAATCGGCGCGCCGCTGGAGGGCCTGCGCCCAATCCTCGTACGAGGTCGCCGGTGGTGGTGGTGCCACGGTGGTCCCCTGCGCGAACTCGTCGTACAGCGCGAGGAAGTCCTCCCAGAACGGCCGCCACGACAGCTGGTCCAGTGCGAAGTGGTGGACGACCACGAGCAGCCGCTGTCCCTGTTCGCCGAGGTCGAACAGCTCGACGCGGATGAGCGGACCGTTGGCCAGGTCGAGGCTCGCCTGCAGCTCGTCGGCGCGCCGCTCGACCGCGCCCGGCCGTACAGTCCGAGTCCAGGCCGGAGAGGTCGGTGGTGGCGAAGGGCAGGGCGTCCGTGACGGGCGTGATCGACGACCGGTAGCCACCATCGTCGGGCGCGATGCGCAGCCGCAGGGCGTCATGGCGCTCGAGCAGCGCGGCCACCACGCGGCGGGTCGTCTCGGGCTCGAGGCGGTCCGCCGGTTCCACCAGCACGCCGAGGTTCCAGTGCTCGGCATGCGGGGTGTCCCGCTCGCGCATGAAGCGCGCGATGTTGGGCAGCAGCGGGATGGCGTCTCGTGCGGTCCGCGTCGGGTGCGGCGTCGGGTGCCGGGTGTCGCCCGTCCCGGCGGCCTCGTCGGTCGGTCGCCCGTCCCCGGCCGTGGTGGGCGGTGGCGCCCCGAGCTCGCGCTCGATGTACGCCGCGAGCGAATCGATGGTCGGGGTCTCATCGAGCAGCTGCCCGAGCTTGACCCGGACCCCGAGATGCCGGCGGAGCAGCATGTTGAACTCCGTCAGGAACAACGAATCGAAGCCAAGGTCGGTGAAGTTCGCGGTCCGCTCCATCGCGGCACCGTCGAGCCCGCTGAGGTCGGCGATGAACGCGACCAGCCGATCGGCGATGGTCTCGTCGCGGCCGGCGCTATCCGGTGGCGGCGCCTCCGACTCTTTCGGACCCGGTGTCGTGGTCGCGGCAGCTGCGGCCGGTCCCCCGCCAAGGGTGGTCCGGTCGTCGGAGCCGCTGCCAGGCAGAGTCGAGTCGATCACGGCCTCGGTCGGGGATCGACCGACGGATCGCGCTATCCCTGCCGCGGCCGACGAGCCTGCTGTCCTAGCGACGAGCGGTGGAGCGTCGACCCAATGGCGCTGCCGCTCGAACGGATAGGTCGGGAGCGGCACGCGGCGTCGGCCTTCCTTCTCGTAGACCGCTGCCCACTCGACCGGCACACCGGCCTGCCAGACCTTCCCGAGTCCGTCCAGGAGCCGCTTCAAGTGCGGGCAGCCGCTTGTTCGGATGGCCGAGGGAATCGAGGACGGCGATGCGTGCATCATCGTTCGGTCCGTCGGGATGCTGAAGGACGGCACCACTCAAGGTCCTGCCTGGTCCGACTTCGATGTAGACCCGGTGCGGTTCTTGATGGAGCGTCAGGACCGCATCAGAGAAACGGACTGGTCGACGTATCTGATCGGCCCAGTAGCCGGGATCGATCGCCTCGCGCCTCGGTCAGAGGGTCGCCGGTCACCGTCGAGACGATGGGGATGTGGGGGGCTCGCCGCTCGACGGCCGCGATCACATCCCGGAACTCGGCGAGGATCGGCTCCATCATCCCCGAATGGAAGGCATGTGAGGTATGGAGCTCGATCGTCTCGAGATCGGCCGCTTCCATGCGTGCTTCGAATCGGCGGATCGCGTCGTCTGGTCCAGAGACGACCGACGATGTCGGCGTGTTGACCGCTGCCAGATCGACCCCGTCTCCGAGATACGGTGCGAGGTCAACTTCCGAGAGTCGAACGGCCCGCATCGAACCACCGGGAAGGGCCTGCATCAGCCGGGCACGCGCTGCGATGATCTTCAGCGCGTCTTCGAGCGAGAAGACACCCGCCAGCGTCGCGGCAACGTACTCACCGACGCTGTGCCCGACCAACGCCTTCGGCTGGACGCCCCAGGAGATCCACAGCATCGCCGTCGCATACGAGACGGCGAAGATGGCCGGCTGGGCGAGACCGGTCTGAGTCAGCCGTTCGGCCGCTTCACGGTCTGCGTCATCTTCCGGGTAGAGGACATCGATCAGATCGAGGCCGAGCAGCGGCTGCAGGATCGAGGCGCAATCGTCGAGGGCTTCCTTGTAAGCCGGTTCATGCTCGTAGAGCTCTCGGCCCATGCCCACGAACTGGGATCCCTGCCCGGGGAACATCATGACCACATCCGGCGCATCGATCTCCAGCCTGGAGGGAACCACCGCGGCGATCTCGCAGGGCCTCGATGGCTTCGTCGAGACCAGCGGCTACGAGTGACAACCGATGGGAGAATTCGGTTCTTCCGGCGATCAGCGTATGAGCGACATCTGCCAGCGGCGGTCGATCGGCCTCGAGGTGATCTGCCAGCGCTTTGGCGCATGGTCGCCAGAGCTGTTTCGGTCCGGGCCGAGAGCAGCAGCAAGTGACGCGGTCGTGAAGATGCCTGCTCGGGCAACGCCGGTCCTTCCTCAAGGACGACGTGTGCGTTCGTGCCGCCAACGCCGAAAGAGCTGACCCCTGCTCGTCTTGGCTCTGGGCCCGCGGGCCAGGGCTCCAGCCGGTCGGGGACGTAGAAGGGGGAGCTCTCGAGGTCGATCGCAGGATTCGGCGTCTCGAAGTGAAGCGTCGGCGGGAATCGCCTGGTGCGTGAGTGCCAGGACCGTCTTGATGAGCCCAGCGACGCCCGCGGCCGCGTCGGTATGGCCGATGTTGCTCTTGACCGAGCCAAGCGCCACTTTCTGTGCGATGCGGGCATCCTGTCGGAATACCCGGGTAAGGGCCGCCACTTCCATCGGGTCACCGATCGGGGTCGCGGTCCCGTGGGCCTCGACGTAACCGATGGTATGAGGCTCGACATCGGCTCGGCGCTGAGCGTCAGAGATGACTGCGACCTGGCCTTCGATACTGGGAGCCATGTAGCTCGCCTTGTGGGCCCCGTCGTTGTTCGTGGCCGCACCCTTGATGACGGCGAGGATGTTGTCCCCATCGTCAAGCGCCTGGTCGAACCCCTTCAACAGGACAGCGCCCACGCCAGACGTGAAGAGGGTCCCGGTACCGGCTGCGTCAAATGGCCGGCAATGGCCGTCACGCGAGCGGATCCCGCCTGCCTGGTAGTAGTAACCCTGCGCCTGCGGCAGGAAGACGGTGACGCCGCCGGCCAAGGCCATCTCGCAGTCCCCAGCGGCGATGGCACGACAGGCGAGCACTACCGCGACGAGTGACGTGGAGCAGGCGGTCTGCACACTGATGGCCGGGCCTCGCAGATCCATCAGATGGGAGGTTCGGGTAGGCAGATAGTCGGGTGCGTTATTGAGGTACTGCCAGTGCGCCCCGGGGCTCTGCATGCGCACGAAGTCATCGACGGACTCGCGATCGTGGAGCAGGTTGTACATGATGTAGGTGTTCATGTAGCTGCCGGCAAAGACGCCGATGCGACGTTCCGTCTTGCTAGGGGCGTAGCCGGCGTTCTCAAGCGCTTCCCACGCCGACTCGAACCAGATTCGATGCTGAGGATCGAGCGTCCGTGCTTCGCCCGGCTGGATGCCGAAGAAGTCCGCATCGAACATCTCGACATCGTCCAGGGTCCCGACCATCGGCACGAAGTCCGGATCGAGCAGCTTCTCCTGGTAGTTCGGTTCGAATGTGCGCAGTTCTTCTTCGGTCATGCGGCGCGCACTTTCAACGCCGTTTGCCAGGTTGTCCCAGAGCTGATCGAGATCCGGACGAGCCGGGAAATCGTCCGGCCATGCCGATGATGGCCACGTCTGTCCCGTTCTGAGCGAGCGGGCCAGGGGTCAGCCGTGCTATCTCCTCGTCTCCATCCGACTCCGGCACAGAGACCTGCAGGGCATCGATCCGCGCCGCGAGACGGCTGATGGTCCGATCGTCGAAGAGATCGGCAGCGGTCAGCTCAACACCGAAGACCTCGTTCAGCTGGGCTTGAAGTTGGACGGCGAGCAGCGAGTCGCCTCCGAGGTCAAAGAAGCTGTCGTTGACGCCGATCCGATCGATGGCCAGAAGCTCCTGCCAGATCTCCGCCAGCTGGCGCTCGGCAGCGGTGCGGGGCGGCGCATACGGGAGGTCGCTTGTGAGGCGGTCGTCGATCGGCGTCGGGTAGTGCGTTTCGGTCGATCTTCCCCGTCGGGGTCAGCGGGAACTCGTCGAGGAAGATGACGCGGGCCGGGATCATGTAGTCCGGCAGCTTCGACGACAGGGACTGTCGGAGCGCCGCCGGAGCCGCCTTCCGGTCGTCGATGAGGGTGACGTAGGCGATGAGTTGCTGCGCCTGGCCGATCTGGAGGGCCACCACGACCGCGTCATCGACTTCGTCGAGCGATCTTGCAGCGGCCTCGATCTCACCGAGTTCGATGCGAATGCCGCGGACCTTCACCTGATGGTCGACCCGACCGATGTACTCGAGCAGCCCATCCGGCAGCCAGCGACCGCGATCGCCGCTCCGGTACATGCGGGCATTCGGATCGTCGACGAACGGGTCGGGCAGGAAGCGTTCTTCGGTAAGGTCGGGCCGACCGCGATACCCCTTTGCCAGACCTACTCCGCCCACGTAGATCTCGCCCGTTCGTCCTATCGGGACCGGCCTCCGTTCCCCATCGAGCAGGTAGACCCGCATGTTGTGTATCGGCCGCCCGATCGGGAATGAGTCGCTCCCCGCCCCCCAGCGCTGGTCGTACCAGGTCGCATCAGCAGATGCTTCCGACATGCCGTAGAAGTTGAGCAGAACGGTGTTGGGCAGGACGGCACTGAACTGAGCTGCCAGTTCCTGCGTGAGCCGTTCTCCGCTGAGCGTGCAGTACCGAAGGTGGGTCAGCTTCGCCCCCATATCGGGAAAGGTCCTGAGCAGCGTGCTGATGAGCGAAGGGACGGTGACCAGGCGCTCGATCCTGTATTCCGCCAGGATGTCGATGAACTTCCGGCCGTCCTTGACCAGTTCGTCCGGGATGAGGACGAGTGGATGTCCCTTGAGGAGCGGCCCCCACGTCTCCCAGACGTGGTCGAGGAAATTGAGGCTTGTCTTCTGGCAGCAGACTTCATGCTCCGCGAACGGATACGTCTCCCACTGCCAGTTGAACCGATTGATCATGCCTCGATGGGTTCCCAGGACGCCCTTCGGGCGACCGGTCGAGCCTGAGGTGAAGGTGATGTTCAGCGTGCTGTCCGGCGTCGCTCGATCTACCGGGGAGTCGGATGGATAGGCGCTTCCATCAAAGCGGTGAACATCGATCATCTCGGCCTGCGTAGCCGGAAACCCGACGACGTCTGAACCGGTCAAGACAAGCCTGACCTCCGCGTCTTGGATCATCAGCGCCAGACGTTCGTGGGGGTAGCTTGGATCGAGTGGCAGGTAGGCGCCGCCCGCCTTGAGGATCGCCAGCATGCCGATGATCGCCTCCGGGGAGCGATGCATCGCCACGCCGACTGGAGCCTCAGCGGTCACCCCTCGTTCGATCAGCAGGTGGGCCAGACGGTTCGCCCGCTGTTGCACCTCTGCATAGCTGATCACGTCCTGTCGATAGATCAGTGCGGTGTCATCAGGCGTGGCATCCGCCTGGGCATCGAACAAGCCATGTACGGTTGCCGTATCGGGGTACGCATGGCTCGTATCGTTCCACTCGGTCAGGAGTTGGATGTCTTGCGCTGACAGCGACCCGTATGGGAGGGGAGCGCTGCCTTGAGACTTGGCGACGCCGTCGACGCCGTCGCGTTCCCTCATCGATCAGAGTCCGTTCGCGCGTCGAAGGTACCCATGAACTCCGGCATGTCATCCTCGCTCTCGTCGCCGTGTCGGACGCCGTCACGGAGGAGGACGACCTTGACGGTACGAAGCAGGATGTCCAAGTCCATTCGCAGGTCGTGATGGTCGACGTACGTGACATCGAGATCGAACTTCTGTTCCCACGTCAGGGCGTTGCGGCCGCTGACTTGCGCCAGTCCCGTGATGCCGGGTCGCACCTCATGTCGGCGCTTCTGCTCGGGCGTGTAGCGCTCCAGGTACTGCATCATCAGCGGCCGGGGCCCGACCAGGCTCATGTCGCCCCGCACGACGTTCCACAACTCGGGTAGCTCATCCAGGCTCAGCGAGCGCAGCCGGCGGCCCAGTGGCGGCGTCCGCTCGTGGTCGTCGACCAACTCGCCGTCCTCGTCGGTGAGGTCGTACATCGATCGGAACTTGTACATGGTGAAAGGCTGCCCGTACAGGCCCGGACGCTGCTGCCGATAGATGACCGGGCTGCCGAGTCGCAGCCGTATGGCGATGGCGATCATGAGGATGACCGGTGACAGCAGCACCAGCGTCGCGCCGGCGATGGAAACATCGAACAGTCGCTTGGCAGCGTTCTCGATCGCGGCGCGAGGGCGCCGGGGCGTGGTCGTCATGCGTCTGCCGCCGTGCCTACCGGGTCATCCGCCAGGGGAGCGGCAGACTGGGACGTGGTGAACTTCGCGTGATCGGACGAGCGAGACCGAGGCACGGGAGCGCAGCAGCTCGGCCTCGCGCGTGGCGAAGGGCCATCCATCGAGCCATCCATCGATGCCTGCGACACCGAAGCTCTCAGCCTGCGCCCGTTCAGCATCGTCGAGCAGCGTGAGGTCTGCGCCGGGGGTGATGGCGCGCCGGCTGTCAGGTGGACCCGGCATCGAGACCGGTGGCAAACGTCTGGCATCGATCATCCCATTGCTAGCGCTGCCGAGATCGATTCGCAGACTCATGGGTAGGGATGCGACGGAGCCGAATCCGCGTTCGATTCCTCGGAGCGAGTGGGGATTATGGCATCGGCGCCGGTGTCAAGCCACTGGGACCAACATCACCGCTCCCACCCTGTCTGACCTCCGAATGGTGCCATCGGGCCAGGCCCGCTAGTACGGTCGGATGCGGTCAGACCGGACGTGGGTCGAACGCGACGCTCAGAGGCGGTCGGCCATGCGCTCTACTGGTACCCGGACGAGGCCGCCTACATCATGTCGAGGCAGGCCTGAAGCAGGGCCGCAAACCACACACGAGCGCGCGATCGGTAGGTGCCCTAGAGGCCCGTGCCCCGCACCCCACCCGCTCAGGCGCTAGGCACGCCGCCGGGCCATCCGGCCCTTGACCCGCTGAGCGGGGCGCGGAGGATGGGGGGCTCAACGCCCTGGGGATCGCGACTGGTACTCGCCGGTCTTCCTGAAGCTTCTGGGCGCCACCTGGGAACCTGGTTCGCCATGATCCGGATGCGTCGCTCACTGTTGATCATCGGGATCATCGTCGGTGCGATGGTCATCACCGTGGGCTATCTCGGCGCTGCGGTCGTCGTCTATGACCGCCTGTCACGCGTCGACGCCGATTGCGGCGGTCGCTTCCGCGACAACACGCCGGTCGCCTGGTCCACGGTCGGTGCTTCGGCAGCGTCGGTGGCGCCGGCGTTCGACGCGACACCGCTCTTCGTGTCCGAGTATCGCGAGGTGCGTCTCGCGAGTCGCGACCCGGGCATCGAACTCCATGCGTGGTGGCTGCCGTCGCGGGAGGACACTGAGGCACCGCCCGTCATCGTCGTCCACGGGCGCGGCTCGTGCGTCCGTGAACCGGAGGTCCTGGCGTCGGCCGGGATGCTCCGCCGTCTCGGCTACGCGGTCCTGCTGCTCGACCTCCGTGACCATGGGGCATCCACCGTCGAGGACGGGCGCTACGCCGGCGGGACCGAGGAATACCGCGATGTGCAAGGAGCCGTCGACTGGCTCGTGACCCAGGGTGCCGAGCCTGGTCGAAATCGGCGTGCTCGGGACCTCGATGGGAGCCGCCACAGCCATCATCGCGGCCGGCCAAGACGAACGTATCGCGGCCGTGTGGGAGGACAGCGGCTACGCTGACGTCGAAACCCGCATCGCGGACGAGCTGGAACAGCATGGCTTCCCTCGGCTGCTGGCGCCGGCGGGGGCGCTCGCGGCACGCATCGTGTCCGGGGATGACCTCACCTCGCATACGGTGCTCGGGGAGCTCGCCAATCTGGAGGGACGGCACCTGTTCATCACGCATGGGACGATGGACGAGGCCACGTACGTCTCCCACGCGGAGGTCATCGTCGACGCCGCGCGATCCGCCGGCGTGCGCATGGACCATTGGATCGTGGCCGAAGCGGGCCATGTCGATGCGATGTTCCTCCACCCCGAGGAGTACGAGCGACGGCTCGGCGGGTTCTTCGGGACGGCCTTGGGCTCGTGACCAGCTGATCGGAGCGCGGAGGATGGACCCGCGTCTTGGGTGTCGGCACCCTAGCGCACCGCAGCAGCGGCCTCCCGCTATCACGTATGACGACTCCTATTCAGCGTGAGCGTCGAGTGTCGGAGGCCCTCACGGTCGAGGAGTCGTCAGTGGTGCACTCATCCCTGCGATGGCCACCATCTCGCTCCAGGAGAGGGACCCCGCAGTCAGAGCGTCAGGTCAGGGGTGTCAATGGCCAAGTAGACGTCCCCGCTGGTGGCCATGCAGAATGCCTTACCGCTGATGGGGTGCGTTCGAGGGACTCACGTATCACGACCGCGCCACCTTCGACGGCGAGGAGGCCATCTTCGAGGCCATCATCTTCGAGGGTAAGGCGCCACTCGTCGAGTAGTCAGGGCCGATCCCGGGACGAGGTGGTGCAGCCCGGTTCACGGCCAGGCATGGCGACACGGGAACACGGGCTCTCGTGCGCTCGTGCGCATCCACCATCTTCGACCTCCTCCCTCCCGGGCTGCGCCAGCTACAGGACCGGCGAAGCGCACACGATGAATGCCATGAAGGATCGCCTCACCAACGACATCGTCGGGTCGTCAAAGCCGCCTGGCCGTCAGGCTCATGACCCGCTGACCGGGCGCCGGCGAACCGCCGAGGCGACGGGCTGAGGCAACTCGGCGACCAGCAGGTTCGGGGTGATCATCCGACTGCCGAGGTCGCGAGCAACGCCAGGATCATGCTCGCGATGCTCAGCCGGAACATGCGCATGACATCGCTCCTTCTCCTGCGCGGGACGGTTCGCCAGTGGCTCGGCGCCGTCCAGACAGTCAGGTTTTACGGGCCGCGCCTCGCAGCCTCCCCGTCCAGCATAGGAGACCCCGCACGGCGGGGACGGTCAAGTCGCGGAGGCTCAGGCTGGCCGACTCACCATCGCCAAGTCGTGCGAGTCCGTGCCCGAGCAGTTGGGGCGCCATTCGGCGATGGCAGCAGCAAGGCCACCGGCAGGGTCCGCTTCCAGGCACGCGCGGATGATGGGCCGCGTTCACGCTCGCCGGAACGAAGATCGAAGAGACCAGGCCCTTCCCGGTCCCAGTAGGGTAGATGCCACAGACGGGGCATCGAGGGGAGGGCCCTGGTGCAGATGGGGATGCGCGAGCTGGTCGAAGCGGCCAGGCACGGCGACCGGGAGGCCTTCGAGGCGCTGGTCCGTGCCGGCTCTGGGCGTCTCTACGCCATCGCCTACCGCATCCTTCGCGATGCCGACCTCGCCGATGACGCCCTGCAAGAGACACTCGTGAGGATCTGGGAGGACCTGCCCGCGCTGCGTGATCCCGACCGCTACGACGCCTGGACCTATCGCATAACCTGCCGAGCCTGCTACCGCATCGCCAAACGCGAGCGGCGGGCGCCCGTGACCGCGCTCGTCGAGCCGCTGGCCCCGGCGTCGTCGGCGTTCGAATCCGAGGTCGCCGACCACGATGAGATGGAGCGCGGCTTCCGGCGGCTGTCGATAGAGCACCGATCCGTGCTCGTCTTGCACTACTACCTGGGATTGACGATCTCCGAGGTCGCCGAGGCGCTCCGGATCGCGCCTGGGACCGTGGGCTCCCGCTTGCACTACGCCATGCGCAGCCTGCGGGCGTCCCTGGAGTCGGAAGCGCGAAGCTACCGAAGCGATGGAGCGATCGCGATGACGCGCGAACAGGACCTCGAGCGCCGCCTGGCCGACTGGCTGACCGATGGGCCGATCACGGCGCCGACCGAGGTCGTCGACGAAGCCATCGAGCGTACGGTGGGACGACGGCAGCGCCACCCGCTCTGGGGTCGGCTGCTCGAGCCACTCGATCGGGTACGTGCCAGTGACGAGACGCGAGTCCTGGTCCTGGTCGTGGTCCTCGCGCTTTCGATGCTGGCGGCCCTGGCCATCGCCGTGCCGTTGGCGGGCGGAGCTGCGACCGGCGCCCGAGATGGATCCGAACAGCGTCCTGGCGATCACCGGAACCACCGAGACCATCGAGGCCATCAGCGAGTCGGAGGTCGACGGCGTCTTCGAGCGCACGGTGCGTGTCGACTCACTCGATGTTCGGGTGAGTGGTGAGGCACGACAGGTCCTGCACATCGAAGCGGCGCCCGGCGTCGGGCTGCAGCGCTCCATCGGGACGATGCGCCTGGAGAACGAGTGGGGCGCCTGGGAAGGCGTCGTAAGCGGCGTTCGCTACCCCGACGGTTCGGAGCTCGATTACGGCTGGTTGAGGGGCCAGGGCAACTACGCGGGCTTCAGCTACTTCCATTCCACACAAGGCCATGCCACTGAAGCGGCCAGGGCAGTCGAGGGGGCCATCTGGCCAGGTGAGCCGCCCCCGATGCCCGACCCGTCGTTGCTGCCGTGATCCGCAAGGGCCCGCGGACACGGCAGGCCGACCAAGCCGAACAGCGGCGCACGTCGACGTCGCCGCCAACACAGGAGGAGCAACGAGATGCGATCAGCACGAACGTTCGTCGGGATCGTCCTGACCTTGTCCCTGATGGCCGTGCCCGTCGGCGCGACGGGTCAGTCATCCGATGAGACGCCGGTGGACGCCAACGCGGCTACCGACCCCGTGTACGTGACATGGTGTGGTGACTTCGCAGGGTGGCTCGACGTGCGCGGGGAGCCGGAGCAGTTCCCCTGGGGCATCCGTAGGCCCGGAGGAAACCGCGCCACCCAGATCTCCGAGGATCCGCGCATCAGCGGCGAGCTCACCTACGTGTACCTCGCTGACCGCCACTACCCGCCGACAGGCGGTGTGTCCAGTCGGTACACGTCGCTGGTGCGCATCGAGAACGACGAGGGCGCCTGGCAGGGACCGCTCACCGACGTGTTCCTGCCGGACCGACTGTGGGTCCAGTACGGCTGGTTGAAGGGCGAGGGCGCGTACGAGGGCTTGAGCTTCTTCACCAGCTTCCGCGGCGACGTCGGTGACTCGCGCCACGTATGGCGAGGGCATGATCTGGCCGGGCGATCCACCGCCCGAGCCGGACCCGGCACTGCTGGAAGCCGCACTGGACCGCTGACCCCACCGCCGCGACACGCGTCGGGTCCTTCGGCCCTCTGGCCGAGGGGCCCGACGAAAAGGGAGATGACATGCGTATGTTGCAGCTGTCCCTGATGGGGGCGGTCATCCTCGCGCTGGTCGGGGGACCGAGTGGCGCGGTGCTGGCACAGTCGGAGGAGCCCGACGAGGACATCACATGGCCGAAGCTCACAGGGTTCCTCGAGTACGGTGACGACCCCAAGCAGATCATCCACGTCTACGAGCCCGAGCCTCGGGCCGAGCCGCGGCCCGCCGTCGTCTTCTTCCATGGCGGCGGCCTGGTCTACGGCCAGCCGCTCCAGGACGCCGAGTGGGCGCAGTGGGTCGCCGAGCAGGGCTACGTGACGTTCATGGCCGGCTATCGCCTCTTCGGCGAGGACGACGGCGCGAACCCCTGGCCGGCGCAACTCGATGACGCCCAGCGAGCCATCCGCTGGGTCCGCGCCCACGCGGACGAGTTCAACGTCGACCCGGAGCGCGTCTGCGCCATCGGCCACTCCTCGGGCGGCCACCTCGCCGGTCTCGTCGGCACGACGGAGGCGTCCGACGACTCCGACCCGGAGCTGGCCGGCGTCTCGAGCCGCGTGGACTGCGTCGTGTCGATCTCGGGCGTCGCCGACCTCATGGTGCCGTCCGATGATACGGACTGGACCGAGACGGTCCTCGACCAGATCTTCGGCGGGACGGTCGAGGAGGTACCGGAGGTGTGGCAGGCGGCATCGCCGACCCACAACGTCGACGAGGACACCGTGCCCTTCCTCGTCATCCATGGGAACCGTGACGAGGACGTCTCCATCGAGATGGCCAGGAACCTCGCCGCAGCTCTCGCCGAGGCTGGCAGGGAGTTCGTCTACGCGGAGGTCCCAGCCGATCACTTCGACGTGCTCGACCTCGAGGTGATCAGCAGCCTCCAGGAAGCGTTCCTCTGTGGTCCAGAGCCAAGCGCGCTCGATCTCGACGGTTGGGTCGTTCACGACGTAGCAAAGAACAGCGCGTTCGAAGGCGTCGCCGCGAGCCTTTTCCTCGGGGAGTGTCTGGATGGACCCCTCGAGGCTTGCGAAGTCGCTCATCCGAGTCACACTGTGGACCCGCGGGCGATCTCACACGACGGACGCATCGTGTACCGATGTCTGGACGGATCCTGGGGCTGGCCGCGATGGCGTCGGAGGGTCAGAATGGGCTGATCGACCGAACCGATGACGAGAGGTGCCACGTGGGTGACAAGGGACCAGGCAGCAAGAGCGGCGGCAAGAAGCCCAAGGGCGGACCGAAGCCGGGAGACAAGAAGAAGCGATAGCGCGCCGTGCCGGGTGGCCTACGCCACCTCCGCTCTGCCCACATACAGCATCTCCGCCTGACCCACCCCGAGGTCGACTTCTGGGTCGACGTGCGCCTGCGTGAGTTCGACGGCCGATGGCTCGCCGTCGCCGACCGGGCAGATGATCCGGACGTCGGGACTGGCACCGGCCCGAGAGAGGCCCTGCTGGAGGCGCTGGTAGCACTGGGGCCACGGGTGGCGCAGGAGATGGTGGCAGCGGCCCCCTTGGAAGGCGAGGCGATGATGCAGTCATGAGAGTCGCCCAGGCTCGACCTCGACGAGGCTGACTCGGAGGTCGCCGTGGGTGACTTCGCGGCCCGGACCTCGGCTCCGGACGCGCGGCCGGTCACCATCGACAATCAGCTCGCCCAGACGGATCATGTTCATCTGAGGCAACTGCTCACCTGTGCCGCCGTTCGCGACGCGGCCATCACTCGCTGCATCGACCGCGACGTCTCAGCCTCCGCCACGCTCAACCACGTTCCCGTCGCCCGCCACCTTGACGCGGCAGCGTTCATCCAGCGCTCTGGCCAAGGCCGAGCAGACCAGCAGACCGCGACGTCGTGAGCAGGGCATGACCGGGCCCGTTGGAGAGGATGGAGGTCGCCTGCAGGGTGAGGCCACGCGGGCTGTGCCAGTGTCCATTCGGTTGGGCTCGGAGTAGGACCGAGTACCTCTGCTCGCGTCAGCGTGGCCGAACTGGGGATTCTCCGGCGAGGCGACTGCTCGGACAAGTACGGTGCGATGGACTGCGGTGCATTCGGTCACACCCGGAGACGAGACGAGGCCCGTCCCGCGAGGGGCAGCCTTGTCTCAGGGTCTGACTCGACACGTCGGACGGGTACTGAGAGGAGATCGTCTCAGCGAGCGACAAGATTGCTCCCGATCGTGTCGGACGCGACCGCTGCTGCTCAGGGCCGTGACTCCTTGGATCACATCCCGGACGGGTCGGGGACGACGGAATGGCGGATGTTGCCGCTGCACATCGAGGCGAAGCAGGGGCGAAACCGCGGCGCAGCCATCGGTAAACGCCACTCGCTACGGTGCGTGCATCTCGCCGCGGACCCGCCGACATCGATACCCGCTGATGTGTAGCGAGCCGGTGCACGAGCACTGGCAAGGGAGGTCTCTCATGAACCGTGTCCTGCTCACCGGACGACTCACCCGTGACCCGGAGATGCGCTCGCTGCCCAGCGGCAAGACGGTCACGAACTTCAGCGTGGCCACCAACGAGTACCGCGGGGGAGAGGAGCGGACCGAGTATCACGCCATCGTCACCTGGGAGCGCCTGGCCGAGATCTGTGGGCAGTATCTGGGCAAGGGCCAGATGGTCTCGCTCGAGGGGCGCCTGCAGACGCGCCGCTGGGAGGATGACCGCAAGATCAAGCACTACCGCACCGAGGTCGTGGCCAACAGCGTGGAGATGCTCTCGGGCCGTCGTAAGAAGGACTACGCCGCCGAGACCGCGGCCCAGGCGCTCGAGACCCAGGCTGAGGTCATGGGCCTCGACCCGGCCGGCCCCGAGGACCTCGATCCCGCCCAGGAAGATGACCTCGGCGACATCGAAGCTGAGGGAACCGCGCCGGTCGCCGCTTGAACCTCGCTCCTCCTCACTCCGAGCGACCGGTGCTGTGCTCCCCTCCGGCACCGGTCGCTCACCTCTGTCGGTCGCACCAGAGGCCACATGAGCCTGGCTGCCCCTCGCTCCGTGCTGGTCGGATACCGCCGTCCAGGCGATACTGGATGGTGAAAGGCTTGGGGCCACGCGCTATCTTTCGCAGAGATGACCGTGCCCGACCGGCGCGCCGAGGCCAAGCTCGACACTGCGCCCCCCGTCGCGTCTGAGTCCGCTCGTGCCCGTGGATGGCGAGGCGCATGAGCTTGCCGACCGCCAGTCTGGTCACACCCGCCGACCCCCGCTGGCTGAAGTTGCTGGCCCTGGTGCCGCACGACTTCTACCACCTGCCGGCCTACGTCGAGCTCGCCGCGCGCGAGGAAGGCGGTGTCGCACGGGCGTTGTTGGTGACCGCTCACGACCAGCAGATGCTGCTGCCCCTGATCGTGCGTGACATCCCAGGCGGAGGGCGCGACGCCACCTCTCCCTACGGCTATCCCGGGCCGTTGGTGGCTCCGGTCCACGACGAGCCGTTCCTTGCAGAAGCGCTATCGGCCGGCTGCGGGGCTCTCGCCGCACAGGGCTTCGTGTCCCTGTTCGTGCGCATGCATCCGCTGCTGTCCCCAGCCGCTCCGCTCGGGATCGGCACGGTCGTCCATCACGACCCTACGGTGGCCATCGACCTCACCCAGTCCGACGAGGAATTGGCCGCGAACCTGCGCAAGGGCCACCGTCAGCAGGTCGCCCAGGCCCTGGCCGCCGGCCATCGTGCCTATATCGACGAGGAGTGGCGGCACCTCGAGACGTTCAAGGACATCTACCGCCAGACCATGGGACGCGTTCAGGCGAGGGCCATCTACCGCTTCAGTGACACGTACTTCGCCGACCTCCGCGATGCGCTGGGAGGGTCGTTGAAGCTGTGCGTGATCGAGCGCCAGGATCGCGTCTGGGCCGCGGGACTCTTCGTCGAGACCAACGGCATCGTCCAATCGCACCTGTCGGGAGACGACGGCACGTACCGTCAGGGCGGCGCCAAGAAGCTGATGTATGCGTACGTACGGGATTGGGCCAGGGAGCGCGGCGACGTGTGGTTCCACCTCGGAGGTGGCCGACCCTCCAGTGGCGGCCTGCTCTCCTTCAAGACGGGCTTCTCGCACGACCTGCGGCCCTTCGAGACGCTGCGCGTCATCCTGCGCGAGGACGAGTACCTGTCGCTCGCTGCCGATCGCGACCCCGACGCGGATCCGCGCGACGTCGGCGGCTTCTTCCCGGCGTATCGCAGGCCGGGGTGAGCGAATGAGACTGCGCTTCTCCCCTGAGATCGTCGACCCACTCGCGATGCTCGGGCGGCGAGACCACGGCTCAGGCCCGAGCCAGCGCCGGTCGCTGATCGCCGCCGATTTCGGACGCGGCGAGTATCCTCTTGGGTAACGGCTGAGCCGTTGACGATGACGCTTCGAACGGGCGATCCCCGGGTCCGCACGAGCGATGTCAACAGGGGAGTGCAAGGAGGGGTCATGCTTCGTTTCGTTCTTGGTCTAGTCACGGGTGTGGCGGTCGGCGTTGCCGCCGCGACCATCAGTCAGGGACAGTCGGGTCAGGATATCCGCGCTGAGTTCGACAAGATCCGTTCCGACCTGCAGCAGGGCGACTTCGACGCCCTCGGCTCGCGCTTGGAGGGGAACCTCAAGGAGTTCCAGGCCAACGTCGAGGCGCGACTCGCTGAGATCCAGGGGGACGCCAAGAAAGCTGCCGATGCCGCCGATGATGCTGCCGCTGCAGCGGACACCGCAGCCGACGCGGCCGCCGACGCCGCCGCCGACGCCGACGCGTCCGCCAGTACGTAACGCACCCGCCATCATCAGGCTAGACGGCCGCGACTCCCACCGGAGATGCGGCCGTCTATCATCTCCCGGTAGTCGCGCCGCGGGCCGCCGCCCGCCACCGCCCACCGCAAGGAGTGGAGTCATCGCCAGCATCGGCACGTCTGTCCGCCACGGACGGACACCAAGACCCTGTGTATCCGTGGACCGCGAGCGAACCGTCTGATGCCGGCCAGCGTCATCGTCGGCCTGCAGTGGGGTGATGAGGGCAAGGGCAAGGCCGTCGACCTGCTCAGCAAGTCGGTCGACATGGTCGTGCGCTACCAGGGCGGTGATAACGCCGGCCACACCGTAGTCATCGGCGACGAGGTCTTCAAGCTCCACCTGGTGCCCAGCGGCGTACTCCATGACCACATCACGCCGGTCATCGGCAACGGTGTCGTGGTCAACCCGCGCACGCTCATCAGCGAGATGGACATGCTCGCCGAGCGCGACATCGACCCGGGGCGCATCCGCGTCAGCCGCGCGGCGCACGTGATCATGCCCTACCACATCGCCCTCGATGGAGCCGCGGAAGCCCATCTATCGGGCAACGAGATCGGCACCACCCGTCGTGGCATCGGGCCCACCTATGCCGATCGGGCCTGGCGTGCCGGGGTGCGCATGGAGGACTTGCTCGACCCCAAGGCGCTGCACGATCGATTGGCGCTGGTCCTGCCCGAGCGCAACGCCATCCTTCACCAATCCTACGGTCAACCCGGCTTCGACATGGACGACCTCCTCGAGCAAGCCGCGCTCTGGGCCGAGCGGCTGCGCCCGCACATCGTGGACACGACCAACCTCGTCCAGGACGCCCTCGCCGCAGGCAAGCACGTCATCTTCGAAGGCGCGCAGGGCACGCTGCTCGATCTCGATCACGGCACGTATCCCTTCGTCACCTCGAGCAACCCCATCGCCGGCGGTGCGTGCACCGGCGGTGGCGTCGGCCCGCTCCAGATCGACCACGTGCTGGGCATCATCAAGGCCTATTCGACGCGTGTCGGCTCGGGGCCCTTCCCGACCGAACTCGACGACGAAACCGGCCGCTATCTGCTTGAGAAAGGTCGCGAATTCGGCACCACCACCGGCCGCCAGCGCCGCTGTGGGTGGCTCGACGCGGTGCCGCTGCGCTACTCGGTGGCGGTCAACAGCGTCAGCGACCTGATGGTCAACAAGCTCGACATCCTCAGCGGCCTCGATGA
Organism: uncultured Chloroflexia bacterium; assembly: GCA_963705425.1. Classification (GTDB taxonomy): domain Bacteria; phylum Chloroflexota; class Limnocylindria; order Limnocylindrales; family CSP1-4; genus JAFMJV01. The sequence continues at coordinate 24,812 of CAVPJO010000019.1, read as the reverse complement.
GCTGCGCATCGCCACCAGCTATCGCGTGCGTGGGCAGGAGGCCCGCTGGCCGCTGCCGCTCATCGACCTCGTGGAGGCCGAGCCGGTGTACGAGGTCCTGCCCGGCTGGGAAGAGGACATCTCGGGTGTCCGGGACATGGCTGATCTGCCCCCCAACGCGGTCGACTTCATCGACGCCATCGAGGCTGTCGCAGGCGCACCGGTAGCCATCGTCAGCGTCGGTCCCGAACGCACGCAGACCATCACGCGTCAGGCCTTCACGGTGAGGCCGCGAACCAGCGCATGATCGGTCGCTACACGCTGCCCGAGATGGCCGCGCTGTGGTCTGACAGCAGCCGCTTCGAGCACATGCTGCGCGTGGAGCTGGCCGTGCTCGCGAGCCCTGGCTGACGGTGGTGATATCCCGGCCGATGCGGTCGCGGTCATCGAAGCCCGAGCCCGGGTCGACATCGAGCGCATCGCATGAGCTGGAGCTGACGACCGACCACGACGTGGTCGCCTTCGTCACCCAGGTCGCCGAGACGGTGGGCGACGAAGGCCGCTTCCTGCACTACGGCCTGACCAGCACCGATGTCGTCGACACCGGCCTGGCCCTGCAATGTCGCGCCGCCGCCGACCTCATCCTGGAGCGCCTCGATGCTGCCATCGGCGCCGTCGTGGCCCGGGCGCGCGAGCACGCCGGCACGTTGCAGATGGGCCGCACCCACGGTGTCCACGCCGAGCCGCTGACGTTCGGGCTGAAGCTGGCCTCGTGGGCCTTCGAGCTCGACCGTGACCGTGCCCGCCTGCGCACCGCGGCCGACGACCTGGCCACCGGCAAGATCTCGGGGCCTGTGGGCACCTACTCGCAGCTGCCGCCGGAGGTCGAGGCCGCCGCCCTGTCTCGCCTGGGCCTGGTCCCGGACGCCGTGAGCACGCAGATCGTGCAACGCGACCGCCACGCCGCGTTCCTGGCCGCCATCGCCGTCACCGGTGGCTCCATCGAGCGCTTCGCGGTCGAGATCCGCAACCTCCAGCACACCGAGATCGCGCGAGGTGCGGGAACCCTTCGAACGCGGCCAGACCGGCTCCTCGGCCATGCCTCACAAGCGCAACCCCATCCTGTCCGAGCGGCTCACGGGCATGGCCCGGCTCCTGCGCGGCTATGCCCTCGCGGGCATGGAGGACCAGGCGCTCTGGCACGAGCGCGACATCAGCCACTCCTCGGTGGAGCGCGTCGCGCTGCCCGGCGCGACCACCCTGCTGCACTACATGCTGGAGCGCTTCCGGCGGCCTCGTCGACGGCCTGGTGGTGCGTCCCGAGCGCATGGCCGAGAACATCGAGCGCGGCCTGGGCCTGCATGCCTCCTCGCGCCTGCTGACGCGCCCTCATCGACGCAGGCATGGCACGCAGCGACGCCTATGTGGTCGTCCAGCGCAACGCCCTGCGCGCGGCCGACGAACGGACCTCCTTCCGCGCCCTGGTCGAGGCGGACCCCGAGGTCACGGCCACGCTCGCCGCCGGAGGTCCTCGAGCGCTGCTTCGACGACCGCGCCTGGCTTGGCCACGTCGGCGAGGTCATCGCCCGACTGGAGCGCCTGGATCCGATGAGCGACAGACCCCGACCACGAGCGCTGCTCTCGGTCTCGGACAAGCGCGGCCTCGTCGACCTGGCTCGCGGCCTCGCCGAGCGCCGGCTTCGAGCTGGTCTCCACCGGTGGCACCGCGCGGGCCATCCGCGAAGCCGGCCTCGAGGTCACCGAAGTGGCCGAGGTCACCGGCGCGCCGGAGATGCTCGACGGGCGGGTCAAGACGCTGCACCCGCGCATCGACGGCGGCGTCCTGGCGAACCTGCACGATCGCCTCGCATCGCGCCCAGCTGGCCGAGCAGGGTATCGAGCCCTTCAGCCTCGTGGTCGTCAACCTCTACCAGTTCGAGAAGGCCGCCGCGGAGGCCGGGCATCAGCGACGAGGAGCTCATCGAGGAGATCGACATCGGCGGGCCGACGCTGGTGCGCGCCGCAGCCAAGAACCACGCCTCGGTGACCATCGTCTGCGACCCCGACGACTACCCGGCCGGTCCTGGCCGAGATCGACGCAGTACGGCGTGCTCCCGCTCGAGACCCGCCGCCTGCTGGCCCTCAAGGCCTTCCGGCGCACGGCGGCCTACGACGCTGCCATCGCGCACGGCGCTGGCCGCGCGCTGGACGCCGGATGACCGCTCTCCCGAGACGCTCGCCCTTGACGTTGCGCCGGTCAGTGGCGCTGCGCTACGGCGAGAATCCCCACCAGGAAGCGGCGCTGTACTCGATCGTCGGCGCTGACCCCGCGACCGGCCCCTTCGTCGACGGGTGCCCAGCCACTGCAGGGCAAGCCGCTCTCGTACAACAACCTGCTCGACGCCTCGGCGGCCGCGGCCATGGCCCGTGACCTCGAGGGTGAGGCCGTGGTCATCGTCAAGCACGGCAACCCCTGCGGTGCAGCCGAGGCCGATGATCTGGTGACCGCCTGGGAGCGCGCGCTCGCAAGCCGATCCGGTGAGCGCATTCGGGGGCGTCGTGGCCGTACGCGGCATGGTCGATAGGGCGCTGGCAGGGAAGCTGACGAGCCTCTTCCTGGAGGTCGTCGTCGCGGCCGGGTTCGACGCAGGGGCACTTGAGGTCCTGGCCACCAAGCCCGACCTGCGCCTGCTCGAGGACCCCACCATCACGCGGCCGACCGCGTCCTTCCCTCGAGGTCGCGCGCCGCGGGGGGCGGCCTGCTGCTGTCGGTCTCGGATGTGCTGCCCGATGATCCGGCGCCGTGGCGCACGGTGAGCCGCGCGTCAGCCGGACGCGCGCGAGCTGGCCGACCTTGCCTTCGCCTGGCGCATCGTCCGGCACGTCAAGTCGAACGCCATCGTGCTCGCGCGCGATGGCGCCCTCGTCGGCGTCGGTGCCGGCCAGATGAACCGCGTCCAGAGCGCGCCGGCTCGCGGTCGAGCAGGCCGGCGCCAAGTCGGTCGGCGCGGTCTGTGCGTCGGACGCCTTCTTCCCCTTCGCCGACGGCGTCGAGACCTGTCTGGCGGCCGGTGTCTCGGCCGTCATCGAGCCCGGTGGCTCGAGGCGTGATGACGAAGTCATCGCCGCCGTCGATGTCGGCCGGCGCGGCCATGATCTTCACCGGGCGGCGCCACTTCCGCCACTGACCGGTCGGGCCGGACACCCGCCGGGCAGCGCCGAACGCCGGACGGGACGCGTCCTCCCGTCTGCGGCCGCCCCTCGCGGAGCGTCGACCTACGTCTAGCGCTTGGCTTCCTTGCTGCGGTTGCGCTCCTTCACCTCGCGGTCCAGGTCGCGGCTGCGGGTGCGAGCCATGTCACCGGCCAGGGTGGGGTTGATCATCATGCTGTGACCCTCGACGTCCTGGTCGTCGGCGGGCTGGCTCTCGGGCTGAGGCTTGGCCTTGTTCGTCTGTCATGTTCGTCGCTCCTGGCTCTTGACCGGTTCGACGACTGGGACGCTGTCGTCGAAGCGATGAGGGTAGCGTGGCTGTCGAGCGTCCGCGCGGCAGGGCGGCCGGCCGACAGCACGACTGTCAAACAGCCGACACTGCCACCCGCCGCGACTTGCGGCTTGACGTGGCGACCCGTGGGAGCGCCATCGTTCGCCTGTGGACCAGCAGCTCATCGTCGCCAGCCTGCGCGATTCGTTCCTGTTCGAGCGCGCCGACGAGGGTGCGCTGCTCGACATCGCCAGGCAGCTCCGACGTCGCCGCTTCCGGCGCAACGAGACCATCTTCCACCAGGGCGATCCCGGCGACTCGCTGCACATCGTCAGCTCGGGCGCCGTGAAGATCGTGCTGCCCAGCATGGAGGGCGAGGAGGCCATCATCGCCACGCTGCGCAGCGGCGACTTCTTCGGAGAGCTGGCCCTGCTCGACGGTGCGCCGCGCTCGGCGACGCGCGGTGGCGCTCGAGGCCAGCGAGACGTGGACGCTCTCTCGCGAGCTGCTGCAGTCCTCGCTCGACCGCGACCCCAGGCCTGCGCGAATTCGCTGCTGGCCGGCCTGGCGCGCGAGCTGCGCCGCATCACCGGCCACGTCGAGGAGCTGCACTTCCTGGACCTCGCCGGCCGCCTGGCCAGCCGCCTGGCGCGCCTCGCCCGCGAGGCCGATGCCGATGCCAGCGAGGTGCGGCTCGACTGGCCCTACACGCAGTCGGACCTCGCGGCCATGATCGGCGGTACTCGCCAGTCGGTGAACAAGCTGCTCTCCGAGCCTGGTCGAGCGTGGCCTCGTGGTCATCGAGCACGGACACCCTCGTCATCCCGGACGTGGACGCGCTGGAGCCGAGGCCGAGCGATGAGGCCGGCCTGCGGCGTAGGCCACGAACCCCTCGCAGCTGGCCGTCCTCGGGCTCTCGGCTGGTCGCGCGCGAGACCGCCACGGCGCGGCGCCTGCAGGGCGATGTCGAGACGGCCCTGCTGCAGTCGGTCGTGGATGCCGCAGCCACGCTCTTCGAGGCCGAGGCCTCCTCGATCGCCCTCTTCGAACCGCAACCCGACCGGCTCGACTTCCGCGTCGCGGCGGGGCGCCCAGGGCGGCGGTGTCATCGGGCTCTCGGTGGCCCCCACGCCACGGCATCGTCGGCTACGTCTTCTCGACCGGCCAGCCCATCGCCCTCACCGACGTGGCCTCCGACCCGCGTTTCGACAAGGGCACGGCCGAGCGGACGGGCTACCTGCCGCGCAGCATCGCTGCGGTGCCGCTCGTCGATGCCGGCGCCACCGTGGGCGTGCTGCAGGTCCTCGACAAGCACTCGTCGGACGCCTTCTCGCTCAAGCGACATGGACCTGCTCGGCGTCTTCGCGCGCCAGGCGGCGGCGGCCATCGAGGCGGCCCGCGTAGCCGCGCGATTCGGAGCGCCTGCTCCGTGCTGTGCTCACGGCCGTCGGCGACGGCGCAGCTCGACGACGAGGCGCTGGACGCGCTCGTCGGCGAGGCCGCCGCGGAGCTCGACCGCGATGACGAGGCACCGTTCTGGCGGCTGGTCGACCGGGTCGCGCGGCTGCGCAGCTCCTCCGACGCCGACCTCGAGCTGATCGAGGAGCTGCTCGAGGTCGTGGCTCGGCACCGCGCGCACACCGACCGAGGCGTCGCCGCGGGTGACCGAGCTGCCGGCGGCCCGCGTCCGGCCTGGTCGGAGCCGTTCATCGGACGACGCCCTCGCCGGCCTGGCGCGCGAGGCGCGACTCGACCGCATCGATCGTGACTGGGCCTTCGACGGCGGCCACCGGCCGCGGCGTCACCGTGTGCATCATCGACAGCGGCGTGGAGGCCGACGCATCCGGCCCTCGGCCGGCCGCGTGCGCGAGCGGGTCGCGGTCGAGCTCGACGGACGGCGAGCCGGATGTGGTGACCGACGACGCCGGCGACCTCTTCGGCCACGGCACCGCCTGCGGCGGCATCATCGTCGGCCTCGCGCCGGACGTGGAGATCGTCTCGGTGCGCGTGCTCGGGTCCGACCTCAAGGGCAGGGGAGCGGCCTTCCTGGCCGGGCTGGAGTGGGCCATCGACCAGGGTGTCGACGTCATCAACCTCTCGCTCTCCTCGAAGAGCGAGGCGCTCTACGCCGACTTCCACGAGGTCGTCGACCGCGCCTACTTCGCGGGCATCACCCTGGTCAGTGCTGCCAACAACGCGCCGGGCGTCTCATATCCCTCGCTCTTCTCGTCGGTCATCTCGGTGGCTGCACACGAGGAAGCTCGACCCCTGGCGCTGGTACTACAACCCGCGGCCGCCGGTCGAGTTCGGGGCGTGGGGCGTGAACGTGCCCATCGCCTGGAAGGACGGTGGCTCCACGGTCGCGACCGGCAACTCCTTCGCGGCACCGCACGTCAGCGCCCTGGCCGCCCTGCTGCGCTCGCGGCGCCCGGGCCTCACGCCCTTCGAGATCAAGGCCGCGCTGGCGGCGACCGCCGACCTGCCGTCCCCGGGTGCGGATGGTTCTCACGGCCGGGGTGAGCCGTGATCGGCTGGCAGCTTCCATGCCGGCAAGACGGCGCCCGCCGAGAGGGGCGAGGTCTCGCCGTACGCGCCAGGTCCAGGCTCAGGCCGTGATGCCGGCCTCGGCGATGGACGTGCGGATGGCCTCCAGCGTCTCGGCATCGGAGGCCAATGCGATCTCGAGGAGCCAGTCGGCGGCGCCGGCCGGTGGAGGTGAGCCGAGCAGCCCGGCGATGATGTCGGACATGGCGTCCGTACCTATGGCCTCGGCTGCCGTCTCCACGATGCCGCAGGTCACGGCCGACTGGTAGCGGCTGCGCTGCCAATCGGCGAATGGGCTTTCCCCGAGTACGGGCTCGATCCAGGCATCGAGGCCCGGCATCTCCGGCCCGACCGCACCGTCCTCGGTCACGAGCGGCTCGGTCGGTCCCGCATCGCCGATCATGGGCACCGGGCAGCCGAGGCCGACGGCCGTGCGGCCGGCCCACATGGCCAGGCCCTCGGCCAGCCACGGGTCGCTGATGTGGTCCGCGCCGAACCAGGTGCGGGCCAGGCGCTCGGCCACGACGCCGCTGACGAGATCATCCTCGACGATGCCGATGACGCCGTCGCGGGGCATCCGGTCGCTCATGAGGCTGCTCAGACGGCCTTGCGTGCTGACCTCGCGGAAGGTGAGCTCCCCAAGCGGCAGGGGCATGCGCAGTTGCTCCTCGAGCCAGGGCCGCGCGGTCTTGACCTCGTCGACGACGTAGCTGGTCCAGGCTGTGCCGCCCGGCCAGGCCGCGACGGTCACAAGGCCCTGTCCGTCACCACCACCGAGACGAGTGGTCTCGTACCGGTCGGGCTGGAATGCCTCGGTGCAGGCGTAGTAGAGCGACGGGTCCTTCCCGGCCGGGGCGGTCATGACGACACCATCGGCCGATGGCTCGACCGTGGGTTGCTGGCCCTCGCGGGTGATGGGCTCGAAGCCGGGTGGCAGGATGGCCCTGACCGTGCCTCTGTCGGCGCCGTGGCCATACCAGCAGAGGTAGACGTAGGCATCCTCGACCCGGGCGAATCCGACCTCGCCGGGCGCCAGCGAAGGCAGGTCGAAGCCAAAGCTGAACTCCTGGGTCTGCTTGTACCAGAGACGCGGGTACCCGACCATGTACTCGGCCCACGTGTCTTCGTCGGAATCGACGGCCTGGCTGGTGACGCCCTTCCCGCTGAAGTACGTGCCCTGCGCTTCGGCGGGATCCAGAGCGGTCCCCAGCGGTCGTAGTAGGGGCGCTGCTTCTTGGTGGGTTTGTGCATGTTCTTGAGCGAGATGACGGTCGTGACGCGGGCGACGTCGTCTCCCGGCAGGACGCGCCAGGTCGTGTCTGCACGCGCGGCAAGCTTGTCGTCCTGCGTCCTTGTCGTCGGCCGCGGCGAAGACCGCGGTGGGCGTGGTCAGGGTGAGCGCGGCCATCGCCGTCAGCGCGGCGATGGCAATCATGCTGACGACGCCGGCGCGGCGGTGATGGCTGGTCATGACCACCTCCCAGATGATGCCCGTCTCTCGAACGGATGGCGGCACCGTATCGCGCCACGATGTCCTCGTGCACGCGGTTCGTCAATGGCTCCGAAGCACTGGTACGAACGACTCCAGGTCGCCGGACCGGGCGAGCCGTAGCGAGGTAGGCCCCTCCGCTGTCGGCTGCTTGACAGACACGAAGGCCGGCGCTGCCTACCTTGGTGGCACGCAGCGCGAGGAGACCCGAGATGAGCGGCATGCTTCACCACCAGGAACACTATCGAGAGGCCGTCGAGCGACACCAGGACGAAGCTCGTGCCTGGGCCCGGGATCGTGCTCTCAGCCAGAAGGCACAAGGCAGGCGGGCAGAGAGCCGAGTAGCGGAGGGCGCACAAGCGGTCGGCCAGCGGATCGAAATCCGCGCGGAAACGCCACGCCGAGCTCAGGCGGCTCCGCCGGCTGATCGCGCTCGTGAGTCCGACCATGGCCCTGGCGGTCCTCATCAGCATCCTCATCTAGGCCACGGATCGCGGATACATCTCCGAGGTTCCACCGGCGGCGGGGCCCTGTACGCAGACAGGGCCCCGCCGCTTCTCCGTGCCGGCGCACCAGGATCTGCTTCACAACCACGCAAACATCTGACCAGCTACCATCCGCGCACGCCCTCGACCCGCACTGAGCGGGCCGATCGGTCGCTCACGGGAGGGTTGGCGAGTGGTCGTGGAGAAGCCGGCTGATGGCACAAGGGGAGGCGCGTTCCGCGCCGCGGTGGATGTCGGGGGAACGTTCACCGACGTCGTCGCGCTCGACGCCGTCAGCGGTGAGCTCATCGTCGACAAGGTCGAGACCACACCGACTGAACCCTCGGTCGGGGTGCTCGAGTCCCTGGCCAAGAGCGGAGCGCCGATGGGCGACATCAGCTACTTCGTGCATGGCACCACGCTGGCCCTCAATGCGCTCCTGACCCGCACCGGTGCCCGCGTCGCCATCGTCACCACCAAGGGCTTCCGGGATGTCTTCGAGCTCGGCCGCACCGACCGCGAGCCGATGTACGACCTGACCTTCCGCAAGCCCGAATCGCTGGTCCCGCGCAGCCTCGTCTTCGAAGTCCCCGAGCGGCTGGCCTGGGATGGCGCAGAGCTGCAGGCGGTCGATGGGGATGCCGTGCGCGACCTAGCCAAGCACATCGATGAAGCGGGCGTCGAAGCGGTCGCCGTGTGCCTGCTGCACAGCTATGCCGACCCGGCGCACGAGGTCGAGGTCGGCCACATCCTGGCCGAGGCCCTGCCCGGCATCGACATCACGCTTTCCCACGAGCTGCTGCGGGTGTATCGCGAGTACGAACGCACCAGCACGTCGGTCCTCGATGCCTACGTCAAGCCCGTCGTCCGCCACTATCTCGATGAGCTCGAGGGTGAGCTCATCGAGCGAGGCTTTGCCGGCCACTTCCTGATGATGCGTTCGGGAGGCGGAGCCATGACCGTGGGCGCGGCCAAGGAGCGACCCGTCAACCTCGTGCTCTCCGGCCCGGCCGGCGGTGTGGTCGGGGCCGCGGCCTTCTCGGAACTGGTCGGCGCGCCGAACCTCATCACGCTCGACATGGGCGGCACCAGTCTGGATGCCTCGATCATCATCGATGGCCAGCCGGCGGTCACCACGGCAGCCATGTTCCAGGGACTGCCGGTCTCATTGCCCACGCTGGATATCAACACCATCGGCGCCGGTGGCGGCTCCATCGGTTGGGTCGACGCCGGCGACCACCTGCAGGTCGGCCCACAGAGTGCCGGTGCGGCCCCTGGTCCTGCCTCGTACGGCCGCGGCGGCACCGAGCCCACGGTCACCGACGCGGCCCTCGCTGCCGGGTACCTCGGTACCGACACCGCCCTCGGTGGCGAGCTGACGCTCGATCGCGATCTTGCGGTCACGTCGCTGGCAGCCATCGCCGAGCGCATGGGTATCAGCGCCGACGACGTGGCCGCAGGCATGATCCGCATCGCCACCACCAAGGTGGTCGGCGCCGTCCGGGAGATCACCGTGGAACGCGGCCACAGCCCGGCCGACTTCGCCATCCTCTCCTTCGGCGGCGCGGGAGGCATCATCGCCGCCGACACCGCACGTGAGTTGAGCATCCCTCGCGTCATCGTGCCGCCCGGTCCGGGCGCCTTCAGCGCCATGGGCATGCTCATGGCCGACGTCGTCCACGACTACGCTCGCACGCGCATCACCGATCTCGGCACCGCCGACGCAGACGCCCTTGAGGCCGACTACCTCGAGCTGGAGACGCTGGCCGAGGCGGCCCTGGATGCTGACGGCTTTGCCGTGGCAGACCGAGCCCTGACTCGCACTGCCGACATCCGCTACCAAGGCCAGGAGCACAGCGTGGCTATCACGTTGCCGGCCGGCGTCGTCGACGACGACCTCGTGGCCGAGGTCAACGAGGCCTTCGGAGCGGCGCACGAGATGCAGTACGGCCATCGCACCACTGACGCCGTCGAGATCGTGACCATCCGTGTCCGGGGTAGCGGCCTGGTGCCGCGGCCTGAGCTGCCCCATGCTGGAGCCCGGTGATGGCTCGACACCACAGCCGCGTCTGAGCCGCGGCGTCTGGAGAGGCGGCGAGAGCGGCCGGGTCGACTACGCCGTCTACGAGCGCGACACGCTGGCACCCGGAGCCCGCCTCGACGGCCCCGCGGTCATCGAGGAGCGCACCGCTACCACCGTCATCCACGCCGGAGACTCGCTGTCGGTCGGTGAGCACGGCGAGCTGGACATCACCATCGGGAACGGAGCCTAGGTCATGATCGACTCCATCACCACCGAGGTCATCCATCACCGCCTGATCTCGGCGGCCAAGGAGATGGCCCGCAACCTGATGCGCACCTCGTACAACACCATCGTCTACGAGATCCGCGACTTCGGTCTGGGCATCTACGACGCCGATGGCGACCTGCTCGCCGAGGCGCCGGGCCTGGCCATCTTCACGCGTTCCAACGACTACGCGCTGAAGAACGCCATCGACTTCGTGGGCCTGGAGAACATCCATCCCGGCGACGTGCTCCTGCTCAACTACCCCTACTGGTCGTCGGCGCACACGCTCGACGTGGCCGCCTTCGCGCCCATCTATCACGAAGACACCCTGATCGGGCTTCACCGCCGCCCGCATCCACTGGCTCGACCTCAAGCAGAAGGACGCCGGCTACGTCCTCGACTCCACCGACATGCACCAGGAGGGCATCTTCTTCCCCTGCACCAAGATCAAGACGCGGGGTGAGCTGAACCAGGACATCGTCAACCTCATCCGCTTCAACAGCCGCTTTCCCGGAGCGCACCGTGGGCGACATGCTGGCGCAGGTCTCGGCCTGTGTGACCGGTGCGCGCCGTGTCGAAGAGATCGTGGAGCGCTTCGGCGTGGAGACGTTCCTGGCCGCCGGCCATCGAGATCGCCGACCACGGTGAGAAGCTGGCGCGCGCCGGGCTGGCTGACCTGCCCAAGGGCACCTGGACGGCCGCGGACTTCGTCGATGACGACGGCGTCAAGCTGGGACGAGCTGGTCAAGATGGAATGCACCGTCACCATCACCGACGACGAGATGGTCGTCGACTGGTCGGCCAGCGATGACCAGGTCAGCGGGCCCATCAACCTGCCCTTCGGCATCACCATGGCGCTGTCCAGCCTCATCTTCAAGGCGCTCACCACGCCCGATACCCCGGCCACCGCGGGCAACTTCCGGCCGCTGCGCATCATCGCCCCGGAGGGCAACCTGATGCACGCCACGCCGCCGGCGCCGACGTTCACGCTGTGGACCGGGCTGCTGGCCGGCGAGGTCATCCTCAAGGCGCTCGCCCAGGGCATGCCCGACCGCGTGCCGGCGTGCTCGGGCGGCGACGTGTGCACGATGATGGGCCTGGGCATGGACTCGCGCACCGGCCGACCCTGGCTGGAGGCCACCAACGAGGCCGTCGGCTTCGGTGGGCATGCCGGCGGTGACGGTGAGAACGGGATCATGCACCTGACCGAGCCGGGCTGCCGCAACAACCCCGTCGAAGTGCTCGAGGTCAAGTCCCCGATGCTCATCGAGGAGTACAGCCTGCGGGCCGATTCGGGCGGCCCCGGCAAGCACCGCGGTGGACTTGGCATCACCCGCGTCTACAAGTTCCTGGAGCCAGCCTCGGCGATCACGCTGGTCAAGAAGACCAAGACCAAGCCGTGGGGCATGGAAGGCGGCGAGGACGGCGAGAACTGCCACATGATCCTGCGGCCGGGCACGGAGAAGGAGGCCGTGGTCGGTGGCGTCTACGAGTCCATGGCCCCAGGAGAGGTGCTGGTCAACAACTCCGGTGGCGGTGGTGGCTGGGGTCCAGCCTTCGAGCGTGATCCGCAGGCCGTCCTCGACGACGTGCGGGAGGGCTATGTCAGCGTCGCGTCGGCAAGGCGGGATTACGGTGTCGTCATCGACGAGGCCGCCATGAGACTCGACGAGGAGGCCACCGTCGCGCTCCGAGCGCGATAGACGACCAGGGACTCGAGTATCCGCGCCTCGACCCGAGGCGCTACCGTTGGCGTTCCATCTATCAACGGGGGCAAGTTCGCTGTCTCGAAAGCCGGGGCCGCGACATACGCAAGGAGGAGATTCGGATGCGAGAGATGCGAACACGTGGAGGCTTGGCCCTCGCGCTCGCCGGCACCATGGCGCTGGCAGGCGCGTCGTTGGCCGTGGCTCAGGACGAAGAGACTGAGATCGCCTACCTGTCGGCCAGCTCGGCCAACACCTGGCTGGGCCAGTCCAAGGTCGCGATGGAGGAGATCGCTGCCGAGAACGGCATCAAGCTCACCGAGTTCGATGGCCAGTTCGATGCTGCCCTGCAGACGACGCAGCTCCAGGACGTCATCGCCGATGGTCGCTATGACGGCATCATCGTCTCGGCGCTCGCTGGCGGCGCCATCATCCCCGACCTCCAGGCTGCCTCCGAGGCGGGCATGAAGATCGTCGGACTCAATCAGGTCATCGGTGACCGGCTCGACACCGCCGACCCGCAGGACCCGTCCATCTCTGCCTCCATCATGGCGCCCCCGCTCCGCTCCGGGGAACGGCTTGGCAAGCTGACGCTGATGGCCTGTGAGGACAACGATCCCTGCGACGTCGTCTACTTCTACGGCATCAAGGGCATCCCGCTCGATGTCGCCATCAAGCAGGGCTTCGACACCGTTACCGAGGGTTCCACGGTCAACGTGGTGGCCGAGGGCGAGGGTCAGTACCTCGGTCCGGACGCTGGCCTCGCGGCCATGCAGGACATCCTCGTGGCCACGCCTGACTTCGATGTCGTCGTCGGCGCTGACCAGTCGATGCAGGGCGCCGAGATCGCGCTCATGGATGCCGGCATCCTCGAGAACGTCGACATCATCGGCTTCGGCGGCTCGACGCCTGCCTTCGAGGCGGTCGCCGAAGGTCGCTGGTTCGCCGACCTCATGGGCGCGCCCGCGACCGAAGGTCGTCTGGCGATCAACGCGATGATCGAGGCACTGGCCGGCACTGACGTCGGTGGTATCGACACCGCCCTGGAGCTCCAGGACGAGGGTCTTGTCACCGCTGACAACGTGGCCGACTTCACCGCCGAGTGGGACGGCTAGCGCTCGGAGCGCCGCCCGAACCTCGCCCGCACGTCGAGCTCGTCACCGTCACCAAGCGCTTCGGCGCCACGGTGGCGCTCGACGAGGTCGATATCTCGGTCGCGACCGGCACCGTCCACGCCATCGTCGGCGAGAACGGTGCCGGCAAGTCCACGCTCGGGAAGATCATGGCTGGGGTCCTGCAGCCGGATGCAGGATCCTGCGAGTCGAGGGTCAGGCGGTCCACTTCGGGTCGCCTCGTGACGCGCTCGAACACGGCATCACCACCATCGCCCAGGAGCTGTCGCTGGTGCCTGCGCGTGGCGTCATCGAGAATGTCTATCTCGGCATCGAGAGTGGCAGCTTCGGAGTCGTCAACCCCGCTCACTGCGATCGCCGCTTCGACGAGTTGGTACGGGAATCCGGCATCAGCGTCGACGGCCGCGCCCTCGTTCGGCAGCTCACCCCGCACGACCAGCAGAAGGTCGAGATCCTGCGCGCCCTCGCGCGCGACGCGCGCTTCATCGTCATGGACGAACCCACCGCGCGACTCTCGGCCGACGAGACGCTGAGCCTGCGGCGCACCGTGCGCGCGCTCGCGGATGCTGGCCGTACCGTCGTCTTCGTCTCGCACTTCCTCGAAGAGGTGCTCGAGGTCTCCGATGTCATCACCATCATGCGTGACGGACACATCATCCGGACCTCGCCGTGCGCCGACGAGACGTACGACAGCTGTATCGAGGGCATGATCGGCCGCACGCTCGAATCGACCTTCCCGCCGAAGCGCAGGCTCGCCCCGACGCGCCGGTCGTCCTCAAGGTCGAGGGACTCACGCGAAGCGGAGTCTTCGAGGACGTTTCCCTCGACGTGAGAGCTGGCGAGATCGTGGTCATGGCCGGCCTCGTGGGCTCCGGTCGGTCCGAGGTCGCGCGCGCCATCTTCGGTGCCGATCCGGTCACTGCCGGCCACATCGAACTCGATGGTCGAGCCGGCTGATTTCGGATCGCCCGGTGCCGCCATCAGCCATGGCATGGCGATGATCCCGGAGTCGCGCAAAGAGGACGGACTCGTCCTGGGGCGTTCCGTCCGCGAGAACGTCTCACTGCCGCACCTCAGGCGTTTCAGCCGTGCCGGGGTCGTCGAGACTCGCGCCGGAGCGCCGCCGCGTGGCCGAGATGATGGAGCGTGCCGGCGTCCGAGGCATCGCCATGGATGCACGCGCTCGCAACGCATCCGGGGGCAACCAGCAGAAGATGCTCTTCGCGCGCTGGCTGCTCGCGGAGCCTCCGTTGCTTATCGCCGACGAGCCGACGCGTGGCGTCGACGTCGGCTCCAAGCGCAACATCTACGACCTTCTCGCCGAGCTCGCTGCGCGAGGGTATGGCCATCCTCGTCGTCTCATCGGAGACCGAGGAGGTCCTGGGTCTGGCGGACCGCATCGTGGTGATGCGAGACGGACGCGTGCTCAACGTGCTCGATGGGCACACCGCGACAGAGGAGGAGCTGGTGGCTTTGGCATTCGGGACCGAGCAGGCGGTGGCCTGAGATGACGAACGCCGTCGTCACGGCGATGCCCGAGCCCCACCACGACCCACATCATCAGGCGCCCGGAAGGCGCATCTCGTTGCTCTCGCTGCTGGCCGACTACGCCATCATCTGGCTTGTCCTGGGTCTCTTCATCGGGCTGGCCATCACGACCCCCAACTTCCTGACCGGCCCCAACATGCGCAACATCCTCGACCAGCAGTCGCTGGTCCTGATCGCCGCGTCGTTGGCCACGATCACCCTCATCGCGGGTGGCTTCGACATCTCGCAGGGCGCGGTCTATGTGGCCGCTCCACTGGTGGCGCTGAGTGTCGAGAACCAGACCGGATCGGTCGTCCTCGCGGTCATCGCCGGATGTGGTTTCGGTCTGGTGGCCGGCGCCGTCAACGGCGGTGTCGTGACGCTGGGCAAGATCAACTCGTTCATCGCCACGCTGGCAACCTCCTTCGTCATCTTCGGCATCGGCTTCATCGTCAGCGACCGGTCGGTGATGCGACCGCTCGACCGCGAGGCTATCGCCGTACTGGCACGGTCGGACATCTTCGGCATCACCTCAGCCACGCTCATCGCCATCATCGTCGTCGATCGCCAGCTGGTTCCTGCTCTCGCGCACCAGCTTCGGTCGCTACGTCTACGCGGTCGGCGGCAACGCCGACGCGGCGCGGTTGGCGGGTGTGCGTGTCCGCTGGGTCATCGCTGCGACCTTCATGCTCAGCGGTCTTGCGGCGGGCCTGGCAGGTGTCCTTGCGGGCCTCGCGCACGATGAGTGCCACTCCATCGGACGACTTCAGCTTCGTCTTCACCGTCATCGCCGCCATCGTCGTCGGGCGGTACGTCCATCGCCGGCGGCGAGGGCAGCATCTGGCGCACCGTGCTGGGCGCCTTCTTCATCGCGTTCATGGTCAACGGGTTCAACCTGCACCAGGTCGACCCCATCTTCCAACGCATCGTGCAGGGCACGGTGATCCTGGCCGCTGTCGCAGTCGACAGCTGGTCGCGGTCGCGTCGTGCCTGAGCGATCGCCGTCACAGCCGGAGCACAGTCGATGAGAACCATCGGTCTTGGGGACATCGATCGATCTGGCGCTCGGGGCGACGCTCCTCGGCACCGGCGGTGGCGGCGACCCGTACATCGCCAAGCTGATGGTCAAGCAGGCCATCGAGGAGTACGGGCCCATCAAGGTCGTGTCGCCTGGCGAGCTGCCGGCCGACGGCTTGGTGCTGACCACCGCGGTCATCGGCGCGCCGACCGTCATCCTCGAGAAGATCCCGTCGGGGGAGGAGTTCAAGAAGTCGGTCACTGGCCATGGCGCAATACCTCGGCAAGGACCCGGTCGGCGCTGATGCCCATCGAGGTCGGCGGCATGAACACGCTCATCCCGCTGGCGACCGCCGCCGAGTTGGGCCTGCCGGTCATCGACGCCGACTCCATGCGGCGTGCCTTCCCCCAGATCGAGATGACCGTCTTCACCCTGGCCGGGCTCAAGGCGGCGCCGATGTGCGTCGCCGACGAGAAGGGCAACGTCTGCATCTACGAGGCCACCAACAACGCCCTGGCCGAGGACCTCGCCCGCGGTGCTGTCATGCGCCTGGGCATGGCCAACGCCATCAGCTGCTACGCCCTGACCGCCGGCCAGATCGTCGAGTTCGGTATCCAGGGCTCGATGAGCTATCTGCACCGACCTTGGCAAGCACATGGCCGCGGTCCAATCCGGCCAGCCCGACGCGATGGCCCGGTTCCTCGAGTTCGCCGATGCCAAGGTCGTGTTCACCGGCAAGATCACCGACATCGAACGGCGAACCACCGAGGGCTTCGCCCGTGGCACGGTCGTGCTCGAGCACGTCCGACGCCGGGCGGGAGATGCGCATCGAGATCCAGAACGAGAACCTCGTGGCCTTCGACGATGGCACGAGTCCGTCGTCATGGTCCCCGACCTGATCAGCGCTGATCGACCACGAAACGGCCAAGCCCGTGCTGACCGAGGCCCTTGCCTACGGTCAGCGCCTCGACGTCATCGCCATGCCCTGTGCGCCGGAGTGGCATCAGGACGGCATGCTCGAGGTCGTCGGACCGCGCGCCTTCGGCTACGACCTTGACTACGTTGCCCTTGGAGGTGCGCGATGACCGCGCTGCGATCTCGGCGTCGACGTCGGTGGCACCAACACCGACGCCGTCGTCGTCGACGAGGCCGGCGCGGTGCTGGCATCACAGAAGGTGCCGACCACGCCCTGATCCCATGGACGGCATCCGGGCCGCCATGTCCGCGGTCATCGAGCGGGTCGACCGGTCATCGATCGGGCAGGTGATGCTGGGTACCACCCATCCGGCCAACGCCATCATCCAGCGCAAGGGCCTCGATACCATCGGCATCCTGCGCGTGGCCGCGCCCTCTTCGTACGCGGTGCGCCCGGGCGCTGCCTGGCCGGTCGAGCTGGCACGGGCTATCCTCGGTCCCACCGCCATCGTGCACGGAGGCTTCGAGTACGATGGCCGCGAGATCGCGCCGCTCGATGAGGACGCAGTCCGTCGGTACGCTGGCCGAGTGCGCAGGCAAGGTGTCGGGCCATCGCCATCTCCAGCCCCTTCAGTCCGGCCTCCTCCGACCACGAGGACCGCAGTGCCGCCATCATCGCCGAGGAGACTCGGTGATGCGATCGCCGTGACCGTGAGCCACGAGATCGGCTCGTTGGGCCTGCTCGAGCGCGAGGACGCGGCGGCCCTGAACGCCTCGCCTGCTGAGCGTGTCTCGCGCGGTGGTCGAAGGGCTTGCCGAAGGCGCTCAGAGGAGAACGGCCTGCGACGTCGCCTCCTACCTGACCCAGAACGACGGCACGCTGATGACCGCCGAGCAGGCGATCGAAGTACCCGGTGCTCACGCTCGCGTCGGGCCCCACCAACTCGATGCGTGGCGCCAGCGCCCTCGCCGGCCTCAACGACGCGCTGGTCATCGACGTCGGCGGCACCTCGACCGATGTGGGCATCCTCGTTGACGGCTTCCCGCGCGAGTCGATGCACGCGGTCGAGGTCGGTGGCGTGCGCACCAATTTCCGCATGCCCGACCTCATCTCCATCGGGCTCGGTGGCGGCACCATCGTGCACGGCAGCGGCGCGGACGCCACGGTCGGTCCCGATTCGGTGGGCTATCGCGTGGTAAACGAAGCGTTGGTGATGGGAGGCTGCCGTGCCGACGCTCTCCGACGTGTCGGTCAAGGCCGGGCGCCTCAGCGGGTTCGGCGACGCCGCTCTGACGGAGCCGACTCGACGCGGCCACTGCCGGACGCGGCCCTCGCGTGGGTCGACGAGCAGGTACAGATCCTTGCCGATCGTATGAAGGCGAGCCGCCAGGCCCTGCCCCTGATCGCCGTGGGGGGCGGTTCTCACCTCGTTCCCGAGCACGTGCCCGGCACGTCCGAGGTCATCAAGCCCAACCACTTCGCGGTCGCCAACGCCTATGGCGCGGCCATCGCGGAAGCGTCGGGTGAGGTCGATCGCGTGTACCGCTACGACGAGTCGAGCCGCGAAGAGTGCATCGAGGACGCCAAGGCGCTGGCGATCGAGGCGGCCGTGAAGGCCGGAGCCGATCCGGGCCAGACGCGCATCACCACGGTCATGGAAGTGCCGATGACGTACGTGCCCGGCGGCGGCTGCCGTGTCCAGGTCAAGGCCGCCGGGACCGCTGGCCCCGGCCGGCTGAACCGCGATGACCGCGACCATGCCGCTGCCCATGGCGGATTGCCACGACGATCTGCTGATGGGCGTCGTCCATCAGCAGGAACGTGGTCAGCGACGACCCCTTCGGCGACTTCTGGCTGCCGCAACTGAGGGCAGGCGTGGCGTGGTCCTGCAGGTGCTGCCGATCTACACTGAGCAGCAGTTCATCGGTGAGGGCGCGCTGCGGCGTGCCCTGCGCTTGATCGAGGCGGCCTGGTCGATCGCTGATGAGCACCGTGACGATGTCGCACTCGTCACCACCGCCCACGAGATGCACGCCGTCATCGAGAGCGGTCGCATCGCGATGGTGCTTGCCTTCGAGGGCATGGAGCCGGTCGGCAGCGATGTCGACGTCATCGACTCGTTCTGGCGACTCGGCGTGCGCATGGCCAGCCTCACCTGGAACCGGCGCACGATGTTCGCCGACGGCCTGGGTGAAGTCAGCTACCGGCGCGGGACTGAGCTCGCATCGGTGTCGCTGCCAGTCGGGCGCATGGAGTCGCTGGGCATGATCGTCGACGTCAGCCACCTCTCCGACGCTGGCTTCGAGCATGTCGCCCGCATCGCCCGGCGACCGTTCGTGGCCAGCCACTCGTCCTGTCGCGCGGTGCACGGGCATCCCCGCAACCTGACCGACGACATGCTGCGCACCATCGCCGGCTCGGACGGCTTCGCCTGCATGAACGCGTACGGCGGGTTCGTGGGCGATGACGAACCCACGTCGACGCGTACCTCGACCACATCGCCCATGCCGTCCCATCATCGGCGCCGACCGGGTCGGCCTCGGGCTCGACTTCGTGGTCGACATCTTCGGGCAGATGGACCCGATCGTCGGTGGCCTCCTGCTCACCCCCGACCAGCTCGGGCACGATCAAGGGCATCGAGCGCCCGGCCGACCTGGCGGCGCTCGGGACCGAGCTCGTCGAACGTCTGGGCAGGGATGCCGCGGCCCAGGTGAGCGGTCGGCACGCTCATCGAGGGCCTCGGCCGGCTCCTGCCGCGCATGAAACGGCGCTGGCCGACCGCTTCCATCTACCGCGCCTACGTCGACGCCGAGACCCGGCGAGATGACGCAGCCATGAGCCTCCCGATGGCGCCCGACATCACCATCGAGCTCAACGGAGTGCCGGCCCTGGGTTCTGCCGACGAGGATGTCGCAGCCATGACCGCGCTCTTCGAGGCCTATCCCGACTACCACCGCGAGATCATCGAGATCATCGGGCAGGGGAGCCGGGCCGCCGCGCGCTGGCGCATGGTCGGGCACCCTCGCCCTGGACTGGCGGGGCGCTTGCCAGATCTCGACATCCGCGGCTGCAGCGTGGTGTCCGTCGCCGACGGTCGTATGACCGAGGCCTACGTATGGTCGCCAGCGGGCGTCCTCGAGGAGGTCCTCGCGATGGTGCGCCACCGATGACGCTGCCTTGTGCGGACTGTCCTGCTCGCGCTCAGGTAGCATCGGCATCACCCATGACCGACCGACGCCGCTTCTACCTGACCACCGCCATCGCCTACGCCAACAACCGGCCCGGCCTGCACACCCTCTACGAGGTCGTCGGGGCCGACGTCATCGCGCGCTGGCACCGCATGATCGGCGATGAGACCCGCTTCCTGACCGGCACCGACGAGTACTCGGTCAACATCGCCACCACCGCTGCCGAGAAGGGCCTCGAGCCCAAAGCATTCGTCGACGAGACGGTGGCCCTCTTCCGCAGCGCCGAGGACGCGCTGGGCATCAGCCCCGACCGCTTCATCCGCACCACCGACGCCGATCACACCGAGGCCGCCCACGAGATGATCCGGCGGGCCTACGAGAACGGCGACATCTATCTCGGCAAGTACGAGGGCTGGTACTGCCCCAACGAGGGCTTCCGCGCCACGCAGCGACCTCGTCGAGGACGAGTCGGGCGTGCACTGCCCCAACCACCCCGACGTGGAGCTGCAGTGGCTCACCGAGAACAACTGGTTCTTCCGGCTCTCGGCCTACCAGGAGCGCCTCGAGCGGTACTACGCCGACCACCCCGACTGGGTCGCAGCCCGAGTACCGCAAGAACGAGATGCTCGGCTTCATCCGCAAGGGCCTCGAGGACTTCTCGGTCAGTCGGGAGGGCGCGACCTGGGGCATCCCCTTCCCGGTCCTGCCCGACGGCTCCTCGGCCAGGCGCGAGGACGGCACCTGGGATCCGGCCGCGGGCACGGTCTACGTCTGGTACGACGCACTCATCAACTACATCACGGGCGCCGGCTTCCCCGGCGACACCGAGCATGTTCGAGACACTGGTGGCCGGCCGACCTGCATGTCATCGGCAAGGACATCAACCGCTTCCACACCATCTTCTGGCCGGCCATGCTCATGAGCGCCGGCCTGCCGCTGCCCCGGAAGGTCTGGGTCCACGGCTGGCTGCTGGCCCAAGGCGAGCGCATGAGCAAGAGCCGCGGCAACTTCCTCGATCCCAATGACATGGTGGCCGCGCTCGGTCGCGACGGGACGCGCTACACGGTCCTGCGCGAGGTCGCCTTCGACCGCGACAGCGACGTCTCCTGGGACAGCTTCGTGCGCCGCTACAACGCCGACCTGGCCAACGACTTCGGCAACCTCCTCAATCGCTCGCTGTCGATGACCAAGCGCTACCGCGATGGCCAGCGCTCGGCGCCGACCGAGGGTTCGCTGGCCGCGACCTGGGCGACGATCTTCGAGCGCTACGCGGAGAAGCTGGAGGCGTGCTTGCTGCACGAGGCGCTCGAGACGCTATGGAGCTTCGTCGGCGAGGCCAACAAGTACGTCGAGACCGAGCAGCCGTGGACGCTGGCCAAGGCCGCCAAGAACGGCGACGTCGAGGCGGAGGCCCGACTTGACGGCGTGCTCGGCGACCTGCTCGAGGCCTGTCGCGTCATCGCCTTCGCGGCTGCGCCGTTCATGCCCGAGTCCACTGCCCGCGCAGCCGCCCAGCTGGGCGTCGACCACGGCTACGCCGACGACGGCAACGACGGCCCGCCGCTCAAGGAGCTGGTGGCCTGGGGTGCGGCTTGCCACGGGCGGTAGCATCGGCGCTGCAGAGCCCTTGTTCCCGCGACTCGAAGTGGACGAGGCACACGGGGGAGAAGGAGGAGGCCTGCATGGCGCACGGTGAGATCACCCACGTCGACACTTCCCAGCGACGACCTCGGGTCGCGCCACGCGTTCTACTCGGAGCTGTTCGGCTGGCAGATCGCAGTCCACGCCCGAGTTCCCCGACTACGAGATGTTCCAGCTCCGGACCCGGCGAGATGGGCGGCGGCATCGGCCTGCGCGGCGAGACTGCGCCGGCCAACGCCGCGCATCTACGTGAACGTGGACTCCATCGATGACGACCCTGGCCAAGGTCGTGGGGCTCGGCGGCAGCGTCGTCGGTCGAGAAGACCGAGGTGCCTGGCATGGGCTGGTACGCCGCCATCGACGACAGCGAGGGCAGCGAGATCGGCATCTGGGAGGCCATGCCTGCCTGAGCTGAACCCCGACGGGCTGCGGCTCGTCGATTCCCACGCCCACCTCCAGGCCGACGCCTTCGACCGGGACCGCGACGCCGGTGCTCGAGGCCGCCTACGAGGCCGGCGTCGAGCGCCTGCTCATCCCGGCCTGGGACCTGCCGTCCGACCCGGTCCGGGCTCGAATTCGTGCGCCGCCACGGCCTGCGCACGACGGCCGGCATCCATCCGCACATCGCGTCCGCGGTGACCGAGGCGATGTGGGCCGAGGTCCGCGAGCTGGCCCCGTGATCGAGGTCGTCGGCATCGGTGAGACCGGCCTCGACTACGACCGCGGCTTCTCCCCGCGCGAGGACCAGCTGCGCCAACCTGCGCGCGCCACATCGAGCTGGCCTACGAGATGGCCGAGCCGCTGACCCTGCACTGTCGCTCCAAGCCCGGCGAGCGCGACGCGCAGGACGATCTCATCACGGCTGCTGCGTGAGGGCGGGGCCGGGAGCGCCCGAGTGGCGCAGAGCGCTTCGATGGTCGTCCACCGGGCGTGCTGCACTCCTTCAGCGGCCCCGTCGACTACGCCGAGCCGGCCCTGGAGATGGGCTTCTTCATCGCCTTCGGTGGGCTCGTCTTCCGACGCGGCGAGGAGGCCAGCGCGGACGTGGCCGCGATCGTGCCCCTCGAGCGGCTGCTGACCGAGACCGATTCGCCCTACCTCAAGCCCAGGAAGGTCCGGGCAGCCGCAATCAGCCGCTCAACGTGGCCGTCACGGCCACCTGGCTGCGCGACCTGCGCGGCGACGACCCGGACGTCTTCGGTCAGGCGCTCGTCGACAACTTCGACCTGTTCGTCGGCGCTCGTCGCGCGGGGGCTGACCGGCCGCCCGGCCGTGCCGTGCGGCCCCCGGCCTCGGGACCAGTGCCGGGGCTACGGCGCTACAGCGCTCCTGGATCGGCCGCGTTTCCCTCCAGGCGGGAGCTGATGAGGTCGGGCACCCGGGGCAGCGGTCGTCATCACGGCTGAGCACGGCGAGGATCGAACGGCCGGGGTCCAGCTGCCAGAGCGCAGCTCGCAGGTCGTCGTCCTCGAGCTCGCGACTCGACAGCACGCGAAACCGGCGTTCCCCGATCCTGCCGACTGCGTGCAAACCGTGAGCGGTCTCGATGTGCAGCGTGGAGATGGAGTGGGCGCGCTGCAGGGCCTCCGCCTGGGGCAGATCGTGAACGTAGAAGTCCCTGGGCTCACGACGTTCAGGCGCCAGGATGCGCCAGTGGCGCACGAGCATCTCTTCGACGACCCCTGAGCTAGACGCCCCATCGCAGCTTCGCTGTCGCGGAACACATCGATGCCGACACGTTCCGTGGCGACCCGATCGAGAGCGGTCCGAAGCATGGCGGTGCCGATGCCCTGCCGCTGGTAGGTGGGCAGCACATGGAGATTGTCGATGACCGCGACCTTGAGACTCTGCCGCAGCTGGACGAACCCGACGACCCCGTGACCGTCACGCTCCGCGACCCAGTACATGCTGTCGCCCCCACGGGAGGCGGCGGTGATGGAGTCGCGCACGAAGTGCGACGCCATCGGGGCCCCCAGGATGTGCACCGCGGCGATCGGTGGTGGGATAGCAGCGATGAACACCTCCACCATCGCGGGGGCATCATCCGCTCGAGCTGCTCTGAACCGTATCGGCTCACCGGTTCCCGCAGCACCGGCATCTGACGCTCCCATGCCGCGATACTCCCATACGTCGACGAGACTCCGTTTCGAGAGCGACAGCCCGTCGGGGCGGCTTCCGATGAAGGCCGTCGGCGTGGGTAGGGGCCCTGGCACCGGGTCGCCGGGGACGGCTAGTCGAGCGGCGAACGGCTCGAGCGACCGACCAGCGCCTTCGCGAGCTCGGCATCGTTGCCGTCGCTGATGCGGCTCGCCACCCGGCGACTCGTCCGCGGCCCAGCAGCTGACCTCGATGGGCGTGCCAGGCAACGCGGGCAGGACGTAGCCGATGCGATAGCAGTCGGCACCCTCGGGTCGAGCACCGTCGGGCATCCGGGAAAGGCCATCCTCGACCATGTCCAGGTAGGCGGCGTTGTTCATGTGCCGCATGGGATCGACATCGAGCGGCCGCACCCGCGTCGAGAGGGTCGACACCTCGCCCCCTGGTTCGGGCAGCACGATGCGGTCGCGCGTGAACGGCGCTGCAGGTGCGAAGTAGCGCCCGATCTCGGCGGGCACGCGGGCCGGTCTTCCGGCGCTCGTCAGCAGCACCCAGTCGGTCTCGACCGTGGCCATCAGCTCGTTCGCGCTGGTACTCGCACTCGAACCGGTGCGCCGGACCTCGGAGTGCCGTCGTGCCCACACATGACGCCAGCCGATGACCTCGGTGCTCACTGCGAGCTCGTCGCCGTAGGTGATCGATCCCTCGATCGAGACCTTGACGTTGCGCACCAGCCAGTGCATGGAACGCCGTTCGTACCAGCCGCGATCGAAGCCGGCTTCCTCGCTGTGCCGCCAGGCCATGTCCTGGGCGTAGCGCAACAGGCTGGAGGGACGCAGGCAGCCATCAGCGCCGGCTTCGTCGAAGCGGACCCGATACTCGTGCTCGATCCGTCGCGCCTTCTCCACCGATGCAGTGTATGGCGATGCCCCGGCGCCCGTGGCTCTCGACCATCCGACACCTGCGCAGTGCTCTTTCACGTAGCATGACCGGATGGTAGGGGCGATGGTAGCGGCCGATGAGATGTCGAGGCTGCTCCGCCGGATTGACAGCGGGCGCTCGCTTCTGTACGGCCTGTGGCGAGGCGGTCATCCGCTGGCTGTGCCTTGCCTCGCCCGGCGCGGAGTTGCCTGATGGTGCTCGCTTCTGCCCCAGCCGCCGGTGCAGCTGGTCGGTCATGGCCTGCCAGAGTCCTCGCTGGTCCAGACCGAGCCGCAACCAGCCGGCGCCGTCACGCTCGCCTCGCCGCGTGAACCCGGCCGCGAACGCAAGGTGGCAACGCTGCTCTTCGCCGACATCGTCGACTTCACCGGCCTCA
>CAVPJO010000018.1:0-25739 GCA_963705425.1 uncultured Chloroflexia bacterium | reverse complement strand
CCGGGTCGGGGCACTCGTGGCCGGTCGAGGAGAGGCCTGCCCAGAGCGTGAGTCCCTCCGCGAGCCAGCCATCGGCGATGGAGCCGTCGTTGAACCAGGTGCGGGCCAGCGCAGACACCGAGGCGCCCGTGAAGGTGAGTGTCCTTGTCCATGAAGAGGCGAGGCGCCGCGGCGTCAAAGTACTGGTCGGCAGCCCGAAGTGATTGGTGCGTGCCACCTGCTGGATGGGTAGCGAGACGAAGGGCATGGGCGAGCCGATCGTCTCCTCCAGGGCGGGCAAGTACTCGTGGATGGTGTCGACCATGGTCGGCGTCCACTCGGACGATCCGGCCACGAGTCGAGCGTGATGACCTGGCCCGCCGGAGCAAGGGCGTAGGTACGAGCCATCGCGCTCGGCAGGAAAGCGTCGGTGCACAGCTCCGTGCCGCCGGGTTCCTTGGTCTTGGCCAGGGAGACGACGGTGTTGGCGGGCGCGCTGCGATCTCGTCCTGGCGCCGTCCGTGTTCGCCTCCCAACCGGCGGAGGATGGCTTGGACGGTGCCGCGGTCGGTGTACTCGCCGCTCCAGCAGAAATGGGCGTAGGCATCGGCGACGCGGGTGCGCCCCTGCGCGCCAGGTCCGGCGT
Source organism: uncultured Chloroflexia bacterium (assembly GCA_963705425.1). Lineage (GTDB taxonomy): Bacteria > Chloroflexota > Limnocylindria > Limnocylindrales > CSP1-4 > JAFMJV01. The sequence continues at coordinate 25,114 of CAVPJO010000018.1, read as the reverse complement.
CGGGCAGGACGAGTGATGTCGATGACCTGTTCTTCTTGTAGAGCAGCCTGGGAAACGCACGATGTACATCGAACACCGACGCGTTGCTGGCGATGGTGACGGCCTCGACGCCCTTGCCGCCGATGGAGACGTTCGTCGGCATCGGCTGGAACGAACGGACCCAGGACCTCGATGTAGTAGTAGGTCGGGGGAACTTCCACGTTCGGCGTGGGGCGTTCTTGGATGGACCGCGCCGGACCGTGGACTTGCGCTTGTTCTGCACGTGACCTTCGAGGCGGCGTGCACCACCGCTTCGTCGGGCACCAGCGTGAACGTGGACTTTGACGTCTCCCTTGTAGCCATCGACGTTGGCGCTCGCGGCGGTCGGGATGGTCGCGGTCAGGGCCAGCGCGGCGATGAGGATGACGGTTCGGCGTAGCGCGGCAGGCATGGGCGTGCACTCCCCCGTGTGGGTATGGGCCCACGGTGCGCTCAAGGGATGCCGGCGAACAGTGGCCTTTCGTACGAGCGATGTGGTCGATGAGTGGCAGCGGCGGGTGCGTCGGAATCGGCGACCCCCGGCTCATCGACGCGGTCGCGCTCGGGCCACGACGATCAGTCGATGGTCGGCCGCGCTCGAACGTGCCCACGATCGATCCCCAGGCGTCGTCGGGACGTTCTTCAGCGGTGCAGGTCATGGTGTGGATCCATCTTCGCGTCGATGAGGATGAACGAGCTCGTTTCCGCGGCCATGTCGAGCGTCTCGACGCCTGCGTCGATGCGTGCCACGCGACCGCTGGAAAGCTCGATGAAGCTGAGGTCCGGCCCGCTGGCGATGAGGTCGCCGAGCGCGTCGAGCTTCTCGACCTCGCTGGCTGCCACGACCTCCAGGGGTCGGCCGGTCTGCGGTCGGCTCGAGGATGTTGCAAGAGCCGCCTGAACCAGAACCATCGGCGGTGTCGCGGACCGCGAGCAGCGAGAAGCTTGAGCCCACCGGCCAATGCGGCTTCGACCGTCGGCGCGAATCCGGGAGCCAGCTGGGCCACCGCGTCGAGGATGGCCTCGGTGTCCCCTTCGGTCGGGGGGACGTGGATCCAGGTCTTCGGGGAACGTCAGCGTGACCCGGCGCTCGGCACCTCGATGCGACCTCCCTGGCCGACTCTCTCGTCGCCGGCTTCTTGCTGGGCGAGCACGGCGGCGGCGCCGCCACGAACGCGAGCGCAACGAGCGCGATGGTCGACGGCTCATCAGGCCTCCGGGCTGCATGGACCATGCTACCCATCACTAGGCCATATGTCGAGGGTCTCGTCGCTCGACGCTCTACAGGACGGCGACGAGGATATCGCCTGCTCGCTGCCGTCGCTCGGCGGGAGGCAGGCTGACCACGGTCAGGTCGTCACAGTCGGGGAGACGTAGCCCCGGCCGACGAACGCCGGCACCTGCGCCGACGCTATCGGCTCGATCGCCAGGCGGACAGGTGTCGCCCCGGCCCCATGCTGGTGCCAGACTTTGGCGGTCGTGCCGTCGCCATCCATCGAGATGAGCGTCCACGTCGCGCCCTCCGGTCCCGCGCCGACGGGCAGTCGGCTGTGATCGGGGATCCACCAGTACGGCAGCATCTCATCCGAATGCGGCATGCCAGCCAGCACATAGACGCCCTGGTCGTCGGGGCCGGCATGGAAGAAGTCAGGCGGTCCTCCACCGGGCAGCGACGTCACTCGCACGACCGCACCGTCGTCTGGGCCGCCACGCAAGCGGGCTTCATACGTGGCAAGCGTCCGTTCCCTCGTTTCACTCCTCATGGTCCCATCGTGCGTATAGGACGATAGTCCTGTCAACGAGATTGGCGTCGCGGTGTTGCCGGGGGTCACCGGAGAGTGCGCGAACGGCCCTGAGCCGCGCCTCGATGGCCTCGGCCACGGCCGCCATCCTGCTCGGCCGGCGCCGGAGACCGGCCCCAGCCGGGCCCCGTCCATCGACACATCGCCGCCGAGGGCAGGAAGGTGATGGTCGCTGCGTCACCCTCGCCGCGCAGCACGCTCGGCCAGGCCGGACGGGGCGATGACGACGACGTGCGTGGTCGCCCGGGTCAGGCCGACGTAGAGCAGCTCGTCCAGCCGCCCTCCCTCCTCCGGCAGCTCGCACAGCACGATGACCTCGCGCTCGAGTCCCTTGAAGCGACGGATGGTCTCGAAGAGGACGACGTCGTCCGGCTCCTCGGGCACCGCCTCGGGCGGCAGACCCTTGGAGCGGCCTTCGTCGTCGATGGCCTCGTTCCAGAGGACGGCGTTGCCGTACTTTCGTCGGCGCAGGACGTCGCTGCTGCTGGCCGACACGCCCGAGAGCACGGCGATGCGGAAGGGCGGCACCTGTTCCTCGACGATGAGCCGGTGCAGCGTCAGCCCGCAGTGCCTCGACGGTCGCGGCTCCGGGCTCGGCCGTGATCGTCTGGGCCGGCAGACCCTCCTCGCGGAAGACCTCGATAGCCTCTGCGTCATCCCGGAACCGCGCCGCCAGCGCGCGCCACCGACGGCGGGTTGCGATGGTCCTCGAACAGCTCCAACCGCACCAGCCCCAGCTGGCCCACGATATCGGGCCGGTAGAGCGCCTGCGCCGGGTCGTGGAAGACCCAGAAGACACCGTGGTCCTGGTCGCGCAAGAGCAGCCGCAGCGACTCCAGCCATCCGACCGCGAAGTCCTGTCCCTCGTCGACGATGACCGCGTGGTAGCGGGCATCGTCATCCCGGTCGATGGCCGCGTCCAGAGCGCGCGGGCAGCGTCTCGCTGAACCACTGCCTGGGGGATGGGGCTCGGTCGCGTGGGCAGCGTCCCGGCCTCAGCCGCGAGCAGCTCGCACAGACGATGGAAGGTCGTGACGCGGAGTCCGGCGGGCGCTTGGGCATCGGCCAGGTCACGCTGCATCGTGGTCGCCAGCCGCTGGTTGAAGCAGACCAGCAGCGTGCGGTAGCCCTCCGCGGCAAGCCTTCGTGCGCGCTCTGCCGCGAGCATCGACTTGCCCGAGCCGGCCGGCCCGACGACCTCCACCTGGCGCAACGACTTCCACCGATTGAGGATGCGCGACTGCGTCCGGCTGGCATCGACCAGCGCGGGCCGGTCGTCCTCGATGCGCCCGCGCACGAGCCGATGCAGTGTCACGGTCGGTCGCAGCAGCTCATCGAGGAGCTCCACGCCCTTCTCGCCGATGGGCTGGTAGCGGCCTGAACCATCGCCACGCCAGTAGTCGAAGACGTGGTCGAGCCACTTCTGGATGCCGTCGGTCGTCTCCAGTGCGCGGGCATCGAGTACCAGATCGGTCGGCGCATCGACCCCCAGCAGCGAGTGGCCGGGTGGCAGGCTCCCCAGGTCGACATCGGGGAGGGCCACCGCGTGGCCGGTCAGCGGTGCCAGACCGGAGGGCCAGTCGGGCAGGTCGACCAGCTTGGCGCGGAGGTAGTACTTCGATGTCCTGGCCTGCTCGAATGGGCGATTCCCTGAGCTCGATGGGTCCCAGGTGCCAGTGGCCCGCCTGGTCGATCGAGGGTTCGCCGGCCTTGACCTCGAGCACGAGCAGGCCGTACTCAGGATGGGCGATGACCGCGTCGGCCTCACCGTCGCGCGCCGGGCCGCGGCTACGGACGGGCCCGGTCCAGTTGACGTTGACGTAGACGCGGTACTCAGACTCCGGCAGCGCCTTGCGCAGTCGCTCTTCGACCAGGCGTTCAGCCTCTTCCCCGCGCGTCATCTCGTCGTGCCTTCCTACCAGCCGTTGCGGTGGAGCTGTTCTTCGAGCGGTCGGCGTCTCTGGGTCAGGGTGGATCCGCTCGGGCGTTCGTCATCGGTGCGATACCCAAGGGCCACCACTCCGCACATCCGGCGGTCAGCAGGAACGCCGAAGCGCTCCCGAAGCGCGTCCTCGCCGGAGGCGATCCCGAAGAACCACGTATCGAGACCCTCGTCGACAGCCACGAGCTGCAGCTGCATGGCTGCCATGCCGGCATCGACGTCCCAGAAGCGCACCGGCCAGCGCTCGAGATCGTCGAGGCCGAACTCGATCTTGTCCTGGGCCGAATACCGGGCGAGGTAGCGCATCGGGTCGGACCACACGATCACGACCGCTGGTGGGCGCGTCGCCTTCTCCTCTTCCGGCGTTGGCTGATCCGGGTCATCGGTCAGCTCCCAGAATTCGGCCATCGCGGATCGATCGTCGATGACCAGGAAGTCGATGCCCTGTGAGAAGCCCGCCGTCGGGGCTCGCCGTGCCCTGTCGACGATGGTGGCGACCAGCTCGGGGTCCGGGGTCCGGTCGCTGTAGCTGCGCACGCTGCGGCGCATGCGGATGACGTCTGAGAACTCCATGCGGACAACATAGACGACGCGAGCGACTTGCTACGAGTGGGAGGGTAGTGCGAGGGTATGGGCAGGCAGATGCTGCGCGAGGAGGAATCCATCGCCACGCGAGGAGGGATCGATGGATGCCGTCACGCCGAAGCCGGTCGGCACCGTGCCGGGCCTGGTCGGCGTGCCGCTGCGGGCGGATGTCACCTCCTCGCCCGACCAGCAGCTCACCGGCTACGAGATCGAGCTCGTGGCCGGCCACCAGGGCGGCCGCTCGAAGGCTTGGCACAGGCCGCTGTGGAGCATGGCCAGTGCCCATCCCCAATTCGTCTGGCTCGATGACTACCGCGCTTTCGACGGCATGCTCATCGGCCGTCGTCGGCCCGTAGTCCGGATGGCCACCCGGGAGCCCATCGACGCCTATTCGTGGGAGCTACACCAGGATGGCGATCTCATCGATGTCGCGACCGAGTCCAGTGACGGCATCGCAGGCGACGGCCTGAGCTTCGAGTTCCGGCCGGAGAAACGGCTCCGACGCTCGGGACGGGCAGGCAAGGCCCGCCGCAAGGGGGTCTTCTACCCGCCCTTCGCTTCGCACCTGCCGAACATGCCCAGGACGGAGGAGTCGCGTATCCGCTACTCCGCCTTGACCCACCCGGGCCACGACGAGCAGGACGCCTACTCGGTCGACTTCAACTGGGGCGCCGGCGGTGCCGATCGCGGACATTGGGTGCGCGCCGCTGCCGCCGGCCGTGTCAGCAAGGTCGATCCTGCCAACGGCCAAGTCCACATCACACACCCGGCATTCGACGATACGAGCACGTACGAGACGGTCTATGCCCACCTCGATCCGGTATCGGTCAAGGAGGGTCAGCGCGTCAAGGCCCAGCGACGCATCGGCAAGATCGGCTCTACGTATCACGGCAGCGGAGCCATCTCGCCGCACCTGCACCATCAACACCGCAGGGATGGTGAACCGCTCAAGATGAGGCTCCTCATCGACGGGGAGGACACGGCCATCGGCGTCAGCCGCCAGGCACCGAGCCGCACCATCGTCTGGGAACGGCTGGTGCCGGGCTGGGTCAGACCGCGTGGGCCGGCACCCGCTCGGCTCGTGGTCCGGACCCGTGACGCGGCGGACGGCACGTGGTCGCGGCCGAACGACCTGCAATTCGTCCTGGCCACCAAGGACGATCCGGTCCTCGGGGAGCAGGAGAGATCATTCGGTGCGGTCGCGCCCGACACCGCCATCGCCTTCGACTACAACGGCCCCGAGGTGGCGCCAGGCGAGTACACGTTCCGCTACCGTGCCCTCGGAGACATCGGCGCGCCGACGCGGTGGGCCTACGACCGTTCGGTCGTGGTCGAACCTGCCCTCGCGTAGGCGCTGGCGGAGGTGCGCCGAGTGCCCGTGCCGGCGGCACGAACTCGCAGATAGGTGGGTCTTCGTAGCCTGGGGGTATGACCGATAGGGGCTTGCCACGCACCCACCTCCGGTGCACACTGCGCGCGTCATGAACCGGCCCGTGCAGGTCATGCTCCATCTCGATGAGCGACGACGCGCCCGACGGCGAGCCGCCGAACAGGGCCTCACGCTCTCCGAGTACCTCTGCGGATTGGTCCGCGACGATCTCGAGTCATGGACGCCCGAAGCCGACGCCGCCGCGGCCATCGCCATCGCCACCGATGTCCCAGCGGTTCCCGACCACCACGGCAGGTACATCGGAGAGGCCGTCGCCGCGCGCATGAACAGGACGAACGGAGCGCCCTAGTCAACATGGAAGGACCGGCACTCGCGCATCTATCGTGGATTGCGCGGGTCGCCTGAGCTTGCCCGCACAGAGCCACATACGGGAGGCCGGTCCATGTCCGAGCGTACTCGCTTCATCGGTCTCGATGTCCACAAGGCATCGATCACGGTCGCGGTCGCCGAGGCCTTCGGTGATCCCGAGGACCACGGCACGATCGCCAACGACCCCGCAGCGGTGCGGAAGCTGCTGCGACGCCTCGGCGATGACGGTCATCGGTTGACGGTCGCCTACGAGGCGGGCCCGACCGGCCATGCCCTCCATCGGCAGCTGACCAGCATGGGCATCGACTGCATCGTCGTGGCGCCATCGTTGATCCCGGTGCGCCCCGGCGACCGGATCAAGACCGACCGGCGTGACGCCGCCAAGCTGGCGAGACTGCTGCGCAGCGGCGATCTCGTCGCGGTGTGGGTACCCGACGAGGCCGGCGAGGCGCTGCGTGACCTGGTCCGAGCTCGCGATGCCGCCAAGTCCGACCTGTTGCGCGCCAAGCACCGTCTCAGCAAGTTCCTGCTCCGTCGGGGTCTCCAGCCTCCGGTCGGGGTCCGGGCCTGGAGCCGGGCCCATGACGCCTGGCTCCGCGGGCTGACCTTCGAGCAGGCCGCGGACACCATCGTCTTGGAGGACTATCACGCGGTCGTGCGCGAGGCGGCGGAACGCGTCAAGCACCTCGAGGTGGCCCTCCAACAGCGCCGGGAGCGGCCCAGATCGCATGCACGGTCGTGGGCACCTCCGGCGATGACGTCCTGGTCGGCACGTCCGGAGCGGATGTGATGTGCGGCGGTGGCGGCAACGACAGGTTCTATGCGTACGGCGGTAACGACCGCATCATCGGCGGCAGCGGGGCAGACCGGGTCTACGCGTCAGGAGGGAACGACCAGATCTACACCTACGGCGGCGATGACTTCATTCGTGGCGGTGGCGGCAACGATCTCATCAAGAGTGGTCCCGGTGCCGACACGGTCTACGGCGGCACAGGCGAGGACACCATCCACGGCGAGATGGGCGACGACCATCTCTATGGAGAGGAGGACTTCGACGCGATCTTCGGTGGCCCCGAATACTGCGACCCGGTCATCATCTGCCTTGGGTCTGACAAGGACACCATCCGGGGCGGCGCCGCCTCCGATTTCGTGTGGGGTGACGGCCCCAACGCCACGTTCGGCGAAGACGACGACATCCGCGGTGGCGGCGTGGTCTGGGGCGGTGCTGGCAACGACGTCATCAGAGGCACCAGATGGGCCGACCTCCTCAGCGGGGGCCAGGGCAACGACAGGATCTTCGGGTTGCGAGGCCGGGACGAACTGGTCGGCGGCCTTGGCGCCGACCGCCTCTACGGCGGCAGGGGCTGGGACTACCTGTACGGCGGCACTGAGGATGTCGGCGACGGGAGACGCGACGTTGTGAGCGGCGGGCGTGGCATCGACAAGGGCTGGATGGACACCTTCGACGTCTCACTCAGCGTCGAGAAGAAGTACTCGCAGTAGCGTTTGGCCCCCGGGCTCAAGGAGATATGCCGGCCAGGGTGCCGCGGACACAGCAAGGCCCGGGCATTCGCGGCCCGGCCCTTGCTCGTGGGTGGTGCTGGGCTCGTACCGGTCAGCCGACCGCGCTGAACTCGCGAGCACCGTTCGAAATCAGTTCCCACGGCCTCGGCGTCGGCCGTGGGCAGTCCCCAAGGGTCAGCCACGCCGGTGTCGTCCTTGTTCTCGGGAGCCTCGGCCCCCGACTCAGCTTCGGCGATGGCATCGGCTTCAGCCATGGCCTCGGCGTCGGCCAGGGCTTCCTCGCCTTCGACCTCTTCGACCTCTTCGACCTCTTCGGTAGCCACCACTTCGGCCTCGAACTTGGCGATGGCCTCGGCGGCCTTGGCGGCCGGCGTCGCGCTCAGGTCCACTTGGTCGCTCGCGAGTGCGACGTGGGGGACGACGATGGCCTCCTTGTCGCCCCGCCAGACCTGCAGCTCGACGACGACCAGCGGCAGATGCTCAGCCAGCGTTTCCAGCGTCGTGCGGTAGCGCTCGCCGACGGTCTCGGTGACGAGCACGGCGACGTGGGTCTTGTCCGGATGGAGGACTCGGTTGCGGGCCCAGTTGTCGAGCAGCTGGAAGCCGTGTGATGCCTCCATCTCGCCGAGCTTGACGTCGACGCTGAGGCAGCCGATCATCGTCGGTGACCACGAATGAACGCTCGTCGTCGGAGACGCCATCGGCAACCTCGAGTTCACCGAGGCCCATGCGGGTCGGCTGATCTTTGAGCCAGCTCCGCAGCCAGGCCTCGTCTTGACCGAGATCACTGACCGTCGATACGGCTCCGGAAACGATGGTTGGGGTCGTCATCTGACTCCTCGCGCTTGGCAGGCATCGCGCCGGCGAGGGTGCCGGGCACTACTCCTCCTAGTACAGCGCCAGCCCGAGTCCGTTGCATGACCCCGATGGTCCACCGGCCGATGGACCATCGGGGCCTGAGCGCACCATCGGAGTGGAGCGGTTGTGTCACGATTGGAGCCCCTACGCCACTCCACCGCGCCTGCTCTTGCCCGCGCTCCCGAAAGGAGCTCCGATGACCTCCAAGCCCTCCGCCACCAAGTCCACCAAGGCCACGCCGCAAGGCGAGGTCCAAGACAGCAGCTGCAGCGTCACCGCTCGAGACCGTCAAGCCGCTCGTCCGGGTCCGGCAGATTCGCGACTTCACGGGCAAGCGCGTGACCAACGGGGAGATGGAGGCCATCACGGAGGTCGCACGCTGGTCGGGCAGCAGCCGCAACGAGCAGCCCTGCCGTTTCGTGGCCCTCCGCGACAAGGAGGTCATCCGCCAGATCGCCGAGCTGGGACTGCCGCAGACGCGCGGCCTGCGGACGGCCAACGCAGCGGTGGCTGTCATCGTGCCCGACGAGCCCGAGCGCGAGCTGTCGCGCGCCTTCGACGACGGCCGAGCTGCCGAACGCATCCTCATCGCCGCTAACCTGCTCGGCCTGGGTGGGGGCATCTCGCGTGTCCGGCCGGACGTGCGAGAGGGCATCGACACGCTGCTGAATCTGCCAGCCAACCGCTCGGTGCGGACCATCATCGCCATCGGCCACCCGACCGAAGAAGCGCTGGAGCCGAAGTCACGTCCAGGCAAGGCTCGGCTGCCGCGTGAGCAGGTCGTCTACGTCGAGAGCTGGCCCGACCCTCCCGCCAAGGACTGACCTGGCCTCGCCGGGCTGAGCGCCACGAGGCGACGCTGGCTCTGACACGGCGCTCATCGAGACGGCCACCGAACGATGCCCCGGGGGTCGCGACCCTGATGCGCGCAACACCCCCGATCCTTGAGCGGTCCCCGTCAGGTGATGCCCAGGCCGGCCACGATCGCGCGTTCGATGGCGGCGCGGACGGCGTCGAACTCAGGGCGGCACTCGGCGGTCGTCTCGTCGATGTAGAGGTCGCGGCGAACCTCGATCATCACGGAGTGCACGCGGCTGTCGCGACCGTGGAAGCCGCTCGGCACGAACGTGCCGGCGAACGGTGTGTTGCGCCGCACGCGGAAGCCCTCGGCGCAGAACGCCGCCTCCACGGCGTCGGCTACATCGGGTGGGGTGTGCACAGCGTCGGTACCGATGCAGATATCCGGCCGGCCGGGCGCCTGATCGATCTCTGACGGCAGAGGCATGGACGGGAACGAGTGGCAGTCGACGATGGTGCACTGCCCGAAGTGCTCGAGCATCCCGGCCACGACCGCGGTGAGCGCGGCGTGGTAGGGCCGGTAGAGCTCCTCGATGCGGCGTTGGCGCAGGGCAGCGTCGGGCGCGCGTAGCTGCCGACCGCGAGCGCCGCGCCAGTAGACGACCCCCTGGCCCTGAGCTGCGCTCGGCTCGGCCGCATCGTCGAGGAAGCGTTCAGGGTCGAACACCAAGCGCGAGAGCCGGTTGACGAACCGTGCCACGCCATGGTCCCAGAGGCCCCCGAAGAGCTCATCGGTATGCCAGTCGGTCAGGCACAGGAGCTCATCGGCCAGCTCGTCGTCGCTGAGCAGGTCTTCCGCGCGAACCTCCGGGGGGAGTCCAACCGAGGCATGCGGCACATGCGCCACCACCGGTACGGCCGCGCCCCGCGGTGCTACGACTGCGAACGCCTCCTCGGTCGACACGGTCACGAGCGCGACGGGCCGGGCTCGTGACGGGTCATGAGCGATGCGGCCGTCCTGGGAGTGATGGTCATCGACCAGCGGTGTGCAGGACCGCAGTCGCCGACGAGCCGTCGTTCCATCTCAGCGCCAGCGCGCGCCGCAGCGATGGGATGACGTCGTATAGCCACGAATGGGTCATAGCCACTTCCTATCCGTGCGTTCGGCGTGCCACTCGTTCGCCGATCGATCTCGGCATCCTTGACGATGCCACCGACGATGCCCGAGCTGCGATGCGTCAGCCACGTCAGGCCGATGAAGTCGAGGCCCGGGACCTCCGCCGCGCCGTGGCTATGGCAGGGCAGGCCGTCCCTGGTGGCGCCCCGGGGCAGGTAACCGAAGTCGCCCGTCACACCCGTCGCCCAGATGACGGCGCATACGCCGGCCCCCTTGAGGTCGAGACGTTCGGGTGAAGGCAGGAGCTCGTTCTCCCCGGCCGGCTCATCCGCATCATCCGGCTCCAGTGGTGGCAGGTCCATGCCCCTGGCCGAGATGCCCCGGTCGATCTGGGCGCGGACCTCCTGTGAACGGCCGTCCGCGTAGCGGATGCAGGACGCGACCGAATCGTCGAGGGACAGCACGGAGCCGTCGACCGAGGTGATGCGCCCCAGGAGCGTCGCGCCCTTGCCGGCCAGCCACTGCAGGCTCAGCGTGTGCCCGTACCGGCCCACGCCGGAGATGATGGGCTGGGCCGCGCGGAGCTGCGCAGGATCCTCGATGCTCTCGAGTGGGGCCGCGAAGAAGCCGGCATCGACGAGCCACTCCATGATCTCGCGACCACGGTAGCGGCGCGGCATGCGCGCCACGGCACTGACCGACCAGTACACCTCGCGACCGGCCCCGAGCGGGTCCTCGACGATCTGGCCGCCGGTCTGGCCGCCACCCACGACCAGGACGCTGCCCGGCGGAAGCTGGTCGGCGCGCCGGTAGGCCAGCGCCGATAGCTGCAGCAACGACGACGGCATGGCTGTGCCGATGGGTGCGGATCGCTGGGCATGTTCTGGCTGCCGGACGCGACGATGAGCGAGCCACACTCGATGGGCGCGTCAGCGCCGGCGTCGAGGTGTACGCGGTAGCGGCCGGTCGCCCCGATGCGCTCCACACGGTCCACGCCGGTGTGCTGCCGCACCGGCAGGTCCCGGTCGCTCGCGTAGCGCTCAAGGTGTTCCACGAACTCGTCCCGGCTGACGAAGCCGTCGAGCGGCTCCGCGAGATACCGAGCTGCTCTCGCCGGGCAGTCAATTCATCCACGAAGGCGTGTTCAGCGTGAACAAATCCCAACGCCCGCTGCGCCATGACTCGCCGATCATTCGCCGCTCCAGCACCACGTGCTCGACGCCCCGCTGTGCGAGCTGTTGGCTCACTGCTAGCCCCGCATGTCCCGCCCCGACGATGACTGTGTCCATCGGTGCATCGTAGGGGTGCGGGCCCGGCGAGTCCACGGCGCAGTGATGGGTGTGGGTCGCGAGCCGGGCCCTCGTGTTCGGTCTCGGGCGACGCGGATGACCCGTGCTAGGCTCCCTCGGTGATCGATCGCAGCGGTCGGTTCCCCCGACTGCAGCGCGCCATGAGCGACGGAGTGTGCTGATGCGGCGGACCATGCGCGGCCTGGTGGCCCTACTGACTGGCACCCTGGTCGCAGGAGCCTTGGCCACCGCGGTCCTGGCCCGACCCGACGACGCGGAGATCGCCGCGATGTACGAGTTCAGGGCGGAGCTCGTCAGCGAGGCGGATGCCATCCGGGACCAGATCAGCACGTATGGCGCCCACATCGACGAGCCCGACTGGTACCTCGTCGACACCCCCGATGGGCCGGTCGCGGTAGATCTCGCGCGACTGCCTGACCTCGTCCCTCTGGCCGAGTACCTGGCCGCGCATCCAGGTGCTCGGCCAGAGGGACGAGGTCAGGCAGTCGCGCGAGACGCCGCGACCGGCCCAGTGGGGGTGTCAACGAGGTACCGTCGGGCTCGTCGATGTCGGCGCCATGCGTGCTGGGTCACCGTCCCCGGATGGCATCCGCCTCGCTGACGAGCTCCGCCCTGAACTCGTACATCGCGGCGATCTCCGCGTCGTCGGTCGGGCCAGGACCGCGGTGGCCAAGGCTCCTGCGACCAGGGTGCCGGTCAGTCGGGCCACCAGGCCGCGCATGGTCCGCCGCATCGGCGCACTCCGTCGCTCGTGGCGCGCTGGCTGACGGGGAACCGACCGCAGTGAGGATGGCCGAGGAGCCTCGCACGGGTCATCCGCGTCCGCGAACCGACGCCCGGCTCGCGACCCACGCCCATCACCGCGCCGTGGACTCGCCGGGCCCGCACCCCTACGATGCACCGATGGACACAGTCGTCGTCGGGGCGGGACGTGCGGGGCTAGCGGTCGGCCGACGGCTCGCACAGCGGGGCGTCGAGCGCGTCGTGCTGGAGCGGCGAATGATCGGCGAGTCATGGCGCAGCGGCCGTTGGGATTCGTTCACGCTGAACACGCCTTCGTGGATGAATCGACTGCCCGGCGAGAGCAGCTCGGTCACTCGCGGAGCCGCTCGACGGCTTCGTCCGCCGGGACGAGTTCGTGGAACACCTTGAGCGCTACGCGAGCGACCGGGACCTGCCGGTGCGGCGCACACCGGCGTGGACCGTGTGGAGCGCATCGGGGCGACCGGCCGCTACCGCGTACACCTCGACGCCGGCGCTGACGCGCCCATCGAGTGTGGCTCGCTCATCGTCGCGTCCGGCAGCCAGAACATGCCCAGGTACGCCACCCATCGGCACAGCCATGCCGTCGTCGTTGCTGCAGCTATCGGCGCTGGCCTACCGGCGCGCCGACCAGCTTCCGCCGGGCAGCGTCCTGGTCGTGGGTGGCGGCCAGACCGGCGGCCAGATCGTCGAGGATCTGCTCGGGGCCGGTCGCGAGGTGTACTGGTCGGTCAGTGCCGTGGCGCGCATGCCGCGCCGCTACCGTGGTCGCGAGATCATGGAGTGGCTCGTCGATGCCGGCTTCTTCGCGGCCCCACTCGAGAGCATCGAGGAGCCTGCGCAGCTCCGCGCGGCCCAGCCCATCATCTCCGGCGTGGGCCGCTACGGGCACACGCTGAGCCTGCAGTGGCTGGCCGGCAAGGGCGCGACGCTCCTGGGGCGCGTCACCTCGGTCGACGGCTCCGTGCTGTCCCTCGACAATTCGGTCGCGTCCTGCATCCGCTACGCGGACGGCCGTTCACAGGAGGTCCGCGCCCAGATCGACCGGGGCATCTCGGCCAGGGCATGGACCTGCCACCACTGGAGCCGGATGGTGCGGATGAGCCGGCCGGGGAGAACGAGCTCCTGCCTTCACCCGAACGTCTCGACCTCAAGGGGGCCGGCGTATGCGCCGTCATCTGGGCGACGGGTGTGACGGGCGACTTCGGTTACCTGCCCGGGGCGCCACCAGGGACGGCCTGCCCTGCCATAGCCACGGCGCGGCGGAGGTCCCGGGCCTCGACTTCATCGGCCTGACGTGGCTGACGCAGTCGCAGCTCGGGCATCGTCGGTGGGGTCGTCAAGGATGCCGAGATGATCGGCGAACAGTGGCACGCCGAACGCACGGATAGGAAGTGGCTATGACCCATTCGTGGCTATACGACGTCATCCCATCGCTGCGGCGCGCGCTGGCGCTGAGATGGAACGACGGCTCGTCGGCGACTGCGGTCCTGCACACCGCTGGTCGATGACCATCACTCCCAGGACGGCCGCATCGCTCATGACCCGTCACGAGCCCGGCCCGTCGCGCTCGTGACCGTGTCGACCGAGGAGGCGTTCGCAGTCGTCGCACCGCGGGGCGCGGCCGTACGGTGGTGGCGCATGTGCCGCATGCCTCGGTTGGACTCCCCCCGGAGGTTCGCGCGGAAGATCCTGCTGAGCGACGACGAGCTGGCCGATGAGCTCCTGTGCCTGACCGACTGGCATACCGATGAGCTCTTCGGGGGCCTCTGGGACCATGGCGTGGCACGGTTCGTCAACCGGCTCTCGCGCTTGGTGTTCGACCCTGAACGCTTCCTCGACGATGCGGCCGAGCCGAGCGCAGCTCAGGGCCAGGGGGTCGTCTACTGGCGCGGCGCTCGCGGTCGGCAGCTACGCGCGCCCGACGCTGCCCTGCGCCAACGCCGCATCGAGGAGCTCTACCGGCCCTACCACGCCGCGCTCACCGCGGTCGTGGCCGGGATGCTCGAGCACTTCGGGCAGTGCACCATCGTCAACTGCCACTCGTTCCCGTCCATGCCTCTGCCGTCAGAGATCGAGTCAGGCGCCCCGGCCGGCCGGAGTATCTGCATCGGTACCGACGCTGTGCACACCCCACCCGATGTAGCCGACGCCGTGGAGGCAGCGTTCTGCGCCGAGGGCTTCCGCGTGCGGCGCAACACACCGTTCGCCGGCACGTTCGTGCCGAGCGGCTTCCACGGTCGCGACAGCCGCGTGCACTCCGTGATCGTCGAGGTTCGCCGCGACCTCTACATCGACGAGACGACCGCCGAGTGCCGCCCTGAGTTCGACGCCGTCCGCGCCGCCATCGAACGCGCGATGATGGCCGGCCTGGGCATCACCTGACGGGGACCGCTCAAGGATCGGGGGTGTTGCGCGCATCAGGGTCGCGACCCCCGGGGCATCGTTCGGTGGCCGTCTCGATGAGCGCCGTGTCAGAGCCAGTGTCGCCTCGTGGCGCTCAGCCCGGCGAGGCCAGGTCAGTCCTTGGCGGGAGGGTCGGGCCAGCTCTCGACGTAGACGACCTGCTCTCGCGGCAGCCGAGCCTTGCCTGGACGTGACTTCGGCTCCAGCGCTTCTTCGGTCGGGTGGCCGATGGCGATGATGGTCCGCACCAGCGGTTCGCTCGCAGACCCGGCGCGTGTCGTGCCCTCTCGCACGTCCGGCCGGACGCGCGAGACTGCCCGCCCAGGCCGAGCAGGTCGCGGCGATGAGATGCGATCGGCAGCTCGCCCGTCGTCGAAGGCGCGCGACAGCTCGCGCTCGGGCTCGTCGGGCACGATGACGGCCACCGCTGCGTTGGCCGTCCGCAGGCCGCGCGTCTGCGGCGGTCCCAGCTCGGCGATCTGGCGGATGACCTCCTTGTCGCGGAGGGCCGCGAAACGGCCGGGCTGCTCGTTGCGGCTGCTGCCCGACCAGCGTGCGACCTCGTGATGGCCTCCATCTCCCCGTTGGTCACGCGCTTGCCCGTGAAGTCGCGAACTCGCCGGACCCGGACGAGCGGCTTGACGGTCTCGAGCGGTGACGCTGCAGCTGCTGTCTCGGACCTCGCCTTGCGCGTGGCCTTGGTGGACTTGGTGGCGGAGGGCTTGGAGGTCGTCGGAGCTCCTTTCGGGAGCGCGGGCAAGAGCAGGCGCGGTGGAGTGGCGTAGGGGCTCCAATCGTAACGCGACCGCTCCACTCCGATGGTGCGCTCAGGCCCCGATGGTCCATCGGCCGGTGACCATCAGGATCGTGCAACGGACTCGGGCTGGCGCTGTTCTAGGAGGAGTAGTGCCCGGCACCCTCGCCGGCGCGATGCCTGCCAAGCGCGAGGAGTCAGATGACAACCCCAACCATCGTTTCCGGACCGTATCGACGGTCAGTGATCTCGGTCAACGAGGCCTGGCTGCGGAGCTGGCTCGAAGATCAGCCGACCCGCATGGGCCTCGGTGAACTCGAGGTTGCCGATGGCGTCTCCGACGACGAGCGTTCGTCGTCGTCACCGACGATGATCGCTGTCTCAGCGTCGACGTCAAGCTCGGCGAGATGGAGGCATCACACGGCTTCCAGCTGCTCGACAACTGGGCCCGCAACCGAGTCCTCCATCCGCACAACACCCTCGTCGCCGTGCTCGTCACCGAGACCGTCGGCGAGCGCTACCGCACGACGCTGGAAACGCTGGCTGAGCATCTGCCGCTGGTCGTCGTCGAACTGCAGGTCTGGCGGGGCGACAAGGAGGCCATCGTCGTCCCCCACGTCGCACTCGCGAGCGACGAAGTGGACCTGAGCGCGACGCCGGCCGCCAAGGCCGCCGAGGCCATCGCCAAGTTCGAGGCCGAAGTGGTGGCTACCGAAGAGGTCGAAGAGGTCGAAGAGGTCGAAGAGGTCGAAGGCGAGGAAGCCCTGGCCGACGCCGAGGCCATGGCTGAAGCCGATGCCATCGCCGAAGCTGGTCGGGGGCCGAGGCTCCCGAGAACGAGGACGACACCGGCGTGGCTGACCCTTGGGAACTGCCCACGGCCGACGCCGAGGCCGTGGAACTGATTCGAACGGTGCTCGCGAGTTCAGCGCGGTCGGCTGACCGGTACGACCCCAGCACCACCCACGAGCAAGGGCCGGGCCGCGAATGCCCGGGCCTTGCTGTGTCCGCGGCACCTGGCCGGCATATCTCCTTGAGCCCGGGGCCCAACGCTGCTGCGAGTACTTCTTCTCGACGCTGAGTCGAGACGTCGAAGGTGTCCATCCAGCCCTTGTCGATGCCACGCCCGCCGCTCAGAGCGTCGCGTCTGCCGTCGCCGACATCCTCAGTGCCGCCGTACAGGTCGTCCCAGCCCCTGCCGCCGTAGAGGCGGTCGGCGCCAAGGCCGCCGACCAGTTCGTCCCAGCCTCGCAACCCGAGGGTCCGTCGTTGCCCTGGCCCCGCTGAGGAGGTCGGCCCATCTGGTGCCTCTGCTGACGTCGTTGCCAGCACCACCGACCCACGCCGCCACCGCGGATGTCGTCGTCTTCGCCGAACGTAGCGTTGCGGCCGTCACCCCACGCGAAATCGAGGCAGCGCCGCCCCGGATGGTGTCCTTGTCAGACCCAAGGCAGATGATGACCCGGTCGCAGTGGGCCACCGAAAATCGCGTCGAAGTCCTCCTATCCATAGAGATCGTCGTCGCCATCTCGCCGTGGATGATGTCCTCGCCTGTGCCGCCGTAGACCGTGTCGGCACCGGGACCGCTCTTGATGAGATCGTTGCCGCCACCGCCGCACATCACATCCACTCCAGACGTGCCGACCAGGACGTCATCGCCGAAAGTGCCCACGACCGTGCATGCGATCTTCGGCCGCTCCCGCGCGGCCAGCGCAAGCGTGAGGGTGGTGGTGATGGCGAGCGCGGCAGCCGGACGACGTTGAAGTCGGTCAGGTCGCTGACCGAACGCTGCCTGCTGTCCCCCTTCTGTCTAGAGCCGTCCGCGTCGCGGCGATACGCTCCTGACATGGAAGGACCTGTCAAGGGGGTGGAGCAGGGCATGGTCGAGGTCAGGTCCGGTCGACGATGGTCACTCTGATATGCGCGGGTCGGCAGAGCCGTTGCCGCATGACAGTGAGTCGGTCACCGAGGTGCCTCGGACTAGCGGCGCGAGTCGGGATCGCATAGGAGCGCTCGAGGGTTCTCGACTGCTGCTGTCCCGCTCGACCATGCCCTGCCGTCCCGCTCATGTGTCAGGCGGCCCTGGGCGTCACGTGCTGCCCGGCCGCCCAGACGAAGCCGGCCAGCTCGCGCGCCACGGCGATGACGGTCTTGTTCTTGCCGATCCGGCCCGACCAGGGGGCGGTAGCGGTGGTGGAGCCGTGCCTGGGCGCGCCGGTCGAGCTCGACGATCGCCGGGGCGACCAGGCGTTGGCGGGCCCGCAGCCCGGAGCTGACGTTGGGTCGGTAGCGGGCGTTGTGGGCGGCCTGGCCCAGCACGTGGCGGATGAGCCGGTTGCCGGTCTTGGTGATCCGACCGCGGTGGCGGGCGGTCACCGCTCGACCACTCGGACGGCACGAGACCGACGTAGGCCATGAACTGGCGGGCGGTGGCGAAGCGGCGCAGGTCACCCGCCTCGGCGGCGATGGTCACCGCGGACAGGAAGCCGATGCCCCGGATGGCCTGCGAGCGCGGCGATGAGCTCGGCCTGCGGGCCCTCGCCGCGGCGCACTGCACGAGGGCGCACCTCGAGGCGCTTGACCCGCTCGGCCGCCTCGCGCACGACCGCGCGGTAGTCCTCGAAGCACGACCTGGTCGGCGGCCTGCTCGAAGGTCAGCCCGCCCGAGCCAGGCCTCGTGGGCCCGGCTCCAGGCGCGGACGCCCGACCGGTGGCTGGAGACGCCCGGCGCAGCAGGAACTTGGAGAGCCGGTGGCGGGCGCGCAGCTGGTCGGCCTTGGCGTCGTCGCGCGCGCGGACCAGGTCGCGCAGCGCCTCGCCGGCCTCGTCGGGCACCCACACCGCGACGAGGTCGCCGCTGCGCAGCAGTCGCGCCAGCTTGGCGGCGTCCCGCCGGTCGGTCTTGATCCGGTCGCCCGGGCGCACCGGGATGAGCGACGGCGCCACGACGATGCAGTCGATGCCCATCGCGCGTCAGCTGGCGATGGAGGGCATAGCCGGTCGGGCCCGCCTCGTAGGCGACCGTCAGCCGATGACCGTCATCCGCCGAGGCGCGCAGCAGCTTGCCGCACCGCCGCCGGGTCGTTGGCGATGATGCCATGGTCCTCGGGCTCGCCGAACGCCTCGGCGACCGCGACCGTGATCGATGCCTTGTGGACGTCCAGACCGACGAACCGGGTACGCTCAGACATGGACCGGCCTCCCGTATGTGGCTCTGTGCGGGCAAGCTCAGGCGACCCGCGCAATCCACGATGTTGCGCGAGTGCCGGTCCTTCCATGTTGACTAGCGCGCTCCGTTCGTCCTGTTCATGCGCGCGGCGACGGCCTCTCCGATGTACCTGCCGGTACTCGTCAGGAACCGCTGGGACGTCGGTGGCGATGGCGATGGCCGCGGCGGCGTCGGCTTCGGGCGTCCATGACTCAAGATGATCGCGGACCAATCCGCAGAGGTACTCGGAGAGCGTGAGGCCCTGTTCGGCGGCTCGCCGTCGGGCGCGTCATCGCTCGTCGAATGGAGCGTGACCTGCGCGGGCCGGCCCATGACGCGCGCAGTGTGCACCGGAGGTGGGTGCGTGGCAAGCCCCTATCGGTCGTACCCCCAGGCTACGAAGACCCACCTATCTCCATTCGTGCCCCCGGCACGGGCGCTCGGCGCACCTCCGCCAGCGCCTACGCGAGGGCAGCTTCGACCACGACCGAACGGTCGTAGGCCCACCGCGTCGGCGCGCCGATGTCTCCGAGGGCACGGTCGCGGAACGTGTACTCGCCTCGGCGCGACCTCGGGGCAGTTGTCGTCGAAGGCGATGGCGGTCTCGGGCGCGACCGTACCGATGACGTCCCTGCTCGCCGAGGACCGGATCGTCCTTGGTGGCCAGGACGAATCGCCGGTCGTTCGGCCGCGACCACGTGCCGTCCGCCGCGTCACGGGTGCGGCCGCGAGCCGAGCGGGTGCCGGCCCACGCGGTCTGACCCAGCCCGACACCAGCCGTTGCCAGACGATGGTGCGGCTCGGTGCCTGGCGGCTACGCCGATGGCCGTGTCCTCCCCGTCGATGAGGCCTCTCATCTTGAGCGGTTCACCATCCCTGCGGTGTTGATGGTGCAGGTGCGGCGAGATGGCTCCGCTGCCGTGATACGTAGAGCCATCTGCCGATGCGTCGCTCGGCCTTGACGCGCTGACCCTCCTTCACCGATACCGGATCGAGGTCGGCATAGACCGTCTCGTACGTGCTCGTATCGTCGAATGCCGGGTGTGTGATTGAACTGGCCGTTGGCAGGATCGACCTTGCTGACGCCGCCAGCGGCAGCGGCGCGCACCCAATGTCCGCGATCGGCACCGCCGGCGCCCCAGTTGAAGTCGACCGGTCGGCGTCCTGCTCGTCGTCGCCCGGGTGGGTCAAGGCGGGAGTAGCGATACGCGACTCCTCCGTCCTGGGCATGTTCGGCAGTTGCGAAGCGAAGGGCGGGTCGAGGTCCCCCTTGCGGCGGGCCTTGCCTTTCCATCCCGAGCGTCGGAGCCGTTTCCGGCCGGAACTCGAAGCTCAGGCCGTCGCCTGCGATCCCGTCACTGGACTCGGTCGCAGCATCGATCAGTAAACCCCAGTCCTGGTGTAGCTCCCACGAATAGGCGTCGATGGGCTCCCCGGTCGCCATGCCGGACTCAGGCCGACGACGGCCGATGAGCATGCCGTAGAAGGCGCGGATCATCATCGGCAACGATCAAATGGGCCTCGCCATGCTCCACGGCGGCCTGTGCCAAGCCTTCGACGGCCAGAGCCTGGTCGCCGCCACGACTTCGTACTTCGTGGCCCGTGCAGCTGCTCGTCGGCGAGGAGGATGACATCCGCCCGCAGCGGCACGCCGACCAGGCCCGGAACGGTGCCGACCGGCTTGGCATCGACGGCGTCGAGACCCTCCTCGCGTGGCGATGGATTCCTCCTCGCGCAGCATCTGCCTGCCCATACCCTCGCACTACCCCTCCACTCGTCAAGTCGCTCGCGTCGTCTATGTTGTCCGCATGGAGTTTCTCGGAGCGTCATCCGCGTGCGCCGCAGCGTGCACAGCTACAGCGACCGGACCAGGACCCCGAGCTGGTCGCCACCATCGTCGACAGCACAGCAAGCCCCCCGACGAGCAGGCTTGTAAGGACATCGACTTCCTGGTCATCGACAATCGATCCGCGATCGCCGTTCGGAGCTGACCGATGACCCGGATCGCCGACGCCGGAAGAAGGAGAAGGCGACGCGCCCACAGCGGTCATGATGATGTGGTCCGACCCGATGCGCTTCCTCGCCGGTATTTCGGCCCAGGACAACCATGAAGTTGGCCTGGGCGATCTCGAGCGCTGGCCGGTGCGCTTCTGGGACGTCGATGCCGGCATGGCGGCCGAGATGCAGCTGCAGCTCGTGGCTGTCGACGAGGGTCTCGATACGTGGTTCTTCGGATCGCCTCC
This sequence comes from uncultured Chloroflexia bacterium, assembly GCA_963705425.1. Lineage (GTDB taxonomy): Bacteria > Chloroflexota > Limnocylindria > Limnocylindrales > CSP1-4 > JAFMJV01. The sequence continues at coordinate 4,028 of CAVPJO010000018.1, read as the reverse complement.
GGCGAGGACGCGCTTCGGGAGCGCTTCGGCGTTCCTGCTCAACCGCGATGCCGGTGGTCGCCTGGGTATCGCACCGATGACGAACGCCCGAGCGGATTCACCCTGACCCAGAGACGCCGACCGCTCGAAGAACAGCTCCACCGCAACGGCTGGAGTCGAAGGCGCAACGAGATGACGCGCGGGGAAGAGGCTGAACGCCTGGTCGAGCGACTGCGCAAGGCGCTGCAAGTATCGAGTACCGCGTCTACGTCAACGTCAACTGGAACAGGACCATTTCCGTCGCCGCGGCCCGGCGCGCAACGATGAGGCCGACGCGGTCATCGCCATCCTGAGTACGGCCTGCTCGTGCTCGAGGTAGAGGCCGGCGAACCCTCGATCGACCAGCAGGCCACTGGCGCCCTCGAGACCGTCGAGCTCAGGAGATCACCATTCGAGCAGGCCCAGACATCGAAGTACTACCTCCGCGCCAAGCTGGTCGACCTGCCCGACTGGCCCTCCGGTCTGGCCACCGCTGACCGGCCACGCGGTCTGCGCCCTCCCCGATGTCGACCTGGGGAGCCTGCCACCCGGCCAGCTCGCTGCTCGGGGTCGATGCGCCGACCGATCTTCGTACTCGATGCCCGCGCACTGGAGACGACCGCCGGCATCCAGAAGTGGCTCGACCACGTCTTCAAGGACTACTATGGCGTGGCGATGGTTCAGGCCGCTACCAGCCCATCGAGCGAGAAGGGCGTGGAGCTCCTCGATGAGCTGCTGCGACCGACCGTGACACTGCATCGGCTCGTCCACGAGCACATCGAGGACGACCAGGCCCGCGCTCGTCGATGCCAGCCGGACGCAGTCGCGCATCCTCGATCAGGTCGAAGTCGCTGCATCAGGTAGAGGTGGTGGGCCCGGCCGGCTCCCGGCCAGTCGATGCTCGCCGCTGAACGCGCGCGCAGGCTCGCCGCGGAGAAGGCTGCCGCACGCTGCTCTTGGTCTGCTTCAACCAGCGGCTGGCGAGCACCATGCAGCGCGACCTGGCCGATGCGAAGAAGGGCGCCCGCTGCGGCTCCGCGTCAGACCTTCATCGTCTGTGTCGAGCTGCTGCGCGGCCGAGGCCGGGACGCTGCCCACGCGGCCGAGCCCCATCTCCCAGGCATGGTTCAGCGAGACGCTGCCCACAGGCTCTGGACGCAGCCATCGACCGTGATGACGATGCCCGGCTGGCGCCCGGTGTCATCATCGGCAGCGGCTTCCGCCATCGGTACGCTCGAGTCGCTGCAGCTGCTCTTGCGTGACCAGGACCACGGAGTGTTCTGCGGTTCTTCACGACCCGGCGCAGGCGCTCTACCGGCCCGATGTCGTGGGGCAGCTGGGGCTGGTGCGGCTGGAGCTGCTCGAGGACCACCGCAACCCCGCCGTCGAGTAGCTCGCCTCGGCGGCCCGATTCCCGTGATGACGCGAGGCCATCGAGGTCCTTCGCGAGGAGGGCTGCCACCAAGTGGTGCGCGGCGAGGGCCTGGAGCCGCGACCGTCGGGAGGACGTCGCCTGACGCTCCACCGGCTCCTCGTCGAGGAACAGGTACAGCCTGCCGCTCGCAGTACTCTCGAGCGTATCAGCCGGCGGTGCAGCGAGATGTCCTGCGACGACGCATACAGCAACACCGTCCTCTGGAACAAGGCCATCGCGACGAAGGCCGCTCCAAGGGCCTGCCCGCCCGAGGCAGTGCCTGGAGGAAGCCGGACGACGTCGTCCTCTTCGAGGCCGTCCGTCGCTTCAAGGGACTCGAGCGCGAGGTCATCGTCCTGTGTGAGCTGCCTGAGGGAGGAAGGACGGGCTCGACGAGCTGCTCTACGTCGGCCTGACCCCGGCGACCACGCACGTCATCATCATCGCCCCGTCCGGCCTGGCCGAGCGTCTGCGCGGAAGCTGACCAAGCGCGTGGCCTGTGCCGCTCGCAGCGATGTGTCCCGATGGACGGCCCCGGCTGGGGCCCAGTCTCCGGCGCCGGCCGAGCAGGATCCCGGCATGGCCGAGGCCGATCGAGACGCAGCTAAGGACCATTCGCACACTCTCCGGTGACCACCGGCGACACCGCGACGCCAATCTCGTTGACAGGACTATGCGTCTTATACGCACGATCAGGACCATGAGGAGTGAAACGAGGAACGGATGCACTTGCCACGTATGAAGCCCACTTGCGTCGCAGCCCAGACGACGGTGCGGATCGTGCGAGTGACGTCGCTTCCCGGTGGAGGACCGCCTGACTTCTTCCATGCCGGGCCCGACGACCAGGGCGTCTATGTGCTGGCTGGCATGCCGCATTCGGATGAGATGCTGCGACTGTCGTGACCCGGTCACCGCCGACTGCCCGTCGGCGCGGGACCGGAGGGCGCGACGTGGACGCTCATCTCGATCGATGGCGACGACGACCGCGAAGTCTGCGCACCAGCATGGCATGGGCGACGCCTGTTCACCTGGCGATACGACCGATAGCGTCGGCGCCAGTACCAGCGTTCGTCGGCCGGGGCTACGTCTGCCCCGACTGTGACGACCTTGACCGTGGTCAGCCTGCCACCCCCGAGGACGGCAGCGAGTAGGCGATATCCCTCGTCGCCGTCCTGTGAGGCGTCGAGCCACGAGACCCTCGACATATGGCCTCGTGATGGGCAGCATGGGGTACCATGCAGCCCAGAGGCCTCATCGGTCGTTTGACCATCGCGCTCGTTGCGCTCGCGTTCATGAGCAGCGCCCCCGGCGTGCTCAGCCAGCAAGAAGCCAGCGACGGAGAGAGTCGGCCAGGAGGTGCGCATCCGAGGTGCCGAGCGCCGGTTACGCGCTGACGTTCCCCGGAGCTTGGAGTGCGCATCCGCCCGACCGAAGGGACGCCGAGGCCATCCTCGACGCGGTCGCCGCTGGCTCCCCGATTCGCGCCGACGGTCGAAGCCGCGTTGGCCGGTCGGCTCAGCTTCTCGCTGCTCGCGGTCCGCGACACCGCCGATGGTTCTGGTTCGGCGAACTGCAACATCCTCGACCGGGCCGCAGACGGCCGACCCTGGAGGTCGTGGCGGCCAGCGAGGTCGAGAAGCTCGACGCGCTCGGCGACCTCGTCGCAGGCCAGCGGCGGCCTCAGCTTCCATCGAGCTTTCCAGCGGTCGCGTCGCACGCCTCGACGCAGGCGTCGAGACGCTCGACATGGCCGCGGCAACGAGTCGTTCATCCTCATCGACGCAAAGTGGACCGGCACCATGACCTGCACCGCTGAAGCGTGCGACGACGCCTGGGTGATCGTGGGCACGTTCGAGCTGCCGGCCAACCATCGACTGACTGATCAGCCCGAGCGCGACCGCGTCGATGAGCCGGGTCGCCGATTCCGACGCACCCGCCACTACCACTCATCGACCACATCGCTTCGTACCCGAAGGACCACTGTTCGCGGCGTTCCTTGAGCGCACCGTCGGCCCGTACCCACGCGGGGGAGTACACGCCATGCCTGCCGCGCTACGCCGAACCATCATCCTCATCGCCGCGCTGGCCCTGACCGCGACCATCCCGACCGCCGCGAGCGCCAACGTCGATCGCTACAAGGAGACGTCAAAGTCCACGTTCACGCTGGTGCCCGACGAAGCGGTGGTGCACGCCGCCTCGAAGGTCACCATGCAGGAAGCAGAGCGCAAGATCCACGGTCCGGCGCGGTCCATGCAGACGCCCCACGCCGAACGTGCCGAGTTCATCAACCTACTACTACATCGAGGGCTGGGGTCCAGATCGTCGAGTTCCCAGCCATCCACGAACGTCTCCATCAGCAGCAAGGCATGCAAGGCCGTCACCATCGCCAGCGACGCGTTGGGGTAGGCGTACATCGTCGACTTCCCCAGGCTGCTCTACAAGGAGGAGCAGGTGCATGCGACATCACCTACGACCTGCCCGACGCCGGACCTGGCGCGCAGGGGCGCACCCGCGTCGCCAATGCCTACGCCCATTTCTGCTGGAGCAGCAGATTACACCGACCGCGGCACCGTAGAAGCCATCCTCCCCGCCGGCG
>CAVPJO010000017.1:0-43467 GCA_963705425.1 uncultured Chloroflexia bacterium | reverse complement strand
CGATATCGACCGTGCCGTCAGCCGAGGCGTTGTCGACGACGAGGACCTCTGTGCTCACGCCGGTCTGGGCGAGCGCCGCGGCCAGGCAGGCGCGCAGGTCACGCTCGCTGTCGTAGGTGACGACGATGATGGAGACATCGGGCGTCGGACTCGTCGGTGGACTCATCGGTCGGGTCCGCGAAGGGCCAGCTTCAGCACATCGAGGGAGCCCGTGATGGCCTCGGCCGTGCCGCCTCGCCCAGCGGCCACCGGCAGCAACACCGTGGCCCGCATGGTCATGCCCAACGCCAGCAGGAGCCGATAGGCCAGGTAGGCGGGCCGCCGATAGTGCTTCTCCCGGTAGCGCAGGGCGTTGGCGTAGTAGATGTTGCGGAAGCGACGCCCCCCGAGCTGGCCCACCGACTCACCGCCGACATGGCCGATGCGGGCGGCCGGCCAGTACTCGATGGGTCCGTGCTCGAGCAGCCGCAGGCAGAGGTCAACGTCCTCCCAGTAGGCCGGCCAGAAGCGCTCGTCGAAGCCGCCGCCCGCTTCGAACGCGTCACGTCGCACCGCGAGCGCGGCAGCCGCTGCCTGCTCGACCTCGAACGGTTGGTCGCGGTCCTCGTCGAGGTAGCGGCTGTAGCGCCGGAAGCGGTTGTCCGGCAGCACCCGGTCGATGAGCAGTAGCTCCGCCGCGTCGGTACCGAGCGTGGGCAGCCGACGCAGCTGGAACAGCCGCTGGTCCTCGTCGCTTGATGGCCCCGCATCGACGAGGCGAGGCGCCACAGCCACGACCTCGGGATGGGCCTCGAAGGCACGACGGACCTGCTCGATGGCACCGGGTTCGGCGAGCGTGTCGGGATTGAGGAAGAGCAGGATGTCCCCGCTCGCGGCTGCCGCCCCCTGGTTGCAGGCCGGTCCGAAGCCACGGTTCTCGGGGTTGCTGATGACCGTCGCGCCCGGCCATGCCGACTCGATGGCATCCTGGGTCCCGGCCGCAGCTTCGTTGACGACGACCGCCACCTCGAAAGCCAGGTCGCCGGCGGTGGCCTGCGCGAGTCGCGCCAGCGAGCGTACCAGCACATCGGTGTCGTGCCACGACACGTAGACAGCAGAGACCAGGAGCGCGTTCATCTACGGCGTTCCGTGGAGCGCCGGCGCGCGACCCTTCGCGAGATCGATGCGATAGGCGACGTAGTCGCGCAATGATCGACTGTCCGAGACGAACGAAGGCCTGAGGCGGTGTCTCATCCGCCAGGCTTCGTGGCGCACGATGGCGAGATCGATGGGCCTACGGAGGCGGCGGATCGACTCCCTGTCCTCATCGGCCAGACCAGGCAATTGGAGCATGCCCTCGACCAGCCACAATCGATCGATCCAGCCGGCGCCGGTGTTCAGATTGCCGGCCGTCGCAGCGGACGTGTGCACCCTGAAAGACGCCAGACGTTCGTCGACGAAGCCGGCGTCGGCGTGGTAGAGGACACGTAGCCACATCTCGACATCCACTAGCTGCCGCATGTGCAGATTGAAGGTTCCGACGCGCTCGAACCACTTGCGCTCGATCATCACGCAGGTCGGCTCTCCGAATTCGGTTGGACTCGAAACCCGTCGCGGCCTGCCTCATGACCAGAGCCCGACCGTCATTGCACTCCTCGAGCGGGTCGAGATGGACATGAACATCCTGGTTGTACTGCAGCCAGGACTCCACATAGTCCCCGTCAAGCCGCTCGACCACGATCTCCCGCGGTGAGAACACGAGCCCCACGCTCGGATGGCGCTCGAACACCGAGAGCATTCGTTCGACGCAGGCCGGTGCCAGCAGGTCATCCTGGAACAGGAACTTGATGTACCTGCCCCGCGAGAGCTCCACCGAGCGGTTCCAGTTGGCGACCATGCCGTCGTTGCGCCCGGTGGCTGCCACGCGGATCCGTGGGTCGTCGATCGAGCGCGCCACGTCGAGCGTGTCATCGGTCGAGCCACCATCGACCACGAGGATCTCGAGGTCCTCGTGGGTCTGGGCGACGGCCGACTGGAGGGCCTCCTCCAGAAACGCAGCTCCGTTGAACGTCGGGATGCAGATCGAGACGTCGGGATGGTCTGCCTTGGTCAAGCTACAGCCCCCCGTAGCGGCGCGCATTCAGGCGCCTGCGAATGGCGGGGACCGGGACGCCCAGAAGCGCGATCGACCACAGCAGCCAGGAGCGTCGTCGCTCTGGCACCGCGACCGGCAACAGCAGCCGAAGCCCACCAAGCATGTCCCCTCGCAGCCCAAGGGCGATGCCCGTATTGGCTCTGACCTCGGCCAGGATGTGTTCGTTAGTGTCGCGTACCCCCCCGGCGGGCAGCGTGGCACTCAGCTTCCGGCGCATCTCGATCTCGACGAGCCGCATCGCCAGCCAGTCGTGACTCAGGCTGGCGCCGTGGACTCGAATCCTGGCCACCGGCTCCTCGGATGCGACGAACTTGAAGCGCTTGCCCGCGATGGCACAGCGCAGCCAGAAGTGCCAGTCCGTGATCCGTCGGAGCTGCTCATCAAACCCACCCAACTCGTCGAAGACCGTGCGTCGGACGAGCGGCGCTTCGATCGTGAGCACGTTCTCCCTGAGGAGCACGGCCACTACGTCAGTCCCAGCGCCATCGACGCGATCCGGCTCGGGGGCATCCAGGTCGTGGATAGCGGTCCGCGGTGCGCCATCAAGGTCATCGTCGTCGAAGTACAGCGATGGCCCGTAGACGATGTCAACCCCTGCGTCCGCGTTCAGCTCTGCGACATGGTCGGCAAGCTTGGTCGGCGGAATGACGTCATCCGCGTCAAGGAACTGGACGAATTCGCCGCGTGCCTCACGCAGCGCCCGATTGCGTGCGACAGCCGGACCGGCTTGGTCCTGCCGCACCGGGCGAACCCGGGCGTCCTCGGCGGCAAGCCGCGCCAGAAGCTCGGGCGTCTCGTCCTCGGAGCCGTCATCGACCACGATGCACTCCCAGTCATCGAAGGTCTGCGCCCGCAATGAAGCGACGGCCTCAGGCAGATAGCGGGCATAGTCGTGTGTCGGCATCAAGACGGACACGATCGGAATCGCCGCGTTCGAGTCAGCCATTCAACACCTTCGGCACGTCGCCACGACGACGCGAGAAGAGCCCAACAGGGAATCCAGAGACGCGAGGGATCGACGACACCGCGCGAGCATACGAGTTTGCTGGTGCTGTTTGATGGCTAACGTTCGGGTGGGGGCAGAGGGGTACCGTTGCCCTACTGCACCATAGGACGGTCCGGTCCAGTATCAGTCAGGCATGAGTACCGTCGAGGGGCCGCCCCTGCCGAGCGTCCGCGTGGAGACGACGATCCGCCCCAGCTCCGGCTGGGCATCGCTTCGCCTGGGTGAGGTCTGGCACTACCGTGAGCTGCTGTACTTCTTCGTGTGGCGCGACCTCAAGGTCAGGTACCGCCAAACCGCGATCGGAGCGCTGTGGGCATTGCTGCAGCCGATCGCACTCGTCGCGATCTTCTCCCTGATCCTGGGTCGAGTGCCCGGCCTGGCGCCGGAAGGGATCTCCTACCCGCTGTTCGCGCTCGCGGCGCTGGTGCCCTGGACGTTCCTGGCGCACGGTGTCGACAGGGCTGCGATGAGCGTCGTCGAGGCCGCGAACATGGTGCAGAAGGTCTACTTCCCTCGGATGCTCCTGCCAATCAGCGCGGTGTTGTCCTATCTCCTCGACTTCGGTATCGCGATGCTGCTGCTGGCCGGCCTGGTCCTGATCGGCAGCTACCCGATCACGCTGGGATGGCTCTGGCTGGTCCCGCTGTCCGGCCTGATCATCCTTGTGGCCTTGGCTGCTGGCCTATGGCTCTCCGCTCTGAACGTTCGCTATCGCGACATCAAGCACGCTGTGCCGTTCATCGTCCAGCTCTGGTTCTTCGCGACGCCTGTCGTCTACTCGTCAGCCATCGTCCCGGACGAGCTCTGGCTTATCTACCATCTGAACCCGATGGCAGGCATCGTCGAGGGCTTCAGATGGGTCCTCTTCGCCCCGGATGAAGCCGCCCCGCTGGCGGCCGTCGCGCTTGCGGTCATCGTGACTGCCGTCGTGCTGCTGAGTGGTCACGCCTACTTCCGGCGGACCGAACGTACATTTGCGGATGTCATCTGAGATGAGCAGCGTCACCATCGCAGCAAAGGGCCTCGGCAAGCGCTACCTCATCTCACACGAGCGCGAACCGTACGGCCGCTTGTCGGAGTCTCTCATCGGTGCCATTCGGTCCCCATTCGCCCGCGCCCGCGGACGGCACGGCGTCGACAAGGAGTGGTTCTGGGCCTTGCGCGACGCGTCGTTCGAGATCTCGAGCGGAGATGCCGTCGGGGTCATCGGGCGGAACGGCGCCGGCAAATCGACGTTGCTCAAGGTGCTAGCGCGAATCACCGAGCCGACTACCGGTGAGGCGACCATCCGGGGTCGGGTCGGCTCACTGCTCGAGGTCGGTACGGGCTTTCACCCTGAGCTGACCGGGCGCGAGAACATCTACCTGAGTGGCTCGATCCTGGGCATGCGCCGCGCCGAGATCATGCGGCGGTTCGACGAGATCGTGGACTTCGCCGGCGTGGAGCAATTCCTAGATACGCCCGTGAAGCGCTACTCAAGCGGTATGCAGGTGCGGCTCGGTTTCGCCGTGGCGGCTCACCTTGAGCCCGAGGTCCTGCTCATCGATGAGGTGCTCGCGGTCGGAGACGCCTCGTTCCAGGCCAAGTGCCTCGGCCGTCTCGAGCAGATCGGCAGTGAGGGGCGCACGGTGGTCTTCGTCTCGCACAGCATGCCGTCGATCCAGCGCCTGTGCTCCAGAGCCATCCTGCTGGACCAGGGCGGCGTGGTCACGCAGGGCAGCACGAGCGACGTCGTACATGCCTATCTCGAAAGCGGACTAGGCCAAGCCAGTGAGCGAAGCTGGGAGCGCCCGGAGGACGCCCCAGGGGACGACGTGGCACGACTTCGTTCTGTCAGAGTCACCGATGCTGACGGGAACCGGATCAGTGAGGCCGACGTCCGCAGCACAGTCCTGGTCGAGGTCAGCTACTGGTGCGTGTCACCGGGCGATCTGCGTCTCGCCGCAAATCTCACGTTCTTCAATGACGAGGGTGTTTGCCTGTTCGCAGTGACCGATGCGACTGACAAGGAATGGCGGGCATCCAGTAGGCGCCCTGGGGTGGTGACGTCGGCCGTACAGATCCCAGGGAACCTGCTATCGGAAGGGCGGATCGTGGCGACAGCCGCGGTGAGCTCGTACAATCCGACTCAAGTGCACGCCATCGAACGTGACGCGGTCGCGTTTGTGGTCGTCGACCGCAGCGGAGGCGATGGGGCACGAGGCGACTTTGCGAACGACTGGCCCGGAGTAGTCAGGCCATTGCTCGAGTGGCAGGTGTCGGTTGCCAACGAAACCGCTGGCGAGTGAGACTAGCGAATTCGGCGCAAGAACGCGTCGGGCCAGTAGGTGACTCGCTGTGAAGCGGCGCCCTCGTCAAACGGACGTGCTGGTTCCTCGATGATGTAATCGTCATGCGACGCGATGTACTCAGCAGCCGCGGCACGCGGATTGTCCCAGGTCCAATCGGGCTCAGTCCGGGGCGCTCCGGCCAGCTCACCCATGATCCCGTCCATGGCAACGATGTACGACCCGACCGAGACCATGGGTGCGTAGGCATTCAATTCAGCAAGTACATGGCGGGCTGAATGGTTCGAGTCAAGGAACACGAGGACGGTCTCAGTGGGCATGATCAGGGACCGTACCTGTTCGACGATGGACGTCGCCACCGAGTCCCCTTCGATCAGGGTGATCAAGTCTGCCAATGGGTGTTCTTCGATCGCTGAGCGATTGTGCGGTCGGACCTCTACATCCACCCCAATCACTCGTCCTCGGCCGATGACCCGACAGAGGCTCGCCGAGAAGATGAGCGATCCACCGTGCGCGACCCCGGTTTCCACGATGACGTCTGGCTGGACCGAGTAGATGACTTCCTGGAGTCGAATCAGATCATCCGGTAGCTGGATGATCGGCCGGCCGAGCCATGTGAATCCGTAGACGTACTTGGCGTCCCAGCCTGCTCGGATCCACGCGTCGGAGACGGCACTGAACCCGGCGGAGGACCCGAGCGCGAACTCGCGACGACCCTCCCCGTCCTCCACCTCGACCATGGCTCTGTCGAAGTCCACCGCGATGCGTCTCATTCCTTCTCCCCTCGTACGTACTCCATATGGACGAGCTCCACATCTGACGTCGCCCCAGGATCGCTCCATCCACACCCTCGAGTCTCCTTCGCCCTCGAGTCGGAGCGGCACCCTCTCCACCTCCCGAAACCCCACGTGGGCGTAGAAGCCCACGGCCGGGTTGTCCGACCTCACGCGGACTGACAGGTGCCGAAGACCAAGTGACGAACACGCCCAGGAGAGCAGCGTCTGTAGCGCCTGGCCCATCACGCCCGCCGGGCTCTCCTCTCCCCTGACGACGGCATCCGCTTCGCCCGAGCGTGACTGCCAGTCGATCCGCGCCAGGCCCATGTAGCCGAATGGACGACCAGTCGGGTCATCGATCATGAACAGGATCCGTCCATCGTCGTGGGCTACCGTGTTCGTGAGCCATGCAGCGGTGCGCTCAGGCGTCGCTTCGAAGTCGGTCAGGAAGGCGTCTCGGTTGCTGTTGCGCCAGCTCGTGAGACGCGCGATGTCGCCGACATCAAGGCGGTCCGCTACGACCGCCATGGGCCGGAGCTGCGCGACCGGCGGCATGCCGACGTTCAGGACGAGGCCAACGGCCGGGCCTCCGGCGCACGCCTTCAACGTTCGTAGCTGCTGCTCTCCTGGGCAGTTCAATCCAATCCCCTATCGAAGTCGAGGACAACGTCGCAGATGTGGTCGACCAGCGACGTCGGCATCTTCGAATGGAGCGGCAGAGAGACAATCTCCTGTGCAACTATTTCGGTCACGGGTAGCTCATCGCGACGGCAGTCCGAGAACAAAGTGAAGTCGTGTCCCGGTTGCCAGTGGACACCAGTATCGATCTGGTTGTCTTGCAGGAACGCTCGAAACTCATCACGCTGTCCCAGCTCCACGCGTACGTAGTACAGGAACGGTGTCACATCAGAGAAGTCGCTGGGAGGCACAGCGATATGTGTGGCAACGCTCAGGCGCTCGTTGTACCGCCGACAGGCCGCGCGACGCGTTTCCGTAATCACGTCAAGCTTCTCGAGTTGACTGAGACCCAGTGCCGCGTGCAAGTTGGCCATGTGATAGCGGAACCCCAGCCTCGTGACATCGTAGGTCCAGGCGCGCTGGTTTCGGTACATGACTTCCGCGCTCTGGCTCATTCCTATCAGTCGCATCTCCCGAAGCACAAGGGCTTGCTCCTCCGTGTCTACTACGATCGCGCCGCCATCGATGCAGGTCACCGTTTTGACGGCATCGAAGCTGAAGATGGTGGTGTCGGAGTGGCTGCCGACGGGTTGACCTTTGTATCGCGAGCCAAGCGAGTGGGCGGCATCGTGTATGACGCGGATAGCCCGGGGCCGGGCCAGTGCGTCGACGGCGTCGTGGTCAGCGAGATGGCAGAAGTAGTCCGTCGCGATAATCGCTCGTGTCTCGGGACCGACCATTCGTTCGGCACTTGGCACACTGATGCACAGCGTCTGTGGATCGACATCGCAGAATACCGGCTGTGCGCCGGTCGCCAGGATGGCCTGGAGGTCGGCGATATTGTTGAGCGATGGGGTGATGACTTCATCGCCCGGCCCTACGCCGGCCGCGAGAAGCGACAGGTGGATGGCTGCATGGCCGGTACTCACGGCAACGACGTGGCGGTCAGCGGCTCCGATCACGCGCTTGAGCGCCTCCTCGAATTCACCGACGAAACTGCCCATGCCGAGCCAGCCCAATTCAATCGCCCCTGAGACCGCGGCCATCTCATCGGCTTCGAGCAGCGGCCGAAAAACCGGGATGCGATCCATCTTCTAATCCTTCCGCTCGCCGACCATAAGCGGAAGTGTCCGGTCACGCTCACTCATCACTTCCGGTCGCTCGGGCCAGGCGATCCCAAGAATGGGATCGTCCCATCGAATACCGGTCGCGGCGCTTGGCTCATAGTCAGGGCTGATGCAGTAGTTGACCAACGTGTCGTCTCCGAGGGTTAGGTATCCATGGGCAAATCCAGGCGGTACGTAGAGAGTCGATGGGCTGAGGCCATCGAGGCGCTCGGCGTGCCATCTCAGATACGTGGGCGACTCGCGTCGCAAGTCCGCGATGACATCCCAGATGACACCCCGGACGCACGTGATCAGCTTGTGCTCCTCGTGAGGTGGCGTCTGGAAATGCATCCCACGTAGAGTCCGCTTGTTGACGTTGTAGGCGTATGCCGAGTAGGACCACACGGTCTCCGCGCCGATCTCGGTCAGGATGGACGCGGACCAAGTGCGCACGAAGTGGCCGCGTTCGTCGTGATGGAGCGCAGGCGTTAGCAGGTACGCACCCGACAGCGGCAACTCTCGCATGTCGATGGGAGTGTCGACTCGTCTAGTCAAGCAATCGAACCTGCGGCGCGGGAACGATGAACCGACCGCCCGCATCTCGGTACGCCTGCTGCTGAGCGAGAACTTCGTCAGCGAAGTTCCATGCAAGAAGCAGGCAGGCAGCGGGAGCCCTCTCGAGCAGGTCCTCCGAACGGACGATGGGAACGTGGACACCGGGCATGAACAGACCTTGCTTGTGTGGACTGCGGTCCGCCACGAAGTCGAGGAACTCGGTGCCGATGTCAAATGCATTCAGCAACACGGTCCCCTTCGCGGCTGCTCCGTAGGCGGCAACCGGTCGCCCCTCGGACCTCAGGCGGCCGAGCAGTGTCCGGAGGTCGCGCCTCAGCCGATCGACTCGATCTGCGAAGTCGCAGTAGTAGTCGAGCGTGTCGACCCCGACCTGGCTCTCCTGCTGAAGCAGGTCCCTGACAACGGGGCTGGGTCGCAGTGGTGACGGGCCGTGAGCGGCGGTTATCCTCAGCGAGCCTCCGTGAACGGCGAGATGCTCGACATCCAAGACCTTCAGGTCATGATCCCCCAGGGCCCGAACGAGCGAATGCAGCGAGTAGTAGAAGACGTGCTCGTGATAGATCGTGTCGAACTCGACGCCATCCACCATGTCACGCACGTAGGGGGTTTCGATGATGGCCACGCCTTCAGGCTTGAGGAGTGTCGATAGGCCTTCGATCACGCCGTGGATATCAGGCACATGCGCGATGACGTTGTTGGCGTGAATGACGTCCGCTGATCGACCGGTTGCTCGCAATTCGTCCGCAAGTTCCGCACCGAAGAAGTCCGCAATGGTCGGGATGCCGCGTTCAGTTGCGACACCTGCGATGTTGGCTGCCGGGTCGACACCTAGCACCGGAATCCCGACGTTCGTCGTAGTGGCGGAGCAGATAGCCGTCGTTGCTGCCGATCTCGACCACAAGGGAAGCCTCGTCCAGTCGTCGATCGAACGCAACACGCCTCGCCAGAGCCCGAGCATGGTCCACGAAGGCATCGGACACCGAGGAGAAGTAGGGGTACTCGACGAAGAGCTGTTCGGGGGCGACGGTCTGACCAAGCTGAACGAGGCCACATGACCGACACAGAAGCAGGTTGAGTGGGAAGCGGGCTTCAGGCTGCCCCAGCGAAGCTTCATTCAAGAAGGCATTGGCCAGCGGCTGCTCACCAAGCGAGAGGACTGGCTCCAGGCCTCCAGCACCACACAGGCGACAGGCTGTCATGCGTCTTCTCGCTCGAGGTAGTGCCGGTACCAGTCGATCGAGGCCCGTAGCCCGTCCACGAACTCCACGCTCGCAGCCCAACCGAGCTCAAGCCTGGCCCTCTCGGCCGAAACCGCTTGTGCCGGGATCTCGTGGTGCGCTTCATCGAGGACTCGGGGCTCAAGCTTGGATCCGATCACGCTGAGGATGGCGCTAACCACCTCGCGGACCGAGTGCCGCTGACCCGCGCTGAAGTTGAATGGCAAGCCTCGCAGTTCGGGTCGTCTGCCGACTGCGTCAGCGAGGGTCGATCAGGCCGGCGGACGCATCCCCGACGTAGAGATAGTCGCGCACGGGACTGCCGTCGGACCGAACCACGGGCCGTTCGTCGCGCAGAATGGAGCGGATCGTTCCAGGGATGATCCGGCTCCAGTTCCGGTCACCCTCTCCGTAGAGGTTCGCACAGCGACTGATCGCGACAGGCAGCTCGTAGGTGTGTGCGTACGACTGAGCGACGAAATCAGCCGCGGCCTTCGACGTGTCATACGGCGCACTGCGCACGGAGTGGCATGTCCTCCGTGTACTCGCGCCCGCCAGCGTCGCCGTAGGCCTTGTCAGATGAGGCAACCACGATCACGCGCACACGTCCGCCATGTTGCGACATGCCTCCAGCACAGACCATGTACCAGCAACGTTGTGCTCGAACGTATCGACGGGATCGAGACCGCGGGACCGACGAGTGTCTGCGCGGCCAGGTGGAGACGGTGTCCACCCGGTACCGAGACGATCGCATGGCTACTGCGTCCTGGTCCCGAACATCACCGTCGCACGACGACGGTTGCTGCACCGGGCGCCGGCGCCCCCGCCCACGAGCGATCCAGTGCCAACCACGCGCGCGCCCGCCTCGAACAGGTCCGCCGAGACGCGCGCGCCAAGGAATCCAGCCGCACCCGTCACAAGGACGACGCGACCCCGCCCACGCGGAATGCGACTCGGCTAGTTGCTCCCACGTCGCCCACGGTGCCTTTCGCCGCGTGCCCAAAGCGCGCGCAAGTAACGGACATCGCGAAGCGTGTCCATGGGTTGCCAGAAGCCTTCATGCTTGTAGGCGGTGAGCTGGCGCTCGTCGGAGAGTCGCTCCAGCACCTCCGCCTCGAAGCTGACCGTCATCGTCATCGATGAAGTCGAGGACCTCCGGCTCCACGACCATGAAGCCACCGTTGATCCAGCCCTCGCCCATCTGAGGCTTCTCGGTGAAGTCCGACCGAGCCGTCGGGGCGAAGATCAAGGCCGCCGAATCGAGAAGGGGGTCGAACGGCGGTCAGCGTGGCCAGCCGGCCTGCAGCTTCATGGTGCTCGACCAGGCGGTGGAGGTCGACGGTGCTCACACCATCACCATAGGTAAGCATGAAGCGCTCACCGTCCAGCCACGGTTCGAGGCGCTTGATGCGACCCCCCGTGTTGGTCGAGAAGCCTGTCTCCACGAGATGGACGATCCAGTCCTCTACGCTGAGCGATGACGCGTGACGTGGCCGTCCGCCAACCGGATGGTGACATCGCCATCGAGCGTCAGGTAGTCCGCGAAGAACCGCTTGATCTCGTCGCCCTTGTACCCGAGCGCGACGACGAACTCGTTGAAGCCGGCCGCCGCGTAGTGCTTCATGATGTGCCAGAGGATCGGGCGATGCCCGACCTCGACCATCGGCTTGGGGCGGACGTCGGTCTCCTCGGCCAGACGCGTGCCGAGACCGCCGGCAAGGATGACAACCTTCACGAAGCGAGAGTATGACCACACCACAACCACCCGAAGTACCCCAGAAGTCCGGCGGCGAGCCCGCACAGGTACCGCTCGTCACCGTGGGTGTGCCCACCCACAACGCCCAGGCATTCGTCGAGCAGAGCCTACAGTCGTTGCTGCAGCTCGACTATCCGCGCCTGGAAATCCTGATCAACGACAACGGTTCTTCGGACGACACGCTGGACATCGTTCGGCGCCACACGTCGGGTGATGTCCGGGTCCGGCTCACGGCGTGGCCTGATGATCGTGGTGCGGTCGCGAACTTCAACCACCTGATGCGTGAGGCTGCCGGCGACTACTTCATGTGGGCAAGCGACCACGACCTCTGGGATCGTGAATACCTGACCGTGCTTGTGAGCGCTCTTCAGGAAGACGATGCGGCTGTGTTGGCTTACACGGAGACCGTCCTCATCGGCGAGGCGGGCGACCATCTCGAGGTGATGGACGACTTCGTGGATGTCAGCGCCTCAGACCCGCGTGCCAGATACACCGAGCTGATCTGGCACTTGGGTGCATGCAACATGGTCTACGGGCTTATGCGACGCGAGGTGCTCCAGAGCACGTGGGGCGTGCTACCCATATTGGGACCGGACAATCTCCTCCTCGCTCAGATGGCCATACGAGGGACGTTCGTGCGCGTTCCAAGGCCGATGTTCCGTCGTCGCCGGAATCGCGCGGCCGATGAAGACGAAGTGACCGGCAGGCAAGCCCAGATGAACCGAATCAAAGGAACCAGCAGCGGAACAGGGTCGACTCCGGACAGCGACATCTATCGTGAGCTTCGGGATCAGCACCTGCGACTGGTGCACAAGGAGCTGCGCGGGAAGGACAGGTGGGCGGCAGACCTAGCGACGCGGCATTGCTTCCACGTGCGCCTGGGTGTGAGCGACCCCGTCGCGTCCGTCTGGCATCGACTCCATCGGGTCGCGCGCCGAGGTGCATCAGCGCTAGGCAGTTCACGGAGCTGATAGGCGGGCGAGATCGAGCCGCCGAGCCCTCAGCGTCCCTCCAGGGCTGCGGGGATGGTGCGGGCCAGGATCTGGAGGTCCAGCCACAGGGACCAGCGGTCGATGTACTCGAGATCGTCCTCGACCCAGCGGTCGAAGACCGGCTCGTGGCGTGCCCGGACCTGCCACAGGCCCGTGATGCCGGCTTCATCGAGAGCCGGCGGCGATGCCACAGGTCGTAGCCTGAGACCTCCGACTCCAGCGGCGGACGGGGCCCCACCAGGCTCATGTCGCCGCGCAGCACGTTCCACAGCTGCGGCAGCTCATCGATGGACCAGCGGCGCAGTCGCCGTCCCAGCGGCGTGACGCGCGGGTCGTCGGTGATCTTGAAGGCGTGTCCGGAAAGCTCGTTGGCGCCGGCCAGCTCGGCCACCTGCGACTCGGCGTCCACGGCCATGGAGCGGAACTTCAGGATCTCGAAGGTGCGGCCGTGCAGGCCGATGCGGGTCTGGCGGAAGAGCACCGGTCCGCCATCGTGGCGGTGGATGGCCCAGGCCACCAGGCCGAAGAGCGGCGCCAGCAGCACCATGCCGATGGCCGAGGCGCCGATGTCGAGGAAGCGCTTGATCCACAGCGCCAGCGTGCGGTCCGGGCCGGACACCAGCGAGTAGACGGGCACGCCGTCGAGATCCTCGACCTTGCCCGCGGAGAAGGAGTGATCGAGCACGTCCATGGGCACGCGCACGATCTTGCCCGCCTCCTCGGCGATGTGGGCGATGCCGTCCACGTACTGCCATTGGCTGAAGGGCAGGCACACGGCGACCTCGTCGATGACCTGCGCCTTGAGCACCCCCTCCGTGTCGGCCAGGCGACCCAGCCAGGGCCACTTGGCAGCATCGGCCACCTCGGGTTCGTCGTCGAGGAAGCCGACGACCTTGAGGCCCAGCTCGCGATGGCTCTCCATGGTCGCGGCGAAGGCCTGGCCGCGCGGACCGGCACCGACCACCAGCACGAAGCGGGCGTTCATGCCCTTGGTTCGGAGCTCGCCGGAAGGCCAGACGCAGGATGGCCCGCGTGACGAGGGTGACGACGTACTGCGTCGGGAAGAGGATGACCAGGAAGAGGCGGCTGACATCGGGAAGCTTGAACCAGAAGAGCACGGCGAACGTGGCCACGGCCATGAGCATGGTCGCGCGCATGAGGTCCCACGCTTCGGAGCGGATGGACCAGCGTGCTCGCGGCCGATACAGGCCGTTGAAGGCCAGCGCCACGACCCAGCCCACGGCGTAGAGCAGCAGCAGGCCCATGGGGTCCGGGATGATCTCCCGCCACCACACCGCCCAGTCCTCGCCGAAGCGCACGATGGACAGGCCCACCAGGACGAGCGCAGCGAGTACGCCGTCGGTGAGCATGAGCAGGGCACGCAGGGTCGAGGCATGGCGCCGGATCATGACCGGCACACCCTAGTGAGAATCGATGCGTTCTGGCAATGGTACGGACGGTCTAGCAGTGTGCGGTCCCCTACGGTGTGGTCCACTACGGTGCGGTCTGCTCCGGTGCGGTCTGCTCCGGTGCGGTCTGCTCCGGTTCCTCGCCGATCACGTTGCTGGAGATGACCAGGCCGGGCAGGTCGGGCGGCAGCAGATCGCACCGGCAGCGCGCGGCGGTACGTGTACGTGCCGTAGAAGTGGGTGCTCGTGCCCATCGGCGCATCCGCGAGCGGATGCGCGCTCTCCCGAAGCCGGCGCTCACGGTCATGGGGCCGTAGTGGGGGCCCAGGCGGGTCAGGCGGCGGTACTTCTGTGCAGCCTCCAGGTCGCGGGCGTGATCGCTCACCCGGGCCGCCATCGAGAGGCGCACCGCGTCCTCGGGCGTGGTATCGACCATCGCTTGCATGGCCTCGAGAGCCCCAGCGTCACCCACCCAGGCCCCGATGACCGCTGCGTGGTAGTCCGCGTCGGGGCCCTGCGTCGCCAGCTCGCGAGCCCGGTCCGCGTCACCGGCCATGAGCACGACCTCCCAGCCTTGTGCCGGTGCCGCGGCGACCGTGCCGTCGACGATGGCCGCGAAGCGCTCGGGGCCGAGCTCGGCCTGCCAGTCGGGATCGGCGGCCAGGCTGGGTACGAGCACCAGCGTGCGCACATAGGCGGCATCGGCCTCGGCGGTCATGCCCAGCAGGTCGTACACCCGTCCCGCGGCGAAGGTCAGCGCAGCCTGCTGATCGCCGAGGCGCAGAGCCTCCCTGAGCGCGGCCGAGACCTCGTCATCCGACCATCCCAGCTCGACACCCACGCGTGCCAGGCCCAGCCAGGCTCGGGGCAGGCCGTCGATGGCGATGGCTCGTCGATAGGCTTGTTCGGCGGCGGCCCATTCCTCGTTGGCCGCCAGCGCCAGCGCCGCGGTCAGCTGGTAGGCACCGAAGTCGGGATCCCGTGCGCGCAGCGTCGAGCGCAGGCGTGAGCGCATCGGCCCACTCCCCTTCCCCGGCCGCGATCACCGCGCGCTGGTGGGTCGATGGCCGCCGATTCGATCCGCACCAGCTGCATGACCGAGGCGGCACAGGCGACGCACCAGCATGGCCACGGCCGCGTTGCGCAGCCAGCAGGCGACCGAGGCCGGCACAGCGGCAGCCGGATGCCACCACGGCTGGTGGCATCGAGCACGGCGATGGGCAGGCCCATGAGCAAGGCCACGGTGGGGATGGTGTGGGTGTCGACGAAGACGTTGATCGCCAGGTAGGTGAGCCCGAACAGCGACGCCCACGCCCAGCGGCGGCGCTCAAGGTCATCACCGCGGATCGCCCGTACGAGCAGCCAGGTCACCGCACCGAAGGCGATGAGTCCGGCCGCGAGTCCCACGAGCCCGAGCTCGGCGGCGGTCTGGAAGTAGTGGCTGTGCGCGTGGGGCTGCGTACCAGTCGAGCT
Source organism: uncultured Chloroflexia bacterium (assembly GCA_963705425.1). Taxonomy (GTDB): domain Bacteria; phylum Chloroflexota; class Limnocylindria; order Limnocylindrales; family CSP1-4; genus JAFMJV01. The sequence goes on along the minus strand of CAVPJO010000017.1, from coordinate 28,056 downwards.
CACCCGGCTCGGTGTAGGCGACGCGACTGCGCCGCCAGGTGCCCGGGCCGAAGCCCAGCACCGGTGCGTCCTCGAACATGCGCAGGGCGGTGGCCCAGACGTCGTAGGCGACCGCCGTCGCCCACTCCTCCAGCCGATCGAGCACGGCAGGCGCCAAGGACGACGAGCACAAGGCCAGCCACGATGGCTACGGGCGATAGCGCGAGCCGGATGCACGTCGGCTCCAGGCAGCTGGCCAGCAGCGTGCGTCCCCGGCTGTCCACGAGGGCCAACGCGCCCACCGATGACGATGGCGCCGGTGATGGCCAGCCAGCCCGAGCGGCTGCCGGAGATGAAGCCCGCCACCACGAGCATGACCACGAGCACCACGGCGGTAACGCGCGCGCCGCGTGTACGCAGTCCCAACCCGCCGATGGCGACCGAGGTCATCAGCGTCAGCACCGTGAAGACGACGCTCGGGCTGCCCCAGGTCATGCCCAGCAGGGCCGGGCGCAAGGGCGGCATGCGGATCTCGCCGACAGTCCCACCACTCGATCCACGCTGCACGGACCAGACGATGTAGGCCCCGGTGAGGACGAGGCGATAGCCGGCCATGGCGCCGCCGATGCGGGCACGGGCATAGGGTAAGGCCATGATCCGCACGAGGAGCAGGTAGAGGACCGTCAGCAGCACCGCGTAGGCCATGAAGTCGAAGCCGATGCGCTGGTAGTCGGAGAAGTCTGCATCGACAGGCCGAAGGCCAGCAGCGGGGCTGCGAAGGCCGGCCAGATGGCCGCCTGGTCGGCCGCCACGCGGGCTGGCGCCAGGCCACGATGAGCCAGACGACCAGGGCGATGACGATGATGACCAGGTTGAGCAGGCGCACCGGCCCGACGTACATGCCCAGCCAGCCGCCACCGATGACCGGGCATAGAAGAGCAGCATCGTGAAGCCGACCCAACCGAGGAAGGCGAGCTGCGAGCGCTTCGGCTTCTCCTCCGTCGATGCGACCGGCGTCGGCGCGGTCGCCGGCGTCGACGCGGTCGTCAAGGGTTGCTCCGAGCCGGTGAGCTGGGCCACACTCGCGCCATGGACAGCGGAGACCCGGAGCCGGGCAGCAGCGCGCGCTGGCACGACACGCACGTGAGACTGCTGGCAGGCGACATCACAACGGTCAGTGTGGACGTCGTCGTCAACGCCGCCAATAGTGCTCTGGCCGGTGGGGGCGGAGTCGATGGGGCTATCCACGCCGCAGCCGGACCCGGCGTCATGGTCGAGCTGCGGGAGCGATACCAGGGCTGTCCCACCGGCTCAGCGGTGCTCACCGCTGCCGGGAACCTGCCGGCCCGCTACATCGTCCACGCCGTAGGGCCCATCTGGCAGGGTGGCGGCCACGACGAAGCGGCCCTGCTTTCGTCTGCCTACTCGAGCTCGCTCGACCTGGCCTGGGAAGCCGGCGGCCGCAGCGTGGCCTTCCCGGCCATCAGCTGCGGCGTCTACGGCTATCCGCTCGGCGAGGCTGCCGAGGTGGCGCTCTCCGCGGTCCGGGCGTGGCTTGGCGCACATCCGGGCAGCGGTATCGATGACATCCTCTTCGTGCTCCGTGGCGCACCGGTCATGGCCGCGTTCCGCGCAGCGCTCGACAGACAGCCCAACGACTGACCCCAGGAGACCCCGTGACCGACCCCCAAGACACCTTCGACTTCGTCATCATCGGCGCCGGCCCGGGCGGTGAGGCCGCGCTCGAGCTGGCCCGTGAAGGTGGCCACAGCGTGGCCATCGTCGACCGTGACCTGTTCGGCGGCTCGTGCGCCTTCTGGGCCTGCATGCCCTCCAAGTCGCTGCTCCATGCCGCGGCCGTACACCACGCCGGCGGTGACTTCCCGTGGCAGAAGGCCTCTGACTTCCGCGACTGGATGATCAGCCGCGAGGGCACCGACTACCCGTCGGACGCCAACCACGAAGCTCGCTATCGCGCGGTCGGTGCCGAGCCCATCCGGGGCACGGGCCGGCTCGACGGTCCCGGCCGTGTCCACGTCGACCTGGCCGATGGCGGCGAGCGCGTCCTGCACGGCCGCGACATCGTCATCGCCGTGGGTTCGCACTCGCGCATCCCCGACATCGCCGGGCTCGACCAGATCGACGCCTGGGACAACCACGAGGGCACCGGCGCACGCGAGCTGCCGCAGTCCCTGCTCATCATGGGTGGTGGTCCGACCGGGACCGAGCTGGCCCAGGTCTACGCGCGTTACGGTGTGCCGGTCACGCTGCTCGACTCCAACCCGCGCATCCTCGCCCGTGACCACGCCCGCAACTCCGAGTACGTCCAGGCGGCCCTCGAGCGCGACGGCGTCACGGTCCACACCGGCGTCCGTGCCGTGCGCGTCGAACCCCAAGGTGGTGCCGCTGGCGCCCACCGCGTGCAGCTCTCCGATGGCAGCTCGGTGGAAGGCCACGAGGTCATGGTCTCCATCGGCCGCGCCATCCCCTTCGAGGGGCTGGGCCTGGAGACCATCGGGCTAGCCGCCGACGGCCGCGTGCCGCGCCCCGATGAGCGCCTGCGCATCGCGCCACACACCTACGTCGTGGGCGATCCGGCGGGACCCGAGCTGCACACCCACGTGGCCCACTACCAGGGTGAGATGGCCGTGCGTATCGCGCGCGGAGAGGAGGTCACACCCGACTACCGTGCCATCCCCCGCGCGCTCTACACCGACCCCGAGGCGGCCTCGGTCGGCCTGTTGCTGGAGGGGGCGCTCGAAGCCGGCTACGACGCCTTCGAGGCCACGGCCGACCTGGCCACCACGGCGAGGGGCTACACGGCCCAGGCGGAAGGTCACATCACCATCGTGGTCGATCGCGACACGCGGACCCTGCTCGGTGCCTTCATCGCCGGACCGGGTGCCGCGGAGCTCATCCATGAGGCCGTGCTGGCCATCAAGATGCGCGTGCCCCTGGCCGAGCTGGCCGACACCATCCATGCCTTCCCCACCGCCGCGCGCGTGCTGGGCAGCCTCTTCGTGCAGGTCCACCGCGAACTCGACGGTGTTGCCCGGCCCGAGCAGACCAGCCGCTAGGCTCTCGGCTCCGTCGCTGGCGTTCTCCGGGCACGAATCAGGAAGCCGGACCAGTAGGGGGTCCTGGCCCGGCGTTCCGTCGGCAGTCGTGTAGGGTCAGTTGACGGTCACGCGCAGGGGTCGCTGCCAGGCGCTCCGGTTGCCGCGCCGGTCGACGGCTCGCACGCGGAACCAGTGCGTGCCGTCGGGCAGCGCGACCGTGGCCGAGCGCTGCCTCGTGTTCTTGCGAATGGTCCGCCACTTGCCATCGGCCGGACGGTACTGGACGGTGAAGCCCCTGAGGCCCGCGGTCCGGGTCGCGAGGCGCCGATCACCGCCCCACCAGCGCACCGTGACGCGGCGTTTGGCGGCCGCCGACGCCACCGAGATCCCCGAGCCCGAGTGGGCCAGGGCGGCCTTGGGCGCCGTGTGGTCGCGCTGGTTCACGAAGACGACGGTGAAGAACAACTCGGCACCGAGGTAGTCGCCGGCACGAGCGACACCGATGCCCACGTAGTTGAAGCCCGGATAGAGCATGTTGTAGCGGTGTCCTGGAGACCTTGCCCAGGCGTCCACCATCCACTCGACGGCAGTGTCGACGCGCATGTTCCTGATGGCGCCGATGTTCTCGCCCCAGAGCTGCTGGGAGATACCGCGCCGGTTCATCATCGCTGCGGCATCCACTCCGGACGGCGAGGTGTGGCCGAAGTAGTTCTGGGTCTTCATGGAGCGCGACCGGTCACGTGCCACCAGACGGACGCCGGTGGCCATGCGCAATGGCTCGAGGCCGCGCCGGGCGCGGAAGAGGTTCATCTCTGACAGCACTCGCCACTCGGCTGCCCTGACCACCTCCGGAGCATCGGACACCGAGGCCATGGACGCGGCAGGAAGAAGCGTGATGAGCATCGCCCCCGCGAGCGCTGCCGTGGCCGCTCGGCGGATGGGGATGGATCCGAAGGTGGGCATGCCGACACTCTCCCGGTGGAGCCGGCGCACGGCATCCACACACGGGTACCACAGGGGGCGGTGACCGAAGGGAGACCTAACCGCCACGGACCACACCAGACCCGATCCCGGGCCCGAATCGAACCGTGCGGATGTGGTGCGCAGTGGTGCGGTCGAGGCCGCTGCGTGGACGCCGGGTGGAGTGTGGGTCAGAGATGCGTGAGAGCGCGGAGATGCCGGCGAACCTAGCTGCCGCTCGCCGCGATCTCGGCTCGGGGACTCGGCGTGGGGTACGGATCACGACCCTCGATGAGGTTGCCGATGGGTTCGGCGAGGCGCTTCATGTATGACGCGGTGATGTGGTGGTTGTCGCGGAAGACGACGATGTCGTCGACGACCACCGGACAGGTCGAGCCGGGACACAACAGATCGTTGACCGAGAGCACGGAGGCTCCCGCGTCCTGGGCTGCACTGGACTCGATGGCCGCGTAGTCCCGATCGACGACGAGGGACTTGGGCGGGTCGCAGTTGGCGATGGAGTCATCGGCCAGGCAGTCGACCGGGTCGAAGTTGAGGTACGGAGTCTCGGCCAGCAGGATGACGCGCCCGGCATCCTCTTCGAGCGCCTGCAGCAGCGCGGTCAGCTGCTGGCGCCAGTAACCCATGGCGTCCTTGGTCTGGATGACGCGTCCGTTGTCCCACAGCTCGTAGTCACGCGTGATGCCCACGAAGACGATCTCCGGCGCGGTGTTGCGGATGCGCTTGGCGACGGCACTGCGCCACTCGAGGCATTCGTCGAAGACGCGACGCAGGCGCCGCTCCCACACGGGCACATCGGCCACGTTGCAGGCGGACTTGTTGTGGATCTCGAGACGCCAGCCCTGTGACGCAGCATAGGCATCGAGCGCCGGCGCCCACTGGGCAGCGTGCGAGTCGCCGATGAGCATGGCCGTCTTGTCGCCCTCGGGGTCCCCGTACACGCAATCACGCTTGATCTTGCGGTCGGTGATCTTGACCGTGCAGCCATCGGCATAGTGGGCAGGCAGGTCTTCCCGCACCCCGGCCAGCTCCACGACCACCGGATCGGGCCTGATCCAGGGCATGGGGATGTCAGAGGGGATGCTGATGGCGCCGCTCATCACGAGCGCCACCGCGCCGACCGCGACCGAGCCGGTGAGGCCCAGCTGGATGGAGCCACGTGAGCGCAAGGCCAGGAACGAGGCACGCCGGAAGGGTCGCTCGATGAGCTCGGTGCTGATGGCGGCCACCACCACCGCGACGCCGGCGAGGCCGATACGCAGTCCCAGCTCATCGCTGCCGATGGCGATGGGGATGAGGATGAGGATGGGCCAGTGCCACAGATACAGCGAGTAGGAGATGCGGCCCAGGTAGCGGGAGACGGGGTTGGCCAGCACGATGCGACCGGGCAACGTGTCGCCCCGGCCACCGCCGACGATGACGAGGACAGCGCCCAGCACGGGCAGGAGCGCGGCCACGCCGGGGAACGGCGTATCCGTGGTGATGAGCAGGACGCTGGCCACGATGAGGACGAGGCCGACCACGACCGTGAGCGCAGCGGTCGGTCGCGGTGAACGCGTCGGGATGCGCAGGAGCCCCACGGCGATGAGCGCACCGGCGGCCAGCTCCCAGGCTCGCGTCACCGGCGAGTAGAACGCCCATGCCTGGCTGGCGTCGGTCCAGTACAGCGAGAGCGCGAACGAAGCCACCGCGAGGACCACGAAGAACAAGCCCACGAAGCGCAGGGGCAGGACGCGCGTGACCACCAGCAGCAGCAGCGGCCAGACGAGATAGAACTGCTCCTCGACGCCCAGCGACCAGAAGTGCAGCAGGGGTGACGGCGCCTCCACGGCCAGGTAGTTGGTGGCGTCGAGCGCGAACCGGAAGTTGGCCACGTACAGGGCCGAGGCGGCAGCATCGCCGGCGATCTCGGTCAGGCGAAGTGGCGTGACGATGACCGCGGAGGCGATGAGCGTGACCACGATGACCACCAGCGCGGCCGGCAACAGGCGCCGCATGCGCCGGGCATAGAAGCGGATGAGGTCGACCTTGCCGCTCTCCTGCCCCTCCCGCAGCAGCAGGCCGGTGATGAGGAATCCAGAGATGACGTAGAAGACATCGACGCCGACGAACCCGCCGTCGGTGAGGGGCAGGCCGATATGAAAGAGCAGCACGGCCAGCACGGCGATGGCCCGCAGGCCCTCGATGTCGGGACGGAAGTGGGCACGTTTCTCAGCGAGCTCGGGCCTGGCCGGCGTGGGCGTGTCCACCTGGCCGAAGACCGCGTAGGGCCCGGCTGGCGGTGGCGTCAGGGCTGGTGGCTGACCGCTGAAGGGCCCGTCAGCGGGCGGGTACGACGGCAGCTGCTGGTACTCCGGCGGTGGCTGGTATTCACCCGCCGCGGGCGGGTAGCCAGCTGGCGACAGTGGTGCCAGCGGGGGCTCGGGTGCGAGCCCGGCGGGTGTCGGCGCGTCGGCAGCTGGGGCCAGAGGCTCGGGCACGGCGGGATGCGGAGGCGCGGTCTCGGGCGGCGAGGGCTGGGGTGCGAGCCCGGCGGGTGGTGGCGCGGGCTCGGGCGGTGTTGGCTCGGCGGATGGCGTCGGCTCGGGCGGTGGCGCTGGCTCGGGCGGTGTTGGCTCGGCGGATGGCGTCGGCTCGGGCGGTGTCGGCTCAGGTGGCGCGGGGGGCTTGGCGGCGTGATCCGCGCTCGGCCATTCGACATCCCGGCTCGGCTTGGGGCGGGCCTCGGTGCGTGCCAGGTCCTCGCTCGGCCACTCCAACTCGGGCCGTTCGCGGTCGGTCATCGAGACACTACGGCGGCCGGGCGTGCGCAGAACACGACGTCACTGGGCAGGCAGTCCATCGAACGACAGGCTGCGTCACGAACGACACGTTTGGAATGGGACGTTCGGCGCATGCACACCGAGACCAAATCTGGCGTGGGGCGGGCGGCGCGGTTCGCAGGCGTTGCCATCCGGCGCCATGATAGGTGGCGATGGCGTCCGTGGAGCGCGTGTTTCTGAGCCGCAGGAGAATGACGATGGCCGAGTCGATCGCCCAACCCGCCCCCTTCAACGGTTTCGAGCCTGGCGCGCTCCAGTTCCTGGCCGACCTGGCTGCGAACAACGATCGCGCCTGGTTCAAGCCCCGCAAGGCCGACTACGAACGGCTCGTCAAGGAGCCGTTGGAGGCCCTGTGCGTGGCCCTCGCCGAGCGCTTCGACGAGCTGCGCCTGCCGCTCGAGGCCGACCCCAAGCGCTCGCCTTTCCGCATCTACCGGGATGTGCGCTTCTCCAAGGACAAGTCGCCATACAAGACCGCCCAGGGCGCCGACTTCCCCTGGGACGACTCACGTGGCGACGAGCTGCGTCCCCGCGGCGCCGTCGGCGGCTACTTCCACCTCGAGCCCGGCAACATCTTCGTGGGCGGTGGCATGTGGCACCCTGAGCGCGCCCGTCTGGCCGCCTTCCGCGAGAAGATCGACCGTGACCCGAGCGCGGTCTTCCGAGCCATCGAGAACGAGCGCTTCCGTTCGGTCTTCGGCTCGGTCACCGGCGAGTCGCTGACGCGCAACCCCAAGGGCTTCCCGAGCGACCATCCGTATGGCGACCTGCTGCGACTCAAGGACGTGGTCTTCAGCCGGCCGCTTTCCGATCGTGACGTCATGTCCAGAGAGCTGCCCAACATCATCGCCGGCGACCTCAACGCCGCCCGGCCGGTCCTGCTCTTCCTCGACCAGCTTGCCGGCTCCCCCGCGCACCTCGACTAGTACGGCCTACCCGGCGGCGCTGAGCCGGCGGCCGATGGCCAACACGTCGTCCACGAGCATCTCCACGTGCGCGACGTCGTTGCGTGGGTTGATGTAGCAGGCGCGGATGGCGAAGGCGCCATCGACGTTGGTGCTCGAGGGCAGCGAACGACCCTCGCGCCGCAGCTCGGCGAGGATGTCCGCGTTGAGCCGGTCCAGGCGATCGGCGTCATCCCAGCCGACCGGCCGGTAGCGGAAGCAGGCGATCGACAGTTGCGGCTCCGAGAGCAGCTCCAGCTCCGGCTCGGAACGCGCCCGAGCGGCCACCATCCGGGCGAAGTCGTTGTGGCGCCGGACCCGCTCGCGCATGCCCTCGGCACCGATCTCCTTGAGCACGGCCCACACCGGGAGACCGCGCGTCGGCGTCGAGAAGTCGACGCCCCAGTCGGGCGTCCCTCCACCCAGGGCCGACCACGGTGACTCGGCATCGCCCACAGGATCGACGGCCTGGTTGCGCTCGCGGTCGTAGTGGCCCGGCTCGATGGTGAAGGCCCGGCTGAGCAGCTCGCCGTCACGGCAGATGGCCAGGCCCGTGCCCACCGGCGCGGCCAGCCACTTGTGGGGGTCGACGGCGAAGGAGTCGTACGACGCGCGGTCGCCGTAGGCCGGCTCGACCCGCTCGTCGAGCATGCCCCAGCCACCGTAGGCGCCGTCGACGTGGAACCAGATGTCGTGCTTGCGGGCGATGGTGGCCATCTCCGGCAGCGGATCGATGATGCCGGTGTTGACGTCACCGGCGTTGCCTACGATGGCGACCGGGGTGCGGCCTGCGGCCACGTCCTCGACGATGAGCGTCTCCAGCTCGCGCAGATCGGCGCGACGGTCCGTGTCCAGGCCGACCACGCGCAGGTTGGCACGACCGAGTCCCAGCACGCCCATGGCCCGCATGACCACGTGATGCGTCTCGGGACTGGCGTAGACGCGTGGCTCGGGCATGGCCGTGATGCCCTCGAGCGCCGGGTCCAGCCCCATCTTCTCGCCGGCGTGCTGGCGTGCGGCGCCCAGGCCCACGAGGTTGGCGGTCGAGCCCCCCGAGGTGAACGTGCCCACGAATGAATCGGGGAAGCTCAGCAGCTCGATGAGCCAGCGTACGGCCATCGTGTCGAGGTGGTTGCCCGGCTGCAGCCACCAGCGTTGGGGGCTCACCACCGCTGCGGCCAGGTGGCCGGCGGCGGCCGTGGTCGATGGCGCCGTGGTCACCCAGGACGTGAAGCCGGGGTGCCCCACGCGGAGGCCTCGCGGGATGACGACCTCGCGCAGCAGGTCAAGGACGCCATCGGCGCCCACACCCTCTTCGGGCAGCGGCTCCTCGAGGAGGGCCAGCCACTCCGAGCGGATGGCGGCACGGTCGGGCCCCTCGAAACGGTTGAACTGCTCCAGGGCCGGCAACAGCGAGGCCACCGCCTCGTCGAGCCGGTCGGTGCGCGCGACATCGGGCTCGCCGGCGGGGCGGGCAGGTGTGATGGGTCGGAATTCGTCGGTCGTGTGGTCGGTCATGGCCTCGGCATTCTAGGTGTCAAGCGAGGCTTCCGACCGGGTACGCTGGCGTCATGGAAGAGACCGCCGTCCCGATCCTCGAGCTGGGGGCGGTATTCCTCGCGGCAGCGGTGTTCGGGTTCATCTCCCGACGCATCGGGCTGCCCGCGGTCATCGGCTACCTGATGGTCGGCCTGGTCGCCTTCCAGCTGCTGCCCGAAGACAGCAAGCCGGACGAGGAGCAGGTCCGCCTGCTGGCCGATGTCGGCGTGGTGCTGCTGCTCTTCGAGGTCGGCATCGAGCTCGACGTCGGCCGGCTCCGGCGCGAGCACCGCTCGCTGCTGGCTGCTTCTCCGCGGTCAGATCCTGACCACCACCGCCATCGCCAGCGCGGTGCTCGCGTTGCTGGGCCAGCCGCTCGAGGTAGCACTCGTCCTGGGCCTGTGCGTGGCCATGTCCTCGTCGGTCGTCATCGTCAACATCACGCGCTCCGTCACGCGGCGTACCAACAAGGCCACGGAGATGTCGCTCCTGGGCTGGAGCCTCTTGCAGGACCTGACGGGCGTCATCCTCGGCGCCTTCCTGCTGGCGATCTGGAACGCCGGCGAGCGCGACCCGCTCGAGGCACTCATCGGCCTGGGGTTGTTCTCGCTGCTGGCCGTGGTCGCGGCCCGCATCTTCCCGGCCGTGCTCGGTCGCCTTCGCCACTATCCCGACCTCTTCCTGCTGGTCTCCATCGCCAGCGGCCTCATCGGTGCGGGCATCGGCTCGGTCGTGTTCGGGATCCCGCTCGCGCTGGCGGCCTTCGTGGCCGGCCTGGTCATCGCCGACAGCCCCATGGCTGGGGAAGCGCGGCGCCGGCTGCTCCCCTTCCGTGACGTCTTCGCGGTGCTCTTCTTCGTCTCGGTCGGATCGCTGCTCGATCCCGAAGCGCTCGTCGGTGGACTGCGCTGGGTGTTCGTCTTCGTGGCCCTCATGATCGTGGCCAAGACCGGCGTCATCTACCTGTTCGCCAAGCTCGGTGGCCTGGAGCGGCCGTCCCAGATCGCTACCGGCCTCAGCCAGCTCGGGGAGTTCAGCTTCGTGTTGGTGTCGGTGCTGTACGCCGCCGGTGCCGTGACGCCGGAGCTGTACGCCGGCTTGCTGGCGACCATCACGCTGACTATCGGAGCTTCGGCGGTAGCCGTCCGCCTGCCTGTCGCGGGCTGGCTGCGCGGCAGTGACGAGCACCACGAGCCCTCGTCCTCACCGGCGGGCATGGCCTAGCCTGTTCAGGCTAGTCCGGGCCGGCGCGTCGCGAGCCACTCCCGCCTTGGTGCGTCGCAGCACGCGGGCCTCGGCCGACAGCTGCGCGTGGGCCTCGGCCGACAGCTGCGCGTGCTCACGTCATGAGCAATCTCGACGTGCCGGCAGCCGAATTGGCGAATCCTGCATCCTCCTGGTGAGCAGCGCTGACGGTTCTTCTCATGGGATGAGCAGAACTGGCAGATCCGGCGCCGTGGTCGTCGCGTTTGCACGCTGGGTGAGCAGCACAGCGGCCAACGGCGGCCAACGGCGCCACAGCGCAGCGCAACGGCGCGCAGCGGACCGACTGCTGACCTTGCCGGGTATCTAGAGGAGGATCAGTGCGCCAGCGCAGATGATGGCGCCGATGAGCGCGCCGGCCATGGGGACGACGTAAGGACGGCGCTCCGGTGCCGCCAGCGACCAGCCCAGGCTGTTGGTCGAGGTGTACATCAGCGCACCCAGGGCGATGAGCATGATGGGCTCCGCGATGGCCGCGTTGGCCAGGAGCAGGCTGGCTGCGGCGATGAGCAGCAAGGCTGTCCCGAATTCGGCCGCCCAGTGCCAGATCATGAGATCGTCCGAGTCGGCCTCGCGTGCGCGCAACAAGCCGTGCGGCGCGTCGTAGCCGTGGCCGCTCAGGATGTCGCGCCCCCAGATGCCGGCCATGGCCGCACCGATGATGCCGGCAAAGACCGCGATCAGGATCTCCATGCTGCAACCCTCCTCGTGCAGGGACGCCGGCTGCTACTGCGGCAACTCGCCCCCGCCTCTCATGCCCGACCTGACGATGGCTCGCGCCTCGGCATCGACCACCGGGTCGGTCGGCGGTGGCTCATAGCTCGAGAGCAGGCGCTCCACCTGGGCCGCGGCTCGCGCCTCGATGTCCAGCTCGCCCTTGACCGCCCAGGCGTCGCGCGCGTCGCGGTCCCAGACCGGGCCCGGCAGGTACAGCTCGGTCGGCCATCTTTCCATGGTGTGGTCGGCGACGAGCACGTGCCCTTCCGCGAAGAGTTCCCTGGTCAACTCGGTCGTGGGGATGTCATCCTCCACCGTCACGTCGCGGCCGAAGTGCAGCACCTGCCCCACGATCTCGTCGTCAACGACGAGTTTGGGCAGGCTGAACGTGAGCAGGTAGTCGAGCATGCCCACACCTGAGATCGAGTCCATGCCCGACTCGACCGCGAGCAGCGCACCCATGGCCGTCTCCGCACCGGCCTGCGCGTCGAGCACCTTGGCCTCGCTGAAGCCGGTGTAGGCCTGGGTGGGCATACCCAGCCGCTTGCCGATGAGCGAGCTCGTGTTGGTCAGGCGCAGCGCCTCGATGGCCGTCATGGGCGAGGTCGTGTTCTGCATGTGGAACGCCGCCGCAGAGCCTCCGAACAGTGTCGGAGCGCCGGGCTTGACCAGCTGGGCCATGGTCACACCGGCGAGCACCTCGACGGTGTGGAAGGCGGCGGCCCCGAGCAGCGTCACGGGCGCATTCAGAGCCATCAGCGTGATGGGTACGATCTCGACCGGGATGCCGGCTTCGACGAAGTCGATGAGGTTCTGCGTGGAGTCCTCGTTGTAGGCGAACTGACCGGCCGCGGTCACCGTGCAGATGGCCATGGGCCGGGCCGCCAAGTCGGCAGCATCATGGCGATACAGCGCCATGAGCTGGGCCAGGCGCGGCACGGCATGCTCGCTGAAGGCGCCGGAGACATAGGCCTTGGTGGTGTGCTTCAGCAGCAGGTACAGGCGCCACGCATCCGAGATGAGCGGCTCGACCTCCTTGCTGGAGAAGGCCGTGGCCAGCATGTCCACGTGCTTGAGCTGATGGCCGACCTTGACGTAGTCGACGAAGTCGGAGGTGGTGGCGTCTCGGTGCTCGCCGGTGCGATGGTCGAGGATACTGAGGCCGCTCGAGCCAGGCGCGAAGTGATGCTGGCCGACCCCGAACTCCGCATAGGGTTCGCCGTTGCGGTCGTAGAGCATGAAGCTGCGCCGGGACGCTGGCGATGGCCGAGCGCACCTTGTCCACCGGGAAGAGGATGCGACCGCTGGCCGCGCCGGTGCTGAATCCGGCATCGAAGAGACGCTCGCGCATGTTGGCGCCGGCGATCTTGACGCCGACCTCGGAGAGGATGCGCAGGGCTTCGTCGAGGACGAGGTCGAACTGGGCGTCATCGAGGACGCGAAGAGCTGGTCGCATGAGGGCTCCCGGGTCTGATCATCGATCGGTCGTGGCTGCGGTCGGTCGTGATCGCGGCCGTCTGCGCCGGGCGCTCCGGCACCCGGGCTCCGGCGCCAACGCTCCGGCGCCAATGGTCTGGCGAGCCAAGGATAGCTGTGAGCCGGGACCGCATCGACTCCGCCCCGTCGGGGTGTCCGGGATCCGAGGGCCGCCGAGGGGCGCATGCGACCGACAGGCGCTGGCCCATGCTGGTGGGACGGTCGTGAAGCGGATCCAAGACGCACGTTCGCCATGCCTCATCCCTTGTCACTCCGCTACGCTGCGAAGGTGATGTCGTCGAAGCGATCGGCCTACCCATGGGCCGCGCTCGGAAGTACCGCACTTAGAGCCACAGCGCTGGCCACGCTGGGTGTCGTCACGCTCAGTGGCGTGGCCGCGGCGGCGACCTTCCCGGGGCTGCCCGGGGACCCGCCGCTACCCCCCAGCGAGGATCCCCACTCACCGCAGCCGGACATCGTGGCCATCGTCCTCGACGACATCCCACCGCTTGACGGGCGCCTGTGGCGCAAGCTGCCCAACATCCGTCGCACCTTCGTCAACCAGGGCACGGAGTTCAGCCAGGCCTACGGCGAGACACCGACGTGCACGCCCGGCCGCGCCGGCTTCCTGACCGGCCAGCACACCCACAACCACGGCGCCTATCGGACCGACGGGTCGCTGTTCGATCCGCGAGAGACCATCGCGACCGAGCTCCAGGCCGAGGGCTACCACACCATCCAGGTCGGCAAGTACGTCAACATCTTCGAGCGACTCAACGACAAGTACCCGCCCGGCTGGGACGAGTTCCATGGCTACGGCGGCGGCTACTTCGACTACACCCTCTACAGCAACGGCGTCCCCCGTTCCTACGGCAGCGCCGCGAGCGACTACTCCACCGACGTCATCGCGCGCATCACGCAGAGGACGCTCAGTCGCGCTCCCAAGGGTCAGCCGATCTTCGCCTGGATCACGCCCTACTCGATGCACAAGCCCTGGACGGTCGCGCCGCGCCACCGACGGTCTGGCAGGTGCGACCTGAATCGCTGGAAGCCGCAGGGCTACATGGAGAAGAACGTGCGCGACAAGCCCGCCTACGTGGGCCAGCGGCGGATCGTCTCTCCGGGCGGCTATGACATCAACCGCATCTGCCGCGGCATGCTGTCGGTGGACGAGCTGGTGGGCGGTATCGTGGACAAGCTCGACAAGCTCGGCCGACTCGAGAACACCATGCTCATCCTCACTTCCGACAACGGCATGGCCTACGGATCGCAGCGCTTCCTGTACGACAAGAAGGCGCCCTACGGCACGCAGGTCCCCCTGTTCGTCCACTGGGAGCGCGTGCTCGGCAAGGTGCCCAAGGAGGTTGGCGAGCGCGTCCAGAACATCGACCTCGCGCCGACCTTGTGTGACATCGCCGGCTGCCGCATGGGCCCCTACCCCAACGGCCAGTTCAAGGCCGACGGCATCTCGTTCCTGGGGCTGCTCACCGGCGAGCGCAAGCGGCTCGGGCGCGGCGTGGTGCTGACCAGCTACCAGGACGAAGGCCACCGCGTGCCCAGCTACATGAGCGTGTCGACGACGGCCTCATCGCCGCTTGCCGATCAGGGTTGCGCAAGGGCTCGGATAGGCGAGTGTCGCTGGATGTACACGGAGTACATCACCGGCGAGGTGGAGCTCTATGACCTCAGCAACGGCCCCTGCTACACGTGGAAGCGCTCCAAGAACGGCGACCCGTGCATGCTCAAGAACAAGGCCGGAGTGAAGAAGTACGCGAGTATCCAGCGTGAACTGGAGCGCCGCCTGGCGCGACTGCAGCCCGCCTACCGGGGGCCGTTGCGCTAGCGGCGGCCCAGTCGTGCCTGCGTGGACAGGCGCTGGTGCGAGGGGGTGCGGTCGACCGAAGCCGACCAGCTGGGCCATTGCATGTAGCGCAGTCGAGAGGCCATCGAGCCGTCCAGGTCAGGGCGCGTGCGATCCTCGAGCGTCGAAGCGTCGAGCATCGGGATGCGCTGGCGGCTGAGTGCGATGTTGACGGCCATCTGGATGGACTCCCCTATGCAGATGGCAGGCAATCGGTCCGGACACGGCTTCCGGACCCCACGCTCTCGCAGTGGTGAAACGAGTCTCAAGCGAGCGCAAACGGTTGCACGCGGGCCGGATGGCACACTCCACGCAGGCCGTGAGTCATGAGTGGTGCTCGCGGGCACCGGTCATTGCCGCGCGAATCAGCCGCCGATGGGTCGGCTGCGTTCCTTGCGATAGGCGTCCTTGACGCTGATCGAGATCGCCCTCGCAGGCGAAGAGGTCAACGCCTCGATACGTCATCGGCTGGCCCTCGGGGCTGATGCCGTGGAAGGTCCAGCTGGCGAAGGCTCGCTCGTCGCCGGACATGCCGACCACGAGGTCCGTGTAGTGGACGTCGCCGTAGGCGTCGAGGAAGGCGGCCACCCCACGCCGCAACTCAGCGGAACCGTGGAAGGCGGTGCCTGCATCGTCGGGACCGATCGATGCGTAGTACGCACCATCGGGGGTGAAGTAGCTGACGATGGTCTCGACATCGTGGGCGTTCCAAGCGTCGAAGAATGCGCAAAGACGATCGGGGGTCATCATGGAGCGGAGTCTAGCGTCGGCCGTTCGGCACTCGCCACCTTCGCTAGCGAGTTCTACCGTGGAGCCACTATGAAGACTCGAATCGCCCTCCTGCTTGGTCTTGCCCTGGCTATCACCCCAGCCTCCGTTGCCGCACAGGCCGGCCCGACCTCGGACGCGATCGATCGCTCGCTGATCGACCAGCTCTGCGCCGCGAGTGCTGCCGACCAGGCGGAACTCGACGCATGTGCCGAGGCGGTCGAGGGTGCACTCACCAAGATGCTCGATGATCTGCCGGCCGAGCGACTGGGCCTGCTCGAGCAGGCCCAGTCGCTGCTCGATGAGACCATCGATCGCATCCGTGAGATCGACCTCGAGGCCGCCATCGACGAAGTGGTCGCGAGTGCGCAGACGTTCGAGCTCGACATCGACATCGATGTGCAGCAGGCGATAGATGACACCGTCGCGGCCGTGCAGGACCTGGACCTCGAGCTCGACATCGACGTGCAGGCTGCGATCGACGGAGCCGTGGCCGAGGCACTGGCTGCGACCGAGGACTTCGACCTCCAGGCCGCGGTCGATGCGGCCCTCGCCGATGCCCTCGCCGCCGTGGATGATGCCGACCTGCAGGGCACCGTGGATGATGCCGTCCTGGCCCTGGAAGGCAGCGTCGACGAAGCGCGCGCGGTCGTGGCCGAGGCCCAGCAATGGGCACAGGTCAACAAGGATGCGGTGTGTCGCGGTGGCTCGGTGAGCCTGGGCACGACCGTCGGCGTCGCCGTCTTCGTCCTCACCGGCGTGGAATGGCTCGGCCTGCAGGCGTTCTGGGCCACCGAACGCTTCACCAACGCGACTTGCGGGGACATCGTCGAGTAACGGGGATCATCGTCGAGGAGACTGAACGCTGGCGGGCCCGGCCGCTGGCGGGCCCGGCCGCTAGCGGGCCCGAACGTGGCGGCCTGCCGAAAACGGTCCGGCAAGTGCGATGACGGGTCGTTCGTCACTTGCATGTGTGGGCAGGGAGCGCATCCTTGGCTCGAGACGACCTCGACGCACCAGGACGAGGACCGAACAGGCATCCTCGATCCGCGTGCGCGGGATCCGAGCCTTTCCCTTTGGAGGCTCGTCCGGCTCCCTCGGCGAGCCTCCCCTCTCCGCCTCGGCGAGCGCCCGGGTGCGCGGAGCTAGGCTGAACAGCCACCGAGTCGACGCGACACCTGCTGCTATGGTCGGGTGACACTCGCTTGCAGGGAGGCCACGTGGCACTTCGACGAAGCGTGGGCACGATCATGGCGGTGGCGATGCTGGGGGCAGCCTGTGCGTCTTCGCCACGACCCTCGGGAACGGATCCGTCTCCGGCCGCGCCCGCAACCACGTCTGCGACCGCAGCCACGTCCGCGACCGCGGCACCAGCGGCGAGCAGCACAGCCCGGGTCGCCGACTTCGAGGCCCTCGTCGCCGAGGTCGGCCAGACCATGCTGGCCCGGTTCCCCGAGGAGGTCACGGACCTCGGCCTCTCGACGCGCCTTGGTCAGGGCGACGACCACCTCAACGACCTCTCCCACGGCTACCAGCTCGAGACCGCCCGGCTGGCGCAGGACGCGCTCGAACGGCTGGCTGACGTCGACCTCGAGGCATTGACTCCCGACGAGCGAGTGACGATGGCCGTGACCAGGTGGTACCTCGCCGACATCGTGACCATGGCCGACTACCTCGATCACGAGTACGCGGTCAACTACATCACCGGCGCCCACGCCAACTTCCCCGAGTTCATGGCGGATATCCATCCCATCACGAGCGTCACCGACGCGGACGCGTACGTCGAGCGCCTGCGCCGCTCGGCCATGCAGCTGCGACAGGTCACCGACAACCTTGCTCGTGCCCAGGAAGCGGGCAACCTCCCGACCGAGACGGGCTTGGGCATCGCGGCCTGGCAGATCGACAACCAGCTCACCGCGCCGGGGACGCATCCCCTCGTCACCGACCTCGAGATGCGTCTGGCCACGAGCGACCTGGCCGACCCCGAACGAGAGCGCATCGTCGACGACGCTCGGGCCGCGCTGGAGAACGAGATGCTCCCGGCCTACCGCGATCTGCTGAGCGCCGTCGAGGCTGCTGCCGCCCGACCGGACAGCCATCCCGGCGTCCTAGAGCATCCCGACGGAGCGGCCTACTACGCGGCCACCCTGCGCCACCACCTCACCACGGCGCTGACCCCGGAAGAGGTCCATGGCATCGGCCGCGAGCGAGTCGAGAGCGTGCGCTCCGAGCTGACCGAGGCGCTCACGGCGGCCGGTTTCGACGTCCAGGCCCTGGGGTTCGCCGCGGCTATCGAGGCGGCGAGCACGGCCGCACCATCGATCCCGCTCCGTTCGGACGGGGATCGCGAGGCCCTGCTCCGGGCCACCGAGGACTTCATCACCGACGCCGAGAGCGCCTTCGCCGCCATGTTCACGACCACTCCGGTCTCGCCCATCGAGGTGCAGCGGCCACGACCGGGTCGCGAGAGCGGCGCCGGCGCCTACTACCGCCCCCCACCCGCCGTCGGCGAGCGGCCCGGTATCTACTACCTGAGCCTGGCCGGAGATGCATTCGACACCGCGACGTACGCCACGACCAACTACCACGAGGCCGTGCCCGGGCACCACTTCCAGATCGCCCTGCAGCGCGAGTCGGCCGAGCTTCCGCTCATCGGGCGCGCCACCACCTTCACCGGCTACGCCGAGGGCTGGGCGCTCTATGCAGAGCGACTCGCCCACGAGGCAGGCCTCTACGACGACGACCCCATCGGCGATATCGGACGGCTCAGGATGGAGCTGCTGCGGGCCGCCCGGGCCGTCGTGGACACCGGCATCCACGCGCTCGGCTGGTCCAAGTCCCAGGGAGTCGACTACCTCATCGATCTTGGCTTCCCAGCACCCTGGGCATCGTCCGAGGTGGACCGCTACATCGTCTGGCCGGGCCAGGCTCCGTCGTATCTCATCGGCATGCTCGAGATCCTGCGGCTACGGGCAGAAGCGGAGTCCGCCCTGGGCACCGACTTCGACCTGGCCGATTTCCACGACGCCATCCTGCGCCACGGCTCGGTCCCGGTCGAAGTGCTCGACCAGGTCGTGGCCGACTACATCGCCGGCGCCTCCTGAAATGGCGAGGTGCTGCAGGTGAGGCACCGCTGGTGGCACCCATGCCTCGGGGTCCGCAGTACCGATGGATCGCTGGTCGCGACCGGGTCCGGTCGGTACGTTGCCCGGACCATGATCGTTCGTCGCCTCACCCTGGTTCTGGCCATCACCGCCCTGCCGCTGCTCGCATCGTCACCGGCGCTCGCTGCTGGCAACCCGAATGGCACCGCCCCCGTCCCGCCCGAGGCGCGGGCGGTGGACACCTCACGGCCTGGTCGCTACATCGGCAAAGGGACGCCGCGGAGCTGCACATCGAGGGCAGTGGTGAGAGCCGTGTCCAAGGGCGGCGTGATCCGCTTCCGTTGTGGCAAGAAGCCGGTGACGATCAAGATGAAGGCGACCGCCAAGGTCTACAACGACCGGCCGCCCGTCGTCCTCGACGGCAGGGGCAGGGTCACGCTCAGCGGCCAGGGCAAGCGGCGGATCCTGTACATGAACACGTGCGATCCCAAGCTGGTGTGGACTACCCCGCACTGCCAGGACCAGGACCACCCCGCGCTGACGCTGCAGAACCTCACCTTCAAGAACGGTCGCTCTTGGGGCAAGGAGACCATGGACGGGGGCGGGGCCGTGTTCGTGCGCGGCGGCCGTCTCAAGGTCATCAACTCGAGCTTCTACGGGAACAGATGCGCGGCCACGGGGCCCGATGTCGGCGGGGCCGCCATCCAGGTCTTCTCGCAGCACGCGGGCCTGCCGGTCTACGTGGTCCGGAGCACCTTCGGTGGCTGGGACGGCCGCGGCAACAAGTGCTCCAACGGCGGGGCGATCTCCAGCATCGGCGTGTCGTGGACGATCCTCAACAGCCTCTTCATCGACAACCGAGCCATCGGCAGCGGCGCCAATCCGCCCAAGGCCGGCAAGCCCGGTGGCGGCAACGGCGGCGCCATCTACAACGACGGCAATGAGATGACGCTGCGAGTGGAGGGCAGCAAGATCGTGGGCAACCGCTCCAACGGCGAGGGCGGGAGCGGCCTCTTCTTCGTGAGCAACGACCGCAGTGGAACCGTGCACCTCGTGGACTCGGTCCTGCGCAACAACACCGGTGACGGCTTCTCCACGCACCCGGGCATCTTCTTCCTGGGCAAGAGCATCACCTTCTCCGGCTCGACGGTCGAGTAGCCGCCGGCTACGCCTGACCTCGGGTCTGCGGCGATGCGCCGCGCTGCCGACATGTCCGTAGAATGCAGAGCGCTTGGCAACCCCCGACCCAGCATCCGGAGTGCCCCATGGCCGAGGTCCTGCTCTTCCACCACGCGCAAGGGTTGACCCCCGGTGTGCGAGCCTTCGGCGACGAGTTGCGGGCCGCAGGCCACGTGGTCCACACGCCGGACTTGTACGACGGAGCCACCTTTCCCAGTCTGGACGAGGGAGTCGCCTACGCCGATGAGATCGGCTTCGAGGTCCTGCGCGACCGTGGCGTGCGCGTGGCCGACGAACTGGCTCCCGAGCTCGTCTATGCCGGGTTCTCTCTTGGCGTGCTGCCGGCGCAGAAGCTTGCCCAGACCAGGCCCGGCGCCCGCGGAGCACTGCTCTTCTACTCCTGCCTTCCGATCCGCGGCGAGTGGGCCTTCGGGCCCTGGCCGGACGGAGTCCCCGTCCAGATCCACGGCATGGATGCCGACCCGATCTTCGTCGGCGAGGGCGATATCGAGGCCGCCCGAGAGATCGTCGATACGGTCGACGACGCGGCGCTCTTCCTCTATCCCGGCGACCAACACTACTTCGCCGACAGCTCACTGCCCTCGTACGATGCCGACGCCAGCGCGCTGCTCATCCGGCGCGTGATCGATTTCCTCGGACGCGTCTGACGGCGCCGACTGCGGCTCAGCCGTCAGGGTCGTGTCATCGAGGAACCGTAGACCAGGGAGAGCGCGCGTCAGGTGACTCGTCAGGCATCGGGCTACCTCGGAAACCTCCTCACTCGGGGTGGCTCCGGGGCTTGAGCGCATCAGTCGGTGGCCACTCGAGTCCCCGACTCGAACGACTCGATGATGGCCCGGGCCAGGGCCAGGGCACGGCGCCCGGCTCGGGCATGCACAGGCGGTGGTTCACCGGCCCGAAAGGCCTCGAGGAAGGCATCGACGTGGCGGTCGAAGGTGCGCTGGAACTCCCGCTCGCGGTCATTGAAGTAGCCGGCCTGCCAGACCTGCGCGATCTCGTTCCCGGCGCGGTTGAAGGTGTAGCGCCGCACGGTGTCCTCGATGAGTAGGCGTCCCTCTCGGCCGTTGACCTCGACCAGATGCGTGCCGGGATAGGCGTAGGAGGAATCGTACGAACCGACCAGGCTGCCCACGGCTCCCGAGGCGAAGCGCAGGGCCACGACCATGGTGGTGAAGCCCCTGCCCGCCGGGTCGGTCATCTCGGCCATCACGCTGGCGACCGGCCCACACAGGTGCTCGAGCATATCCAGGCCGTGGCACTGCGTCTCGATGAGGTTGGCGTGCCGGTCCGTGCTGGTCCCGATCTCCCCGCCGAAGCGCCAGGTCGCGAAGACCAGCGGACCCAGCTCGCCGGCCTCGATGGCAGCTTTGGCCAGTTGCACCGGCTTGGCGTAGCGGTGGTTGAAGTTGAGCCCGAACCACAGGTCGCGCCGGGCAGCCGCGTCGATGAGCGCGTCGGCCTGCTCCAGGTCGAAGACGAGCGGCTTCTCCACGAAGAGCGGGACCCCGGCCTCGATGAGCGCCATCGTCGTCGCGAAGTGCGCCTCGTTGGGCAGGCACACCGAGACGAGGTCGGGCCTCTCCTCCTCGAGCATGCGCTCAAGCTCCGAGTAGCCGGTGACCCCGAACTCGGCGGCCCTGGCCTCGGCCTTCTCTTGCGTCCGCCCCAGGATGCCCACCAGCTCGGTGTCAGGTCGTGAGTGGTAGATCCTGGCGTGGTGGTAGCCCCACCACTCACCGGTGCCGACGACGGCGATCCTGAGCTTGCGTTCTGCGATCATGGGGGCCCCGAGAGCTGAAGCGCTGCTGCTAGAAGGCCAGCCCCCGTGGCTCCGGCCCCAGCGGCGGCACCGTCTCGTCGGCCACCTTGAAGCCGTTGGCCTTGTAGGCCTCGTAGTCGAAGTCCTCGCACTCCTCGTAGCCGATCTGGTGGTACTCGTCGAAGCCCGACCAGTCCTCGTAGCCCTCGCCGAAGGAGTGATCCAGGAACGCGTCCGCCATGGCCATCCCGAGCTTGGGTCCGATGAAGAAGGCCCCCATGGCCAGCACGTTGCAGTTGTTGGCGGTGGCAGCGCGTTTGGCCGCCGGTTCGCTCTCGCAGACGGCAGCATGCACGTGTGGGCACTTGCCCGCAGCGACATGGATGCCCATCCCACTACCGCAGAAGGCCAGTCCCTTCTCGAACTCCCGCTCTGCGATCCTGGCGCCGAGCATGAAACCGGCCCGCTGGTACATCGGGGACTCCTCGATGATCGGTGTCAGGTCCTCGACCGTCCAGCCTCTCTGGGTCAGGTGCTCCTTGACCGCCTCCTTCAGCGGGAAGCCCGCGAAGTCGGCGCTGACGACGACGTGCTTGTCCTTGGCTGTCTTCATGTGGACTGTCCTTCCCTTCTCGTGATCAACCAAGAGCCATTCTTGGTTCCCGCGTCGTACGGATCCTCGGTCATGCCACGAGCACCTCGTCTTCCCGCAGGTCGATCGTGTCGCTCACCAGGGCTCTGCCCTCCGTACATGATGCCCGGCCAACATCTGCGGCGCCAGGTGCAGCCATCGAGCGAGGCCACCTAAGAACCGCTGGGCGTCTTCGTCGCGCTACGCATCGGACTCCGGTGGTTCGTGCGCAGCGGTGACCGGATCAGTGGTCGCCGCCGGCTCTGGCAGGTAGGCCTCGATCGTGGCCGATCCACGCATGACCGGCCCGCCGGCAGCGGGCACCAAGATCACCTTGTCGCCATGGGTGAAGATCCAGCTGGCGTGCGCCCGACGGTAGTCCGCGCCGTCGGGGGCCCGAGTCCACGTCGCGCCTTCCGGCGAGGTCTGCAGGCGCATGCCGTTGTCGTCGCTGATGGCCACCAGGAACCCGTCGGGCAGAGCGATCCCGGCGAAGGCGGCGTCATCGGTCTCGACCGGCGCTGCCAGCGATCCGACCGACTCGAATGGCCCGCTCCCCACCGAGCGCCACACCCGGTCCGGAACGGCCAGGACCAGCAGGGTGTCGCGGTCCACGTCGTAGACCGTGTTCGTGGGCGCGTAGTCCGCGTAGTCCAGAATCGAGTCGGGCAGCAGCTCGGCCCGGGACCACTCCAGCCCGTCTGGGGAGCGCCAGGCCTTGATGCCGTCCTTGCTCTCGGCCACGAGCACGAAACCGGACCTGGTCCGCACGATCTCGATGGGGAAGGCTCGGACGCTCTTGCTGCCGGGCACCCTGACGGTCTCCCAACTGCCTCTCGCGCTGCGCGTCACGACCTCTGGACCAAACCGGCCCAGGCCACCGTAGGCAGCGACCATGCCCGTGCCCGGGCGGCCGGCGACCGCGACCAACTCCGGGTGGCGTGGGCAGCCCTGGTCGTTGGGCCAGACGCGCCCGGCGTCAACGGTCTGCCCGGTGGACTCGAGGCGCCATGCCCGCGCCCCGCATCCATCTCGACTACCCCGGAAGGCAAGGACCGCGTCATGCGCGAGCGGGAGTGCGTGGCTGAAGTAGAAGTCGGGCAGACGATGCGACTTCCTCCACTTGCGCCCGTTCTTCGAGGTCCAGGCCGCGCCATGGCTCTTGTCGTAGGTAGCCGCATACCCGACGGCCATGAGCCCGTCGCCGACACTGACCACGTCGAAGATGGCGCCCCAACCCAGCTTGAAGGGGCGCTTGGTCAGGATGCTCAGGCCGCGATCGGTCGCCTTGTCAGCTTGTGGCTCCGCCTCGGCCGGCGATGGGTCAGCTGTTCCGGCCGCGTTGGAGGCGGCAGGTTCGGAATCTGCGGAGAGGGTCGCTCCGGGAGCAAGCAAGAGCGCCACGATCGCGGTGGCCAGAACGAGACGACGCATCTCCGCTTCCCCTAGCTCGGATGCGCGAATCCTGCGCCCCTCGACGGGTGCGTCAAGTGTCCAACGGCACGGCCGAGGCCTCCCTGCTCGGGGTTGGCCCGGGCTTTCGGAGCACCAAGTGACGTCTGACCCTTGCGTTGATCGTCACTCCCCGCTGGGATGGGGCGTAGTAGCTGGAGGCGCATGCCATGTGCACGCTCTGTCTTGTAATCCTCACCGTGGGGCTGTTGGTCAGCTCGACCGTCGGGACCGTGGCCCAGGATGAGGACGAGGCTCCCACGGCCACGTACGTCACGGGCAGGATCGTCGACTCCTTCCGGACACCTCCGGAACCGGTCGAAGCGGAGGGCGTCGACCGTCTGCCCATGCTCGCCGAAGGAGACGTCGAGTCGAGCGACCCGCGACTGCCGTCGCGGATGATGACGCGCACGCTCCTCGACACGCGTGAAGGCACCCACCCCGATGGCCCGGTCTCGCCGGCCGTCATGGCCACGAGCTATCGACTGGAGGGTCCCGATGGGGCGTGGGCCGGGACCGGGCGCGGCTTTGATGTCAATCCCTACCTCGAGACCGACGAGGCCGGAGAGCGGCTCTGGTCGACCGTGTCGGTGGTCCTGAGCGGTGAGGGCGACTACGAGGGCCTCTCCGCCGTGCTCGTCCTGAGCCTGGACTGGGCCGACTACTACTCGGCTACCTCCACCTTCGAGGGCTACATCTTCGAGGGCCAGCCCCCGCCGCTCCCCGAGCCCATCGAGCCGGGTCTGTCACTGAGCGAGTAGGCAGCCCGTCGGACGTCACGGGTGCGGTGCGAGCGGCCGCGGCACCCGCTCTGTTCGCCCGCTGCTACCTCTCTCAGCCCGCGACCGTGGGTCCGCCGGGCACATCCTGATTGCCGGACCAGGCCCAGCCCTTGACCGCATCGAAATCGCCGTCGCGGCCGGTGACCTCGCTGAGCACGTAAGGTGGCGATGTCACCAGGAAGTGCGCCCGTCCGGCACCGTCGATGAAGCAGCCGCTGCGATACGGGTAGTCGGCCCGCTCCTTGGGCATGGTGGGGTGGTAAGGCTCGTCCGAAGGTCGTCCCGGCCTGCAGCGTCCGCGGTGCGGCTTGTCACGGTCGAGACCCATGTCAGCCAGCCTCGCGAAGTAGGCATCGACAAGGTCGGACTGTTCTCGGAACAGGTACGCGCGGACCCGCTTCACGACTGGGTCCGCGAGGGGACAGTCCATAGCGGCCAAGGCGGCCCCGGGCAGGCCCTTGCGGAGTGGCTTGCATGCGTCGCGGATGCTGGCGCGTATCCCGGAGAGCAGCCGTGCCTCGGCGTCGTCGCGGTCCATGGCGGTGGCCGCCACAGGCGGGCCTGGCTCTGACAGGACCGGGTCCCAGATCTCCGAGCTGCGGGCGGTGACGAGCACGCGCCCGTCGGGCAAGAGCACATGACCGTAGTCTTCGCCCGCCAGGGCGAATGCCCCTGCCGGGCTGAACGCGTTCATGGCGGGGTCCCAGATCTCCGCCGTCGCCGGGTGGCTGTAGTCTCGGTTGTCGATCCCGCCGAAGACCAGCACCCGGCCGTCAGGAAGCAGCACGGCCGTGTGACCCACTCGGCCGTCGGACAGCTCGCCAGCGGGACCGAAGGACATCGTGGCGGGGTCCCAGATCTCGGCTTCTGACACGACTTCGCACTCCATGGTCTCCTCGTCACACGCGCCCTCGCCGCCCACGACGAGCACGCGGCCGTCCTGGAGGAGCGTGGCGGTGTAGCCGTCGCGTTCGTCCGTGAGCGCCCCTGCGGGACCGAACGACATGGCGGCCGGGTCCCAGATCTCCGCACTGGCGGTCCCGCCGCCCACGACGAGGACCCGGTCGTCGGGCAAGAGCGTCGCGCTGTGCCAGGCACGGCCCTCGGCCATCGAGCCTGCCGGGCTGAAGCCGTTGGTGGCCGGGTCCCAGATCTCCGCCGTCGCGGTCCGATCTTCCGTTCCCGAGCCGCCGACGATCAGGACACGGCCGTCCGCAAGAAGCGTGGTCGTGAACTGATCCCGCATCTCTGCGAGTTCGCCGGCGGGGCTGAACCGGCCCTTCCTCGGGTCCCATACCTCGGCCGACACGCAGTCCGCCTGGGTGTCGTCGCAGTTGCCGCCGGTGATGAGCACGCGCCCGTCCGGCAGGAGCAGGGCGGTGTGTCGCTCCCGGGCATGGCCGAGGTTGCCGGCAGCCGAGAACGACTCGGTCGTCGGATCCGAGTCTTGGCGCCAGCATCCGCGCGCTGACCGCGACCGACCCCGCCCACGACCAGGACACGGCCGTCGGGCAGCGCGGTGGCAGAGTAACCCCAGCGCGCCTTGGGCAGGGCGCCAGCGGGTCGGAACGTGAACGTGCCCGGATCCGACACCTCGACCGTCTTGACGTCACCGCCGAGGATCAGCACCCGGCCGTCGCTCAGGAGCACCGGCGTACTCCCGTCTCGGGTGAAGTCGTGGAAGGAGCCCGCAGGGCTGAACGCGCCGCTCGGGAGCGCCGTCTCCTCCGCTGCCATCGCGGCTCCAGCGCCCACGGAGAGCGAGAGGGCCACCGTGGCCATCACGAAGCGCCGCATCGCTACACCTCCTTTGGTGCGGATACCCGAATCCTCACCGACACGGTCTCACGGTCAAGTGTCGAACGGCCCACGGTGTCACTGGGGCCCCGATCTCGAGGCGAAGCGACCTGCGGCATGGCCAGGGAGGGTCGGGCCCAGCGCGACCACTGGTCGTGACCATCGTCACGAACAACCGCGATTTGACGCCCGTTGGTCGGAGGCGGACCATGTCCTCGCAAGGCGGCGAGTGCCGGAGCAAGGGGGGAAGAGATGCGCCACGAGTTGCTGATCGGCCTGGTGACGGGCGTGCTGGTCATGACCACGACTGGAGCGGTAGCGGCCCAGGACGACGAGGAGCCGCAGGTCATCCTCGCCGCCCCCGAGTACACGCTCGAGCGGTTCGAGATCCCCGAGGCTGGCCTGGCCATGCTGCTGCCGGTGGACTGGGACGTCGAGATCCGCATGGAGGAAGACGAGTACCGGCTGCCTCCCGAGTTCACGCGATCCGGAACGCGATCGAGTCCCTCGAAGGTCGTCTACGCGGAGGACGGTCAGCGACGACTGGTGCTCGCTGACCACGTATGAGGGCAACCCGATGTCGCCCGAAGAGCACGCCAGTGGGACGCAACCACGATCGAGCGCGGCAGCGAGGGGGACTGCCGCCTCGGACTCCATCTGGGTCATCGGTGACGAGATCGGCCACATGATGGAGCTGACCCCCGGTTCCGGGTTCGGGGCTGTGCAGGAGTTCGTCTGGGACATGGGCACGAACCGCTACCCGCTCGCGTGCGCGAGCTCGTTCGCCGCGAACCGCTCGTGGCCGACGATCGCCGATTCGGTCGAGCGGACGGACGCTGACGCATCGGTCGAGCCGGAGACGGTCGAGCCGACGGACGCTGACGCATCGGTCGAGCCGACCATCGGTCGAGCTGATCGGCGACCTCCAGCGCATCGAGGTGCCGGAGGCCGGCATCGCGGTCTCTTCCCGGCCGACTGGGATGTCGAGGTCAAGATGGAGCCGCAGGAGGTCGCCCTGCCGTCCGAGTACGAGGACGCACCCCCGCCACCGAGTGGAACGTCGTCTACGCACCCATGCCCGAGGCCTCCGGCTGGTGCAGCCTCGTGATGTTCACGGACATGCCGATGCCCTTCGAGGAGTGGGCCGACGGCTTCATCCCGTACCCCGGATGCGGAGCCGAGAGTCGCCCGGTCTCCGTCGACACCGTCGAGCTGCCCATCGGTGAGGCCATCCGCGTCCACGACGAGTACGTCGAGGACGAGTTCATCTTCGCCACGCTCTACCTGTTCGAGACGGGCGGGTCGTACTACTGGCTCGGTTGTGCTCAGGGGGCCCCGGCCGAGGACTACTGGCTGAGCATCGCCGAGACGCTCGAGCCGATCGGCGACGAGGCGGACGGCACCACAGACGAGCAGGTCGTGGAGGTCCCTGAGGCCGGCATCGCGGTCTCCTTCCCGGCCGAGTGGACCGTGGAGATCGAGATGATCGAGAAGGAGCTGGCCTCGGACCGGATGCGGAGCAGCGCCGATCAGCTACCTGAACGTGCTCTACGCGGAGCGTGGCGACGGCAGCTGGTGTCAGTTGCAGCGCAACGAGAGGGCGGCGGCGACCTCCTCGCCTTCGCCGACACGGTCGGCGAGAGCTACCTCGCAGAGCACGGCGATGAAGCGACGGACGATGTCTCGACATCGAGCTAGCGGTCGGAACGCGGCACGCGTCGAGCTCTTCGACCCCGCGGAGGGCCAAACCCTGCCCTCCACATCTTCGAGTCGGAGACGGCGGTCTACGACCTCGGTGCAGGGCTGCACCAGCCGACCTCGCCGTCATGGACGAGATCGCCGAGAGCCTCGCCCTGGACCACGTCGGCGGACGGGCCCACCCCGGGCCGGGAGCAATACGTCGGCGCCCGAAGGTAGCATAA
>CAVPJO010000016.1:0-199000 GCA_963705425.1 uncultured Chloroflexia bacterium | reverse complement strand
CTGCGCTGGACTCCGTGCGCCACATCTCGGCATGGCGCCGTGCCCAGACGTGCCGCCAGCCGGTGACCTCGGTGCGGACGGTGACCGTGTCACCGTAGGTGACCGGGGCCGTGATGCGAGGCCCACGTTGCGCACCAGCCAGCTGCATCGACGCGCTCCGCGTACCACTCCCGCCCGAAGCCAGCCACCTCGCTGTGCCGCCAGGCCATGTCCTGGGCGTAGCGCAGCAATCCCGAGGGGCGCAGCAGGCCGCTCGCGTCGGCCTCGTCGAAGCGGACACGGTACTCGGCCTCGAGGATCCGGGCGACGGTCACGTCGCCCAGTGTATGGCCAGTCGCCTGTCGGCCGGATGGTCATGCATCCGATAGCCTGCGGCACGCGCCGTCGCGTAGCATGACGTGGATGAGGTGCCGGAGTTGCGGCCGCGCCCTGGATGCCGAGACCCGCTTCCGCCCGGCTGCGGCACGGCCGTGGAGGCGCGCTGCGCCGGCTGCGGTGCCGCGCTCGAGGCCGACGGCCCGCTTCTGCAAGCAGCTGCGGCCGTGCCGTCGAGACTGCCGGCGCGACCGGGAGCTCCTCCCGGTCCAGCACCGGCCGGACCGCCGCCGCGCCGTCACGCTCGACCGCGCCGGCCTCGCGCTCCGCGAGCGCAAGGTCGCCACGCTGCTCTTCGCGGACATCGTGGGCTTCACCAGCCTCAACGAAGCGCACGATCCCGAGATCATCTCCTCGGTGGTGGCCCCCACCTTCGAGCGCCTCTCCCGGGAGGTCGAGCGCTACGAGGGCACCATCGAGAAGTTCGCGGGCGATGCCTTGCTGGCGGTCTTCGGCGTGCCCGCCGTCCACGAGGACGATCCCGAGCGGGCCGTCCGGGCGGCGCTGGAGATGCAGGCCGCCATGTCGCGAGATCGCCGCATCCGCCGCCGGGCCCGACCGAACCTGCGCCTGCGCATCGGCATCGAGACCGGCGAGGTGCTGGTGGACCTGACCCGCGCGCGAGACGAGCGTGACCTCTTCGTCACCGGCGACGCGGTCAACACCGCGGCACGCCTGCAGGCAGCCGCCGAGCCCGGCACCATCGTGGTCGGGCCGTCCACCTACGCCGCCTCGCGCGACATCGTCGAGTACCGCGAGCTGACGGCGCTTCGAGCTCCGCGGCAAGGCGGCACCGGTGGCGGCCTGGCAGGCCATCTCGGTCAAGGCCAGGCGCGGTGGCCGGCGTGCCCCGCTGGGGATCGAGTCGCCCCTGGTGGGCCGCGACAACGAGCTGACCCTGCTCAAGGACACGGTCCGCCGCGCCGTCGAGGATGGTCGGCCGCACCTGGTCACCGTCATCGGCTCCGCCGGCGTCGGCAAGAGCCGACTGGCGTGGGAGCTGGAGAAGTACCTCGACGGCCTGCCCGAAACCTTCCACTGGCGCAAGGGCCGCTGCCTGGCCTACTCAGGCCCAGTCGTTCGGTCCCATCGCCGATGTCGTCAAGGCCGATGCGCGCATCCATGACGACGAGGCCCCTGATGCCGCGCGCCGGAAACCTGGCCAGCGCGCCTCTCCGAGCTGCCCATCAGCGCCGACGACGTGCGCGACCATCCGCGATGCCCTCGAGGCCGTGCTGGCAATCGGCGAGCAGCGCGAGCGTCCCCGGGACGAGCTCTTCGAGGCCTGGCGCCGCTACCTCGGCGCCATCGCCGCCGAGGCCCCTCGTGCTGGTCATGGAGGACATCCACTGGGCCGACGACGGCATGCTCTCGTTCCTCGATTTCCTGGCCCGCTGGGCCGAGGGCCCCATGGTGCTGCTGTGCCTGGCCCGGCACGAGCTCCTGGAGACGCGCCCGAGCTGGGGCGGCGGACTGCCCAACGCCATGACCGTCTTCCTCGAGCCGCTGGCTGCATCCGCCACGGCCAGGCTCATGGACGGCCTCTTGTCCGGCGGCGTGCCAGCGTCCCTGCGTGACCGCATCGTGGCCGCTCTCGGAGGGCAACCCGCTCTTCGCCGAGGAGATGGTGCGCATGCTCGTCGACCGCGGCGTGCTGCGCTTCGCCAACGGGCGCTGGGAACTCGCCGGCGACGTCGACGAGCTCGAGATCCCCGGGCTCCGTGCAGGCCGTGCTGGCGGCCCGGCTCGACACCCTCCCGGTCGAGGAGAAGCGCATCGCCCAGGACGCCGCGGTCGTGGGCCGCATCTTCTGGGACATCGTGGTCGCGCACCTGGCCGGGACCGAGCGAAGCTCCACCGACGAGCTCATCCGACGACTTGCGGGTCAAGGACATCGTCGTGCAGCGCAAGCCCTCGTCGCTGGCCGAGGCCACCGAGTACGGCTTCCGCCACGTCCTCATCCGCGACGTCGCCTACGACTCGCTGCCCAAGCGAGACCGCTCACGCCTGCATCGCGACATCGCTCTCTGGGCGGAGGTCGAGCTGGTCGACCGCATCGACGAGTTCGCGGAGCTGATCGCCAGCCACCTCCCGCGGCGGCTCTGCGTACGAGGAGGAGTTCAGCCAGGGTGACGATGAGGACCTGCGCGTCCTGCGACAGCTGGCCGGAGCCGCCGCATCCGCGTGCCGCCCGGCGTGCCTCAGCCCTGAGCCAGGTGGCCAGCCGCCGGCCGCTGGCGGAAGATCGCCTTCGACCTGGGTCGCAAGACGGAGGCGCCACCGCGCGAACTGGCCGCGCTGGCCGCCGAGTATGCCGAGGTGGCCTGGGAGACCAGCGAACCGGCCGAGCGTGACGCCGTGCTCTCAGTGGCCATCGATGGGCTCGAGTCGGTCGCTGATCGCGACAGCGATGACGACCAGTTGCTGGCGCGTCTCCGCGATGACCGGGTCCACGCCCTGTACGAACCTCGGCGACGTGGATGGCGCGCGGCAGCTCGCGCGATCGGGCATCGCTGCGCTCGAGCCCGGACCGCCCAGCGCCGGGACGCGCACTCCTGCTCAACCGGTTGGGCTGGACATACTGGCGGGCAGGTCCCGTCGAAGCTGCGCTGCCCCTGCTCGAGCGTGCCATCGAGGAGTCAAGGCTCAGCTCCAGCGCCCGTACCCTGCGCTGGGCCACGCACGACCTGGGCGTGGCCCTGGCCTTCCTGGGCCGGCTTGACGAGGCGATCGCTCTGCTTGACCGGACACACGCCTGGGCCAAGGAGGCCGACGACAGGGCACTGCTGATGCGCTGCTACATCAACCTGCCTGCGGTCCGGCAGAGCCGGGGCGATCCAACGCAACCGCTGGTGGAGATGGTGGACGAAGGCTTGCGCATGGCCCGCCGTTCCGCCGCCGCCAACACCGTGGTCTGGCTCGCGGCCAACCAGGCCGAGTTCATGATGGACCTGGGGCGCCTGGACGATGCGCTGGCCTACCAGGATGAGGCCATCCTCAACGCGCGCATCGTCGGCGCTGAGCACCTCCCGGTGAAACTGCGCGCGCGCGCAGAGATCCAGCGGCTGCGTGGCGAAGCGGGAGCTGCGGCCTCTGACCTCGAGGAAGCAGAACAGCTCGGGAGATCCTCGAGCCGCAAGTCGCCGAGGCCGTCCCGTTAGGCATCGCCTGGGCCACATGGCCCGCCGATCCCCGCGGCACCATCACGTCGCTGGCCGACTGGGCAGCCGACAATCCCGATCTGCTGTCTCGCCCATCAGACGTAGCCTGCACGCTCGCTCGCATGGCGCTTCGGCTGGGCGACGCCGAGTTGCTGGCACGTGGATCGCGGCTGCACCGGAATAGCTTCGGGAGCAGGACCGCCCCGGTCCACGAAGCCAA
The DNA here is from genome assembly GCA_963705425.1 of uncultured Chloroflexia bacterium. Taxonomy (GTDB): domain Bacteria; phylum Chloroflexota; class Limnocylindria; order Limnocylindrales; family CSP1-4; genus JAFMJV01. The sequence continues at coordinate 195,244 of CAVPJO010000016.1, read as the reverse complement.
GTGTCGCTGGATCGACGGCATCGCCGCCGGCGACCGGGTGGCCGTCGAGGCGGCGGCTGCCACATTCGAAGAGCTGGGACTCCTCATCCACGCTGCCGATGCATGGGCCGACGCCGCCATCCTCGCCGCCCGCGCTGGTCTCGACTCCGACGCGGAGCACCAGGCCCTCGTCTTGTGTGAGTCGACGGGCATGCATCCCCTGCTCGGCCCGCTGCCGGAGAGGCGGTGGCTGGGGTCGTCATCGACCCAGGAGCGTGAGCCCGACGTGACGCCGGCCTAGGGGACGCCCGGGCACCCCGGCCCCAGCGGTGATGAGCCGGGCGCTCCGCCTGCTGTCCTCCGAGACGTGGTGTACGGTACCGGCGATGCCGGTCGCCAACTGGCGCCGGTCCACGAAAGGGGAGAGGATGCCCGCGAGGCCAGCTGTCGTCATCGGAGGTGGGGGACACGTGACGGTCGTCGCCGCTACGCTCGTCGCCGCTGGCTACGAGATCGCGGCCTACTACGACGACGACGCTCAGAAGTGGGGTCAGCGCCTCGACGGTATCGAGATCGTGGGGCCCATCAGTGAGGCCGCGCAGAGTCGGGTATCGGAGGCGGTGATCGCGGTCGGCGACAACGAAGACCGTCTGCGCATCGCCAAGGCGCTGGACCTTGAGTGGCTCACCGTCGTGCACCCCTTCACCTCGATCGCTCCGGGGGTCACGCTCGGGCGCGGCACGGTGGCCTTTGCCGGCACGATCATCCAGCCCGGCTCGACCATCGGTGACCACGTGATCCTCAATAGCCGGGCCGGCGTCGACCATCACGTCGTCGTCGAAGACTTCGTCCATGTCGCCACGGCACATCTGGCCGGCGGGACGTCAGCTGGCGAAGGCTCGTTCCTGGGGCTCTACAGCACCATCCTGCCGGGGGTACGCGTAGGCGAATGGGCGATGGTCGGAGCGGGCTCGCTGGTACGCGTGGACGTCAAGCCCAGGACCACCGTCTTCGGTAATCCAGCCCGCGAGATCGTCGCCCCTGTCTCCAGGCCGCTGGAGCCGCAAGCTCGGACCTGAAGAAGACCTCGAGCTGAAGCGCCCGGACCGGACAGGGCCGCCCGGCGGCATCGGAAGGACATCTTCGTGCGGGCGCAACGACCGGCACGAAGTTCGGCCTAGTGTCCCGATTCGCTATTGGCTGGCGGCTTGCGCACCGCCTTGGCGAGGATCTGGTCGGCGGTCTTGACCCAGGCGAAGGGGCTGGCACCCTCGTTCCACTGGTGGGTGAAGGCATCGATCATGGCGATGAGCTCCTTGACGCTGCCGAAGCTGCCCCGACGGATGGCTTGGCTGGTGAGGATGCCGAACCAGGTCTCGATCTGGTTCATCCACGACGCGCTGGTGGGCGTGAAGTGGAAGGTGATGCGCGGATGACGCTCGAGCCACTCCCGGACGTCAGGTGTCTTGTGGGTCGAGACGTTGTCGAGCACGATGTGCAGCTCCTGCTCCGGATAGGCCCGGGCGACCCGCTTGAGGAAGACCAGGAAGTCGGCACCGGTGTGGCGGACGTGGTGGTCGGTGGTGACCTGGCCCGTGCCCACCTCGAGCGCCGCGAACAGGCAGGTCGTGCCGTTGCGCTTGTAGTCATGGGTATGGCGCGCCGCCTGGCCCGGGCGCAGCGGCAGCATCGGCTGGGTGCGGTCGAGCGCCTGGATCTGGGTCTTCTCGTCGAGGCTGAGCACGATGGCCCCGTCGGGCGGGTCGAGGTAGAGACCCACCACGTCGCGGATCTTGGCCTCGAGGGCCGGGTCGGTGCTGAACTTGAAGGTCTCGACCCGGTGGGGCTTGAGGCCCAGCTGTCGCCAGAGGCGCTGCACCGTCGTGGTGCTCATGCCCGTCTCGGCGGCCATGCGCCGCGCGCTCCAATGGCTGGTGCCCTCCGGAGGTGGCCCCAGCGTCAGGGCCATGAGGCGGTCGCGGTCCTCGCGGCCATAGGTCGCTGGATGGCCCGGTCGGGGTGCATCGGCAAGACCGGACAGGCCCGACTCGGCATAGCGTCCGCGCCACAGCTTCACGGTCATGACCGCCACGCCGACCTCGCGGGCGACATGCTCGATGGCGACACCGTCAGCGGAGCGCAGCACGATGCGAGCCCGCGTCACCAGCCGCTGCTCGCTCGTGGGCGCCCGCACGAGCGCCTGCAGGATGGTCTTGTCGGACTCGGGGACACGGAGTGGAGGAGCGGGTGCTTGAGCCATGGCACCGATCGTAGCCGATCCCTCATCATGCCGCTAGACATCAGCGGCCCGAGACACTAGGGGCTATGGGACGTTGACTGGCCGGCACCAGCGCCGACCGGGGGCGCTGTCCCGCCGTGGACCCGTACTGCGACCAGGCTGGGCTTGCTCCCTTCGTCAGGCTGGCGGGTGACATCGACGGCCTGGGCGCGTCGGCGCCACATCTCTTCCTCGCGGGAGACGCATTCGCGTACGTAGGCGTGCAGCGTCTTGGCGGCTTCGGCATCGTGCTCGCCGTCAGCGAGTGCGATCAGCCGTGCTACTTCGTCACGGACGTCGTTGGGCGGCAGTTCGGACCTCGTGCGCAACACCTTGGGGACCTCGGTGGCTTCGACATGCTCCGCGTCATAGAACAGCTCCTCATGGAGCTTCTCACCCTTGCGCAGGCCGGTGATCTTGATGGGCACGCTGTCCGGGTCGCGGCCCGACAAGCGAGCGAGGTCCCGGGCAAGGTCCAGGATCTTGACCGGTTCGCCCATGTCGAGGGCGAAGAGGTCGCCGGGGTTCGCCAGCGCCGCCGCGTCGAGGATGAGCCAGGCCGCCTCGGGGATGGTCATGAAGTAGCGCGTCATCTCGGGGTCCGTGATGGTCAGCGGCTCACCCTTCTGGAGCTGGTCCTGGAAGATGGGCACGACGCTGCCATTCGAGCCCAGCACGTTCCCGAAGCGCACCACGGCATAGGGGCGCCCGAACCGGCGTGCGGCATCGTCGACGATCATCTCAGCCACGCGCTTGCTGGCGCCCATGACGCTCGAGGGCCACACGGCCTTGTCTGTCGAGACCAGCACGAAGCGGCCGACCCCCGAAGCGGCCGCGGCATCGACGACCGACATCGTCCCGCCGATGTTCACCTGCACGGCCTCCGACGGGTTGTCCTCGAGCATGGGCACGTGCTTGTAGGCGGCCGCGTGCAGGACGACGTCCGGGCGCTCCTGCTCGAAGAGGCGCTGCATCATGCCGCGACTGGCCACGTTGGCGAGCTGCACAGTGATCTCGCCGGTCGCCCATCGAGCGCCGACGGCACGACCCTGAGCCATACGGTCCTCGAGTTCCCGCTGTACCAGGTACAGAGCGCTCTCCGCGCGGTCGACCAGGATGGTCTTGCGCGGGCCCAGGATGAGCACCTGGCGGGCCAGCTCGGAACCGATCGATCCGGCCGCGCCGGTGATGACCACGGTGCGGTCCTCGAAGACCTCGCGCACTGGCGATGCGTGGCCTTCCGAGGACGGGCGGCGCAGCAGGTCTTCCACGCGGATCGCGCGCAGACGGGATGCGTCGAGCGTGCCGTCGAGCAGGTCGGTCACCGGTGGCACGGTGCGAACCTCGAGCTTGATCTCCAGTGCCTTCTCGACGATCTGACGGATCGTCTCACCAGGGGCATTGGACATCGTGATGAGCAGCGCCTTGGCACCTGTCTCTCTGACCGCGACCTCGAGCTTGTCGAGCCCGCCGAATACCTGGAGCCCGAGCACGCGTCCGCCAGTCAGCCCGGCGTCATCGTCGAGGAAACCGACCGGCAACATCCCGGCCTCCGCGTCGCGCATGCCGGAACGGGCCATGAGCGTGCCGGCCCAACCGGCGCCGTAGAGCAAGGTCCGGGTCCGCTTGTTGGCTTTGCCACCGCCGCTCGTGGAGATCTCGAAGCCGCCCGGATCGGCGAATCGTGTGCTCGCGAGCACGGCGAACGTCAGGGCTATGGCGATGATCCAGAAGGACAGCGGCAGGTTCGTGGCACTCGGGCTGAGGTACCAGACCCCGAACACGATGGCGAACGAAATGGCGCTGCCGACGGCGACACAGACGACGATCCGCGCCATGTCGCGGACACTGGCGAAACGCCACGAGTGGCGGTACAGGCCCAGCTGGATGTTGACGATGATGGCGATCGCGACGATGAGGCCCAGGATCCACAGGTACATGCCCACCGTGGCGGCATCGGGGAGCCGCGCCTCCACGATCGACAATGCGACCACACCCGCGGCCGCCATACCGATGGTGTCGACCACGAACAGGTGCCGGGAACGGACCTGCAATGCGATGCTCTTCAGTCTGCCCGCCAAGCGTCCATGAGGGCTCGGCACGAAGCGCGATGGTCCGTCCTTCGTGAGGGACCGCAGGCGCACTCCAATAGCCCCCATGTCGCTGTTGACCGCCACAGACTTCCTCCTCGTCGGAGGCGGGGTCGCCTGAACGTCGAACATGACGCTCGCAAGGCGAAAGACCCGAACCTCCCCAGACCCTCATTCCACTGACCGACAATCCGACTCGATCGACTGTGCAATGGCAGGAATCGCTATCGCGAGGCGGATGCCCAGAATAGTCCATCTGGGCCCCTCGTACCAGTACTAATGTCCGGTCCGCAAACATAACCGGTGCGATAGGTCACCGGTGCCGCCCCCGCGGCTGACGATCACCAACGCCTATCGAGGGCGACCTCCTTCCGGCGGCGGTAGCGAGGGAAGTATCCGGTCAGGTCGGACGGGTCTGCGGCCGCATCGTGAGCGGCCACACGGGCCCGGTACGGACCGTCCATGAGGACCGTACGCAGCGTCCCGAATCGAGCTCGATGGCTGGAGAACCCGGCTTTGAAGTGGAGCAGCGAGTCCTCTGCAGAGTCGCGGCCACCGCCCAGGTGGACCCAGCGATTCTCCCGTTCCTTGGCCCACGAGCAGATGGCGTGGACCAGCACCTTGGTAGGTCGGCGTGGCGCGTAGAAGCCTTCGGCGGCGGCAAGATGCACCTCGACGATGCCGTTGCACTCCGTGAACAAGCCCCCGGCCGCGATCTCTCCATCGATGAGCACGGTGGCCAGGTGGACATACTGGTCGAGATCCTCCGATAGCCGGTCGAAGTACGCCCTGTCGAAGCAGTAGTAGTGGGATGCACCCTTGTGCTCCATGGCTGCGGCATACAGCGACTGGAAGGCCGAGTAGCGCTCCGGTGTGGCCTCGAAGGTCACCTGGGTGCCGTCTCGCATCGACTTGGTGATGTCGCGACGGTGGTTCTTGCGCGTGTCGGCCCAGATCTGTTCGGCCGTATGCGAGAGGTCCACGGCCACGGTCTGGTGCCACAGGATCGTGCCGGACGCTTCCAGTCCTTCGACCTGGAGGAGCGGATGCAACCTCAGGAACATGGTCACGACGTGCGCCTCGGCCAGCATGGCCTTGACCGCTTCCATCGCTTCGGCCACGAACGACGCGTCCGTGGGTCGGTCCGTGAGCACGCCAGGGTAGCCATACGGGGACACCGCGTCGCGCAGCTCGCCATCGAGGTCCCGGAGGACCAGGGGCACGAGCAGCCGGCGGCCGGGACCATCGTCCACGTAGGCGGCCGCGGCCTCACCCGGCTCCTGCCACGCGGCCAGCTCGGCGTATGCGGGCAGCTGATAGATGTCGTGCGCTGACGATGCCAGCAACGCTGACCACTCCGGGGCGGCGGGATCGATCAACCGCGCTCGCATCAGGCCTCCAGCGTCCTATCTCTCCCGCGCGTCATCGGTTCGTCAGATTTCGGGTCCGTGGCCAGCTCATCCCCGACCTGGTCACCAGCGGTGGCGACGGCATCGAAACGTGGCGGTTCGGACCCGGCCACGAAGGAGCCCTGTCCCTGCAGTACCACCTTCAGCGTGTCTCGCATGATCATGGCGTCGAGCCGCAGCGACTGGTGGTCGACGTACCAGGTGTCGATGAGGAACCGCTCCTCCCAATCGAGCGCATGGCGACCGCGAACCTGGGCCAGCCCGGTGATGCCGGGGCGCACCTCGTGGCGGCGCATCTGTTCGGGCGTGTAGTGCGGCAGGTACTCCATGAGCAGGGGACGGGGACCGACCAGGCTCATGTCGCCACGCAGCACGTTCCACAGCTCCGGCAGCTCATCGAGGCTGGTTCGGCGCAGCCAGTAGCCGACGCGCGTGATACGCGCCTGCTTGTTGCTGAGGTCGCGTGCCCGGTCGAGTTCGGGCGGACCGTCCGGGGCAGTGGTCATGGTGCGGAACTTGAGCATCTCGAACGGTCGGCCGTCGCGACCGGGGCGCACCTGGCGGAACAGGACCGGCGCGCCCATGGTCACCCGGATGGTCATCCCGATCACGGCCACGACCGGCAGGGCGGCGACCAGCCCACACGTGGAGAGCACCACGTCGAGCAGCCGCTTCACGGCCGGGTCGGCTCCAGTGCGCCCCACCTCAGCCACCGGACTGCTCACGTACGGCGGCATCGAGATGCTCGGCCACATACGCGATGTCGTCCTCTGACAGCCGCGAAGACCAAGGCAACGCGAGCGTGGTCGCCGCGACGCGCTCCGTCACAGGGAAGTCGCCCGGGCCGTGGCCAAGGTCCCGCTGGTAGAACGGTTGCAGGTGCAGCGGGTTGAAGTACGGTCTCGTGGGGATGCCGTGGCCCGCGAGGTTGGCCATGATCTCGGTCCTGTCGATGCGCGGATCGAGGCGCACGACGTAGACGAACCAGTCGACCCCTTCGCCTCGCGGAGCGCTCGGGATGGTGATGCCCTCCACGGCATCGAGGGCACGCGCATACGCCTCGGCCGCGCGGGCGCGGCCCGCCTGGAGCTCACCCAGTCGCTCCATCTGGGCAACGCCGACGGCCGCCGAGAGGTCGTCCATGCGGTAGTTGTAGCCGAGCTGGACATGGTTCAACCATGTGCCGTCCGTATCTCGACCCTGGTTCCGAAGGCTGCGCACATCGGCGGCCAGGTCAGCGTCGTCGGTCACCACCATGCCGCCCTCGCCGGTGGTGATCTGCTTGTTGGGGTAGAAGGCGAACACCGAGGCGTTGCCGTACGAGCCCATGGGCCGACCCGCCCTCGTCGAGCCGAGCGCCTCGCAGGCGTCCTCGATGAGGTGCCAGCCGCGACGCTCGGCGATGTCGGCGATACGTTCGATACGACAGGGCCTGCCGAAGACGTGTACGGGCAGGACGCCCATGGTATTCGGCCCGGCAGCTGCTTCGATCAGGTCCGGGTCCAGGCCGAGCGTGTCCTCGTCGATGTCCACGAAGCGAGGACGTGCGCGTTCGTACAGCAGGCAGTTGGCTGAAGCCACGAAGCTGAACGGTGTGGTGATGACCTCATCACCGTCGCGGATGCCCAGTGAGCGCACGATCATGTGCAGGCCGGCGGTCCCGCTGCTGCAGCTCACGCCGAAACGGCGACCCGCGACCTCGGCGACACGTCGCTCGAACTCATCTGCCATGGGGCCCAGCGCCAGCGACCCACTGGTCAGCACCTGGTCGACCAGCTCGCGTTCACGTGGGCCGATGTCTGGATCGGCCAGGGGACTCTGCCTCATGTCTGCCCTCCTGCGTCCACGACGACGCGCTTGCTGAGTTCGTGCAGAAGATCGAGCCCGTCCCACACCGAACCGAAGGCGAGCGCCTGGCCGACGGGCACGTAGCGATCGATGCCGCGTCCGTTGATGCTTCGCGCCAGGCGACGCAGGGTCTCTGTCTCGATGCCGAACGTCGATACGGTCTGGTCGCGCGGTCCGACCAGCGCTCGCAGATCCCGCTCGGGATCGGAGCTGAGGACCTCGAAGAACAGACCACCCCCACAGTTCTCGCGAGCGTAGTCGTGCATGGAGTCCAGGCGCACCCAGTGGGCCTCGTTGGCACGGTGTTCGACGTGGGTCACCCCGCCACGCGCCGCCGCCTCCGTGGCGAAGGCCATCTTGTTCAGGGTCATCCCCGTCTCAGCCGCGTAGCCCCGTCGCTCGATGGCCTCGACCACGGCATCCCGGAAACGCCGCACCGCGAGTTCGGTCTCTGCGGCCGCTGTCCCGCAGCGCCACACGATCAGCCGCGGTGATGAACAGGCGCCCTGATCGAACCAGAACGCGTCGTTGAAGAAGCGGTCCGCCAGCGACGCCAGCTCGACGTCATCGAGTGCGGCCACGCTGTCGGCATCAAGGATCGACATCGAATGGCGATCGGGGAAGGCGATGTCACGACCGTGCACCGGGATGGGGAAACGTCGGAAGTGTTCGACGGTCGCGTTCCCGCCCCAGATGACGCGGACATCCGCGGCCGCGCTGAGGGTCGCTGCCGTGGCGTCGTCGTGGTCGGTCAGGATGAAGCGGTTGCGCATCCGGGAGCGCCTGAAGCGAGGATCGTCGAGCACCGCGGCGATGGTCTCGAGGATGGCCGACCGCGTCTCCGATGCCCGTGACGAGAGGCGCACGATGTTGGCGTTGCCGACGAGCAGGGACAGCAACCAGCTGTACGCGAACATGGTGTCGACGTTGGCTGGCGTGACGTGGAAGGCCAGGCCACGGGGGACGGCAACCTGATCCGCTTCCACTGAGCGCTCGAATGACGCGCGCATGCGGGCCACTGACGCCGGCCGCATCCAGAAGCCCAGCGAGACGGCCTCGGGGTGGTGGCGAAGCCTCAGTAGCCCCGTCGACAGCGAAGCACAGAGATCGGTGACCTCATCGTCGAACGGCGCGATGTCCCGGTCCGCCGCTGCGAGCTCCGCGACGAGGTCCGGGGCAGCCCATCGCTGACCGTCGATGGCTGAGCTGATGGCGGCCTGGCCGATGGCCGCCGCTCGTTGGATGGAGACCATCAGGCCCGCACCTGGGTGTCGCTGCAGCCGCGTACCTCGGCCTTGGGCACCCGGCCCTCGATGGTGAATCGGCGCCCCATACGTCCGCAGGCGCAATCGTCCACGCCGTGGACGATGCCCAGGTCCTGGGTCAGCAGCGCGTGGCCTGGGTAGCTGTGGGGCAGCAGGCTGACGACCTCGACCACGCCGGGCAGGCCGGGCTCGGCCGGTTCCCACGTCTCGGGATCGCGCATGATGACATCGGCGAAGTTGGGCGGATGGAAGAAGCCGGCGTCGCACTCGAAGTAGACGCTGCCCACCTGTTCGACCATGCCGTAGAAGTCGTGGACACGCTCGATGCCCAAGGCGTCGCTGAGGGCCTGCTTGAAGTCGGGCTTCGACACCGACTGGTCGATCAGCTTCTTCCAGCCCCCACTGTGGACCAGGGTCGCTCGGGACAGGTCGACCCCTGTCCTCCTTGAGTGGCCCAAGAAGGTCCTGCCAGACCATGAACGTGAAGCCGAAGACGAGGAGGTCCTCATCCCCGTGTCGCGCCAGCCAGTCCTCGACCTCGCTCCGGCGGAGCTGCATCTGCTCGTCGAGGGCGAAGAGGTGGTCCCGCCCGAAGGTCATCATGCCCAGGATGCCGGCCGCCCGGGCGCTGAAGCTGCGCCGGTCGCGGATGACGCCGGCGTGGTCGACGATGAGCATCGGCCGTCGGGCCTTGCCCAGGTACTGCGTCACGATGCTCGACAGGGCCTTCGTCTGCAGCTTGGCCGTCTCGACGTCGAGGTAGATGCGGCTGGGCGTCTGGCCGGTGGTGCCGCTCGAGGTCATGACCTTGAAGACCTCGTCCTCGGGCACCGACCGCAGCTCGAGTGACTTGAACAGCGCCGCCGGGATGTAGGGCACCGTCGCGACCCCGCCGTCACGCTCACGACCGGCTCCGGTGCCCGGGCTCTGCCACGCCGCGAGGATGCGTGCGTACGGCTGGCAGCCCTCACGGTGCACCTCGGTCAGGCGCCGAAGCCCGGCCAGCATGGCCGGCTCCTTGACGCTGGCCGGTACCGAGTACTGGTCGGCGGCCAGCAGCCGCGCTAGTCCCTGGTCCATCGCTCGACCTGCTTGTAGTCGGTCTTGCCGGAGCTCGATACCGGGATGTCGGCGACTCGCTGTAGCTTCAGGGCGCTGCGGTGCAGGCGCAGGCGACGGCTCAGCGTCTCCCTCAGCTCGGCCAGGGACGTCTCGGTGCCGAAGGCGCAGAAGCACATCACGGAGTCGGCGCCGGCCACCACGGCCGCCGGTCCCGACTCGCGGAGCATGGCCTCGACCTCGTCAAGGTTCACGCGCAGGCCGAAGACCTTGGTGATGCGCTTGCTGCGACCGGTGAGGAAGAGGTAGCCCTCGTCGTCGAGATATCCGATATCGCCGGTGCGGAGCACGCCTTCGAGCTCATCGCCGGCGGCCAGGTCGTCGCGTCCTTCGGCGTAGCCGAGCATCACGTTGGGTCCCTCGTAGACGACCTCGCCGGTCGCGGGACGGTCGGACGCCTCGGCCGACGCGTGCTCGATGCGCAGCCGCCCACCCGGGATGGCGATGCCGGCCGAGCCGACCTTCTCCGAGAGCCGATCGGGAGGCACGTAGGCGATGCGAGCTGTCGCCTCGGTCTGCCCGTACATCACGAAGAACCTACCGTCCCTGGCACGCATGTGATCGACGTAGATGTCGGTCAGGCTCCGGTCGAGAGCGCCACCTGCCTGCTGCATGGTCCTGATCGAGGGCAGATCCATGTCGCGATAGCCGATCCGCTCCAGCATCTGATAGGTGTAGGGCACCCCCGCGAAGCTGGTGCAGCCGCGGCGCTCCACGGACTCCCACAATGGCCGCTGCATCACCGAGGCCGTCGAGAGCACCACCGCGGCGCCGGCCAGCCAGTGGCTGTTCAGCACCGAGAGGCCGAAGGAGTAGTGCAACGGCAGCGAGGTTATGGGCCGCTCGTCGGGGCCGATCCCGATGTAGCGGGCGATGGAAGCTGCGTTCGCCTCCACGTTGGCGGCGCTCAGGCGCACGTGCTTGCTGCTCCCGGTCGTGCCTGACGTGCTGAGCAGCACGGCCAGATCCGGATGGATGGCCGCCTCGTCGGCGAACAGGCCGCCGGTCAGCTCGCCCCCCGCCATCTGCGCCACCTCTCCCGGTGCCAGTCCCTCCGCTCCCAGCGCAGCTGCGGTGCCGTCCGGGCCGGCGACCCAGTCGGGCCGGTAGGCCTCCAGGACCGGGAGGTGGCTGCCCATCGGGGCCGAGCCGTCGAGCAGCGCGATGGCATGCCCGGCTCGCAGCGCTGTCGCGTAGACCACCGCTGAGAAGATGTCGTTGCGGCAGAGCAGGAAGACGAGGCGCTTGCCATCACCCAGCCGCTGAGCAACATCGTCGGCCCGCCCCAGGAGCTCTCGGTACGAAGTCACCTCGCCGCTGTCCGCGTCGATCAGCGCCGGAGCATCCGAGTGGGTGAGGCCCAGCACGGTCATACGACCATCGCACCGTCGATGCCGATGACCTGGCCGGTCACATAGGCCGCCAGGTCGCTGGCGAGGAAGAGCACCACGTTGGCCACGTCCTGCGGCTGGCCCACGCGACCCATGCCGATGCTGGCGACCCGCTCCGCGAAGAGCTCCTCGGTGAGTTCGCGTGTGAGGTCGGTGTCGATGAACCCTGGCGCGATGGCGTTGACGCGGATGCCGAACGGCGCCAGCTCCTTGGCGGCGGCCTTGGACGCGCCGATGACGGCGGCCTTGGCTCCGGCGTAGACGACCTCGCCGGCGTTGCCGTAGACACCCATGATCGAGGAGCTGTTGATGATGGAGCCCGATGCGTGGCGACGCATCAGCCGGGCAGCCAGCTGCATGTTGCGGACGATGGCCAGGGCGTCGGTGTCGTAGGTGTCGACGATGGAGTCCTCGGAGATCATGCCCATCAGCGCGTCGTCGACGATACCGGCGTTGTTGGCCAGGATGTCGAGCCGCCCGTAGGTCCCATGGATGGTCGCGTAGGCCGCCTTGATGGCGCCCGGGTCGCGCTGGTCGGCGGAGATGCCGATGCATTCGGTGCCATAGCGCTCCGTCAGCTCGGATGCGATGCGGGCCGGTGCGCCCGGATCGGAGTGCCCGTTGACGACGACCGCCGCACCATGGACCGCGAGCGTCTCAGCGATGGCTCGGCCGATGCCTCGCGTCGATCCGGTGACGTATGCCACCTTGCCGTCAAGGTTCAAGCGTGACGCCATGGTTCTCCGTGAGGATGCGGCGGATCTCTGCGTAGTCGCTCATGGCGATCACGTCGTCGGTGTCGATCATGATGCCGAAGGTGGCCTCGAGCGCGGCCACGAGCTGCATGTGCGCGACCGAGTCCCACTCGGCCGTTTCTCCGTACGCGATCGAAGGGACATCGGTTGTTTCCGGGAGCGCCAGGCCATCACGGATGGCCAGATCGAGGCGCGTTGTCTCGGACATGGATTGAGGCTCCTAGGTGTTCGGGCGGCGGTCGTTCGTCACGAGGCCCGCGGGGAACGGTGATGGGGTACGCATCATCTAACAGATTCACCGATGCCGGTGCCGGCGGCGGGGATGACGATCGGGCCACCGTGGCCCCGACGCAACACAAACCGATGCCTCCGACCTTGGTCCGCCGCTGCCCAGGCCGTGGCCGGATCGCCACTCGCGTGCCTACAGGGCCCAGAGCCGGATGCGCTCGGGCACTCCTTGGGGCGCGATGACCGACTTCACGTCGATGAGGACACCACCATCCCTGATGCGCTCGAACAACCATCCCTCGCCTGCCTCGAGATAGGCCTGATGCGGGACGGCGAGCACGAGGGCGTCAAGGTCCATCAGTCGCTCGAGCGGCACAAGGTCGATGCCGTACTCCGCGGCCGACTCATCCGCCGCGGCATGCGCATCGTGCACCAGGGGTTCGATGCCGAACTGCCGGAGGGTGTTGATGATGTCGGGCACGCGGCTGTTGCGCAGATCCGAGACATTCTCCTTGAAGGTCAGCCCCAACACTCCGACCCGGGCACCCTTGACCCGGCTATCGGTCTCGATGAGCAGCTTCACCAGCCGCGTCGCGATGAACTCGCCCATACCGTTGTTGACGCGACGTCCGGCCAGGATGACTTCCGGCTGGTAGCCCAGCTGTTCCGCGCGCGAGGTCAGGTAGTAGGGGTCGACGCCGATGCAGTGCCCGCCTACGAGCCCCGGCGAGAAGGGCAGGAAGTTCCACTTGGTGCCGGCTGCCGCGAGCACGTCTGCTGTGCGGATGCCGAGGCGATCGCAGATGAGCGCGAGCTCGTTCATGAGCGCCACGTTCAGGTCACGCTGCGTGTTCTCGATGACCTTGGCCGCTTCCGCGACCATGATGCTGGGGGCCTCGTGGACACCGGCCGGGATGATGCGCCGATACGCCCCCGCGACGCGCTCCAGCGTTTCGTCGTCCTGGCCTGACACGACCTTGGTGATGCGTCCGATGGTGTGTTCGCGGTCGCCCGGGTTGATGCGCTCGGGTGAGTATGCGAGGGCGAAGTCCTGACCGGCCCGCAGGCCGGAAGCTGCCTCGAGCGCCGGGCCACAGATCTGCTCGGTGGCACCGGGGTAGACGGTCGACTCGAAGACCACGACCGAGCCGGGCTCGAGGGCCTTGCCCACGGTGGCGGACGCACCGGTGAGGGCAGAGAAGTCCGGCCTGTTGTCGATGTCGACCGGAGTAGGCACAGCGACCACGAAGAAGGTCCGCCCGCCGAGGTCATCGGTGGACGAACTCAGCCGAAGCGTCGTTGAGGCCAGCGCCTCGGTGGCCACCTCTCCGGTACGGTCGGTTCCGCGCTGAAGCTCGGCGACCTTCGTGGCATCGATGTCGAACCCGACCACGTCCTTGAAGTGGCGTGCGAACTCCAGGGCGACCGGCAGCCCGACATAGCCGAGCCCGATGACCGCGATGCGCTCTTCCATCCCTACTCCTTCGTCCACGAGGTGTCGTCTCAAGCGAGGTCCAGTGTGGTCATGATGACGCGGTTCACCCGACGAACGTCGAAGCGTTCCTCGGCCATGGCACGGCTGCGACGTCCCATCGAGGCAAGTGCGGCCGGATCGTCGGCCATCTCGATCATTCGAGCCGCGAGGGCAGGAGCGTCCTTCACGGGCACGAGGTATCCGTTCTGACCGTGGACGACCGTGTCGCGGCAGCCCGGTGCGTCGGTGGTGAGCACGGCCCGGCCCATGCTCATCGCCTCGAGCACGGACCGGGGCATCCCTTCCCGGTACGACGGCAGCACGCAAACGTGGGCCTCCGCGAGCAGGGGCCGCACATCCTCGGCGCTACCGAGGTACTCGACGACACCCTCCTCACGCCAGGCCGCCACCTCGTCCTCGCTGATGGCACTGGGGTTGGGGTCCATCGGGCCGAGGAGCCGGAAGCGTGCCTCGGGTCGGCTTCGGTGGGCCGTGCCGGCCGCGGCCACGTACTCGCGCACGCCCTTGTCGGCGAGGAGCCGGCTGACCATCAGGAAGGTCACCGGGGGTGGCGGCAACGGGGCGTCCGCGTAGTGCTCGAGGTCCACACCGGAGCCGTCGATGTGCACGGTGCGATTGCGCTCTCCGACCAGGCCCAGGTCGCGGAACAACGCCTCGTCATCATCGTTCTGGAAGAACACCACCTGCGCCTCTCGGAGGGCCACTCGATAGAGCAGCGCAAGCAGGTGCGATAGCACTCGGCGGGCCAGGCCCGCTCCGCCACCGAGCGCCGATCCGACGCCGGTGATCATGGCCGAACGCAGTGGCACGCCGGCCAGGCGAGCAGCCATCAGGCCGTAGACCACCGGCTTGGGGGCGTAGACCAGCACCACGTCCGCTCGCCAGGATCTGAACGTGCGCGTCAGGAACGCGACCGTCTGGGCATCACGGATGGGGTTCAGGCCGGCACGTGACATGGGTACCGTGGTGTAGGCGACGCCATCAGCGGCCAGCTCCGCGCGCACCTGCGCATCGTCCTCCGGGCCTACGGCCAGGACTGCGTGGCCGGCCGCGGCCATGTCTCGAAGCATGGACCCGCGGAAACTGGTGAGGGACCCTGCGACGGGCCCCACGACGACGATCCTCACGGCAGTCGTCTGGGGATGTTGGTAGGTGACATGATGGCAGACCTCCAGTAACGGCTCGACCGCTTGGGCTCGGGGGCTCACCGTCACGGATCGATCGGCAGCGTAGCGGCACCGGGCGCATATCCTGCCAGACGATGGCGTCGAGGACATCGACATGGTGATACCGTCGGCGCGATGTCAGAGCCTGAACCCGAGCACGTCCGGCGCCAACCGACCTTCGCCCTGACCCTCGACACCGAGCTGATCTGGGGTAGTTTCGACCACACCGCAGCGGCGGACTTCGAGCGCTCCTACCCGGACATCCGGGGAACGATCGAAGCCATCCTGCGCCTGCTGGAGCGGTATGAGCTGGCGGCGACCTGGGCCGTGATCGGCCACCTCTTCCTCGGATCGTGCAGCCGCGACGACCGAGGCGTGGCCCATCCGGAGCTCGTGCACCCGGCACAATCGTGGCGGCCCGGAGACTGGTATGACGCCGATCCGTGCACCGATCGAGAACGCGACCCGCTGTGGTACGGACCTGACGTGCTGGACCTCTTGCAGGGGGCGAGCGTGCCCCAGGAGATCGGTTGCCACACCTTCGCCCACGCCCTCTATGGCGATCCAGCCTTCACCCGGGAGGCCGCTGTGGCGGACCTGTCCGCGTGTGTCGCACTCGCGAGGGAACGTGGTATCGAGCTCCGCAGCCTGGTCTTCCCGCGCAACTCGGAAGGCTGGCACGACGTTCTTCAGGAACAAGGCTTCCGGGCGTTTCGTGGCCCGGACCCCAGTCTGTCCAACCAGCTCCCGCGTGCGGCGCGCCGGGTAGGCCACTACTCCGAGCACGCGCTCGGTCTGACACCGCCGGTGTCGCAGCCCTCGGAGAAGCTGCCCGGGCTGTGGAACATCCCCGGCTCGATGCTGCTCATCCACCGCTCGGGCATGCGCAAGCTCATCACGCGTTCGACCCGAGCGCGCAGGGTCCGCTCGGCGCTGGCCCGCGCCCAGAAGGAAGGAGGGGTCTATCACCTCTGGACCCACCCCTTCAACCTCGCCCATGAACGGCCCTTCATGCTCCAGGTCCTCGAAGATGTACTCGTCGAGGCAGTCCGGGCCCGCGACCGTGGCGACCTGGTGATCGACACCATGGGGGGCATCGCCGACCGCCTGACGGCCGCGTCCGGTACACCGAGCGCTGGCTAGACCCGGCTCAGTTACGCTTGTCGCCTCGGGCGTCCTTGAGCAGCTGGTCGTAGATCCGCTGCCAGCGGTCGGCCACCGCGTCCAGGTCGAACGTGGCCACGATGTGCTCCCGACCAGCCTTGCCCACCGCGTTTCGCTGCTCATCGGGCAGGTCCATGATGTGCTGCATCGCCGCTGCCAGAGCACTCGGGTCGGCGCGCGGTACGACGTGGCCGGTCACGCCGTCGACGATGGCGTCGTGGCTTCCGCCCACATCCGTGGCCACCACCGGCAGCCCGCTGGCGCCGGCCTCGAGCAAGACCATGGGCAGTCCCTCCCAGGCTGAGGACATCACGAATCCGTCGGCTGCAGACATGAGGTCCGGCATGTCCGTTCGAAGCCCCAGCAGCGAGACACGGTCCTCGAGCCCCAGCGACCGTATCTGCGCCTCGATGTCGGCTTCGAGCGGGCCGACGCCGGCGATGAGCAGTCGGAACCCGGCGGTGCCGGACGCCAGGGCGATGGCCTCGAGCATGTTGGGGTAGTCCTTGGCCTCGGCCAGCCTTCCGGCAGCGAGCCAAACGAAGTCATCGCCGACGCCCAGGTCCGCACGCGTCAGGTCTCGCGACGTGTCGCTACGGCCGAAGCCGGCCACGTCGATGCCATTGGGCACCACCTCGACACGGCCGGCCGGCACCGCGCCGAGGCGCACTGCGTCTTCCATGGCCAGTTGGCTGACCGTGGTGGTCAGGTCGGTCAGCCGGTCGGTCAGCCGGTACGCTCCGTAGCGCCAGCGGGAACCCTGGTGCTGGTTGTGCATGGTCGAGATGAGCACTGCCATGCGCTTGG
Source organism: uncultured Chloroflexia bacterium (assembly GCA_963705425.1). GTDB lineage: Bacteria > Chloroflexota > Limnocylindria > Limnocylindrales > CSP1-4 > JAFMJV01. The sequence goes on along the minus strand of CAVPJO010000016.1, from coordinate 178,250 downwards.
TGAGCCGGGTGACCCGGGCCAGCAGGATGGCATGGACCATGTGGGCATGGACGACATCGGGCGCGAAGTCGTCGATCCGTGAGCGCAATCGGACGATGGCGCGTGGGTCGGGGATGCCCCGGCCCATTGCCAGCGAGTAGGTCTCGATGCCGCGCTCGGGCAACCCGCCGAACATCTCGTCACCTGGCGTGAAGTCGAGCGGGAGCATCGAGACCACGGCCACGCGCCATTCGCGTTCGTGCATGGCTACCGCGAGGTCGTGCACCTGACGCTGGGCGCCAGCGACCGAACTCGAGGTCACCAGCATCATCACCGAGCGTGGGGAGCCCATCGGTCCGCGCCATCTCCTTGTCGGGCGCCGCTGGCGCCCATGTCCGTTTCCTGTACCCGGGGAGAGTAGCGGACACAGTTTCGCTCTCGACGCACGCGTGGTTGACGACTGTCACCACCGAACGGCTGACGGTCCAGCACAGGGTGGTACATTCGGCGCCGTGCCTCCCGCTCGGACGTCTCACGTCCCATCGGCTGGGTGGCGTTTCACGGTCTTGGTCGCTCCCCCGGATACGCACCTGCGACCTGCCCAGGAGGTTGTCATGAAGGCGTTGGTCACTGGTGGCGCGGGTTTCATCGGGCACCACCTAGTGCGCGCGCTGCTCGAGCGTGGCGACGTGGTCTCGGTCCTTGATGACCTCTCCACGGGGCATCGCTCTCGCCTTGCCGACGTCACCGAGCGCATCACGTTCGTGGAGGGCTCCATCCTCGACGAGGCTGCGCTAGATGAGTCGATGCGCGGCTGTGATGTCGTCTTCCATGAAGCGGCCCTCGCGTCGGTGGCTCGCTCGCTGGCCGACCCGCGTCGGTCCGACGAGGTCAACGCCGGCGGGACCATCCGTGTGATGCAGGCGGCGGCGCGTCACGGGGTTCGCCGGGTGGTCTTTGCCGGGTCGTCGTCCGTGTACGGCATCCCACAGTCCCTGCCCTGTGAGGAGTCGGCCCGACCAGCGCCGGAAAGCCCTTACGGCGTGAGCAAGCTGGCGGGCGAGCACTACGTGCACACGCTCGGCAAGCACTTCGGCATCGACACGGTGGTGCTGCGCTACTTCAACGTCTTCGGACCCGGTCAGGACCCGGCTTCTCAGTACGCGGCCGTCGTGCCCAAGTTCGCCACTGCGGTGCTCGGCGGTGAGCAGCCGACGATCAACGGCGACGGTGCCATCTCGCGCGACTTCACGTACATCGACAACGTCGTCCACGCCAACCTGCTGGCGGCGAACGCGGACGTGACCGGGCTCACCTGCAACGTCGCCTGTGGCGGTCGCACGACCTTGCTCGAGCTGCTGGCGGCCATCAGCGAGGCCGCGGACCGAGCGGTCGAGCCACGCTTCGGGCCGCCCCGGCCCGGCGACATCGTCCATTCGCTGGCCGATATCTCCGTGGCTCGCGCCGCTCTCGGATACCGCGTCATCGTGCCCTTCGAGAAGGGCATCGCCAGGACGGTGGAGTGGTTCGCGGCGACTGTCCGGGACCCACGCTGAAGACCCCGGGGCACGGATGCACGAGCGCGGCGATATAGTGTCGGCCTCGGCTCGACGGAACCCGACGAAGAGCGGGCGCGCTGTCGCTGTCGCTCTTGGGTCCGACCGTTCGGACGCCGCGCCAATGACCAGGGAGTGATCACGTGGACCTTCGACAGCATCTGAGCGTCGTCAAACGGTGGATCCCGTTGGCCGTCGTCGGCGCTGTGCTGGCCGGCATCATCGCCTACGCGCTACTCAGTGCGCAGCCGAGCGTCTACGAGACCTCGGCCACGCTCAAGCTCGGGCAGCCGTTGTCAGGAGCACCCATCCTGCTCACCCCCGTCTCGGACCGCCTGCTGACCGAGTACGCCTACCGAGCTGGATCGGTAGCCACCCTGGAAGAGGTCGCGGCATCACTCCAACTTGACGACACAGCGGCCGAGCTTCAGAAGCGCGTCAGCACCGAGGTCCAGCCCAGCAGCACCTTGCTGACCATCACGGCCCGGGCCAACGGGCGTGAGGAAGCGGCCGAGTTCGCGAACTCGATCAGCCAGCAATTGATCGACACCAGCATCACCTCCCAGGGTGCGAGCAGCGTCCAGCAGGCTCTCATCGACGATCTTGAAGCCCTGCGAGCCGAGATCGAGGCGACGCGCGTCCGGGTCGACGAGCTCAGCGCCATCCGCAGTCCGAGCGCCGCCGACCTGGCCAACATCGCCGATCTCGAGGACCTGCTGGTCGACCGCATCGCAGCCTATGGCGAGGTGCTGGACCGCCTCGTCTCGACCGGTGCCCACTCGCTCCAGTTCGTGTCCCGCGCCGCACTGCCCGAATCACCGGTCGAGCCGCGACCGCTGCTGTACACCGTTCTCGCCATCTTCACGGGTCTGCTCCTGGCCGCCTCCATCGCCGCCGTGCTCGAGTACTTCGACGACAGCGTGCGCAATCCCAAGGATCTCGAACGTGCCACCGGGCTGCCGGTGCTGGGAAGTCTGGTCGAGCTGAGCGGGGACGCCAAACGCGGGGGTGAGAATCGGCTCGTCACCGTGACCGATCCCAGGTCCGCGGCCGCCGAGGAGTATCGCCGGCTGCGAGCCAACATCGAGATCGCGGCCACCGGAGAGCGCCTGCGGACGCTCCTGCTGACAGGCTCGGAGCCGGCCGTGGGAATCCCGGTCGTGGCCGCCAACCTGGCCGTCGCCCTTGCGGAGGGTGGCTCCCGGGTGATGCTCATCGATGCGGACTTCCGCCAGCCGGCCATCCACGAGTTGCTGCAGCTCCCCAACGAGCACGGCCTCGCCACGCTGCTGCAGTTCGAGAACGCCGCTCCTGAGATGGTCATCGCGCGGACCAAGATCGCCAACCTCGAGGTGGTCACCACCGGCAACACGGCGTCCAACCCGGCGCGCGCGCTGGGCTCGGCCAAGCTGCGCTCCGTGCTCGGTCGGCTGCAGCCCCGTGCAGACGTGATGATCGTGTCCAGTCCGCCTCTGCCGAGCGTGAGTGACGCCCTCGTGCTCGGTGCCGAGCTGCACGACACCCTCGTCGTGGTGACGCGCGGCAAGACACGCAGCAGTGCGGTCCAGCAGGCCCTCGATGCCCTGGGCGTCGCCCAGGCCACCGTCGTTGGCACCGCGCTCTTCGCGCAGCATCGCGGTCGGAGCCCCAGGGCCAACGTGCCGGCCGCGGCGCCCGTCGTCGCGGAGAAGAGCCCCGGCGCCAAGACCACGGAGCGTGCGCGGTCGGGCTAGGTTCGGTCGCGACTGATGCTCGCCTGCGCGCGACCACGGTCCGACCGCAGCAGCCACAGCGCTGGTCTCGAGACGGATGACCCCCAACGCGAATCAGGGAGCGGGGTCGTTCGACCTGCGCGCCCTTGCGCCGGTGGCGGTCATCGCGTTCGTCATCGCCGCCATGGCCGCCTTCCTCGTGTCGTCGAGCCAGCCGGGAGTCTACGAGGCCCAGGCCTCGGTCAGTGAGGCCAACACCGAGCGGGCGCTCGGACTCAGTGCAGCCGAGGCTGCTGACACCGCTCGACGCATGGAGCTCCACGCGCGCGTCGCGCAGTCGACGCCCATCCTCGCGCGTGCCATCGAGCGCCTGGAGCTCGATCTGTCTCCGGTCGCCCTGGACCGCCGTGTCGATGCCTCGGTCTCGGGCGACGGCAGTACGGTCGTGATCTCGGTCGAGGGACGGGACGCGGCCCTGGCCACGGCCCTGGCCAACGTCATCGCGGAGGAGGTCGTCGCCGCGGCCGACCCCGGAGACGGATCGGCCTCGCTGGCCGCCACCATCGACGCGGAACTCGAAGCCCGCATCGGCCGCCTGGGCACGCTCCAACGCCGGGTGGAGTTCCTCCGCAACCTCGAAGATCCGAACTCTCGCCAGCGAGCCCGTCTTCGGCGGCTGACACGAAGCCTGGAAGCGGCGCCGGGCCGCTACGCGCGCCTGGTGCCATTCTCGAGCGCCAGCACGATCGGCGGGTTGACGATCATCGATCCGGCGACCAAGCCGGCGGCACCGGTCCGACCGCGTCCGTTCGTTGACGGGCTCCTGGCCGGTTTCGTCGGTATCATCGTTGTCCTTCCGCTGGCATACCTGCCGCACTTCCTGCGGGCCACCATCACCGATGCCGACGATGTGCACGAGGAGAGTGACATTCGTGCCGTGGCAGAGGTGCCACGGGTGCCGGGTGACTTGCGCCGACCCTCTCTCTCGAGACGCTCGGTCGTGCTGGCGGGCGGCTCGACCGCCGCGGAGACCTATCGCCGCGTCGCTCTGGGATTGCGCATGTCTTCGCCAGGGGAGGATCGATCGGTGGTCTTCGATCGCCGCTCCGCGCCGAACCGACGCGAAGTCCGCGACGGCGTCGAACGTGGCCTTGGCTCTCGCTGAAGCTGGGCGCAACGTGGTCCTGGTCGATGCCGATCTCGACCAGCCGCGAGTCCACCGCATGCTGGGCATCGACAACGGACCTGGTCTGGCAGAGTGGCTGGCCGGTGACGCGGGCGACCACCGCAGGCTGCTGGTCGCCAGCGGCCAGCCCGGGCTGCAGGTGCTCACCGCAGGCGACGTGCGTGCGCACCGCGGGGAGCACGTCGGCCAGGCCGCGATGCGGCAGGTGATCGATGAGCTCCGGGCCGGTTACGAGGTGATCATCGACAGCCCGCCTCTGCGCGACAGCGCCGCGGCCCAGATCCTGGGCTCGAGCGCCGACCATCTTCTCCTCGCGCTGGCCGCCGGTCGCAGCCGGCGGACCGAGCTGAGCGGGGCCATGGAAGCGCTGCACAGCAGTCGGATCGACGTCATGGGCGCGGTACTCGTGCACCTGCCGCCGCGCTGGGCGGGGGCACTCGCAGACCTGCCACACGCCTTGGGCCGGGGGCGCCGCAGGCCATCGGCGACCGCCGCGCCATCGTGGCCCCAACCGGCTCCGCGGGGCGTAGGGCCGACGGCCACACTCCCGCGCCCGATGTCCCAAGGCCCCGTCGCGCCCCGCCAGTCCAGGGTTGCGGGACCAGCGCGGGCGGGCGTCATGGCTCCCCAGCCGCCCTCTATCGCGCCCGCCCGCCGCCCGCCCGCCGCCGCATCCGCCGCACAACGCGGCACCGGGAGTACTGCCCGCCCGCCCGCCCATCGCCCAGACGACACGGCACGGGGCAGGTAGGGCGCGCCGTGTTTCCATCGCGCTTGCTCTCCACCGCCGGCCACGGGGCGCTGGGGGCTTCTCGTTCCTGGCGAACGGCGTATCTGCTGCTCGTGCCGCTGGCCGCCGGCGTGGTCCTGGCGCTGTTGCCCGGTCTGGCCCTGAAGCTGGCAGCAGTGGTGGCGCTGGCTGGGATGGCCCTGGCGGTGCTCATGGCACGCCGCGGCATGGTGCTCGATCCAGCATGGGTCATCGTCGCGCAGCTATTCCTGCTGGCGCCGGTAGGCTCCGTGCTCATCGACTGGGGCGTGGGGTTCTCCATCATCACCGCGCTCGTGCTCGCTTTCGTGCCGTTCGTGCTGGCCACGTTGGTCGCCGTGCCAGCCAGCCGTAGCAGCCTGCTGCTCTTGTCACCGCTGGTCCTGCTCGGCATCTTCGCCGCCGCCTCCGTCCTGTGGAGCCCGGCGGCCGGACTTGGCGCTGAGAAGCTGACCATCTGGCTCGTCAACGGCTTCCTACCGGCGGCCACGATCGTGGTGCTCTTCGCCGCCAAGCAGACGATCTCGTGGCGCCTCATCCTTGTGGCCGCCACGATCTACGCGCTGGGACTCCTGCTCATCGGCGAACCCTGGAGCGAGGGTGGCCAACGCCTCACGGTGTTCGACCAGAACCCCATCTGGGCGGCCCGCGCCATCCTCGTGGGCGCACTCATCGCCATCCTCGGTCCGTTCCCTCCGTGGGTCAAGATCGTGACGGCGCCCATGCTCATCCTCGCTGGTGTGCTGACCCAGTCGCTGGGCCCGACCGTTGGTATGGCTGCCGGACTGCTGGCGGGCGCGATCACCGCGCTGGTGCTGCACAGTCGCCGGGAAGGTCGGCTGTCTCCGGGTTGGACGGTCCTCTCGATCGCCATGGGTTTTGGCCTGGTCATCCTGCTATCAGGCTTGCTGGACCCGCTCCTCGGGCCACTGATCAACGACCCCAACGTGACCTCTCGAACGAGCTACATCGACGCGTCCATCCCGCTGTTCCTGGGCACGCCGTTGTATGGCATGGGTATCGGCGGGTTCCTATCGACCGGGCTCGACAGCTATCCGCACAACTTCGTCCTGGAGATGGGGGTGGAACTGGGCATCGTCGGCTTGCTGAGTCTGGGGGCCTGGACGTTGCTTGGCCTCATCGGAGCGACGCGCTCTCCGCTGGCCATGGGCCTGGTGGTCGGCACCGGGGCGTTCACGTTGTTCAGCGGAAGCCTGGCTTCTCAGGCCGAGTTCTGGATGTTCTCAGCGCTCGCCGTCGCCATGGTGCCGGCGGTCATGGTCTCCCGGAGCCAGCCGCCCAGGGACGTGTCCACGACGGACACCGCAAGCCCGGCAAGCGGTGCGCGGAACGCTCGGGCGAGGCCGGTCGGAGCGCCAGCCGCAGAGGTGTCCAAGCCGGGCCGATAGCCTTGCGCACCCGATGCTCGAGCGTCGAGCCGGACGAGCCTGGCTCAGGCAGAGCCGCCCGGCCGCTCCTCATCTGCTTCGCCCGGCTGCCCATCATCCGGCCTCGAGCCTCCGGACGGGCCCGTATCGGCCTCACTCGCCAGCCTGGCCTCGTGGGTGCGGATGGCGCGCCAGGAGGTGATGCCATACCACGAGTACATCAGCACGCCCGAGCCACGCTGATGGCAGCGACCGTGCCCATCGGCCCCAATCCGAGGGCGACCGCACCGCGACGGTGCCGCCCAGGAACAGCAGCCGAGCGATCTCCCGCTGCAGGTGCAGATCCTGGCGTTCCAGCACGATGAGCGTCCCGTGGGTCGGGTTCGTGATCAACTGCACGTAGAACATGGGGGCGAGGATCGTGGCGAACAACCCGCGTCGGACCATTCATCGCCGAAGACCAGACAGAAGACGAACGGGGCGAGAAGAGCACCAGGATGACGGGACCGATGGTCACCAAGGCCAGGGTCCGCGTGGTCCGCAGGTACAGCCTGCGGAGCCCGGCGGGATTCTCGCGTACGATTCGCGCCGCCTCCGCGAAGTAGGTCTTGCCGATGGCGTTCGCCACCAGCGTGAGGGGCATGGCCATGACCCGGTAGGCCAACGCGAACTGACCTCCGACCGCTGCGCCGAACATGGCCACGACGATGAGCAAAGGTGCCTCGAGGCCGATCGTGTTGAGAAGCATCGCCGGCGCGGTAAGCAGCGGGAATCGACGGTATCGATCGAGCACTTTCCCGGACGCCGCTGGTCGATACCTGTCGGAAGGCTTCGTCGTTCGTCCGCCAGGCGACCGCAGCCAGCCGAGCCAGGGCCACTCCGATGGCGAGGATCGCGCCGAGCAGTAGTCCGAACGCCCCCCATCCGAGGATGCCGAACCCGATCTGCGTGACCGCCCCGGTGCCCGCCCGCGTCAAGCGGTTCGCGGCGATCTGGCCGTATGCCTTCATGCGGATGGCCCAGCCGATGAAGGCCAGCAGCATGCCGTTGCCGATCACCGCGATGGCCAGCACGAACGCGATGGGCGCGAGCTCTGGTGCGCCGGCCAGTCCGAGCAGGGACGGACCGACCGCAGCAGGACCAGCATGACCATGCCGCCGATCACGATGGCGATGACCACGCACAAGGCAAGCACGTTGGCCGCGCCCACGTCGTTGCCGGGTAGAGGGATCGCCTCCTCGTACGCCAGCGTGGATAGGACCGCGATGATGGAGAGGATGGCCAGTGCCACGGAGTACGAGCCGAACTCGGCAGGCGAGTACAGCCGCGTGAGGATCGGCGACACGGCGATGCCGATGAACTGGGCGACGCCCGTGCCCAGCGCGATGATGGTGGCTCCGCGAACGAACGAACCGTGCGGCAGAGCCGCGCCGAAGAGCTGTGCCGAGCGGGCCGACGTGCTCGCGAGCCGCCGTCGCATCAGGCCGCCGGAACGAAGTAGAACTGGAGGTCGACCGGGCTCCAGGGATACAGCGCCGACCAGCTCGATCCACCATCGCTGGACCGTTCCGCGGCCCCGTCGATGAAGCGATAGGAGTCCATGCCCTGGTCGCTCGCCTCGCGGATAGGCTCGGCCGTGTACTGGCTGGCACGCCCGGTGCTCAGGCGCAGGTCGTAGGTCCGGCGCGATCCTCGAGCTCGAGCGGTGGCTCCAGTGCGGCCGTCACCCAGTCGGCCGTGCCCTCGCCACAGCCGGGTCGGCGCGGGGCACGGCCTCGGCGGGTACGTCCACCGAGGCGAGCACGGTCCCGTCGTCGCGCTCGACGCTGACGTTCAGGGCCTCGTCACCGGAGGTGCGCTTGAGCCTGACCGCGACGGCATCGACGAGACGATCGCCGCCCGACACCGTGAAGCGCTCGCGAACCAGCTGGTCCGGGGCGGCGATGACGCCGTAGCGATCGCACATGTTGTGGATATAGGCGACGCCGTCATGGGTACCGTCCGCGTAGCTGAGGTCCATGTCGGCGGTGGCCGTTCGCTGGAGCTTCCAGCCATCGCCCTCGTCATAGAGGACGGCGTACTCATCGAGCAACGCCGGCTGCCGGGGCTCGTCGGGCTGCCACATGAAGATCTCGTTGATGGAGATGTAGTCGTCGGCCGGGGTGGGGTCGGGGTTCTCGAAGACGACGTGGTAGAGCTCGCCGGCCGTGAGCGTGGCCGGCTCCGGGAAGGCCCAGGCCTCGTACGTCGTCCAGTCCCCGTCCGGGTTGCCGGGCTGCACGGTCACCTCGGCGAGGACCTCACCCGACGGACGGTGGCCGGAGCGGCCATCGTCGGTCTGGATACTGACCTTGACGCTGCCACCGCTACCATCGGAGTAGACCTCCCCGCCGCGCTGCTGGACGCGGACCGAGAGCAGCTCCGAGGTCGTGCCGGCCCTGAAGCGATGGGCCAGCCGCCGACCACTGAGCTGGAAGTTGTCCTTGGCGTCGGAGGCGATGCCCGAGCCGTAGATGCCGCTCGGCGCCTCGGGCTGGATGGCCGAGGGCGCGCTGGCTTGGCTGCATGCGACGAGACCGAGCACGAGCCCTAGCAACAGGGCCGACGCGCTCGCGAGCCGCCGTCGCATCAGGCCGCCGGAACGAAGTAGAACTGGAGGTCGACCGGGCTCCAGGGATACAGCGCCGACCAGCTCGATCCACCATCGCTGGACCGTTCCGCGGCCCCGTCGATGAAGCGATAGGAGTCCATGCCCTGGTCGCTCGCCTCGCGGATAGGCTCGGCCGTGTACTGGCTGGCACGCCCGGTGCTCAGGCGCAGGTCGTAGGTCCGGCCGTCCTCGAGCTCGAGCGGTGGCTCCAGTGCGGCCGTCACCCAGCCGGCCGTGCCCTCGCCACAGCCGGGATCGGCGCGGGGCACGGCCTCGGCGGGTACGTCCACCGAGGCGAGCACGGTCCCGTCATCGCGCTCGACGCTGACGTTCAGGGCCTCGTCACCGGAGGTGCGCTTGAGCCTGACCGCGACGGCATCGACGAGACGATCGCCGCCCGACACCGTGAAGCGCTCGCGAACCAGCTGGTCCGGGGCGGCGATGACGCCGTAGCGATCGCACATGTTGTGGATATAGGCGACGCCGTCATGGGTACCGTCCGCGTAGCTGAGGTCCATGTCGGCGGTGGCCGTTCGCTGGAGCTTCCAGCCATCGCCCTCGTCATAGAGGACGGCGTACTCATCGAGCAACGCCGGCTGCCGGGGCTCGTCGGGCTGCCACATGAAGATCTCGTTGATGGAGATGTAGTCGTCGGCCGGGGTGGGGTCGGGGTTCTCGAAGACGACGTGGTAGAGCTCGCCGGCCGTGAGCGTGGCCGGCTCCGGGAAGGCCCAGGCCTCGTACGTCGTCCAGTCCCCGTCCGGGTTGCCGGGCTGCACGGTCACCTCGGCGAGGATCTCACCCGACGGACGGTGGCCGGAGCGGCCATCGTCGGTCTGGATACTGACCTTGACGCTGCCACCGCTACCATCGGAGTAGACCTCCCCGCCGCGCTGCTGGACGCGGACCGAGAGCAGCTCCGAGGTCGTGCCGGCCCTGAAGCGATGGGCCAGCCGCCGACCACTGAGCTGGAAGTTGTCCTTGGCGTCGGAGGCGATGCCCGAGCCGTAGATGCCGCTCGGCGCCTCGGGCTGGATGGCCGAGGGCGCGGTCGTGAACGTCAGGACGTCGCTGACACTGCGCCTGCCCTCGGCATCGACCGCGACGACCCGGTAGTGGTACTGCGTGGCCGGGTCGAGCCCGGCCAGCGACTGGATGTGCCCCGGAAGCAATGCGGTCTCCAGCTTGGAGAGTCGGCCGAGGTCGGTGGTCGGCCCGAATTCCAGCTGGCCCGTGCTCGGTGGTGCGACATCCCACCCGATGACCGCTTCGTTCGGGGAGACCTCAAGCACGGTGATTGCCTCGATGACCGGGCCGGCGTTCGAATCCCCGGCCCCCTCGATCTGGGCCACGGCCAGCGAGCCGGGGAACGCGGTCAGTAGCAGGATCAGCGCCAGGGCCAGCCGCAGCCGAACCGGCAGCACGTAGCTCATGGGCAGCTGTGGACTGCGGTGTGCGAGGTCATGGGTGCGCGGGGAAGCCAAGCATCGGGCGCATATACTACGAGAGAACGACCGATGACCCGGCTGCTCGCCAGTTCGGCCTGCGTCCGCGGCCAGGGTCGTCTTGCCTCGTGCGGTTCCGGCCCATCCGGTGGATGGCAGCCCATACGGCCCACCGAGAGTCATGCGAAACGAGCGAGGAGGACCCTGTCCCGATGAGACTTGCCTATTTCGGGCAGATCAGCGGTGCGCCCAGCTCAGGTGTGCTGCACAAGGTGCAAGGCCAGACGGCTCAATGGTCGCGACAGGGGCACGATGTCCGCCTCTTCCTGCTGACGAGGGATGACCCGTCCCACTGGGCCGCGGTGTTCCCCGGGGCCTTCGTGCGCCGGTACACCGATGCCCTGTCGCGCTTCCGCGCCATGGCCGAACTGGTCCGCGCTGTCCGAGGCTACCGCCCCGACCTCATCTACAACCGCTACTTCGCGTTCTATCCGACGGTCCTGATGCTGCCCCACGGCACCCCCATCGTGGTCGAGGTCAACACCGACGATCCCAAGGAGTACGCGCTCACCGGCGTCTTCCGCTCGACTTATAACGCCGCGACGCGAGGCTTCGTGCTGGGCCGGGCCAGGGCGCTGGTATTCGTGACCAACGAGCTCAGCGAGAGTCGGTCCTTCGAGCGCTTCGGCGGCAAGCACGTCGTCATCACGAACGGCATCGATCTATCCGAGTATGCGGAGCTGCCCGCGCCGGAAGGTGACCCGCCGCGCCTTGTCTTCGTGGGCAGCCCGGGTCAGCCGTGGCAGGGCTTCGACAAGGTGGTGCGCTTGGCGGCTCTCCGCCCGGGTTGGCAGTTCGACATCGTGGGCACAGTCGCTGAGGGTTCGTCCCCCGAGAACGTGGTGTGGCACGGCCCGCTGCAGCGAGCGCAGGTCCTGGATGTCCTGGCCGGGGCTGACGTTGCCATCGGCCAGCTTGGGCTGCATCGGAAGGACATGCACGAGAACAGCACGCTCAAGAACCGCGAGTACCTCGCGGTCGGGCTACCGATCCTCTATGCCCACCGTGACCCTGATGCGGATGGCTTGGGAGCTGGCGTGCTACGCATCGCCAATACCGAGACCAACGTCGAGGACGAGATCGAGCGCATCACCGATTTCGTCGAAGCCAGCCGCGGACGCCGGATCCCGCGCGAGGCCATCGCCCATCTCGACTACAGCGCCAAGGAAGCGCAACGCTTGAGCCTCTTCGAGGAGGTCCTTTCGGGGGCACGGTAGGTCGTCGGTAGTCGGTGGCTATCGGACGATGAGGTAGAACTGCATGTTCTGCGGGAACCACCGATAGAGCTCTGACCACGACTGCCCACCGTCCGTGGACTTCTGGCCGGTGCCGTCCTTGAAGTGGTAGGACCTCATGTGATAGCCCTTGCCGTCGGTGGTGTGGTCGCGCGCCAGAAGCGGCGTCATGCTGTATTGGGTATCTGAGGGCGCGGACAGGCGCAGGTTGTAGGTCCGGCCCTTGCGCAGGACCCGCGTCTTGTCGAAGGAGCCGCAGACCCAATCACCGTTATCGGAGTTGGATCCGGGCGACGACAGAGCGATGTTGCCTGCGCCGCTCACGCGGGTCGTGTCGATCGCGGCGCCGGAGCCCCACTCGAGCCGAATGGTCAATGGGCCGCGGCCGCGCTGGCGGCCGATGCGCACACAAGCACCCTTCACGCTCCGATCGCTACCCCGCACCGTGAAGCGTTCCCGCACCATGCGCGAACCTCCGATGGCCCCCCAGCCAGAACGCATGGGGCCCAGGTAGGCCATGCCTTGGTGCCTGCCATTGGAGTACACGATGTCCATGACAGGGGTGTGCCGCGGGTCCTCCCACCAGGTCTTGCCCGATCCATAGGCGGTCGATCCGTTCAGGACCGCGTACATATCGGTACGGTGGCGCGGTTGCCGGGGCGACATCGCCTCGAACGTCATCGTCTCGTTGATGGACACGTAGTTGCTGTCGGGTTGGGCATGGATGTTGCGGAAGACCAGGTGATAGATCCGGCCCCTTGTCAGCCGGGGAGGGGACGCGAAGGTGAAACGTCGGACGTACCCACTGTTGAGGCCGTTGCCCGGGTTCCAGATGAATGAGGCCAGCTGCTTGCCCGACGGAAAGTGGTTGAGGCTCCCATCGTCGGTCTGGATGCTGACCTGATAGCGCCCACCGTTGCCGGCGGAGTAGCCACGTCCCCAGCGCGGCTGGAAGAGGATGGCCGGGACCTTGGCTGTCGTGCTGGCGCGGAACCGGTGTGCGAGCCCCAATCCGCGGGTCACGCGACGGTTCGATCGCGAATCGATGTTGATGCCGGGCCCGTAGATCTTCTTCGGTGACGTGGCGCTGGCGATAGGGCCGCTGTGGGCCACGGCCGATACGTCACCGTTTGGCGTCCTGTACGCGGCGCTGGCAGGGTGGCCCAGCGACAAGAGCAGCGCTGCCCCCAGCGCCACGGCCACGAGTCGGAAGATGCCCATCTGCGAATCCAGCGGATTCGAAGAAGTGGTGAATCGATGTACGCACGGGCGTCCCCTCGTGTGCTCGTCAGAACACAGCCACCCGAGGACATCCGTCGACCCACGACGACCGACGTTCAGCCCACAGAAGTGCACGCGACCACCAGGGCCTACGCACGGCACGCGGCTCTGGTATCGGCTCGGTGTCCCGACACTCTTTGGGTTGGTCACGGTGGGCTCGTCCACGGCAGACGAGCCTCCGCTCAGGGGTGAGGATAGCGGTACTGGCGATGTGGCGCCTCAGGCTGTCGTGAAGAAGAACTGGAGGTTCGAGTAGGCCGCCCAGTTGGGATCGACCAGGGACCACGAGCTACCGCTGTTCGTCGACTTCTCCGTCCGCCCGGAACCGAAGTGGAAGCTCTTCATGTATTGCCCGTTGATGTCACTCGAATCCCGCGCCAGGACGTTGACCGCCGCGTAGACGGAGCCGTCAGGGGCGGTCACCTTCAGGCAGTAGGTTTCGCCATCGCGAAGCGTTCGCGGTTGGTCCAGTTCCACGCCCAGCCAGTCGCCCATGTCACCGGTGGTGCCGAGCGTCCAGCTGGCGACCTTGGTGCTGCCGGGGACCGTGTGCTGTTCGATGAGCGTTCCGTCTGCCTTCTCCAGGCGGAGCTTGAGCAGGCCACTCCCGGACTGATGACTGACGCGCACCATCATCGAGGTCACCTGTCGGTCGCCTCCGGTCACGGTGAAGCGTTCCCGAACCATCTTGCTGCCGCCGATGAGGGCGTAGGAGGCACGCCTGGTGTTGAGGTACGCCTGCCCGTCATGGGCACCGTTGGCGTACTGGAGGTCGACGTTGGGCGTGTGGCCTCGCTGCACCGACCAGTTGTTGCCGGATGCATCCGGGCTGCCGAGGACTCCGAGGTTGACGTCATCGGTCAAGGGCTGCTGCGGATCGTTGTGGTCGAAGGAGTAGAGGTCGTTGATGCTGGCGTAGTTCGATGCAGGATTCGTCGCGATGTTCTGGAACACGAGGTGATACAGGCGACCCTTCTGGAGCGTCGGTGGATCGGCGAACGTGGTCCGCCGAACGTAGCTGTTGTCACCGCCGACACCCGGAAGGTCAGAGACTTTGACGACGGTGGAGGCGAGTACCTCTGTGGTCGGACGATGAGCGCTCGTCCCGTCGTCCGAGTTGACGGTGATGCGGTACGTGCCGAGGTTCCCGGCGCTGTAGCCAGGATTCGATGGGCTGGTCCGCCACTGCAGGAGCACCGCGTCCAGATCAGACGTCGTCGTCGCGCGCCAGCGGAGGGACAAGCGGGTGACGTTCTGTCCCGGGGCGATAGTCCGGTCGCTCTTGGCGTCGGCCCCGATGGCCGCGCCATAGACACCGGTATCAGTGCTCGCCGGAGGTGGGGTCGGTGCAGGCGTGGGCACAGGCGTGGGCTTGGGGGTCGGTGCAGGTGTGGGCACAGGCGTGGGCTTGGCGGTCGGTGCCGGCGTGGGCACAGGTGTGGGCACAGGCGTGGGCTTGGCGGTCGGTGCCGGCGTGGGCACAGGTGTGGGCTGGGGTGTGGGCTGGGGCGTGACCTCGGGCTTCGGCTCGGGCGGCACAGGTGTGGGCACAGGCGTGGGCTTGGCGGTCGGTGCCGGCGTGGGCACAGGCGTGGGCTGGGGCGTGACCTCGGGCTTCGGCTCGGGCGGCACGGGTGTGGGCTCGGGCCTCGGTGTGGTCGACAGGGTGGTGAGGCTGTGGCCGGAATCGACGCCCTTGTTGCCAGCCTCGTCGAGGGAGACGACCTTGAAGTAGTACGTCGTTCCCGGCTGCAGATCCTTCATGGTCTGGAGGTGCGTCTTGTATTTGAAGCTGGTCTCCCTGGTCGTCCTCATGTCGAGATCTTCGGTGAGGCCGTATACCACCTGACCCGTCGCGTATTCGTCGAGGGTCCAGGTGATGTCTGCGCTGGTCTCCGTGACATCGAGTACGTCGACGCTGAGGATGGTCGGCGCCGTGGTGTCTGCGGGCTCGGGCGTGACCTCGGGCTTGGGCTCGGGCGTGACCTCGGGCTTGGGCTCGGGCGTGACCTCGGGCTTGGGCTCGGGCGTGACCTCGGGCTTGGGCTCGGGCGTGACCTCGGGCTTGGGCTCGGGCGTGACCTCGGGCTTGGGCTCGGGCGGGCGGCCACGGGCTTGGGCTCGGGCGCCGGGTCGCCATCGTCGGCGCCAGGCGCAGCTGCTGTCACGAAGGTGTTGTCCGAGGAGATGACCAGGTTGTCAGCCTCGTCACTGGAGAAGACGCGGTAGTGGTACCTGGTAGAGGGCTCCAGGCCCGTGAGCGCCTGCACATGGGTCTTGTGCTCGAAGCTCGACTCCTTGTCGGTCCAGGACCCGTAGTCCTTGGTCCGACCGTAGTGCACCCGCCCCGTCGCGGGCTCGTTCAGGGTCCAGGTGACCTTGGCGGATGTCCAGCCGATGTTGCTGGTCTTGATCTCACGGATCTTCGGCGGTTCGGTGTCAGTGGGAGCTGTCTTCTGCTTCGGCTCCGGCTTGGCAGCAGCCTTGGAGGCGGCCGTCCTGGGCAGCGCGGTCGCTGCGACCTTCAGAGCATCCAGTGCCCGGTTGACGCGGAAGTCGTCGAAGCTGACGTTCACGGGCGTTCGCCAGGCTGTTCGCGTCAGCGCAGCGCGCAGGCTCACCCGGCCGTAGGCCTCGACGTCGCCATCGTTGTCGTTGCGGACGAGCTGCCAGCGTGCGGGCTCATTCGCGCCCGCCGGCCATACCTTCATACGCAGCTGCGTGCTGTTCACGGAGATGACCTGCATCTTCACGCGCACGGTCTGTCCGGGTCGGTAGGTCCAGCCGCGCAGCTCGAGGGCGCGGGACATGAGGGGCACGTTGTCGCCCCAGCGCACCTTCGAGAACGAAAGCCAGACCCGGCCATTGCCCCCGACGCGAACCTTGCCACGGTAGGCACCGGCGGGCCCCTTGCGAACGGTGGCGATGGCCTTGGCGCCCTTGCCACCGGCCAGCCGGTCAAAGGAGAAGCTGTAGTTGACGGTGGCGTCTCGGACCTTGACGTTGATCGACGATTCCTGGAACCGTCGCCGCGACGTCAGGTTGGCCACGGCCGCACCGTTGCTGCGGCTGAGGCCTTCGGCGCCGCGGGGGTACATCCAACGCAAGCCGTTGTCGGCGGTGCCCCAATCGCCGCCGGAGCCGTCGAACGAGTCCGCGGCCAGGAGCAGCTTCGGGTCGTTGGATACGGTGGTCGTGACGCCCAGGCCGGCGAGGAGGACTACCGACATGCCCATCGACATGAACGTCTGCAGGCCACGGCGGCCCGGCTTGCGCGGTCGCATCGACCTCCCTGACCCGCCAGGCGGCGCGACCTCCGCCTCCTGGGCAGAGTCCTCCACTGGAAGCGCATAGGGACCAGGCGCTGGGATGTGGCCCTTGGGCAGGTTGGTCGTTTGGAACACATCTCGGTCGTACGACATCGACTCCAGCTCCTTATGGCAGGGGCGGGAGGTCTGGCGACAAGACGAACCACGGAAGGCATGCGCCCCCCAGCGCTACGCCGTGACCTGGGGATCACGGCGTGACATCGGCAGCCCGGCCACCTGGCCTCACGCCAGGTCCTCGGCTTTGCGGCCCCGTCTCGCGACGGGTGTGCCTTTTCGATTCACGTGCAACGGTAACGGAGGGCAACTTACGTCAGACTTCACGACCGTCGCGGTGAGCGAGAAGTCCGGGGGCCCGCCCGCCATGGGATGGACGTGATGTCCGTCTCGGATGCTCTGGTGGGGTCTGGTGCGGTGGTGGCGACGAGGAGGGTGCGCACGGTCAACACATCAGACGCCGCCTGTGGCTGGGCAAAGTCCGGAGTCGGTCTATCCTCGAGTGCGAAAGCCCGTCGATCCAACCGTGTCCAGAGTGCACGCGCGCGTGCCCTTAGAAGGAGGAAAGAAACCGATGCGTGCCAATCACGCCCTCTCAGGCGTCGTCCTCTCGGCAGTGCTGGCCGCTAGCGCCGTAGCCTTCGCGGCTGCGCCGACGTTCGCTGCCGACACCATCAAGGTGAACATCACTTCGAACGCTTCCGACGCGAGCGGAGGCAGCGGCCTGTGCGACGTCAACCCAGCGCTGCCAGGACTGCAGTGCTCATTGCGTGCCGCCATGCAGACGGCCAACTTCGACCCCGATCTGGACGTCATCGTCTTCGGGTTCGGTGGCACAGCGCCCAAGACGATCAACGTCCCCAGCGCCCTCCCGCGCATCACCGAGCGGGTCGTCATCAACGGCTACAGCGCACCGAACACCAAGGTCAACGGTCGCCTGGTCGGCACCAATGCCAAGCTGCGTATCGTGCTCAAGGGCCCCGGCTCCAGCGCCACGTTCCCGGGGCTCGACGTCGCCGCGCGGTCGACCGTGAAGGGCCTCGTCATCCAGGCTTTCGATGAAGGCGTCTTCATCAGCCCTGGTGGTGAGGGCAGCACGCTCTCCGGCAACTTCATCGGCACCACGCCCAACGGCATGCGCAAGGCCAAGAACCTACGCAGCGGCGTCCACGTCAACTGCGATGCCGCAGTCAACCTAGGTGGTTCGAGCAAGGCGGCTCGAAACATCATCGCCGGCAATGGCCAGGCCGGCATCCTGCTCTGTGAGCGGGTCGACTGGCACCACCATCAAGGGCAACCTCATCGGCGTCGGCGCGGACAACAAGAGGGACCTCGGCAACCGGTTCGCGGGTATCTGGGCCTATGGCACCGAGAACCTGCTCATCGGCGGTGATGGCAAGCTCGATCAGAACTCCATCGCCTTCAATCGCTGGGGCGGAGTGGTCATCACGCGCGCTGCTGCCGACAACTCCATCGCCTTCGGCGTACGCATCCTCGGTAACTCGTTCTTCCGCAACGGCGGATTGGCTATCGACCTCGATAACAACGGCGTCACGCCGAACGACGGCGCCGTCGATGCCGACGGTGGCTCGAACCACCATCAGAACTATCCCGTGATCAAGTCCGCCAAGAACGTCGCGGGCAAGACCATCGTCAAGGGCGAGATGTTCGGAGAGGCCTCGAGCACCTACCAGGTCCGCCTCTTCGTTGACGTCTACAAGGAACGCGAAGGCAAGAAGTTCCTCAAGACCATCACCGTCAAGACCTACGCCGCCGGCAAGGCGTGGTGGTCCACGCCGGTCCCCAAGCTGGCGCTTGGCCAGAAGCTCACAGCGACCGCGACCAACGTCACCCGGACGCCGGCCGAGACCTCCGAGTTCGCATTCTCGAAGAAGGTCACGCGCTGAGGGAGCCGTACCAATCATGCGGCTACCCGCCGCATCGTGACGACCACGAGTCGAGGCAGGCCACGCAGTGGCCTGCCTCGTTCGTTGAGGGCTGGCCCTCGAACCGTCCCAGGGCTCGTCGGTCGATGGCGAAGTCCGGCGGCGCCGAGAAGTACACCCGCGACGCTTGACAATGGGTGGCGGTCCTGGCCTACAGTGTTGGCACTCTCACCTTGAGAGTGCTAATCAGCAAGCGATGCGGGCACAACGGGCCCCCGGCCAGCCGGTAGCGGCCCCCCGCCGCGAAATCCACAGACCTATCAGGAGGGAACCGCGTTGGCGACTGCCACTGCGACCAAGCTTCGCCCCCTCGGCGATCGCGTCGTCGTTCAGCCCACTGCCCGTGAAGAGATGACCAAGAGCGGCATCGTCCTGCCGGACACCGCCAAGGAGAAGCCCCAGGAGGGCACCATCATCGCCGCCGGTCCCGGCCGCCTCACCGATGACGGCGAGCGCGAGCCGATGGACGTCAAGGTCGGCGACAAGGTCCTCTACGCCAAGTACGCCGGCACCGAGTTCAAGGTCGACGACGAGGAGTTCCTCATCGTCAGCCAGAAGGACATCCTCGCCGTCGTCGAGGCCTAGACACACGCACCGATCCGCAGCTCGGCCGGGCCCATCGGGGTTCGGCCGTTGCATGCCAAGGAGGAATCACCACACCGTGGCCAAGCAGCTGATCTTCGACGAGACCGCTCGTCGCTCGCTCAAGAGGGGCGTCGACGGACTCGCCGACGCCGTCAAGGTGACGCTCGGCCCCAAGGGCCGCAACGTCGTCCTCGACAAGAAGTATCGGAGCTCCCACCATCACCAACGATGGCGTCACCATCGCCCGTGAGGTGGAGCTCGAGGACCCCTTCGAGAACATGGGCGCGCAGCTCCTCAAGGAGGTCGCGACCAAGACCGACGACGTCGCCGGCGACGGCACCACCACCGCCGTCGTGCTCGGCCAGGCGCTCGTGACCGAGGGCCTCAAGAACGTCACCGCGGGCGCCAACCCGATGATCGTCAAGCGCGGCCTCGACAAGGGCGTCGACGCCATCGTCGAGCGGCTCAAGGCCAACTCGCGCCCGGTCGACACGAACGAGCAGATCGCGGCCGTGGCCGCCATCTCCGCGGCCGACCCCAACGTCGGCGAGCTCATCGCCGAGGTCATGGACAAGGTCGGCAAGGACGGTGTCATCACCGTCGAGGAAGGTCAGTCGATCGGCCTCGACAAGGAATACACCGAGGGCATGCAGTTCGATCGCGGCTACATCAGCCCCTACTTCGTGACCAACGCCGACCGCATGGAAGCGGTCACGGAGAACCCCGCGGTCCTCATCACCGACAAGAAGATCTCCAGCATCAGCGAGCTGCTCCCGGCACTCGAGAAGGGCGTCCAGCTGGGCCGCCCGGTCTTCGTCGTCGCCGAGGACATCGACGGCGAGGCCCTGGCCACGCTGGTCGTCAACAAGCTACGCGGCACCGTCAACGTCCTCGCCGTCAAGGCGCCGGGCTTCGGCGATCGCCGCAAGGAGATGCTGCGCGACCTGGCCATCCTGACCGGCGCCAACGTCATCAGCGAGGAGATCGGCCGCAAGCTCGACTCCGTCACCGCCGAGGACTTCGGTGGCGCCCGCCGCGTCGTCTCCACCAAGGACGACACCACCATCGTCGACGGCACCGGCGACGCCGAGGCCATCAAGGGCCGCATGGCCCAGATCAAGGCGCAGATCGAGGAGACCACCTCCGACTACGACCGCGAGAAGCTCCAGGAGCGCCTCGCCAAGCTGGCCGGTGGCGTCGCCGTCATCAAGGTCGGCGCGGCCACCGAGGTCGAGCTCAAGGAGCGCAAGCACCGCATCGAGGACGCACTCTCCACGACCCGCGCCGCGGTCGAGGAGGGCCTCGTCGCCGGCGGTGGCACCGCGCTGCTGCAGGCCATCCCCGCACTCGACGACGCTCAAGCTCGAAGGTGACGCCGCCATCGGCGTCAGCATCCTGCGCCGCGCCCTCGAGGCGCCCATCCGCCAGATCGCCGAGAACGCCGGCCAGGAAGGCTCCGTCATCGTGGCGGCCGTCCGTGAGCTGCCGCTCGGCTCCGGCTACGACGCGCTCAACGACGTCTACGGCGACATGTTCGACAAGGGCATCGTCGACGCTGCCAAGGTCACGCGCTCCGCGCTGCAGCACGCCGCCTCCATCGCCGGCATGGTGCTGACCACCGAGACGCTGGTCACCGACCTGCCCGAGGAAGAGAAGCCAGCTGCGCCGCGGGTGGCCATTCCCACGACTACTAGTCGTCGCCGCTGACCGCGACGCCGGTCAGCCTTCCCCCAACAGCGGGGAGCTCGGGTCCAGAGAGGCCCGGGCTCTTCGATTCAGGGCGGAGCCCTGATACCCTGAGCAGGGTTGGTCGCTCACCCGATCTGGTGAGCGCATCCCGCAGGGGGGCGATCACGTGGCGAGCAAGCGGCTGAAGTTGGGGCTGGCCTATCGATCGACATGCCGAGGTGCTCCGGCTCGACCAGCTCGTCGGACGGCTCACGCCGCAGCCGACCGCCGTCAACGAGCACTTCGAGCCCTCATCGATCGCCGGTGCCGTCCCGGACATCGCCTTCCTGGTGGGATGCGATCGTGCTGGCCTGCTGCTCTTCGACGGACCGCGCATCACCAGGCTCTTCCGGGGTCGTGACTTCTACGGCATCTCCCACCACGCTGGCCGTTGGTACGCGTTCCAGCGCTATGCCGGCAACGGCCGCATCATCTCCTTCAGGATCGAGCGACATCGCGCGGTCGATGCGCGGACGGAGCTGGCGGGGCTGTCGAGGGGCGTGCATCAGATCGATTTCATCGACGGCTCGCTCTGGGTCGTTGACACGTACAGGGACCGGGTCCTGGTCGTGCCCATCGAGGCCATCGGCCGTGCCTGGCGGCGCACGGTCAAGGAGTTCTATCCCGCAGGCCGCGCGGAAGATCGGGCGTGAGCAGCCGAATCACGCCCACTTCAACTCGCTCTTCGGCTGGGCGGGAGGTGTCTACCTCGTCGCTCACAACGAGACCGTGAAGACCTGCCGGGGCAGTGAACTGTTCCTGCTCGACACGGACGGCACGGTCAAGGGTCGGGAGCCCATGGGTGGCTCGTGCTGCCACAACATCGCCATCCTCGACGGGAGGCAGGTCATCTGCCGATCGGTCGAGGGCACGGTGGCCGTGGACGGGGCGGATGTGCTCAGCCTGGACGCATTCGTGCGAGGGCTCTCGCTGGGCTCGGACCATCACATCGTGGGTACGTCGACAGCTCGGGGCCGATTCGGACCGAACGCGACCAGGGCCAGGGCAGTGTCGTCGTGACCACGACCGACTTCGATCCGGTAGCGACCATCATGCTGGCAGGCACCCAGGTCTTCGAGGTGCGCCGCGTCGACGCTCCGGACCTGGGGCTGAGCTCGACTCCGCACCGCGGTGCGGGGCGTGAGGCTGGAGTCCCATCGGCAGCTTTGGGCGCCGCGCTCTAGACTCCGCCGCGATGAGCCGTGTCATGCCTGTCGCACCCCGACGTGCCCGTCGCGCAGTACGCCTTGCCGTGTCGTTGGGCCTGTGCGCCGCTGCCATCGGTGCCCCTGTCGAAGCGCAGCAGCTGCCCGACTGCAGCGACGGCCGAAGCTACGACTGTGTCCTGCCCGACTGGGACGACGCTGCCCAGGGTGACATCCCCAGCCTGTTCGGCGATGTCGACGGCCTCGTCTGGCTCGACGATGTGCAAGGTGACGCGCCGCGTGGTGGTCTCGACATCCTCGGCGTCGGTCTGGGCCGTGTCGATATCGACGATCCTTCCAGTCATCCGCTCAGCGGACGAGCTGCTGAAGCTGGGCAAGGTCAAGAAGGCCGTGCCCTCCGGGCCGGCGGTGCTCGTCCGGGTCGTGCTCGATCGTGGCGTCGACGAGGTCGAGGGTGGGCACTCCAGCGTGCACGTGGCCACGGATGTCGACGGTTCGCGCAGCAACAACGCTCCCAGCGGTGTGGCCGACCCCGCCAGCCCCTTCGCCGGCTTCGAGGACGTGTATTCGCTGACGTGGGCATCGACGACCGGCAAGACGCGCCTGCTGGCGAGCGATCTGGCCAAGCGTTGGTACGCGAGCAAGGACCCGTTCGCGGCCGCCTGGGCGGCACCCAACGTGCTCGACATGCTCATCGCACCCAAGCACTTCGGTGACGGCTTCAGCGTCATCACCTACGCGGCGGGTGAGGGCGGTGGCTATGACAGCGTCCGCGTCGGCCCCGTTGCCATCCCGGCCGATGGCCAGGTGGGCCTCATCCCGGCCTGCATCGAGGGCTCCATCTCAGGTGAGCCCTTCGTGGTGCGCCGGCTGATCGAGAACGGCCAGACCCTGCGCGACGTCGAGGCGCCGGCCTCATGGCGCGGCGGTGCCGCGCTGCCGGTCGACCCCGAGATCGAGGAGGCACTGGCAGCCGTCGTCGCGGCCGGTGACGAAGATGGCGACGGCCGGGCCAGCCTTGCTGCCGAGGTCAACCTCTTCGAGGACGGGGTGGTCATCCGCCAGCGACCGGACCTCGAGCTCACGCTCGATGGTGACACGGCGCGATTGGCGCTTGAGCTGGGCCTGACGCGCCGCGGCTACAACGTGCTGCGCGACTTCGAGCTGGAGTCCACGGGCGACGAGCGTGTCGACGCCTGGCTGGAGCGCGCTACCGATGCACTGCGCGCGGCCCTGCCACCGTTCCGCTCGACCAAGAAGGCCGGTCTCGTGGCGGGGGAGGGCATCGGCAGCCTGCATCCCGTGGCTGGCGCCGCCGGCCCCTGCTCCCGACGCGTCGGCGGAGCCGTCTGCCGACGACCCTGCAGCGAGCCCCTGAGCGCCGGCGCCTCGTTCACTAGACTGTCTCGATGGCCGGCGGCTGGATCCACCTCATCACGGGCTGCATGTTCAGCGGCAAGACCGACGAGATGCTGCGCCTCATCCGGCGCGCGGAGATCGCTGGTCGTCGCGTGCTGCTCGTGCGCCCCACCGTGGACAGCCGCACCGAGGCCGGCTCCGTGGCCTCGCGCTCCGGCGTCACTTACAAGGCCATGTCGGTGGCCGACAGCTCCGCCATCCCGCCTGTGGTCAGCACCGAGCGCGCGTCCGTGGTGGCCATCGATGAAGCCCAGTTCTTCGACGATGGTCTGCCTGAGATCGCCGAGCTGCTCGCTGCCGAGGGACGCTCGGTGCTCATCAGCGGCCTCGACCAGGACTTCCTGGGACGGCCCTTCAACGCCATGCCCACGCTGCTGGCCCTGGCCGACCAGGTCACCAAGCTGACCGCCATCTGCACCGTCTGTGGCGCCGACGCGACCCGCACCCAACGCATCGTCGGCGGCCGGCCGGCGGCGGCCGACGACCCGCTCATCGTGGTCGGGGGCATGAACGACGACCGTTACGAGGCGCGCTGTCGCGCCCATCACGTCATCGGCAGCGCGCGCGGTGCGATCTCTTCGTCGCTCTGGGAGAACCTGCCCCCCGCCCACGAGTAGGAAGAACCACTCGACCACAACCGCCCTCTTCGGCTCCGCACCGCAGCCCCCTGATCGCATGGGACCCCTATTTGGCTAGGACCACTGGGCGACTAGTCCCCGGGGCCGTCTCCGCCCACAGTGCGACTCATCCAGCAACGGGCCGGGCCCGGTGCGCTGCCGGAGGCCTGTCGACTCGTACAACACGCGAAGACCGTCCCCAACCGGAGGTATCACCGAACATGCGACCCCGCTCACTCGGCGTCACGACCCTGGCTTTCAGCTCCGTCATGGTGGGCCTCTATTGCCAGTTCGCCACCATCGCCCTCATCCTCACAGGCTCCGTGTTCGTGGTCGCCGGCTCGCGCCATGCCGACCTCGCGCTGTTCACCGGCACGGTGTTCCTGGGCCTCACCGTCGCGGCCTACTTCCTCGGCTACGGTCTGTGGACACGCAGGCACTGGTCCTGGGCCGGTGCGATCGCCCTCTTCCTGGTCTTCGTCGGCGCCAACGTCGTGCTTTCGGTCGTCTCTGGCAACGTTCTCAACACGTTGGTGCCCGCCCTCGGAGCCATCGTCGGTATCTGGTACCTGCATCGCCCGGCGATCAAGGCCGAGCTGCTCGGTGAGAAGTCGGCCATCGGGATGACGGCCCCGACGAGCGACGCCCGGGGAGCGGCTCAACTCGTGCGCTAGCGACGCTTCGCCCGCTGGTGCGGGCCAAGACCACATCGAGCAACGGCCGTGGCCTTCCTGCCACGGCCGTTTCTGATGGCTTCGGCGGTCGGCCCTAGAATCGGTGCCTGTGCCCGATCCGAAGGATGGCGCGCCAGTGGAACCACCACTGCCGCCGGACCCCCTGACCCCTGAGCGCGACGGCTTCTTCGCGGCCCATGAGCTGGCCCCGCCGCCGTCCGATGCTGATGCTCCATTGTCGCCAGAGGATGGCGTGGCAACCCTCGACATCGATGTCGCCGAGCCCCTCGTGCTCCCGGCACAGCCGTCGGCTCCAGAGCCGAAGGATGATGCCGAGTGGTTCTCGATGGTGGCCGCCACTGCGGGCGAGACAGCCCCGGCCAGGCCCCCGCCGGACGCCAAGGCCGAGGCCCGGCGCAAGGCCGATGCCAGCAAGCTGGCGAGGTCCATCGTCAAGCGTCTCAATCCCGAGCAAGCGCGCGCCGTGACCACGACCACGGGGCCGCTGCTGATCCTGGCCGGCGCCGGCTCCGGCAAGACGCGCGTGTTGGCGCACCGCATCGCTTACCTCGTCGGTGTCGAGAACGTGAAGCCCTGGCAGATCCTGGCCGTGACCTTCACCAACAAGGCCGCCGCCGAGATGCGCGAGCGCATCCTGGCCCTGGTCGGGGACGAGGGCAGCAAGGTGGCCATGGGTACTTTCCATGCCCTGTGTGCCCGCGTCCTTCGGCGCGACGGGGCCGCCATCGGCATCGACCGCCGCTTCGCCATCTACGACACCGACGACCAGACCGGCATCGTCAAGGCCGTCCTGCGTGACCTCGAGCTGCAGGGCACAGGCGAGCTACGGCCAGCAGCCGTGCTCTCTGCCATCAGCCGCTGGAAGAACGACATGGTCAGCCCGGCCGAAGCGGCAGACGAAGCTCGCGGCTACCTCGAGAGCCAGTACGCCACCGCCTACGCTCGATACGCCACGCGCCTGAAGGCTGCGGCCGCACTCGACTTCGACGATCTGCTCATCGAGGCCGTGCGTCTCTTCGAGGAGGCACCGGCCGTGCTCGCTCACTACCAGGGGCGCTGGTGCTATCTCCACGTCGACGAGTACCAGGACACCAACCGCGCCCAATACCTGTGGGTCAAGTTGCTGGCCAGGGAGCATCGCAACCTCGCCGTGGTCGGAGATGATGACCAGTCCATCTACAGCTGGCGCGGCGCCGACCTGCGTAACATCCTCGACTTCGAGGCCGACTATCCCGAGGCCACGGTCGTCAAGCTCGAGCAGAACTACCGCTCCACGCAGCTCATCCTGGACGCCGCCCACTCGGTGGTCGAGCGCAACGAGGACCGCAAGGACAAGAAGCTCTGGACGGACAACCCGCGTGGCCAGCTCATCGAGCGCTTCGAGGCCGACCGCGAGGACGAGGAGGCTGAGTGGGTGGCACGCCAGATCGAGGCCCTGGCGGCGGGTCGCGGAAGTGCTGGATCGGTGTTGGCGAGGCGCGCCGAGGATGGTGATGACGAGGTCTACCGGCTTCAGGACATCGCGGTCATGTATCGCACCAACGCCCAGAGCCGTGCCATCGAGGAGGCCTTCCTGCGCTACGGGTTGCGCTATCAGCTGGTGGGTGGCACGCGCTTCTACCAGCGTCGCGAGGTCAAGGACGCCCTGGCCTACCTGCGCACGCTGCGCAACGACCACGACGTGGCCGCTTTCGAGCGCGTCGTCAACGTCCCTCCGCGCGGTATCGGCCAACGCTCCCTCGAGGCGCTGCGGTCCCTGGCCGAGGAGCGCGAGGGCGACTTCTGGGGCGCCCTCGCGGCCGTCGCCGAGGGGCAGGGCGAGCTGACGCCACGGGCTCGCAATGCACTCGTCGCCTTCCGGGTACTCGTCGAGCGGCTGCGCTCGCGCGTCGGCCTGATGGCCCTGCCTGAGCTGCTGGACACCGCGCTCGAGGAGAGCGGCTACCGGGCCATGCTCATGGATGGCTCGCAGGACGGCGAGGACCGCTGGGGCAACCTCCTCGAGCTGCGCGAGGTGGTCGACCGCTACGGCGATCTTGACCCGGCCGACGCGCTCGACCGGCTCCTCGAGGAGACGGCCCTGGTGGCCGACCAGGACGCCTACGCCGGTGATGCCGACAAGGTCACGCTCATCACGCTCCACGCGGCCAAGGGCCTCGAGTTCGACGTCGTCTTCATCAGCGGCCTCGAAGAAGGGGTGTTCCCGCACGCCCGCGCACTCGATGACCCGCGCCAGATGGAGGAGGAGCGCCGGCTGGCCTACGTGGGCCTGACGCGTGCCCGCCAGCGGCTCTACCTCACGCACGCGGCCCAGCGCGCCACCTGGGGCCGATCCGTCGTTCTCGGTACCCAGCCGCTTCCTGATCGAGATCCCCGAGGAGCTGATGCACGGTCCGCGCCTCGTCTCGCGTGACGAGGATGACGACCAGCGTCCCTACGACGAGCGGATGAAGGGCTACGACCTCTCTGCCGTCATCGGTCGCCGAGCCGGCGATTCACGGCTGGTCGGTCGGCCGCCCGTGGGTCCGCGCGGTGTGGGTCGCCGCCTGCCGCCCGGTGGAGGCTACACACCCGCCCCCGGCGCACCGCGAGCCGGTCAGACGTTCCGCCCCTCGCGTGACCTTGCAGCCAAGCGCGAGGCTTACTACGGCCGCCTCCCGGAGAGCCAAGACGAGCCGGCCGATGAGGAGGCTCCCGTGCCCGCCGATGAGTGGCGGGTCCCGCCCGAGACGAGCGTGCCCGGCGAGCACCGCTATCGCGACGGCCAGAAGGTCCGCCACAGGATCTTCGGCGAGGGCCAGGTCGTCTCCTCGAAGCTCACCCGCAACGATGAGGAGGTCACCGTGGCCTTCCCCGAGCAGGGCATCAAGAAGCTCATGGCCAGCCTGGCCATGCTCGAGGTCCTGGGCTGAGCGAGCCGAGGTCGGCCGGGGCGACCCTTGCGAGTTGCGCCCGCGCGCTACAGTGAGTGGGCAAGCCCCTAGCGGAGGAGTGCGCATGACCGAGGCTGAGCCGCTGCTCGAGTGCAGCGACCTTCGCAAGCTGTATGGCGAGCGCATCGCGGTCGATGGTGTCAGCTTCCACATCGCCCCGGGTGAGACGTACGGCCTGCTGGGGCCCAACGGGGCCGGCAAGACGACCACCATCTCCATGGTCTGCGGCCTCATGGAGCGCGACGGTGGCCAGATCCGCGTGGCCGGCCTGCCCATGGACGTCAACGCCATGGACGCCAAGGCCGACATCGGGTACGTGCCCCAGGACCTGGCCATCTATCCCGACCTTTCGGCCCGCGAGAACCTGCGCTTCTTTGGCCGGCTGCAGAAGCTGCGCGGCAAGGCACTCGATGAGCGAGTCGACGCCATCATCGAGCTGGCCGGCCTGAGCGACCGAGCGGACGATCGCACCAACGACTACTCGGGCGGCATGAAACGTCGCCTCAACATCGGCATCGGCCTGCTCCACGAGCCTCGACTGCTGATCCTCGATGAGCCCACCGTCGGGGTCGACCCGCAGAGCCGCAACGCCATCCTCGATGCCGTCGACCAGCTGGGCAAAGGCGGCATGTCCATCCTGTACACGACCCACTACATGGAGGAGGCCGAACGGTTGTGTGACCGCATCGGCATCATCGATGAGGGGGTCATCCTCGCCGAGGGTACCCGCCGCGAGCTGGTCGCCATCGTGGGCAAGAAGGACCTCGTCACGCTCACTGCGAACGGTGAGATCCACGCTGCCACCGCGGCGCTCCGGGAACTGGAGCGGATCGACGAGGTCACCACGACCGACGACGGGAGCATCCAGATCGTGGCCGATGATGCGCGCACGTTGCTCTCGCAGATCATCACGACGATGACGAACGCAGGCGCCACCATCAACAGCGTCGAGGTCGTGGAGCCCGACTTGGAGGCCGTCTTCCTGCACCTCACCGGCAAGGCGCTCCGGGACTAGGAGAGCGGGGTTGCACATGCACGCTGCGCTCATCATCGCGGCCAAGGATGTCAGGCAACGCATCAGGGACCGCTCTGCGCTGCTCATCTCCATCGTGGCGCCCTTTGCCCTGGCCGCGCTCTTCTCGGTCATGCTCGGCGGCATCGACCAGGACTTCCACGCGGACTGGGCGATCGTGGACCTCGACGGCGGCGAGATCGCCGTGGCCCTGGTGGAAGGCCCCATCGCCGGCATGGAAGAAGCCGGCGTCGTCAGCGTGACCAGCCTGCCTGATGCCGAGTCCGCCAGCCGGGCCGTCGACGAGGGCAGCGTGCAAACCGCCATCGTCATCCCGGCGGGCTTCTCCGCGGCGGCCGCGAGCGGGGCCGGCGGCAGCGTCGAGCTCATCAGCAACCCCGACGCGACCATCTCCGCGCAGGTGGCCAGATCGGTCCTGTCCGCCTTCACCAGCCAGGTCGACGCGGTCGGCATCTCTGTCGCGACCGCACTCCTGGAGGCCGGCGGGCTCCCCGACGCGGCCACCGCCGATGCCCTCGCCGAGCTGGCTCAGTCGCTGCCCGAGCCCATCGTCCTCATCGACGACGCGGCACAGGATCGCACCTCCTCGCTCTCGACCTACTACGCCGCGGCCATGGCCATCCTGTTCGTCTTTCTCGGCGCGCAGTTCGGCGTCACCAGCCTGCTCACCGAGAAGCGCACCAAGACCCTGTCGCGCATGGTCGCGGCGCCGCTGAGGCCGAACTCGATCCTGTTCGGCAAGGCACTCGTCTCGATGATCCTGGCCTTGGTCTCGATGAGCGTCATCGTCCTGGGCACGGCCTTGCTCCTGGGCGCTCGCTGGGGTGACCCCATCGCCATCGGTGCTCTCATCCTGGCTGCGGCGTTCTCCGCGACTGGCATCGCCCTGCTCGCGGTCGGCTTCGCCAAGACGGAGGACCAGGCCGGCTCGCTGGTGGCCATCGTGACCATCTCGCTGGCGGTGCTGGGTGGCTCGTTCTTCCCGGTCGCGCAAGGCCCCGGTCTGATGGCTCAGTTGAGCAAGCTGACCCCGCACAACTGGTTCCTCAGCGGTGTCGATGACATCTCCACCGGTGGTGACCTCATCACCGCCGCGGGACCGATCGCCGTGCTCGCCGTGATCGGCCTGATCACCGGCGGCGTCGGCCTGTGGCGGGCACAGAAGGTGGTGGTCTCATGATCGCCGTGCTCGACATCGCGCGCGTCAACCTGCTGCGCGCACTGCGCGACCGCACCGGCCTCTTCTTCATCTTCCTGCTGCCGCTCATCATCATCGTCGCGCTGGGGGCCATGTACGGCGGATTCGGCAGCACCCGCCTCGGCGTCGTCGAGCGTGGGCAGTGGTCCACTCGGCGATGACCTCGTAGCGCTCCTCGAGAGTGGGGAGTTGAACATCGAGATCGCCGAGCATGACTCCGTCGAGGAGCTGCGCGGCGCGGTCGAGGACGGGGCCGTCCAGACCGGGCTGGTCATCCCGGTCGGCTATGACGAGTCGCTGC
Organism: uncultured Chloroflexia bacterium; assembly: GCA_963705425.1. Classification (GTDB taxonomy): domain Bacteria; phylum Chloroflexota; class Limnocylindria; order Limnocylindrales; family CSP1-4; genus JAFMJV01. The sequence goes on along the minus strand of CAVPJO010000016.1, from coordinate 148,045 downwards.
GCTCCGGCGGGGCCGCGGAGCTGGTGCTCATCGCCAAGCCAGAAGACCTGGCCTCGGCACTGCGCCAGGGCATCGATGCCGCGGTCGCGGAGCAGTCGGCGCAGGTCCGAGCGGCCCGTGTCGCCGGTGAGCATGCCGGCTCCGACTTCGAAGCGGCGCTCCAGCGCGCGCGAGCGACGCAGGATGCGCTGCCGGGCCTGGCGGTGAACACCACGGCCGTGGGCACGTCAGTCTTCCCGGTCGACGCTGGACCGTTCGCGTTCGGGGCGCAGGGTCAGGTCATCCTGTTCATGTTCCTGACCTCCATGACCGCGGCAACACAACTCATCCTGACCCGGGAGCTGGGCGTCTCGAAGCGGATGCTGGCGACCCGGACGCCCGTCCGCGCCATCCTCCTGGGCGAGCTGCTGGGCCGTTTCGCCGTCGCCATGATGCAGGGCATCTTCATCGTGCTCATCTCGTCGCTGCTCTTCGGTGTGGCCTGGGGCAACCTGCTCGGCGCGACCCTGGTGGTGGTCCTCTTCGCTCTCATCGGCACTGGCGCGGCCATGATCATCGGCGTCTTCGCCAGGAACCCGGATCAGGCTGGTGCCATCGGCGTCGTCGCGGGCATGATCCTCGGTGCCATCGGCGGAGCCATGGTGCCCGCCGAGCTGTTCTCGGAGCCGATGACCACGATCTCGCGCTTGACGCCCCATGCCTGGGCCATCGATGCGTTGCGCGATCTTTCGTTCCGCAGTGCCGGCGTGGGTGACATCCTCGTGCAGCTGGCCGTCCTCGCTGCCATGGCTGTGGGCCTGGTCGTGGTCGGCACCTGGGGCCTGCGGCGCTCGCTCACGCGCAGCTAGCCGGCGGGCTCGGCCTCGGCCCCCGGCAACGGCAGTTCCTCGGTGATGTCTCGGAAGTCATAGAGATGGTCATTGTCCGGCCAGGTGTACGAGCGGTTGGGCAGGTCTGGCAGGTCCGCGCCGAAGTACTCGCGGAAGAGCATGCGGAAGATATTGACGCCGGTGTCGTCGGAGGGCACCTCGTAGTCAAGGTCAGGCAGGTAGTAGGCGCGCAGCGATCCGAAGCGGATGCCATAGGCCTCGGGCGTGTCGTCCACGCAGTCTGTGTTGCCGCAGATGAAGGGCCCCTCGTCGCCGCTCAGGACGATGATGGGCTGCTCCTCGGGCGGGCGATCCAATAGCACGCCCACCAGCTCGTTGATGCGGTCGTTGGTGAAGGCCAGCTGCTCTGCGTAGAGGTCGCCCTCCCGGCCCGCCGCGATAGCCTCCTTCTCGGTGGCCTTGACGACGATCTCTCCTTCGGCATCGAAGCCGTACGGCGGATGCGGCAGCAGGACGTGCGCGAAGACGAACTTGCGGCCCGGTTCATCGGCGAGGCGCACGATCTGGCGCAACTCGAAGAGTGCTTCCTCGCGATGACGGTTGCGGAAGTCGTCGTCCTCACCGCCGCCGGTGAGTCGCTCGAGGGCGGGCACGATGCTGGCATCGCGGAGGATCTGCTCGAACTCGGTGGTCTTGCCCCAGACGAGGACCTCGTCGGCGATGGGGTTGGTACGCGTCGGTCCGTACCAGGCCCCGAGGTGGTAGTAGCGATAGCCGTTGGCTCGGAGGAAGCGGCCGACCTGGTGGTCGCCCAACTTCTCGCGGGCTGGCGTGCGGTCGTCAGAGTCCGGTCCGACCGACTCGGTGAGGTCGTCGAGGGTGTCCATGCTCAGCGTCGATGCCAGGCTGAAGTCGGTGGCGCGGTAGTTGGCGCGCGCGCCGGGGATGACCTGGAAACCCACCTCGACGAGGTCGGGATAGAGATCGTTCTTGATGCCGAAGCGTTCCTCGATGGCCCAGTCGGAGCCATAGCGGTCGAAGACGAGGTAGTAGATGTCGCGCTCCGGCAGGCGGGTGGCCCCGGCCGTGCCGTCGGCGCTCACCGGCTCGCTCAGCGAGGCACGCGCCACGCGGGTGGTCTCGGCCGGGATGATGGTCACCAGGGCCATGGCCACCAGGACCAGGCCGAAGACGTTGAGCGCGATGGTAACGCCGGGCAGCGAGCCGCGGGCCCGTGCCGCGTAGACACCGACCGCGACCACGAACGCCAGCCAGAGCAGCAGCTGCATGGCCTCGGTCAGTACCTCCTCGTCGAGCTGTGAGCCGATGTGCCCGAAGAAGGCGATAGACACGATCAGCGCGCCGGCCAGCAGCGCGCCACGGCGGGGGTCGCGGTAGAAGAGGGCACAGACCCCTACCACGACGGCGGCCGCGGCGATGGCCACGACCAGCGGCCAGAGCAGGTCCCGGGGCAGCACCTCGGTGATGTTGGCGGCATAGACGAACAGCACCGCATAAGCGGCGATCAGCAAGGGGTAGATCGGTAGTCGCGCTAGCGGTCCCATGACTCGCGGGAACGTAGCACGACTGGCGCATCTGGACCTATGCTCGCCTTCGATGGACAAGCAGAACGGGGCCCGCGTCGCTGAGCTGCGTGAGCTGCTCACCCGCGCTGGCCGCCTCTACCACGAGCAGGATGCTCCGGAGCTGACGGATGCCGAGTACGACCGCCTGTTCCGCGAACTGACCGAGCTCGAGGGGGCCCATCCGGAGCTGGTCACGCCCGATTCGCCGACGCAGCGCGTGGGCGCTCCGGCGGCCGGTCCGCTTGGCGAAGTCGAGCACCGCGTGCCCATGCTCTCACTCGCCAATGCCTTCGACGAGGACGAGCTGCGGGCCTTCGATGCGCGCGTGCGCAAGGGCCTGGGCCTGGCTGAAGGCGACGATGGGCCGCGCTACGTGGCCGAGCTCAAGATCGACGGGCTGGCCATCAGCCTGCGCTATGAGCAGGGCCGTTTCGCGCTCGGAGCCACGCGCGGTGACGGCCGCACCGGCGAGGACGTCACTGCCAACCTGCGGACCATCGCTGCCATCCCCGCGGCGCTGCCCGAGCCGCTGACGCTGGAGGTCCGCGGCGAGGTCTACATGCCCAAGGCCGAGTTCGCACGCATCAACGCCGAGCGCGAGGAGGCCGGTCTGCCGCTGTATGCCAACCCCCGCAACAGCGGGGCCGGCTCGCTCCGGCAGCAGGACCCCGGCGTGACCGCCAGCCGCAAGCTCTCGGCCTGGTTCTATATCCTGCTCGAAGACGGCGGTCCGGCCGCCCCGACCCAGTCAGCGGCTCTCGAGCGGCTCGAGACGCTCGGCTTCCCGGTCCAGCCCGACCGCGCATCCGATCTCGACATGGAGGGTGTCATCGCCTTCGCCCAGCGCTGGCGCGAACCGCGCCACGAGCTGCCCTACGAGACCGACGGCGTGGTGGTCAAGGTCGAGCGCACGGACCTGCAGGCGCGCCTGGGCATGGTCAGTCGGGCGCCGCGCTGGGCCATCGCCTACAAGTTCCCGCCCGAGCAGGTCGAGACCGTGGTCGAGGACATCGTGCCTTACGTCGGTCGCACCGGCACGCTGACACCGGTGGCGCACCTGGCGCCGGTGCTGGTAGCTGGCTCGACGGTGGCCCGGGCCACCCTGCACAACCTCGACGAGGTGCGTCGCAAGGACGTGCGCATCGGCGATCGCGTCGTGCTCCACAAGGCCGGCGACGTCATCCCCGAGGTCGATCCGTACCCGCGTCGAGCTGCGCGACGGATCCGAACGTGAGTTCGAGATGCCCGTGACCTGCCCGGTCTGTGCCGCACCAGTCATCCGGGACGAGGGCGAAGTGCGGCATCGCTGCAGCAACCCCTTCTGCCCGGCCCAGGTCATCCAGGGTCTCTCTCACTTCGTGGGGCGGGGCGGCATGGACATCGAGGGCGCCGGCTTCGCGGTGCTCGACCAGCTGCTTGCTCGTGAGCTGGTGAAGGGCCCGGCCGACCTCTACCGATTGCGCGCCGAGGACCTCGTCGAGCTCGATCGCTTCGGGCAGAAGAGCGCGGACAACCTGGTCGCCGCCATCGAGCGCTCACGACGCCGGCCACTGGCGCGCATCCTCGCCGCGCTGGGCATCCGCCACGTCGGCGAGCAGACGGCCATCGACCTGGGCTCCTGGATCGCCGCCGCCTGGCCGCCCGACGAGGGTGAGAGCGAGGCCGATTGGACCCGACGCGTCGCCGTGGCGCTGGCCGCGACCGAGGCCGAGCGTTTCGAGGAGGTACCCGGCATCGGTGGTGTGGTGGCCGCCTCGATCGGTCGCTTTTTCGACGACCCCAGCACGGCCGGCCTGCTGGGCGACCTGGCCGCGGCCGGTGTGGTGGCCATCCCGCCGGAGCTGCCCGCAGCCGACGCGGCCGATGGCCCACTCGAGGGCATGACGGTCGTGGTCACCGGCACCCTGGAGACGTTCGACCGCAAGTCCGCCGAGGCTGCCGTCAGGGCGGCCGGCGGCAAGGTGGCGGGCTCTGTGAGCCGCAAGACTGACTACCTCGTAGCCGGAGCGAATGCCGGCTCCAAGCTGGCCAAGGCCCAGGACCTCGGCGTGGATGTGCTCGACGAGGCCGCCTTCCGTGCACTCATCGGAAGCTCGCCGCGTGACGAAGGCCTGACGTCCGACATCGACTGAGGCTCGCCCGCCTCGCTATCCTTGGCATGTGGCCACACTTTCACGCAGCGACGTCGAGCACGTCGCCCATCTCGCACGCCTCGGGCTCAGCGCTCTGGAGGTGACGCAGCTCGAAGGTCAGCTGAACCACATCCTCGAGCAGTTCGCAGTGCTCTCCGAGCTCGACACCGACGCCATCGCGCCGACGGCACGCGTGATCGAGCTGGAGAACGTGTTGCGCGACGACGTCGTGCGCCCGGGTCTCGACACCGACGCGGCACTGGCCAACGCTCCGGAGCGCTCCGGGGACCACTTCGTCGTCCCGGCCGTCCTCGGCGACGACTAGGCGGATGGCAGCCGACGCGGCGCTGACCCGCCTCCACGCCCACCAGATGGCCTCCCGGCTGAGACGGGGCGAGCTCAGCAGTGCGGATCTGCTCGACGCGCATCTCGCGGCCATCGAGGACACCGACACGGCCGTCCATGCCTGGCTGGTCGTCGATGCCGCTGGTGCTCGAGCTGCGGCCACCGCCGCGGACGAGCGTCTTGCCGCGGCTCGCCGGGAAGGCGAGGGGGCACTCGCGGCATTGCCGGCGCTGTTGGGCATCCCCGTCGGACTCAAGGACCTGGTCCTGGTCAAGGGCCTCGTGGCCACCGCCGGCAGCCGCATCCTCGAGGGCTTCGTCTCGCCATACGATGCCCACATCGTCGAGCGGCTCGAGGCGTCCGGCGCGGTCATCGTGGGCAAGACCAACATGGACGAGTTCGCGATGGGCTCCTCGACCGAGCACTCTGGCTACGGGCCCACGGCCAACCCCTGGGACCTGGCGCGCGTGCCCGGTGGCTCGTCGGGCGGCTCCGCGGCTGCCGTGTCAGCCTTCCATGTGCCACTCGCCATCGGCACCGATACCGGCGGCTCCATCCGTCAGCCGGCCTCGCTCACCGGCACGGTCGGCATCAAGCCGACCTATGGAAGGGTCAGCCGCTACGGCATCATCGCCTTCGCCTCGTCACTCGACCAGGTCGGGCCCTTGGCTCGAGACGTGCGCGATGCCGCCACCCTGCTCGGCGCAGTCGCTGGTCATGACCAACGCGACTCCACGTCCGCGCCGCTGGACGTCCCCGATTTCGCCGCGGCTCTGCCGGCCGGCGACGATGAGGCCGCGGCCGCGGTCCGCGGACTGCGCCTCGGCCTGCCCCGGCAGTATTTCGTGAAGGGCATGGCGCCCGGTGTCGAGGCGCGCGTCCGCGAGGCGGTGGCGGCGCTCGAGTCGGCGGGTGCTGAGATCATCGAGGTCGACATGCCGCACACCGACTACGGCCTGGCCACCTACTACATCGTGGCGCCGGCCGAGGCCTCGGCCAACCTGGCCCGCTACGACGGCATCCGCTACGGCCTCGCTGTGCGTGACGGTGACGTCATCGCCAACTACAAGGCCACCCGGGACCAGGGTTTCGGCGCGGAAGTCAAGCGACGCCTGATGCTGGGCACCTACGCGTTGTCCGCCGGCTACCGCGACGCTTACTACATCAAGGCCCAGAAGGTGCGCACGCTTATCAAGGCCGACTTCGACGCGGCGTTCGCCACGGTCGACGCGCTGGTCGCTCCGGTGAGCCCGACGGCGGCCTTCCCCCTCGGAGCGCGGCTGGACGACCCTGTGGCCATGTACCTGGAGGACGCTTGCACGCTGCCGGTGAGCGTTGCCGGGCTGCCGGGCCTGTCGGTGCCGGCCGGCCTCTCGGAGGGATTGCCGGTCGGTCTGCAACTCATCGGCAAGGCCTGGGACGAGGCCATGCTGCTGCAGCTGGGCCGGGCGTACGAGGCCATCACGGCCACGGCCGATTGGCGCGGGCAGGAGCCCACGGACCTCGTGCGTGCGGCAGACCCAGCCACGGCGGCTCCAGCGTTGCCGGGGGGATAGCGTGCCTGGCGCAGGCGCCGGGCAACTGACCGCCTAGGAAGCCTTCGGCTCGTCGCTCCCGTCAGCCGTGGTGTCGGGCTCTGCGGTGTCCTCCGGGGCATCGGCGGCCGGCTCGGGCTCGGGCTCCGGCTCCGGCTCCGGCTCAGGCTCGGACTCGGGCTCAGGCTCCGGCTCAGGCTCGGACTCGGGCTCAGGCTCCGGCTCGATCAGCGCTGGCTCGGCGACCGGCTCCGGAACGGCCGGTGTCACGACCGGCTCAGCTTCGACCTCGGCTGCGGGCGCTGCGGGCGGAACAGCCTGGCTCTCATCCGGCTCAGCGGCGAGCTTGTGGTCTGCGCGCATCGAGGCCTCGTTCGTACCGCCAGTGACGACGAAGCCCTCCGGCAGCTCGGTCAGCGGCGTGTCGACGCGGATCGCTTCCTTGGCATCGAGGACGGCCTTCTTGAACTGCATCCCGTCGCGCAGCTGCTCATACGTCTCATTGGCAGTGTCGGACGCTGTGTAGAGGGTCAGATCGGCGTAGTGGAACAGCCGCCCGAACATCGTCTCGGTGATGTCGATGTCGTTGATCTGCTCCAGGGATGAATCGAAGGTCGAGCGGCGCAAGAGCCCCTCGGTGCGGATCGTTCGGCGGTTGGTGAGGGCATAGCGCCTCGTATCCCAGCGGATGAGATCGATGGGCAGCCAGACGACCGCGACCACGAAGAGGATGACGATGGCCCATGAGATCAGGTCGTTGATGAAGCTGAGGAACTGATCATCGTTGAACGCGAAGATCTCGTTGAGGATGAACAGGCCCACTCCGATGAGCGCGATGATGATCGGTCGAAGCGCGAAACGCAGAGCAGCCATCCAGTGCTGCTGGGTTTCGATGAGCAGGACCTCCCCGCCCGACAAGAGCGGCTCTATCTTGGACTTCGCCACGGCTTCATCCTTTGCTGGTACATCATCGTGTGGTTGGCACCTAGTGTCCCACACGCGCTCCCTCGCCGGGCCTGCCCGTATACTCCGAATCCCAGCCCACCCGCCACTGGACCCGAGGCCGAGATGACCATCGAACCGACGATCCGGACACGGCTGTCCAAGCGTGTCCGGGAAGTACCACCTTCGGGCATCCGCAAGTTCTTCGACGTACTGGCATCGATGCCCGACGTCATCAGCCTTGGTGTCGGTGAGCCCGACTTCGATACCCCCCGCGTCATCATCGAGGCCGGCGTCGAAGCCCTGCGCTCCGGACGGACCCACTACACCAGCAACTACGGCACCATCGAGCTCCGGGAGGCGCTGGCCGCGCACCTGCAGCGACGCTACGACGTCGGCTACGACCCCGCCACCGAGATGGTCATCACGGTCGGCGCCTCGGAGGCGCTGGCGGCCACGCTTGCTGCCATCATCGACCCGGGCGACGAGGTCATCGTGGCCGAGCCGACCTACGTCGCGTACGTGCCCGACATCATCTTCTCGGGCGGCCGGCCGGTGTTCGTGCCGTGTCATCCCGAAGACGGTTGGCAGCTCGACCCCGGCGCAGTGGAGGCGGCCATCACGCCGCGTACCAAGGCCCTGTTCCTCGGTTTCCCCAACAACCCCACGGGGGCCGTCCTGGAGCCCGAACGCATCCGGGCCCTGGCCGCCATCGCCGAGCGTCACGACCTGCTCGTCATCAGCGACGAGATCTACGACCGGCTCGTCTACGCCGGTCACCAGCACGAGGCCTTCAGTGCCTTGCCAGGCATGCGCGAGCGCACCATCCTCCTGGGTGGCTTCTCCAAGTCGTACGCCATGACCGGCTGGCGCGTGGGCTATGCCTGTGCGCCCGCGGACCTGCTCGAGGGCATCCTCAAGGTGCACCAGTACATCATCATGTCCGCGCCCACGGCTGCCCAGGATGCAGCGCTGGCAGGCCTCGTCTACGGCGAGGTTGACGTCGAGCGCATGGTCGAGGAGTACGATCGACGGCGCCAGATGTTCGTAGCTGGGCTCGATCGCATCGGCCTGCCCACGGTCGAGCCAAAGGGCGCCTTCTACGCGTTCCCGGAGATCGCGGGCACCGGTCTCTCGAGTGACGAGTTCAGCGAACGTCTGCTGCATGAGCAGCATGTCGCGGTCATCCCGGGTGGGGCCTTTGGCGCCAGCGGGGAGGGCTACGTGCGCGCCGCCATCGCCACCGCCTACGATGACCTCGAGGAAGCCCTCGTTCGTATCGAGCGCTTCATCGGCAGCCTCTGATGGCCGCGGCCATACCCGCGCACGAGGTCACCTTCGAGGCCGTCATCGGCATCGAGATCCACGTGCAACTGCGCACGGCCTCCAAGATGTTCTGCGGCTGCTCCAACGACATCAGCACGGCGTCACCCAACGCGTTGACCTGTCCGGTCTGCCTGGGCTTGCCCGGTGCGTTGCCGGTCATCAACCGTGAGGCCGTGCGTCACGTGCTCGCTACGGGCGTCGCCATCGAGGCCACCACGCCCGAGATCACGCGCTGGGACCGCAAGAACTACTTCTACCCCGACCTGCCCAAGGGCTACCAGATCAGCCAGTACGAACTGCCGCTCGCGGCACAGGGCAGGCTGGAAGTGGAGACCTCACGGGGCACAGCCGAGGTGGGCATCACCCGCGCACATCTCGAGGAGGACACCGCGCGTCTGCAGCACACCCGCCAGGGCGACCGCGCCGTGAGCCTGCTCGACTACGACCGTTCCGGCGCACCCCTCATGGAGATCGTCACCGATCCCGTCATCCACGATGCCGAGACCGCGCGCCGCTACGCCGAGGAGCTGCGCCTGCTGCTGGTCACCATCGGTGCCTCCTACGCAGCCATGGAGAGCGGCCAGATGCGAGTCGAGGCCAACGTCTCGCTGCGGCCGTCCGGCAGCGAGACGTTCGGCACCCGCGTCGAGGTCAAGAACATGAACTCGTTCCGTTCGGTGGAGCGTGCCATCGAGTACGAGATCGCCCGTCAGGAGGCGGCGCTGCGAGCAGGGGAGCCGCTCATCCAGGAGACCCGCGGCTGGGACGACGACCGTGGCCTGACCTACCACATGCGCACCAAGGAGACGTCGGACGACTACCGCTACTTCCCCGAGCCGGACCTGCCGCCACTGCGCGTCGAGCGAGCCTGGCTGGAGGAGATCCGGTCGGAGCTGCCGGAGCTGCCGGCCGCTCGCCGGAAGCGCTACCGCGATGACCTCGAGCTTTCTGCCTACGATGCCGAAGTGCTCGTCGCCGACGCGCTGGCCACCGGAGTCTTCGAGGCTGCCCGAGCGGCCGACCCCGAGCTTTCGCCCAAGAAGCTGGCCAACTGGGTCAGTGGTGAGTACCTGCGCCTGGCCAAGGGTGAGGACGCGGAAGTCGATGTCGGGCGCATCAGCGGCGAGCAGCTGGCCGCCCTGGTGCGCCTGGTGGAGGACGGCCACATCAGTGGCACCAATGCCAAGGAGGTCCTGTCGCGTGCAGGACGCAGTGGCCGCCCCGTAGCGCAGATCGTGGCCGAGGCCGGCTTCAGGCAGATCAGCGACTCTTCCGCGCTGCAGGCGGCGGTCGATGAGGTCGTCGCCGCCAACCCTGAGGCCGCCGCCGATGTCCGGGCCGGCACCACCAAGGCCATCGGCTTCCTCACCGGTCAGGTCATGAAGAAGACGCGCGGCCAGGCCAACGCCGGGGTCGTGCAGCGGCTCATCCGCGACAGCCTGGAGGTCGACTGACGATCATGGAGGTACTCGGCCTCGTACTCATCATCGGCGGCCTCGTGGCCATCGTCGCGGGCGCCCTCCAGATGCGTGGCCCACTGGCAACCATCCACCGTCTCGACGCCACCGAAGCGAACCTGGCCCGCTACGAGGCGTGGCGCGGCAAGCGCACAGGGGTCGATGCGGACGGCCCCACCGGTGCGGGCGAGATGCGCGCACAGATGCGTCAGCGGCTGATGCTCTGGGGCTTCGTCGTCGCCGGTGGCGTGGCCTCGATGGTCATCGGGCTCATCGCCCGCTAGGAGTCGTTCGCGGGCTGCGAGACCTCCCGCCGGCCCCCGGCGGCTCACGGGATGAGCCGACGTGGCGGACGCCGCTCTTGCCGGCGATGGTCACGGGGTGGGCACGCGTGACAGTCCTGCTCAGCCCATGGACCGAACCTGCGAGCAGGCCCTCACATCGGTCGAGATCGCACCTGAGATGAGCGGATCGGGTCGGGTGGCCGGGTCCGGTGGCCTGGCCTGGTCAGGCTAGTCGAGCGCGGGGGTCTCCTGGGCCTCGGCATCGTCCTCGACGCCATCCTGTACGCCAGCATCCTCGGCTGGCCCGCCCAGAGGGGCACCACAGTCGTCGGGGCAGGTCTTGACCTGACCGGTCAGGATCGCCGCCTCCGCGTTGCGGTAGCGCTCCGCAGTGTCTACCGGCAGCGTCGTCGACCGCGATCGCGTCCACTCGTCAGTGACGGCCACGACGTTTTCGACGAGGCCGTAGAGGGTGACCCGCTGGCTGTTGCCCATCGCGAATCCGTACAGGGCCTCGTCAAGGGCTCGCTCGACGTCCTTGGTGACGCTGGCCAGCACGCAATCAAGGTCGGGGTGCGCGGCCGTGACATCGGTGCCGGTGCCGATGGCCAGCTTGCCGGCCTCACAGGCTGCCTCGACCATGCCGATGGTGGCGCCGCGCCCGACGGGCAGGATGACGTCGGGGTCGAAGACATCGATGAAGGCTTTGGTGAAGGTCTTGGCGGCGACAGGGTCGCTGAAGCCCGAGACCTCGTCGTCGGCAAGGTAGGCCAGCTCGACCTCGATCTCGGGGTCGACGCTGCGTGCGCCCTCGAGGAAGCCGCCGATGTACCGGTTGCACTCCGCGCAATCCCTGAACCCGCTGATGATGCCTAGGCGGTCGTTGCGACTGGCTGAGGCGGCCAGTACGCCGCTGAGGTAGGCTCCGTCCTCGACCGCGAAGTCGACCGCGACGTAGTTGAACGGGATGCTGTCCTCGGCCCCCTCACAGGTGCCTGATGGATCCGGCTGGCCCTCGCTGGTGAGACACGGCTGCGACTGGCCGAGGTCGATGAAGGTGGTGTTCCCGAAGCTGCGCGCGATGCCCGCGTTCGACTGGCCGTCGCCGCCGGAGATGACGATCACGTCGCCTTTCGCCTCGGCTGCCATGTCGAGCACGGCCTGGACGACGCCGTCGGTGTCGGGCATGGGCCCCACGGGAAACCAGCCGTTGTTCTTCTTCTCCGTGTTCTTGCCGCCCAGGTCCGTGTGGTACGCCAGCGCGAAGTCCTCGATGCGCTGGTTCGTCGCAGCATCGTCGAGAGCGCTGGTAACGACTACGGTTTCGACACCGGGGACTTGCCTGGGCGGCGTGATGCCGTACTGTGCGGAGACCACGCTGGAGCCCAGCAGCGTCAAGGCTGCACTCGCGATGATGATTCGGGCCAGGGGGGTTCTGCGCATGGGGTTCCTTCCTTGGCAGGCACGTCGACGACGTGGGCATGGTACGGAATGGGCGCCGAGTGCGCTGCAGGACCTTCGGTGGAGAGAAATGGACCCTCGTGGGTACTGCAGTGAGGTGGGGCCGCTAGGCCCCCAGCGAGCGCAGGTGGCGATGCTCCACGGCAGTGCAGCGGTCCATGACCACCTTCACTCCCGCGTCGTGCGCGATCTGCGCAGCTTCCCGGTTGATCACGCCCTGCTGCAGCCACAAGGTGCCGCACCCGGTCGCCGCTGCCGAGCGGGCGATATCCGGCGTGTACTCAGGCCGCCGGAACACGTCGACGATGTCGAACTTCCCGGTCGCGGCCACGGCCTCCTCGAGCGTGTCATAGCAGGGCTGGCCCAGGACCTCGTCACGAGTGGGTGTGACCGGGACGCACTGGTAGCCTTGTCCCAGCAGGTAGCCCATCACCGAGTAGGATGCGCGCCAGGGGTGGGCTGAGGCGCCGACGATGGCGATCCGCGAAGCCGCGCGCAGCACCTCCATGCCCTCGCGGACGCCGAGGATCGGCACCGGCGTCTCCGGAGGTGTCGGCTCATCGACGAAGCGGAGGGGTCGGCTGGACGGGTTCATGCAACCAGCCTAGCGAACCACACCAGGGGTGTAGTGGGCCACATCACGCGCGGGAGCCCAAGGTGGAGGCGGCTACGAGGCGCCCTCGCGTTCGTATGGCTTGCCCACTGCGGCCGGCGCCACGCTGCGTCCCACGGCGCCAGCCAGGATGATGATGGTGACCAGGTAGGGCAGGGCCGACCAGAACTGTTGCGGAATGGCCGTGAGCACATCGCCCAGCTGGCCGGTCGGGGGAATCGTCCGGATGGAGATGCTCAATGAGCTGGCCGCCGCGAAGAGGAGTGCCGCACCGAAGGCACCAAGCGGCATCCACCGGCCGAAGATGAGCGCGGCGAGGGCGATGAAGCCCCGCCCGGCGGTCATATTGGCTTGGAACGAGTTGCCGAAGTCGAGCGTGAACCAGGCGCCTGCCAGGCCGGCGAAGATGCCGCCCAGGATGACGTTGCGGTAGCGCAGCCTGATGACGTCGATGCCGACCGTCTCGGCGGCCTTGGGATGCTCACCGACCGAGCGGGTGCGCAGGCCCCAACGTGAGCGGAAGAGGAGCACCTGGAGCACGATGCCGATGACGATGACCGACATCGTGATCGGCCCCTGGTTGAGGAACATGTTGAAGAGCCAGCCGACGAACGGCAGGTCCGTCAGTGCATCCGGCGGCGTATACGGCGTGAACTTGCCCGCCGAGAGCGGGGCGGTACGGCTGATGATGATGATGAGATAGCCGGTGACGCCGAGAGCCACGATGTTGATGACAACGCCACTGATGATCTGGTCAGCGCGCACGGTGATGGACAGCCAGGCGTGGACGACCGAGACGAGCATGCCCGTGATGACGGCAGCCAGCACACCGATGAGCAGTGCCGGGGTGGCCCCGAAGAAGAACTCGGCCTGCGGCTGGTCCGGGAAGGCATTCACGATGGCCGAGGACACGAACCAGCCCGCGAAGGCCGCGGCGATCATCATGCCCTCGATGCCGATGTTCACGATCCCGGAGCGCTCGTTCATGAAGCCGCAGTACGCACCCAGCGCGATCGGTGCGGCCAAGGCCAGGATGACCGCTCCATTGAGCGTCAACACGCGGATCATGTAGTCCACGAACTGGAACAAGATGCCGAGGAGGGGGATGTCGAAGAGGAAGTCCACAGCTACGCCCCTCCGCCGTAGCTGCTGGTCACAGTCTTGAGCTCATCGACATCCGTGCCCTTGGCCTCCTTGATGTGGAAGACCCAGCGCACGATGAGGTCCGCGGCGAGGAAGAAGAGGATGACGCCTTGCAGGATGTCGATCATCTGGATGGGCACCCCGGCAATGATCTGCATCAGCGGCGCGCCGGCGCGCAGCGCGCCGAGCAGGAGGCCGCCGAAGAGGATGCCCCAGGGGTTGGCGCGTCCGAGCAGCGCTACCGTGATGGCATCGAAGCCGACGGTCGTGGCGTACGTGGCCGGCAGGTTGTGCTGCACGCCGAGGATCCTCGATGGCGCCGGCGAGTCCGGCAAGCAGGCCTGCTGCGGCCATGGTCCCGGTGATGAGGAGGCGCGGGCGCATGCCGGCATAGCGAGCCGCGTCGGGATTGGCGCCTACGGTGCGGACCTCGAAGCCGATCGTCGTGCGATAGAGGATCCACCATACGATCGGGACCGCCACGAAGGCGATAAGCACGCCCGAGTGCAGCAGATGGCCGCTGTTGCCGCCGAGGATCGGCAGCACTGCCTGGCCTACGTCGTCGGTACGTGCGAACGTCGCCGTTGCCGAGCGCAGCGGCCCAGTCACTGCCCACGAGACGATGGCCAGGGCCACGTAGTTGAGCATGATCGTGACCACGACTTCGTGAGCGCCGGTATACGCCTTCAGCCAGCCGGGGACGAAGCCGTAGGCGGCACCCGCAGCCAGGCCCGCGACGAGAGCCAGCGGAACAGCGATGAACGAGGGAGCGTCCGCCAGGAACACACCCAGGGTCACAGCGCCCAGGGCACCCATCAGGAACTGGCCTTGCGCGCCGATGTTGAAGAGGCCGGCCTTGAAGCCGAGGCCGACCGCGAGCCCGGCGAGGATGTATGGGGTTGCTCGGACGAGCGTGTCGATGACTCCGTTCAGGCCGAGGAACTCGATCGAGAACGGGTTGAGCGTGATGGCGATCCCGGTGGCGCCTTGGATGAGAGCGAGATAGGCGTCGACCCACAGCCACGGATCCAAACTGCCGGTGATGATCGGGCTGGTGAGGACCATGATGACTGCGCCCACCACGAGCGCCAGGATGATGGCGCCGCCGGTGATGGCCAGCTGGCCTCGCAGTGAGCGGCTCAGCAGTCTGTTGATCACGAGGTGGCCTCCGCTGCCGCGGACTTGCCGCCGGTGGCCATCATCAGGCCGATGGCCTCCTTGTTGGCCGTCCGCCCGTCGACGACATCGACGATCTGGCCGCGGTACATGACTGCGATGCGGTCGGAGATCTCGAGCACCTCGTCGAGCTCGGCGGAGACCAGCAACACGGCCGTGCCGGCGTCACGCTTGGCGATGATCTGCTTGTGGATGAACTCGATGCTGCCCACGTCGAGACCGCGGGTGGGCTGGTCGAGCACGAGCAGCTTGAGTTTCCGGTCGAACTCGCGGGCCACGATGAGCTTCTGCTGGTTGCCGCCGGAGAGCGTCCCGGCGGTCACGGTTGCGGACGGTGTACGCACGTCGTACTGCTCGATGGCCTCGTCGGCGCGTTTGGCGATGGCCGCTTCGTCGCGGACCAGGCCATGGGAGTAGGGCTCGTTGTGGTAGTCGGTCAGGACCACGTTGTCGGTGAGTGGGAAGGAGAGCACCAGGCCGAAGCGGTGACGGTCAGCCGGCACGTACGACAGGTTCTTCTCATGCAGGACGCGAGGCCCGTCCGTGGTGACGTCCTCGCCGTCGAGCGTGATCGACCCCGAGTGGACCTTGGTCAGTCCGGTGATGGCCTCGACCAGCTCGTCCTGGCCGTTGCCGGCGACCCCGGCGATGCCCAGGATCTCCCCGGAGCGGACCTCGAAGCTGATACCGGCCACGACGTCCCCGCCGTGGCTGCTCTTCACGCGCAGATCCTGGACAGTGAGCATGGGCTCCGTGGGATGGCTCTCGCCCCGGTCTACGGTCAGCTGCACCTCGCGGCCGACCATCAACTCGGCGAGGTCATCCTCGTCGGTCTCGCTGGGGATGCGGCTGCCCACGACCTTACCCCGTCGGATGACCGTGATGCGGTCGGCGACCTCGAGCACCTCGTAGAGCTTGTGGCTGATGAAGATGATGCTGTGGCCCTCGGCGGCAAGCCGGCGCAGGACTGCGAAGATCTCGACGGTCTCCTGGGGGGTGAGCACGGCCGTGGGCTCGTCGAGCACGAGGATGCGGGCCTCGCGGTAGAGCGCCTTGAGGATCTCGACGCGCTGCTGCCAGCCGACGGAGAGGTCGCCCACTTTCTGGTCGGGGTCGAGCTCGAAACCGAAGCGCTCGCCCAGCTCACGGATGCGGCGATGGGCCTCGCGCTTGTCGAGGAAGATCGGGCCGCGCATGGGCTCCTTGCCCAGGAGCACGTTGTCGGCGACCGACAGGACCGGCACCAGCATGAAGTGCTGGAAGACCATGCTGATGCCACGGTCGATGGCATCGGTCGGATCCTCGATGTCGACGACCTTGCCATCGAGCAGGATCTGGCCGGCGTCGGGCTTGGCCAGGCCATAGAGGACGTTCATGAGCGTCGATTTGCCGGCACCGTTCTCGCCGAGCAGGGCATGGATCTCGCCCGGCTGCACGTCGAGGTCGATGCCGTCGTTGGCCACTACGCCGGGATAACGCTTGGTGATGCCACGCATCTCGAGCGCTGGCGCGCTGACGTTCTCCGGCTTCATGCCCGTGGATGGAGCCGTCACGTCGCCCAGGACTCCCTGCTCACGATCCCTCCGCCCTGCATCGTGCCTAAAGAGTAGCGGGCCGACCAATCGGTCGGCCCGCTGGTCCTTCAGCTCTGAGCTGAATGCGCTTTGGACTAGCCGAGCGTCTTCACGCAGAAACCGGTGTCGGGGTTCTGCTCGCAGGCCTGGAGCGAGCCGTCAGTCAGCCCGGCCTCGGCGGCCGCGAGGGCGGCGAGGGTCTCGTCGCTGATCATCTCTTCGAACTCATGGAACGACGACAGGCCGACGTCCTGGGTGTCGATGCCGAGGATGTTGGTGCCGGGTGTGGCGGTGCCATCGACGATCTTCATGATCGCGTCGTTGACGTTCTTGGACAGCTTCTTCTCAGCGCTCACGATCGTGCACGCCGCCGTCTCGGGGGTGGAGACGTACTGGTCGACGTCGACGCCGATAGCGTTGATGTCGGCGTCGCAGGCAGCCTGGAGCACGCCGTTGCCGGTGAGGCCGGCGACCTGGAACATGACGTCGATCTCGGGGTCCTGCGCCAGCAGCTGCTGCGTGAAGGCCTGACCGCCCGCCGGATCGGCGAACGCGGCCGCGTCCGGCTGGGTCGAGACGTATGCCACCACGACCTCGACATCCGGATTCACCGAGCGCGCGCCCTGGGCGTAGCCCTCGATGTAGTTGACGACCGCGGGGATGACCGCGGTACCGCCGACGGCGCCGATGTGACCGGTCTCGCTGATGGAGGCCGCCACGATACCGGCCAGGTAGCCGGGCTCCTGCTCGCGCCACTGGATGCCGATGTAGTTGGTCAGACCCTCGGGCACGCCCTGGTCGACGCCGATGAAGTTGATGTCAGGGTTGGCCGTAGCCGCGTTCGCGGTGTCCTCACCGGCGGCAAAGCCGACCGTCACGATGATGTCGTACTGCTGGTCGACGAAGGCCTGGATGTTGGGGGCGATGTCGGCGGACGCCTGGCTGATAGCGAACTGCGGCGCAGCAGCCCCGACGGCCTCGGCCCCGGCCTGCGTGCCCTCCCACGAGAACTGGTTGAAGTTGCGGTCGTTGATCGTTCCGACGTCGGTAACGAGGCCGATCTTCAGATCGGCGCCATCCTGGGCCATGACCGCTGCCGCACCGGCGAAGACGCCGGTGGCCGCCATGGTGAGCGCCAGGGATGCGGTGGTGAACCTGCGCATGCGTTCCTCCTCTGCGTCGGGACACCAGCGCTGGCGCTGCTCCCCCGAACGGGTCTATCCGTCCAGCACCACACCGCGGGACGGGCACTATGGGCCATCGTAGCGGGTTGGCGCCCTCGGTGAAAGGCAGGAACGACGCTTCGGCTGATCAGCCGGCCGTGACGCGTACCTGATCGACAGCGGCTTCGACGATGGCATCACTTCCGGCGTCGACCGACTCGAGCTCGATGGCGACCCGCCGTCCACCCAACCCAACCGGCAGCGCCCTGGCCATCGACCTCCACGCCGGCTTGCGCTTGCGGCCGCTGCCTGAGACCTCGAGCAACGTGCCCAGGCGTTTCCCCTTGTCGTCGACGACGCGCACGCGCAGGCCGTCGCCGCGGCTCGCGTTGGCGGCCAGGCCCACCCAGTAGCGCAACCGCACCGTGGCCTTGCCATCTCCGGGCACCATGAACAGGGGAGAGCGCACCGTGGTGTTCCCGCCGTCCACCTCGTGGCCGGGGCTCCGGCCGGTCACCAGCACGGAGCGACCTGACGCCGCGGAGCCGAGCTGCAACACGCCCTTCCTGGGGTCGCCACGCTGCCACGCGCCATCGCGCGCCGAGTCGCTGCCCTCCGGGTTCACCCGCCAGCCGCGAGCGATCTCGAGATCATCGAAGAACGGGCCGCAATACTGCTTCACAGCGGCCTTGCCCAGCGCCGAGTAGGGGCACAATGCCTTGCCCATGAGGTAGAGCACCGCCTCGCGGTTGCGCTTCGTCTCGCGGCCGATGAGTTCGTCGGGTGGGTAGTGCTGCCGCGGCGTGCCACCCCCGCGCGGGTACAGCTCGAAGGTGAACGAGAACATGCGCTGACGCGCGTAGGTCCAGTCGATCATGTCTCCGTCGGTCGGATACATGGCACTGGATTGCTGGGCGCGATATCCACTCTGCGCGGCCATGGTCCGGCCCATGACCCGAAAGGTGCGCAGGTCGAGGGCGGTCATGTCCGGTGGCAGGTCACGGCGCGTGTAGCCGTACGGCCAGAGCACCAGCTCTCCCGCGGTGTGAAAGGAGATGTGCGTGACGATGCGTTGGCGGCCGCCGACCACCCGGCTCGTGATGAAGTCGCGCACGGCCCGTGTCTCCGGCGCTGACCATGCCCGCGGCCCGCGGTAGTTCCAGGCCGACGGCCTGCCCGACGAGCCACCGCAACAGCCGAACATGTAGCCGTAGTTGCGGTTGAGGTCGGTACCGACCTTGGCGGAGCCCGGCGTGGGCTGACGGTTGCGGCGCCACGAACGATAGGGCGAGCCGGTGAGGTCGTATTGGAGTCCGTCGGGATTGACCATGAACACGATCCAGGTGCGCCTCCGGTCGACCAGCTTGGTCACGCGCTTTCCGAGCTCGGAGCCCTTGCCATACTGGCCGGCCAGCAGGTCGAGCACGTAGATGGCCATCTCCGCGCTGAGATGCTCGCGCGCGTGGTGGAGCCCGTCGAAGAGCACCTCGGGCTCACCCTCATCGGCGCCCACGTTGTCGCTTACCTCGGCGGCCCACAGCTTCCGACCCT
Source organism: uncultured Chloroflexia bacterium (assembly GCA_963705425.1). Lineage (GTDB taxonomy): Bacteria > Chloroflexota > Limnocylindria > Limnocylindrales > CSP1-4 > JAFMJV01. Next base: position 128,927 of record CAVPJO010000016.1, on the reverse strand, counting down.
GATGGCTCTTGCCGATCGAGAAGACGCGCACGATCCCGGGGTGATCGGCGGCGACCGCCTTGATGTGGCTGACCATCTCGGGATAGGAGTGGAAGCGGGCGTCTTTGGCAGGGTAGTCGGCCGCCTCCGCGACCGTGGCCAGGGAGGCCGTCAGCAGGCCGGCCAGGACGATGACGAGGATTGTGCGCATGACCACAGATGCTACGGCCTCCGGTTCCGTTAGGTGGTTCGTACTAGTACTTCCGCGGCAAAAGAGCCATGCTGCGGTGCAGTGCGGTTCGGGCCGGAACGGTGCGGAGAGTGGCACAAACGGCCTGATGTTTCGTTGCTGCATATCAACAGGGATGACGCAGAGGTACTGGTACCGGTTGCCAAGAGGTAAGGGGGGTGCAACGCTCTTGGCTCTGCGGACTCATTTCCGCTTGCCGGCGATTCGCCGGCGCCGATCGATCCAAGCTCCGAGCACTTGGAGCACCCATTCGGTCGTGGGGGACAGAGGCGAGATCGGGGACCCCCAACCCGAGGAGGAGAGGCGTTCGATGACTCCATACAACCGTCGTGACCCTGGAAAGGGAACGACACTGCTGGCCGTCCTGCAGGCGATCCTGCTGTTGTCGGCCATGGTGCTGGCCCCAGCGGCGGTCATCGCCCAGGACACCGATCCGACTGATGGCCATGCGCCGCAGGGCGAGACGACGGGTGAGCCCGCTGCTGACCCTGCAACCGGCTTTGGCGTCCCCACCGCCGAGAAGGCCCAGCCGGCCCCGGTCGTGCCCAGCAAGGCGATCCGACTCCATCCCATGCGGGCCAAGCTCAAGGTCGGCGAGCGCCGGACTCTCAGCGCCTGGACCTGTCCGGCTTGGGATCGAACGCCATTCGGCAAGGACAAGGAGCCCGGTACGCACGACGACGGCTGTGATCCCGTCATCGTGAAATGGACCCTCAAGGACCGGGACGGCGCACGTCTCACCAACACCCGTGGCTACACGGTCCGTGTAACGCTGACCGCAGCTCGCGACAACCGCATCACCGCCACCGCGGGCGACCTCTCCCGCAATGGCCGTCTCATCGCTCAGGCCAAGTCTCAGCCCAAGGTCCGGCCGCAGCCCAAGGCCCAACCCAAGGCCCAACCCAAGGCCCAACCCCAGCCTCAACCGGATGCACCCAGGGTGGAGCAGCCCAAGGATGCCCCCGCTCAGGACTGCGACGTCGATCCCTTGACCGGCGAGTGTCTGGCCGACGAGCCCCAGGCCGACGAGCCCCAGGCCGACGAGCCCCAGGCCGACGAGCCCCAGGCCGACGAGCCCCAGGCCGACGAGCCCCAGGCCGACGAGCCCCAGGCCGACGAGCCCCAGGCCGACGAGCCCCAGGCCGACGAGCCCCAGGCCGACGAGCCCCAGGCCGACGAGCCCCAGGCCGACGAGCCCCAGGCCGACGAGCCCAGGCCGACGAGCCCCAGGCCGACGAGCCCCAGGCCGACGAGCCCCAGGCCGACGAGCCCCAGGCCGACGAGCCCCAGGCCGACGAGCCCCAGGCCGACGAGCCCCAGGCCGACGAGCCCCAGGCCGACGAGCCCCAGGCCGACGAGCCCCAGGCCGACGAGCCCCAGGCCGACGAGCCCCAGGCCGACGAGCCCCAGGCCGACGAGCCCCAGGCCGACGAGCCCCAGGCCGACGGCCCCAGGCCGACGAGCCCCAGGCCGACGAGCCCCAGGCCGACGAGCCCCAGGCCGACGAGCCCCAGGCCGACGAGCCCCAGGCCGACGAGCCCCAGGCCGACGAGCCCCAGGCCGACGAGCCCCAGGCCGACGAGCCCCAGGCCGACGAGCCCCAGGCCGACGAGCCCCAGGCCGACTGCGACATCGACCCGCTGACCGGCGAGTGCCTCGGCGAGGCCCCGGTCGCTGATTCGGCACCGAAGGACCCTGCTCCCGAGGTGGCGCCCAAGGATGAGCCGGCACCCAAGAAGTCGAACGACGACCAGAAGAACGACGACCAGCCAGGCCTCAATGCTGAGCTGATCCTCCAGCCCGCCGATGTCGGCGTCCTGGTCCAGTCGCGCATGCGAGGTCTCCTTCCGACCGGGCAGTGCAACCGGTACTCACCGCCCGATGGCGCCCAGAGCGCCTTCGTGAAGTCACCGAACGTGGCCTGGACTGCCCACGGCTACCAGGGTTCATGTCCCAGTACCCACAACCTCGATATCCAGAGCTCTCTGGGCTTCGCGCCGACGGACGCGACTTCCATCCCTACTGGGGTGCCGTTCAACCTCGGTTTGTTCAAGCACTACAACTGGCCCATCAATGGCGCTGAGGTCAATTCGACCGGTCACCTCGACGTCCGTCTGCTGGGCACCACCCTCGACTTCCCATGGACTTGGGAGGAGACACCGAACAACTGCCAGGGCGCCGGCTGTTCCGACGACCATGTCCAGTTCACCGGCCAGATCGGTAACCAGGTCATCGAGATCGACAACATCGACCATCGTCTTGTCATCCTTGGCTTCACCCAGGAAGGCCAGGAGTGCGGCACCGCCCCGGCGAACCCGTACGTAAACAGCTGGCGAACGGTCGAGGGCGTCCAGAACTACGCGTGCCTGTGGGCCGAGCTGGCCCAGATCCGTCCGCTGAAGGTCAAGAAGGCCTCTATCGACGGCGCACCGTCCGCGACCTTCAGCTTCAGCTCCACGAGCAACCTCGCCGGTTCCCCTTGGGACGGCGACTCCTGGAACCTCGCCATCGGTGAGAAGCACGGCCCGCAGAGCTTCCTGCCCTCCGAAGAGGACGTGGCCATCACCGAGGCGGCCAAGGCCAACTGGGCGCTGGACAGCGTGGTTTGCCGGGACGGCAACCAGGAAGAGATCACGGGCTACAGCGTGAGCGGTCGCACCGTGACGCTGGGCAACGTTCCTGACGCGGCCAGCGCGGCCGCAGCGCCCATCACCTGTGTCTTCAAGAACAAGCCCCAGACTGGCACCCTCACGCTCGTCAAGACCGTCGTCAACGACGATGGCGGGACCGCCACGACGGCCGACTTCCAGGCCCGCATCGATGGTGACGACGTGGACTGGGAGACGAAGGTCGATCTTCCTGTCGGCGACCACCGCGCTTCCGAAGTCGAGCGCGCCGGCTACGTGGCCGGCGACTGGGGTGGCGACTGTGACGCCGGGGGCAATGTCAACATCCAGGGCGGACAGAACAAGATCTGCACCATCACCAACGACGATCAGCCATCGACCCTGACGCTCGTCAAGACCGTCACCAACGACGATGGCGGCTCGGCCACCGCGGCCGACTTCCAGGCCCGCATCGACGGTGGTGATGTGGCCTGGCAGGTGGCCGTCCCCGTGAGCCCCGGTGCGCATGCCGCGTCCGAGGTCGAGCGCGGGGGCTACGTGGCCGGCGACTGGGGCGGCGCCTGTGACGCCGCGGGCAATGTCAGCATCGCCCTCGGTGAGCACAAGACCTGCACCATCACCAACGACGACATCGCACCGCGGCTGACCCTGACCAAGGTCGTGGTCAACGACGACGGCGGCAGCGCCGGCCCCGATGACTTCGGCATCAGCGTCGATGGCAGCGGTGTCACCAGCGGTGCCACCAACACGTACCTGGCCAACACGCCGCTGGCCATCGGTGAGACCGGCCTGACCGGCTACAGCTTCGTCTCCATCACCGGGGACCAGGTCTGCCCGGCCGCCCTCGGCGGCACGGTCAGCCTGCAGCCCGGTGACGACGTCTCCTGCACCATCACCAACGACGATCAGCCATCGACCCTGACGCTCGTCAAGACCGTCACCAACGACGATGGCGGCTCGGCCACCGCGGCCGACTTCCAGGCCCGCATCGACGGTGGTGACGTGGCCTGGCAGGTGGCCGTCCCCGTGAGCCCCGGTGCGCATGCCGCGTCCGAGGTCGAGCGCGGGGGCTACGTGGCCGGCGACTGGGGCGGCGCCTGTGACGCCGCGGGCAATGTCAGCATCGCCCTCGGTGAGCACAAGACCTGCACCATCACCAACGACGACATCGCACCGCGGCTGACCCTGACCAAGGTCGTGGTCAACGACGACGGCGGCAGCGCCGGCCCCGATGACTTCGGCATCAGCGTCGATGGCAGCGGTGTCACCAGCGGTGCCACCAACACGTACCTGGCCAACACGCCGCTGGCCATCGGTGAGACCGGCCTGACCGGCTACAGCTTCGTCTCCATCACCGGGGACCAGGTCTGCCCGGCCGCCCTCGGCGGCACGGTCAGCCTGCAGCCCGGTGACGACGTCTCCTGCACCATCACCAACGACGATCAGCCATCGACCCTGACGCTCGTCAAGACCGTCACCGGCGGCTCGGCCACGGCGGCCGACTTCCAGGCCCGCATCGACGGTGGTGACGTGGCCTGGCAGGTGGCCGTCCCCGTGAGCCCCGGTGCGCATGCCGCGTCCGAGGTCGAGCGCGGGGGCTACGTGGCCGGCGACTGGGGCGGCGCCTGTGACGCCGCGGGCAATGTCAGCATCGCCCTCGGTGAGCACAAGACCTGCACCATCACCAACTACGACACGGAGCTCGAGATCGACCAAGAGCGCCGATCCTGCCTTCTACGCCGAGGTCGGTGACGTCATCGACTACAGCATCATCGCCACCAACACGGGCAATGCGACCCTGACCAACGTCGACGTCTCGGACGACTTCCCAGGCGGCCTCGAAGGCTGGACCTGCGACCCGACTACGCCGGCCACGCTGGCACCGGGCGAGAATGATCGTCTGCACCGCTTCGCACACCATCGTCGCCGCGGACATCGACGCCGGCTCGGTCTTCAACCAGGCCTGTGTCGACTCCGACGAGACCTCAACCGAAGTCTGCGATGACGAGACGGTCGAGCTCAGTGAGCTCGAGATCGTCAAGGAAGCCGATGTCGACTTCTACGCCGAGGTCGGCGACGTCATCAACTACACCATCACCGCTACCAACACCGGCGAGTCGGTGCTCTCGAGCGTCGACATCAGCGACAACCTGATGGACGACCTCGACGACTGGACCTGCGATCCCACCCTCGTGGTGGACCAGCTCCAGCCCGGCGAGGAGATCGTGTGCACCGCCTCGTACACCATCGTCGCGGCGGACATCGAGGCCGGCTCGGTCTTCAACCAGGCCTGCACCGACTCCGATGAGACGCTCGAGGTCTGCGACGACGTCGACACGCCGCTCGCACAGCTCGAGATCGTCAAGGAAGCCGATGTCGAGACCTACACCGAGGTCGGGGAGGTGATCGACTACACGATCACGGCCACGAACACCGGCCAGGCGACCCTGAGGGACGTCGACATCAGCGACAACCTGATGGCTGACCTCGACGGCTGGACCTGCAGCCTCGGCGATACCGCCGTAGGCATGCCGGTGGACGAGCTGCTCAGCGGCCAGTCCATCGTGTGCACCGCCTCGTACACCATCGTCGCGGCGGACATCGAGGCCGGCTCGGTCTTCAACCAGGCCTGCGCCGACTCCGATGAGACGCTCGAGGTCTGCGACGACGTCGACACGCCGCTCGCACAGCTCGAGATCGTCAAGGAAGCCGATGTCGAGACCTACACCGAGGTCGGGGAGGTGATCGACTACACGATCACGGCCACGAACACCGGCCAGGCCTCGCTCATGAACGTCGACATCAGCGACAACCTGTTCGATGTCCTCGACGGCTGGACCTGCGATCCGACCATCCCGGTCGGTGAGCTCACGGCCGGCCAGTCCATCGTGTGCACCGCCTCGTACACCATCGTCGCGGCGGACATCGAGGCCGGCTCGGTCTTCAACCAGGCCTGCACCGACTCCGATGAGACGCTCGAGGTCTGCGACGACGTCGACACGCCGCTCGCACAGCTCGAGATCGTCAAGGAAGCCGACAGCCTGACCTACGGCGCCGTTGGTGACGAGATCGCGTACACCATCACGGCTACCAATACCGGTGAGGTCGAGCTGACCAACGTCGATATCAGCGATGCACTCATCGATGGCCTCGCGAGCTGGTCATGTGACCCGGGCAACCCCGTGGACACGCTGGCCGTGGGCGACTCCATCGTGTGTACCGCGACCTACGTCATCGCCCAACAAGACATCGACAGGGGTGAGGTCTTCAACCAGGCCTGCGTCGACTCCGATGAGACCAACCAGATCTGCGACGACGTGGTCGTCTACCCCATCGAGGTGGTCATCATCAAGACGCCCAGCGTGGCCGTCGCCGACTCCGGAGATGAGGTCACCTTCAGCCTGGACTTCAGCCATAGCGTGCCCATCAGTGTCTACACCTACTCGCTCCTCGACGACGTGTACGGCGATCTGTTCGATGCAGACAACCCCAACGGAGACATCAGTTCCAACGACTGTATCGACTACAAGGGCGTCGAACTGCTGCCCAACACGTGGTACGAGTGCACGTTCGTGGCACGTGTCTACGGCACCACCGAGGACCCGCACGAGAACACGGCCACCATCACGGTCACGGATATCGGCCCCAACGATGAGGTCGGAGGCGTGCAGCGGTTCGCGAGCTGGTCAGACTCCGCCCTGGTCGAGTTCAAGCCCGGCGTCACCAACGAGCCCGTCACCCCCAAGCCCACCAGTCCGCCGACAGACATGCTCCTCGTCACCGACACCTTCGGGACCGGTGATGCAGGTGGCACCGGTACCAACATGCTCGGTTGGACCATCTGGGTCCTGCTTAGCTCTCTGCTCATCGTCGGCAGCGGTTGGATCATCCGCCGCGAGCGCCCCGTGGAGGTGCGGCGGTAGGCACCCACTAGCCACGCACTGGAGCACGACGGCCGGGTCCTCGACGACCCGGCTGTCGTCTTCGTGTGTTCATCACACCAGGGGAGGGCGGCGGAACGAGACCCGGCCCCGCTGCCCCCGAGGGCCTCGCGTGCGGGTCGTGCCCTGCGGCCACGCCACCGGTCCCGGCCACCGGACCTGGTCTGCTCGCCACACGAACGATGTCGACCGATGCGAAGGCCATCTTGCAGGTTCGGTCCATGGGCTGAGCAGGAGGTCACGAGCGCACAGCCTGTGAGCAGGACTGGCAAGAACGGCGCCCGACGCGTCGAGATGGCTCAGCCCGTGAGCAGCTGGGGGCTTGGCGAGGCCTGACCAAGCTCAGCGACGACCTCTAGGGTCCGCGGCGGACCAGATACACGGCCACCAGCGTCGCGCCCAGCAGGATCGCACCGCTGCCTGCCAGCAGAGCCGTGGTATCGATAGGCTCGGTCGCCGTGATCTCGACCGGGACGGCAGTGGCCTGGGCCGGCCCGCCGCTTTGGCCGCTCCCGCCCTTCTTGGGTGTCGCCTGCGGCCTCGGCTGCCAGCACGCCCGTGGCATGGCCTTGGGCGCCGGTTCGGTGGCCTTCTCGGCCCCGACGAGGCGCGCTGCCAGCTGAAGCTTGGGGATGGTGCCCGGAGGGCCGGTGCTGGTCTGGAGGATGAGCCGATGCTGACGAGGATTGGCCTGCCTGGCGATGCCCAAGCCGGTCGCGCGCTCCTTGACCTCACTGATGCGGTAGCGCAGCAGCCGTCGGTCGCGGGTCTGGATCTCGACGATCTTGCCGATCAGGCCCGTGCCGGCGCTGGCCTCGGAGATGGTGAACAGGGGCAAGAACATGCCGGGCTGGGCGTGCGCATAGATCCAGGTCGTACCCGGCGCTCCCGGAAGGTCGTACCGCGTCCAGTACTGGGCGACGTCGCAGAGCGGGTAGCCGCTGGTGTTGCCCGACACGCGCCTCTCGCTCGAGACGACCGGCAGGTCGATGCCGGCGTAGGGGATCTGGATACGCACGGGGGCCGAGGGCCTGTCGAGGCGAACTTCAGAATCGGCGGCGCGTACCACTGGCGACGGCAGCGCTACCTCCGGCGCGACGATGGCTATCGTCGGCAGCGCGGTCATGAGCACGACGGCGACGGCGACGATCGCTCCTGTCCTGGCGTACCAGCGTGAGCGACGACGCTCGTATGCCGGCCGAGGGGTACGGGCCATGGCTACACGCTAGCACTCCGCTCCTGAACGTTCGTTGGTCGTCGCGTCCCGGGACAGGCCAAGTGCGGTCACGATGGGTCGGCGGAAGTCGTGGCGCCCAGGTAGGGACCGATTCGAATCGGGCCACGCTCGTGGCTGGCGACCCGACAATGGATCAGCCCGCGCAGCCTGGCACGGTGACAATTGTCAACGCTGGCTATACTCACCGCTGACCCGCGTCAAGTCGTCGTGGCGCAGTGGAGGGAGATCGTTGCAGGACACTGCCCACCGGGGTTCGACACGTCCCCGCGTGGCAGTCATCGAGGATGACGCGGCCGTCCGGCGCGTCCTGGGCCGCATCCTCGAGGACGCCGGCTACGGCGTCATCGCCATCGCCGATGGCGAGAACGGACTGCGCGCGGTCGCCGAGCACCAGCCGGACATGCTCATCCTGGACCTGACCCTGCCGCGCATGGACGGCCTCGAGATCTGCCGGCGCCTGCGCGCCGACCCTCGCACCGTGACGCTGCCCATCATCGTGCTCACCGCCCACACCTCGACCGTCGGACATGGTCGCGGCGCTCGACGCCGGCGCGGACGACTTCGTCACCAAGCCCTTCCAGCAGGTCGAGCTGCTGGCGCGCCTGCGCAGCTCCTTCCGCACCCGCGAGGTCATCCGGCGCATGGAGCAGGCGCACGACATCGTGGTCGCCCTGGCCAACGCGGTCGAGGCCAAGGACCTCGGGCTCAAGGACCACTGCCGCTACCTGGCCTATCGCTCCGCCCGCCTGGCCGCCTACGTCGGCCTCCGTGACGGTGAGCTCGAAGGCGTGGCCTACGGCGCGCTGCTCCACGACATCGGCAAGATCGGCATCTCCGAGCACGTGCTCCACAAGCCGGGCCCGCTGACCGAGGACGAGTTCCGCATCATGCGCGAGCACCCCGAGATCGGCGAGCGCATCTGCGACCCGCTGCGCATGTCGCGCGACTTCACGCCCATCATCCGCCACCACCACGAGCGCTGGGACGGCAGCCGGCTATCCCGACGGCCTCAAGGGCGAGCGGATCCCGCTGGGCGCGCGCATCGTGGCCCTCGCCGATGCCTTCGACGCCATCGTCCGCGGTCGGCCCTACCGTGCCGCGCGCACCGTCGAGGAGGCCTTCGACGAGCTGCAGCAAGCACGCCGGCAAGCAGTTCGACCCGGGTCTCGTGCCGCTCTTCATCGAGGAGGCCGACCGGCTCGACTCGGGCATCGCGCCCAGCGTGGAGCTGCCGCGGGTGGCGCTGCTGGGCCGCGACACGCCCATCGTCACCGGCGCGCCGAGCGGCGCGCGACCAGTCGCTCCGTCTGACCCGCGGCTCGGAGCGAGCCGGCCAGATGACCGCCCAGCAGGTCCCGCCCGGCCCGCTCCGCTATCACCTGGTGCGACTGGTCCTCAAGGTCGTCGTCAGCGCCTACGTGCGCACCAGCGTCGTCGGCGCCGAGCGCCTGCCTGCGGCCGGTCCCTACATCATCTGCTTCAACCACCCGTCCTGGCTCGACCCCATCGTCTTCGCCGCGACCTGGCCGGACCGCGAGCGTCGCCTCTACATCTTCGGGCCGCGCGAGCAGGACATGAGCACGGGCATCCGCAACCACCTCATCAACTGGACGCGACGCGGTGTGCCCTTCAAGCCGCCTGCCCAGGACGTCGTGGACGTCACGCGGCGGGCCGTCGCCGTGCTGCGCACGGGCGCCTGCCTGGCCATCGCCGGCGAGGGTCGGCTCAGCGACCACGAGGGCCGCATCCTGCCGCTCGAGACCGGCCTCGCGCACTTCGCGCAGCATGGCCTGGGCGCCCATCGTGCCCGCCGCCATCGTCGGCTCGCGCTGGATCCACTTCGGCAGCCGCGTGACCATCCGCATCGGCGAGCCGGTCCATCCCGATGACTTCGGTCGCGGCAAGGTGGGCGCCCGGGACATGACCGACGAGGTGCAGACGGCGACTGCAGGCGCTCCTCGAGGGCGTCGAGGAGCGCGACCCGCCCGGCTGGTTCGGCCGCACCATCTCGGAGGCCTTCAACGATCGACCCTGGCTCGATGAGGCCGAGAGCCGGAGCGCTCGCGAGTGAGTGACGCGACCGCGGTCCGGGGCCTGGTCTACCACGGCCGCGGCCGGCCGACGACCATCGAGGACCTGTGGCTCGATCCGCCCGGGCCACGGAGAGGTGCGGGTGCGCATGGTCGCCGCCGGTGTCTGCCACTCCGACCTCCACGTCGTGGACGGTGACTGGGAGCGCCCTGCCGAGATCGTGCTCGGCCACGAGGGCGCCGGCCATCGTCGAGGAGCTCGGCCCAGGCGTGTCCGAACGAGCCGTCGGCGAACCGCTCGAGGCCGGCGGGCTTCGCGTCGGCGACCTCGTCGTCGCTGGCCTGGACGGCGCCGTGCGGTCGCTGTCCAGCGTGCCTGCGCGGCGAGGCCTGGCTGTGCGCTGATCCTCGCGGTACGGGCCATCGGCTCGATCCGGCGTCCGTGCGCCTGCGCCGCCGCGATGGCCGCGCGGTCGGGGTCTACTCGGGCATCGGCACGTTCTGCTCGGCGCAGGTCGTCGCCGCCGAGGCGGCCATCGCGGTCGACCCCCGCACGCCGCCCGAGGTCGCTGCCCTCATCGGCTGTGCGGCGACCACCGGCATCGGCGCGGTCCGCAACACCGCTGACGTCGGTGCAGGGGAGTCGGTCGTCGATCATCGGCCTCGGCGGTGTCGGCCTCTCGGCGCTGATGGCGGCCGTCGACGCGGGAGCCGGTCCGGTCATCGCGGTCGATGTCGAGCCGGGCAAGCTGGAGATGGCCCGCGTCGCTCGGTGCCGGGCGATGCGGTCCAGCCCGGAGGCGCTGCTCGAGCTGGTGCGGGTCTTGCCGTCGGGTGGCGCCGGATCACGTGCTCGAGTGCATCGGCCTCGCCTCGACGGCCGAGCTGGCCGTCAGCGCGTGCGCGGCTCGGTGGCACCGTCACGCTGGTGGGCATGACCGAGATGGGGGTCACGGCCGCACTCGATGTCTATCGGTTCGTGGAGGACGGCAAGCGGCTGCTCGGCTCGAACTACGGGTCCTGCGTCCCGGCGCGCGACTTTCCCGCGCATCGCCGCTGAGGTGGTCGCGGGGCGACTGCCGCTGGAGCGGCTGGTCGTCGAGACCATCGACGCTCGAGGCGATCGGCGGGGCGTTCGAGGCCATGCGCCGGCGCGATGGGGCGCGCCGGGTCATCCGCTTCGAGGCCTGAGGCTGGCGGAGCCTTCGGCTACGAGCGGCGATCGAGGACGAGGACGGCGTCGAGCCATACCGTCGACCCCGACGATGCGGCTCGCCCGGTCCCGGTAGCGCGCAGCTTGACGACGTGCTGGCCCTTGGGGACGTTGCGCACGAAGACGATGCGTCGCGTGTCGCCGGCCTTGGCATAGAGGTCGACCGTGTCGACCTGCTTGCCGTCGACGATGACCTCGAAGCGGCCGCCGGCCGGACCGCGTCGCGCCACGACCGCGAACTGCGCGCCCTCGAACCGCAGCTTGACCGTCGCATTCCTGGAGGCGGTCGCGGCCAGCGATCGCCCAGCGCTTCCTTGGCTGTCAGCATCTTCCAGGCACCCTTGAAGCTGACGTCCCCGGCGTTGCGACGCAGGTCATTGAGCGCGAACTCCGGTGCGTGGCTTCGCGATGCCCGCAGCCCGAGCGACATCGTCAGCCGTGCCGGTGACGGTGCAGCCGCGGCGGTCGAGCTGGGTCGTGAGCGCGGTCCTTGATGTCCGGGTGTATTCCGACGCGCGCACCTTGCCGTCACAGGTGGCCTTGAGGAACGACCTGTCGAGCCCCGAGGTGGCGTCGCTGGCGCCCATGGCTATGAGCGTGGGCACGCGAGCGCCGCCCTTCTGGACGCGAGCGCCATCTCGCAGGCTGACCATCGGCCCCCACATCCTGGGCGGCACCGAGTCGAGTCGGATGTCTGTCGCGGATGACCGGGGACTTCACGTTGCGGAAGCTGCGCAGCTGCACTGCGCACGTCCTGCTTGCCCTGCTTGGCGCTGAGCTGGAGCTCGAAGCTCGGCTCTTGATAGGGCGGCCACGGCCCGAAGGTCGCGTCCTCGATGGCGTACGCGCACCTCCGCGCCGTCGAAGCCGCGAAGGTCGGCCTCGACGGTCTTCGAGGTGGACCACTCGGCCCCTCTCGCAGCCTCATCGAGCGTTGCCGCCGTTCCTTGGAGCTTCTTGAGGTTCGACGGTGTAGACGTTGCCATCCAGCTTCACGCCGCGGCCGAAGCTTGAACTGCCCGACCTGCCAGAAGTGCCAATCGCTCCAGCCACGGGGCAGGTGGACCGTGTCGCACTTCCAGCAGGCCACCCACAGCGGGTACTGGCCGAAGCTGGCCGGTGCGCCGACGACCTTCTGCCACATGAACTGGCTGGTGTAGATCATGGCGTAGCGGCCGGTCTGGCGATAGAGCTCGTCGAGCATGGCGTGGAGGCGCATCTTGGCCTTGGCCTTGTTGGGAGTGCCCAGGGACCTGAGCGTCTCGACGTCGACGACGAGCGGCAGCAGGCCGCCGAGGCCGGTCGTCGAGCGCAGGGTCGACGAGGAAGTGCCTGGCCTGGTTGACCCCGCCCTTGTGGTAGTCGAAGAAGTGATACGCGCCGGCGTGCAGTCCGGCGGCCCGGGCCTCCTTCGTGTGCCGCTGGTAGGTGTCGTCCACGAAGGAGGTGCCCTGTGAGGCCTTCGAGAAGACGAAGCGCATGCCCTGCGCGCGGAGTGCGTCGAAGTCGGGGTACCCGTTCCAGTGGCTGACGTCGAGGCCCTTGAGCCCGGGCGGGGTCGGCCACGGTGTCGGCTTGGGCGTGGGTTTCGGCGTGGGTTTCGGCGTGGGCGTCGGCTCGGGAGAGGGGGTCGGGTCGCCCTCGGCAGCGAGGATGAGGGGCTCGTCCACGGCATCGCGCTGAGCGGCCTGCAGCGGCACGGCCCCGAGGCTGCTGACGAGGAGCAGTGCGACCGTGGTCCCGGCGGCCAATGCGCGCCACCGTGGCCGAGCTCCCCGTGGGCGTGCCCACCGTTCGCGTGAGTGCGCCGGTTCCGGGGATGACGCCAGCGCAGTGGGCCGTGCCGGACCACCAGGCTGTAGCCGTCCCTGGCGGGCGAGCGCGATGTCCGAAGCGCGCGGCGTCACTGCTTCAGAGGCGTGCGGCAGCGATGGAGGGGCGTGCATGGGCGATCGCTCTCCCTTGGTCTAGCCTCAGTCACGGCTGGGCAGTGCCGTGGAGTGTACGTGGCCGTGCGATTTCGTCCATCACACGATGTGGCTAGCTCGGATGTCCACCGCTGGTACGACGAACCGCCGACGGGCACGGGCAACGGCTCGCCGGCCGACCCAGAGCACGAGCACACCGCTCCGACGCGGCACCCGGCCTGCCCGCAGGGCTGGCATGAACTCGCGCGTGCGTGCCGGCGCGTGCGTGCCGGCGCGTGCGTGCCGGGTAGCGGGCCTCGACGAGATCGGCCAACTCGCGTAAGACGCCACGGTTGCGGCGCCTGTCGGCGCCTGTCGGCGACGGGCATGACCGCGTGCTCCACGTCGTCGTCGGACATCTTCAAGGCGATGCGCCGATCGGTGGCTCGGGAATCGCACAGGACCGTTTCCGCCTCGAGCCTGCCGGTGCCGCCTGCCGCCGAGGGCTCGCCGCGTGATCCGCGTGGGCATGCGCGGAGTCTGGGGCCGCCGGCTTCCTACGCTCTCCGCCAGCGCGGTGCGCCGGGACCCGCCGCCACGCGGCGCAACCGACCGGGCAGGTCGCTCGCGCACCCGGTCGCGAGAGCGGAGGACACGTGTCAGTGGCGAACGCGCCTCACGGCGGCGTACCGAGCGGCGGAGGTGGGCCGTGCCGGGCCGCAGCATCGCCGACCGCGCGCAGGTCGGTCAGATGCGCCTCACAGCGGCGCGTCCGGCCGGGCCGCGTGGACTCCGGTGCGACGTGCAGTGGCGGTGGACACGCCTATGACGGAGCCGTCCGACCGGGCTACCATGACCATCCCGTGCCCATCGCCCCCAACGACTTCGTCCACCTCCACCTGCACTCGGAGTTCAGCCTCCTCGACGGCCTCGGTCGCATCAACGACCTCGTCAGCGAGGCCTCGGCGCACGGCTTCGACGCCCTGGCCATCACCGACCACGGCTCCCTCTACGGCGCCATGGCCTTCTACCAGGCCTGCAAGGCCAAGCACATCAAGCCCATCATCGGCGTGGAAGCCTACGTGGCGCGGCGCAGCATGTACGACCGCGAGGGCAAGGCTGAGCAGCAGCTATTACCACGTCACGCTGCTGGCCCAGGACTGGACCGGCTACCAGAACCTCTGCCGCATCATCACCGAGGCCCACCTCGACGGCTACTACTACAAGCCGCGCATGGATCGCGAGCTGCTGAACAAGTACAGCGAGGGCATCATCGGCATGTCCGCCTGCCTCGGTGGCGAGGTCGCCAAGTCGCTCGAGGTGGACGACTACGAGAACGCCCGCCGCATCGTCGGCGAGTACCGCGACATCCTCGGCCCTGAGGGCTTCTGGCTCGAGATGATGGACCACGGCCTGCCCGAGCAGACCGCGCTCAACCCCAAGCTGCTGCGCCTCTCGAAGGAGACCGGCGCGGGCGTCGTGGCCACCAACGACCTCCACTACGTGCGCAAGGACCAGCACGAGGCCCACGACGTGCTGCTCTGCGTCGGCACCGGCTCCAACCTCGACACGCCCAACCGGCTGCGCTTCGAGACCGACGAGTTCTACCTCAAGACCGCGGCGGAGATGGAGACCCTCTTCAAGGACGTGCCCGAGGCGCTGACCAACAGCAAGCGCATCGCCGAGATGACCGACCTGCAGATCACCTTCGGCGAGCTGCGCCTGCCGCACTTCCCGGTGCCCGACGGCTACACCGTCGAGACCTGGCTGCGCGAGGAGTGCGAGCGCGGCCTCGCGCGCGCGCTACGGCCAGGTCACCGACTGAGCTCCAGGAGCGCCTCGACTACGAGCTCGGCGTCATCATCAGCATGGGCTACGCGGCCTACTTCCTCATCGTCGCCGACTTCGTGCGCTACGCCCGCGAGCAGGGCATCGCCACCACCTGCCGTGGCTCGGCGCCGGGCTCGATCGTGACCTACACGCTGGGCATCACGCCGGTCGACCCCATCGCTCTACGGGCTGCCCTTCGAGCGCTTCCTCAACCCCGACCGCGTGACCATGCCGGACATCGACGTCGACTTCGAGGACGCCCGCCGCGACGAGGTCATCAACTACGTCACGCGCAAGTACGGCCAGGACCACGTGGCCCAGATCATCACCTTCGGCACGATGCTGGCCCGGGCCGCCGTACGCGACGTCGGCCGTGTCATGGGCTACGGCTACGGCGAGGTCGATCGCATCGCCAAGGCCATCCCCACCACCCTCGGCATCACGCCTCGACGAGGCCCTCCAGCAGGCACCGCCGTTCCGCGAGATGTACGAGGGCGACCAGGGCATCCACAAGCTCGATCGACATCGCCAGGCAGCTCGAGGGCGTGGCCCGCAACGCCTCCACGCACGCCGCCGGCATCGTCATCAGCCGCGAGCCGCTGACCGAGCTGATGCCCCTGCAGAAGGCCACCAACTCCGACGCGCTCATGACCCAGTACGAGATGCACGGCGTCGAGGCGCTGGGCCTGCTCAAGTTCGACTTCCTGGGCCTCTCCAACCTGACCATCCTGCGCCAGGCCGTCGACCTCATCGAGGAGCACGCGGGCGTGCGCATCGACCTCGACACCATCCCGCTCGATGACGCCAAGACGTTCGAGCTCCTCTCGCAGCGGTGAGACCACCGGCGTCTTCCAGCTGGAGTCCGCGGGCATGCGCCGCTACATCAAGGAGCTGCGCCCGACCTCGGTCTACGACCTCGCGGCCATGGTCGCGCTCTTCCGGCCCGGCCCCATGGACAACATCCCGGCCTACATCCGTCGCAAGCACGGCCAGGAGAAGGTGAGCTACCTGCACCCACTCCTCGAGCCGTACCTGGACAAGACCTACGGGATCTTCGTCTACCAGGAGGACATCATGGCCGCGGCCATCGCGCTGGGCGGCTTCACCGGTCCTGAGGCGGACACGCTCGGCTATGCCATCCGCAAGAAGAAGTCGGATGTACTCCAGGAGCAGAAGGGCAAGTTCTTCAAGCAGGCCGCCGAGCGTGGCATCGAGGCCGGCGTCATCGAGGCCGTGTTCAAGGCCTTCGAGCCCTTCGAGCGGTACGGCTTCAACAAGGCGCACGCGACCTGCTACGGCCTCATCGCCTACCAGACCGCGTACCTCAAGGCCAACTACCCCGTCGAGTACATGACCAGCGTGCTCACCGCGTTCAAGGACAACACCGACAAGGTCGGCGGCGCCATCGTCGAGTGCCGCCGTCTGGGCATCGAGGTGCTTGGTCCCGACGTGCGCCACAGCTACGTCGACTTCACCGTCGAAGGCGACTCCATCCGCTTCGGCCTGCTGGCCATCAAGAACGTCGGCGAGAGCGCCATCGGGTCGATCATCGACGCCCGAGAAGACGGTGGCGAGTTCAAGTCACTGGCCGATCTCTGCGCCCGAATCGATCTGCGGCTGGTCAACAAGCGCGTGATGGAGGCGCTCATCAAGGTCGGTGCCCTCGGCTTCCTGGGCCATCCGGCCCAGCTCATGGCCGGGCTCGACGAGGCCATGGGCTATGGGCAGGCGCAGGCACGTGACCGGGCCACCGGCCAGGGCTCGCTCTTCGACACGCTGGTCGACGATGAGTCCGCGCTCGAGCGACGTCTGCCCACCGTTACCGAGGCACCCTCGCGGGAGCGGCTGCGCTGGGAGAAGGAGCTGCTGGGCCTGTACCTCTCCGATCATCCGCTCGGCGACATGGCCGCAGAGATGGGCCGCTACGTCAACACCTGGTCCGGCGACATCGGCGCGGACCTCGACCAGGAACGCGTGGTCGTCGGCGGCATGGCCGTGGGTGTCCGTCGCGTCATCACCCGCAACAAGGAGTCGATGGCGGTGGTCACGCTCGAGGACATGCAGGGCTCGGTCGATGTCGTCATCTTCCCGCGCACCTATGCCGACGCGGGGGTCGCCGCCAAGCTGACGGAGGACACCGTGCTGCTCATCGCCGGACGCGTCGACCACAAGGGCGATGAGACGGTCGTCCTGGCCGACTCGGTCTGGACCTGGGACGAGGCGGCTGAGAAGGGCTCCGAGCAATTCGCGCAGGAGGTCGCAGCCGGTGAGCGCGGTCGGCGAGGAGGACGCGGTCGCAACGGCCAGGGCGGCGGACAGGGCAGGGAGAACGGCAATGGCCCCCTGGGCCGCTCCCCCGGCCGCCCCCCGGCTGGTCCGCCTGGCACCGTGCCCATCGAGGCGGTCAACCCGTCTCCGGCGGAGACGATGGTGGTGCCGCGCGTCTCACCGCTGCGGGGCAGCCAGCCAGCCGGCACCATCACCGTGACCATCGGTGGCGCACCACCGCCCCGCCCCGCCGCGGCGCACCATCCGTCCGCGGGGCCGATGCCGTTTGACGCGCCGCCACCCATCGACCTGCCACCCCAGGAGCCCGTGGAGCCGATCTCAGGACCCAGTCAGCCAGCCGCGTTCGAAGGGCTCGCTCCTGATGGGGACGACCACCCGGCGCTGCCCGAGGAGGCCAGTGCCGCGGTCGCTTCAGCGGCCGCCGCCAGGACGGCGCCGGTCGAGGCCGGTCCCGGCCAGGTCCTGCATATCCGCTTCGCGCCCGCCTCCGACGATCGCATCGTGGCCGCGTTCGGCGGATCTCAAGGCGGTCATCAAGTCCCGCCCGGGTTCCACGCCGATGGTGCTGCATATCCCGGCGGGGCCGGGCCGCTCTCAGGAGATGCGCCTGGGGGTGGGCATCGCCTATGACGCTGAGCTGCTGGCTGAGATCGGCCGTCGTTTCGGAGGGTTGCTGCAGCTGCAGCTGACCTGACGGGGCTGGATGTCGCCCCTGGCCCGTCAGTCGAGGACGATCCAGGCGACGCGCGCCGGCTCGGGCACGGCCTGGTTGAGGCGCACCACGATCAGCCCCTCGTCCGTATCGAGGACCGACGCGGCTTCCACGTGCACGCCGGGAACGTGATCCTGCAGCGTGGCCAGCACGAGCGAGTCCTCGGAGAGGCCACCGGCGACCGGGATCGACGAACTCCGCCCCGCCCGAGACGGACGACGCTCCTGAGCGCTTGGCGAACTCCAACCGACCCTCGGTGCGCAGCGCCACGCCCTTCTTGTCCGGTGAACGGGCCAGCACGGCGATGCCGCCATTGGAGGCCACGAATTGCCCGGCCTTGCCGGCGGGAGACTTGGTGGCCCCGGAGACCCCGACGGTCGAGCCCTTCTTCGACTCGGACGAGCCTGCGACACCGACGCCCTTCGTGGAGCTGGCCACGCCGACCACGCCGGTGGCCGGCCCGCTGCCGGTGACACGCGCCAGGAAGGCCGGTCCCTTCCTGGACTGCACCGAGGTAGTCCCGGTGGCGGTGGTCTTGGTGCCCGCCCGGAGGAACTGACCATTCTTGGCCTCGGCGCCCGATGAGACACCGAGGACGCCCAGCACGCCCGCGATGGCGGCGACTCCGCCAGCCGTCAGCAGCTGGCGGCGCGTTCGCGGTTCATCGCCTGCCGCGATGGCTGGCTCGTTGTCCGTGGACGAGTTCACCCCGGATCCTCCTGATTGCTCGCGCCTGCAGCCCGACGACGACGCACGACGGTCGTCGATCGTAGCGCAACCCCGGATCGATCGAGGCCGGACGCACGCGGCACGCCTGTCGCGGACGGTGTCACCGCCTCGTTCGACCTGCCGCCGGACTAGTCGGCCGGCAGGTAGCTCACCTGGAGCGAACCGTTGGCATCACGCAGCTGGAGCGTGCCGCCGGCGTCGATCGACCACGTGGTCGCACTAGCGAGGGCGCCGGAGTACCACTCGGCCTGTTCGGCCGACTCGTCCGAGTGGCAGGCCTTCCTGGTCGTGGCCATGGCCTCGGAGATGGTGATGGCCTCGCCGTCGGTCTGGTATCTGGTGCGATAGTCGTTGCAGCCGTCGTAGCCGGTAAGGTCCCCGTCCGGGCTGAAGTCGGCCGAAACCTCCGAGGTGACCGCCGAGCTCACGACGCCGGCGTTCTCACCGAGCTGATCGTTGATGCCGCTGGCCACCCAGGACCCGACGATCGACGCCTCCGGGGCGGCATCGTACTCAAGGAGGATCTTGCCCTCGGCGTCGAGGAAGGCCATCTGGATGCCGCCGGACTGGTACCCCGCCACCCGCCCGAGGTTCTCGAAATAGGCCGCCTCGGCGTCCATGAGCGGCGGAGGGCAGGCCATCAGGGTCGATCCGATGGGGCCGAACGTCAGGTCGAAGCCATCGAGCTCGTAGCTGGTGAAGTAGCTGTTGCAGCCACCCTGGCCACCGGCCTGGCCATCTTCCATGAGCAGCGAAGTGAGGGTCACCTCGGCGACTCCTACCAGCTCGCCCTCGACGGCCTGGCTCCTGAGGACCCAGGTGATGCCCTCGATCTGGTAGACCCCGAGGGGCTCCGGCTCGGCCGCATCAGTGGCCAGCGACGAGCCGGCCAGGCCGGCTGTCAGGGCCAGGGTAGCGAGCGTAGCCATCATGCTTGGTAGCTTGGTCATGTGGAGATGCCCCTTCTCGAATCAGCCAGGTGACCCGCCGGCGGACATGGCCGTCTGAACCGGCTGGTCACACCCAGGACGCAGTCTATGCGTACGCGGTTCCCTCGTCATTCGGAGGATGGGCTAGATCCCATAGGGCCTTGTCAAGCCCGTGAGCCCCAGTCGGGGTCCCAGTCGGCCCCGTTGCGCCAGACACCCCAGACGAGGTTCAAGGCCTTGCTCATGCAATGGCCGAGCGCGTTCATCTTGCTCTTGCCCGCGTCACGCTTGCGTGCGTAGTGGGCGGCGATGACCGGGTTGTGGGTGACGCCCACCAAGGCCATGCGGTAGGCCGCGGCCCGCAGGTGCGCGTTGCCGGCCTTGGACATGTGCCACGAGGTCTCGGGGTCGGCACCCTTGCGCCCCGAGCTGCGCTCGGCGGGATGGACCCCCGCATAGGCCAGCAGCTGGTCGGCATCGTCGAAGCGCCAGATGTCGCCGATCTCGGCGATGAGCGCGGCACAGGTCGCCGGACCCACGCCCGGGATCGTCTGCAGGCGCCGGGCCAGCTCGCCGTCGAGCAACGACGCGACATGTGCCTCGGCCTCATCGATCTGCCGCTCCAGCAGGTCGTACTGATCGAGCAGCATCCCGACCTCGAAGGCGACCTCGTCGTCCAACTCGGTCACGGCGATGCTCCTGGCCGCGGCGTCCTTGAGCCGTTCGGCTTTCGTCAGCCCCAGGCGACGGTGTCCGGGGCCGGCGTTGGCGTCGGCCAGTATGCCCGTGCGCTTCCGTCTCGCGACCGCCGCCGTGGGCGCCACCCGCAGGACCTCCCGTGCGGTGCGGCAGGCCGGGTCGTCGAAGAGCTCGCCCAGCTCGGGGAAGCCCAGCTCCACGAGCCGGATGAGCCGCTGGCAGACCCGCGCCTGCTCGGTCACGAGCGTCATCGCGAAACGCGCGGCCTGGCGCAGCTCCACGCCCTCGAGCGGGTCGCGGGGGACGGTGTGATCCTGCTGGGCCATGAGCGCGAGGGTCCTCGCATCGGCCGGGTCGGACTTCGTCCGGCTCATCCGGCTCTTGGCAAAGTACTTCGCTCCGAGCGGGTTGACCACCTTCACCGGCACCGGTCCACGTCGGAGGTGGCTGGTGAGGCCCATCCAGTAGTGGCCCGAGGACTCCATCGTGATCCGCTCCACCGGCTCGGGCTGGCGGGCCAGCCAAGCGTCGAGGCGGTCGAAGCCGGCGCGGTCCTGGGATACCCGCAGGACCTCGCGGTCGGCCTTGTCCTGTCCTGCGCGACAACGGGCCACCACGTGCTGCTTGCCGCCGATGTCGATACCCACCGTGATCATCGGATGCCTCCTTCTGACACCCAGGGGTGCCCGACCATCCCGGTCGACGTCAGCTGATGGGTCCCATCACCGGTCTCATGTCTGCCGCTGGATCCCGATCACCGTTCACGGCCGAGGGTCGGGGGCCGGGATCTAGCCCCAACGGTCATCTGCCGCATAGCGAGCCACCGGTCTCCCCGTGGGGTCGGATGCCATCATCGACCCCGTAACAAGGACGTATATCAGCGGGCCTCGTCATCGATGCCCAGGAACCGGTCCACGAAGCGGAAGCGCCAGAAGATCCAGACCAGCACCGCCCACGACAGGACGCCGGCGAGCACGATGGCGAAGTCGCGCCACGACAGCGGATAGAGGTTGAAGAAGTTGCGGAAGGGCGGGACCAGCATGACCACCACGAACGACACGGCCAGCACGATGGCCAGGTACGTCGGGCGCAGGTCGGGCGAGAGCGGTTCGATCACCGCGAGTATCTCATTGGGCGGCTCGACGAAGATGACCACCAGCACGCCGACGAAGATGAGGAAGGCGGTCACCGATGTCTTGGCCGCGTTCTCGGCGGCCTGCTGGGTGCCCAGGCCGGCCTGGAGGTCGGCCTCGCCGGTCAGGAAGACGCCGGTCACCACGAGCAGGCCGATGACCGAGGCCAGGCCGGCCGCCGGCACCACGAAGCGGGCCAGCGTCTGCTGGAGCGTCTCGCGCGGGATCGGTCCGGGTCGCGCCCAGATGGCCAGCAGGGCCGTGGGCACGCCGACCGTGAAGAGGGTGATGGCCGAGGCGTTGCGCAGGTCGACCGGGAAGAACCCGCTGGTCATGAGCACGAGGATGAGCAGGCCCAGGGTCAGGATGCGGGTCAGGAACACGCGCAGGACGTCCTGCATGCCGTTGAGGATGCGCTGACCCTCGCCGATGGCGGAGGCCAATGCCGAGAAGCCGTCGTCGATGAGGATGAGGTCGGCCACGCCGCGCGCGGCCTGGGTGCCGCTGCCCATGGCGATGGCCAGGTTGGAGCGCTTCAGCGAGAGCACGTCGTTGACGCCGTCACCGGTCATGGCCACGTAGTGCCCCTGCTCGCGGAGCTTGCCCACGAGCTGCTCCTTCATCTCCGGGGTGATGCGCCCGAACACCGTGGTCGTATCGACGGCCGCTTCGAAGTGGGGCTCGTCCATGGCCTCGAGCTCCGCACCCGAGACGATCCCGCCGCTGACGTCGAGGCCGGCCTGCCGGGCCAGTACCGCCACCGTCTCGGGGTCGTCGCCGGAGATGACGCGTACGTCCACGCCCATCTCCCGGAAGCGCAGCAGGGTCTCCGCCGCCTCCGGTCGCAGCAGGTCGCGTAGCACGATGATGGCGTACGGCAGCGTCCCCTGGGGCAGGGTCGATTCCTCCCCGTCATCGCTCAGGACCGAGGAGGGGCTGTATGCCGCCAGCAGCACGCGCATACCCCTCGCGGCGTGGTGGGCGACCAGCGCCTGGATGTTGCGCCACTGCGCGTCGCTGATGTCGAGATAGGGCTTCATGAACGTGGGTGCGCCCATCGAGTACGTGCCTCCCGGCGGGTGGCTGGGCGAGACCCCGTCGGGAATGGCCACCGCGCTCCACTTTCGCTTCGAGGAAAAGGGCACCTCGGCGATGGGTGTGCGCGCCGGCGCGTGGACGGCCTCGACGATGGCTTCGCTGGTCTTGTTGAGCGCTCGGCCACTCGCGACCATGACACCCACCTTGGCCCGCGCGCTGGCTTCATCGCCTTCGAGCGGCAGGACCTGGTCGAGTTCGAGCTGGTTGGCCGTGAGCGTGCCGGTCTTGTCGACACACAGCGTGTCCACGTGCGAGAGGGATTCCACGGCGTTGGCCTGCTGCACGAGCGCCCCATAGCTGGACATGCGCACCGCGGCCAGGGCGTAGGCGATGGCGATGGCCACGAACAGGCCGTTGGGCACGAGGCCGACGAGCACGGTGGCCTCGATGATGGCCTGGTCGAGCGGCGCGTCCTCGACGACGTTCTTCACGACCAACAGCAACTGCAGATAGATGACGACGCCGAGCGTCACGCGGATGACCGTCTGGATCTGGCGTTGCAGGGGAGTCAGCGTGCGACGGAAGGTCTTGGCGCCGGCGGTGATGCGCCCGGCCAGGCTGGCTTCACCGACCGTCCGGGCCACGTAGCGACCACGTCCGGAGGTGGGATAGCTGCCCGAGAAGACCTGGTCACCGACGCGCTTGGGCACCACGTCCGACTCGCCGGTGAGCTGTGACTCGTCGACCTCCAGGCGCCCCTCGGTCAGCTCGCCGTCGACGACGATCTGGTCACCGGCCATGACCTCGATGAGGTCGCCTACCACGAGCTCCTCCGGTCGTACGGTGCGCATCTCGTCGGCTCGGACGACCACGGCCGTGGGACGCGTCAGCAAAGCGATCTCATCGAGTGCTTGCTTGGCTCGCGCCTCCTGGACGATGCCGACCACGATGTTGGTGCCGATGACCAGGATGGAGACGAAGGCATCGAAGGGCCGGCCGACGATGACCAGGGCGAGGCCCAGCAGGAAGAGGACGTTGTTGATGAAGGTGAAGACGTTCTCGCGGACGATGGCCCAGTAGGAGCGTGTCGTCGGCGGTGGTGCGGTGTTGCCCAGGCCTTGCTTCCTGCGCGCCGCAGCCTCGGCGTCGGTCAAGCCCGATGGTGGGGTCGGCGTCAGGGCCGGGGCCTCGCTGGCCTCGCTGGCGACGCTCATCGAGGCGTTCCTGCGGCGACGGTGTAGCGCAGGACGACGTCGCCATCGGCGGTCGTGGCCACCTCGGCGGGCGTCAGCCGCACAGCCGCGTCGCGGGTCCAGCCGCGGCCACCCACCGGTGTCGGGGCGGTCTCGCCACCGAACAGCAAGGGTGCCACGGCCAGCTGCAGCTCATCGACGAGGCCGGCCTCGAGCAGCGCGGCCACGAGGGTGCTGCCGCCCTCGACCATGAGCCGATCGATGCCCAGCTCGGCCAGCGCGGCCAGCGCCGCCGGCAGCTCCACGCGGGTCCCGCCATGCACCATGACCTCGGCACCTCGCTCGGTGAGCCAGTCGATGGCAGCGACGCTCGTTCGCTGCGAGGTGCAGATGACGACTCGGCCACCGCCTTCGCCCAGGAAGCGACTCTCGGGGTCCAGCCCATCGGGTTCACCCGGACCGCCGATGCGTGACACCAGGCCGACCTTGGTGGGTTGCTCCGGCCGTCCCTGGCGCCGGCGCTCGGCACACAGCTCCGGGTCACGCACGGTCAGGCGCGGATCCTCGGAGAGCAGTGTTCGGCCGCCGACCATGACCGCGTCGGCAGCGGCGCGCAGGCGATCCACTCGAGCCGTGTCGGCCGCGCCCGAGATACGCGCGCCCTGCCGCTCGACGGTGTCGATCTTGCCGTCGGCGGTCATGGCCATGTTGATGAAGACGAACGGGCGGGGCTCCACGGGTGGTAATCGTAGCGGCGAGCGCCACCTGCGCGGGTGCTTTCTGGCACACACGGCGCGAGGCCCGCCTCCTCGACGGGCCTCGCACGTGCTACCGGTTCGGGCTCGTCGATGAGCCAAGGCCGATGGTGCGTGAGCAGCCGTCGAGTCGTCCTCGGTACCAAAGGTCAAGGCGTCCTGGCGGCGCGCCCGGGGCGCGATGCGGATGGCAGTGTTCGGGTGAGGACAAGGTCGGCGAGGGCCAGTACCAACGTGATGCTCGGCGACGCGATGGCCATGGCATGCACGCACCACTTCGATCCCATCACGCGCCGTCTTGCTCTGAGCAGGATGGCGACCGGGCAAGACCATGAGCACGACGATGGCCGGGAGGACGAGTTCGAACCCTTCCGGTGGCACGATACGCGGCATGGCAGGGACCTCTCGCACGCCGGCCGCCATCGCCGTGGGGCTGCGTGCCCTGGGCGTGAAGCGGGGCGACCTGCTCATGGTGCACGCCTCGCTGCGTGCGCTGGGACCGATCGACCGTGGTGCTGATGGGCTCATCGACGCCATCCGCCAAGCCATCGGGGGGACGGGCACGATGCAGATGGTCCTCGGTGCGCACGACGACCACGCCTGGGTCAACGAGCGCCCGGAGGCCGAGCGCCCGGCGTTGCTCCGGGACGCTCAGCCCTTCGATGCCCGCAGGACGCCGGCAGCGCGGGACGTGGGCGCGCTCGCCGAGGTCTTCCGGCAGCGGCCCGAGACGAACGTCAGCGACCATCCCGAAGCGCGCTTCGGCGCGGCCGGGCCGCTGGCCGAGCGGCTGACCGCTGACGTGCCCTGGGACGACTACTTCGGGCCCGGTTCGCCCCTGGAGCGTCTGATCACCGACGGCGGCAAGGTGCTGCGCCTGGGCGCCGACCTCGACACCGTGACCGCCCTGCACCACGCCGAGTACCTGTGCGCGGTCGCTCCCAAGCGGCGCGTCCGGCGCCATCGGCTCGTCCAGGCTGGCAGCGGCGCCGCCGAGATCCGGGTGGTGGAGTGCCTCGACGACGAGGAAGGCATCGTCGACTACCAGGGCGAGGACTACCTCGAGGGCATCCTGCGCGACTACCTCGCGACTGGCCGGGCCAGTGTGGGCATGGTCGGCGACGCGCGGAGCGAGCTGCTCGATGCTGCGGACGTGGTGGCCTTCGGGGTGCGCTGGATGGACGAGCACCTGCGGCAAGCCCATGATGGCCTCACGCTGGAGGAGTTATCGGCGCGTCTCGATGCCGACCTCAGGGACGCGCAGCGCCGCCGCAGTCGATACGAGGTCACGGCCGTGCGCTCGCTCAAGAGCGCCCTCGCCAACGCCGGATCCGTGCCCGTGGAGGAGCGTCCGTTCGAGCTCGTCGAGGGCAGTGCACACGTGCCCCGAAGAGAGCTCGATGCTGCCCACGTCAGGGCCGTCGTGCAGGCCGAAGTCGAGGAACGGCAGCGCGCCGCCGCCGAGTATCAGGACCTCGCTGCCGACACGACCGCGCTCGAGTCGGAACTGGCGACACTGCTTCGCTATCTCGGGCCAGCGTGACCGGCACCGTCGGCCGTGGGGCCATCAGCCGCGCCGACGAGGCGCGCTTCCGCGATGCTCTGGCGGCGGTGTCTCCTCACCAGGGTCGCTTCGAATACCTGATGCGCGGGCTCATCCGCCTCTGGTGTCGCGCCGTCGGCTGGCACACGCATGTCGTCCATCGTGCCGCGCTGCCTGAGGTCGGCGGCGTTCCGGGTGCCGGCTGCGTGGTGGTCGCGGCACCGCATCGTGCCTGGATCGATCCATTCCTGTTGTTGAGCGCCTGGCCCCGGGACGCAGCTCGGCTGGTGTGGCTGGCCGATGGCCGGACCGTCACCCGCTCGAGGTGGCGTCGCCGCCTGCTTCCGCGACTCGGCGTCATCCCCATCGGCGGCGGTGGGCCGCGGGTCTACGCTGAGCTCGCCGCGCAGGTGCTGAGCACCGGGCATGCCCTGGCCGTCTTCCCAGAGGTGGGCGCGCCGTCGCCGCCGGATCGGGCGCGGCCGGTCTCGTCCGGGTTCGCGTACCTGGCGCTTCGCAGCCGCGCGCCCATCATCCCCGTCGTGATCGGTGGCACACACCGCATCGTGCGAGGCTCCAGCTTCAGCGTCGACGTCCTCAGCGCCATCACCGTCGACCGGGCCCTGGAGGACCCCTTCGTGCCGGACGGTCGCGAGCAGGCCCGCATCCTGGCTGCTCGCTACGCAGCCGACATGGCCACGGTCCTGCCGGGGCGCACTGCGGAAGCCGACGCGCACGCGCCCATGCCCGAACGCTGGCGCTGGCTGGGCAAGCTCTTCGGCTAGGGTCCTCGTCCGAGTCACCCGGTGAGGGACCCTTGAGGGCAACGCCGAAGCGCCTGGATGGTGTAGCTACCCAGCAGGCGGCTCGATGGGGTCAGGCATCGGCGAGACCTTGTCGCTCGGGAGGATGACGCCCCAGTACGACTCCACACCATCCTCGTAGGACTGGCTGAGGATGAGACTCAGGCCGTCATAGCCACCTTCGCCCGTCAGCACGGTCAAACCAGCAGCTCGGTCGTCGTCCTCACCGAACACGGAGACAGCCATGCCCGTCCCCATCCAGAACCCGTCGTCGTTGACGAGCCGGTCGCTCCTGGTATCCATCCCAACGACACCACCGGCGGTCTCCACGAACTCCGCATTGATGGTGAAGGTCCAGAGGCCAGATGCTCGCGGGTCGCTCGCTTCGACGGGGATGTCGACCTCCGTTTGACCACGCAGTTCCGGAATGCCGTCACCGTCGTCGTCCTCGCCCTCTCCGCCGATGGACTTCGAGGCCATCCCTCTCGTGAACGTGAAGTAGGCCGGGGCCATCGGGTCGGCCTCGTCTTGCGCGACCACCGCCACAGACAGACCGCCGACCAGAGCAAGGATGACCATCCCGGAGAGGGAGAGCCGCCACGTACGCATGACCAGCCTCCTCGGCTTGGACACGGGCCGGGTTCGCCAGTGGCTCGGCACGACTCAGGCGGCCAACGTATGCGGACCGTGCCTCACAGCCTCCCGCTGATTCCCATGACACCCCTACTCGGCGTGAAGGTCAAGTGACGGACGACCTGGCCTAGCCACGACCCGACGCCGCATCCGTCGTCGCTCAGCGGGGTGATCTACCGGCCTTGTACGCGAAGGTGCTGCGCGTGGCGTCGACGACCATCCAGCAGAGTGCCTGCCTGCCGGGAGCGGAGTGCTATCGGTCGCTCAGCGCTTCCTTGATGGCGGCGTCCAGCTTCTCGGCGGTGGGGACACCGACCAGCGGGACGACCTTGTGGAGCCCGTCGGTCTCCACCCAGTCCAGCTCCATGCCCGGCGCCGTGAGGACGATGGGGATCTCGGGGTGCATCTCGCGGAGGCCCTCGATGAGCGTCCGACCACCGCCGGACTCTGTCGTGGACCAAACGTCATACAGAAGCACATCAGCGTTGTGGACATCGGGGCAGTGCTCACCCCGGAGCACTGGGCATGCGGAGCCTGATGGGCCGGCACATTCGACCGGCTCGTAGCCAAGGCGCCTCAGCGACTCGACCTCCTGGTCGGCCAGGTCGATGTCGTGATGGACGACGAGTACGCGCGTCATGTTGGTCACCCTTGTGCGGCGCCCAGGGGATGGGTCACCGTGCCAAGTATGCACCGGCGCTGAGCGGATGGTGGGGCCAAGGGTCGCGCTCTGGTAGTGCCGAAGGGGGATTTCGGACGTCCATGGGCTACGCCGAGGGCGGCTACTCCGCGGTGGATCGCGGAGACGACGCTACGGGACGAGCCTGCGTGAGCTGCCGTGAGGGCCCTGTTCAGGCTCGCAGGCATACGTGCCGGTGTAGCTGATCGTCTCGCTCCAGTCACCGCCTGAGACCTCGGTGCCGACCATGTCGTGGCTGTTGCTGGCAGCCGAGGCGAGGCGGCTACTCGGCAGGTTCCGGGAAGGGCGGCATCTCGCCGGGGAAGATGGCGGCGACGAACTCGATGGGCGAGGCCGTGTAGTCGATGACGACATAGGCCGTCAGCCCTTCGAACGCGTCCTCGCCGTGCATGATGACCGCGTCGGTGGTGATGCGGGAGTCGTCCAACCCCGTCGCCGTGCCGACCCATCGGCCATCGTCGTTCTCGACGACACGGGTCGAGGCTTCGACCTGGAAGCCTGCAGCGTATCGCTGCCAGTTGCCCGTGTACGTGTCGGTGCCACTGAGGCGCGGGTCGCTCGCCTCCCATTCCGCGAAGCCCACGAACCCCGTCCTGAGAGTTGCGCCATATTCGTTGGTGGTCACCGTCCCGATCGTTGGGCCGCTACTCCTCTTGATGACGGAGCCGGTCACCAGCGCCGGTGCCATGGGGTCGTCCTGCGCGACCACCATCGCGCTCAGCCCGCCGAGCAACGCCAAGGTGAGCATCCCGACCAGGGACAGCTGCAAGGTACGCATGTGGTTCCCTCCTCGTCTTGTGGCCGCGGGCATCACGCCGCGACCCTAGTTGGTGGCCGTCATGGCCTCGGGGGTGATGACGTAGAGGTGGAAGTCAGGGCGGGACCACGACGGAGTGCCCGCGACGACCCAGACGGCGCCGTCGGCGCCCGGATGCACGTCCGCGGCAAGGCCGGGCAGGAAGTGATCCCAGCGGACACCGTCGAAGCGTGCGACGGTGCCACAGGGCTGCGTGTCGCATACGTGGTCATGCCCATCAAGCCAGAGGCTACCGTCGCCAGCCACGGTGAGCTCGGCTGGTCCACGTTTGCCTGTTTCACGGTCGCTGCTCTCCCAGTCGAACTCCTGCCACTCGATCCCGTCGAAGCGAGCGAGCGATCCACCGCTCTTGTACAACCGCTTGCCAGCCTCGTCGCGCGCGAGCCGATATTGCCAGATCGCGCCGTCCCGTCCGACCGTCGCCTTGCTGGCGGCTGGTCCGATCCGTTGCCAGGCGCCGTCATCGTACCGATAGGTCCGTGCCCTTCGAGCTTCCTCGTCGGTGTGGACGACCCGCAGCCCGTCATCGGTCGTGAACAACGCCACGTGATCACCCTTCCGCTCCAAGGGGGGTCCCAGTGGCTCCCAGCCCTCTGAGCTCAGCCGTGCCACGACGAGCGACCGCTTCTCGTCGCCGTCCCACCAGGCCGCCCACACGGTGCCGTCGGGCGCGACGGCGAGGGGCCGACCCTTCGGCCAGTGCGCGGCCCAGGCCTCCCTGTGGACCGTCCAGGCATTCCCATCGAACGATCTGATCGCCAACCGGCGCGGGTTGAGTGAATCGGGGCCCCCGAATGTCCAGACCGTGCCGTCGGGCGCCACCTCGAACTGCCACCACGACGGCGCGTCAACCGGCCACGCATGCGTCTGCTCGTCACCGAGCCGGAAGAAGCCCTCGATGGGCTGTCCGAAGAAGTCCCAGACCGAACCGTCGGCCCCGACACGGACGGTCGGCCACGCCACATCTCGGCCACCGCCGCCGGGGCCGCCTCGTCGCCCTGCGGTGTCGTCAGGACACCCGTGAGCAGGAAGCCGCCGAACAGCGCCACGATGACGCCGGCGGCCACGAACCTGAGTGCTGAGGACATGGACGATGCCCGCCCAGTGAGCAACGGTGCCAGCCAGCGACGCCGCTGCGGGTGAGTGCTCGGGATGGCCAGGACGCGCTCATGCAGTCCAGGAGGGTCGGGGAGCCTGGTCCGATCCTGATGGATGAGGCGCAGCGCCGTACTGAGTTCGTGATCAGTCATCACGGGGCTCCTTCGGACCGACCCAGGACGGAGCGCAGCCTGCCGTGTGCAGTGTTGAGCCGGGACTTCACCGTCCCGGTCGGGACATCGAGGAGCTCGACGATGTCGTCGAGCTTCAAGTCCTGGTAGTAGCGCAGGGCCAACAGGATCCGGTCATCGGGCTTAAGGTGGACGAGCGCCTGTTCGACGCGGATCCGCTCATCGATGTCCTGTAGCGTGTCAGGCGCTGCGACGTCGGCCTGATCGGTGACGTCGGCCGCGTCGCGATGCTTGGCCTCCCGCAGCCGGTCCCTGCACGTGTTGATGACGATGCGCTTGAACCATGAGTCGAACCTCGCTGGGTCGCGGAGGCTTGACCATCGCTCCCAGGCCTTGACGAATGCGTCGTGGACAGCATCCTGTGCGGCAGCGGGGCTGGCGAGGACCGCGTTCGCGAGCTTGTGGGCCTCATGGATGTGCTGGTCGGCCAGGGTCTGGAAGGCAGCGGCGCGGCTCGCGTCACGATCTGACTCCGCTGTCCAGCGTCCATCGACGGACTCTCGCATGCGACTCCTCGCCCACATGGTCCGCCTGCCCGTCAAGGTTCGCTGTCCAGTGCCCACACTTACATGACGGTTCAGCGGCGTGGAGCGTTCGGGCGACTCACCAATGCGGGCGGACTTCTCGGTCTCCGAGCGGTCGTCCCAGCGGCCTCGGTCCGGTTGACGGCCTAGCGCGCCATCATCGATGCCCGCGCCTCGGATGGCATCGAGCGCCATCTTTGACCGGGCGCTCTGGCAGTACAGCAGCGAGCGGCAGGGGTAGGCTGGCCTTGTCGTGATAGGAGGGGCATGATGGGCAAGCGAGTCGGACTGCTGGCAGGGTCTGCTGGTGCTGGCGCTGGGGTCGGGGGTCGTGGCGCAGGAGCCGTCGCCAGGGCCGCCGCCGTGGTTCGGTGGGCGTGTCGAGATGCCCGGACATGGCTTCGCGGTCACCCTGCCGGACGACTGGGTGGCCTTCGACACCTCGGTCGATGCCGTGGTCCAACGCGAAGCGGTGTCCGACGTCCTTGACCCGGGCGTGTGGTCCACCGATGAGGCGGAGTGGATAGATGGGTTCGCCGAGTTGGCCTCAGACGACGTCCCGTTGTGGTCCGCTCACGCAACGAGCACCAACCGCTGCGTGTTGGGCGGGTCGGACCACTCGTCATTCGCCGAGGTCGCGGACGACTACCTCGAGTGGTACCTCGAGGACCCTGATATGCGAGACGTCGAGCCGCGTCTCATCGACGTGCCCGCTGGAACGGCCTACCGCATCCGTATGACCTACCGCGATGGACCGGACTCGGACGAGTGGTGGCCGATGTCGACGTACCTGCTGGAGGGAGACGGGGTCGTGTTCGATGTGTCCTGCTGGTCGTACGACACGCGCCCCGACGACGACTGGCTCGCCATCGTCGAGACATTCGAGTTCCTGCCCGCCGAGGAGTAGGCAGTCCGTCCGACACTCGACCGAGAGACCAGGAGGCCCGGAGATGGCGCGGTGCCCCGGTGAGTCGAGGGCCGGGCGCTGGCCGAAGTAGGGCGACGTAGAAGCAGGGAACCCCCGAGACAGGGACAGATATCGGCTTGCGTCTTCCCCATACCGTGTAGAGGGCTGGAGAAGGTTCGGTCCTCCCGCCGGTCACCCGACCGGTGCAGCACCAGAGAGTGAGCATGGACCAGCACGTCGTAGCGAAAGCACGACGGGGGGACACTGGCGCATTCGAGTCGCTGGTGGTCGGTCATCATCATCGCCTCTTCCGGGTGGCCAATGGCATCCTGCGAGACCGCCACCTGGCCGAGGACGCAACCCAGCAGGCGTTCCTCGACATGTGGCGGGACATCCGCCGCCTGCGGGACCCGGCCAAGTTCGAGGCGTGGTCGTACCGGGTGCTCGTCCGTGTCTGTCACGCCGAGGTCAAGCGGAGGCCCGACTGGCTGCCTGACACCGAGTTGTCACCCGCCGAGGTACCGCTGGCCTCAGACCAATACGGGGCCGTCGTCCACCGTGACCAGTTGGAGCGTGGGTTCAGGCAACTATCACTGGACCACCGCACGGTCATCGTCCTGCACCACCTGCTGGACATGACGCTGGAGACCGTGGCCGAGACCCTCGACATCCCGCTGGGAACTGCGCACTCACGTCTCAACCGAGCCATGCAGGCACTGCGAGCGGCCATGCAGCAACCCGGCCTGAGCACCTCACCACCGGCACGTCAGGAGGTGGCTCGGTGAGTGACCCCATGACCCCCGAAGTGAGGGACTGGATGAAGCGCAGCGAGGCCGAGCCGCCCGATGCCCAGCACAGCGCCGGTCAGGTCATGACCCGACTGCCGGAGGTCCGTCAGCGCCACCGCTGGTGGCCCTTCCCGGTGTTCTACCGGAAGCCCCATTCACCCACGACCACCGACACGACTGACTACCAGCCCAGTCCCATCCCGGCCACGAACGGCCATTACCCCACCACCAACAGGAGGACCCAGTCCATGCTCAGTCCAGTCAAGGCCCTCACCGCCGGTGCCCTCGTCTTCGCCATCGGAGGCGCATTCCTCATCGCCCAGCCGTTCGAGCAGCAAGGCAACGTGCCGGGGGCGGAGACCGAGGACGTCGCCGCGACATGGATCACCGGCAACGTCCAGTACGCCCCCAACTGCTCAGGCCCCGACTCGGAGATGGACGGTGAAGTCCGGCACGACCGGAACTACGAGTGCAGCCCGCAGACGTGGACCGCTAGCGACCCCCGCTTCAGCGGAGAAGTGTCGAGGCGCTGGAATGAGGATGTCTACCAGACGGACAACGGGTTCATGGCGGTCAATACGACCGTCGACTTCCTCCGCAACGACGAGGGCGGGTGGGCGTGTTCGTCCAACAACCTCTACGAGGGCTTCGGGCTGTTCCCGACTACTTTCTTGACCGGCAAGACCGCCACCTGCGTCGGGCAGGGTGGGTACGATGGCCTCACGGCCATCCTCGTCGAAGATGAAGCCGAGGCTGGCCACCCGTTCGTCGGACTCATCTTCTCCGGTGACATCCCGCCGCTGCCCGGACCACCTGCTGCTGAGTGAGTCCGTCCGGCACGAGCCCTGCGCCGACTCCGTGGTCAGGAACAAGCGACTTCTACGTCATCACCCCCGAGGCCGTGGCGGCCAGCGAGTAGCAAGTTCAGGCCGCCAGCAACTCCATGACGAGCCTATCGAGACCATCGATGGAGAACGTTGGCCGAGCGCCCCCAAGTCCGTCCGGGGCGCCAGCCCAACGGCTTCGTCCGACTTCTCGTCAGGCGTGACCAGCCTGAGACGCCGTGCTTCGGAACTGGCGATGAGTGGCACGTACTGGGGGGTCGGCCAGCGTGGCTGACACGATGGTCTGGCGAGCAATGACTGGACGGCCCGTGGAAATCGGAAAAGAATGGACCCAGACGCCCTACATACCTAGTAGAGGGCCTTGAGACGCTCGGTCCTCTCGACGGTCGCTTGGCCGACGGTAGAGAAGAGAAGGGCATGGACTCAGACCTCGTGGTACGAGCGCAACAGGGTGACAAGGTGGCGTTCGAGTCACTGGCCGTCGCCAGCCAACCCCGCCTGTACAGGCTCGCCCTCGGCATCCTTCGGGACGGCCAACTGGCCGAGGACGCGACACAGCAGGCGCTCGTTGACATCTGGCGATATCTGCGCCGCCTACGTGACCCGTCGAGGTTCGAGGCGTGGTCCTATCGCTTGCTGGTGAGAGCCTGCTACGCGGAGGGTAAGCGCCGGACGAGGCGGGTGGCCGAGACTGCGATACGTCCGTCGGACGAGCCTCGCGCTCCGGACGCCTTCCTCGCTGTCGCCGACCGCGACCAGTTGGAGCATGGCTTCCAACGCCTCTCGCTGGAGCATCGAGCGGTCATCGTCCTGCGCTACCTGCTGGACTTGCCGCTGGAGCAGGTCGCGGAGGCGCTCGACGTCCCGGTGGGCACCGTCGGCTCACGCCTCAATCGAGCCATGCAATCGCTGCGCGCGGCCTTGGAGGCCGACGCCCGTCCCGCCACGCCGCTGGCCACGTCAGGAGCAGAGCGATGACTGACGAGCGCTTGGCTCCGGTCGTCACGTCGTGGTTGAAGGGGTCCGATAGTCGAGCAGCGGACCCAAGCGAGACCGTCCGCCGGGCCATGGGCCGAGTGCACGAGACGCGCCAAGTCGGGCGCTGGTGGCCTCCGTCCTTCTTTGACCGCCTATCAGTCCGTGCCATCGGCGTTCCGAGTCGGGAACTGGCCCCTGCCCCCATCCCA
This sequence comes from uncultured Chloroflexia bacterium, assembly GCA_963705425.1. Classification (GTDB taxonomy): domain Bacteria; phylum Chloroflexota; class Limnocylindria; order Limnocylindrales; family CSP1-4; genus JAFMJV01. Next base: position 94,400 of record CAVPJO010000016.1, on the reverse strand, counting down.
GCGACGAACGGGCCTACGCCCGTTAGGGGGTCCACGATGTTCTCCGCACCCAAGTTCATCGCCGCAGGCGTCATCGTGGCGCTGGTCGGCGGCTTCCTGCTCGCAGGGGTCCTCACCACACAGCAGGGGGAGGAGATGGCCCCGGCGGCGGTGACCGAGTCACCCTCGCCGATGACAGCCGAGGGATTGCTCTCGGGCATGGTCACCGAGGAGGTCGAGCGGGGCGTTCTGCGGGTCGTGAACGACGGCGTGCGGGACCTGTCGTCCCCGGACACCGGCTATCCCGGCCACTCGGTGGATGTCACCCCCGATGGCAGCGTCTGGCTGTCGGGCCCTGACGCCATGTATCGCCTTGGGGGCGAGGTGACGTTGCGAGGCGCTGACCCGTGGCCTCCCTACAAGGAACTCGCGCCCGATGGCTCGCTCTGGGCCTTCGGCGATGTCTCGGACTTCAGCGATGGCATCTTCTCGTTCGATGGCGAGGGATGGACGGAACGGGCGACCACGACCGGCGAAGACTTACTACTCGGGGCGCTGGCCATCGGCCCCGACGGCACGGTCTGGGTGGCGGCGAGCGACCGCGACAAGTACTGCCCCGACACCAAGAGTGCCGACTGCATCGGTACCGTCCTCCTCCGGCTCGAAGACGACGGCTCCCTGACGGTCATCGACGATTGGGGGGACCTCTACGCTGGTGATGTCGCATACGACGAACTGGCCGTGTCACCCGATGGCGACGTGTGGCTCATCGGGATGGTGCGCTGGGATGGGCCGGAGGCCGAGGCGCTGCTGCGCTTCGATGGCGAGGGATGGGAAGTCATCCCGGGTCCGGAAGGGTTCCTGAACCACACGTCGGGCAACTCACTCGACATCGGTCCCGACGGCACGTTGTGGGTGAACACCAACTACCCAGAGGATGGCTGGCCGGAGGATGGCGACTGGCGCGTGGGCGGCCTCGCTCGCTTCGACGACCCGGGCTGGACCGCCTTCACCGAGGCCGATGGGGTGCAGGACTGGGGCGGGCAGGGCTTCATCGCCACCGACCTGCTCCGGGTCGCTCCCGACGGCAGCCTGTGGCTCAACGGCACACCGACCGAAGACGGCTGTGGCGGTGTGGCTCACTACGACGGCACGACGTGGACCTCGTATCTGGTGGAGTCCTGTATCCACGACCTCGCCATCGCTCCCGACGGCAGTATCTGGGTGCAGGCCAATGCCTACCGCTGGGACAACAGGGACATCAGTGGCCCTGTCGTTCTCTACGTCATCACCCCCGAGGCCGCGGCGGCCACCGAGTAGCGAGGTCAGGCCGCCAGCAACTCCATCACGAGCACATCGACGCCGTGGCTCGGCCGTCGGCAGGACCGAGTCGCCGTGCGCTCAGGAGATGGCCCGTTGCCTGCGTGAACTGAAGGCTGGGCGGTGGCCGAAGTGACCGTGCGCCACTAGTCGCAGAGTGGTCCGACGCCGGGCTCATTGGGCTACTGCGGGCTGCTGCCCCATTCGACCAGCCGTATCGCACCCTCTGGGCTAATCGCGTAGACACGTATCTCGCCAGTTCGTCCGCAAGGGCCGCTACGTCATCCAAGAAGGGAAGGGCTACGCGGCGTTCATCCTCTGGGGGGCCGAGCCACAGCCAGATGGCTTGCGTTTCATCGTCATGGTGCAGGCAGACCCGAAGCGAACCGGCGTCCGGTCGGAGTTGTATCGCGTCGCGGACGAGCGATTGCCCGAATGGGTCGAGCCCGACCGAGGCGAGTGGCGAGTGCTGGTGAAGGCGGTACCAGCCACAGACTTCACGAGTGACGCCGACGCGGTCGAGTGGTTCATCGGTCGCCTCGACGAACTCAGAGGCGCCGGTGTCATCGAGCTCATCCCGAACCTGCAGAAGAGACCAGTCTCAGACGACCAGGATAAGAGTGACGAGGCCCTTGGCGACGCGGCGGGTCCAGGGGGCGAGGAGACGTGAGGAAGCCCTACGTTCCGCAGTTTCGTCTCCAGTTCCTGCTCGCGAAGGTGGAGGACTGGGCCTCCAAGTACGCCTACGACGACGACAAGACGGTCGGCGCTGGCCCCCTTCGTGGGCTTACCCAAGAGTTCGTAGCGACCATCGCCGAGGCTCATGAACAGGGAATACGTGTAGACCTGAGGCTCGCCGTCAGGCCCACGGCGCAACTCGCCCATCTTCAGGCCGCATGGACCGCCTTCGCCACGTCGCCAGCGCCTGCCATCTCGGCAATGTCCACGGGTCCATTGCTTCCTGACGTGCATCTTCCGGCCGACGAGGTCGATGTCACCCCATGACAGCCCGCACAGTTCACCGGCTCGTGCGCCGGTGCTCGCCGCCAGCAGCCACAGTGAGCCGAGTTCATCACCCGACGTGCTATCGAGCAGTGGCCGTGCTTGCTCGGCGGTCAGGTGTCTTTGCTCGATGTCTCTGACCTTCGGTGATTTCGTGAGGATGGCCGGGTTCTGGTTGATGACGCCATCGTGGAGCGCGTCTTGGAGCGCGACCCGCAATGTCGCCTTCACATGTCCCGCCGTCCGAGGACTGAAGCCACGCCGGACGATGCCGTCGAGCATGTCCTCGATGTGCCTCACTGAGAGCCGGTCTAGGCGCTTCGTGCCGATGGCAGGCTTGATGTGCAGTCGAGTGTGCTGCTCACGCTGGCGATACGTTGAGGGCGCGACGCGTGGTTTCGTCCGCCTGAGCCAACCGTCCATGTAGCGACCCACCACCAGCGATGCGTCTCGATCGCGAGGGACTGACCTCTTCCAGCCAGCCCTGACCGCGTCCATCTTCTCCATGGCCGTGTCGCGGGTGGCGGCGGTGACGACTCGCCGCTCACGCCGTCCGTCGAGGCCGGTGCGACTCATGGCAGCGACCCATCGCCCATCCGATGAGCGCTGGTACAGGCTGCCCATGCCTCGCTGCCCGCGCTGACGCTGGCCGTTCTCGACCGACTTGCTCGTCGCCGGGATGCCTCCCATGCTCCCTTCCACGCTTGAGAAGCATGGTGCCGAAGGTGGGAGTCGAACCCACACGAGGTTACCCTCAGAGGTTTTTGAGACCTCCGCGTCTGCCATTCCGCCACTCCGGCACCGAACCGCGATTCTAAGGCGTTGGCGCCGATCGGTGGGTGCTGCGCTGGAGCAGCCGTGCCGCGGTGTAGACTCGCCTCGGCCAACCCTGAAGGGCTCCGGGAGGGAGTCGTCGTGAACGACCGGAAGCACGCCCGATACGAGGCCGTCACGTTGCGTCGCCGAAACGGGGACGACTGAGATGCCGGCTATCCGCACGCCGCGGTTGCCCGTGCGCCCCGTGCGCCGGGGCCCGGCTGTTGTGGCGACCCCCGAGGAGGCCATGCTGGAGCCGGCCATCATCGAGGCCAAGGGGATCCGCTGGATCCATATCCCCAAGCCGCGCCAGAACGCCCAGGAATGGCTGGCGCGCTCCTTCGAGTTCCACCCGCTCGACTATGAGGACATCTACTCACGAAACCAGCGCCCCAAGGTCGACCGCTACGACGACTACCTCTTCGTGGTCCTGCAGTTCCCCCGTTACGACCGCGATCGCGAGCGCCTGAACGTCGTCGAGATGGACCTCTTCGTAGGCCCCGACTACGTGATCACGCTGCCGAACTACGACCTCGAGCCCATCGATTCGCTGTTCGCGCGCTGCCGCGAGAGCGAGGACGTGCGTGAGGGCTACTTCGAGAAGGGCGCCCCGTTCCTGCTGTACCGCATCGTCGACCACGCGGTGGACGCCTCGTTCCCCATGCTGCGCAAGATGGGCCAGAAGCTGGAGCGAATCGAGGACGACATCTTCGAGGGCAAGTCCGACGAGATCGTCCGCGACATCTCCAATGTCAAGCAGGAGATCATCAACTTCCGGCGCATCGTGCGTCCGCAGCGTGTCGCCTTCCGTGACCTCGAGCGCGCCATGGATGTCGTCGGGCCCGAAGAGCTGGATGTCTACTTCGACGATGTCATCGACGCCTCGGAGCGCATCTGGGACACGCTCGAGAACTACAAGGAGGTCGTTGAGGGCCTGGAGGATTCGAACGAGTCGGTCCTGAGTCACAAGACCAACGACACCCTGCGTGTACTGACCTCGATCACCGTCATCGTCCTGCCGCTGACGCTGCTGGCCAGCCTCTTCGGCATGAACGTGAACTTCCCCGGCGAGGCGACCGCGGGTATGTTCTGGGCGATCATGATCATCATCGATCACGATCCTCGTGGCCATGGTCATGTTCTTCCGGAGCCGCGGCTGGCTCTGAGGCAGCTGGTGGACCGAACGCCGGAGAACGCTCGCGACCAGGTGCTCGTCGAGCAGGCCAGGGCAGGAGACCTCGACGCCTTCAACAGGCTCGTCGAGCTGTACCAGGACTATCTCTTCTCCATGACCATGCGCATGGTGCGTGACCAGTCTGTGGCCGAGGATGCCGTCCAGGAGGCCTTCTTCAGTGCCTACCGCAACCTCGACCGCTTCAGCGGTTCATCGTTCCGGGCCTGGCTGACGCGCATCGCCATCAACGCCGCGCACGACATCCTGCGCAAGCGCAAGCGCCGCCCCAGCGAGCCGTATCCCGAGTGGGAGGACGACGCGTGGCAGCCGCCGGCGCCCGAATCCGAGGGCCCCGAGCAGGTCTCCCTGGCCGGGCAGCAGCGGGTCGCTCTGGCCCGGGCCATGGCCGAGATCACCGACGACCAGCGGGCAGCCATCGTCCTCTATGACGTCGAGGGCTACGACTACAGCGAGATCGCGACCCTCAGCGGCGTCAGCGTGGGTACCGTCAAGTCGCGCATCCACCGCGGCCGGCTGGCGCTGCGCGAGTTGCTCGGCCCCGAGATGGAACTGTTCCGTGGGTAGGCGCGTCCAATGAGCGACATGTCTCGCCCCGGCCCCCGTCCGTCCGCCGCTGAGCACGAGCAGCACGACGCGCTGCTCGTGTCCCAGTTCGCCGCGGGCGATGCCCTCGACGCCACCGCGCAGCTCGAGGCCGAGTTGCTCGTCTCGACGTGCCCGGCTTGTGCCTCACTGGTTGCCGATCTGCGCGCCGTCTCGAGGGCCGTGGCCCAGGAACCGGTGGCGTCGCGCCGCCGGGACTTCCGCCTCGATGCCGACCGGGCCGAGCGCCTCCGGGGCAACGCGGCCACGCGATTCCTGCGCCGGCTGTCGTTGCCGTCGACCCGCGGCCTTCAGCCGGCTGCTGCCGGGGTGCTATCGATCGGCCTGGCCTTCGTGGTGGCCGGCTACGTCTGGCCGGACGACGGCAGCATGGGCACCGGAGCAGACATGAACGTCGCTCCTGCCGCCACCGGCGTCGCTCCTGCCGCCACCGGCGTCGCCCCTGCCGCCGCCGAGGAGCGCCTTCCCAGCACGAGCGCACCGATCGACGGGCTGCTGCCGGCGCAACCCCCTGCCGCCGAGGCGGTCGAGGAGCCTGGGGTTTCCGCGAGGCAGGCGTCGCCACAGGATGCGCTGAACGACGAACAGACACGGTCGCTGCCGGGCGAAGGCAATGCGGCCAAGGCCGCCGATCGCGGTGAGGATCAGGCCTTCGAGCTCGAGTCAGCCGCTGGGGCCATCGAAGAGACATCCTCCGTCGGTGCCGCACAGGAGGAGGGGTTCGAGGCCGGGCTGGCCGAGGCCGGGCTGGCCGATGCCGCCACATCCGATTCGCTCGAATTCGAGGCGATCGAGGCCGATCGTCTCGATCCCGACGCGGCCTTCGCCGAGGACTCGGCTGTCGTCGCCGAGGATGCGGCCATCACCGAGGGTGAGCCCGGCGCGCTCGCGAACGACACCGACATCGATGGCACAGCGTCGACCGAGCCCTCCGCACAGGAGCTGCTCGCAGCGCCCAGCGACGACGGCTTGTCGCCCGAGTCGCTGCTCCTGGTGGTGGGCGTGGCGCTGGCGCTGGCCGGCGGCCTGCTGCTGCTCCTGGTCTGGCTCGCCCGGCACCAACGCGACCCTCTGCTGCGATAGTCGCCGCGACCCGCGGCTACACTCGACCGCGTGGAACGGCTCATGCTCCTCGACGCGCACAGCCTGGTCTATCGGGCCTGGTTCGCGCTGTACGAGACACCGCTGACCACGAGCAAGGGACAGCTCGTCAACGCTGCGTTCGGCTTCTGGTCGATCGTGTTGCGCGGCTTCGCCGACATGCGGCCCGATCACGTGATGTGCTGCTTTGACGTCGGCCGCTCCTTCCGCGCCGACCGCTACGAGGGCTACAAGGCCACGCGCAAGCCCACACCCGATGATCTGCGCGACCAGTTCCCCATCGTGCGCGAGACGCTCGCTGCCTTCGGCATCCCCATCTACGAGATGCAGGGCTTCGAGGCTGACGACCTCATCGGCTCGTTGTCGCGCCAGGCCGAGGCGGAGGGACTGGAGACGCTGATCGTCTCGGGCGACCTGGACATGCTCCAGCTCGTGACCGAGCGGACCAAGCTGATGACTACGCGCATGGGCGTGCAGTCGACGGTCATCTACGGCCCCGGGCGCATCCACGAGCGCTATGGCCTCGAACCGGCCCAGATGATCGACTTCAAGGCCCTCAAGGGTGATGCCACCGACAACATCCCGGGCCTCGCCGGCGTCGGCGACAAGACCGCAGCCAAGCTGCTCACCGAATACGGTTCGCTCGACGAGGTCTACGCGCGCATCGACGAGGTCAAGCCCGACAAGCTGCGTCAGAAGCTCATCGACAACCGCGCCGACGTGATGCTCTGGCGCGAGCTCGTGACCATCGACCGTGAGGCGCCCATCGAGCTCGACCTGGCCAGCGCGCGTCTTGGTGACTACGATCGTTCGGAGGTCATCCGCCTGTTCCGCGAGTACGAGTTCCGCTCACTCGTGGAGCGACTGCCCGACGTGGAAGGGGAGGACGCGCCCGCACCGGGCGATCTGCTCAAGGAAGCTGACCGGCACGGGCCGATGCCCGCGGCGCAGGTGGCAGGACGTGCCGCACGCGGGGCCGCGCCGACCACGAGGGCACCGGGCAGCGGCCTGCAGCTGACGCTCGATTTCGGCGCGGTGGCCGGCTCGAGCGCCGAGGCCCGGGTGGCCCGGCGCGCGTCAGGTGAGATCAGCACCGAGGGGCTCGACCCGGCCGCGCGGCTGCGGGCCGTCCTCTCCGACCTCTCCGTGGTGGAGCCCACCACGGGGGTCGTTGACATCGCAGCCTGGCTCGAAGGCCAGCCGGAACTGGTCGTGGGCGCCGTCTTCGATGACCTGCGGCCGCGACGAGGCATCCTCACCGCCCTCGCGGTGGCCGGCGCGGACGGGCGCCTCGTGGCCGCCGAGGGCGAAGCCGCAAGCGAACTCGGGCAGGCGCTCTTCGCGTCGGGCCGGCCGCTCATCGGCCACGAGATCAAGCCGCTGCTGGTCTGGGAGATCACCCGTCGTGACCCCACGGGTGCCGCGTCGCTGAGCTCGTCGGGCATCGAGCTGTCCGAGGTCGCCTTCGATACGCAGGTCGCGGCCTACATCCTCAACGCCGCGTTGCGAAGCCAATCGCTGGCCGATATCTGCGCGGAGCGGATGGACATCTCGCTGCCGGAGAAGGGTGAACTCGGCAACGCGGGCAGTGCTGCCGTGCAGGCCGCCGCCGTGGCCGCCGCGCACCAGGCGCTCGTGGCGGCGTTCGATGATCAACCCGAGATGCGCCGCATCCTCGACGAGCTTGAGCTGCCGCTGGTGCCGGTACTGGCGGATCTCGAGGCCACGGGCGTGAAGCTCGACCACGCGTCGCTCGAGGTGCTGGCGGCGACCTTCGGTCAGACGATCGCGCGGCTGCAGGAGGATATCTACGCGGCGGTCGGCCACGAGTTCAACCTGGGCAGCCCCAAGCAGCTAGAACAGGTGTTGTTCTACGAGCTCGATCTGCCCAAGGGCAAGCGCACCAAGACCGGCTTCTCTACAGGGGCGCCGGTGCTCGAAGGCCTGCGTGAGGCCCATCCGATGGTGCCGCTGCTGCTCGACTGGCGCGTCTACACCAAGCTGAAGTCGACCTACGTGGATGCCTTGCCATCGCTCATCGACGAGCACACCGGGCGCCTGCACACCACCTTCCAACAGGCGGTGGCCGCCACCGGCCGGCTTTCCTCGGCCGACCCCAACCTCCAGAACATCCCCGTCCGCAGTGAGCTCGGCCGCAAGATCCGCAGCGCCTTCGTGGCCGGCGGCGAAGACCTCGTCCTGCTCGCTGCCGACTACAGCCAGATCGAGCTGCGCGTCATCGCCCATGTCTCGGGCGACGAGCACCTCAAGGAGGCCTTCGAGCGCCGCGCCGATATCCACCGTGAGACCGCCGCCCGTGTGCTCCACAAGGACCCCGCGGACATCACGCACGACGAGCGCTCCATGGCCAAGATGGTCAACTTCGGCCTCGCCTACGGCATGAGCGACTACGGCCTCGCGACCAGGGCCGGCATCCCTCGCGAAGAGGCTCGAGCCTTCATCGACTCCTACTTCGGCGCGTACACCGGCATCACCCGGTACATGGTCCACATCAAGGAGGTCGCCCAGCAACAGGGCTACGTGGAGACGCTGCTGGGCCGGCGCCGCTGGATCCCGGAGCTGTCCGCGCGCAATGCCCAGCTGCGTCAGGCCGGCGAGCGTATGGCTATCAATATGCCCATCCAGGGCACGGCGGCCGACATCATGAAGATCGCCCTCATCCGGCTCCACCAGCGGCTCAGCGCCGAGCGCTCTCCAGCTCGCATGCTGCTCTCGGTCCATGACGAGGTGCTGCTCGAGGTGCCTCGAGACGAGGTCGAAGTAGTAGCCCCGATGGTGCGCGGCATCATGGAAGGCGCCCTCAAGCTGGACGTGCCGCTCGATGTCGACCTCAAGGTCGGCGACGACTGGGAGTCGATGACGCCGCTCCAGCCAGCCTAGCCGCACATGCCTGAGCTGCCCGAGGTCGAGACCATGGCGCGAGACCTGGCGCCGCTGGTGGAGGGCTCCCACATCACCGCCGCCTGGTGGGACTGGCCCGCCGTCGTTCGCTATCCCGAGCCGGGTGAGTTCAGGCGCGCCGTGGTGGGCAAACAGGTGCTCCGTGTCGGCCGGCGCGCCAAGTGGCTGGTCCTGGACCTCTCCGATGGAGCGGCCCTGGCCATCCAGGTGAAGATGACCGGCCAACTCTTCGTGCTGCCCGAGGGCACGGCCCATGACCAGCACGTGCACCTGCGCCTGACGCTCGATGCTGGACCGCTGGCCGGTGGGGCGGCGCACGACGGACCGCGCTGGCTGCTGTTCCGCGATGTACGCAAGTTCGGGCGCGTCGGTCTGTACCGTCGCGCCGGCGACGGTACGATCCTCGGTGCCCACGAGGTCGGTGAGTTGTTCGGCCGCCATGGACCGGAACCGCTCGATGAAGCCTTCACGGTGCGTCTCTTCCGGGAGCGTTTGCGCCGGCGCAGCGGCCGGCTCAAGTCCATGCTGCTCGATCAGTCGTTCATCGCCGGGGTGGGCAACATCTACGCGGACGAGTCGCTGTGGCGTGCACGGCTCCATCCGTTGCGCTCGGCCGATTCCCTGAACACCGACCAGGAGCGCCGGCTCTACGGAGCCATCCGCGATGTCCTCGCTGAAGCCGTGTCGCGTCGTGGCTCCTCGGTCGATGACTACACCGCGCCCGAGGGTGATGGTGAGATGCAGGAGCACCTCGATGTCTACCAGCGCACCGGGCTGCCCTGTCATCGCTGCGGGCGGCCCATCCAGCGTTTCGAGCTGGCCGCCCGGGGCACGCACTTCTGTTCGTGGTGCCAACGGTTGCCGTCGGCCGACCGGACCGGCACCAATGCTGCCCTGGCGAGGCGAGCCCGGCGCACCGGCCGGCGCGGTCGCAACTGGTCGGAGCTCGGTGGTCCCGGGGCACCCCGGTGAGACCGATCGTGCCCACCACTCCGGCCACTCTTCCTGAAGGGCGGCACAGGACTCGAGCAACGCGGCCGCTGGCCTGAATCGGGGACACTAGAGGCATGTCCATCCTGCGCCTTGATGGCGTGCGCCGCGAGATCGGCGACTTCGTCATCCTCGATTCGGTCACCGCCGCGCTGGCGCGTGGCGAGCGGGCCGGGCTGGTCGGTGCCAACGGTGCCGGCAAGACCACGCTGCTCGAGATCATCGCCGGTCGCGAAGAAGCCGATGGCGGTCGGGTCCACATGGCCAAGGGTCTGAGTATCGGGCTGCTGTCGCAGGAGGCCAATCTCGATGAGCAGTTCATCACGGCGCCGACGGTGCGAAGGGTGGTGCGCAGCGGGGCGGTCGAGGTGGAGCGCATGGAGCACGAGCTGGGGGAGCTGGAGGCACTGGGCGCCGAGGCGGTACAGTCGGCCGCGTACGCCACCCTGCGCGATCGCTTCGAGGCCGTCGACGGCTATCACCTCGACCAGCGCGTCCAGGAGTCGCTGGCCGGCCTGGGCATCCCACGCAGCCACTGGGACCACAAGCCGTCCGAGCTGTCCGGGGGTGAACAGACGCGCGTGGCGCTGGCCCGGCTGCTGACCGCGGATCCCGACCTGCTCCTGCTCGACGAGCCCACCAACCATCTCGACATCGCGGCCCTGGAATGGCTGGAGGTGGCCCTCGTGCGGCGCGCCGGCGGGCTGCTGGTAGCCTCTCACGACCGAGCCTTCCTCGACAACGTGGTGGAGCGGGTCTGGGAGCTCCGTGCGCGCCAGCTGACCACGTTCAAGGGTGCGTACTCGAACTACCTCATCCAGCGTGAGGCTGCCGACGCCCGGGCCAGGAGCCAGGCCGGTTCGACGGACGCGGCCATCGCCCGAGAGGTGGAGCTGGTACAGCGCTATCGCAGTCAGCGCAAGCACGTGAAGATGCACGAGCACGAACGCCGCTTGGAGGCGCTGCGGGCGGGCCAGGTGGAGGCGCCCCAGGGCACTGCCCGGCTGAGCCTGCCGGGCTCGAGCCTGATGGGCGCGGCGCCCGCCCGCTCTGCCGAGATCGTGGTCTCGCTCGAGGGGGTGCTCTGTGGCTATCCGGCGGCGGACGGCAACGCCGCGCTACCCATCACGCGCGTAGCGCGTCTCGAGGTCCGCCGCGGCGAGCGTATCGGCCTGGTCGGCCCCAATGGCGCCGGCAAGTCCACTCTGCTGCGCACCATCGCCGGTGGGCTGCCGGCGCTGGAAGGCTTCGTACGCATCGGCAAGAACGTCACCCCCGGCTATCTCTCGCAGCTGCGAGACCGTCCCCTCGGCGGGCTCAACGTGCTCGATGCGCTGACCGCGGTGGCGCCGGTGACGCCTGGCGCCGCGCGCTCGTACCTGGCGCGCTTCCTGTTCCGGGGTGATGACGTGCTCAAGCCGGTCAGCGAGCTGTCCGGAGGTGAGCGCTCCCGGCTGGAGCTGGCGCTGCTCGGGGTCGGTGCCGTCAACCTGCTCCTGCTCGACGAACCCACCAACCACCTCGACATCCCGGCTAGGGAGGCCCTGGAGACATTCCTGCGTGAGTCCCCCGCGTCACTGGTCATCGTCTCCCACGATCGCCGCCTGCTCGAGTCGACCTGCGAGCGGTTGTGGGTGGTGGAGCCCGCCCAGCAGGGCACGCCGGCCGTGGTCGCGCCGTTCGACGGCGGCTATCGCGAGTGGCGCACCGCCGTCAGCGAGGGCTGGACGGCCGCTGCCGAGTCGGCTCGACGCTCCGGCGGAGGATCGGCCAGACCGGCCCGCCCGGCGCACACGGCGAACCGCTCCCAGCCTCCGCGACGCAGGACGGGCGATGATGGGGCGGACGGGCAGCGGCGCCTGTCCAAGGACGTGTACCGCCGTGAGCGGCAGCGCGTCGAGGCCGACATGGAGCAGCTCGGTCGGCGCAAGACCGCCCTTGAGGCCGCCCTGGACGACTCCGCAGTGCAGGCCAACTTCGTGGAGCTGCGCCGGCTGGGCAGCGAGCTTGCGGACGTGGACAGTGCCCTTGGCCAGGCTGAGGACGCATGGTTGACACTGGAGGAACGAGCACCACGATGAGCGAGGCTGGATCGATGGAGCAGGGCATCGAGGGGGACATGGGACAGGGGAGTGACCCGGCCATCATCGGCCTGACCGGACCCATCGGCTGCGGCAAGTCCACGGTGGCGGGGATGCTCGGCGAGCTGGGTGGCACGGTCATCGATGCCGATGCCCTGGCCCGCGATGTGACCGGCCCGGGGCAACCCGCGCTCAACGCCATCCGCGCTCGCTTCGGTGACGGTGTCTTCGAGCGCTCCGGCGTGCTCGACCGCGCCGCACTCGGAGCCGTCGTCTTCAGCGACCCCGACGGCGCTCCGAGACCTCGAAGCCGTCGTCCACCCCGGCGTCCGTGCCCTCGTCGAGGAGCGCTTCGAGCGCGCTCGGCGTGACGGTGACCCCTTCGTGGTGGTCGAGGCCATCAAGCTTGTCGAGGGTGGATTGGCCGAGCGCTGCGACGAGGTCTGGCTCATCGATTGCCCCAGCGACGTCCAGCGAGCGCGACTGGCCGGCCGGGGCATGGCCGCTGCCGACATCGAGCGCCGCCTGGGCACGCAGGGGCCGGACCTGGCCGACCGCCTGGCCGCACATGCCGACCGCCGCTTCGACACCAGCGGCTCCATGGAATCGATCCGCGAGCGCGTCGAGGACGCGCTCGCGGACGTACTTGCGCCGAGGTTCGCGGGACCCTTGCTGGGGCCCGTGGAGCGCCGCTAGGGTTGCGGCGACTCCTCCGGCAGGGGGCCCTCGCCGGTGGGATCGTCGACAGGGATCTCGATGAGCACGCTGTCAGGCTCGGGCGACGCTGACGGGGCAGGTGTCAGGTACGGCTCAGCCGGGAACGGTGACGGGAACGCGATGGGCTGCTCGTACGTCGTGCCATCGATGTTCTCGGGGACCCGGAAGTTGTAGCGCGTCAGCAGCGTGTCGGTCGTCTCACCATGGTTGCTGCGGTCGATGTCACGCGTATCGGTCTCGGGGCGGAGTGCCATGGAGAACTGGGCACCCTGGTTCTGGGCGTGAGCGATCTCTTCGGCCGTCTGCAGGTCCGTGCGCACCACGTAGACATCGGAGCCTTCGGGATGCGTGAGCACCTTGACGTCGAGCCACATCAGCTTCGTCGATGAGCCGGACACGTAGTTGTAGGGCTCACCGGTCTCGGGGTTGGTCCCGGTCGCCTCGCCTGTCTCCGGGTCGAGGGGCACGGTCACGGTGATGGGGAACGTGGCGATGATGTCGACACGCTGATCGGGCGTGACCAGGCCGCCCACGGCGCGCTCGGCGGGGACGGTCAGGCTGACCGCGCGCAGCACGGCCGAGTCTGGGCCCACGGTCTCGTTGGGCTCGAGGATGGCCACCGCGCTGGTACCGGTCGTCTGCGCCAGCATGTTCGGCGTGATGGGCTGGTTCACCAGGATGGGGATGGCCGCGATCCTCTGGGCCACGTCGGCCGGATCCGAGAAGGCGGCGGCGTTGGTGTCATCGAATGGCACCGAGCGAGTCGACAGCTGATTCAGCCCGATCGTCGAGCGAGCGGCGATGGGGTCGGCAGCGACCACCACAATCTTGGTCGGGAAGACCGTCTCTGGGTCGTCGGTGCCTTGGCTGCTGAGCATGAAGGCCGCAGCGCCGGCCCCCAGGGCCAGCAACACTCCGACGACCAGCACCAACGTTCGGCGTCGGCTGTTGTCCTTGAACTCCATCTCCATGGTGGCAGGCTCCTGTGCGCAAGTCGCGGGTCAGCGGGGGCAGATAGCGCAGACGCGCTGCGCCTTAACCGTGCAGTCGGAAGCATCCGTGTCGCCGCCGCCCCCTGCCATGGACCCATCGGGTAACGGCCCATAGGACTCTTTTCTGTCCTCCTCCCCCACAGAACGTGCCGGACCGCATCAGAGTAGGACGCTTGAGGGACGCTTCGGACGGTCGTTGGTGTGAACGCCCGTTCGGTTTAGGGCTCCCACATGTATCATCGAAGCATGGCCGACTTCGAGCTCGTCGCTCCCTTCCGACCCACCGGCGATCAGCCGCAAGCCATCGAACGACTGGTCGCCGGCGTCGAGGCCGGCCAGAAGCACCAGGTCCTGCTGGGCGCCACGGGAACCGGAAAGACCTTTACGATCAGCGAGACCATCGCTCGGGCCGGCAAGCCCACGCTGGTGTTGGCTCACAACAAGACGCTGGCAGCACAGCTCTACAGCGAGTTCCGCGACTTCTTCCCCAACAATGCGGTCGAGTACTTCGTCAGCTACTTCGACTACTACCAGCCTGAGGCCTACCTGCCCCGCAGCGACACCTACATCGAGAAGGACTCCAGCCGAAACGACGAGATCGACAAGCTGCGCCACGCCGCCACGCGAGCCCTGTTCGAGCGTCGCGACGTCATCATCGTGGCCAGCGTCTCCTGCATCTACGGCCTGGGAGCGCCCGTCGACTATGGCGCCACCGTGCTGCGCTTGCGCAAGGGCGGCAGATATCGCCGTGATGGTGTCCTGCGGCAGCTCGTCGACTTGCAGTACTCACGCAACGACCAGGCGCTCAGCCGTGCCAAGTTCCGCGTCCGCGGCGACACCCTCGAGTTGCAGCCGGCCTATGACGACTTCATCGCCCGCGTCGAGTTCTTCGGAGATGAGGTCGAGCGCGTCACCGAGCTGGACCCGCTGACCGGCGAGGTCCTGGCCGAGCGCAACGAGCTCAACGTGTACCCGGCCTCGCACTACGTCACACCGCAGGAGAAGCTCGTCGCCGCCATCACCGACATCGACGCCGAGCTGGAAGTCCGCCTCGGCGAGCTTGAGAAGAAGGGCATGGTGCTCGAGGCCGAGCGGCTTCGCCAGCGCACGACCTTCGACCTCGAGATGATGCGTGAGCTCGGCTTCTGCTCGGGCATCGAGAACTACTCGCGGCATCTCTCCCGTCGTGAACCCGGATCGCGGCCGTGGACGCTGCTCGACTACTTCCCGCCTGACTGGCTGCTGGTCATCGACGAGAGCCACATGACCATCCCCCAGGTCTCGGGCATGTACAAGAACGACCGCACGCGCAAGGAGGTACTCGTCGACTTCGGCTTCCGTCTGCCCTCGGCGTTGGACAATCGGCCCTTGACGTTCGAAGAGTTCGAGGCCCACCTCGACCAGGTCGTGCACATGAGCGCGACGCCCGGACCCTGGGAGCTGCAGCGTGCCGAGAGCGTGGTCGAACAGCTCATCCGGCCGACCGGCATCGTCGATCCGCGCATCGAGGTTCGTCCCACGGAGGGGCAGATCGACGATCTCATCGACCGCATCAAGGGGCGCGTCGATCGTGGCGAGCGGGTGCTGGCTACGACGCTCACCAAGCGCATGGCCGAGGACCTCGCCGACTACCTCCACGAGATGGGTGTGCGCGTCTCCTACCTGCATAGCGAGGTGGACACGCTCGAACGGGTCAAGATCCTGCGCGACCTGCGCCTGGGCGTCTACGACGTGCTGGTCGGCATCAACCTGCTGCGTGAAGGCATCGACCTGCCTGAGGTCACGCTGGTGGCCATCCTCGATGCCGACAAGGAGGGCTTCCTGCGCAGCGCCTGGTCGCTCATCCAGGTCATCGGCCGCGCTGCCCGCAACACCGGTGGCGAGGTCGTGATGTACGCGGACCGCGTGACCGAGTCGATGCAGGTCGCCATCGATGAGACGAACCGACGTCGTGCCATCCAGGAGACCTACAACGAGGAGCACGGCATCGAGCCGCAGACCATCGTCAAGGAGATCCGCGACATCAACGACCGCCTCGCCGCGGCCGCCGAGAAGTCCGGCGCCTACGGCTCGGACGACAAGGAGCTTGGTGAGCTGAGCCAGCCCGAGGTCGAGAAGATGGTGGCGCAGCTCGAGGCCGAGATGAAGAACGCGGCCAAGCAGCTCGAGTTCGAGCGGGCCGCGGCGCTGCGTGATGAGATCCAGGACATCCGCATCCACGTGCTCGAGCAGGATGCTTCGCTGGCAGTGCTCAAGAAGGCGGAACGAGCCGCCAAGCAGGGCAAGCCCTCGACTCCCAGCGCGAAACCGTCCGAGCGTGCCGCCGCCAAGAAGGCCGGGGATCGCCGGGGCCGCGGCGAGGTGTCCGCGCTCGAGGTCACCGAAGTCAGGGTGCTGCCGGCGGGCGAGGAGCCCCTCGATATCGATGAGGGCACGGCGGCCGACGTGTTCCCCGGCATCAAGGATGCTCACGAGGACGACGACGAGGGCTGGATGGCGCGCTGGCTTGACAAGCCCACCTGGGACCGGCGGGTCACACCCAACGTCATCAAGCGCACGGGGGCTCGACCTCGAAGGCGACGATGAGCGACGGACCAGTCCCCTGGGAGCAACTGGCAGACGAGTCGGAGGCCAACGATCGGGCGGGGGCCGTTCGCACCGGCAGGCAGGATCTTCGGGGAATGGGTGGTCCTCACGGAGACTGGCGAGCATGCCTGGCGGGCAGCCCTCGGTGAGGCTCTTCTCTTCGCACGCAAGCAGCAGGGGCCGCGTTCCCGCGACCCCTGCTGGTCCCCACATCGTCGAAAGCGACGACTAGCTGGCGGGCTGGTCTCCGTCCGCGGCTGCGCTGGCCGCCTCGGTGATGTCCTTGGCTGTGGCCTCGTCGACATCGGCCGTGGTCACCTTGGTCGCGGCAGGGATCTGCTCCTTGACCTTGGGCACGTCGACGCCGTGGAGCAGGACGATGATGCCCGAGTGGTTGGGCTCAAGCGCGCCCTCGAGCTGGTCCGACACCTGGTGGCGGTGATACAGGTTGCGCAGCTTGCCAAGCGCGCCACCGGCGATGCCCCAGCCGACGATGCTGGCGATGATCGCAGGCGGGAACAGGATGCCCACCGCGAGGCCGGCGGCCGCGCCCCACTTGGCGCCCGTCTTGGTGCTGTGCTCGGTGAGCTTGTCGATGTTGATCTCGCCCTTGTCATTGGCATGGGCGGTGAGCACGCCATCGATGCTCAGCTGACCCGCCACCGCGGCGTTGAGCAGCGTCATGTAGGCGGCATTGGCGGCCTCGCCATCGGCGAAGTCGGCCACCAGGATCGTGTTGAAGTAGTCCGTATCCATGGCCACCACGGCCTGAACGCCGTCATCGTCGCCCACGGCCGCGACCATGCTGGCGCCGTGCGGGTCGGCCTCGGCGGCGACCACGCCAACCACATCGCCATCCTGCGGGGTGACCACATCACTCGCCGTGGTTGGCTGCTGGTCAGTCGGCTCAGTGGGATTGCCGTTGTCTGTCATCAGCGTCTCCTGTACTCGTTAGGCTGGCCTAGTCTATGGGAG
Source organism: uncultured Chloroflexia bacterium (assembly GCA_963705425.1). Taxonomy (GTDB): domain Bacteria; phylum Chloroflexota; class Limnocylindria; order Limnocylindrales; family CSP1-4; genus JAFMJV01. The sequence continues at coordinate 77,121 of CAVPJO010000016.1, read as the reverse complement.
ATGTCGAAAGCCGGAGGATGTGGGTGCCAGGCGACGAACGTCGTGTAGAGCGCAGCGCGCATGCCATCTACGGGCTCATCATCATCACCTCGACCCTGGTGATGGACCGTATCGTGGCCGAGGACTGGCTCACGTCGCTGCTGGTGGTGTGGGGCGCGGGCATCGTGCTCGTACTGGCTCACCTCTACTCCGCGCTCGTCGCCGAGGTCGGCAGCAAGGGTCGCTTCCTGTCGCACGCCGAGCGCCACGTGCTCATCGTGGACAACGCCCCGGTCCTGGCCGCCGTCGTGGCCCCGACCTTGCTGCTGCTCGCGGTAGGGCTGGGTTGGCTGGAGCTCTTGCCTGCCCTGGACGTGGCCGTCGCCATCTGCATCGTGGCGCTATTCATGGTCGGTGCCGTGCAGGTGCGCAAGCAGGGCGCGGGCCTGGCCGTACGTCTTGGTCTCGGTCTCCTGGGTGGCGCCATCGGCATCATCGTGGTCGCGCTGGAAGTCGCGCTCAGCCACTGATGCCGACCTCGCAGTCAAGGACATGCGCCAGGCGGTCAGGCGCGCCAGAGTGCATCGGGTGACTCCGTCCAGTGACCAGACCAGAAGGCTGGACCGACCGAGCTGGGCCATCCTCGGCCGCACGTGTGACGAGGATTCCGATGACATCGCCCACCAGGATGTCGAGACCCACCCCGACGCGGAGTCCATCAGCGACATCGACTCCACGGTGTTCATGGTCCTGCGTGACCTGGCCGGGCCGCTGGGCAAGACCCTCGCGCCAGGGAGCCGCAAGGACGGTGCGACCAGCCTCTTCGACTGCGAGGGCCGCCTCATCGATGGCGGGTGCTCAGGCCACTACGACTCATCGTCGAGCGGGGCGCCAGTCGGTGTGTAGTCGTCCTGTTCCCGCTCGTCCTGCATGTCGAAGACCGCATTGATGGGATCGCGGCGTCCGATCAGGATCCAGGCCAGGAGGGCACCGCCGACGCCGACGACGCCGCTGATGATCAGGGCCACGACCACGCCGTCCATGTACGCCACCGAGTAGGCGGCGCGCTTGATCGGCTCCGCCCCGGCCAGTGACGCGTCGTAGACCTCCTTGAACCGTGGTGTGCCGAGCGACACCAGCGCCAGGTCGAACTCGTCGATCAACGCCTTCGCTTCCTCGACCGGCTGGTCAACGAGCATCTCGCGTGCCGATCCAAGCGCGGCCACGGCCAGGGCGCTGGTCGCTGCAACGATGCCGATGCGCGAGCCGAGCCCGACCGAGGCCTCGTTGATGGCTGCTGCAGAGGCCGACAGGCCACGTGGCGTGCTGGCGAACACGATGGCCGTGCGCACGGTCGTGGACAACACGAACCCAGCCCCGACCAGGATGAGCGGCACGACGAACAGCAGGTACTGCGCCGGGAAGAGCCCGTTGCTGGCCCCGGTCGGGTCGATGCGGAAGGCCTCGCGCACCCCGTCCGAGATCCACACCAGGACGCCGGCCAGGGTCAGGTTGGCGGCACCCAGCCCGAGGGTGCCGCTGGTCATCATGCCCCGCGGCCCGAAGCGCCGGATGAGGATGCCCGAGATGGGGCCGGCCAGGAACAACGCGATGGCGAAGGGGGCGATGGCGATGATGGCCATGAAGGTGCCGTAGTTGAGAGGGTACTGGAACACCACCGGCAGGAGCATGAGCGGGACGGCCTGCGCGAAGCCGACCGCCATGCCCACCGATAGCGCTGCGCCGAGCCCACGCGCGTCGAGCTTGAGGTCGCCCATGGCCGCGGAGATGCGGTTGAAGCGCAGGGTCAACGTCCCGAGCGCGACCGCCCCACCAACGATGAGGGCGACGGGCAAGAGCATGTGGGCGTCACCGGCAGTGCCCAGGATGCCGGTCACGACCGCCAGGATGCCGATGGACCACACGGCGATGCCAGCCACGAGCCGCCTGCTGGTCGGGATGCTGCCGGGGATGGCCGGCATCCAGCGAAGAGCGGCCCAGAGAGCGACCCCGGCCGCGATGGCCGTGAGCAGATAGGCCAGCCAGGTGTCGAATGTGAATGATGAGGGCACCCCCGGGACATCGCTGGGCAGCAGGCGAGGGAAGAGCGTGAGCACGGCCGGCGAGGCCGCGGCCCCGGCGCCATAGGCGCCGTACACGAAGCCCAGGGCGGTCGCCCGGGGGATGCCTTCGTAGGTGATGGCCACCGCCCCGATGCTGTATGCCAGCACGACCCCGGTGGCGGCGATGGTGACCACGTTGGCCCCGATGAACACCGGGCCCTGGGGAAAGAAGATGCTGGTGGCGGCACCGATGAGCATGACCGCGAGCGCGCCGATGAGCAGGCTGCGCCGACGGAAGACGTCGCTGACCAACCCACCGAGGATGATGGTGGCGGTCCCGACGAAGGCCAGCAGCAGGAAGAAGTTCTGCAGGTCCGGCTGGCTGCGCAGAGCGGCCTGGGCCGTAGGCAGGCCCGGTGACAGGACCCGCGGCGCCAGGCCCACCACGAACAGCGATAGCGATCCTGACGATCAGGATGCCGCGCTGCCGCGGATCGTCGATGACCTCGTGGATGAACTCGGGGAGCTTGAGTCGACTCACTGTCGCATGGTACCGAGCGCATCCACCGCGGATCGGCTCACGACGCGGCGCGACGTTGCGCTCGTCAGGACACGACCCAGGGCGGCGCACCCTCGGACATCGCTTCGCCGACCGTGCCGTTGGCGATGCTCATCTGGAGCGTGTACGTGCGCCTGCCGGGGTCATGGCCAAGATGCCGGGATGGAGCAGCGGGCGTCCGCCCGGTTTAGAACGTCTGGTCTAGAGTTCGCGACTGCTCTAGACTTGGCTCGTGCCCCAGGATCAGCTCGTCGTTCGCGGTGCCCGCGAACACAACCTCAAGAACATCGACGTCGAGCTGCCGCGCGACCGGCTCATCGTCATCACCGGCCTGTCCGGCAGCGGCAAGTCCAGCCTGGCCTTCGACACCATCTACGCGGAGGGTCAGCGCCGCTACGTCGAATCGCTGTCGGCCTATGCGCGCCAGTTCCTGGGCCAGATGGAGAAGCCCGACGTCGACCAGATCGACGGCCTCAGCCCGGCCATCTCCATCGACCAGAAGGGCGCCAGCCGCAACCCGCGATCCACGGTCGGCACCGTGACCGAGATCTACGACCACCTGCGCCTGCTCTTCGCACGCGTCGGCCATCCGCACTGCCCCAAGTGCGGCCGCGAGATCGCGCGCATGACCGTGCAGCAGATCGCCGACCGTATCCGCAAGCTGCCCGACGACAGCCGCATCCTCGTGCTCGGCCCGCTCATCAAGGACCGCAAGACCGAGGGCGAGCGGGTCTTCGCTGCGGCGCGCCGACAGGGCTTCGTGCGTGTGCGCGTCGACGGCGAGCTGATGGACCTCGACGAGGCACCGTCGCTCGACAAGTACAAGCGCCACTCCATCGAGGTCGTGGTCGATCGCCTCGTGGTCCGCCAACGCGACGCCGACGACCAGGCCTTCGGCCCGGACAACCCCGATCCTGATGCCGCCCGCCTGGCCGATTCGGTCGAGACGGCGCTGCGGCTGGGGGAGGGAGTCATGCTCGTGGCCCCGGCCGACGCGGGTGCCTTCGACGAGCAGCGGTACAGCGAGAAGTACAGCTGTGCCTACGACGGCACCACCATCGACGAGCTGGAGCCGCGTTCGTTCTCGTTCAACTCACCGCATGGCGCCTGCCCCGACTGCACCGGGCTGGGCATCCGCCTCGAGTTCGCGGTCGACCGCATCATCCCCGATCGCTCGAAGCCCATCCCCGACGGCGCCATGGTGCCCTGGCGGACCGTGCCCACCGAGCTCTCGTGGCGGCTCAAGACGACCAAGGCCATCATGGACGCCCACGGCTGGGACTATCACGCGCCGGTCGAGGACCTGCCGCCCGACGCCCTGGACTATCTCCTCTTCGCGAGGAAGACCGAGAAGGTCGAGGTGCGCTACAAGCACGACCGCGGTGAGAACTCCTACGTGGCCACCTTCGAAGGTGTGGTCACCAACCTCGAGCGCCGCTACCGCGAGACGGAATCCGACTACATCCGCACCGAGCTCGAGAAGTACATGGTCGAGCGTCACTGTCCGACCTGTGACGGCAAGCGGCTAAGGCCGGACGCTCTGGGCGTGACCATCGAGCAGCAGAACATCAGCGATGTCGCGGCCATGTCGGTCAGTGACGCGCTGGCCTGGGTCGAGGCCCTGCCCGGTGTGCTCAACCAGCGTGAGATGACCATCGCCCGCATGGTCAACAAGGAGATCGGCGACCGCCTCGGCTTCCTGGCGGACGTGGGTCTGGACTACCTCACGGTCGACCGCACCAGCTCCACGCTCTCCGGCGGCGAGGCGCAGCGTATCCGCCTGGCCACGCAGATCGGTTCCAGCCTCGTGGGAGTGCTCTACATCCTCGATGAGCCCACCATCGGCCTGCACCAGAAGGACAACGCCAAGCTCATCGCCACCCTGGTGCGGCTGCGTGACATCGGCAACACGCTCATCGTCGTCGAGCACGATGAGGAGACCATCCGCATGGCCGACTGGGTCGTGGACATCGGTCCCGCCGCAGGCGAGCACGGCGGTGAGGTCATGGCCAGCGGCCCGCTCGACGAGGTGCTCAGGGAGAAGCGCTCGGTGACCGGTGCCTTCCTGCGTGGCGAGCGCATGGTGCCGGTGCCGGCCGAGCGGCGCGAGGGCAACGGCAAGGCGCTCGTCGTCAGGGGCGCGCGCGAGCACAACCTCAAGGACCTCGACGTGCGTTTCCCGCTGGGCACCTTCACGGCCGTCACCGGTGTCTCCGGCTCGGGCAAGTCCACGCTCGTGACCGATGTCCTCTATCAGGCGCTGGCACGGACCGTCAGCGGTGCGCGCGTGGAGCCGGGTGTCCATGACGCGCTCGAGGGCACCGAGGCCATCGACAAGATCGTGGACATCGACCAGAGCCCCATCGGCCGCACGCCACGCTCCAACCCGGCCACCTACACCGGTCTCTTCGGGCCCATCCGCGAGCTCTTCGCGGGCGTGCCCGAGGCGCGCGTGCGCGGCTACGGACCCGGCCGCTTCAGCTTCAACGTCAAGGGCGGCCGCTGCGAGAACTGCAAGGGCGACGGCATCCTCAAGATCGAGATGCAGTTCCTGCCCGACGTCTACGTGCCCTGCGAGGTCTGCGCCGGCAAGCGCTACAACCGTGAGGCGCTCGAGATCCACTACCGCGGCCACTCCATCGCCGACGTGCTGGAGATGACCGCCGAGGAGGCGCTGGAGGTCTTCCAGCGCCGTGCCCAAGGTGCGCAACAAGCTGGCCACGCTCGTCGACGTGGGCCTCGGCTACATCCGCCTGGGCCAGCCGGCGACCACCCTGTCGGGCGGCGAGGCGCAGCGCGTCAAGCTGGCCACGGAGCTGTCGCGGCGGGCCACCGGGCGCACCGTCTACATCCTCGACGAGCCGACCACGGGCCTGCACTTCGCCGACGTCGAGAAGCTGCTCCAGGTGCTGCACCGGCTGGTGGACACCGGCAACACGCGTCATCGTCATCGAGCACAACCTCGACGTCATCAAGACGGCCGACTGGATCATCGACCTGGGTCCCGAAGGCGGCGCGCGAGGCGGGCGCATCGTGGCCGAGGGCACGCCCGAGCAGGTCGCGGCCGTGGCCCGGTCCGCCACCGGTGAGTACCTCGCCCGTGTGCTCAGGGGCGAGCCGGTAGTGCCCCTCTCGGACGTCGAGTTCTCGGCCTCAGGCCGTGGTCGAAGCACGAGCAAGGTCAGACCGCGCACGAAGCTCGCGCGCAAGAGAACGGCACCTGCTGCAAGATGAGCGCAGACTCACCGTCCGGCGATGACCGCTGGCGCCGAACCCAGAGGAGCACGTCATGAGCGCACGCATGATCAAGATGGAGCGCATCGTCGATGCACCGCCTGAGCGCGTGTACCGCATGTGGTCGGACCCAGAGTCGGTGCGGCAGTGGCTGGCCTACTCGGTCGAGGGTTCGTTGCTGCCGGGCGTTCGTTCGGTGCTCGTGTTCCCGCGACTGCGCGTCGAGATAGACGTCCTGGAGGCCGACCCCGATCGCCGGTTCCAATTCCGCTGGACGCATCCCGGCCCCGGCGCAGGGACCACGGAGGTCACGGTCGATATCCGGCCCACCGGCTGGGGCTCCACCGTGCAGTCTGACCGACGGTCCCTATGAGACCAGCGAGGAGGCCGCCCTTGACGAATACGCTCGCGCCATCGAGATCTGGGCGGCGGGCCTGGCGCAACTGCGCGCGTCCGTCGACTACTCGGTCGATCTGCGCAAGGAGCGTTACGGCGGCGGCTTCGTCGAGGAGGGCCAGCAGCTCGTCGGGTCCGTGGAAGCCGACGGTCTGGGTGACGACAGCGCCTTCTGCGTCAAGCACGATAAGTGGTGTCGAGGGCGCCGACAGGACCTGTGCCCCGAAGTCGTCGTTGAGGGCGCGTGAGAGCTCGATCGGCGACTGCACGAACGTCCACTGGTAGCCTCGCTTCTCGGCGTACTTCGCGAGTGCCTCGGGGTTCTCTCCGGGGTCGATGCCAAGGCTGATGTAGCGCACGCCGTCGCTCTCGATCTCGGCGTAGGCCTGCTTGACGGTGTCCTGCTGTGCCTTGCAGTTGCTGCACCAGATGGCCATCGGCTCGATGGCCACGACCTGCCCCAGCCAGGCTGGCCAGGGTGAATGTCTCGCCGGTCTGGGCATCGGTCAGCTCGATGTCCAGCCAGGCGGCCACTTCGGCCACGGCTGCCTCGGTCGTCGGTGCCGCCGCCGCGGCTGCCTCGCTGGGAGCTGCGCTGACCGCTGTGTCGCCGGCGCTCTCCTGCAGCTGCGGCCGTGCAGGCAGCGGCCACGAATGGGGCGGCGATGAACAGGCTCATCACACGGCGTGACGGCGAGGGGATGCGGCTCACGTGTTCCTCCTTGGGGTCGAGTTCGCGCTGAGCCTACGCGGCCATCCGTGACGACCTGTGTCGAAGCTCACATCGTGGCGGACAGATGTGCCGATCTCGTGACGCCCGCAACCCGCGGAGATACGGCCGCAAGTCGCGAGGTCTCGTCAGGGTCCGCACGGCGGGCACCCGGCGTGGTCGGCCGGCGCCGTCGTGGGCGGCGCGATCAGCCGGCGGTCCAGGCCACCAACTGCTGCCACATCGGAGCGTAGCCGGCTCCACTCCACGAAGGGCGGAGGGCACCAGTGGGGACCGCAATCCGACGTGAACGCCGCCCCGCGTCCCGCTCCGTATCGGCCGGCCACGATGAGCGGGTCGTCCCGACTCGCACCACGACCTCGGCATCGTCACGCGGCTGTACGCGGTTATAGCCGAGCAAGGCTGGCCATTGGGACGGCAGGTTCGGCCGTGATGGGGTGCTCGGCGAGGACCACCGTGGGAGCGGTCCCGGCCGGCACCTCGACGCGGTCGTCGCCGCTCGAGCATCGTCACCGGCAGGGCCGCCTCCACCGGCGTGCCCGCCCAGCGGGCCTCGCCCCTCGATGCCCAGCGAAGGTGAGATAGCCACCGATCATGACGAGGCCACCACCGGCCTCGACGTACTCGCGGATGCGCCTCGAGACGGTCAGGACGGGGCACGGATCGGCTCGAATGTGTCCGGATGCAGCAACAACGTGTTGGACGCCGATGTCGCTGAGGATGACGGCGGCGTACGCGCGCAGCTCGCTCGCGGTCGTCGGGAACTCCGTGGCCGCGACGTGGTTGGGCAGGTAGCTCGACCTCGATGGTCGCCCGCCTCGAGGGCCGCGCGAAGCGGCCCGACGCCCTCGTCGTAGGACGTCGTCGTGAAGCTATCGAAGCCCTTCTGGTGGATGCTGTGGGTCACCCACGAATTCGCCAGCGATCAGGACCCTGCTATCGACCACCTTCCGTGCTGCCTGATTCGGCGACGTCGATGCGTCGCCTCATACCCGATGGTAGCGCCACCATCAGGCGATCTCGTTCCAGTCGAAGGCCTCGCGCACGAAGACCGATGGGGCGCCCGGGTCGTACACGATGGTCAGCGTCTTGCGTGCTCGTGTCCAGGCCACGTAGGCGAGGCGGCGCTCCTCCTCAAGCACGCGCAGCTGGGTCGACGCCTCTCGCAAGCGCACGCCCAGATGGGAACGTGCCCTCGTCGTGTCCGATACAGGCCACGTGGTCCCACTCCAGCCCCTTGGTGCCGTGGATGGTCGCGAGCGTCAGGGTGGTATCGTCGGTCGACATCTGGCTGCTGTCGCGCGGCGCTGCGCGCTAGTGCCTCACGAAGGCCGGCAGCATCGGGATAGGCGCGCCGCCCAGCCGAGCAGCGCGTGGCTCAGCTCGCCGGCAGCACGCGCTGAACGGCCGCGGCGCGCAGGGGCCAAGGAGCGGAGCCGTGGACGTCGGCCCGCTCGACCATCGCGGAGATGCGCGCATCGTCGAGCAGCAGCCCGTCGTCCTCGATGCGATAGGGCAGGCCCAGCTCGAGAGCCACGGCCGCGAACGGCGTTCAGCTCGCGGTTGGTGCGCGCCAGGATGGCGTGCCGTCTCGCCGGGGGCGCGTCACGCGCCCAGGTTCCCAAGCAGCCAGCGGGCTCGCGCGACCTCGTCGCCGCTGTCGGGCAGCAGCCATACCGTGCCGGCGGTCCGTGGCGAGAGCGGATGACGCTTGTCGAAGCGCTCCTCGTTGTGAGCGACCAGGCGCGCGGCGCGCCGCACGATCTCCGGCGCGCAGCGATGGTTGGTCTCGAGGTCGACGCGAGCGCAGGCCGGGCAGGCGAGCCGCCAGTCCGAGGACGCGGCGCACGTCGGCCAGGCGCCAGGCGTAGATGGTCTGGTCGTCGTCACCGACCAGGAAGATGTCGCGCCGATCCCCGGCCAACAGCACGGCCAGGTCGAGCTGCGTCCTGTCGAGGTCCTGTGCCTCGTCCACGAAGAGCACCGCCGTGCGATCACGCCATCGCGCGAGCAGGGCGTGCATCAGCCCAGCAACGTCGGTCCGGCCAGCGCCACCAGGTCATCGAGGTCGATGGCACCGTTGTCTCGCAACCAGCGCCTGGTAGGCCGCGAACGCGCACGGTGCGTCTCGCGGTCCTCCGGCGGCGGGCCACGTTCGGGGTCCAGCTTGAGCCGAGTGAAGGCATCATCGAGGTGCCGGCGCGGCGGCCGGCGAACGGGCCCACCGGAGAGCTCCGCGAGCACCTCGTGGCGGTCCACGATGCGCGTCGACATCCGATGCCGGCCTCGGCGAGGATCTCGCGGCCCAGTGCGTGGAACGTGCGGACGCGTACCGACGCCGGGGCGGATAGCCCAGCTCGACGAGGGCGGCATCGGCGCGCTCCTGAAGCTCCTCGGCTGCACGGACGGTTGAACGTCAAGGCGCAGACCTGACCGGGTCGGCGCCCTGTGACACGCGCCACGCCAGTCGGGCGACGACGGTCGTGGTCTTGCCGGAGCCTGCCGGAGCCACGCACAGCACCGGACCAGGTGCCGCGGTCGCCGCCGCGCGTTGGTCGGTGCGAGCTTGGCCAGCCGAGAGCGGACCGAAGCTGGGTGCTCACCGCCTTCCATGGCGGAAGGGTCGCGCTCGGGCCTTACGTGGTGCTTATGTGTCTGCGGGTGGTCATTCGTCTCCGCGAACCCTCAGCCCGAGCCAGATCGCCAGCGCCGCCACCGCGAACCCTCCGGCAACGAGGGCCAGGTCCGGGAGACCGGATTCCAGCAGGAGGCCGAACACGCCGAGGACGATGGCGGCCACGCCGAGCTTGAACACGATGTTGGAGCGCACGATCGACCCATCGTGCGGGTCAAGGACCCCGACGTCCAGACCGTGGGGCAAGGACGAAGCCTCGAGCACCTCGCTACGCGCCACGATGCGCGCACATCCAGGCCGGTTCACGACGGCTTGGTTGCCGCTTGGCGAGGAGCTACGGACGGCCGCTTCCACCTCTCGACGGCTGACGACCGGCCGCCAGCGTGGTCAGCGAACGGAGGCCCTCCGACGAGGGAAGCCTCCGCCTGACCCGTCCTACTGCGGCACGTGACCATCAGACCGCCCCGCCTGGTACCGGTGTCCGATGACGGCCACGTCGGCACTGGCCCTACGCTGGCGATCATGCGCCAGAGACGATCGAACGAGCTTCCATCCGTGCTGGCCCTGACGCTCCTGGCGCTCCTCGTCGACTCCCATCGCCATGTTCGTGGCCTCGTCCGGGCTGCCGGCGACGGTCACGATGTATCCGGAGTCCGCCGGACCGGGCGAGGTCGTCGAGGTCACTGGCCTGGACTTCCCTTCTGGGGCGGCTGTCCAACTGGAGCTGACGACGTCCGCGAGTACGGTCCCCCTCTTCGGGGTGACCGACGTCGGCTGATGGCTCATTTCGAGAGCTCTGACCCTGCCGGCCGATGCGCCCCCGGGTATCTGGGAGCTCGATGCCACTGCGCCCGGGGGCGTGGTCGCGGCCTTCGTGTTCGATACCTCAGGGATCGATGGATGCGGCGCTCCTGGCCGAGGCGGACCCGGCCACGACCGCCACCGCCGCGACGACCGCCGGTTCCGGCAACTCCATCGGCGACATCGCATTCATGCTCGTGATCGCGGGCGTCTCGGTGCCATCAGTATCGCCGGAATGTCTGCTTGGCTCCAGGTCCGCGCCGATGGGCCACAGCCGGGCATGGGCGCCGGTGATGACCTCATCTGGAGTGGCAGTGCGAGCGACGCTGGTCCCGAGCTGACGGCTACCGAGGAGCCCCACTGGAAGGCGGCCAACGGCGAGTCCTCACCGGTCTCGCGCTCCCCATAACCCGCCTCGCGATAGCATCGAGGGGTGACTCCCACCCCGCGCCTCAAGGCCACGCTCAAGCACCTTGCCCGATAAGCCGGGCGTCTACCTCATGAAGGACGCGGGTGGTCGGGTCCTCTATGTAGGCAAGGCCCAGAGCCTGCGCAACCGCGTGCGCCAGTACTGGCAGGCCGGGCGTTCGGCCGCGCCGCTGCGCATCGAGTCGTCCATCGGACCAGGTCGTTGATGTCGAGGTCACGCTGACCGACACCGTCAGCGAGGCCCTGCTGCTCGAGGCCAACCTCATCAAGCGCTACCAGCCTCGCTTCAACGTCCGCCTCAAGGACGACAAGTCCTACCCCTTCATCAAGATCACCCTGGCCGACGACTTCCCGCGCATCGAGCGGACGCGCAAGCTGCCCAACGACGGCAGCCGCTACTTCGGACCCTATGCCTCGGCCACCAGTGTCGATGAGTCGATGAACCTCATCCGGCGCATCTTTCCCTTTCGGACCTGCACCATCGAGATCAGGGAGGGGGAGCGGGCCCTCGACCGGCCCTGCCTGCTCTATCACATCAAGCGCTGCCAGGGTCCCTGCATCGAGGCCGTCGACAAGGCTGAGTACGCGGCCGACATCGAGCAGGTCATGCTCTTCCTCGAGGGCCATCAGGAGCAGGTCAGCCGTTCGCTGAGCGAGGACATGGAAGCTGCCGCCGAGGCGCTCGAGTTCGAGCGGGCGGCGGCCCTGCGCGACAAGGTCCGGGCCATCGAGCGGACGATGGAGAGCCAGAAGATGGCCGGCTTCGCGAAACGTGCGCTCGATGTTCTCGGCTATGCGCGCGCGGGCAAGGAGGCGGCCGTGCAGCTCTTTGCCATCCGCGGTGGGAAGACGCTCAATCGCGACATCTTCGTGCTCGAGAACGTGGCCGACGACACCGACGAAGAGGCGCTGACCTCGTTCGTGAAGCAGTACTACGCACGAGCCGGTTCTATCCCACCCCGCGTGCTCGTGCCCTTCGAGCTGACCGAGGTCGCCGTGCTGGAGGAGTTCCTGGAGGCTCGCGCCGGCCGCCGGGTGGCCATCGACGTGCCGCAGCGAGGAGAGGGCCGCAAACTCATGGCCCTGGCCGGTCGCAATGCCGCCGAGACGTTGCAGCGCGAGCAGGTGCGCTGGCTTGCCGACCAGGGCAAGACCGGGCGGGCCCTGGCCGAGCTGGCCGACGCGCTGCTGCTGGCCGCGCCGCCCGCGCGGATCGAGTGCTACGACATCAGCACCATGGGAGGCACCAACACGGTCGGCAGCATGGTCGTCTTCGAGGACGGCCAGCCTCGCACCGGTGAGTACCGTCGCTTCCGCATCAAGGCTGTGCAGGGCCAGGACGATTTCGCCAGCCACCAGGAGGTGCTGCGGCGCCGCTTCCGGCGCGCTCTCGATGCCGAGGAGGGTGGAGCGGAGCAGCTGCGCTGGCGCATGCCGGACCTGGTCATCATCGATGGCGGCAAGGGTCAGGTGAGCGCCGCCCGCGCGGTCCTCGACGAGCTTGGCCTACATGACCTGCCCATGGCCGGCCTGGCCAAGGAGCGGGAGGAGCTGTTCCTGCCGGGACGCTCCGAGCCGATCGTGCTGCCGACGACGTCGGGCGCGCTGTACATGCTGCAGCGTTTGCGCGACGAGGCCCACCGATTCGCCATCACCTACCACCGCCAGCTCCGGGCCCAGGCAGCCACCAAGTCCGCTCTCGACGATCTCGTCGGCGTGGGCCCGGCACGCAAGCGGGCGCTGCTGCGGGTCTTCGGGTCCAGTCGTGCGCTGAGGAACGCCAGCGTCGAGGAGATGGCCGCCGTGCCTGGTATCGGGCCCGCACTCGCGGAGCGCATCAGGGAGCACCTCGAGAGCTAGACCAGCGTCGCGCCAGAAAAGGGGGGTCCGCAGGCTCGCGGCGCACTGGCCCTCTCTCTGGTAGTGTCCCGAGCGATGCAACGCGTCCTTCCGTTTCTTGTCGCGGCCTTGTTCATCGTCGCCCTGGTGGTGGCGATCTTCCCGGTTCCGCGTGCCTGCGAGCGAGGACGGCGGCACTATCGAGACCAAGCTTGGCCTCGACCTCATCGGTGGCCTCCGCGGCGAATACCAGGTCGTCGCCACCGACGAACAGGAAGTCACGCAGGAGATCCTCGAACAGACCCGCACCATCGTCGAGAACCGCGTCAACGAGACAGGCGTGGCCGAGCCCGTCGTCGTCACCCAGGGTCAAGATCGCATCTCGGTCGAGCTACCCGGTGTCGATGACGAGGCCGACATCCGCAGCCTCATCGGCACCACCGGCGTCCTCGAGTTCATCCCCGTGCCGGTGGCCTGCTCGCCCGAGCTCGTCCAGAACGCAGAACTGCCCGAGTGCATGCTCGAGGTCGACCCGCTCTTCAACGGCACCGAGATCTCTGCAGCCCGCATCGGCCAGGACAGCACCACCGCTGAGATCGTCGTCAACCTCGAGCTCAAGGAGACCGGCTCCCGGCTCTTCGATGAGCACGCCGACACGCACTTCGGCGAACGTTTCGCGATCGTCCTCGACGGTATCGTCGAGTCGGCACCGTCGATCAACGCCAGGCGCTTTGGCGGCAGCGCCCAGATCAGCGGCGACTTCACCGTCGATGAGGCCACCAACCTGGTCACCGTCCTGAAGTTCGGCTCCTTGCCGCTGGAGATCCGCGAGGTCGGCTTCAGCAGCATCTCGGCCACGCTCGGTCTCGACTTCCTGAAGCAGACCATCCTCGCCGGCATCGTCGGCATCGCGCTGGTCTTCACCTTCATGCTGCTGTACTACCGCGTGCCGGGAGTCGTGGCCTGTGTCGCGCTCATCTTCTACGGCATCATCGCGTACGCCGTCTTCCGGCTCTTCGGCGTGACGCTGACGCTGGCCGGCATCGCCGCCTTCGTGCTCTCGGTGGGCATGGCCGTCGACGCCAACATCCTCATCTTCGAGCGCACCAAGGAAGAGCTGCGCGCCGGCAAGAACCTGTCGGCCGCGGTGGAGGCCGGCTTCAACCGCGCTTGGAACTCCATCTTCGACGCCAACGTCTCCACGCTCATCACGGCGCTGATCCTCTACTACTTCGGGACCTCCGTGGTGAAGGGCTTCGCGCTGGTGCTGGGTATCGGCGTGCTTATCTCGATGTTCACTGCCATCGTGCTCAGCCGCATGATGCTGCGCTGGATCGTGCAGCAGTCCTGGGCACGTCGCGCACACCTCTTCGGCATCGACGACTCAGAGGTCTCGATGGATGCGCGTAGCCGCAAGAACGAAGCGGCGACCTGATGATCGACATCATCGGCAAGCGCCGCTACGGCTACCTGCTCAGCGCCATCATGGTCATCATCGGCCTGGCGTTCACGCTGGCCACGCTCATCCCCAACGGCAACGTCGGTCTGCAGTTCTCCATCGCCTACACGGGCGGTACCGTGTGGGAGGTCCACTTCGAGGACGGGCACCCCCGACTCCGCTCGAGGTTCGTGCCGTGCTCGAGGAGCAGGGTCTGCCCGGCTCAGAGGTGGCCATCACCTCAGCCGACGACCGCGAGTTCGTGCTCATCCGGACCGAGGCACTCTCGCTACAGGAACCGGAGCTGGCCGAGGGTTCCGCGGCCGCGGCCCTGGCCGCAGAGGCGGCTGCCTCGGCATCGCCGGATGCTTCCTCATCGCCGGCTGCATCCGCGGCCGTCGACGAGTCGCTCGCGCCCGAGACGACCGCTGTGCCGGCCGAGTCGGCGGACCCCGGGGCTGCCCTCGACCCGGCTGCCACATCAGAGCCGGATGACGCGGCAGTCGTGCCCACGGCTGGTGGCGACGACCGCATCGTCGGCGTGCCCACGGAGGGCCAGTTCGGGGAGCTGGCGACCGCACTCCAGGCCATCTTCGGCCCGATCGATGAGGTGCGCCAGGAGAACTCCGTCGGTCCCATCGTCAGCCAGGAGCTCATCTGGCAGACGTTCACGCTCATCCTCATGGCCGCCATCGCCATCATGCTCTGGGTGGCCTACCGCTTCCGCGACTTCCGCATGGGGGTCACGGCCCTCGTCGCCCTGCTCCATGACGTCATCATCGTGGTCGGTGCGTTCGCGCTCCTGGGCACCTTCATCGGTCTGCAGATCGACGCCCTCTTCGTGACCGCCATGCTCACCGTCATCGGCTACTCGGTACACGACACCATCGTCGTCTTCGACCGCGTCCGGGAGAACCGACAGCGCTACCTTGGCCAGCCCCTCACGCCCATCGTCAACCAGAGCCTGGTCGAGACCATGGGGCGCTCCCTGACCACGTCACTGACCGTGGTGCTGACCATGATGGCACTGCTCCTCTTCGGCGGCGAGGCCATCCGCCCGTTCACCCTGGCGCTGCTCATCGGCACGGTCGTGGGCACCTACTCGTCGCTCTTCGTGGCCACCCCGCTGTTCCTCGACTGGCACCTCTGGGATGATCGACGCAAGGCCACGCAGCCGGCAGACGCCCAAGCCAACACCAGCCCCGCGTAAGTCCGGGGTGTTGCCGGGCGTTCAGACTGGCACCTCATGTCGGAGCTGACGCCGCGCTACCACTGGGTCGTGCCGGAGGCGCACCCACTGTCGGAGGCCACCATCGAAGACGCCAAGCGTCGGGGTCTGTCGGCACGGGCGCTGCGCGTCCTCTCGCGCCGTGGTCCCGTCGATCCCGGCGAGCTGGCCTCACGCTTCGATGCACCGGAGGCCGGCCTCCACGACCCGTCGCTGCTGCCCGATGCGGCGCTCGTCCGTGCGCGCGTGGCGTCCGCTCGTGAGGCCGGGGAGTCGGTGCTGGTGCTCGGCGATTTCGATGCCGATGGCCTGACGGGCCTGGCCATCCTCAGCGAGGCCCTGGGCTGGCTGGGCATCACCACTGAGCCGTACGTGCCAGATCGCAGCGGCGAGGGCCACGGTCTGTCGCTGGCTGCCGTCGAGCACGCCCGCGCGGCTGGGCACAGCCTCATCATCACCGCTGATACCGGCTCGGGCAGCGTCGGCGAGGTGGCAGCGGCGAGGTCAGCCGGCATCGACGTCATCGTCACCGACCACCACGTGCTCGGCGAGGAGCGACCGGACGCGGTCGCCCTGGTCAACGCCCAACGCCCCGACAATCGCTATCCGGACCGGCGCCTCTCGGGCGCCGGTGTGGCCTTCAAGGTGGCGCAGTTGCTCCTTGGCGACACGCCCGATGGCGCCGCTGCCGCGCTGGGCCTGGCCGATCTCGCGGCCATCGGCTCCGTTGCCGATGTCGTGCCCATCGTCGGCGAGAACCGCTCCATCGTGCGCCTGGGCCTGGCGCGTCTCGAGCAGGATCCGCGGCCAGGTCTGGCGGCGCTCATGGCCAGGGCACGGGTGGACCGCGAGAACGTATCCACCGACGACATCTCCTTCGGCCTCGCGCCGCGCATCAACGCCATGGGCCGCATCGGCGACCCGAGCGTCGCCGCCCGTTTGCTTCTGGCTCCCGACGATGCCACGGCCGTGGCCCTGGCAGGTGAGCTCGAGAGCGCCAACCTGCAGCGCCGGGAGCTCACGGCCAGCGCCATGGCCGAAGCGCGACAGGCCCTCGCGGCGGAGGCCGAGACGCCGTTCATCGTGCTGGTCGGTGACTGGCCGGTGGGCATCATCGGCCTGGTGGCCGGTCGGCTGTCCGAGGAACATGGCCGCCCGGCCCTGGTGCTCTCGAGTGCCGTCGACCCGTGGCGCGGCTCGGCCCGGAGCGCGGGTGGGGTCGATCTCGCCTCCGCCTTCGCCTCCTGCAGCGACCTCTTCGAGCGGTTCGGCGGCCATCCGGCCGCGGCCGGGTGCCACCTCGAGCCTGGCCACCTCGAGGAGTTGCGCAGCCGTCTCGACGCGTTCGTTCGAGAGCGGCCACCGGCCGATGCGCGGGCCAGCCTCTCGCTCGACCTCGTCCAGAGCGCAGATGACGCGGATTACGTACTCTTGCGCGAGTTGGCGCCGTTGGAGGGCGCCGGAGACGCACCGCCGCTGGTGGGCATCGCGGGCCTCGCCGTGAACCGGGTCCGCACCGCGAACGGTGGTCATACACAGCTCACGCTGCGCAGGGGACGTGAGGTGGTCGATGGCATCTGCTTCGGCCGCGCTGACCTCGCCGAGCAGCTGACGGAGGGTTCCGAGAATCGACGTCGTCGCACGACTCGCCAGCCGCACGTTCGCGGGCCTGGAGACGCTCCAGCTAGAGGTCCGGGATGTCGCTCCGGCCGGATGGCTGCGCGCGATGCCCAGGCCAGCGACGACGAGACGATGACACAGCCACCGCTCGGCCCGCCCCCCGGCGGCGGAGGCTACTCACCCGATGCGCAGTATCCCGGTCCGGGCTATGCGCCGCCAGGCCATGTCGAGCCTGGCTCCGACGGCCCGCCTTACCTGCCCCCGCTCTACCCGCCGGGACAGGAGCCCATCCCACCGCGCCGCCCACGTCGCAGCTCTCCCGTCGTGGCACCGCTCCTGGCGCTCATCGGCCTGGCGCTCATCGGCGGGGCCAGCCTGTGGGCCGTGACCCAGCTTGATGGTCTGCTCGGAGATGCCGCGGCGACTGATGGGAGCCCTGAGCCCAGCCTGTCCGCAGTCCTCGAGTCAGCTCCTCCAGGAGAGACCGAGGCACCAGGCGCGACCGACCCGCCCGATGGCATCGAGGCCCAGACGTTGGAGCCGGAAGGGCCAGAGCCGACGGCTGAGCCCATCGTCGTGATCCCGCCTTCAGGTGACCGGGCCGACGTTGTGGGCACCATCCTGTTCACCCGCCTGGGCGACGTCTGGGCTGCGTCGGGCACCACGCTCACGCCCCTCTCGGGCAGCTCGTCAGAGAAGGCAGATTCCAGCCCGACATGGTCGCCAGACGGCAAGCAGATCTACTTCGTGCGGACCACCAAGCGCGAGCTGAAGGACGGCAAGGCTCGCTACAAGGGCAAGTACACGCTGTACCCCAACGACCTCATGCGCATGAGGGCCGATGGCTCCAAGAAGACGATGGTGTTCGAGTCGCTCATCGATGACGGCCGCGGCCAGTGGTTCATCCATCTGCGGCAGCCCTCGGTCAGCTCCAATGGCACGAACGTGGCCGTGGTCGCGGACGGCAACGACGGCGGCGCGGGAGAGGTCACGCTGCACATCATCAACTCCAGGACTGGTCGGATGCGCCCGGTGGACACGCCCACCGAGCCCAGATTCGGTCACAACAATCCCGACTTCAGTCCGGACGGCAAGAAGATCGCCTTCACCTACATCGACAACGCTGGTACTGAAGGTGACCCCAAGATCGCCATCTTCAGCTGCAAGTCGAAGGCCGACTGCAGCAAGGGCAAGACCCGCTACCTGAGATCGGGCTACGCCAATCCATCCTGGTCGCCCGACGGTTCGTTGCTGGCCGTGGAGGCCGTCGACGCCAGCGGTCGTGACATCGCCATCATCACCGCCAAGGGCGCGGAGCGGGTCAGGCTCACCACCGGCGGCGACAGCTTCGCGCCGGCCTTCTCGCCGGCCGGTGACCAGATCGCCTACCTGCGTCGCGATGGCCTCAACATCGATCTGCGCGTGATCACGCTGGACATCGACGAACGCAACAAGATCACGCTCGTCGAAGACCGCGCCGTGACCAGTGACGGCCAGCTCGACGGCGAGTCCGGTGTGTCCTGGTTCATCCCCCGCAGCCAGCTGCGCGACCGCGACTCGGGTGGGGAGGCCGCATCCCAGGACGGCGCCGAGGCCGACGGTGCCGACGCCGACGGTGCCGACGCCGGGACGGCGACCGAACCCCCCAACGACGCTTCTGACGAAGCGCCACCACCACCCCCGGGATCCTAGGCCGGACCTCCGATACGCTCCGGAGGGGGTGCTAGGATGCACGGGTCTGATCCACTTCCTCGGAGGATCGCATGCCCTTCAACGTGGGGCCCCTCGAGCTCATCATCGTCCTGGTCATCGCGCTGCTCGTCGTTGGGCCTCGTCGCCTGCCCGAGATGGGCAACGCCGTGGGCAAGACCATCCGCGAGTTCCGCAAGGCCTCGACCGATATCACCGACGCAGCGACGATCGAGTCCGATGCCAAGCCGGCGCCGACCGCCGCAGCATCGGCCGCGCCGCCGAGCGCTACCGCTGAGCCCAGCAGCGAAGCGACCTCGACCACCCCGACCTCCAGCCCGACCGCCTCGAGCGAGACGATCGCCGAGGCTCCCCAGCCGGCCGAGACCGCCACGCCGGCCGGATCCAAGCACGACGGCGCCTAGGCACGGGTCCGTGCCGCCCGACTACGGAGCGGCTGAAGGGTGATGGCCACGCATGAGTGACGCCAGCGAGCCCGTGAACGCGGTCACGGTCGCCGTTCCCGAGCTCCCGGAGCCGTCGGAGCCTTCACGGCCGGAGACCGAGCCGGCGACCATGACGCTCGTCGACCATCTCTCCGAGCTGCGCCGGCGGGTGGCCATCAGCGTCGTGGCCGTCCTGCTCGGTAGCGTCATCGGCTTTCTGCTCGCCGAACCGATCATCAAGCTGATGCTCACGCCGCTGCCCGACCAGCAAGTCGTGTTCCTGACCGTGGGCGGCGGCTTCTTCGTCTTCCTGCGGGTGGCCATCGTAGTCGGCCTCCTGCTGGCGCTCCCGGTCATCCTCTACCAGCTCTGGGCCTTCGTGGCGCCTGGGCTCATGCCGGAGGAGCGGCGCGCGGCTCTGCCCTGGATCCCTATGAGCGTCGTCTTCTTCGTGATGGGCGCCGGCGTGGCCTGGGTGACGCTGCCCTATGCGGTCGGTTTCCTGATCGGGTTCGAGATCGAGGGTTCGTTGACCGCCCTGCCCAGCGCCGAGGCCTACTTCAGCTTCGTGACCATCATCTTCCTGCTCTTCGGGCTGGTGATGCAGTTCCCGATCGTGCTCATCTTTCTCGACCGCCTGGGTGTCCTCAACGTCGACCAGCTGCGCTCGATGCGCCGC
Organism: uncultured Chloroflexia bacterium; assembly: GCA_963705425.1. GTDB lineage: Bacteria > Chloroflexota > Limnocylindria > Limnocylindrales > CSP1-4 > JAFMJV01. The sequence goes on along the minus strand of CAVPJO010000016.1, from coordinate 57,356 downwards.
TACGTCCTCTTGGGTGTGGTCATCTTCGCCGTCGTGGTCACGCCCGGTGGCGACCCCATCAGCCCCATGGTTCTGGCGGGCACGATGTACGTGCTCTACGAGTTCACGATCTTCCTATTGCAGCGCCGACGGCGCAGGAGCGAGACCGATGCCTGAGCAACTACCGCCCGCACACGGGCCCGGCAACCAGCACGTGGCCATCATCACCGGCCTCTCGGGAGCGGGCAAGACGGCCGCCAGCAAGATCTTCGAGGACCTCGGCTACACCGTGGTCGACAACGTGCCCGCGGAGTTGCTGCGCGATCTGGCCGAGCTGGTGGCCAATGACCCGCTGCGCTACGACCGGGTGGCCATCGTCCTCGACATCCGCCAGGGCGACGCGCCGATGGCCCTCGGAGCCGCCCTCGGTGCCCTCCACGGTCGTGACATCGAACCCCAGATCGTGTTCCTCGAGGCCAGCGACGAGGCCCTCGTGCGTCGCTACTCGGAGACGCGGCATCGCCATCCCCTGGACAACCAGAACGACGGCGTGGAGTCGGCCATCGCTCGTGAGCGTGTCCTGCTCGACGACGTCCGCGACATGGCCCAGACGACCATCGACACCACCGACCTGGCGTTCAAGCAGCTGCGCGAGCGGATCATCGCCGCCCTCGGCGCCCGGCCCGGCCGCGAGGAGCTCTCCCTGCAGGTCATCAGCTTCGGCTTCAAGTACGGCGTGCCCCTCGAGGCCGACCTCGTCTTCGATGTGCGCTTCATGGAAAACCCTTTCTACCGGCCGGAGCTGCGCGAACACTCGGGTGAGACGGGGGCGGTTCGCGATTTCGTCCTCGGTCAGCCCATCACCAAGGAGTTCCTGGAGCACCTCGACGGCTTCTTCGCCACGGTCATCCCGGCCTATCTGGCCGAGGGCAAGACGCGCCTGACCATCGCCATCGGTTGCACCGGCGGCTTCCATCGCTCGGTGGCCATCGGCGACGCACTGGCGGCTCAGCTCACCGAGCTGCACATGGGCCCGGTCACCGTCTGGCATCGTGAGCTCGAGAAACGCCGGTGACCGCACGGGGGCACGAAAGCCGCCTGAGCCGCGTGCGCCGCTGGCTGCGACCGGGCATGGGCGTGAAGCGCTGGCTGGTGATGATGCTGGTCGGCCTGACCATCCTGGCCACGGCCGGCGCCCTGTTCATCCGCATCCTCTTCCGCGAGGTCCCCGCCGATAGCCTCGCTGGCCAGCTCTTCGAGCTCATCAGCTTCAACTTCCTGCCCGATCCGTTCCGGCCCCTGGTCGTCATCGGCATCGGAGCGTCGGTCTTCCTGTACGGCCTGTGGCGCCTTCTCGGCGTGCTCCTGGAGCCGTTCCCGACACGCCGTGAGCCGCTGGTCGAGTTGGTCTACCAGAAACGTTCATTGGCGCGTGGCCCGCACATCGTGGCCATCGGCGGCGGCACCGGGCAGTCCACGCTGTTGCGCGGTCTCAAGGAGGTCAGCAGCAACATCACGGCGGTCGTGACCGTGGCCGACGATGGCGGCTCCAGCGGCAAGCTGCGCGAAGAGTTCGGCGTGCCCCCGGTCGGCGATATCCGCAACTGCATCGCCGCCCTGGCCGATGCCGAACCGACCATGACCCGCCTCATGCAATACCGCTTCCCCGTCAACGAGTCCGAGCCGGGCGTAGCCGGCCACGCCCTGGGCAACCTGCTCATCGCCGCCATGGCGGACATCACCGGTGACTTCGAGGAGGGCGTGCGCCAGTCCAACCGTGTGCTGGCCGTGCGTGGCCAGGTCGTGCCCGTGGCCGGCGAGGCTCTGAACCTGAACGCGGAGCTCTCCGACGGCACCGTGCTCGAGGGACAGTCACGCATCGCGAACTCGCGTGGCATCCGTCGGGTCTGGCTCAGTCCCGCCCGGGTGGAGGCCAATCACGAGGCGGTCGACGCCATCCGCAGCGCGGACCTCATCGTGCTTGGCCCGGGTTCGCTCTACACCAGCCTGCTGCCGAGCCTGCTCGTGCCCGGCATCCGCTCGGCGCTCGAGGCCGCCCGCGGCCTGCGTGTCTACGTCAGCAACGTGGCCACGCAGCTGGGGGAGACCGAGGGCTACACGCTGTCGGAGCACGTCGCTGCGCTCAACGCTCACGACGTCGGCCACCTCGTGGATGTGGTGCTGGCCAACGACGACACCACCGCGCGCGTGCCGGACGGGTACTCCGCCGCGCCGGTCCGCATCGACATGCCCTACGGTGACACCCGACCACAGCTGGAGCTGGCGGCCCTGGTCGACCCGGGCAACGCTCACCGTCACGATCCGCAGCGCCTGACGCAGGCCCTCGTGCGGCTGCTCGATGAGCGCCCCGCGGCTCGTCCGGTGGCGCCGGTCCGCAGCGCCTGAGCCCGCCGGCAGCCACAGATGGCTGAGAGACGCGAGCGCGAACTGGCGCAGGCGGTCCGCGCCGAGCTGGCCGCCATCGACCCGCCGCGCGCCTGTTGCCGTGACGCCGAGCGCGCCGGACTGGGAGCAGCCGCCCAGGGCCACGCCCGCTCGCCGGTGGTGGCCCGCCTGGCTGTGCGGCTCGCCGATGCCGACTCCAGGGAGAGCACGCCGAGGGCGGACATCGGCTGGAGCGAGGCCCGCGATCATTGCCGGGCTGCGTGGCTGCGCGGGCGCTTCCTCGCGGCTGGCTCGCTGAGCCTCGGTGGGCGTGGTGCGCATCTCGAGCTGGTCGTGCCGCTGGAGGACGGCGAGACGTTGCGACGCCGTCTTGATGAGAGCGGCTACGCCATGTCCTACCGTGTGCGTCGTGGTCGCGGGGTGCTCACCAGCAAGCGCACCGAGACCATCCTTGCCTTCCTGCGCTACTGCGGCGCCGGTGCCAGCGTGCTCGAGATCGAGTCCCGCCTCGTGATGCGGCAGCTCCAGGGTCACCTCAATCGCGTCCTCAACGCCGAGACCGCCAACCTCGAGCGCACCGTGGCCTCGAGCGCACGCCAGATGGCCATCATCGAACAACTCGAGACGGACGGCCGCCTGGCTGAGCTGCCCGCGGTCGACCAGCTCGTGGCCCGGGCTCGCAAGGATGCCCCCGAGGCCTCCTTCAGCGAGCTGGCCATGACCACCGGCCTATCCCGGGCGCGCGTGCAGCGGGCCTTCGCCCGGCTCGAGTCGGTGGCCTCAGCCGCCCTGCCCGCTGGCGACTAAGATTGCCCCATGCGACCCGTCATCATCACTGCCAACTGGAAGATGAACACCACTCCTGCGGATGCCGGCCCGTTGGCCGCCGACATCGCCAAGGCCACCGACGTGGCCGGCGTCACCCGTATCATCTGCCCGCCCTACGTGGCCCTGTCACAAGTGAAGGACGCGCTGGCCGGCACCGGCGTGGCCGTCGGCGCCCAGAATGTCCACGCCGAGGCCAAGGGCGCCTACACCGGTGAGATCTCGGCCGGCATGCTGGCCGGCCTGGTCACGCTGGGCCATCATCGGCCACTCCGAGCGCCGTCGCGATCAGTTCGAGTCTGATGAGCTTATCGGCCGGAAGATCGTCCGCCTCGTCGAGGCCGGCATCAGCCCCATGCTGTGCTGCGGCGAGCTGCTCGAAGAGCGTGAGGCCGGCAAGGCCATCGAGACCGTCCAGGCGCAGGTGAAGGCTGCCCTCGACGTGGTCATGGCGGGTGGCAACGGCCTGCCGTCCGACCTCGTCATCGCCTATGAGCCTGTGTGGGCCATCGGCACCGGCAAGACCGCCAGCGGCGCCGATGCGGCCGAGATGGCCGATGCCATCCGTGTCACAGTGGCCGACCTCGCCGGGGCCGAGTTCGCCGAGAACACCCCGGTGCTCTATGGCGGCTCGGTCACCGCCGATTCCTTCGCCGAGTTCATCAACGAGCCCGCCATCGACGGCGCGCTCATCGGCGGAGCCAGCCTCAAGCCTGACCAGATGTCGGGCATCGCCGCCACCGCGGCCGAGGCGGCGGCGGCTCGCACCAACGCCTAGCCTCGCACCAACGCCTAGCCTCGCACCGACGACTTCGATCTCGCGCCTACCGCCCGGAGCGCGCGGCTCCGGGCACCCTGCTGAAAGGGGGACCACCACGTGACCACGAGGGCCGAACGACCCTGCCCGGTCGTTCTCATCGTCGTCGACGGCTTCGGCTACGGACCTGACCCCGCCGCTGACGCCATCGCTGCTGCCGACATGCCGCGTTGGCGGGCGCTGCTCGAGGAGTGGCCCAGTTGCCGCCTCGACGCGTCCGCTCTCGCGGTCGGCCTGCCTGAAGGGCAGATGGGCAACAGCGAGGTCGGTCATCTCAACATCGGCGCCGGTCGTCCGGTGCTCCAGGACCTGCCGCGCATCGACGCCGAGATCGCTGACGGCACGTTCAAGCAGAACGAGGTCCTGCTGGCGGCGGTCAAGCAGGTTGCCGAGGCCGGGTCCCGCCTGCACCTCGTGGGGCTCATCGGCCCCGGTGGCGTGCATTCCACCGACGGTCACGCCGTGGCCATCGCCGAGCTGGCCCACGAGGCCGGGGTCGACGACCTCGTCGTCCACGGCCTGCTCGATGGCCGCGACACTCCGCCACGCTCGGCGGACGGCTTCATCCCCGACTTCGAGGGGCGCCTTCAGCGCCGTCCATCCCGGGGCCCGCTTCGCCATGATCGGCGGCCGCTACTACGGCATGGACCGCGATCAAGCGCTGGGAGCGCACCAAGGCCTGGTACGACGCCATGGTCCACGGCATCGGCTACGAGACCGAGCGGGCCGCATCCGCTGAGGCCGCGCTGGCCGCCGCCTATGCGCGCGGCGAGAACGACGAGTTCGTCAAGCCCACGCTCATCGAGGGCGTCGACGGCACCATCCGCGACGAGGACGTCGTCATCCACTTCAACTTCCGCGCCGACCGGGCGCGCCAGCTCACCCACGCGCTGGTGGACCGGGACTTCGAGTCCTTCGACCGTGGTGCGGACCCGCCCTTCCCGACCGTGGTCACGCTCACCGAGTACGAGGGTGGCCTGCCCGTCGAGGTGGCCTACCCGCCCCTGGTCGTGGCCAGCCTGGCCGAGGTCGTCTCCGGGCTCGGCTGGAGGCAGTTCCACGTCGCCGAGACCGAGAAGTACGCGCACGTGACCTACTTCTTCAACGGCGGCGTCGAGCGGGCCTGGCCCGGGGAGGAGCGCAAGCTCGTGCCCAGCCCCAAGGTGGCCACCTACGACCTGCAGCCGGAGATGAGCGCCGCCGGTGTAACCGACGAGATCGTGGCCGCGGTCGCATCGGGGACCTACGACCTCATCGTCGCCAACTTCGCCAACCCCGACATGGTCGGCCACACCGGGCGTCTGGGAGGCCACCGTGGAGGCCTGCACGTTCCTCGACGGCTGTCTGGGCCGCGTCGCCGACGCGGTGCTGGCGGCCGATGCGGCCTCGGTCGCGGCAGCGGCGGCGTCGGAGCCATCCTGGCCGTGACCGCTGACCATGGCAACGCCGACGTCATGAAGGACGGGGACGGCAACCCGGTCACCAAGCACTCGCTCAGCCCTGTGCCCTTCCTGCTGGCCGGCTCGGCGGTGAAGGGCAGGTCGCTGGCGCGACGGCGTGCTGGCCGACGTCACGCCCACGCTCATGGCACTCACCGGCGTGAGCCCGGCCGAAGGCATGACCGGCCACTCGCTGCTGGAGGACTGAGCCACGCTCGGCTAGCACTGCCCCAGGCGGGTGGTGCCGCCGATGCATGCTATCCTCCGCCGGTCGCACCAACGACAGGAGTCGACTCGACACCGTGGAAATCTTCCTCTTCTTCGCGCTGCTGATCACGGCCATCGGGCCTGATCGCAGCCATCCTCATGCAGTCGCGTGGGTCGGGCCTCGGTGCCACCTTCGGTGGTGGCGATGCCTCGAGCTTCCGCACTCGCCGTGGGGTGGAGCAGCGTCTCTATCAGTTCACCATCGTGCTCGCGGTGCTCTTCGTCACCGTGTGCATGTTCATCTACATCGCCGAGTAGCCGGGCAGCGGACTCCGGCGGCGCGGACTGACGGGCGCACGGCCCGCCGACCTACGTGCTACCATCGCAGTCCGCTCGTAGAGCGTTGTGATTCGATCATCGTGCCGCGGTGGCGGAATAGGCAGACGCGCTAGGTTCAGGACCTAGTGACCATTACGGTCGTGTGGGTTCAAGTCCCTCCCGCGGTACCACTCGATCACATCACAGCACCTGGCCCAGGTGGCGGAATTGGTATACGCGTACGTTTGAGGGGCGTGTGAGGCAACTCATCCGGGTTCAAGTCCCGGCCTGGGCACCACCCTCTCCCTGACCTGGTCCGGGCGTGCGTCCCTGCCCGGCGGTACCATCGCTGCACCCGCGGGCGGTTAGCTCAGTTGGTCAGAGCGCCTCGCTTACACCGAGGAAGTCAGAGGTTCGAGTCCTCTACCGCCCACCACACCACAAGCGTGCGATGATCCCCGCAGAGCCGGTCACGGCCCGCAGGCTCGCTCGCGCTCCGGCTACGATGGGCAGACGACCACCCTGGGAGGACCGAACCATCCGTACACTCGCTCGCAGCTGTGGCCCTGACCCTGCTGCTCCCTGCATCCGTTCTCGCTCACGAGTCGCTCGACGGCAGCTACTGGCCCACGGCCGACGAGCTGCGCCGGGACCTCCAGGACATCGGCTACCAGTTCGCCTACGACCCTGAACCGCGGGCCTCCCAGCCGGAGTTCCGCTCGATCTGCCCGCCGTCTGGACGCTGACCGAGCCGGCGGTCAGCGAGGAGGACATGCCCGACGACGTCAGCTATGAGCCCTTCACGCTGCGGCTCGCAGACGTCCCAGGGCAGCCGGTGCAGCTGGTCTTCAGCGCGACCAGCGTCGACGATGGTGCAGGGCAGTTCGAGGCCATCGCTTCGGTGCTGATGGAGGTGGCCGGACGACTACCGGACGGCAACGGCCTGGACGAGGCCGTCTGGTACATGAGCAACCTCTGGCTGCCCGATGGGACGGCCGAACGCACGACACTGCCCTGCCTGGTGCGGGAGTTCGAGGGCGGCGCCACCGTGGTCTGGCCCGGTGGCGACGGTGAGCGGCTGACGAGCTACTTCGGCACGGTCACCCATTTCGAAGGCACCGCCCAGGATGTCGAGCAGTGCAACGCGCTGCAAGCCCAGGCCGAGGCCAGCGCTGACGCTGCCCCCGATGAGGTGACGGACCCAGCGGTCGAGACCGTCGACTACTCCGTCCCGCCCGACGAGGCCGTCGAGCTCATCAAGGCCGGCCAGCACACGGTCATCGACGTGCGAACGCCGGCCGAGTATCGAGCAGGCCCATGTGGTCGGCGCCGTCAACATCGACGTGGAGGCTCCCGATTTCGCCGAGCGTATCGCCGTGCTCGAACCATCCCAGCCGTACGTGGTCTACTGCCGCTCGGGCCGCCGCAGCGATCTGGCGGCGCAGCAGATGGCCGCCGCCGGCTTCACCGATATCGCCGACGCCGGCGGCCTGGCCGACCTCGCCCGCGCGGGCGCGCCCATCGAGTAGGGTGCGCCATCGTCCGCGCGGCAAGCGCCGGATGCGCCCGAGAGACAGGACCGGGTACTCTTGTCGGACAGTCGCTTCGCCCCGAAGCGCCTGAGAGCCGCGCTCCTCGAGTGACGAGTGTGGCGCCGATCGGAGGACTTGATGGAGATCTTGTTGATCGTCGGGGTCATCGCAGTGATCCTGTTCGCTGCCGGCATCCTCATCTACAACGGCCTCGTGCAGCGTCGCCTGCGCATCGATGAGGCATTCGCGCAGATCGAGGTCCAGCTCAAGCGACGCTGGGACCTCATCCCCAACCTGATCGATGCGGTCAAGGGCTACATGGGCTTCGAGCAGTCCGGTGCTCACCAGCCGTCACCGAGGCCCGCGCCAACGCCGTCGCGGCCGGTGCCCAGGGTGCGCACGAACAGGCCATGGCCGAGAACGCCCTGACCTCGACCCTGCGTTCGCTCTTCGCCGACCGTCGAGAACTACCCCGAGCTCAAGGCCAACCAGAACGTGCTCGAGCTCCAGGAGCAGTTGACCACCACGGAGAACCAGATCAGCTTCGCGCGGCAGCACTACAACGCCACGGTCCTCGACTACAACACCTCCATCGCCACCATCCCCAATGCCCTCATCGCCGGGCCTCTGGGCTTCGACAAGCGCGAGTTCTTCGACGCCGAGCCCGAAGCTGAGCAGGTGCCCGACGGTCGACCTCGGCTTCGGCAAGGGGCCGACGACAAGCCGGCACCGCCACCACCGCCCGCGCCCCAGCAGCAGGCACCGCCGCCCCCTCCGCCACCCTCCGCCCCAGCAGCAGGCACCGCCCCAGGCGCCCCCGCCGCAGCAGGCACCACCCCCTCCGCCGCAGCAGGCGCCGCCCTCCGCCTCCCCCTCAGCGCCACAGGCTAGCTATCGCCGTCCTGGCCCAGCCCCGCTCGGGCCGCTGAAGTCGACGCCGACATGACGCGTCGTTCGCGAGACCTTCTACCAGCAGATCCGCCAGAACAAGCGTGCGATCGATCCTGCTGGTGGCCGCCGTCATGGCCATCCTCGGCGCCCTCGGCTACTTCGTCGGCTTCTTCTGACCGGCGATCCGGCCAAGGCGCTTCCTCTTCGTGCCGCTCGGTGGCGCCATCGCCCTGCGTCGCTCAGCCTCGGGGCCTTCTACGGCGGCGACAGCATGGTGCTGGGTGTCTCCCGCGCCCGCCAGGTCAGCGAGACCGAAGAGCCGCAGCTACGTCAACGTCGTTCGCGAGCTGAGCCTCGCGGCCAACATCCCCGAGCCCAAGATCTACGTCATCGACGACTCCGCGCTCAATGCCTTCGCCACCGGTCGCGACCCCGAGCACGCCAGCGTGGCCGTGACCCGCGGTCTGCTCTGCACAAGCTCGACCGCGAGGAGCTCCAGGGCGTCATCGGCCACGAGCTTGCGCACGTCGCCAACTACGACATCCGCTTCAGCCTGCTGGTCGGCGTGCTCGTCGGCTCCATCGCCCTGCTGGCCGACATGCTCGCGCGGATGACCATCTGGGGTGGCATGGGGCGGAGCCGTCGACAGCGGTGGTGGTGGTGGCGCTCAGGCCGCGATCATCGCTCGTCGGTCTGCTGGTGGCCATCCTCGCGCCGATCTTCGCCCGCCTGGTGCAGATGGCCGTCAACCGTCAGCGCGAGTACCTGGCCGATGCCACCAGCGTGGAGCTGACACGCAACCCGTACGGGCTCGAGCGAGCGCTGGCCAAGCTGGGCACCGATACCCAGAAGCTCGAGGTCGCCAACCAGGCGACCCAGCACCTCTACGTGGTCAACCCCGTCAAGAAGCTCGACAAGAGCGCACGGGGCCTCTTCAGCACCCATCCGGCCATCGTCGATCGCATCAACCGGCTGCGCGCCCTGACCGGCCAGCCGGCGATCGACGAGAGCGGCCTCACGGAGATCGCCGGGCCTCCCTGAGCGGTGCCGCCCAGGCGTAGCCGGGCGTGGCGAAGGCGATCGGCGGAGCCCTCAGGCAGGTGGAGCAGCCCGAGGATGCGGGCGTAGAGCACGGCTCCGGTCGAGGCTGCCACGAGGCAGATGGCCAGCCCGCCGGTCTCGTCGATGAGGCCGAGGTAGACGGGTGCCATGACCACGAACGGCGTGACCAGCCCTCGCAGGCCCATGATGGCGTTGAGGCCGGCGGCGACCGAGGCCTGCTCGCCCAGTGCGGCGTGGTCGGCGATGAGCAATGGCCAGGCCGCGTTGACGGCGGCGTTGGAGGTACCCAGCAGGAGCGTGGCCACGAGGACACTCGTGAAGTCGGGTGCGAGGGCGAAGACCCCGATGGCCATGGCACCGAGGACGGTACCGGCGAAGATGGTGGCCAGTGCGCCGGCCCGGCCAGCGAAACGGCCCCAGAGCCCGATGGTGGCGGCCGTGCTGCCGTAGCTCAGCAGCCCCGCCAGCGCGATGTCGCTGATGGCCAGGCCGAGTCGGTCGACGTGGACCATGGCGATGAGGGCCGGGGCGGCCATCAGTCCGCCGCCGAAGAGCAGCTGGGCGGTGGCGATACGGCGGATCATGGGCGTGCCCACGACTGAGCGGATCGAACCCCTGGCGCTGAATGCCTGGCCGGACTCGACGTCCGGCACCGACAGGCGGCTGACTGCCAGACTGCTGACGGCACCGACCGCAGCCACGACCGCAACGACGGGCACCCAGCCCGAGGTGGTGGCCGCCAGGGTGATGGCCAGAAGGGCCACGGTGCCCGCCGCGAAGCGCCCGGTGCCCACGTAGCCGAGCAGGCGGCCGCGGTCGGCCGAGGGATAGATGGTGGCCCAGATGCGTTGCTGCAGGGGCGCTCCCAGCGCGAACGAGATCCAGAAGCCGAAGGTCGCGGCAGCGATGAGCAGCGGATGGGGCGCGATGAGCACGAGCAACAGCCCCAAGGCGCCGGCGGCGCGGAAGGCGGCCAATCGGGCAGGGGAGCGCGGTCCGATGCGACCGGCGAAGAGCGTCAGCAGGCTGGCCAGGAAGGGCAACGCCGCGAGCGCCGCCAGGCCCATCGTATCGAGGCCTTCACGCCGTGCCACCGAGGGCAGCAGCACACCGACGATGGCCATCGTCGTGCCCAGGCCGACCGCCGACGAGAGGTCGAGCGCGAGGTTGCGCTGCAGCGTCGAGGGCTGGGGAAGCGAGACGGCTGGGAAAGCGCCAGGAGAGAACGCTGGGGGCAGGGGCCAAGCCAAGGAGACACACCTTCATCGTCACGGCTTGGCCTGCGAGGTGAGCTGACGGGCTCGGCCACTGTCGTGGCCTGCGCGGACGGTCCGCGATTCGCCCCAGGTTGGATGGTTCCCCCGTCCCCCGCACCGGGGGTTCGGCCGGTTCCCATGCTAGCGGGCGCAAACGTTTCCTTGGGGCGTCAGACGATGAAGATTCCGCAATGATCACGGGTCGTCGCCAACGACGCCATCGTCACGCTGTGCGGATCGGCCCTGTTGTGGTCTAGTATTCGAACGGCACCGGCGGGCCGAGATAGCTCAGTTGGTAGAGCACGCGACTGAAAATCGCGGTGTCGCCAGTTCGAATCTGGCTCTCGGCACCAAAACATGGCGCCGGTCGGTCGCTCCTCGGGATCGGGCGGAAGTAGCTCAGTTGGTAGAGCATCACCTTGCCAAGGTGAGGGTCGCGGGTTCGAGTCCCGTCTTCCGCTCCACTCGTTCCTGCCACCTCGTAGACTGTGAGGGTCATCCGGATGCCCCTTCGTCTAGTGGTAGGACGCCGGACTTTGGATCCGTGAACCGAGGTTCGAATCCTCGAGGGGCAGCCATCATGATGCGGCACGGGTATGACCGGCCGCCAGTTCTGGGCGACGTAGCCAAGAGGCCTAAGGCGATGGTCTGCAAAACCACTATTCACCGGTTCGAATCCGGTCGTCGCCTCCACTCCCCGGTTCGTTCATACCCAGTCGGGTCGCGCTCCGGGTGACCTTCGGCACCCTCGATGTGCTTGTTCGCCGCGGATACCATTCGAGCTCCAGACACGCGGACGTACCTGCCTGCTCCGCCGTACCACTACTACCGGATCGCGGAAGGAGCAGCAACGTGACCAGACGATCGATGGCTGCGATGACACTCATCGTTGCGCTGGCGCTGAGTGGCGCCGCCAGCGCCGTGTCGGCCCAGGAGCCAGCCGACTCGGTCGAGCCAGCGGAGCCGGTCGAGGAGCAGACCCTCGCGAAGACCACCACCGGCATCATCGAGTCGCAAGTGGATGAGGACGGCCGGACGGTGTACTACCTCCGGCTCGAGGACGGTAGCCTCGTCAGGCTGAGCTACGGACCGCCGTGGTTCTGGGGCGGATCGCATCCGCTGTTCGGGCGCGAGGGTGAGGGACTCGTCATCGGAGGGAATCTCCGCGATGGGATGCCCAACGACCACGCCTCGGAGGTTGCCAAGGCCAAGGCGGCCAGGGATCCGATGCTGAAGGTCCGCACCATCGACGGCCAGAAACGAGCCAAGGGCAAGCCACCGTGGAGCGGTGGCCCCAAGGAGCTCGGTGCCGTCCATCCTGGCTACGACGGCTATTCCAAGGGTCAAGCCAACAAGCCCGACAAGCCCGACAAGCCCGACAAGCCCGACAAGCCCGACAAGCCCGACAAGCCCGACAAGCCCGACAAGCCCGACAAGCCCGACAAGCCCGACAAGCCCGACAAGCCCGACAAGCCCGACAAGCCTGTCAAACCGTCCGGGAAGTCGCGCGGCTCGAGGTAGCTTCGCTGCTGCATCTCGGTGCAGCTTCGAAAGAGTCGATCGAAGCCCGTCCCTGCGGACGGGCTTCGTCGTGAAGACCGGCGAGAGTCGGATCCAGATGGTCAGAACAGGCGCCGCCTTGCCGGTCGCCGATCCAGCCAGCAGGTCGGCTGTCCCGCCGGGAGGGCAGACGAGGGGGCCGCTACAGTGTGGCTGTCGGGATGCTCTGGTCCCGGCTCGGCCGAAGTGGCGGAATGGCAGACGCGGCGGTCTTAAACACCGCTGTCCCCTTCGGGGGCGTGTGGGTTCGAGTCCCACCTTCGGCACCACATCCTGAGCGTGAATGGGCGTGATTGGAGTAGCCAGCGACTGGGCTAGCCAACGCAGGTTCTCCCCACCAGGAAGCAACGGAGGAAGCAACGGCGTCCAATCCCGGACTGAGGCGCGAAGGTGGAGGCCGACGGCAGTGCTCCACCGCCGGGATGCTGTCTTGGCTCATGCTGCGCCGCTCAGCTGCGTGGGCCGTCATCGGCTGGCTCGTGTTCGTGGGCGTAGGCGGCGCGGCCTGGATGGCCGCGTTCAGCATGACCCCGTGACGGTGGGTCACAGCCGGTCCATGGCCCCTGCACTCACCGGCTCCGTCGTCACTTGCCGGTATGCCGGGCGTAGCGCTCAGCTCGACCGGAGTGCTGCTCGACGTGCTCCTGGTGGCATACGTCCGGCGCGTGCGCCGCCGTAGGCGTTAGGACCGCGCCCGGCGCAGAACCGCCATGAATAGCGGGTGATGTCTGGTCGCCGCCGCCATGGAAACGCACTCCGCCGGGCCGTCCGGCCCTTGACCCACTCTGGGCGGACACGAACGATGCCGATACGCACCGGAGATCGATCATGAGGCGATTCCCGTTCTCGATGGTGGCCATCTTCGTGCTCGTGGTGTCCACTGCGCTCAGCATCGGCGGACCGAACCAGGCGCTCGCCGAGGACGACGGTGCCACAGCAGCGGTCGACTCGACCCCCATGCTCGACGCATTGTCGCTCCTCCCGCTGGGCATCGATTACCTCGACTTCACCCATTGGTCCGCGCTGAAGGCTGCCCACGGTGGCGCCGAGGTCACGAGCGCCAGCCCGCTAAGTGAACGCCAGCGGCTGATGCTCGATATCGCTCGATCCGAGGCCACGACCTTTTCGGCGGGTCTGGATCGCCTTGGGAGCTGGTCCGAGCGATGGGGTTGGGACACCACCGACCTCGAATGGCAGGCCTCATGCTGCAACTCCAACCTGGTCACCATCCTCCGCTTCCGCGAGGACTGGGATCCTGAGCCGTTCATAGCCCGACTCGAGGCGGACGGCTACGAGCGACGTGACGAGCCGCACGCCCACTCGTTCACCCTTGAGGAAGGTACCGAAGCGCCCGATCGCGACTTCCTGGAACGCGTGCTCGGAATCGAGGGACCGATGGGCCGCGCCCCCGCGCAGCGCGCATCGATTGCCATCTCGCCCGACGGACGGACCGTCGTCCTGGACTGGTTCCAGGATGCGCACGGGATCTTGAAGATGGCGGCACGCGCCGACCCCGCAGCGATCATGGATGGCCCGTTCGGTCGGATCGCGGCGGCTCTTGGGCGGCCGATGGCCGCAAGGATCATGGATGGGTCATACGGCTGTTCGGGAACTGGCGAGGAGAACGCATACCTCGCCGACGAGATGGCGCCGCTCGTGCAGGCCATCGGCGTGCTCCGTCCCTACCAGGCGTTCGGCATCGGCTACGAGCGGTCCCGGATGGGTGGACCGGCCATGGGGCGCTATGCCTTTGCGTATGAGCGAGCCGAGGACGCGGATGCAGATCTGTCGGGTCGCGGACGGCTCATCGACGAGGGATACTCACAGGTCCACGGAGCGCCGTACCGCGAGAGGGCCTTCACGCTCGTCGAAGTGACAGTCGACAACGAGGTTCTGCGCCTGGACGTCGCGCCAGTCAACGACATGGCGCAGGCGCTCTTCGACGTGGTCACCGGCCGATCCATGGTCTTTGCTATCTGCGGCTGAGGCGCCATCCCGCGAGGACCAGGCCTCGCGAGTACAGTGCCGCATGGATCGCCATGGACAGCGGGTCTGGTCTGGTCGTCACCGCCCTAGCTGCGTGTGCTGCTGGGCCGTCCGGCCCTTGACCCGCTGGCCGGGGCGCAGAGGATGAAGGCATCCAAGACGCTTCCAGGAGGGCACGACCATGCGCGCGTTCCATGCGGTCACCATCGCCACGATGCTGTTGACCTGCACAGCCGTCGGGGTGCAGGCGCAGGCAGAGGATTGCGGACCGGCCCTTCGCGAGGCACCCATCGAGACGGTGCAGCTTCCCGAGGGCTGGGCGTGGGATGCTCTCCTACTCGAAGCGCAGGGGATGCCCGGCTGGTTCGTCGCGATCCAGGACCCCAGCGCAGGGTCCGCTTCCGTGGTCATCCGCTGTACTGACGACGCGGCCCGCCTTCTCGCACGCCGCGACGAGGTGGATCGAGTTGTCGGAGTGCCTTCGCGTCACGCCATCCCGATCGGTTCGGGCGACCCGGAGATCGACAGCACCATCGCGACCGAGGTCGTGCCCATCGGCGATGAGTCGCGGGCGACCCACGATGCCCTCTGGGACTTCACGACGCTTGAGTGGCGACACGGCGACATCGTGGGCGAGATCCGGGCATCCGGAGGGCTGGACTTCGCGGATGTCGAGACGTTCGCGCTGGCGCTCGACACCCTCCTGCCGGGCGACTAGTGCCTCATGCCGCAATGGCCGGGGTCGAATGATGCACCTCGGCCTTGATGCGCCAGGGCTTGGCCGGTCGGGTATCGCGGTTGTGCCAGCGCAGGTAGGCGCGGATCGCGGCGTTCTGCTCGGCATGGCTGGCGTAGTCGGACCCGTCGAGGGCGAACCGCCGGAGCGCCTGGAACAGGCACTCGATGAGGTTGAGCCAGCTCGAGTAGGTGGGCAGATACACGAGCTCGATTCGCCCTGACCTTCCCCGCCGATTGGGTCTGGGCCCGAACCTCTGGGCTCGGGACGGATGTGCTGGTCGATCGACTCGGCGCCTTGACAGATCCAGGCTACGCGGAGGTGTATCGCGGGCTGCTGGCGGTGGTCGAAGACACCTGGCCGCTCGTCGGCTGGCCGCTCGAGGGCGGGGAGGAGTGCCGGGTCGGCGTGGTCTCGACCTCCCAACAGCTAGACGAGCTCGTCTCCGATCTCCTTCTGGTCATCGAAGAGAACGAGGCGACCTACCCGGAAGGAGCGGCCGTGACGAAGCTCGAGCTGGGAGGCATCGCTGTCGTGCGCCTCGACTACCTGCAGGCTCATCCCGAGTTCTCACCACCGAGCGCCGGCTCGCACTACGTATGGGTGCAGGACGGCACGTACTACTACGTTGGCTGCCTCGGAGATCGTGCGCCCGCCGATCGCTGGCTCTCAATCGCCGAGACCGTCGAGTTCCTGTCCGAGGCGTGATCGGGCGATTCTCGCCAGTCGCCAAGACTCCGAGGACGGGCAGGACGCGCTGATGGCGGCGCTGCTGGACGGATCTGGGGCCTAGCCGCCGACCTTCTTCGCCTTCCGGCCGTTTCGAGAGGCTTTGCGATCCCTTGCCGCTTTGGGCTTCTTGATGCCGCCGACCTTGACGACAGTCCGTGACCGTCGTCGCACTGGAGGATCATCGTCCGCGTGTCGGGACGTCGGGGAGTCATCGCAGGGACCGGTATACAGACACGTGTTCCACCAGTCATCCTGCGGTTCGTCGTACCCACGGAACTTGCCCGACCGGGCCGCTTCCACGGTCGTCACTTCACACGACCCCCTGCACGACGCCGAGACGGACGCCATCGTGCTCGAGCGGGAGAAGGCCGGCCTGGTCACCCAGAGCCGCGTATGACCGCCCAGGACGGGCCGTACACGGTGCAGTCGAGGCGATGGCCACCATGCCCTGCGAGCGGTGCCACGGCGTCAGACGAGAAGAGGCCCGCCCCTCGCGGGACGGGCCTCGCAGGTAGCCGAGGCCGCGCGAGGCGGATAGTTGCGCGTCTTTCCCTCCTACACGCTCGGGTTCAGGGCGGCACAGATGGCTTCGGTGTCAATCGTGCTATGGCCCGCCCACTTGTGCCACTCGATGACCACGAAGCCCCTCTTGGTTACTTGGAGGTTGCCAGCCATCTTGTCGACCTGCCCGATGCCGGGTACGTGGATGTTGTAGAAAGAGCCGGTCATCATGTCGTACCACTCGTAGAGCGTGGGGGTGATGACCGTGATGTCCGGGACGTGGCCCATGATGCTGAACCTGCCGCTCAGGACGTTGCCGGGGTAGCCGACGGCATAGTAGTAGGCAGTTCCGCCGCTCTTGACGTGGCCCTTCGTCGGGAGGCCGTTCTTGTCGCGCCACTCCCTCATGGTCACGTGTTGGTCGATGCCGTACATCACCGGGAACCCGCAGTCGAGCCAAGAGGCCGGGTACTCAACCTGCTCGTCCTCGTCACGGACAACGTAGGGGCCATCGGCGAGTGCCGCGACTGCCATTGCCATGGTCAGAATGAGCGCCCCACCGAGGGCTATCAGTCGCCTCATCGAAGTCCCCCCTTCACATGCGCGGGCCGGGTTCGCCAGTGGCTCGACGCGGCCCAGGCGGCCATGGTGTGGGCCGCGTCTCATCGCCTCACGCGTATGTGTAGATTCTCCCACCGCTGGCTATCAGGTAAGCCTGAGACCGGTGTGCGATGAGTGTCGCCCGCTACCCTCGCGCCATGACCGACGAGCACTTCGCAAAGACCGACGCCATCGTGGCCGAGCTCGAGCGCGCTGGCCTGCTCACTATTGCGACGCGCGAGGACGGCGAGCCGGTCTACATGCTCACACCCGAGGGTGAACGGGTGGCGCGCCAGCTGGCGATGACCGACGATGCCGGCCAGGGCGACCTGATGGAGGCCCTGCTCGAGAGCAGGGACGTCAGGGCATAAGACGAGGCCCGCCACTAGCGGGACGGGCCTCGTCGGGTGCGATCGACAAGGATCACCCATGCTCGGGCGTGGTCTTCATCGATGCCTTGCAGTAGATGTTCATCCGTCCCGACGGGCTCACCGTCGCGTGCGAGTCGTCGGTCATCCACGACAGGGAATCCGGTGAGGCGTCATCCACCTCCTCCTCGATCCCCACATAGCAGGTGAAGCCACGGTAGACCTGGGCACGTTCGAAGGGGCCACCGAGGCTCCCCACGTCGGACGGTTCGAGGTCCATGTGGCAGGTGCCGATGATCCAGTTCTTGTTGATCGCGACGTTGACGCTGCCCGGGTCCTCGATACCGAAATCGAAGGTCTCACCACGGACGTCGCAGTCCCCGTTGTTGTCGATGTCCGCGTTCAGGAACGGTGCTGGGACCGTCGCTGCCGACGTCACCCCCGGCAACATCGCCGCCAGCAGTGCGCCCGCGGCAATGGCGATACCGAGTTGCTTCCTCATCTGTAGCCTCCTCTCTGCGGTCACGGCCGGCAGGCCAGCCACACCTCGGTCACTGAGCCGCGACCTCGCACCCCATGATTCTCCGCCGGCTGTCGAGGTGCGACAACGCGGGTGTCCACCCCCGACATGAGTAGAGGCCCGCCCCTCGCGGGACGGGCCTCCGATGACCCGAGACGGACTACCCCTTCAGCAGCCGGTGCAGTCGTTGGGGCGGTTATTGCGGAGCACCGCGCCGTTGAGGACCACATCCGATGATGTGTTGTTGTAGATGCCGCCACCCGAGCCGCCCGCGCGGTTGTTGGCGATGACGGAGTCACGCACCGCGAGGTCGGCATCGCCACCGGCATAGATAGAGTCGAGATACACGCCGCCACCGTTACCGGTGGCCGAGTTGCCGACGATGCGCGAGTCGGTCACGCGGCAGCCGCCGTAGCAAACGAGTCCGCCCCCGTCGCCCGACACCTGATTGTTCCTGATGGTGGACTGGTCGATCGTGACCCACAGGAAGTTGTCGAAACCACCGACGATGCCGCCAGCATCGTTGCCCGAGACGATGACCCGCGATAGGTTCATGCCCTGCGAACTGATCCCTCGACCGCCGTTGTTGAGGAAGCGCGAGTCCTCCGCCTCGACGTGGCCCTGCGTCGTCATGGAGACGCCGTTTCCCCCGTTGTTGGTGATGATCGACCTCTTCATGAACAGGTCGATCGCCTCGACCCCATTGCCGCCGTTGCCGCTGATCCTCGAGTCGTCGAGATAGACGTTCATGCCGTCGCCGGCGGCCCCGACGCCCGACTTCGCATTGTCGCGAACCGTCGAGGCCTTGAGTCGGAACGTGACGCCGTCACCACCGATGCCACTGCCCTTGTTGCCCTTGACCGTGCAGTCCCGAAGGATCACCTCGGCCGACCAGGCATGGACACCGTCGGCCCAATAGGCATCGCCACCCGAACCCGTGATCGTCAGGCCCCGCAGGGTGACCGTGCCGCCGAGGTTGTAGCGGGTGACGTCGTCGTGGTTGACCCGCAGCGCCGCGTTGCGGCCGCCCGCGTGGAGCGTGGCCTTCGGGCTTCCCTTGAGCGTCAGGTCCTTGCCCATGATGATGAAGTTGCCCCGGCACGTGCCCTTGAGGCGGAGCGTGTCGCCCGGACTCGCACCGTCGATGGCGGCTTGGAGGTCAGCGCCATTGCGGCAGTCCACGAGCGTCGAGGCGCCGAGCACCGTCGTCGTGCCGAGCGGGAGCAGACAGAGCGCCATCGCGATCGCCAGCAGCCTACGCATGAGATCAGGTCCCCCTCTCCGCGCCCCTTCACCTCCTGCCACCGCGAACGGGACGCGGGCGCCCACGGCGGACCGGCGTTGCCGAGGCTGCGCGTCGTCCCATCGCCGCACAAGTGCCATCCGTCGCGAAGCCGGCGCTACCGCTGCCCGCTACGCCCACCCCATGCCCGACCACGACGCCGAGCCGGACGCCATCGTGGCCGAGCTGGAAGCCGCCGCCAGGAGCCGTACAACCCCCGAGGACGGGCCGGACCCGGTGCAGTCGAGGCGATGGCCACCTTGCCCCGCGAGGGGTGCCACGGCGCCATATATGGTCTCGCGGGCGTCTACCGGGACGTGCAGTGAGCGCCGCAGGCAGCCGAGGCGACACGATGTGGTTGGTAGCGCTCAAGAGGCCCGCCCTCGGCGGGACGGGCCTCGGTGTGGTGCGGTCAGGCCTTCGCCGGGACGTTGGCCTCGGCGAGGGCCTTGAAGTCCTCGAACATCCGGGCCATGTTCCGTTCCATCCAGCCCTTGGCCATGAGGTCCATGATGAAGCCCGGCATCTTGCCCGGCCACTCGTAGTCGCTGTCGATGCTGAGGCGGGTCCCTTCGCCATCGGGTTCGAACCGGAAGTAGTTGTCCATCGGGCCATAGTCGCTGTGCGCGTGGACGAGGCGCAGCGGCTCGACCTCGACGATCTCGGTGGTCCACTTCATCTCGAAGCCCATGAGCTTCGTGCTCTGGACGTACGTCGTGCCGACCTTGTCCAGCGGCCCGCTGACATCCGAGGTCTTGCGCCGCGGCATCCAGTCGTCCCAGTGTGTCGTGTCGCCGAAGAACGCCCAGACCTGCTCGACCGGCGCCTCGATACGGACCTCGTGATGGTAGTGCTGCATCGCCTACCCCCCTTCGTTATCGCGGGCCGGTTCCGCCAGTGGCTGGGCGCGGTCCAGGCGGCCAGATCGTGGGCCGTGCGTCATCGCCTCCCGCTACGTAGATTCTCCCGCGGGCGTCTACCGGGACGTGCAGTGAGCGCCGCAGGCAGCCGAGGCGGCGCGATGGGGTTACTCGGTGGGAGAGAGCGGCAGTGTCTTCCCCCACGGTGGCGGCGGACCTTGATAGAGGATGCCCGACTCCAGGGAGGGTGAGTCCATCAGGTCGGGCATGTGGTACCAGTACGTCCAGCCTTCGTATGCCCCGGTGCCCTCCAGCGACCCCCCAGCCGGGCAGCCCGGTTGATGGGTCCCCCACGTAGCCGAAGGTACCGACCCAGGTGCCATCCGGTCCGGTGACTTCGGACGTACCCCAGCCCAGGCAGACGTGGCCCGCGTCCTCCTTGAGGCAGAACTGCTGGGTGTCGTAGACACCGGGGCCGATGAGCCGTGGGTCGCTGCTCGTGAGCGTACATTCAGTACGGACGAGATGGAGTTCGACGGCATCGTCCTCTTGCACGGTGCGCCCGGGGGCGTCATGGCACTGGGCACTGCCGGTGACGTACGTATCACCATGGGCCTCCTGGGCAGCGACCGCGCTGCCCGCTCCACCGAACAACATCAGGATGACCGTCCCGACCAGAGACAGCCGCAACGTACGCATGAGGTCCCCCCTTCGATACGGGCGG
This sequence comes from uncultured Chloroflexia bacterium, assembly GCA_963705425.1. Taxonomy (GTDB): domain Bacteria; phylum Chloroflexota; class Limnocylindria; order Limnocylindrales; family CSP1-4; genus JAFMJV01. The sequence continues at coordinate 36,755 of CAVPJO010000016.1, read as the reverse complement.
GCCGGGTTCGCCAGTGGCTCGGCGCGGTCCAGGGCGGCCATGGTGTGGGCCGCGTCTCATCGCCTCCCGCTTGCGTCTATTCTCCGCCCGGCGTCGGTGGCGTCCTGAGAACGCTGGAAAAGTGAAGACGGCATAGGCTCCGAAGCGGACCTGGAAGTTCGCGAAGGAGGACTACGCCGTGGAACGAAGGATAGCTCCCAGCACCAAGATCGAGGCAGCCATCGAGGAGGTGCTCCTCGGAGGGCTCGACGATGCCGACCGCCTCACCGAACTCGGCCGCCTGGGTGCCCAGCTGGTGCTGCAGCGGGCCGTCGAGGAAGAGGTGACGGCCTTCCTGGGGCGGGCCCGCTACGAACGGACCCCCGAGGCCACCGGCTCCCGCAACGGGACCCGGCCCAGACGCGTCCGGACCGCCGAGGGCGAGATCACCGTGGCCATGCCCCAGGTGCGCGACAGCCTCGTGCGCTTCGTCAGCACCACCATCCCCGACACCAAGGCCATCGTCCGCACCCGACCCCTCGAAGCCCTCGTCATCGGGGCCTACGTCCGGGGCCTCTCTGACCGTGACATCGAGAGCCTCGCTGCCGAGGCTGGCTTGGGGACGATCAGCAAGACGACCGTCTCGACCATCTGCCGCGAACTGCGCGACCGCTATCGGGCCTTCCGCGCCAAGGGTCTCGGCGAGGTCCGTCTCTTGGCGCTCATGCTCGACGCCATCTACCTGCCGGTCCGACCCGAGGGACCGAAGGAAGGCGTGCTCGTGGCCTGGGGCTTCACGACCGATGGCCAGCGGGTGCTGCTCGATGTCAGCCTCGGGCAGCGGGAGCGGCTCGAGGACTGGCTCGAGCTCGGACGCGGGCTGCTCCGACGGGGCCTGCGCAGCCCGTTGCTCGTGGTCAGCGATGGGGCACCGGGTCTCATCCGCGCGATCGCCGAGCTGTGGCCCGACGCCGATCGCCAGCGTTGCAGCGTGCATCGGCTCCGGAACGTCCTCGCCAAGCTGCCCAAGCGTGACGACCTCCATGCCCGCGTCCGGGCGGCCTACTGGTCAGCCCTCGATGGGGCCACCAGCCCCACCGAGGCGGAGGCGGGCCTGCGGGTCCTGGTCGGCGACCTCGAGCGGGAGTACCCGAGTGCCGCGGCCTGCCTGGCCGAGGATCTGCCCGCCCTGACGGTCCATCTCGCCTACCCGCTCCGGCTCAAGCGAAGGCTGCGTTCGACGAACTTGCTGGAGCGATCGCTGGAGGAAGTACGCAGACGGACCAAGGTCATCGGCCGCTTCCCCCGCGAGACGAGTTGCCTGACCCTTGCCTGGGCCGTGATGGACCTCGTCATCGCCGGCGGCAAGGGGCTCGGGCTGAGCCTGGCCGAACGTCATGCCATCGCCGCCATCGTCGCTGACCAGGCCGAGCCTCGGACCGGGCAGCAGGTGGCCTAACCTATCAGCGCGGAGGAGCCAGAGTCGTCAGTGCTTTTCCAGCAGATCCGGGACGCGACCACCGGCGTCTACGGTCACCCACTACGTCGTAACCTGCCGGTGCGCTTGGCGTATGGCCTCGTTGGCCCCTAGCGCGGGTGTGACGTCCGGCTGCTAGCCTTCAGCTGGCATGAGCCGTCCGATCAGCTTCGCCATCCTCATCGCCCTCCTGGCCGTGACGCTGGCCATCCCGGCGAGCGCACAGGGCCAGAGTCCAGGGCCGCCCACCCCGGACTCGCCGCCGGACGGCAGCGTCGTTTGGCCGAGCGGTGATGAGCTCCGCCGCGAGCTGCAGGACATCGGCTTCACGTTCAGGGTCGAGCACGACAGCGGTGATTGGCTGGGCTGGGCGCCACGCGCCTCGATCGTCGAGGCGCCGGCCATCACGCTCGGTGGCGCCGGGAGCGAGGATGCCGGAGTGCGCTTCAGCTTCGAGCTGCTCCAGACCGACTCGCTCGGGGCCGATGTCGACGCCGCGCTGACCGCGCTCATGGAGGTCGCGGCACGGCTGCCCTTGGCCCCGGCCCGAGCCGACCGGATGCGCCGTTTCGTGGTGGCCGACCTGCTCGTGAAGGCGCCACTCGCCTTGGAACCCTGTCATACGAGCATCGCCGAGGACGGTGCGGTGCTGATCGCCATCGACCAGGAGACCGGGGCCGCGACGATCGAACTGGCCAGCTCCCCGAGCCGCCTGGACATCGACGCCGAGTTCGATCTCGACGCCTGTGCGCCGATCGTGCCCTCGACCGATGGGCCGGCACCCGGCGAACCGACATCCGAGCGGATCGACCATCGTGGCCGCTGGAGAGCCGGCGATGTTCGATCCGATCGAGACCGTCGTCGAGGGCTCGCTGGTGACGCTGGTCCTGACCTTCCGCAACGAGACCTCGGACGACCAGAGCCTGACCTTCGAGACGGTCACCGGATCAGACACCGACATCGTCGCGCCCGGCGAGGTGAAGCTCATCGTGGTCCTGCGGCTGCCACCCGGCGAGTACGCCATCTACAGCGAGACCGACCCGGAGGCCATCCGCGGCATCATTCGCATCGTGGAGCCCGCGATCGAATAGGCCCTGCCGATCGACTCTGCGCGGCCCTCGCTGGTGGTCTGGGGCTCTTCGTCGGCATGGTCTGGGCCGCCCTTGGCGCTCGCTGGCGCTGGCGCTTCGCTCGTGGTATCCGTTCCTCGCGCTCGCGCATCTCATCGAGGGCGAGGGCATACCCCGGTGGGGGTGGGCTCGTGACGGCCTCACCCGTCCTGGACGATGACCTATCCCCGGCAGTCTGCGGAGGCGGCAGGGACTTGCGGAGCGCCAGGGACTTGCGGAGCGCCAGGTCTGAGCCATGCCATGGCTCGCATGAGCGCAGACATGGCCATGCTCCGATGAGTGAGACTCGACCGACGACAGGACCTGAGGAGGGACAGGTGTGCAGTGAGCGTGCCGCGTCCTTGCTCGGCCAATTGATCTATGCCGTGCTAGCCACCGGAGCTTCGGCTCGCGCGCGATCCGTGCGCGTGGCTCACCACAAGCGGGCAGACATCGCGCAGCACCTCTCGGGCTGCAGTGTCGGTCGTGTCTCGCTCGGCAGGCGATCGTTTGGCGTTCCCAGGTCTCGGTTCTCTGGGGAGTGCGTCATGGCTAGATACCCCCCGGTGCGCTTGTGTGACACTTTCTGCAATCGCGGGGCCGTGACGTAGGGGATGGGTATGCGAGGGTGGCAGGGGCTCGGCGAACAGTCTGATGCTTCAGGCTGTTCGGATCCCATTAGTCGGCGTGCTTGTGGCGTCCTTCCTGCATGACGCTGACCTCGCCCTCCGTGTCGGAGCAGACCTTCTCGATGACTTCGAGATGCAGGTGGTCAGTGCCCACGTCGTCCTCGCCGGAATGGGCCACGATCTCGGCAGGTTCGACTTGATTACCCGACATCCGGAACACTCTCGCCCTCTGGGGGCGTCGACATCGTATGCCCACAGATGTATCGGCATCTTGTCGGGAGATATCCATCGAGGGCGAGAGCTGAACATCCGTACCATGAGGCCAGAAAGCCAAAGCGCGGGAGCTAACCGTTCACGCATTAGGGCATCGAACTGCCAGCCGACGATGAGCGTTTGCGAACGATGAGACTCGCCGCTGGTAGTGCTCGCTTGGGGCTCACAGCCGCGCTGGTTGCGTTCATGCTGTCCGTCGGACAGGCACCGACATCGGCGGCCAAACCGGACCAGTCCGAACTCGTGACTGCATGGGGTGAAGAGGGTTCGGGACGGGCAGCGTTCGATCGCATCGCTGACATGGCTGTGAGCCCTGATGGGATGGTCTATGTCACCGACTCCGGTAACAACCGTGTCCAGGTATTCACCTCGACAGGTAACTATGTTGGCCAGTGGGGAGGCCGAGGGAAGGCCAAGGGCCGGTTCAAGGGTCCCGGGAGTATCGCCGTGTCCGACGATGGGACCGTATACGTGGCCGATGGCGGCAACTCTCGGATCGAGTCCTTCACGCCTGACGGAGACTTCCTGCGCAAGTTCGGCTCGGAGGGCAGCGGGTCGGGCGAATTCACGTGGCTTGCCGGGATCGACATCGGGCCTCAAGGGGACATCTACGCTGTCGATTCGTTCAACCAACGTGTTGAGGTGTTCGATCGCGACGGTGCCTATCTCACGGAGTGGAGCCATCCGGATTGGTCAGACCGTGGCTATTTCGCGACCGGTGATCCTGGCTTCGTGCGGCCGTTCGACGTATCCGTCGGTCCCTCGGGAGATGTCTTCGTCCTGAACTCTCACGAGGAGGTCCATCGCTTCACGGCATCGGGGGAGTTCCTGGACAGTTGGAGGGCTCCCCTCTGGCGTGGTGACTCCGAGGCCAATGCGATCGAGGTGAGCCCGGACGGAACGATACACGTGGTCGTGGGCTGGGTGATCCACAGGTACACACCTGATGGTGGCGAGCTCTTCGCGCTCGGCGACCCTCGCGATCCGTACGAGCGCAAGCCCACGGGCGATAGCCGCTACGACTGGTCGAACAAGAAGCTGCGTGAGTACGGGTACGAGCCTCGACAGTCGTTCGAGTTCGCCCGGAACGTGGCGGTCGGCGACGCCGGCGACATCTACGTGTCTGAATTCGATCGCGTGGTCCGAGTGAGGCTGCCGTCTCCAGTGCCCCCTGATCCCGCCCACAGTAGCTTGGCCCTTGGTAGCGCCAGCCTCCACCAGGTGCCCGCCGGCGGGGTCGACGCGGCGACGCTGGTGGCGAAGCTCCGCGACGGGAACGATGCCGTAGTCGCGGGTCGGACGATTGAGCTTCGCACCAGCCAGCCGCCATGTCCGGATCCCTGCCCGGACGGCTGGGGGTCCAACCGAGCCCATGAGGTCGTGGTCGTCGACCCGCCGTCGGTCACCACCGACCTCAGCCCCAGGAAGCGATTCACGGTTCGTTCGAAGTCGCCGGGCCCGGTCCGATTCGAGCTCGTCGATGTCACCGATGGCGATGACGTCCAGCTCGGTGAGCCCGTAGACGTGCAGTTCACTCGCAAGGTCGTCGTGCTCGCGATGGGCTTCCGCTCCGCACTTGACCGCCGCTACCTGTACTGGGGGAACAACGATGACGAGGGTCGCTCGGTCATCGGCGACCCCGGCACCGTCTATGGGGCTCTTGCTGACCTCGGCTACCGCGTCAGCTGGGTCGATGACCCAGCGCGAGACTTCGGGGCCACGGTCGTGGACGTCTCCTGGAATGGCATCGGCTGCCGTATCGAGGACCCCCTCGGTGACGCCTGCGTGGCCTTCATCAGTCGCAACCTCGACGAGACTGACATCGCTTGGGTTCCCGCCCCATACGACATCCGCGGCCAGGGCATCGGTCAGGTGGTGGGCGTCGTCGAGTCCTTCTACGAGCAGTGGCACATCGACGAGACAGCGCTGCGCTTGGCCCGGACCCTGCGGACCTACGATGCCCAGCTCGCGATGACCCGTGGCCTCCACGCATCGTTCTACCTCGTGGGCCACAGCATGGGCGGTGAGGTCGTGGTGCGGACGCTCGATGCCATCCGCGACGCCGGATGGACGGATGACTTCAGTGGCGTCAACCGCGGTCGCCTCCGATCGGTCATCGCTGTGGACGGCGCGCTCAACTGGACCGGCCCGGTCGCGCCGAGGACCCCTGCCTGCACCTCGCTGGTGCGCACGACCGGTGATGGCGAGCGCAAGGCCGAGAACGCTGAAGTCGTGGCGGCTGCCTACGCCGACTTCGGGACCACCACCGTCGCGATTACCAGCGCCGACGATCGCATCGTCAAGCCTGGCGTGGCCACGCTGGCGCCGTACGCACCTGAGGGCTACGTGGAGCAGCGCTTCCATGGCGATGGCGCGGACAAGCCCACGGGTGATCCCGGTTGCGCCCACAGCGCGCTACTGCGCTCCCAGCCTGCGGGCCTCTGGCTTGACCAGGCCCGATCCTTCGCCGTCGACTACCCGCTGGGCCGGTGGATCGGGCCCAAGGGCAACCGTATCGACTTCTTCAGTCGCTTCATCGGCCCAGCAGCAGTGGAGTAGGGCTACCGCCCCCATCCCATTGCCCCGCCCCCTTGACCCAGCCCGAACGCGACGAGCGATCCCAGAGGAGGGCACCGATGGCGGACCGCACACACTGGATAGCTCCAGCGCTCTCGTTGCTCCTCGCGCTCTCGGCGCTGGGTGTCGTCCCGGCCGTGCTCGCCCAGGACGAGCCACGCCTGAAGGCGCCGGTGCCGGACGGGATTGAGCTCGTGGTCATCCACGGATACGATGACCCACCCGTCGGCTCGACCTGCACAGGATGAGTACGTCGTGCGATGCGGGTGTTGGCTTCGTCGCCGATTGTCGAGTCCCCAGCCGTGCGCATCCGGCCCGAGCGCGACCGTCGCTGTCGTAGCGAACTCTTGCAGGCCGCGTCGGCGGGCGCGAACCGTCAGCAGGGCGAGAACGATCCCGCGTCCTGGCTGCCATCCGATCTCGATGCTGCGTGCGAGTTCGTCGCCGACTGGGTCGCGATCAAGGCGACCTGGGGCTTGGGCGTCGATGAGGTCGAGCGCGATGCGATCGAGCTAAGGCTCGAGAGCTGCCCGGAGCGGACCGTCACGGTCGAGCCGAGGGAGCCGGCGGCCGTGAGCTGGACCGTAGGCTGAGCGGGCGCATCCGGGGACCAGCGGTAGCCGCTGTCGTACCAGCCGCGGGCGTAGCGGGGCTGGTCCCGCTATGAGGAGGTGGCACGGCAGCTGGCGATGAGCGACGACGACGGGCAAGACGCGCTGATGGCGGCGCTGCTGGACGGATCTGGGGCCTAGCAGCCGACCCTCTTCGCCTTCCGGCCGTTTCGAGAGGCTTTGCGATCCCTTGCCGCTTTGGGCTTCTTGATGCCGCCGACCTTGACGACAGTCGGCTCGCCGTTGACCGCCGAGGCGAAGGACGATGCGAGCGCGGTGAGAGCCCGTCCCACACTGACCTTGGGGATGAAGCCGACCGTGCGTTAGCGATACGGTGTGGCCTTGACCTTCTTCCACCCGATGCCGCCCCCGTACTCCGGGTCGGGCTTCCGCGCGTACCCACCGGTGAAGCCTCGCTGGCGACCCTTGTTCCAGTTGCGCGCCCCCTTGCTGTACGCCTTCATCTTCCTGAAGGCATCCGGTGCCGCGATTTGACTCACGCACACACGAAAGGTCGTTCCGTTCTTCGACCGGCAGACGCCGGGCTTCTTCTTGCTGAGGTTCCCTCCGTCCCATGCCGCCCCGGCTGGCTCCAGCCCCTCTGGGTAGACGAGGACCGGTGGGGCGAAGGTCGGTAGGTTCAGCGGCAGATCGTTTGCGTCGACACCGGGTCTGCTGCCCGGTCCCTCGTAGCGAGTCTTGACCCATGTGGTCGGGCTCTTCGGTATCCGGAATACAGGAGGTTCGGGTACGGGAGGCAGCGTGAACTTCGGGGGCTTCGGGACCCGGGATTTCGGGGAGTCATCGCAGGGACCGGTATACGGACACGAGTTCCACCAGTCATCCTGTGGCTCGTCGTAGCCACGGAACGAGCCCGACCGCGCCGCTTCCACGGTCGTCACTGACGACAGTGTCAACGCGAGCACGACGGCGACGGCACCCACGACGTCGATGCGACCCGATGCGCGCATGGCAGACCTCAGCTACAACCACCGATCTCTCGCGAGCAACCATGCTCGCCCCGGTGGTGGCGTCGCCAGAGGCCATTGAGGTGCAGCACGCCGTGACCGTCGTCGCGTGTTAGGGCAGGAAGGACGCACCAGCACAGCAGCTGATGATGATGACCGCGGTAGAGGAGGCATCGTCCATGGGCAGCAGCCTGGCCGCGCCGACGGCCACGATGGGCACGACGACGAAGTTGGCTACGAGCAGCAGGAGAACCAGGCGCACATCGCGCAATGGCTCGACGATCTGGCCGACCTTCAAGCCCAGGCCCATCGCGGCCATGCTGCCGACGACGAACACGAGCATGGCGACCTGTGTGATGGCTATCAGTACATCGCTGATCGACGGAAGTCCTCCTCGATGCTGGCCCGGTCCACATCGGTCACGGCCTCAGTCGGCCTCGTTGCCGGCGTGAAGCTCGATGCTCTCACGCTCCGGAAGCACCATGCGGTCCCGGTCGATCTCGTAGGTCCAGGGCAGGCCGGAGTTCTTCCAGCCGTTCTTCATGCGCATGCCGTCGAAGACGCTGTCCGGATCCTTGACCTGGCCGCCCTCCATGCCGTCCACGATGTTCCAGACCGTGGTGTAGCCCGCCTTCGCGAGCACGTTGATGGCCATCGCACTGCGACCACCCGAGCGACATGACGACCAGCGAGGTGTCACCGGTGTCGGCCCACGCCTGCACCGCGGGCAGGAAGCCGGGGTTGAGGTCCCAGTGGAAGGCCCGCTTGTCGGGGTCCCACTCGAAGCTCTGGAAGCGCCAGGGGGATGTTCCAGGCCATCGGGGCGTGGCCGACGAAGACGAACTCCTCGGGCGTGCGGACATCGAGGATGCGGACGCCTTCGGGGTCCGCCTGCCACAGGTCGTACGCCTCCTTGGCGGTGACGTAGAGCCCCAGGCTCGTCAGCCGCTCCTTGGCGAGGGTGGTGGGGTCGACCGCCACGGTGGTCTCCTTGCTGCTGGTGACGTCGGTCCGCTGCTGGCGAGCCGACCCGGCGTCCGGGAATGGGCGTCGCTAGCCGAGCCGGGTGCCTTCCACCTCGAGCCCGCCACCTTCAGGCAGCTTGCTCCAGCTTCGTCGCTGCCCACTCCTCCTTGAGCACTTCCTCGCGCGCCTGCTCCAGGAACTCGGGTGCCGCCCACTCGTCCACGTCGAAGTCGTTCTCGATGTAGCCGTGGCTGAACATGAAGTCCTTGCCGATCTTGACGGTCTGCATGTTCATCGCGCTCAGGCTGGGCACCATGTCCACGTCCTTGATGCCCTGGTAGGTGTCCTCGGCATCGAGGTAGAAGGTCTGGCGGTTGAGGATCGCGCCGGCGGCCCGCTTGTGCTCGTTGGCCCAGCGACCGACCTTGATCATGGCCTTCATGTAGGCGATGACCAGCTCGGGGTGCTCCTCGGCCATGACGTCGGTGCAGGTGATGACCGCTGGCGTGTTGGCGACCTGGATGGTCCAGTCGGGGTACTTCGAGAGGTCCTCGATCATCTTGATCCGGCCGGTGGCCTCCTGGAGGTGCTGGAAGACCTTGCTCTGGGTGTAGATGGCATCGACCGTGCCGGCCAGCAGCGCCTTCTCCAGCGGGCGGAAGGCGAGGTCGTGCTTGTGGTCACGACGCATCCACAGCTCGGACGGGTTGTTCATCTGGACCTGGAGCATCTCGGGCTTGTCGTACCAGTCGTCCGGGTACGGGAACTCGACGAGCTCGATGTCGTCCATGGTCATGTCGTTGAGCCTGAGCATGGACTCGATGCCCATGTGCTCCTGGATGCGCCACCAGTCGTTCTTGATGGTGTTGAGGCTCTTGCTGATGCCGATCCTTCTTGCCCCGGAGGTCCTGCATCCGGAAGATCGGGTCGCGGGAGCGCACGGCCATGCAGCCGCCCTCGTAGACCCAGGTCGCGCCCAGCAGCCTGGTGCGGCGGATGTCGGCGTTGACGTGGATGGGCGGGTAGAGGCCGCCGAAGCGGATGAGGTTGTCGAGGTTGTGGATGTAGTGGGGGTACCAGTTGTTCTCGGGCGCGTGGCGGAAGTAGGCGTACTCGACGCCGATCTTCTTGAACTCCTCGCGGCACCAGCCCAGCTCCTGGTCCACGTTGTTGGCGGAGACCATGGGGCAGTTGGTGAACCAGACCTCGTTCCAGTCGAGGGGCACGGTGGTGGACACGCGCTTGGGGGCTTCGTTCTCGGTCGTCACGGTCGATCTCCTGCTCTCTGCTCTGGGCTCACTCGGGATGGATGCACTTGCGCAAGGCGTCTGCCTGTGGACACCACCTGGTCATCGGCTGGTCCCGCGCGAGCTGGTCGGTGAGATGGCCGCACCTTCGGCATCACGCTCGGTGGCCGTCGAGGCGCTCCAGCGCCTTCAGCACGTCGTAGCCGAGCGCATCGGCGATCCGTGGAGCGACGCCGACCAGGCGAGCCAGGCCGATGGACGGGCCGACAGTCAGCAGCACGCCGACCACTTCCTCGCGAGTGGCACCGGCTGCGAGTGCGGCGTCGGTCTCGGCGCCGAGCGCCGAGCTGCCGGCGTCGAGCGCGATGAGGGCTCCGAGCCGGACGAGTCGGTCGGTCTTGGGCTCGAGTGGTCCCTCGGCATCGGACTCTGACGGACCAGCGAGCACGCCACGGACGAACCGCTCTTCGTTGAGCGTCAGGCGGCGGAGCGTATCTTCGTAGCTGGGTGCCTTGGGGTCCATGACCCTCCGATCGGTGAAGGCCGGGTGATGCCACGGCCGGTCCACCGCGAGTGCATCACGGTCGACGGTCCCGGATCTCACCCGAATCAGGTGATGTCACGGTCGAGCCACGAGTACAGACTCCGGACGTAGCGTGAGACGCCTCTTCACCGTCGGCCCGCACGCGCGCCGAACACCACCACGAAAGGAAGGATCATGACCGATAGATCGATCGATGAGCTGGGGCCCGTCGACTACCTGATCGTCGAGTTCCCGGCCGGGCAGCAGAACTTCAGCGGCGAGGGCGCCGACGAGCTGCTCAAGCTCCACGACACCGGCGTCATCCGCATCATGGACCTGGTCATCATGGTCAAGGACGAGGATGGCTCGGTCGACGCCATGGAGCTGTCCGACGTGCCCGACCTGGGCGACTTCACGCGCATCGAGGCCGACCTCGCCGAGACGCTCGCAGCCGACGATGTCATCGAGCTCGCCACGGTCATGGCTCCCGGCAGCGTGGCCGCCGCCGTCGTCTACGAGAACCTGTGGGCCGCGCCGTTCGCCTCGGCCCTGCGTCGTGCCGGTGCCCGGCTGGTGGCCGACGGTCGCATCCCCACCCAGGACATCATCGCCGCCATCGAGGCCGACGCGGTCCTCGAAGCAGAAGGAGCCTGACATGCCGCTCAGACCGTCCCGGATCGCCAAGGCCGCCGTGGTCACCGCGGCCGTCAAGCCCGGCCCCTCGCCGGTGGCCAAGGCCGCCGTGGTCGGCGCGGCCGTCACACCCGGGCGCTCACCGGTGGCCAAGGCCGCCGTGGTCGGCGCGGCCGTGACACCAGGCCGCCGCCGCATCTAGTCACCGTCTGCCGCGAGCCATCGCGCCACGCACACGACCCCCACTCGGCGTGCTGGGCTGGGGGTCGTGTGCTCGGGCGTCGGGGTCGCCGAGCACGATGGCCGTCATCGCGGCCGGATCGATGAGCCCGGCCCGAACGGCGTGCTCCACGGCTTCGCTGCGTGAGGTCGCATCCAGCTTTCGATAGACCGACCCGACGTGGCTCTTGATCGTGTTCTCTGAGACGGTCAGGCGATCGCTGATCTCAGCGACGGTGAGGTGCGTGGCCAGCATCGGGATGATGCGAAGCTCCGCCGCGGTCAGCGTCGATGCACCTACCACCCCGCTGCGCATCTCGGCCAGCTGGGCACGGACATCCTCGACCTCATCGTTGAGCACGCCCAGGTCGGGACGACGATGGAGGATGTCACCGATCTCGAGGACCAACGTCCTGGCACCGGGCACATCAGCCAGCGAGAGACTCGCCCGTGCCAATTCGAGGCGGGTGATGAGTGCCAGCCCCGGCATGGCCCAGGTGAGCTGAGGACGGAGCTTCTGCGCGTGGGCCACCCGGCGTCTGGCTTCGCCGGGATCAGCCAGGGCGATGGCGACCCTGGCCGACAGTGCATCCTGCAGCGCCTGTGGGCCCTGCTCGCGAAGCGCGCCGATACGCCGGATCTCCTCTGCCGCAGCGAGGAAGCCACGAGCGGCGGAGAGGTCAGAGCGAGCGAGCGCCAGCTGGGCCCGCAGTCCAAGGGCGATCGCGCGGGCGTTGGGTGCTGTGCCCTCGATGGCCCGCTCTCCACCGATGTTCGAGAGCACGGCCTCAGCCTCGTCAGCATCGCCTTCGATGAGGCTGGCCAACCCGAGGGCCATCAGTGCGGGGCGCCTCCAGGAGTTGGCGGGCGGGATGAGCTCACAGGCCAGTTCGGCATCGACAAGGCACTGAGCCGCACCCCTCTCGCAGAACAGGCTCCGTAGGAGCGCTTGCCAGGCGCCGGCTCCTGGGTCACCGTGAGTGTTCGAGCCCTCCTGTGCCGTCGAGTGCAGAGCGCCCGCGAAGCGCTCCGCACGCTCGGCCTCTCCGCTCATGGCCAGGGCGAGGGCTCCCGACATCGCCAGCTCCGGCTCCACTCGCAACAGGTCACCGGCCTCGACCCAGTCCCACCAGCCCGTGATCGTCCCGGTCCTGCCCTCGCCGTACAGCTGCTGCGCATAGGTGGCCATCATCCGCACCGTCGCAGCGTCATCACCGACTTCCTGCCGGTAGTGGACCGCCTCTGCCGGCATCAGGTTCGCCGCATGCCATTCCGATGCCCGCGCGCGGAGGAGCGCGGGCAACGCTGCATCCTCGCGCTGCAATTCCGCCAGCAGCGCCTCACGGATCAGGTCATGGCAGCGGTACCAGCGTTCATCGCCAGCGAGCGCCATGACGAAGACGTCGGCACGTTCGAGGCCCCGCAGCATCGCTGCTGATCCAGACTGCTGCAGCACGAAGTCACACAAGGCCGGAGACATCCGACGCAGCACAGAGCTCTGCAGCATGAAGCGCGATTCCTCCGGCGAGAGGGTCGTGAGCAACTCCGTACGCACATACTCGGTGATGACACGATCGCCTCCGGTCAGGAGCGAGCTCGCAACGAGTGACCCAGGTCCAGATGCTGAGCCCGAGAGCGCAGCCATGCGTAGGCCTGCCGGCCAGCCCTCACAGCGTTCATTCAGACGCTTGGCTTCCGCGACCGTCGCCTGCACCCCGGTCGAGGACAGGAGCTCGAGCGCTTCGGCGTCCGAGAATCGCAGCTCCTCGGCGCCGATCTCCAGCAGGCCACGAGCCAGCCGGATCCGGGCCAGTGGCAGCCCGCTCCTGGGCCGCCCTACCAGCACGATCTGCGAGTGCGTCGGCAGACTGAGCGCCAGTTCCTCGAGCACATCCAGCGCCTCCTGCGAGCTCAACTCGTGGATGTCGTCGAACACGATGAGACTCGGTGGCAGGGTGGCCAGCGCAGCCAGCAAGCGAGGCATGACCGTCGCCCAGATCGACGTACCAGGTGCCGCCAGTCCACGCCTCACGGAGTCGTCGATCTCCGACACTCGCTCGATGGCATCGACGAATTTGGTGACCAGCACGACCGCGTCGTCATCGTGCGCATCGAGCGTTACCCACACGTTGGGGCGCTCCTGTCGCAGCGCGTGTTGGATCACGAGCGTGGTCTTGCCGCTGCCGGGGGGCGCGAGGACAGCGGCGACATCGGGAAGACGCAGCGCCGCGAGCAGACCGTGACGCTCGACGGAACCGGCACCCAGCGGAGGCAGGAAGCCGGTCCCGGTGACACGAGGAGCAGGTGGTCGAGGCGAATCGGGGCGCGCCCTCCGTGTCATTCGGACATGGTGCCCCATCGGCCGACCTATCGTCCGCACTCCCCCTGGTTGCAGGGCGTCAGGCAGCGCCATCCTGCCTGCTCCGGGCGCAGTAGTGGGCGCCAGAGGGCGGAAGAGACGGGGCGACTCCCCAGTCCATCTCGCCGGGCGAAGTGGTGCGTGCAGACAACACCACGGTGGTGCGTTCAATCACCATCTTGGTGACCTGGTGAATTGGCCGGCATGAGTCATGGTTCGGCGAACGGTCTGAGCGGGGGGCCTGTGCTATCCTCCGTCAGTCCTTTCAGTCCCGCCGTGTGGGCGACCACGCCCAGCATCCACGAGTGGGGCAAACCCGTTGAGAGGAGTGAACGCCTATGCGTCGCTATGAACTGATGCTGATCCTGCGGCCGGACACCGCTGATGATCGCGTCCAGCAGATCCTCGATCGCACCACCCGTGGCATCGCCGCGAGCGAAGGCCAGATCGTCAAGGTCAGCCCCTGGGGGCGCCGACGGCTGGCGTACCCCATCTCCGGGTACCGCGAGGGCTCGTATTTCATCGTCGTCTTCGATGCCCCCAGCGAATCCGTCGATGAGCTCGAGCGCGGCCTGAACATCACCGAAGAAGTCATGCGCCACCTCGTGACCCGCATCGAACGACCCGCTCGTCGCACCGACAGGCGTGAGGGCGAAGCCGAGGAGTCGAGCGGCGAGGACGAGGCGTCAGAGGACGCCGACGACGTGGTCGTGCCGCCTCCGCCGGATGATGACGACGAGCCGGCGGTCGAGGTCGAACTCATCGACGAGTCCGAGAGCGAAGCCGCACCCAGGGCCATCGGCTGACCGAGTCAGCCCCAGGAGGATCAGCCATGTCACTGAACAAGTGCATGATCATCGGCAACCTTGGCCGCGACCCGGAGATGCGCTACACGCCCGGTGGGCAGGCGGTCACGCAGTTCAGCGTGGCCACCAATCGCAACTACCGCGACCAGCAGGGTGAATGGCAGAGCGAGACCGAGTGGTTCCGGGTCGTCGTCTGGGGCGAACGGGGCGAGCGCGCCGCCGAGTACCTGCGCAAGGGTCACAAGGTCTACGTCGAGGGCCGCCTTCAGACCCGCCAGTGGGAAGACCAGAGCGGCAACAAGCGCTACACCACCGAACTGATCGCCGACCGCGTCAGCTCGCTGGAGCGGCGTGAGCGCGAGGACGGCCCACCGGCGCCCAACGACGCGCCCGGACGGATCCTCCGGCGGTGGCCCGAGCTCGGGTTCGACCGGCTCTGAAAGCCCGTCCGGCTCAGCTGCTTCGACCGGGTCTGCTGGTCCGTCCAACTCCGCCGAAGACTTCGACGACCTGCCCTTCTAGCCGCACCATCGGCCCACCGACGACACCCACCGACTGACTCCGAGAAAGGAACCAGCCCATGCCACCGCCCCGCAAGCGCCGCGACGACTTCTATCGGCGACCGCCGCCGCCGCAAGGTCTGCGCCTTCTGTGCCGACAAGTCCAAGTCCATCGACTACAAGGAGGTCAACCGCCTCCGCCGCTACATCAGCGAGCGCGCCAAGATCGAGCCGCGCCGCAAGACCGGCACGTGCGCCCAGCACCAGCGTGCGCTGGCCGTGGCGCTGAAGCGCGCCCGTCACGTAGCCCTGCTGCCGTATGCGCCGCAGCACATGCGCCCCTAGCCGGGGCGTCACGTTCGACCATCCGGGTCGGGCAACCACAGGCACGAGGACCCGGTCGAGAGGCCGGGTCCTCCACTGTCAGGGGCAGATCGGAGGGTCAGGGTCGTGATCGATCCTCGTCGGGACTGCGCTGAGGCAGGGGGGGTCAAGCCCCGTTGAGCGGGGACGTATACTCCCGCTCATGCTGACGCAGAACGCCACCCCGACACCTGCCGAAGCCCAGTCCGATCCTCACGCTCGCCGCCCCGGCGCGCGCCCCCAGGACGACACGGTATGTTGGTTCGAGGATCAGTGGACGGCGCTGGCCGATGCCAAGGTCAGCATCATGACCCACTCGTTCCTGTACGGGACCGCCGTCTTCGAGGGCATCCGCGCCTACTGGAACGCGGACGAAGAGCAGCTCTACCTGCTGCAGGCTCGCGAGCACTTCGAGCGCATCGTCGATTCCTCGAAGATCCTGATGATGGACCCGGACTACAGCGTCGACCAGATGGTCGAGCTGACCATGGAACTGCTGCGCAAGAACGACTATCGCGAGGACTGCTACGTCCGTGCCACGGTCTACAAGTCGGACGAGGCCATCGGCGTCAAGCTCCACGGCATCGAGTCAAAGCTCAACCTGCTCTCGATCCCGTTCGGCGACTACATCTCCGTGAACGAGCCCATCAGCTGCGGCACGGTCTCCTGGCGGCGCACCGGTCGACCTCAACATCCCTTCACGGGCCAAGGTCGTGGGCTCCTACGTGAACCCCGCCTTCTCCAAGACGGAGGCCGCGCTCAACGGCCACGAAGAGGCCATCGTGCTCACGCAGGAGGGCAAGGTCTCCGAGGGCAGTGCCGAGAACCTGTTCATGGTGCGCAAGGGCCGCCTGGTGACGCCGGGTGTCAACGCTGACATCCTCGAGGGCATCACGCGCGCCGGCATCATCGAGATCGCCCAGCGGGAGCTGGGCCTCGAGTGCGAGGTGCGGGCCATCGACCGCAGCGAGCTGTACGTGGCCGACGAGGTCTTCCTGTGCGGTACCGGCGCGCAGGTCTCACCGGTCGCTTCGATCGACCACCGCGTCGTCGGGGATGGTGGTATCGGCCCGGTCACGAGCAGGGTCATGGAGACGTACTTCGAGGCCGTGAAGGGCAAGTCGGAGGCCTACCAGGACTGGGTCGTCCCGGTCTACTAGCCCGAGACCCCGTGCGGCCGCGGCCGACGGCACGACGCCATCAGGAGGGCGCTGGAGCTACGGTTTCAGCGCCGCGGTCTTGCTGCCCACGATGATCACGAAGTCGGCCGTGGTCTCGGGATCGTCGACGAAGACGACCTTGCGGTTCTTGTCCTTGAGCGTGCGCTTGAGCTTGGTGAACGTTCCCGACATGGTCGTCTCAGCACCGTTGTAGCTGGTGATGACCGTGGACGTGTAGTTGCCGTTGTCAGCCTTTCCATCGTTCACCGGCGGGACCACCGCGTTGATGCCCTTGTTGCCGAGGTTGGCGGCGATGTCGATGGCCTTGCGATTGCGACCACCCTGCCCGTTGATGACGTAGACCAGGGCGTCTTCGTCACTGAGCTGCTTGATCTGGCGAGCCTTGGCCTTGGTCGTGCTGAAGACGTTCTTCACGGCTTCCCGCATGGCCGCCGGCTTGGCCTTGAGCAGGTACAGGCCTGGCGGACCACAGGGATAGCACTCCTCGACGTAGCGGGAGCTGTCGAAGACGAGGTTCTCGCGGCGGTCGAGGTCGATCTCCGCGGCCAGCGCCGCCATCTTGGGCACGAGCTTGGGTGGGATGTTGGTCTTGACATCCTTCTTGAGCTGGTCGATGAGCGCGGGGATGACGCCGGGCTGGAGCAGTCGGTCGATATCGGTCTGCTCGCGCACCGAGGAGATGACGCGCTGCTGTCGTGCGGCCCGGTCGAAGTCAGACGAGAGGTGGCGCGAACGAGCGTATGCCAGCGCTTCCTGGCCGTTCATCCTGGTGATGCCCGGCGGCACGTAGAGCTTGATGTTGCCGCGCCCGTCGCTGGCGCTGTAGTCGTTGTCCATGACCGGCAGCTGCACATCCACGACGACGCCGTCGAGCGTGTTCACGACGTTGCGGAAGCTGTTGAGATCGACCGCGACGTAGTACTTGATGTCGAGGTCGTAGAGCTCGCCCAGGGCGCCCATCAGCGCGTTGTAGCCACGGTCCTTGTCGCTGCCGGGGAAGTCCGTACGACCGCGGGCGATGGTGTAGAGCGTGTTGATCTTGTTGTTCCACTTGCCGCCGAAGGAGCGGTAGGCCGCCCAGCTCCCTGGGCAGCGGGATGCCTGATGTGTCGCGGGGCAGCGAGATGAAGGCCACGCGACCGGTGGTGGGGTCGATGCTGATGGTGATCATCGTGTCGGTCAGCGCACTGTTCGCGAGGACGCCCTGGCGTCCGCCGTCCTGGCCGATGAGCAGGATGTTGAGGCGCTCCGTGCCGTCCCAGTCGGGCCGCTTCGCCGTGATCGTCGGCTCCGGGGTCTCATCGTCACCCTGGGGTGTCGGTTCCACCGTCGGCGCCGGGGTCGCCGCATCCGCCGTCTCCGTGGCCTCGCTCGAGCCGCCCGGGGATGCCGACGCATCTGGCGTGGGTTGCTCGGTCTGCTCCTCGAATTCGAGGATGAAATCCGGGTTCTCAGCCGCCAGCGCGCCGATGTCGGCGACTTCGCTCTCGTCACCCGCGTTGTCGGCGATGTCGTTGTAGAGGTCGGTAGCGAAGAGGACCGGACGCGCCAGGACGACGTGGCTGCCCACGAGCACGACCATGAGGGCGATGAGGCCGGCCGTGGAGAGCATGCGTGAGCCCGCCGAGCCGACGCTCGGGTCGCGTGCCAGGCGGTAGGCGTCAAGCACCGAGAGCAGGCGGTAGATGACGTCGAAGGCGAGGACCACGAGCATGGCGTTGAGCACATCCGGGTCGGCCACGATCTCAACGAGGTCGGAGCGGTCAGAGCTGATACCCAGGCCGGCCACGGCGGCGATGCCGATGATGGGCAGAGCCGCCCAGGCCAGGGCCCGCAACCAGCGGCCCAGGTAGGCCTGGCCCAGACCCGGGAAGATGAACGAGAGGAATGCCGCCGCGAAGGCGCTTCGCCTGGGACGCACGGCTACGTCGGTGGGGCCATCGAGCGGCATCGTAGCGGCTCTCGGAGATGCTTGCCGATAGGGTCCTGCCGTGGTGCGTCGGGGCACCACCCGGCAAGTCGGGGCGCTCGGCTAGACTTCACCACTCGATGTCACCAAGCCCCTTCCCGGCTGTCGCAGCGCAGCCTGACCTCGCTGCCCAGGAACACCGCACCCTCGACTTCTGGCGTGAGCGGTCCATCTTCGGCAAGCTGCGCGCCCAGAACGCCGGCGGTCGATCACTGGTCGTTCGTGGACGGACCCATCACCGCCAACAACCCCATGGGCGTCCACCACGCCTGGGGTCGCTCGTACAAGGACGCCTTCTGCCGCTATCACGCCATGCTCGGCCAGGACCAGCGCTGGCAGAACGGCTTCGACTGCCAGGGCCTGTGGGTGGAGGTCAACGTCGAGCGCGAGCTGGGCTTCACCAGCAAGAAGGACATCGAGTCCTTCGGCATCGCCGATTTCGTGCGCCTGTGCAAGCAGCGTGTGCTGACCTACGCCGCGGTGCAGACCGAGCAGTCCATCCGCCTCGGCTACTGGATGGACTGGAACGACCCCGATGAGCTGCGCCGCCTGCGCGACCTGCTCGAGGAGGATCCCGCCAGGGTCATCACCGTGGACGGCCCCAGGGGCCCGGTGACCGACACCGTCGAGATGATCGTCGGCCGCCTGGGCCTGCCCGAGCTGGGTGGTTCGTACTTCACCTTCTCCAACGAGAACAACGACCTCATCTGGGCCTTCCTCGCCGAGTGCGATCGACGCGGCTGGCTGTACAAGGGCATCGACTCGATGCCGTGGTGCGCACGCTGCGGCACGGGCATGAGCCAGATGGAGATGAACGAGGGCTACCAGGACCGTGAGGACCCCGGTCTGACCGTCCGCTTCCAGCTCATCGATCGTCCCGGCGAGTCACTGCTGGTGTGGACGACGACGCCCTGGACGATGACCGCCAACGTCGCCGCGGCCGTCCATCCCGACCTCGAGTACGTGCTCATCGAGCAGGGCGAGGCACGCTACTGGGTGGGCAAGGTCGCGCTCAAGACGGCCGTGCAGGGCGACTTCAGGGTGCTCGAGACCGCACCAGGGCGCGGACCTCCTGGGCTGGCGCTACGAGGCGGCCTTCGATGACCTGCCGGTCGGTCCGGGAGGCCTTCGCCGGAGGTGTCGACGAGCACGGCGGGGCGCCCTACGTGCACCGCGTCATCGAGTGGGACGAGGTGGGCGAGGAGGAGGGCACCAGCATCGTGCACATCGCCCCGGGCGGCGGTGCCGACGACTTCCGGCTGGGCCAGAAGCTGGACCTGCCGGTCATCGCGCCGCTCGACGAGGCCGGCCACTACCTCGAGGGCTTCGGGCCCTTCAGCGGCAAGGACGCGGCCGGCATCGCCGCCGAGATCATCGAGGAGCTCGAGGCACGCGGCTTCTTCTACCACCTCGAGCCGTACACCCACCGCTATCCGCACTGCTGGCGCTGCGGCACGGCGCTGCTCTTCCGTGTCGTGGACGAGTGGTACATCTCCATGGGCGAGGTCTACGACACGCCCCGCGAGCAGCTCACGCAGGAGCAGAAGGCGGCCAGCCTGCGCTACCAGATCATGGACGTCGTCGACCAGATCGACTGGTATCCGGGCTTTGGCTACGAGCGCGAGATCGACTGGCTCTTCACGATGTCCGACTGGATGATCTCCAAGAAGCGCTACTGGGGCCTGGCGCTGCCCATCTGGGAGTGCACCCGATGCGACGGCTACCAGGTCATCGGCGGCCGCGAGGAGCTGGGCCAGAAGGCCTCGGCGGGCTTCGAGCAGCTCGAGGGCCGCTCGCCGCACCGGCCCTGGGTCGACGAGGTCGTCGTGCCCTGCCAGCGATGCGGGGCGGACGCGCGGCGCATCCGCGACGTCGGCAACCCCTGGCTCGATGCCGGCATCGTGCCCTTCTCGCACGCTGCACTACCGCACCGATCCCGAGTACTGGTCAGAAGTGGTTCCCGGCCGACTTCGTGACCGAGTCCTTCCCGGGCCAGTTCCGCAACTGGTTCTACTCGATGCTGGCGATGGGCACCGTGCTGCGCAACGAGCCGCCCTTCAAGTCCCTCTTCGGCTACGCCACGCTCTACGGCGAGGACGGTCGGCCCATGCACAAGTCGTGGGGCAACGCCATCGAGTTCAACGAGGCGGCCGAGCGCATGGGCGTCGACGTCATGCGCTGGATGTACGCCAGCGCCCGGCCGGAGGACAACATCCTCTTCGGCTACCACACCGCCGACGAGGCTCGCCGCGAGCTGCTCGTGCTCTGGAACGTGCTGGCCTTCTTCACGACCTACGCCCGCCTGGGCGGCTGGCAGCCCAGACGCGGGATGTCATCGGAGCGCAGGCGGCCGACCCCGAGCGCAGCCTGCTCGACCGCTGGATCCTGTCGCGCGCGGCGGGCATGGCCGCGGCGGCCGGTGAGCGCATGGCCGAGTACGACACGCGTGGCGCCACCCGCGCCATCAGCGGCTTCGTCGACGACCTCTCGACGTGGTGGCTGCGCCGCTCCCGCCGGCGCCTCTCGCGCGGCGACGACGGCCACCGACCGCGATGCCGCCTTCGGCACGATGCACCTGGCCCTCGTCAGCGTGGCGCGCACCATCGCACCGCTGCTGCCGTTCCTGGCCGAGGAGTTCCACCAGGTGCTGGTGACGCCGGCGCAAGGCGATGCACCCGAGTCGGTGCACCTGACGCGCTGGCCGGCCGACGACCTGGTCGCCGCTGCGCGACGCTGCGCTGGAGGCTGCCATGGCCGACCTGCGTCGTGCCGTCGAGCTGGGACGCACGCTGCGCGGCCGCGCCGGCATCCGTGTGCGTCAGCCGCTGGGCCGCCTGTGGCTGGCGATGCCCTCGGGCGCGCTGAGCGCCGACCTCGAGCCCGGGCGCCGCCGATGAGCTGCTGACGCTGCTGAGCGACGAGCTCAACGTCAAGATCGGTCGAGATCATCGGCGACGAGTCGGAGCTGGTCGACCGCCGCGTGAAGCCGCTGCTGCCGATCATCGGCAGG
The DNA here is from genome assembly GCA_963705425.1 of uncultured Chloroflexia bacterium. Lineage (GTDB taxonomy): Bacteria > Chloroflexota > Limnocylindria > Limnocylindrales > CSP1-4 > JAFMJV01. Next base: position 15,356 of record CAVPJO010000016.1, on the reverse strand, counting down.
AAGTACGGCGCGTCCATCCCGGCCATCATGGCCGCCGCCCGAGCCAACGAGGTCGAGTACCACGACGATGGCTCGGTCGCGCTCGGCGGTGTCACGCTGGCGCCCGACGAGGTGGAGATCCTGGCCACGCCCAAGCCCGGCACGGCCGTCGCCCACGACGAGGGCATCGTGGTGGTCATCGACACCGAGCTCACGCCCGGAGCTCCTCGGCCGAGGGCGACGCGCGCGAGCTGACCCGTGCCGTGCAGGACCTGCGCAAGCAGGCGGAGCTCGCGCTCGACGCGCGCATCACGCTCTTCGTGGATGGCCCGGTCGAGGTCATGGCGCGCCTCGAGCCATACTTCGACACGGTCGCGGCCGACACCTTGCCGATGAGATCCGACTGCGCCGCCGCCGCCGGGCGGCAGGGGCGCGGTCGAGGTGGCGCTCGATGCGCGGCACGCTGACCATCGCCCTGGAGGACGCGGGTGGCTGAGGCGCCAGCCTCGGCCGACGGACGAGGCGCAGGGCGCGCCACATCGCAGTCGCGGCGACGCTGGGCGCTGTTCCTCGGGCTGGGCGCCGCTGGTGCTGCTGCTCGACCAGCTCTCCAAGCTGTGGGTCGACAGCTCCTTCGAGCTGGCCTCGCGGACCATCCCGGCCGGCGCAGCCGGGTGGACCCACCGAGGTCATCGGCGAGCTCGTGCGCATCGCCAAGACCTACAACGACGGCGCCATCTTCGGCTTCCTCGACACCTCGGCCATGCTCATGGCGGTCCTCTCGATGGTCGTCATCGTCGGCATCACCTGGTACGAGTGGCGTCACGGCGCGGGCCTCGGTCCGCTGGTGACCGCCGGCCTGGGGCTGCTCCTCGGTGGGGCCGTCGGCAACCTCATCGACCGCGTCCGCTTCGGCCACGTCATCGACTTCGTGGACATGGGCCTCGGCGGCACGCGCTGGTACGCCTGGAACGTCTCCGACGCCGCGGTCTTCATCGGCATCGTCGTGCTCTTCGTCGCGGCCCTGCTGGGTGACCGGGCCGTCCCGGCCGCGCGACCGCGGGACCGTCGGCGTGAGCGAGCAGCGCGCATCGAGGTGCCCGACGGTGCCGCGGGCAGCCGTGCCGACCGCTTCATGGCCGACGCCTCCGGGCTCTCGCGAGCCAGCGTGCAGCGGCTCATCGCCGATGGCCGGCTGACCGCGAGCGGCGAGCGCGTGCGCTCCCGGGACCCGGTCGAGCCGGGCAGACGCCTGGTCCTCGACGTGCCCGAGGTCGCCATCGACGAGCTGCGTGCCGAGGACATCCCGCTCGACGTCGTCTATCGCGACGACGACGTCATCGTCATCGACAAGCCGGCCGGGCTGGTGACCCATCCGGCGCCGGGTCACGAGAGCGGCACGCTCGTGAACGCGCTGCTGGGCACTGGAAGCCGGGCACGGCGGTCTGGCCACCGTGGCCGGCGTGCAGCGGCCCGGCATCGTGCACCGGCTCGACCGCGACACCAGCGGCCTCATCGTGGTGGCCCGCAACGACGCGCCGCAGGTCTCGCTGCAGGCGCAGCTCAAGGCGCGCCGCGTGCGCAAGACCTACCTCGCCCTGGTGGCCGGGCATCGTCAACGCGCAGCTCGGGCGCATCGAGAAGCCCATCGGTCGCGACCCGCGCAACCGCATGCGCATGGCCGTCACCGCCGACGGCAAGCCCGCCGTCACCGGCTACCGGGTGCGCGAGCGCTTCGCCGAGTGGACGCTGCTGGAGCTCGACCTCGTCACCGGGCGCACCCACCAGATCCGCGTCCACCTCGCCTCCATCGGTCACGCCGTGGCCGGCGATCCGCGTCTACGCCGGCGGCCTCGTCCGGCGCGGGCCCGCACGGCCTGGAGCGGCTCTTCCTGCACGCCTGGAAGCTGGAGTTCCTGTCGCCCGGGTCAGGTCGGCTGGTGCGCTGTGAGGCACCATTGCCGGACGACGCTCGAGTCCGTGCTGGACGGGCTGCGGGCCGAGCGACGAAGGGAGGGGCTGACGATTCGCGCGATCGACGGGCAGCCGGGTGCGCAGCTGGTCATCATCTCCGGGCCCTCGGGCGTGGGCAAGGACACCATCATCGAGGCCATGCAGCGGCGCACGCCGCCGCATCCGCGCCACTACGTCATCACCGTGACCACGCGGCCGCGGCGCCGCGACCGAGATCGACGGCGTCAGCTACCACTTCCTCTCGCTCGACGACTACCAGCGGCTGCGAGGCGGCCGATGGGCTGCTGGAGGCCTGCGAGGTCCATGGCAACTGGTACGGCACGCCGCGCGACCAGGTCCAGTCGGCGCTGACGTCGGGCCGTGACGCCATCCTCAAGATCGACGTGCAGGGCGCCCACAAGGTGCGCGCAGAAGGTGCCCGACGCGCTGCTCATCTTCGTGGTGCCGCCCTCGCTCGAGGAGCTGCGACGCGCGGCTGGTGGGTCGCTCCACCGAGAAGCCCCAGGAGCTCGAGCATCCGGCGCCGCAACGCCGCCATCGAGCTGTCGCGCCAGGACGACTACGACCACGTCGTGGTCAACGAGACCGACCAGATCGATGCGCACCGCCGAGCAGATCGACGCCATCATCGCGGCCGAGCACGAGCGCTTCGCCGACCGCCGCATCCTGGTCTAGGCGGCCATGACGGAGCCGCGCTTCGTCGAGGTCGCGGTCGATGCGCCGGGTGTGCCCGGCGGGCGCACCTTCACCTACGCGGTGCCGCCAGCCTCTGGCCGATATCGAGCTGGGTGAGGCCGTCATGGTCGAGTTCGGCCGCCGCCGCGCGGTCGGCGTCGTGCTGGCCGAGGCGCCCGAGCCCGGCGATGGAGGCGAAGCCCCTGCTGGCGCGGGTGCGCTCCGACGGGCCGCTCCTGGGCGAGCTGTGGCGGCGGCTGGCCAGCCACGTGTCGGAGCACTACCTGGCGCCGCCGGGCATGGTGGTGCGGGCCATGCTGCCGCCGGGGACGCTGGAGCGCATCGAGCTCTTCGCGGTACGCGCAGGAGCGGGCACGCGAGCGACGACGCGATCGCTGGCGGCCGTGGTCGCCGAGCGGTGGCCCGGCGGGCGTCGCCGTGGACGAGCTGCCACAGGCGTCCAGCCGGGCGACGCTGCTGCGCTCGCTGCGCGCGCTTGAGGCCGAGGGCGCGCTGCGCCTGGAGTGGCGTGTCGTGCCGGCCACGACCGCGAGCCGCGGCAGCAGCGCTGGGCGGCCCTCACCGGGCCGGGACGGGAGGCAGCCGCGCCGCTGGCCGCCGGCGGCCGGCCGGCGGGCGCGAGCGCTGGGCCCGCGGCAGCGTGCGCTGCTGGCGGAGCTGGCCGAGCCGGGCAGCGAGGGCGCCGAGGTCGCGGCCCGCCTGGCCGAGCGACACGGCGTCGTCGGCCGTCGCCGGGCTGGTCAGGCGGGGGCTCCTCGAGCTCGAGGTGCGGATCGAGGAACGACGGCCCCTGGCCGGTCGCGCCGAGCCGAGCGCGCGGCAGCCGGCCGGCGGGCTGCGGAGCTCGATGCCGAGCAGGCGGCGGCGCTTCGAGGTCGTGCGCGGCGCCATCGATGCCGGTCGGCGCGAGACCGTGCTGCTCGAGGGTGACACCGCGAGCGGCAAGACCGCCGTCTATGCCGAGGCCATCGCCGACGCGCTGTCGGCCGGTCGGGGCGCGCTGGTGCTGGTGCCGGAGATCGCCCTGGCCACGCCGCTCATCGACCGGCTGCGCCACGACCTCGGGCGTCGAGGTGGCCATGCTCCACAGCGCCATGAGCGACGGCGAGCGCGCCGACGAGTGGCGCCGCATCGCGTGCGGCGAGGCGCGGGTCGTGGTGGGCACGCGCATGGCCGCCCTCTCGCCGCCCGATCCGCTCGGCGTGATCGTCGTCGACGAGGAGCACGATCCGGCCTACAAGTCCGACCGCACGCCGCGCTACCAGGCCCGCGACGTGGCGCGTGGCGCTGGGCGGCCTGGCCGACGTACCGGTCGTCCTGGGCTCGGCCACGCCGGACATCGTCAGCATCGGCCTGGCTCGCGAGGGTCGGGCCCGCCACCTGCGCCTGCGGGGCCGGCGGTCGGGCGCTCCCGTGCGCGGTCGAGGTCGTGGACATGCGCGACGAGCTGGCCGAGGGCAACCGCGGCCTGCTGTCGGCCGCGCTCGCCACGGCCCTCGACGAGCCTCGACCGGGCGGCCGGCGACCGCGCCATCCTGCTCATCAACCGCCGCGGCGCCGCCAGCGTGGTGCTCTGCCGCGACTGTGGCTACGTCCAGATCTGCCCGGAGTGCCAGCGCCCGCTGGTCTTCCATGCCTCGGTCGTGGCCCTGCGCTGTCACCACTGCGGCGCCAGCGCGCCGGTGGCCAGGCGCTGCCCGGCCTGCGCGTCGGTCCGCATCCGCTACCTCGGTGGCGGCACCGAGCGCGTCGAGCAGGAGCTGAGGGTGCGCTTCCCGGAGCTGCGCGTCGGCCCGCCTCGACCGCGACGTGGTCGAGCGCAAGGGTGCCGCGGCCCGCGTCGTCGACGACTTCACCGCGGGCGCCTCCGACGTGCTCGTGGGCACCAGCCTCGTGGCCAAGGGTCTCGACATCCCCGAGGTCACGCTGGTCGGCGTCGTCTCCGCCGACATCGCCCTCAACCTGCCCGACGAGCGCGCCGCCGAGCGGACCTGGCAGCTGCTGACGCAGGCCGTCGGGCGGGCCGGACGCGGGCGAGCGGCCCGGGCGGGCCATCGTGCAGACCTACCAGCCCGAGCACCCCGCCATCGTGGCGGTGGCGAGCGGTGATGCCGAGCACCTTCGTGGAGGAGCGAGCTGGAGCGCCGTCGCCGCTTCGGCTCGCCGCCGTTCGGGCGGCTCATCAAGCTGACCGTGGCGCTGCCGAAGCGCGAGGCGGCGCTCGCCGCGGCGAGCGAGATGGTCGCGCGGCTGCGCGCGCGGTCGACCGAGCTCGACGCGCACGTGGCGGTGCTCGGGCCCGTGCCGGCCTACATCGCGCGGCGTGGCGGTCGCTGGCGCTTCCACGTCGTGCTGCGCGGTCCCGACCCGGTCGCTGTGCTCGGCGGCGACCCGGCGCGCCGTGGTCGGTCGACGTCGACCCCGAGAGCCTGCTCTAGCGGCTGAGCGCCCGTCCTATACTGCGCGCGCCATGACCGTCAAGCCCATCCTGACCCTCGGTGACCCGCGGCTGCGCCTCATGGGCGAGCCGGTCGACAGCTTCGGCAAGTACCTGCACGAGTTGCTCGACGACCTCACGCACACGATGCGCGACGCGCCCGGCGTGGGCCTGGCGGCACCGCAGATCGGCGAGGCCCTGCAGGTCTGTGTCATCGAGGTCGAGGGCCAGCTCTACGAGCTGGTCAACCCCGTCATCATCCGCGCCTCGGGCGAGAGCGACGACCTCGAGGGCTGCCTCTCCGTGCCCGGCTACGTGGCCTACGTGAAGCGCAAGGAGAAGGTCTGGGTCGAAGCCCAGGACCGCTACGGCCAGCGCATCAAGTCGGTGGGCACGGGCCTGCTGGCGCGCGCCATGCAGCACGAGCTCGACCACCTCGAGGGCAAGCTCTACATCGACTACCTCGAGTCGTTCGACGACCTCATCCCGGTAGCCAGGATCGAGGACGAGGTCGCTGAGATCCGGCGAGGAGATGCCCGCGCTGGCCTGATGCCGCACCGTGGTGCTCCCCGCGCGAACCCTCTTCTTCGGCAGCGGCTCGGTCGCCCTGCCGGCCCTGGCGCGCCTGCTCGAGGCCGACCTGGTCGAGCTCGAGTCGGTGGTCACCGCGCCACCACGCCCGGCCGGCCGCAAGCAGGTCCTGACGCCGACCCCGGTGGCCGAGCTGGCTGCCGCAAGGCGGCTGGCCACGCGCACCCCGGCATCGCTGCGCGACGAGGCGGTACTCGCGGAGCTGCGCGCCGTCGAGGCCGAGCTCATCGTGCTGGCCGACTACGGACGCATCATCCCTGCCGCGGTGCTGGCGCTGCCGCGGCACGGCGCGCTCAACCTCCATCCCTCGCTGCTGCCGCGACACCGTGGCGCGGCGCCGGTGCAGGCCGCCATCCTGGCCGGGGACGCCAGCACCGGCGTGACCCTGATGCGCATGGACGAGGGCCTCGACACCGGGCCCATCGTGGCCCAGCGCGAGCTGCCGCTGGCCGGCGATCGAGATCGCGCCCGACCTCGAGGAGCGGCTGGCCGCTCTTGGTGCCGACCTGCTCATCGAGCCTCGCTGCCCGGCTGGCTCGACGGCACGCTCGAGGCGCGACCGCAGCCCGCGGACGGTGCCACGCTGACCCGGCCGCTGCGTCGCGAAGACGGCCGTCTCGACCCGGCGCGGCCGGCGCTGGAGCTGGAGCGGCAGGTGCGCGCCTATCAGCCCTGGCCGGGCTCGTTCCTCGAGATCGACGGCGAGCGCCTCAAGGTCTGGGGAGCCGGCGTCCTCGAGCAGCCGGTCAGGGTCGAGACCGGCGCCGTCATCCTCGCCGAGGGCACGCATCGGCCTCGGCACCGTCGACGGGGTGCTCCGTCTCGACGAGGTCCAGCCGGCCGGCAAGCGGCGCATGAGCGGCGCCGACTACCGTCGCGGCCGGCGAGGCTAGCCCGCCTGGTGCTCGGCCGGGAAGGCTCGTCCCCGGCCTCATCTGCACTTCGGCGCTACCATCCCGCCTCGATGCCCGATGCCTGATCAGTTCCTCGTGCCCGACCCGGTCTACTCGCCAGTCGGCGCTGCCGACGGCGCCTTGCCCCTGATCGACCTGCCCGCCAGCGGCCCACGAGACGGGCGGCCCGGGATCTCCGATGCGTCACCCGCAGGAGCTGCTCTCGTGGTTCGCCGATCGCGGCGAGGCGGCCTTCCGGGCGCGTCAGCTGGCCGACCACGTCTGGTCCGGACGGGCGCGCTCCTTCGACGACATCCACACCCTGCCGGGTCCGCTGCGCGAGTCGCTCGAGGGCACCTATCGCTTCTGCACGCTGACCGACACCGAGCGGCGCGCAGGCTGACGGCGGCCTCACCGACAAGGCCCTGCACAGCCTCGACGACGGCCGTGTCGTGGAGTCGGTGCTGATGCGCTACCCGGCCCGCGGATCGCGTCGTGAGCGCACCACGCTGTGCATCTCGAGCCAGGCCGGCTGTGCGGTCGGCTGCCCCTTCTGTGCCACCGGCGAGCTGGGCTTGTGGCGGGACCTGCGTACCTCGGAGATCATCGACCAGGCCCGCTACTGGCGCAACGAGCTGGCGGCCGAGGGCCGGCGCCTGACCAACATCGTGTTCATGGGCATGGGCGAGCCGCTGCTCAATCCGGACGCCGTGCTGGCCGCTTGCGGCGCGCTCAGCGACAGCAACCGCTTCGGCCTCGGGCAGCGCCACATCACCGTCAGCACCAGCGGCGTGGTGCCCGGCATCGAGCGGCTGACCTCGATGCGCCGCCAGTACAAGCTGGCCGTCTCCCTGCACGCCGCCCGGCCGGAGCTGCGCGACGTGCTCGTGCCGCTCAATCGCAAGTACCCGCTCAGCGAGGTGGTCGCCGCGGCCACCGACTACGCGGACGCCACCGGCCGCCGCATCACCTACGAGATGGTCATGATCGACCGCATCAACGACACGCCGGCCGACGCCCACGCCGCCGCCCAGCTCCTGCGCGGACGGCTCGCCCATGTCAACCTGATCCCCATGAACCCCGTCGCCCACACGCCGTGGCAGCCCTCGTCGCCGGACCGCGTGGAGGCCTTCGCCTCCATCCTCCGTGCCGTCGGCCTGCACACCACGGTGCGTCGCAACCGCGGTCTCGACATCGGGGCGGCCTGTGGTCAGCTGGCCGCGGAGACGGCCGGCGAACCGGCACCCGCTGCGGTCCAACGGCGTCGCGAGGTCATCGAACGGCGCAGCGCTGCGGCGCTTCTCGCTTCCGATGGCGGCAGCCGGTCGAGGGTCGACGCATGAGCTCCGAACACCGGGTGCTGGTCGCGGCCAGCATCCTCAACGCCGACTTCAGCCGCCTCGATCGGGTCGTCCACAAGATGGAGCGTGCCGGCGCCGACCGCCTCCACCTCGACGTCATGGATGGGCGGTTCGTCGACAACATCACCTTCGGCCCAGATGTGGTGGCTGCCTTCCGGCGCCTCACCGAGATGCCGCTCGACGTGCACCTCATGATCTCGGAGCCGGCGCGGTACATGGAGCGCTTCATCGCGGCCGACCCGCAGACCATCACCTTCCACGTCGAGAGCGAAGAGACCTCTGAGCACAAGACAGCGGCGATCGAGGCTATCCATGCGGCAGGGCAGGGGGCCGGTCTGGCGGTCAGCCCGGACACGCCGGTCTCGGCCGTGGACCCGTGGCTCGACGAGCTCGACGTCATCATGATCATGAGCGTCTATCCGGGCTGGGGCGGCCAGGGCTTCATCCCGGAGACCGCACCGAAGATCGCCGAGGCGCGCGCCAAGCTGGCCGCGGCCGGTCGGGGCGGGCTCGTCCACGTCGACGGTGGCGTCAACAGCAAGACGGCCGAGCTGGTGGGCAGCTTCGGCATCGACGTGTGTATCGTCGGCTCGGCACTGTTCCAGCGTGGCCGCGACGCCAGCGGCGAGGTGGACCTCGTCAAGGAGCGGGCGCGGCTGGGGCTGGAGGCCGCGGTCGCCAACGGTGCGCGTTAGTCCATGCGCGTCCTGCTGCAGCGTGTCACCGGGGCCACGGTCAGCGTCGAGGGCAGCGTCCGCGGTAGCATCGGCGCGGGGCTCGTGGCGCTGGTCGGTGTCGGACCGGAGGACAGCGAGGAGATCGCGAGGGCACTGGCGGCCAAGTCGGTCGACCTGCGCATCTTTCGCGACGGGGACGGCCGCACCAACCGTTCCCTCGAGGACGTCGGCGGAGCCATGCTCGTGGTCAGCCAGTTCACGCTCTACGGCGACACCCGCAAGGGCCGCCGTCCGTCGTTCATCTACGCCGCCAAGCCGGACCTTGCCGCCGCGCTGGTGGAGGTCTTCGCCACCGCCGTGGAGGCTCGCGGCATCGGGGTCGGGCGCGGTGAGTTCGGCGCCGAGATGGAGGTCGAGCTGGTCAACGACGGGCCCATGACCATCTGGCTCGACAGCGACGCCTGACCGTGGCTGGCAGCCCGCTGCTGGTCCGGGTCCGCAACCGCATCGAACGGCTGCGTCAGCATCGCTGGCGTTCGGCCGCCTACCACTCGGACGAGCGGCACATCGTGATGGGTGGTGCACCCCGGAGCGGTACGACCCTGCTGCGCAAGCTCTTCGATCAACACCCCGAGATCTGCGCTGGTGCCGAGACCAAGCTCTTCGTGCCGGCTGCCTTCAACCTCCAGTGGCTGGCTGAGTCGTACGGTCTCCCGCTCTCCGAGCTCGAGGCGATGCGCGCGGGTGCGTCGTCGCAGGGCGCCTTCATCGACGCCTTCGCCGGTCGTGTACGGGCCGACTCCGACAAGGCACGCTGGGCTGAGAAGACGCCGCAGAACATCCGCAACCTCGACTGGATCCTGGCCCGCTTCCCCCAGGCCTCGGTCGTGCACATCATCCGTGACGGTCGCGATGTGGTCTGCTCGATGCGTCAGCATCCCGACTGGCGCTGGGCCGATGGACAGTGGCAGAAGGTGCTCGTGCCGCGCTCGGTAGAGCGGTATGCACAGCGCTGGCTGGCCGACACGGCCATGGGCATGGCCTGGCGTGATGACCCTCGCTACGTGGAGGTCCGCTACGAGGACCTGGTGGCCGACCCCGCTGGCCTGCTGCGCGCCATCTGCGACGGCATCGGCGCCCCGGTCGACAGCGCGTGGCTGGCGCGGGTGAGCCAGCGTGAGCAGTCGCTCGATGTCGCGCATACCAAGCGCCCCGACTACGAAGGCGCCGTGAGCGGTGCCTCGGTGGGGCGCTGGCGGGAGGACCTCAGTGCTGCCGAGCAGCGGAAGGTCGAGCGGCTGTGCGGGCCGCGGCTGCGACAGCTGGGCTACGAAGCCTGAGCGGTCGCGCCTAGGAGGCGGACTTCATCAGGGTGCGGCGGCAGCGCGTGCACACGCGCGAGCGCGTGACCTGGCCGCCTTCGTAGACCTTGAGCTGCTGCAGATTGACGTTGTAGCGACGCTTCGCACGGACGCGGTTCATCCCCGATGACTGGGGGTTGTATCCGCCCATGGAAGTCTTGCCGCACTTCGTGCAGGAGCGAGCCATATCATCCTCAGGAGTACGTGAAGAAGGCGTGGGTCGGCGATACGACCGCACGGCCGCGTACTATACCATCGGCCTCGCGAGAACGGAGGGACTGGACCATATGCCTTGCCCTAGCCGCGACATGACGAGGCGCTCAGACCGGGCGTTGGACACCCTCCGATGACGCGCCTGTACGTCGATGGGCCCACGCTCATCCGTGCCGTGGCGGCCGCCACCGAGAACCTCGAGCGGCACGTCGATGAGGTCGACTCGCTCAACGTCTTCCCGGTGCCGGACGGGGACACGGGTTCCAACATGCTGGCCACCATGCGGGCCGCCTTGGCCGAGGCACAGTCGCTGCCCGCGGATCGGCGCGACCTCGACTCGGTAGCCGAGGCACTCAGCCGCGGCGCGCTCACCGGTGCCCGCGGCAACAGCGGCGTCATCCTCTCGCAGATCATACGGGGCATGACCCACGGCGCCGATGGACGCCAGCGCGCCAGCGGCGTCGACTTCGCCGAGGGTCTGCGCAAGGGCTCCGAGGTGGCCTACCAATCGGTGCTCACGCCCGTCGAGGGTACGATCCTGACGGTCATCCGCGATGCGGCCGATGCGGCCGAGAGCGCAGCCGGTCGCCAGCCCCATGTCGAGGCCGTGCTCGCCGACGTCATCGAGGCTGCCGCCAGCTCGGTACAGCGCACGCCGTCGCTGCTGCCCGTACTCGAGGATGCCGGCGTCGTCGATTCCGGCGGCCAGGGCCTCTACCGCGTGCTCGAGGGCATGCTCCAGGTAGAGGACGACCGCCGTCGTATCGGCGCGGCCCGAGGCATGGCCCGGGCCGGACGTCCGGCCCAGAGCGACGAGCCGAGCGATGGTGCCTTCGCGTCGCACGGGCGGCCCGAAGGCCACGCGGCTTGGGCCGGCCATGGCCACGGCCCCGCTGCTGGGGGCGGCGGCACCGACGAGCATGGCTACGAGACGCAGTACCTGCTGTCCTCGCCGGAGGGCGAGATCGACCTGGGCGCCCTGCGCGAAGCCATCCAGGCTATCGGCGACTCTGTCGTGGTGGCCGGAGATGAGCGCCTGGCCCGGGTCCATGTCCACGGGGAGCGGCCCGACCTGGCCATCGCCGCCGGTATCGCCTTCGGTCGGCTGAGCCAGGTCGAGGTCAACGACCTTGACGACCAGGTCGCCCACGTCGTGGCCGAGCCCGCAGCCGAGCCCGTGGCCGTCGATGCCGGTCCCGACGTGCCCGGCGTCGCTGTGGTGGCGGTGACCGGAGCCCGCGGCCTGGCCGAGGTGCTGGCCTCACTCGGAGCCCGCATCGTGCGCCCTGAACACGGCACGCGGCCGTCGGTCGGGGAGATCGTGGACGGCATCCTCGCGTGCCGTTCGAAGCAGGTCATCGTGCTGCCCAACGATCGCGATGCCTTGCTGGCCGCCGGTCAGGCTGCGTCCATGGCGCCACTCATCGATGTCGAGGTCATCCCCACCCGCAACGCCGCTGAGGGCATCGCCGCCATGGTGGCCTTCGACCCCACCGCTTCGCTGGCTCACAACGTGGAGCGCCTGAGCGACGAGTCGGCCAACCTGCGCTCCTTCACGGTCATCACCGCGGCGAAGGATTCGGTGGTCGACGGCTCGGCGGTCCAGGAGGGCCAGATCATCGCTCTCGACGCGAGCCGCCACCTGCTCGCGGCCGGTGATGACGTCGAGGTCGTGACGCTGCGAGCGCTGGACAGCATCGAGGACTTCGAGCTGGTGACGCTGTACTGCGGCGACAGCGAAGGGCCCGGCAGGAGCGTGGCGCTGCGTGAGCGTATCGAGGTCGCCGGCTGGGGCGCGGTGGTGGAAGTCATCCACGGCGGCCAGCCCCACGACCACCTGCTGGTCGCGGTCGAGTAGCCGTTGGCGCGAGCTACCGGCCCCAAGTCGCCGGGCCCGTCCGGACTCGACACCGCCATCGGCCAGTCCGGGCTGCCCGGGGCGTCGGTGCTGCGCCGCCACGGTCGGCGCCTGGGTATCGAGACCGTGCGTGACCTATTGACCACCTTCCCGAGGCGATACCGGGACCTGCGCGAGTTCACGCCCATCGCCGGGCTGGTGGACATGGATGGCGGGCAGCTGGTCACGGTGCGGGGCGAGCTCGAGTCCATCCGCGTCGAGCGCACACACCGCCGCAACGTGCCCCGTACCATCGCCGTCCTGCGCCAGGGCTACGACACCGTCGACGCGGTCTGGTTCGGGCGGCGTTACATCGATCGCCAGCTCAAGGAGGGCGACCGCGTCGTCGTCAGTGGCAAGCTCAAGCACTACCGCCACCAGCCCCAGATCGACAATCCCGATTTCCAGCGCGATGACGGCGGCGATCTGCTCCATGCCGGCCGCATCGTGCCCATCTACCGGCTGACGCGGGGCGTGCTAGCCAAGACCTTGCGCGCCGCCATCCGTGGGGGCCTCGACCAGTACGGTCACCTGTTCGAGCCCGACTACCTGCCGGCGTCCATCCGGAGCGGGCAGCTGTCCATCGGCGGTGCCATCAGCGCGGCGCACTACCCGGATGACTTCGAGCAGCGAGACCGGGCGGTGCGCCGACTGGCCCACGACGAGCTGCTGGCTCTGCAGGTGGGCATGGTCCAGCGCCGCCGCCAGCGCCGCGACGAGCGCCGTTCCGTCATCGCCGTCATCGATGCCGAGGATGCCGCGCTGCGCGCCCACATCGTGGCCGGGCTGGCCCGGCGCGTCGGCCGCGCCGTGGAACTGACCGTGGACCAGGTCGCGGCCATGGATGCCATCCGCGTCGACATCGGCCGGGCTGTACCCATGCTCCGGCTCATCCAGGGTGATGTCGGCTCGGGCAAGACCGTGGTCGCCGCCTACGCCCTGGCGCAGGCGGCCCGGACCGGCGGTCAGGGCGCCTTGCTGGCACCGACCGACCTGCTGGCGCGCCAGCTGGCCGAGACCGTCGCCGACCTGCTCGCCGATGCCGCCATCCCGGTCGCGCTGCTGACCGGCTCGCTGCACGCAGCGGCCCGCAACGCGGCGCTGGAGGCCATCGCCTCGGGGGCGGCCCAGGTCGTGGTCGGCACGCACGCACTACTGCAGGAGGCGGTCTCCTATGCCCGTCTCGACCTCGTGGTCATCGACGAGCAACATCGCTTCGGGGTGGCTCAGCGGGAGGCGCTCGCGGCCAAGGGCGAGTCACCACATGTGCTGCTCATGACGGCCACGCCGATCCCGCGCACCCTGGGCCAGGTCCTCTACGCCGACCTCGACGTTTCCGATCTGCGGTCCGCCCCGGCCGGCCGGTCGGAGACGATCACCGGGGTCAAGGCGCCCGATGACCTCGAGGGCACCTGGGGCCAGGTGGCGCGGGAGGCCGAGGCCGGTCAGCGGACGTTCGTGGTCGTGCCCCACATCGATCCGCAGGGCTCCGACGAGGGTGACGACAGCGCGGAGCTGCCGGCTTCGCTGCCGGCCATCAGCGGCCACGCCGAGGCCAGGGGAGCCGAGGAGGTGGCGGAGCGCCTGCGCCGCCAGCTCGCGCCGCTACGGGTGGGCCTCGTGCACGGCCGATTGCGCGCCGACCAGCGCGATACCGAGATGGCCCGCTTCCGTGATGGCGAGCTGGACGTACTGGTAGGCACGACCGTGGTCGAGGTCGGCGTCGACGTACCCGAGGCGACGTTGATGATCGTCCTCAACGCCGACCGCTTCGGTCTCTCGCAGCTGCATCAGCTGCGCGGTCGCGTGGGTCGGGGCACGGCGCAGTCGTACTGTGTGCTGGTCGCCGATGTACGCGAGGACACCGTGGCCCGCGCACGGCTCAAGGCCATCCACGATTCCAACGATGGCTTCGTGCTGGCCGAGCAGGACTGGCGCCTGCGTGGCGAGGGCAACGTCCTCGGCCTGACCCAGAGTGGTCTGCCACGCATGCGCCTGGCCTCGCTGGCCAACGAGGACGACCAGAGGCTGGCCGTGGCCTGCCGCGCGCTCGCCGAGGAGCTCGTCGACGCGCATGGCCAGCTGGCCCCCGAGTACGCGGCGCTGGGGCATGAGCTGACCGATGGCTGGCTGGCCGACATCGCCGCCGGGGATGAGGCGGATGAGGAGGCCATCGGTGCCTGACGCTGGCCGGGTCGTGACCGGGCTGGCCGGCGGGCTCCGCCTCGAGGCACCCGGTCCCGGCACGCGACCGTTCAGCGACAAGGTCAAACAGGCGCTCTTCTCCGTACTCGAGGCGGAGCGCGAGGACATCTGGGAACGACCCATGCTCGATCTTTTCGCAGGCTCGGGCGCGGCCGGCATCGAGGCCCTCAGCCGCGGGGCGCCGGCAGCCGTGCTGGTCGAGAAGGACCCTCGTGCCGTGGCCGTCATCCGCCGCAACCTCGAACGCACCAACCTCGCCGCGGACGCGCGAGTGGTGCGGCGCGACGTGAGCGCCTTCCTGGCTACGCCGGCCCCGGAGGTCGAGGAAGCGCCGTTCGGATCGGTCGTGCTCGATCCGCCCTACTCCCAGGCCCCCGACCTGCTGGCCAGCCTGCAGCAGCTCGGTGAGGCCGATGCCGGCTGGCTCGAGGCGGGCGCCATGGTGGCTGCCAAGCACTTCTGGAAGGACGCTCCCCCACCGCGAGTGGGACGACTCGAGCGCATCCGCGAACGCCGCTTCGGCGAGACTGCGCTGAGCGTGTATCGTCGGGGCTCTGAGCACGCTGAGGGAGTCCGCTGATGCGCCTGGCCGTCTATCCGGGGTCGTTCGATCCCATCACGCGCGGGCACATCGACGTCATCGAGCGTGCCGGCGTGGTCTTCGAGCGGCTGGTCGTGGCCGTCCTCGTCAACACCCGCAAGGCGCCCGCCTTCGAGGCCGGTGAGCGGGCCCAGATGATCCACGAGGCCTTGGCCGAGGAGTTGGAGCCCGAAGTCGTCTCGCTCATCGAGGTCATCACCTTCCAGGGCCTGACCGTGGACCTTGCCCGCCAGCGCGGTGCCGCCTCGATCGTGCTTTGTCCTGCTTTTGGTACCAGTACCGTATTGCTATATCAATAACATCGGCGATTTCGGCCAAAAGTTGACCGGCTAACGAAGATACGCCGATTAGTTGCAACTGCAGCCGAAGAGCCGGACGGCTGCAGCGCCGCCGAGCAGCTCTCGTAACCGGTATTGAGGCAACAAATTGAGGCGGTGGGGATATCGGTTCTCGAAAATGGCAATTTGGTGG
>CAVPJO010000015.1:0-66804 GCA_963705425.1 uncultured Chloroflexia bacterium | reverse complement strand
CGCAAGCCCGGGGCCCTGCCCTCATCGCTGACCCTCGCCCAGGCCCGGGAGTCAGGGGCCTTCACCAGCGCCCATGAGCGCTTCTGGGCACGGGCCCGTCGGAAGAGTGGTGGATGCCGCGGGCACCCGCGCGCTCATCGAGGTCCTGCTGCTGCACCGGAGCCTGCCCTTCATCGCGGTCCACGCCGCACTCGATGCGGTCGAGGGAGTCGGCTCGTGCCGTCACCGATGTGGTGGCCATCGAGGCTCGCCGCATCGCCGACGGAGGGGACCGGCCTGCGGTGACGGCCGACCCCGGCGACCGGGCTGGCTGGTCCCGACCCGTGCCCATCCTCAGCGGCTATGACGCCCTGCTGGGCACGGGGACCTCCCGATGAGCGCCTCGATCACCGAGCAGGCCGCGAGCCTCGCGGTCGACGAGGCCTGCCGGGCACTGCGCCTGCCCACGGTCCGGGCCCAGCACGAGGGACTCGCCGGGGCGGCGGTCCGTGACCACCTCACGCACCGCGCCTTCCTCGCCGAGCTGCTCGGGGCCGAGGTCACCGAGCGCGATGCCCGTCGGAGGGAGCGGCGCATCGCCGAGGCCCGCTTCCCCCGCTTCAAGCACCTCGATGACTTCGACCTGGCCGCCGCGCCGACGGTGCCACCCGCCACGCTCGCTGCCCTGGCCACGCTCGGGTGGGTCCGGAGCGGTGAGCCGCTGGTCCTGCTGGGCGATCCCGGCACCGGGAAGTCGCACCTCCTCATCGGGCTCGGGCTGCTCGCCTGCGAGGCCGGGCTGCGGGTCCGCTACGTGACCGCACCGCAGCTCGTCAACGAGCTGGCCGAGGCGGCCGACGAGCATGTCCTCGCACGCACCGTGGCTCGCTACGGACGGCTCGACCTGCTGTGTCTGGACGAGCTGGGCTACGTCCACCTGGACCCCCGCGGCGCCGAACCGCTGTTCCAGGTCATCACCGAACGCGAGGAACGGGCCTCGATCGCGGTGGCGTCCAACCTGCCCTTCGGTGAGTGGGGCTCGGTCTTCCCTGACGGGAGACTCGCGGCCGCGGTCGTGGACCGGCTCACCTACCGGGCCCATGTCCTCGAGACCGGCACCGAGTCGTATCGCCTGCGGGCCACCGAGCGAGCGAAGAAGGGAGGTGCCAGCAAGACCTGACCACACCCGTCCTGACCGTCATCAGACGGGTCGGGGGTGGGGCCAGTTCGGATCAGCACGGAAGCACGTGGGGCCAAATGGAGTTGTCATTCCCACGGACTCCGTCGGGGTGTAGTGCAGCGGTAGCGCACATGCTTTGGGAGCCTTTCGGGCTCGAGCGGCGAAGGCGCCAGGGTACTGAGCGTGGCGGGCTGAGCGGCGAAGGCCTCGATTATTGTGCGATTCGGGAGCGTGATCGGTGGGCGGGACGTTCGGCACTTCACGTGCACGCCTATCGAGAGCAACCTCGCCTCAGGCTACTGCGGACACCATGACGTGCCAGGGGTGACATGCGAGGACTCAAGACGACGCTGGTCGCGACGGGGTCCGTGGTTGCGGCCCTCAGCCTGGTGCTGGGTCTGTCGTTCACGACGGCCGCCCAGGATTCGGACACGACAGGGCCACAGGCGGTGCCCATCGATGAGCAGAGCGCCTGGTCTCTTGGCAAGTTCCCTGAACCTGGCCGCGGACCGGCCACGGTGCGAGCGGTCACAGCGGGCCCCAGGGGCTTTGTGGCGGTCGGCGAGACCTGCCCCAAGCGGTTTAGCTGCATCGCTGCCGCATGGACCAGTCGCGACGGCAGGAAGTGGCAGGTCGTGGACGTGGACCGGGCCGAACGAGCGGCTGGCAGGTCGGTCGAATCTCGTCTCTTCGACGTGGCCTGGGGTCCGCGTGGGTTCGTCGCGGTCGGCGAAACCAGGCCACCCCGGGTGAACGTCTTCCCGGGCACGGAGGGCCCAGAACCGATCGCTGCTGTGTGGGGCTCTCGGGACGGCAAGCGCTGGCGCCGTACCGTCACGGGCGCACCATTGTCCTCGAACCCGACGCCACGACAGGTCGTCGCTTCCGATGCTGGCTATGTCGCGCTCAGCCCTGGACGCGTCAAGGTCATGGCCTCGCGCGATGGTCTGAAGTGGGCCAAGCGACCCCCGGGCAAGCCCGGCCTCAGGGGTTCGTTCGCCGCCATCGTTCCGATGGCGAACGGGATGGCGACCCTGGGCTCAGCGCGCGTGGAGTCGGCTGAGGGCGAGCAATCGTGTTGCTCGACGGCGATCTGGCGCAGCAAGGGCCGCGGCGCCTGGTCGCAACAGGTCGTGGCTGGCGACGACAGCTATCTTGGGCGCCTCGCAGCCATCGGGAATCGGGTGGTGGTCGTCCAGGGACCCCGGGTGTTCGACGAGTTCTCCGTGCCTCATGGAGGGCTAACGCGGGCTATCGACAAAGACGGACAGGTGGCCATGGGCTCGGTCCCCGGGGCCGATGGACTGTATACGGTCGGTGTGGCCGACGGTCGGTTCGTCGTCGCCGGTCAGGCCTGCCGACCCGCCCTGTGGGCGTCCGATGACGGCATCACGTGGGAGCCGATCGACGGGCCAGCGAAGATGCCAGGGAGCGCCACACGTTGGCATGACGTCGACATCGCCGCGAATGACGATCACGTCGTCCTCGTCGGCACCGCCGAGCGGCCCGGGCAGTCCCGGCCCGGACGACGGCCCAAGCTCGCCAACTTCGCGCTTGTGGCGCCGCTGTCAGTCCTGCATACCGCCGAGGTCAAAGCCAGCGCGACCTGTGAGATGGGCACTGAGATGCCTCTCGCGCGACTGACCACGCCCGACGGTATGACCGTGGCCGGACTACCGACGACCGGCTGTTGGCGCGACCAGGAGTCCTGCGGGTGGGTCGATGGCCCTGTGCCAGGACATCGCGGCACCACCGCCCAGTGAGCTGCCGCTGGTCCGCGGGACAGGGAAACAAGTGCCACTGAAGCTGACGCTGTCGGACAGCTCCGCCTTCTCGGCCGCCAGCGTCGTCGGTTACCACGTGAGCGCTGACGTCACCTCGGCCAGTGCGCTGGTCAGTAGCGACCCTCGCGAGCCACAGCATGAACTGGACTTCGAGGTGAGGGGCAACAACAGCGTCCTGCTCGTCGAGATCACGTTCGAATGCGGGCAGGGCAGCTCGCAGTATCTCTTCCACTTCCGGTCATCCGGGAGCTGACGTAGCGGTAGGTGGCCCAAACCGACACTGCCGCAGTGGCAGGAGGTCGCGATCGCGGACACCACCACGCGGAGACTTCGACCACTGTGGCTGCTGACACCGGAACGGTGGCTGCCGCCATCGCGGGCATTGGCAGTGGAACGCGCCGTGTGGAGTGCTGTTGGTCGAACTGTCCAACGGGCTATGGGTGCTGATCACTGAGCTCTAGAGGACCGGGCCAGCGTGCGGTTCGAGCGCTGAAGGTCCACCGCTACCGACTCGGACGCACCCTGTGTACCCTAGTCACGCACGGACTCGTCGGGGTGTAGCGCAGAGGTAGCGCACATGCCATGGGAGCCTTTCAGGCTCGAGCGGTGAAGGCTCCGGATCGTTGAGCGTGATGCACCGAGCGGTGAAGGCCTCGATTATTGAGCGGTTCGCGAGCGTGGTTTGCGGCGCACTCCGGATGGTGGAGCCATGGCTGTCCGAGCGAGCCGCCTGGACGGTGACTTCTGGCTTGGCGACCACGGGATAATCTGATGTAGCGGGAGGCTACGACGCCCGGTCCCTGCCATGGCCGCCTTGGACCGTGCCGAGCTACTGGCGAACCCGGCCCGCGGATGCATGTTGGGGAGGACAGGAGATGCGTCGCCTGGTTCTTGTCGCGCTCGCCGCCACCGCCGCGCTCGCCGCCGTTGCGCTCTGGATCGCCCGGTCGGTCCCGGCGGTCCCCGGCAACATGCCGGGCGGCGCGACCGCCAGCGCCATCAACAGCTGGATGAACGGGCCTGGCTACAAACTGATGGCCGAGCTGCTCGACCCTGGACCGGAGGACGAGGTCCTGGACGTCGCTTGCGGCGACGGGGCCTTCCTCGAGCAGTACGCTCGGCCGGCTCGCTACGTGGCGGGCCTCGACCTCTACGACATCAAGGTCGAGCTGGCACGGCAGCGGCTCGCCGAGCGCATCGCGGCCGGGACCGCCGAGGTCGTCGAGGGCGACGCCGAGGCGCTTCCATGGGCGGACGATCGCTTCAGCGCGCTCACGTGCATGGACGCCTTCTCGTTCTTCCCCCATCCCGACGGTGTCCTGCGCGAGTTCCACCGGGTCCTCCGGCCAGGAGGACGTGCGGTGATGATGATCGGTATGCGGATGCCGGAAGGTGCCGAACCCCGCAAGGTCCTGGGGCACGTTTCGCGGAACGAAGCTGACGTCCGGCGCATGGTCGAGGCCGCGGGGTTCGAGGTATCGATGGCATACCGACCGACGGGTGGGGACAACCGCCTCGCCAACTCCATCTGCCGGCTCTTGTTCGGCAGCGACCAGGTCCGGATCGTCACCGCTGTGAAGCCAGCCTCCGTCGAGGCGGTGGAAGAGGCGGCCCCAGCGGAGGCCGTCGCCGTCGGTTGAGAGCCGATGCCAGCGGCAGGGAGACAAGCAGCGAAGGAGGCTGGAGTGGAGACCGATAGCTGGTACGTGAAACACAAGTCCCGGATCATGTGGGACGTGCGGCTCGCCTTCCGCCACTACAGGAGGCATCTCGCTGCGGCCTACGGCAAAGCGGAGGGAGAGGCCATCGTCAAGGAGTCGCTCCAGCGCTTCGAGGCCTTGCTGCTTGATCTCCCCTACATCGGCGGTGCCGAGAACCCGAACACGCGATCTCTGTACTGGACGGCTGCGTGGCTGGCGATGTACCGCTCGCTACAGGCGCGTGGGGCCTCGGTCGAGGAGGCTGCCCGCTTGTTCTACCCTGGAACAGCCAGCTATTTCGACAGCGTCCCGATGCGCTGGCTCATGCGATGGCAAGGCCGTCGCCACTTCAGTCGGAGGCGCATGGACAGGCGACGGCGTGTCGCTGCGCTTAGCCAGCAGCGCCGCTATCCGGAGGACTGGGTGTTCGAGGTCGTGGATGGCGATGGGCAGGAGTTCGAGTTCGGCGTCGACTACAGCGAGTGCGGCGTCGTCAAGTACCTCGCTCGCGAGGGTGCCCCGGAGCTCGCTCCGTACCTCTGTTGGATCGACTATCCGATGACTGCGGCCATGGATGTGAAGCTCGACCGGACCGAGACCATCGCCCAGGGTGGACAGCGATGCGACTTCCGGTTCAGTCGGGGCGAACCAGTTCACGTCGAACCCGAGTTCCTGCACGCCTGAGTCCGTACGTCGCCGCGGGAGACCTGCATCCGCGGCCGCGAGCCCCGTCATGGTCCACGACCTCGAACACCCAGGGGTTATTGTGCGGTTCGAGCGCTGTAGGCCCACTCGGTGTCGCTATCGAGGCGCGCTGTGTACCCTAGGCACGCACGAACTCCGTCGGGGTGTAGCGCAGCGGTAGCGCACATGCTTTGGGAGCCTTTCAGGCTCGAGCGGCGAAGGCTCCGGGGTCCCGAGCGTGGCGGGCCGAGCGGTGAAGGCCTCGATTATTGTGCGGTTCGCGAGCGTGATCCACCCAGCTGGAGGTCCGGGCAGAGTCAAGGCTGCCCGGCCCGGCCTACAGGGTCGGCGGGTCTCCGGAGAAGATGAAGCCCTGGATCGTCCAAGGGTCCCTGTCCGGCCACTGCTCGAAGCACGACAATCCAGCTTAGCCGCCGGTCCCCCTGTACCAGATCACGATGATGTCGCCGACCGAAACGCGCGCTCGTCGAGGTCATTCTCCAGCCGCTCGGGATCGGGCATCGCGTATCTGGCCTGCGAGCCCGCTTCCGCGCCATCACTGGCATTTCCCAGAATGTTTAGCGGTGAGGTAGACATTCGAGACCACGAGCCCCAATATGCCCAGCCTCGGATGAGCGTTGTCGGTGAGCCACCGGGGTTCGACCACACCGACCTGATGGAGGTGTTCCCATGCGGGGAACCGGCAGGGGGATTGCGATGGGGGTCGCGTTGGTGGTCGCGGTGGCTGCGCCAGTGGCGGCACAGGGACCGGCGATCACCGAAGTGGTCGGCGGCTTGAATTCGCCCCGCGGTGTCGCCATCGGCGCCGACGGCACGATCTATGTCGCTGAGGCAGGGGTTGGTGGCACGGAGCCGTGTGCGACGCATTCAGAACTCGGCGATATGTGTTTCGGAGCGAGTGGCGCTATCACCGCTGTCTCGGGTGGTGAGGCTTCACCCCTCGTCGACGGTCTTGCTTCTGGGCTCACCGCGACCGGAGAGGCTATCGGGCCATCGGATGTCACCGTGGGTGCCGATGGGACCGTTTGGTTCCTGGTCGGAGGCCCCGCTGCTGGGTCTGCAGAGTTCCGCGAGTCCATCCCCGACGGCGCCGCTGCGGGCATGGGCCAGCTCTACCGCATCGATGCTGATGGTTTGGCCCAGAGCGTGGCCGACGTCGCTGATTACGAGACAACCGTCAACCCCGATGCCGAACAGCCAGGCAATGCCGAGCCTGATTCGAATGCCCATGGATTGGTGGAGACGCCAGAAGGTGCCGCCATCGCGGACGCGGGCGCGAACACCCTGCTACTCGTTGATGCCGGGGGTGTCATCTCGACCCTCGCTGTCTTCCCAGTCGTGATGCAGCCCGCTCCGCCAGACCCGGAAGCTGAGCCTGACCCGGACGCAGAGCCGCCCATGATTCCGATGGATCCGGTCCCGACAGGAGTGGCGCTCGGCGATGATGGTGCTCTCTATGTAGGAGAACTGACCGGCTTCCCATTCCCGCCCGGTGGCGCCGCGGTGTATCGCGTCGCACCCGGGGAGGAGCCTTCGGTGTACGCCGATGGCTTCACCAACGTGATCGACGTCGAGTTCGCGCTCGATGGCACGCTCTACGTGCTCGAGCTCGCTCATGAAGGGCTCCTGAGTGCGGGAGAAGACGGACCTCCCATGGGTGGGCTGTGGAAGGTTCCCCCCGGTGGTGGCACTGCAGAGCTCATCACCAGTGATGGCCTACCGATGCCCGGCGGTCTGGCCGTCTCCGACGATGGCACGGTCTACGTCTCGACCTGCACCGGCTGCCCACCCGGCGCGGGTGGGCTCGTCAGCATCCAGCCGTAGCGATCGGCCTGCCTTGACAGGAAGCGCGTCGGCCAACGGCCGGCGCGCTTCTTTCAGTTCTCCAAACGTCAGCGGCCAGCGCACCATCACTGGACGGTGAGCGTGCCCACCATGCCGGCTTCCCGATGTCCGGAGATCGAGCAGTAGAACGCGTACGTGCCGGGCTCGATATCGGTCAGGATCGCTTCGCCCAGCTCGCCCGCGGTCACGACGATCACGATCCCGAGCTCGTCCACCGTCAGGTTGTGTACGACACGTCCGGCGTTCTTGAGCCTGATCGTCCAGTGCTCGGAGCCGGGGACCGTGAGCGCAGCCGGTTTGAACCACAGGTCCCGAGCTTCCACCTCGACCGTCGCGGGCGGAGGCTCATCGGCGGCTTGCGCCACTGCGGTCGTCCCTTGATGGGCGGTAGCGCACGCCTCGGTCGCTGACGATGGGACCGCGTCGATCGCGCCGTCGACCTCGATCGAGGTCCTGAAGGGGAGGGTGGCTCTGTTTCGACGTCCACGTCGTCCGCGGTGCCATCTTGCCGGAGCGCCGTTCGGCCACCGGAGAAGTTGCGCTCCTCGAACGCGCAGCTCTGGTCGTCCGACATCGGCACCGCGTTCCGGACGAGCGCACTGGCTTCATCGGACAGCCCCCGTTCCTCTGGATGGCCGGCCGCCACGGTAGATCCGAGGGCGAGGGCGAGCACGACGGCGGCTGATATCGAGCGGAGCAAGGCCGGACGGTGAGGCAAAGTGAGTCTCCCGCGATAAGCACCCCCACGGACGATACATCCTACGCCACGTGGCGCGCCAAGTGCAGACCGCGGATCGTGGATGCTCGTGGCTGGCTCAAGCCCGATCGAGGGCCGCATTCTGGTTCGCGGCTTGGTTCCGACAACAAGCGCGACCCTAACCGTCTGGGTCCGTTGAGGCCGCCTGTGCCGGTTATGGTGCGGTTCGAGCGCTGAACGAGCCGTAGCCAACGGGGGACAGTGAGGCCGTTGCCGACTCGGTCGCCCGGCGGCTCAGCGTGACCTTCGTCGTCTCACGAACACCGAAGGACTCGGCGACCGAGTCTGACTTCGAAGCGCGGCGGCTCGCGTACTTCGTGAACCGAGGGTTCGAGCCCCAGGGCCGCCGGCTTGGTGGCGGACTGGGCGAAACCTATGCCCGAACAGCCGTCCTCCGCCCGCCTGCGCGCACAGCGTATGCTGACCCCTCGCGAGGCGACTCCGCACGGGTCTGCCACGCGTCCCAATCATGGGGGGCGCACGAGGAATGACCCATGCAGATCGCTGCCACCCTCCCCGCATCCGACATGGAGCGAGCCAAGGCTTGGTATGCCTCGGTCCTCCAGCTTGAACCGACAGAGATCACCGAGGACGGGAGCGCCTGGTATCAGGTCGATGACACAGGCTTCATGCTCTACCGATCCGAGTTCGCCGGCACGAACCAGGCGACCGCCGCCGTCATCGGCGCCGACGACGTCCTGGCCACGGTGGCTGAGCTCAAGTCCCGCGGTGCGGTCTTCGAGGACTACGACTTCGGTGAGGCCTTCCGCACCGTCGACAGCATCGCCACCAGCCCCAGTGGCCGGAAGATGGCCTGGCTAAAGGACTCCGAGGGCAACATCCTCGGCATCGCGACGCTGTAACGTCGGATGTTCGTCGAGACAGTGACCTCCACTCGCGAGCTGTGGGAGGCGATCAGCGAGGGCACCCGCATCGTTACCGAGCCACCCGAGGCCCTTGTGGTCTCGGTCGCCTGGGACGCTGGCGAGGGGCGCGTGACGGTGCTCAACGTCTGGGATACACCAGGCGCGATCGCCGACTTCTACGTTGAGCCATTTCGCCCGCTCATCGAGGAGGTCGGGGAACCAGCGGACAAGCCGAAGCGGCACGGTGAGCCACTGGCGGTCTACATCCGCGACCGCTAGTGCCCAGCCGCGCTTCGAGCGCCGTAGGCCCCTCGGTGTCGCTATCGAGGCGCGCTGTGTACCCTAGTCACGCACGAACTCGTCGGGGTGTAGCGCAGAGGTAGCGCACATGCTTTGGGAGCCTTTCGGGCTCGAGCGGCGAAGGCTCCGGGGTCCCACGCGCGACGGCCAGAGCGGCGAAGGCCTCGATTATTGTGCGGTTCGCGAGCGTGATCCGGGCAGCCTCCATGATGCTGACTCGCTGCCGCCCGGCTGATAAGTCCCGACCGCACCATGGTCTTGGCGGCGGCGCGAGAATGGTGGGTAGCGGGAGGCTGACGACGCACGGTCCGTGACCATGGCCGCTGAGGACCGCGCCGAGCCACTGGCGAACCCGGCCCGCGCAAGGGGGAACGTGCGATGGGTCTGCGTAGGAGTCGTTCGACTACGCGTTGCTTCGGGAGTGCCCCACGGTCCCTCGGGCTGGATCGGTGCCCGGCTGATGGCGTCGATGAAGGGCAAGTTCTACCGCGACATGGCCGGGGAGCTGGACCTCCGGCCTGACGACGACGTGCTCGACGTCGGCTGCGGGTCGGCGGGGTGCTCATCGCCAGCACGCGGCGCACGTGCGCCACGTCGCCGGCCTCGACGCCTCGGAGATCCAGGTGGGCATGGCCCGGAAACGCCTCGCCGACCGTCTCGCCGCGGGCACGGCCGAGATCGTCCTGGGTGACGCCGCGGCCCTGCCCTGGGAGGACGCCCGCTTCAGCGTCGTCACCGCCTTCGACGCCTCGAGTTCGTCCCCGACCCGCGAGGGCCTTGAGCGAGATGCACCGCGTGCTCCGCCCTGGTGGGCGGGCGGTCGTCACGATGGGTGCCGTCCGAGACGCCGAGCCCGACTCGGGCACGAGAACGAATGGGGCTTCTGGCGCTGGAGCGACGCCGACGCGCGGCGGCTGGTGGAGGAGGCCGGCTTCGGCGACGTCTCGGTCTCGGTCCTGCCGGTGCTCTCCTTCCAGCTCGTCCGGGGCACCAAGCCGGCAGCGCCGGCATCGAGGAGCCCGCCGAGACGACGGTGCTCGTGGAGGAGGTCGGACATGAACGCGAAGGTGCGGAGCACGGTCGCACCGGAGCCGACCCCGGACTCGCGGGCCAGGCGGCATGTACGTCGAGGAGTCGGGCACTCCCGGCTCGCCGGCCATCGTCTTCATCCACGGAGCCGGCCAGAGCGGCCGGGAGTGGCGCGGCACATGGAGAGGCTCACCGACTTCCACTGCCTGGCCCCGGACCTGCCCGGCTTCGGGCGCAGCAGCCAGCTGCCATCGGCGTCATTCAGCCAGACGGCGGACCTCGTCGCCAGGCTCATCGAGCAGCGCGTCCCGGCACGACGGGCCAGTGTCGTCGGCATCTCCTCGGGTGGCATGATCATCCACGCGCTGCTGCGCCGCCATCCCGACCGTGTCGAGCGGGCCATCATCGACGGCACCCCGGTCCGCGCTCGGAGCCGTCGGCTCGTCGCCCTCGTCTGTCCTGCTGGCGCCATTCATCCATACCCGCCCGATCCTGGCGCTCAACCGGGATACGCATGACCCGGCCGACCTGCGCGTCGCATCGCGCCGGGCGTTCGGGCGTGCCATCGCAGAGTGCTTCAGGACCTCCGCGGTCATCGATGCGCCATGTCCGACCCTGCTCATCGCCGGGGAGAGGGAATCCGGGTTCCGGGGTGGGGACACCCGAGAGACCAACGCGGCCCTGGCCGTGCTCATGCCCCACGGCGAGGCCTGGTATGCGCCCGGCCTCTTCCACTGCTGGCAGCGGCAGGCACCCGACCTGCACATCCGCACGGTCGAGGCTTGGCTCAGCGGGCAGGACCTGCCGTCCGAGCTCCGGCGCGAGCCTGCTCCGTCGGAGGCCAACGTCGAGCGGGTGCGAGCGATGGCCCGACGGGCGGACGATCGGTCGGCTATCGCAGAGAGCTCTGGAGCCGCTTGTTCGGGGAGCCGCGCGGCGCTGTCGGGTGGGTCGGCGCCCGCGTGATGGGGTCGGCCATGAAGCAATACACACGAGCCATGGCGGCCGAGCTTCCCCTCCGGCCCGACGACGAGCTCCTCGACATCGGCTGCGGGTCGGGCAGGCTCCTCGCGGAGCACGCGCGCACGTCCGCTACGTGGCCGGCCTCGACATCTCGGAGACCAGGTCGGCGCTGCGCGCGAGCGTTTGTCCGAGCGCATCGCTGCAGGCACGGCCGAGATCGTCCTCGGTGATCGGCGGACCTGCCCTGGGAGGACGGCCGCTTCAGCGTCGTCACCTCGCTCGAAGCGCTCAAGCACATCGGCGACCCCGAGGGCACGCTGCGGGGGATGTATCGCGTCCTTCGCCCCGGCGGACGGGCCGTCTTCACCTTGGGCGAGTACGCCAAGGCCGGCTGGGGCGCGACGGACCAATCAGCCGCGCGAAACGCCTGGGGCGTCTGGAACTGGAGCGATGCCGACGCGCAGCGCCTCGTGGAGAAGGCTGGCTTCGTAGACGTCGCTCTCTCGGTCTTGCCGGTGGCGTACAAGTCCAGGCTGGTGCACGCCACCAAGGAGCAGGCCGGTCCGCCATCGCCCTAGGGCCTGGCTGGCTGGCCGGAGGTCAAGGCGTCACCGGCGCCCTGATGACTCGTCGTGCGATTTCGAGCGCTGTAGGCCACTCCGCTACCGCCCGAGACGCGCGCTGTGTACCCTATTCACGCACGAACATCGTCGGGGTGTAGCGCAGCGGTAGCGCACATGCTTCGGGAGCCCACGAGGGGTTTGCGGCGAAGGCCCCCGGGTCCCACGCACGACGGCGTGAGCGGTGAAGGCCTCGATTGTTGTGCGGTTCGCGAGTGCAGAACGTCGACACTTCCGTCGTCTCGGCGGGCCGTCCGGCTCGACGGTTCCCCTCGCTCATAGAATCGAAGCGACCGCAATGCCGGAACGCTAGCAGCGCCGCGATACGCGGCGAGGGGGCATGACATGGCAACCGTGGCCGCCGAGCGGGACATCCCGTTCGCCGCTGTCGCCCAGCGTGTAGACGACCGGAGCGCCGCGAAGCAGGGAGTTGCGCCTAAGGCCGAAGATCGCGGCTCGAGCGGTTGCTCATGCGTTTCGTGACATGGGGCAACGAGCACCCACACAACGTCCTCGCTCGCACCCAGCACAAGCTCGTGACGACCGGATTTCAGACTGGGCTACGGACGATTCGACAACGACATGGTCCTGACCACGATCGGTCGCACGAGCGGTCTGCCGCGCCATGTCGTCGTCAGTGCCATGTTCATCGACGATCGCCTGTACGTGGTGAACCCGTTCGGCGACCGGGCACACTGGTATGGCAACCTCTCGGTCGACCCCATCGTCACGCTGCAGCGGCGCGACAAGACGTGGACCGCCCGGTCCACTCGCGTCACCGAGCGTGACGAGGCGGTCATGCTCTACCAGCGGACGCCGGGCGCCACCGGGACCATGCTGCGATGGATGCTGCGGGCCGAGGGACTCGGCGAGACAGCCGAGGACTTCGCGGCCAACATCGATCGCTTCTGCTTCGTCCGCTTCGACCCCGTCGACGAGGCTGGTCCCCCGCCGATGAAGGCCGACCTGGTCTGGGTCTGGCCGTGGGCTGGCTTGATGGGGGCCCTCACCTGGCTGGCCCGGCGCCGCCTGGGCCCGGCGGTCGCGACGGCCGCCCTGTCGGTCCCGGCCCTGGTCGGAGCTGCCCTCGGATGGGGCCGCGTCGAGGCCCGCTTCAACGATAGCGGCATGCGCCTGGAGGGTCGCTGGGCGTATCTCTGGGCACGGGTCTACCCACGGCTCGTGTGGTGGCTCTACGACGGCTTCGCGGAAGCGCTGGGCGTCGGTCCCGATGACAACGTGCTCGACGTAGCTTGTGGCAGCGGCACGTTCCTGCGCACGCGTTGTGCCGGCGCGCGCCTCATCGCGGGCGTCGACCACTCGGCGACATTCATCGACATCGCCCGCCAGGAGAGCGAGGAACGTGTCGGGGCCGGGACGGCGGAGTTCAAGGTCGGCGATGTGACCGAGCTACCGTGGGCCGACGACACGTTCAGCGTTGTCACCAGCAACGACATCGGCTGCTACGACGACAAGGCCCAGGCCGCGATCGGGGAGATGTACCGCGTCCTGCGGCGTGGTGGCCGGGCGGTCCTGGCGGACGATCGCCGGGGGCAGATGGAAGCGGCCGGCTTCGTGGACGTCACCGTGGAGTCCCACCGTCTCGGCTGCATCAGCAAGGGCATCAAGCGCTAGACCGACCGGCAGTCAAAGCGCTGTAGGCCCTCTGGCTACCGCTCCAAGGCAGCCCTGTGTACCCTAGTCACGCACGAACTCGTCGGGGTGTAGCGCAGAGGTAGCGCACATGCTTTGGGAGCATGAGGTCGCGGGTTCGATCCCCGCCACCCCGACCACCTCCCTTGTTGGTGGTTACACGCCCGCGGTCTGGGTGTGAGTCTCCGCTCATGCAGGACTGTCATCGTCCGTTGCGGCCGCTCGATCCCTGCTCGCAGCGGCAGGCCTGCCGCCCAACGAATCAGGGCCCCGTCCATCCTGGGCGACACGCCCCCGTGTGCCCGTGCCCGCTCGATGAGCGACCCTGGCGCGGCCTGGGCGATGCGCTCGGCGTTCGCAAGCATCATGGCTTGGTAGGTCTCGGCTCCCGATCCAGGCGCACCCAACGAGTCCACGAACAGCGTTACTTAGTCCGTACCGACATCAGGGACCAGCCATGAGGCGCTCATCGCACCATCGTTGCCGAGTGTCGGCTCCGTCCCGGGAATCCAGCTGACGCCGCCACGGGGAGGTCGTTCGGTCCACTGGGCCTCTCTGTGACCGACCAGGGGCCGAACGTCTCGAGGGGCTCCTGATCGGCGAGTGTGACGATGAAGTCGTACCGCTCTGCTAGGTACCCGAGGCCGGCCTCGTTCGCAACCAGGCGGCGCTGTCCGCGTTGACAGCGAAGCAGCAGGTCCCGCATCCGGTCATCAAGTACATAGAGGCTCCACTCGACCTCGATCGCACGTGTCGCCCAGCGACCATCGCACACCGCCTGCATGCGATCGGCGATGAGGTCGACCGCACCTGCGGCCTGCAGTGGGTCCATCCACCAGTACGGATCGAGCGCACGAGTCGTGTCGTCACCATCGGGATGGGGATACAACTCCTCTCCAGGTCTGAGCACAGGTGCCGAGGCTGCGGAGGGCACGCCGGGCTGGCGGCCCATGGTTCGGTCCAGGTCGAGGACGGCGTCGCCATCGTCAAGTCCAGCGACCCACCCCGCGCGCGGTAGCATCCAGTCGTGAAGCCCACCCGGTCGCCAGCACCCCTGAGCGCCAGCGCGCAGATCTCCATCGCCGCCACCGAGCGTGAGGTCTGGACGGTCATCGCCGACATCGCTTCGTGGCCGACATGGAACCCCGCGGTGCGCGAGGCGGTCTTCGAGTCAGAGCTCGAGATCGGCGCGAAGTTC
The DNA here is from genome assembly GCA_963705425.1 of uncultured Chloroflexia bacterium. GTDB lineage: Bacteria > Chloroflexota > Limnocylindria > Limnocylindrales > CSP1-4 > JAFMJV01. Next base: position 52,225 of record CAVPJO010000015.1, on the reverse strand, counting down.
CGATTCGCCACGCCGTTCGGCCGACTGAGCGGTCGACTCACCGTGGTCGACGCCCCATACACGCTGGCCTGGAAGGGCCGGGTACTGGCGGTGGGCCAGCGCCAGAGATGGCGTATCCACCCAGCGCCGACGGGCGTCCACGTGACTGTCGAGGCCGCGATGTACGGCCTCAGTGCACACCTCTTCAAGGGTCGACTCAGCGAGCGCCTGCAAGGCGATCTCGATGCCGAGGTCCGACTGCTCAAACTGGAGGCCGAAGCGCGCTCGATCGAGGGGCGGGAAGACGCGCACCGAACGGCGGAGGCGATACGGAGGGCCCAGGTCCATGAATGAGCGGTCGATGCGCAACCTGAACATGGCCTTTCGCTTCATCCTCGAGATACTCGTGCTGGTGGCCATGCTCCTGTGGGGCATGTCCCTGTCAGGGGAGTTCGTCATCGGGCTGGTGCTCGGCATCGTGGCCGTGGCCGTCGTGATCGCGGTGTGGGGCCTCTTCGTCGCACCCAAGGCCGCGCGGCGCCTGCCCGATCCGGCCCGCCTGGCGTTGGAGCTAGGCATCTTCTTCATCGGCGCGCTGGCCATGGGCTTCGCCGTGAGCTGGCTCCTGGCCCTCATGTTCGGGCTGGCCGTGCTCATCAGCATCGCCCTGATGTTCTACTGGGGCCAGCGGGGGCTGTAGGGACTGGTCATTGCCGCCCGGCGGGACAGTACGACGTGCCTGCGGCCCAAGCAGCAGGTTCTTGCCGCTCGACGGCGATTGATGACCGTTCTTCCCGCTGGACGGGAAGCATCGCGCAGACGGCCGGCCGTTCGCTCGAGATCAGTGCTTCGCTGGTCGCATTCGCCCGTTCAACGGCAAACGGGAACGGCCAAGGCCGAACGGGGGAGGGCCAACGGCAAACCGGCGAGGGCCGATCGCGACGCGTCACACGGAACACGGTCACACGGAACATCGTCACTCCCCGGAGTCGTCACTCCCCGGAGTCGTCACTCCCCGGAGTCGTCACTCCCCGGAGTCGTCACTCCCATCTGAGGCGACCTCAGGCTCGGGCTCGCCGCGGTCGAAGGCATCCTTGTCCTTCCACAGCGTCTGGCAATTGAGACACACGATGGCCATGGCGCCCTCGTTGTGGAGGTCGCCCATGCCGAGCATGTCGCTGTAGGCCTGCACGCCCATGACGTCGATCTCCGGTGGTCGGTCGAGTGCCAGCGTGTGCTGCCCGCAAACCGGACAGGCCTGTTCGGACTTGGCGTGTTCGCTCATGACTCCCTCATCGCGTGACGTTGCCAGTTGTCCACACTAGCAGCCACCGTGGGTTGGGGGGACTCGGGTTGGGAAGTACCATTTGGCCAGCGTGAAGGGAGTACTTGTGGTGGCCCAGCCAGCCTCACCACGACCATGCCCGCGAGCGCGGGTATCGGGGTAATGCGTGTCCGCAGATCAGATCATCCTCCTAGCCGTTGGGCTCATCGTCATCGCCGCGGTGGCTGTGACCGTGGCCTATGCGACCGCGCACGTGGCACGAGGCGCTTCGGGCCGGCCCGCGGCTGACCAATCCCCTCCGGGGCTGCGCGACCGCGAGGACGACCCGGCGGAGGTTCCGGCTCCGTCCAACTCGGGCGCGGCGCGCACCAGCACCTCGTTCATCTCGCCCGGCAGCACACGCCAGGTCGCGCGCGTCGTCGCTTTCCTGTTCCTGGCCTCGGTGGCTGTCATCGTGGCCCTCACGCGAGCCTGGCCAGACCGCGAGCCGGCCATCTTCACGCTGCTCTCGGCGGGCATGCTGCTGGTCGTCCTGTTCATGGACATGGTCCCGCCGGCTGCGCTGGGCCGCTACCGCCGCCCCATGGAGGGCATCGGCGCCATCATCTTCCTGGGCTTGCTCATGACCCTCACCAGCGGAGCGGGCAGCCCCTTCGTGGTCGGTTTCTACTTGGTCGTGGCCGGCACCGCGCTTTCGACCGAAGGCCGCGCACCGCTGGCCGTGGCGCTGTTCGGCGCCGGTTCCATCGCCATGGTCGGGCTCCTCGACGCTATCGATGATCCGCTGGCCCCGGAGGCGCTGGCCTGGGTCGGCATCAACGCCGTTGCGCTCATCCTCCTGGCGGACATCGCCACCGCCGCCGCGCGTTCTCAGCGCCACGCTCGTGACGAGGCCTTGCGCGCCTCGCGCTTCGATGCCCTGACCGGTCTCTACAACCGCTCCTTCTTCTTCACGACCATGGAGCAGGAGATGCGGCGTTCCGACCGCATGGGCCGTGGCTTCACCATGCTGATGCTCGACCTCGACGACCTCAAGCCGGTCAACGACACCTTCGGACACCAGTGGGGCGACCGCTTGCTCAAGGGCGTTGCCGACACCATCCGGCGCACGATCCGCTTCACTGACGCCGCCGCACGTTACGGCGGCGACGAGTTCGTGGTGCTGCTCCCGGAGACCGATGTGGCCGGTGGCTACGTGGTGGCTGAGAAGCTGCGCCGTGACATCTATGCGTTGACCTTGTTCGCGGCCGACCGTAACGTGCGCTCCTCGGCATCGGTCGGCCTCGTCAACTACCCCGCCGATGGCAGCACCATCGAGCAGCTGGTGGCCGCGGCCGACGTGGCCATGTACGAAGCCAAGCGACGCGGCAAGAACCGCATCGTGGGTTACCAGACGGGAACCGGACGCGTGGCCACCGACATCGACGGCGGCAGCGGCGAGCTGGTGCAGCTCACCCCGGCCGATGACGTGCGGACCGGTGGTGACCCGGTCCCGTGGGGCGCGTTCACACCGGAAGGTCGTGCCGGCGCCGACGAGGACGAGCTCACGGCCGAGGTGCCGGCGCGCTCACCGATGGGACGGCAACGAGGGTCGGCGACCATCCCTGTCGAACCTGATGAGGGGGCCGCCGTGCCCTGGGCAGCGGAGCCGGCGATGCCGCGCTCTTCTGGGCCGCGTCCCGCGTCTGGGCCGCGTCCCGCGCCCGACAACCGATCCGTCGAGGAGCCACCCGAGCCACCGTCGCGCGCTCGGACGGCCGTCGAGGCTCCCGACCAGGCCTGGCTGACTCGTACCGACGACGCCCCGTCACGCTCGCCCGAGGCACGCCCGACCCGGCCCGACGATGTCCCGACACCGCGCCCGACCCGGCCCGACGATGCTCCGACACCGCGCCCGGCGAGCGATCCACGGTCGAGCCCCGGCTCCGGCAGCCGTTCGGACGAGATCAGCGGTGGAGACGACCAGCCCTGGATCGCGCTGCCCATCGAGCCCGACGATCCGCCCGAGCCACCCGCACGATAGGAGGCACGGCGACCGCGCCGTGTAGAGTCAGCGCATGTCCCAGCACGAGCAGCAGCGCGGCTTCGGCACTCGCGCGATCAAGGCCGCCACCCGGGTGCCACCGGTCGAACAGGGCCCCGCAGCGGTACCCATCTACCAGTCGGCCACCTTCCACGCCCAGGATGTGGGCGACTATGCCCAGCTGATCGGTTTCGAGAAGGCCGGCTACACCTACTCGCGCATCGAGAACCCCACCGCGACCGCGCTGGCTTCCGCATTCGCCGAGATGCACGGTGCTGAGGCCGGTTTCGCCTTCGGTTCGGGCATGGGCGCCATCCACGCCGCGCTGCTGTCGCTGCTCAAGGCCGGCGACCGCATCGTCTGCACCCAGGCCGTCTACGGCAGCACCCGCGCACTCATGGAGCGTGTGCTCGCGCCGCTCGGCGTGGAGACGGTCTCCGTCGACCCCACCGACCTCGAGGCCGTCGAGCGCGCGCTGGCCGCCGCTCCAACGCGTCTCCTCTACGCGGAGACCATCTCCAACCCGACCATCGTGGTGGCCGACCTCGAGCGTCTCGCCGAGCTCGGCCATGGGCACGGCGCAGTCGTAGTGGTCGACAACACGTTCGCCTCGCCGTACCTCTGCCGACCGCTCGAGCTGGGCGTCGATGTCGTCGTCGAATCGGCCACCAAGTGGCTGAGCGGTCACTCGGACGTCATCGCCGGCGCGGTGGCGGGCACGAGCGGACTACATCGAGGCGTGTTCGCGACGTGGGCATCGACACCGGCGGCATCGTCGCGCCCTTCAGCGCCTTCCTGGTGCTGCGCGGCCTGCAGACGCTGCACGTGCGCATGGACCGACACAGCCAGTCTGCCCTGGCCCTGGCCGGGCTGCTCGAAGGCGCCCCCGGCGTGGCGCGCGTGGCCTATCCGGGCCTGCCCAGCCACCCCCAGGCGGAGGTCGCCGCGCGGCAGCTGCGCGCTGGGCGGCGGCATGCTGGCGGTCGACCTGGGCTCGCCGGACGCGGCAGCCGCGCTTCATCGACGCGCCTGCAGCATCCCGCCGGTCACGGCCACGCTGGGCAGCGTCGTGACCTACGCCGTCCACCCGCCCACGGCCACGCATCGCCAGCTTGAGCGAGCGAGCAGCTCGCAGCCACCGGCATCCCTCCGGGACTGGTGCGCATCTCCGTCGGCCTCGAGGACGTCGACGACCTGCTCGCCGACGTGGACCAGGCGCCTTGACGGCAGCCAGGTGGAGGCGGGCGTCAGCGCCTGAGCCATGGCGCTGGCACGGATGGGGGCGGCCGCCTGGCGCGCTGCTGACCGACGTGCGCTTCGCGGTCGTGCTCATCACGCTGCTGGCGGTGTCCGGGCTGGTGGGCACGCTGGTGCGCCAGTTCCCCGTCACGGCTGCCGACGACCCGGCGCGCTACGCAGTCGAGCTGGCGACCATGCATGCGCGCCTGGGATCGGCTTGCCGGCTGGGCTCGCTCCTGGTCGACGTCTTCGACAGGCTGGGCCTCTTCAGCGTCTTCTCGACGCCCTGGTTCCTGGTGCTCATGACCGTGCTCGTCATCAGCATCATCTGCTGCACGCTCGACCGCACGCCGACGCCTGTGGCGGAGCGTCAGCCACGTCCGGGTCGAGCAGCCGGCGGCCTTCTTCGATGCGGGCCGCGACCATCGAGCTCGCTCATCGGCGGGGCGGGAGACGACGCTGCTTCCGCGGTCCAGGACGCCTTCCGCCGCCGCCATTTCCGCCGCCAGCGCACGGCCGACGCCGACGGCGCCAGCTACGTCTACGGCGACCGCAACCAGTACCAGAAGCTGGCCACCCTGCTCACCCACGCCGGCCTCGTGCTCTTCCTGGCCGGCGGCGCCGTCACCGTGGCGGCCGGTTTCGAGACGGTCGTCTTCGTGGGCGAGGGACAGACCGCCCCGGTCCAGGCGGTGGGCACGCCGGGCAACCTGCTGGTCAAGAACCATGCCTTCGCGGCGCCCCGGCGCGAGGACGGCTCCTTCGCCGACTTCAGCACCGACCTGTCCGTCTACCGCGATGGCGAGGAGGTGGCGCGCAAGACCATCCGAGTCAACGACCCGCTTATCGTCGATGGCTACGCCTTCCACCAGAACACCTTCGGGCCCGCGGCCGAGCTGACCATCCATGACGCGGCCGGCGACCTGGTCTGGCGTGGGCCCCTGCTGCTCGACGACGAGGTGCTGGGTCGGCCGCAGGGCTTCATGACCATCCCCGGGGCGCAGGTCGGCGCTGGTCGCCGTGCTCAGCGAGGGCGGCGACGGGGCACCACAGCTGGTGATGCAGGGCGTCGGTCCGGCCGACCCGGAGACCGGAGCCAACGAGACACTGTTCCTGGCCACTATCCCGCGTCGGCGTGACCACCGACCCCGAGGTCACAGCCGGCCAGTCGATCACCTGGGACGGTGTCGGCAGCTGGAGCGGCATGGTCATCAAGAACGACCCCGGCCAGCCCATCATCTGGCTCGCCTTCGGCCTGCTCATCGTGGGCCTCGTGCTGACCTTCTACTTTCCCCGTCGTCGGGCCTGGGCGCGCATCGTCGACGACCAGGTCGAACTGGCCTTCCTGGCCGACAGCTACGTCGACGCCGACGATGAGTTCGGCAAGCTCCGCGAAGCCGTGGCACGAGCCACGAGCGGAAGGATCAAGAGCGAAACGGACAGATCGCACAGCTGAGCCGGCTCGATGAGGCGTTCGCGGCGCACCACCTCATTGCCACGTGGCGTGCCGATCCCGCCGGGCACCCATCCCTCGCACCGCCGGGCACCCATCCCTCGCACCGCCGGGCACCCATCCCTCGCTCCCACCCGCACCACTCCCGACTTCCCGTTCGACGGGACAACACGACGTGCTTGTCCCCGGAGTTGCAGGTTCTGGCCGCCCAGCGGGAAACCTTGGCTGGACCCGGGGCCGTTCAGGCCGATCTGCCCGCTGAGCGGGAAGAACCTGCCGAATCGCTTCGGGCTCTGTCGAGTTGTCCGGTCCACCGGGAACGGGCGCCCGGAGATCACTTGAGTGCCCGCGTCTCAGGCTCGCACGGATCGGATCCCGCTGAGACGCGCCTGTCTCATGGCGCGACTCCAGTGCCGGCCCCAAGCCCCGGCCCCAAGACGCCCGGGATCAGGTCGCGACCGTGAATCGTCCAGGGACTGCTTCCGATGCGTAACCGGAGGGCAACCTATCTCGACGAGGTGCCTCCTATGCTCGGACTGCGCCGTGCCGCCTCACTGTGGGCCCATATCCAGACTCGAGGGCCCTGCGCACGGCAGGAAGAGGAGAGACCGTTGGTCATCGAAGTCGCGTCGAACGATCCGCTCGACAAGATCCAGGTCGCCAAGGAGCGCGACATCCGCTTCGTCGAGCTGCAGTTCACCGACCTGCTCGGCATCGTCAAGGGCATCACCATCCCGCTCTACCGGCTCGAGGAGTCGCTGGAGCACGGGACCTGGTTCGACGGCTCGTCCATCGAGGGCTTCACCCGCATCGCCGAGTCCGACCAGTGGCTGGCGCCGGACATGAGCACCTTCGCCGAGATCCCCTGGCAGCGGCGGCGACCTGGGCGCCGGCCCGCTCGGCAGCCGCGGCACGGCCCGCGTCATCTGCGACGTCATGACCCCCGACGGCCAGCCCTTCGTGGGCGACCCGCGCGGCGTGCTCAAGCGCAGCTCGACGCGCGCCGAGGACATGGGCTACATCTGGAACGCCGGCCCGGAGCTGGAGTTCTTCCTGTTCCGCAAGGACGCCGACGGCAACGCATCGCGCCACTGCCGCACGACAGGGCGGCTACTTCGACTTCCGCACCGACCTCGCCCAGGCCGTGCGCCGCGACATGGTCAACGCGCTCGAGGCGTTCGGCATCCGCGTCGAGGCCGCCCACCACGAGGTCGCCTACGGCCAGCACGAGATCGACTTCCAGTACAGCGACGGCCTGACCACCGCGGACAACGCCATCACCTTCAAGTTCACGCTGAAGGCCATCGCCAACCTGCACGGCCTGTACGCCACCTTCATGCCCAAGCCCATCGAGGGCATCAACGGCTCCGGCATGCACACGCACCAGAGCCTGTGGTCCATCGAGGAGCAGAAGAACGCCTTCGCCGAGCCGCGCAGCAAGTACGGTCTCTCCAAGCTGGCGCAGTCGTACATGGCCGGCGTGCTGGCTCACGCACGCGGCATGAGCGCCGTGCTGGCGCCCACTCGTCAACTCCTACAAGCGCCTGGTGCCCGGCTACGAGGCGCCGACCTACCTGACCTGGGGCCGCACCAACCGTTCCGCGCTGATCCGCGTGCCCAAGGTCTCGCCGGGCCGCTCGGTCGAGGCCACCCGCTGCGAGGTGCGCTGTCCCGACCCGACCGCCAACCCGTACCTGGCCTTCGCGGCCATGCTGGCGGCCGGTCTCGACGGCATCGAGAAGGGCATGAAGCTGGCCGACCCGGTCGAGGAGAGCCTCTTCGAGATGTCGCCCGAGCGCGTCCTCGAGAAGGGCATCAAGGAGCTGCCCGGCTCGCTCGGCGAGGCCATCGACGAGCATGGAGAAGGACGAGGTCATCGCCGAGGCGCTTGGTGACCACGTCTACAGCCACTATCTCGAGGCCAAGACGCGAGGAGTGGGACGAGTACTCCCAGCAGATCACCGGTTGGGAGCTGGACCGCTACCTCGAGGCCTACTAGCGATACGAACGCAGTTTCCTTTGGGAGTCGCCCTCCTGGGGCTGTGAGGCGCCCTGGGAGTCATCAAAGCGGACGGTGGACGTACCACCGTCCGCTTTGGATTCCGGCGGCATGCGGCCGACGTCGCGATCCAGGATCCTGGTCGGGCGTTGCCGAGGGTCGCGGATGTCCAGGAAGCGGAGTCCCCATCGAGTGGGCCCTACACTCGGACGATGACATCCGACCGACTCGATCGGTTCGGCGTCGACTCGATGGCCGGCCCACTGCGGCACGTGGCCATGCGCCGCCCTCGAGCCATCCTCACGGCCGATCCCGCGGCCTGGCACTACGCCAAGCCGATCGACGCCGTGGCCCTGACCGCCCAGTTCGATGCGTTCGCGGCATTGCTCGAGGCCCACGGTGCCACCATCCACTGGATCGACGCCGATGAGGACGACGGTCTCGCCGATTCCGTCTTCACCTACGATCCCGTCGTTCACCATCCCGGCGGGTGCCATCATCCTGCGACCGGGCAAGGCGGCCCGGATCGACGAGGCCGAGCTGCACCGGCGCTTCTACCAGGGGCTCCTGCCCATCGTCGGTGCTATCGAAGCGCCCGGCACGGTCGAGGGTGGCGATTGCCTCTGGCTCGATGCGAGCACCATCGCGGTGGGCCGCGGCTACCGCACCAACCAGGCCGGCATCGAGCAGCTGACGGAGATCGTGGCGCGGCACGGCATCACCATCGAGGCCTACGACATGCCCTGGTTCCAGGGCCCCGAGGCATGCCTGCACCTGCTGTCCGTGGTGAACCCAATCGATGCCGATCTCGCGCTCGTCTATGCCCCGCTCGTGCCGGTGGCGCTCTACGAGCGCATGGTGGCGATGGGCTACGAGTTGCTCCACGTCCCCGAAGATGAGTTCGAGGCCAGTGCCGGCCTCAACCTCAACGTCCTGCCCAGCGCACCCCGACGTTGTCTCGCCATCGCCGGCTTCCCAGAGACGGCTCGGCTGATGCGTGCCGCCGGCTGCGAGGTCACCACCTTCGAGGCGGACGAGCTGTGCCTGCCCTGCGAAGGCGGCCCCACCTGTCTGACGCGTCCGCTCCACCGCCTCTAGACCACGTCCGACCGAGAGCCGGCCGGAGGGCTAGGCTGGGGTCATGAAGGCCATCGCCATCCGGCCGGGCACGCCCGATTCCGTGCACCTGCGCGACGTGGCCGCGCCCGCGCCTCGATGACAGTCCCCGACGGTCGCGGCGCCCGCGTGCAGATCATGCGCGCCGGACTGTGCGGCACGGACGCCGACCTCGCCGCAGGGGAGTACGGCCGCGCGCCCGAGGGCGACGACTACCTCGTCCTTGGCCACGAATCGCTGGGCCGTGTCGTCGAGGTCGGGCCATCGGTCAGCGACGTTGCGGTCGGCCAGCTCGTGGTCGTCACCATCCGCCGGCCCGGAGGCAGCGCCTACGACCGCATCGGCCGCCCCGATCTCTCCACCGACGACGTCTTCATCGAGACCGGCATCAGTCGGGCCCACGGGCTGATGGCCGAGGAGGTCGTGGTCGACGCGCGCTATCTCGTGCCCATCCCTGACGAGCTGGAGGACGTGGCCATCCTCACCGAGCCGCTCTCCTGCATCACCAAGTCACTGCGCCAGGCGGACCAGGTGCAGACACGCCTGGACCTGTGGGAGCCGCGACGTGCGCTGGTGACCGGTGCGGGCACCATCGGCCTGCTGGCCACGCTTGGCGCTGCGGCTGCGCGGTCTCGAGGTCACCACCTACGCGCGACGGCCCGCGCCGTATCGCAACAGCGAGCTCATCGAGCGCATCGGCGCCCGCTACGCCGCCGCTGGGCAGCTGGACCTGACCGCGCTCGTCGAGCGCGACGGCCCCTTCGACATCGTCTTCGAGGGCTCCGGTGTCGCCGCGCTCATCGAGCCGGCCGTGGCTGCGCTGGCCGCCAACGGCGCCTTGGCGCTCTTCAGCGTGACCCCCGGTCAGCGGCCGCTGCACGTCGACATGGCGCGCCTCAACCAGGCCCTCGTGCTCTACAACCGCGTCATCGTGGGCAGCGCGGCAGCCGCCCGGGACGACTATGTCCAGGCTGCGGCCACCATCGCCGAGGCCCAAACCGAGGCCCGACACCAGGGGCTGGCTGACCGGGCTCATCACCGACCGCATCCAGGGCTTCGACGCCGAGGCCATCGCGCACCGCCTGGCCGGAACGGGCGACGCCATCAAGACGGTGGTCGAGCTGGGCGAGCGAGCGTAGGCGCCTCGCCCGGCCGAGGGGCACCGGCCTCGCCCTCAGCTGGGTCAGGCTGTGGTGGTGCGCCGGTCGACCGTCCAGCGATCGACGTAGTCGGTGTCGAAGACGATGCCGAGGCCGGGCCGTTCGGGCAGGTGCAGCCGGCCCTCGTGCAGGAACGAGGACAGGTCCGAGAGCTGCCAGAAGAACGGGTCGCGTTCCTCGTCGAAGCATTCCACGAAGGTGTGGCGGGGCACGCTGGCCAGGAGATGCGACGACGACCTGGGGCTCCTCGTGGTGACCCATCTCGACGCCGAAGGCGGCGCACAACCCGGCTGCTCGCCGCCAGACCGTCGGTCCGCCGGACCACGAGGCATCGAAGTTGCTGACGTCGATGGCGTCCTCGACCACGAGGTCGCGCAGCCCGCCAGCGTCACCTCGCTCTGGCCGGCCGTGACCGGCAGACCGGTCTGGTAGCGCACGTCGCGCATCCAGCGCCGGTCGTTCGTCCAGCGGCAGGGCTCCTCGAACCAGCGGATGTCCAGCTCGGCCACGCGCCTGCCGAACTCCACGGCCTCGGCGCGCTCGTAGCCCTGGTTGGCATCGACCATGATCGACGAAGTCGGGACCGGCCGCCTCGCGGGCGCCAGCGCACGCGCTCGGCATCCTCGGCCGGAGAGCGGCCGCCGACCTTGAACTTCATGCCCGCGAAGCGCGTCGCGTAGTCGGCCACGACCCGGCGCGTCTGATCGGCATCGAGATGGTAGTAGCCGCCGATGACGCTCATCGGCAGCGAATCGGTGACCGAACCCCAGACGCGATGCAGCGGCGCCTCGAGGGCGCGAGCCAGGGCATCCCAGATGGCCGTATCGACGCAGGCGATGGCCTGCAGCGCCAGGCCACGGTCACGCAGGATGTCGTTGGTGGACGGCTCCATGGCCGCCCACGCACCCTCCGGGTCGGTGGCGCTGCGTCCGAGCACGCGAGGGGCCAGCTCGTCGTGGATGATGTCGACGATGATCGGCTGCTCGACGTCGGTGTCGCCGTTGTAGACCTCGGCGACGACGCCGTCGGCGGTGAACAGTCGAGTGATGATGGTGGCCCGATTCACCATCGAGTAGGCGCTGCCCTCGAAGCGTCGCGCCAGCGGGGCGCGGACGGCGACGGTCTCGATGCGCTCGATGCGCAGCGTGTCCCGGCCCAGCCCGCGCGCGAGCTGCGTCGGTTCGTCAGGGCCCCCATGCTCGGTCCTCATGCTCCGATCTCCCTTCCTCGCGTGACCTGCAGGATATCGCCATGGTGGCGCACCTCCCGCGCCAGGGGCGCCCGACGCGACCGCCGCCGGCTACGGCCTGATGGCTTCGAGCATGCCGCTTGCCGCCGACCGATAGGCGGCATCCAGGATCTCCACGGTGCGGGCACCCAGCTCGGCCGGCGAGTTGTTCGGTGGTGCCTTGCCCAGGGCCGCATCCACGACCGCGTCGATGGGGCCGATGCAGTCGTAGAGACCGGCGCCGGTCGCGAGCGGCACCCGAAGGTCGTCATGCTCACCGCGGTAACGCCACAGCACGTCGTCGCGCAGGTCCACGTGGAACATGCCTCGATCGCCCGACGACGTGGACCTCCACACCGTGGCGGTTGCCGGCTGCGCCCACGTGCGAGGAGGCCCCGCCCATCGAGCCGATGGCACCGCTGCTGAAGCGCATCGCGACCGCGTCGTGGAGCTCCACCTCGGCGCCCAGCGGCTGCGTCATCAGCGCGAAGGCGGCCTCACCGCGCAGGTCGGTGAGCCACAGCATCATGCCCAGCAGGTGTGTCAGCTGCGCCTGGCCATAGCCGCCGCCGGCGGTCTCCGGACGCGTCCACGTGTCGGGATTGGGCGCCAGCTCCGCATCGGCGTCGTGGTAGGAGCCGGTCTCCGACAGCAACTCCCTGGTGGGCGAGTCCATGCGCAGCGAGACGTGCTCGATCTCGCCGATGCCGCCATCCTCGCGCATCAACCGATGTGCCTCGATGACCATGGGTCGGTAGTTCCAGCCGTAGGCGATGAACAGCTCGCGCCCGGTCCGTCGCACCGTGGCCTCGAGGTCCCAGGCATCCGCCGGGCTCGATGGTGAACGGCTTCTCGCACATGACATGAGCGCCCGCTTCGAGCGCCGCCTTGGCCTGCGCGTGGTGCAGCCGCGGCGGGCTGGCCACGATGACCACATCCGGCTCGGCGGCGATGACCTCCTGCCAGTCGGTGGTCGCCTCTCGGAAGTCGAAGGTCTCCCTGATGCGCTCGAGGATGTCGGCGTTGCGGCGGTTGACGATGGTCAGCTCGATCTCACCCGCGTCACGACGTCGCACCAGGTTGGGCAGGTGTGAACTCACGGCCCAGGAACCTGCCCCGATGACGCCGACGCGTAGCTTGGTCATGACCATCGCATGCCTCCCGCTCGATCAGCGGATGATAACCGCCGAGCCATGGCCACCCGCCCATCCGCTGCCCCGACGGTGCAATACACTCGACCGGCGCAGGCCACGCCATCTCAGTCCGAGGAGGGACCGCATCTCGTGGACAGGATCGCCAGGGTCGAGGCCATCCCCGTCTCCTACCCGGAGCCCAACGACTTCGACGCCCTGCGCAGCCTCTGCCTGGTCAAGATCACCACGGCCGACGGGATCACCGGCTGGGGCGAGTCGATCACCATGTGGGCGGAGTCCACCTTCGCGACCAGGGCGCTCATCGAGGGCATGGCCGAGCTGCTGGTCGGGCGCGACCCGCTCGACAACGTGGCCATCTGGCACAGCCTCCATGATCGCGCCTGGTGGTATGGCTACAACGGCGGCCTGGCCTCGTTCGCCATCGCCGCCATCGATATCGCGCTGTGGGACACCAAGGGCAAGCTGCTGGGGGTCCCCGTGGTGCAGCTCCTCGGCGGTGCCGTGCACGAGAAGCTGCCTGCCGTGGCCTCCTGCCATGCGCACCATGCCGATATCGGACGGATGGTGGAGGAAGCCCAGGAGTGGGTAGCGCCGGGTCTGCATGGCGTGAAGGTGGGCTTCGGCAAGCGTGGTGACGCACACCTGGGCTATGAGCACGATCGCGACGTCGAGTACATGCGTCGCTTGCGCGAGGGACTCGGTCCCGACCAGCTGATCATGATCGACTGCGGCTGGAGGACCACCTGGGACGTGATGACCGCCAGCCGCCGTATCGCGGCTTTCGAGGAATGGGGCCTGCACTGGATCGAGGAGCCGCTCGGGGCCTGGGACCCGTCTGGATACGCCGACCTGCGGACCCGGACGAGCACCCTCATCGCCTATGGTGAGAAGGAGTGGGATGCCGCCGGATACGAACGGGTGCTGGCCACGGGCACGGTCGACGTGATCGGCGTCGACCCTGGCCGCGCGCAGGGCATCACCGGGTTCCGCAAGGTGACCGAACGGGTGGAGCAGCATCGTCGTCAGTCCAACGCCCATGCCTGGTCGTCGGCCATCGTCACCGCGGCCAGCCTGGCCGTCAGCTTCGCCACCAGCAGCGCCAAGCTCATCGAGGTCAAGCCGCTGCGCAACCCCATGCAGCACGACCTGGTAGCCGAGCCGCTCGACCACCAGGATGGCTGGTTCTACCCTCCGACCAAGCCCGGGCTGGGGATCGAGATCAGCCAAGAGGTGGTCGACCGATACCGATCGGAGATCGTGCTCGAGGACCCCGGCTCCGTCGGGGCCCGGGGCTAGGAGGGCGTCGATGACCCCGGAGCGTCGGCACTAGGGGGAGGGCCATGGATCCGACCATCAGGCGGCCCCTGGGCCGGAGTGGCGTCGAGGTCACGCAGCTGGGGCTGGGCGGCGCCTCGTACGGCTCGATCTACCGCGAGGTCTCCGAGCAGGATGCCCTCGACACCATCGGGGCAGCCTGGGAGGCGGGCATCCGCTACTTCGACACCTCACCGTGGTACGGCCGCGGCCTCTCGGAGCTGCGCACCGGCGCCGGGCTGCGCTACCGGCCGCGCGACGAGTACATCCTCTCCTCCAAGGTCGGCCGCTGCTTCGATGCGGCGGTGCCCGGTTCCGAGCCGGACCTCTCGCCGTGGGTCGCCCCGGCGCCCTTCGTCCACTACCACGACTACACCTACGACGGCATCATGCGCAGCTACGAGCAGAGCCAGCTGCGCCTGGGCATGGCCTGGTACGACATCGGCGTCATCCACGACCTCGACTTCTGGACCCACCAGACCGAGGCGCAGGTGCAGCACTACCTTGACCAGCTCGAGCGCGACGGCTGGCGTGCTCTCGAGGAGCTGCGTCGCAGCGGCCTGCTCAAGGCCATCGGCGCCGGCATCAACGAGACCGGCATGATGGCTCGCTTCCTGCGTTTCTGTGAGCCGGACTTCTGGCTGGTGGCCATGCCCTACACGCTGCTGCGACAGGAGATGCTCGACGAGGAGTTCGGCGTCTGCGCGGAGCGCGGCATCAGCGTCGTCATCGGAGCACCGTTCCAGTCGGGCATCCTGGCCACCGGTGCCGTCCCCGGGGCGCGCTCCGACTACCGGCCTGCCGACGAGGCGACGATGGAGAAGGTGCGCCGCATCGAGGCCGTCTGTGCCCGCCACGACGTGCCTATCGCCGCCGCAGCGTTGCAGTTCGTGATGGGCCACCCGGTCATCTCGGCGGTGATCCCCGGCGCGGCCTCGGCAGCGCAGGTGGAGCGCAACGTGGCCACCTTCCGCCACCCCATCCCCGCCGACCTGTGGGCCGAACTCAAGGTCGAGGGCCTGCTGCGCGAGGACGCCCCCGTCCCGGCCTAGCCACCGGGCCCGTCGTCAGTCGACGTGGTAGACCTCGCGTGCGCTGAAGTTGCGCCCGTCCTCGTCGGTGAAGGCCGTGATGGCATCGCCCAGCGCTGCACCCCAGCGCGCGGCCACGTCGGTACCGTTGATGTTGTCGATGACCGTCTCGAAGTCGGGGTAGTAGCGCCCGTAGTACACGACCTGGGCACCGCGGCGGAAGCCGGTGTAGTCACGGTAGCCGGCCTCGGCGATGGCCTCGATCATCTCCGGCCATGGATCCGCGTGGAGCCGGTCATACAGCGCGGCGTGCTCGGTGTCGATGACCATCGTGAAGAAGCCGCGCTGCCAGGGGCCGCCGGGGCCTGGGGCGTCGGTATGGAAGACCTCGTCGAACCAGATGAGCCCGCCGCCGGGTGCCTCGAGCTCGGCCACGATGCCCCGCAGATCGCGCCGTCGGGCCTGCGTCGAGGGCTGCGCCAGGTAGCGCCGGTAGGCCGTCTCCCTGTCGGGCTCGGCGAGGGCATAGCGCCAGGCGTCGGTGCCGCGGCGGAAGACCGTGACATCGTGAAGTCCGGCAGCGGCCATGTCCGCGGCCACCTCCGGCGCGATGTCAGCGTGCATCCGGTCGAACAGTCGCTCGGTGCCGGGCAAGAGGCGGAAGTAGTGCAGGCTTCGTTCCATGGTGCTCCCTAGATGCGGAAGATCCGTTCGGCGTTGCCGCTGAACAGGGCGGTCTGCTCGGCAGGCGTCAGCTCCGAGATGATCTGGGCATAGGCGTCGATGACATCGGGGTAGGAGGAGAACAGGCGGTCGACCGGCCAGTTGGTGCCGAAGACCGTGCGCTCGACGCCGAACGACTCGAGGCAGTGGAGCACCAGTGGCCGCATCGAGTCCACCGTCCAGCGGGGGTCGCCCATGCCCAGCGCGGAGACCTTGACGATGACGTTGGGCGCCTCCGCGAGGCTGGTCAGCTCTCGCCGCCAGAGGGCCAGGTACTCGTCGTCACGGTGTAGCGGCAATCCCGCGTGATCGAGCGAGATGAGCGTATCGGGGAAGGCCATGGCCAGGTCCTTGACCTGGGCATAGCGTTCGGGTCGCGAGTCGATGCAGGCCACCAGGTCGTGTTCCCGAAGGCGCCCGAAGCCTCGCCGCCAGGCCGGGTCCAGCTCGTAGTCACCCTCGCCGAAATCGCGCACCCCGCGCAGGTTGGCGAAGGCCTTGTGCTGCTCGATGACGGCCTCCGCGTCCGGGGCCGCCAGGCGCACCTCGGCGACGATGCCGTGGGGGTGACCCAGGCGGTCGGCGAAGGCCTGGAGCCAGCGCGTCTCCTCGACCGGGTCGGGCGTGCCCACGGCGCACTGCACGTGGATCGACTTGACCACGTTGGCGAAGCGGCTCTCGGCCATCCAGTCGTCGGCCCAGTAGCGTTGGGCCGAGATGGGTTCGACCGCCTCGAGGATGTGGTGCTTCACGCCCGGTCGCAGCCAGCCGTACTCCAACCGCGGGTGCTGCAGGTCGTAGAAATGGACATGCGTGTCGATGAATGGGATCGCTGCCATGAGGCCCTCCCTAGCTGGCGTTCGCCCCGGTGCTGGCCTCCAGGCTCAGGCGTAGACCCCGTGTCGTTGCACCGCCTCGATGAAGGCCTCCACGTTCTCCACCGGCGTGTCCCCCTGGAGGATGTGCGCCGGTGCGACCATGTAGCCGCCGCCCAGACCGAGGGCCTCGATCTTGGCCTTGACATCAGCCTCGATCTCCTCGGGCGTGCCGCGCGGCAGCAGGTACTGCTGATCGATGCCACCCCAGAACGAGAGGCTGTCGCCGAACCGGGCCTTGAGCTCGTCGGGCTCGTGGCCGGGCACGTTGGGCTGCACCGGGTTGAAGACCTCGAGGCCGATCTCGATGAGATCAGGCAGGATGGGGGCGATGGCGCCGTCGCAGTGGTACATCGTGATGACGTCCGGGTTCACGGCCTTGAACTGCCGGAAGACCTCAGCCATGCGCGGCTTGAAGATGTCGCGCCACATGTCCGGCGAGACCATCATGCCGTTCTGGGCGCCGAAGTCGTCCCCGGTCCAGATGCCATCGACTCCCAGCTCCACGAGCCGCCTGCCGACAGCCAGGCTGAAGGCCATGGTGCGATCGATGAGTGCCTCGATGTAGGGCTCACCGAGGGCCATGTCGGTCATGAACTTCTGCAGGCCGGTCATGTGCCAGGCCATCTCGAACATCGTCAGCTCGACGGTGCCGATGATGAAGTGCTCGCCCTTGTACTTGTCGATGTAGTGCTTGGCTTCCACGTAGCGAGCGTCATCGTCGGGATCGGGGAAGGGCAGGTCCATGACCTCCTCCACCGTGGTGCAGTCCTCGAGGGGGCCCTTGATGACGTCGTACCAGCCGATGCCCATCTTCATGTGCATGCCGAACTCGTTGACGATGGAGCCGTCCTCGGCCTCCTCGACCAGCCAATCGTCCGGGATCCCGCCGCCGACCAGCACGCAGTCACTGCCCATGGCCACCCGCAGATCGTTGCCCGAGGTGCGGTACTTGAGGTCCTCGTAGTAGTGGGCTTGCCAGTCGATGGGCATGCCCAGCTTCTCGCTGAAGGCTTCCAGCAGGGGCCTGGAGAGGTCGAACTCGAGCGGAACCCGGTCCGGCAGGCCATCGCGGCGCAGGGCTCGCTTGACACGCTCGTAGGAGTTCATCGGTGGCGTCCTTTCGGTGTGTGATGCGCCGGCATACGCGGTCTGGTCGCGATGCGGTCAGGCTACTCCGACTCTCACGTCCGCGTGGCGTGCGCGCCGTCCTGGTGGGCGCCTGCTGGTCCCGTTCCAGGCCGGCGGCGGGCTCCCTCTGTCGTCTATATTGCATACGGATTCTCAGCTAACGGCCAGACAGCCAAAGGGGACCGCGTCGAAGCCTGACGACAAGGTGGAGGCAGCCACGACCGAGGCCGATCCGAGTACGGCCGCCCCGGTCTCTCCGGCGACGCCCACGACGGCCTCGGACGCCGCGCCGATCCTGGAGATGCGCGGGGTGTTCAAGCGCTTCGGCGAGATCCAGGCGCTCGATGACGTCTCGCTCGACCTGATCCCCGGCGAGATCCACGCCTTGCTCGGTGAGAACGGCGCCGGCAAGTCCACGCTCATCAAGGTCATGACCGGTGTCGTCCAGCCTGACATCGGTGACATCCTCATCGACGGTCAGAAGGTCCACATCGGCAGTGCCTTCGACGCCCAGACCTACGCGGTGGCGGCCATCTACCAGGAGCCCATGGTCTTCCCGGACCTGACGGTCGCCGAGAACATCTTCATCGGTCACCGTGACCGCGGCCGGATCGTCAACCGGCGCAGGATGCGAGCCGAGGCAGCGGAGGTGCTGGCGCGCCTCGACGTCCACCTCGACGTCATGGCCCCGGCCTCTGCGCTGACCCTGGCCCAGCAGCAGACCGTCGAGATCGCCAAGGCCCTCTCGCTCAACACGCGCGTGCTCATCATGGATGAGCCCACGGCCTCGCTCTCCGCCCACGAAGTGGCGCAGCTATTCGCCATCATCCACAAGCTCCGCTCGGAGGGCGTGGCCATCCTCTTCATCTCGCACCGACTCGAAGAGGTCTTCGAGCAGGCCGACCGCATCACGGTCATGCGCGACGGCGCCTGGATCTCCACCAACCCACGGTCGGAGATGACCGTCAACGAGGCCATCCGCCAGATGGTCGGCCGCGAGGTCGTGGAGTTCTACAAGCGCGTGCAATCGAAGCCGGGCGAGGTCATCCTCAAGGTCGAAGACCTGGGCGTGGAGGGCGCCTTCGAGGGCATCACCTTCGATCTGCGCGAGGGGGAGGTACTGGGCTTCGCCGGTCTGGTCGGCGCACGACGGACCGATGTGGGCCTGGCCCTCTTCGGCATCCATCCGGCCGATACCGGGCGCATCACCCTCGACGGTCGGGAAGTCACCATCAAGAACTCGCACGACGCCCTCGACCTGAGCATCGCCTATGCCACCGAGGACCGACGCGGCCTGGGTCTCATCTTCAACCAGTCCATCGCCTCGAACATCACGCTGCCATCGCTGGACCGCTACCTGAGCCGCTACCGCCTCATCCGCAAGGCGCAGGAGCGGGCCACGGCCATGGACTTCCGCGATCGCCTCTCCATCCGCGCCCCCACCGTGGAGACCCCGGCCTCGTCGCTGTCAGGTGGCAACCAGCAGAAGGTCGTGCTCAGCAAGTGGCTCGACACCAAGCCGCGCATCCTCATCCTCGACGAGCCCACGCGCGGTATCGATGTCGGCGCCAAGGTCGAGGTCCACCACCTCATCGACAACCTCGTCCAGGAAGGCATCGCCATCATCCTCATCAGCTCCGATCTGCCCGAGCTGTTGCCCATGAGCGACCGCATCCTGATCATGCGCGAAGGCTGCCAGATGGACATCGTCGACGGCTCGTCCGCGACCCAGGAGGAGATCCTGGCGCAGGCCATGGGCCAGGCCGAGCCGGTGCCGGTCGCCGCCGCGGAGACGGGCGCATGAGCGACGCGCTGCTGAGACGCCTGCGCCCCAGCCAGGTCCGTGAACTCATCACGCTGCTGATCATCATCGGCATCGTCGTCTTCTTCTCGACGCAGATCGACAGCTACCTCTCCGGCCGTACGTTCAACCGCGTCAGCACCGAATTCCCCATCATCGCCGTGGTCGCAGTCGGTCAGTTGCTGGTGGTCCTGACCCGCAACCTCGACCTCTCGGTCGGCTCCCAGGTAGCGCTGGTGGCCTGGTCTACCGGCTGGATCGCGACCCAGGCGCCTGACATCCACCCCCTCCTGCTGCTGCTCATGGCCATGGGCATGGGTGTGGTCATGGGCGGCATCAACGGTCTCATCGTCTCGTACGGCCGTGTGCCGGCCATCATCACCACGCTGGCCACACTGGCCATCTACCGCTCGTTCCTGATCACCGTCGCCAACGCTCAGACGATCGAGACGCGCGGGCTGCCCGACTGGATCGTCAACTTCCCCGGAACCACCCTGTTCGAGTACGGCAAGCTCGATATCCGGCTCATCTTCGTCATCGCCCTCGTGGTGGTCGCGGTGGTGCAGTCGCTGCTCACGTTCCTGCCCTACGGCCGGCGACTCTATGCCATCGGCTCCAATCCCGATGCGGCACGCATGGTCGGACTGCCCATGCAACGCGACGTCTTCCTGGCCTACCTCGGCTGCGGCGCACTGGCCGGTCTGGGTGGCCTGATGCAGATGGCCAAGTTCGGGACCATCACCGTCGACTCCGCGCGTGGCCTGGAGATGGCCGTCATCGCCGCGGTGGTGGTCGGTGGCGCCAACATCTTCGGCGGCTCGGGCTCGGCCATCGGTGTGATGCTGGGTGCGGTGCTCATCTCGGTGCTCGACCTGTCGTTGGCTCGCTGGATCGGCATCAGCGACTTCGCCCGAGACTTCCTGCTGGGCGCGCTCATCCTCCTGGCCGTGGCCGGCGACGTGGTCATCAACAAGCGCCTGCAGAAGGTCTGGCTGCGAGCCCGGCGGCGGGATGAAGCGAGGGCCGCCCCGCCCGGGGTGAGTGAGGGAGGCGGCGATGGATAGCGCCCCCACCCTGACCGAGCGGATCATCTCGCGGCTGCGCTCCTGGGAGGGCCTGCTGCTGCTCATCCTGGTCGTGGTCATCGTGCTCAACACGGTCCTGGCGCCCAACTACCTGTTCGGTGGCCTGGGCAGCCAGAACCAGATCAACCTGTGGTGGATCGGCATCGAGAAGGCCATCGTCGTGCTGGCCATGGCCTTCGTCATCATCAACGGTGAGATCGACCTGTCGGTGGCCTCGGTGATGGGCCTCTCCTCGGTCATCGTGGCCATCGCCTGGGAGGCGGGGATGCCCATCGAGATGGGCATCATCCTGGCCCTGCTGGCGGGCCTGGGCGTGGGCCTCTTCAACGGCTTCTGGGTAGCCATCGTGGGCCTGCCCTCGCTGGTGGTCACGCTCGCTGGCCTCATCGGTATCCGCGGCCTGGCCTTCATGCTCATCGAGGGCCGCTCCATCGGGAACGGGGAGACGGCCTTCCCGGTGTGGTTCGAGGACATGGGCCAGCAGCCGGTGAGCGAGCTGATCGGCGTGCTCGAGGCGATCCCCTTCGTCGATCGCATGCCCTTCGCCATGTTCGTGTACTTCGGCCTGCTCATCCTCGCGGCGGTGGTGCTGGGCAGGTCGGGGTTCGGCAGGCGCACGTATGTCATCGGCAGCAACAAGAACGTGGCCCTCTACTCCGGCGTGGGTGTGGCCCGGCACAAGATGGCCATCATGGTCATCAGCTCCGTCACGGCGGCCATCGCCGGTGTACTGCTGGCATCTCATCTGGGCGCCGTCCGCGGGAGCACGGCGTTCGGCTGGGAGCTCGACATCATCACCATCGTGCTCCTGGGCGGCGTCAGCATCTTCGGTGGCTCGGGCACGATGCTGGGCGTCTTCCTGTCCACGATGCTGGTGCTCAACATCCGCAACGGGCTGGGCCTGAACAACGTGCCGGGACACACCCAGACCGGCGTCGTGGGTCTGCTCCTCATCCTCTCGGTGCTGCTGCCCAACCTCATCGAGAGCTACCAGGGCTGGGCGCGCCGGCGTTTGCTGGCCCGCGCCGCTCGAGCTGCTCGCGAAGGTCCCGAGCCCTAGCCGTCGGGTTCGGCTGACAACGATTGCACAGGGGACTGGCGCGCGCTTCGGCCGCGCCGTACGATGGGCCCTAGCACTCGGGCAACAACCCGAGGAAATGATTCAGAGGAGGAGTAGCCCATGCGAAGGACGATGTTCGCTGTGGCGGCGGCTATCGCGCTGACCGTCTCGGCCGTCTCAGGCCCGGCACTGGCGCAGGATCCCGTCCAGGCAGAGCCCGGCCAGGATGTCAACATGCTGCTGCTGCCCAAGTTCCTGGGCATCATCGTGTTCGACCAGGCCAACGCAGGCGCCATGGAAGCCGCGGCCGAGTTGGGCAACCCGACCGAGCTGACCTTCACTGGCCCCACCGCTGACAACAGCGTGGCCGGCCAGATCGAGATCGTGACCAACGCACCCACCCAGGGCTTCGACGTGGTCATGCTCTCCAACAACGCCGGCGACCAGATCGCGCCGGTGGCGGCCGCGGCCCAGGAAGCCGGTACCAAGGTCGTGACCTGGGACTCGCCCATCCCGTCCGCGGAAGGCGAGTCGGTCTTCGTAGCCCAGGTCGACTTCAACGACATGGGCAAGACGATGGCTGACATGGCCCTCTCGCTCACCGGTGGAGACGGTGGCGAGGTCGGCATCGTGTCGGCATCCCCGGATGCTGCGAACCAGAACGCCTGGATCGCCGCCTACGAGGACGCCCTCGCCAGCGATGCCAAGTACGAAGGCATCGTGAACGTGGAGACCGTCTACGGCAACGACAAGTCCGAGGACAGCTACGCCGCGGCCATCGCGCTGGCGGACAAGTACCCTGACCTCGAAGTCATCATGGCCCCGACGACCGTGGGTATCGCCGCGGCCGCCAAGGCCATGCAGGACGAGGGCCTCTGCGAGGACATCGCGGTCTCCGGCCTCGGTCTGCCGAGCGAGATGGTCGACTTCACGATGAACGGCTGCGGACCGGAGTTCGCGCTGTGGTCATTCGTGGACCTCGGCTACCTGACTTACTACGTCTCATACCTGCTCGCCACCGGCGCCCTCGAGGGCGTCGCGGGTGAGACCTTCGAGATCGGTCGCCCGGTCAATGGTGAGACCGTCTTCGAGATCACGGCCGACCCCACCCGGCCGGACGTGGAAGGTGCGCTGCGGGTCCTGATGGGCCCGTTCACCGTGTACACGCCTGAGAACGTCGAGGCAGCCGCCGGCTGACCTTTCGCTCGTACAGCCCCCGGCTCCGCTTCGACGGCGCCGGGGGCTTCTTGTTGGCCTCGGGCCGTAGCGGCGGGCGAGTAGTCCCCCGAGGCGGGGCTGGTTGGCCCAGTGTCCTGACCGGCTCGCGGTCGTACAGTGGAACCACTCGATGACGACCACGCCCGCCTCTCCTGCCGAACCGGCGCCGACGGACGCGACCGGGTCAACGGAGCAGCCGCTGGGCCAGCCGCCAACACCCAGTCCCCCCAAGCGCGGACGCCTCCATGGCTTCCGCGCGCTCAGGCACCCGGGCTTCCGCATCTACTTCCTGGGCATGCTCTTCCGCGGGGCCTCGATGTGGATGCCCCTGGTGGCTATCCCCTGGCTGGCCGTCGAGCTCGGCGCGACCCCCGCCCAGGTGGGCATCGTGACCGGCTTCTTCTTCCTGCCCACGCTCTTCGTGGGGCCCATGGGCGGTGTGCTGGCCGACCGCGTCGAGCGGCGCAACGTGCTCATCGGCGCTCAGCTCTTCGCGGCGTTCCTCTCGGCCGTCGTCTTCCTGATCGTCGTCACCGAATCGCAGTCTCTGCCCGTGCTGATGGCCGCCTCGTTCGGCTTCGGCCTGCTCATCGCCGTCGAGGTGCCGATGCGCCAGGCTTTCATGACCGAGATGGTGCCCCGGGCCGACATCTCCAGCGCGGCCTCACTCCACGCCACCGCCTGGAACACGACGCGTCTGCTGGGGCCGGTCGTGGCCGGCCTGATGATCGCCGCCTGGGGGTCGGCTTCGCCGTTCGCGTTCTCCGCGCTGGCCTCGCTACTGGTGGCCGCTTCGTTCCTGTGGATGGACCGCTACCGCGAGAAGGGCCGCCAGCGTGCCGATCGCTCGCACTCGATCGTGTCCGACCTGCGCGGTGGTGCCTCGTTCGTGTTGCACAGCCCCGTCGTGCGGCTGTCGATGGTGAGCATCTGGGCCGCGGCCATGTTCGGCATGGCCACCTTCACCACGCTGGCGCCGATCTACGCCCAGCAGGAGCTGGGTCTGGGCGCCGAGGGCTACGGTGCCTTCCTGGGCGCATCGGGTGCCGGCGCGCTCACCGCGGCGCTACTGGTGACGCCTTCGCACACGGTGACCGGCGCCCTGGCTGGATCGTCCTGGGCATGTTGTCCATGGCTGCGCTGGTGGCCGGTGTGGGGCTGGCGCAGTCGATCACGCTCGTCTTCATCTTCGCCTTCCTGCTCGGCGCCGCGCAGATCACGCTGGCCCAGAATGCGCTGGTCTCGGTGCACACCGCGACACCCGACGAGTTGCGTGGTCGGGTCATGGGCATCTGGGTCATGACCTTCCAGGGTTCGAGCCTGTTCGGGGCCATCCTCGCGGGCTGGCTGGCCGACGTGCTGGGGGTCCGAGCGGCTATGCTTGCCGGAGCGTTCGCGCTGGCCCTCGTCGGGCTCGCCGCGACCGTCGCGATCCGTCGCGCTGACTGGCGTATGGCGCCTGCCAAGGCGGTCGGGACATGATGTCTGAGTCGGTCACGATCGAAGCACGGAAGCCACGCCTGCGTGCCGGGTCGCCGTCATGTGAGGAAAGGGTTCCGTCGACGGAGGCGCGGTGAGATGAGTTCCGCCCGATGACGGCGAGAGACGCGAAGGCCGAGCGCGTTCGCCGACGAACGCCAGCTGGAGATGGCCCGCTTCGTGGAGGAGCGTGGCCGTGCCCGCGTGGCCGAGCTGGCCGACCACTTCAGCGTCTCCACGGTCACCATCCGCAAGGACCTCGACGTGCTCGCCGATCGGGGCCGCGTCATCCGCACCCACGGCGGCGCGATCGCTGCGCGAGTGCGGCGACGGGACCTCACCTACGACGTACGTGACCAGATGCAGCGCGAGGAGAAGTCGGCCATCGGCGCGCTGGCAGCCGCGCAGGTCGGCGATGGTGAGTCGATCCTCATCGACGCCAGCACGACCGGCCTGTACCTGGCGCGCGAGCTGATGCACCGTGGCGCCGGTCAGAGCCTTACCATCGTGACCAACAGCATCCGCATGGCCTCCGAGCTGGCCGTCCGGCCGGACATCGTCGTGCTGCTCATGGGCGGCCGCGTGCGTGGGCGCTCGCTCTCGCTGGTGGGACAGCTCGGGCGATGCGGTGCTGGGTCGGGTCAACGTGCAGAAGGCATTCGTCGGCGCGGCCGGCTTCACCCTCGAAGAGGGGCTGACCGAGACGACCGAGGAGGAGGCACAGATCAAACGGGCCATGGTGGCTGCTGTCCGCGAGGTCTACGCCATCGTTGATCACAGCAAATGGGGAAGAGTGGCCTCGGCCACCTTCTGCCGTGCCGAAGGACTGACCGCGGTCATCACCGACACCGGTGCCCCTGACACGATGATCGCCGAGCTTGAGCAGAAAGGGGTCAAGGTGACGCAGCATGGCTGAGCGTGGGCTTCGATACGTGGCGCTGGACTTCGGCGCCGAGAGCGGCCGCACCATCGTGGGCCGCTTCGACGGCGACCAGCTGAGCGTCGAGCCGGTGCATCGCTATGCCAACACGCCGGTGCGGATGGGCGGCACGTTCTACTGGGACTTCCCCCGGCAGTTCGGCGACATCCTCGCGGGCATGGGGCGCGCCGCCGCCGACGGCGCCGGTCGCACTCGGTCTCGGTCGACACCTGGGGCGTGGACTACGCCTACATCGACGCGCGGGGCCGCCTCATCGGCAACCCCGTCCACTATCGCGACACGCGCCACGAAGGCATGCTCGAGGAAGCCTTCGAGATCGTCCCGCGCGACGAGCTGCTACATGGCCACGGGCATCCAGTTCATGTCCATCAACACGCTCTACCAGCTGCTCAGCGAGGTCCGCGCGGACGACCCCATCCTCGAACAGGCTGACAAGCTGCTGATGATGCCGGACATCTTCAACCACTTCCTGAGTGGTGTGAGCGTGGCGAGTACACCGAGGCCACGACCGGCCAGACGCTCGACCCGTGGACCACGCGACTGGGCCACGGCCGCTGTTCGACCGACTGGGTATCCCTACCCACTTCCTGCCCGAGATCGTGCAGCCCGGCACGGTGCTGGGCCAGCTGCTCAACGAGGTCGCCGACGCGACCGGGCTGCCGGGGCACCCAGGTCGTGGCCGGGGCCTCGCACGACACGCCGTCGGCCGTGGCCGCCATCCCGCTGGCCGGGCCGTCGACCGCCTACATCTCGTCGGGCACCTGGTCGCTGGTCGGTCTCGAGGTGCCGGAGCCGGTCGTGACCGAGGCGCTCGCTGGCGGCCAACCTCACCAACGAGGGCGGCTACGGCGGCACCATCACGCTGCTCAAGAACGTCATGGGCCTGTGGCTGCTGCAGCAGAGCCGCAAGGCGCTGTGGCCCGGTGAGGGTGCGCCCGTCGTACGAGGACATCTGCGAGCTGGCAGAGTCGGGACCGCAGTGGACCGCCTTCGTCGATCCCGACGACCAGCGCTTCCTGTGGCCCGGTGACATGCCCACGCGCATCCGCGAGTACTGCGAAGAGACGGGGCAGCCGGTGCCCGTTCGAGACGGCCACGCTGTGGCGTGTCATCTTCGAGTCGCTGGCGCTGAAGTACACGTGGGTCGTCGACCAGCTCAGCGCGGTCACCGGCCAGCACATCGACCAGATCCACATCGTCGGCGGCGGCTCGCAGAACGAGCTGCTCTGCCAGCTGACTGCCAACGCCAGCAAACGCGAGGTCGTAGCCGGCCCGGTGGAGGCCACGGCCATCGGCAACATCGCCATCCAGGCCATCACGGCCGGTGAGCTCAGCGACCTGGGGCAGGCGCGCGCAGCTCATCGCGCGCTCGTTCCCGATGCAGACGTACGAGCCCAAGGGCTACTTCTGGCGCGAGGCGCAGGAGCGCTTCGCGGCGCTGCTGCTGGACGCAGAACGGCTAGCACGGACATCCATCGCAGTCAGGGGACCTCCACCGGAGGCTCAGAGGGGAAAAGGAGCACAGGCATGAACAAGTTCGGAGTCCATGGGCTCGGTGTGGTCGGGCAGCTGGGGTGCCAAGGCAGTGCGAGTACGCCATCTCCAGCTCCGCGAGGCCGGCTACGACATCATCGAGCTGCCGGCCTTCGAACCGGCGGAGATGGACATCGCCGCCATCGGCAAGGCGCTCGAGGCCCACGGCATGGAGGTCACCTGCTCGCTGGGTCTCGGCTTCGACAACGACATCAACAGCGAGGACCCCGACAGCGTCGCCCGCGGCGAGCAGACGCTCAACGACGCCCTCGTCGATGGCTCCGCGACATCGGCGGCAAGCTACCTCGGCGGCGTCATCTTCAGCGCCCTTGGCCCCTACTCGGTGACATGCCGACGGCGAAGTGCCGCGCCAACTCGCAGGCGGTCATCACGCCGCCTCGCCGAGAAGGCCAAGGCCTCAGGCATCACCGTCGGCCTCGAGTTCGTCAACCGCTACGAGTCGAACCTGCTCAACACGTCGCGCCCAGACGGTCGAGTACATCAGCGAGACCGGCTCCGACAACCTGGTCGTTCACCTCGACTCGTACCACATGAACATCGAGGAGAACAACTTCCGCGACCCGGTCTTCGACGCAGGCGACCTGCTGGGCTACGTCCACATCGGTGAGAACCACCGCGGCTACCTGGGCCAGGGCCACGTCAACTTCCCCGAGCTGTTCAAGGCACTCGTCGATGCCGACTACGACGGTGTCATCACCTTCGAGTCCTTCAGCTCCAAGGTCGTCGACGACAACCTCACGACCACCTCCGCATCTGGCGTGACATGTGGGACGACAGCATGGACCTCGCGGTCCAGGCCCGCCGCTTCATGGGCGAGGAGATGGCGAAGGCCGGCAAGAGCTAGCCATCGCGGCGTCTCGGCGCCGGCCACTGCCGTTGCTGCACCAACTCCAGGGACATGGCCATGGCGTGCTCCCCGAAGGAGGGGAGTGCGCCTTCGAGCCTGATGCTCAAAGACGCGGAGCGGACGCTTGCGCCGGTGGCAGGCATCAGCAGGCAGGAATCCCACATAGAGCGAACAACAAGGGGCTTGGCGGCACGTTCAGACCGCATCGAGCAGGCCGATCGGCGTTCCGCGACGCCAGGTCTGCCCCATGGAGCGTGAAGTTGAGCTGCCATCGCTCGGGACCGGAGTCGATCACCCTGCCTGCGGGGCGCAAACCCGCCGATCGACTCCATTCTGTTCGCCCTACGTGGGAAGTCGGCACCCTCGGGAAAGTCGGCACCCCCGCGTGGGAGCTACGTAGGTGAGCGGCGGGAATCGAGCCGTGTGCCGGGAGACTCTGCGCGACACTCCAGGACGCTCTCCGTCACACCCATGCGCACGACGAGGCGAGAGGAACCGCGGGACATCGAGAACGGCGGGGCGCCTGTATGGCACCCCGCCGTCGTTGGTCGCTAGGCCATTGCGGGGCGAACCCCGCGTCGGTGGCTAGAAGTCGAAGTCGTTGATGTTCTCAGCGTTGAAGACGAACGCTGGGCCAAGCAGGACTTCGCTGCCGTTGACGACCGCAAGGTCACCAAGACGGCCGGCGGACACCGAGGTATCGCCAGGGGCGAACTCGCCATCCGCGATCGCGCGGGCTACATACGTCGCTGCGTAGCCGAGGTCGATCGGGTTCCACAGCACGACCGACTGCACACATCCGCTGTCAACGAACGGCTTCATCGGGTTCGGGGTGGCCAGCCCGACGACGGCAACGCTGCCGCACAGGTCTGCCTGGGTGACCGCGTCAGCAGCGGCCGGGGTGGCGATCGACGTCATGCCCAGGATGCCCTGGATGTCACCACCGTACTTGTTGAGGAGCGTCTGCGCCTGGCTGAAGGACAGCGGTGCATCCTCCTGCGCCTCAAGCGTCTCGA
This sequence comes from uncultured Chloroflexia bacterium, assembly GCA_963705425.1. Classification (GTDB taxonomy): domain Bacteria; phylum Chloroflexota; class Limnocylindria; order Limnocylindrales; family CSP1-4; genus JAFMJV01. Next base: position 23,515 of record CAVPJO010000015.1, on the reverse strand, counting down.
GCCAGGTGAGCTCGGGGTAGCACTTGGCCGCATAGGCGTCCATCTCGGAGATCCAGCGCGCCTGGTTCGGCGTGGTGAAGGTCGAGGTGACGATGCCGAACGAGGCGTCTTCGCCTTGCTCCGCGACCAGACCATCGATCATGGCCTTGGCGATGCCGTTGAACTCGGCCTGGTTGACGAACCACTCGCGGGCATCAGGCTCGGCGTTGGCGTCGTAGCCGACGACGTGGATGCCGGCCTCAAGGGCGCTCTTGAGCACCGGGGCGATTGCGACCGGGTCGTTGGCAGCGAAGAGCACGCCATCCACGCCCTGGGTGATGTAGTTGTCGATGAACGTGATCTGCTGGTCGATGCTGCCCTCGGTGGGGCCGTCGTTGATGACGGTCACGTTGCCAAGCTCTGCGGCTGCTTCCTGCATGCCCTGGGCAGTGGCGTTGAAGTAGGGGATGCCGATGAGCTTGGGGATATCGACGAGCGTGATGTCCTGGCCGGCGAGGTCAGGTGCGTTGACGGCTTGCCCGCCGTCGTAGGCGGGCATCTCGCCCATCATGGGCTCAGGCTCGTCCGTGCCGCACGCGAGCGGATTGGTCGGCAGCTCGTCGCCACCGTCCCAACGGGCATCCTGCGCGCTGGCTGCGCCCACGGAACCCACGAGCAGGGCCATGGTTGCTAGCGATACGAAGGTCTTGCGCATGTTGCTTTCAATCTCCTCCAGTGAATGGCCGGTATGTCGTTTCTGAGTCGGAAGTCCGATCAGATCCTCTGTAGTCCGCGTCACCTCCTCTCGAGTGAGCATCGTAGTCCTAGTCTTGGCCGGGTAGTAGTCTCCTGATTCGCGCCGGCGGGTTGGCGATGAACGTGTTGAGCAGAACGGCGCCGATGAGGACGAGACCGACCACGATGGTCGTGGAGTCGCCCTTGGCGCCGGACAGCGCCAGCCCGTTCTTCATGAGCTGGATGAGCGCCAGGCCGAGCACCGTCCCGATGATGGTGCCGCTGCCGCCGAAGATGCTGGTGCCGCCGACGACGACTGCCGTGATAGCGGTGAGTTCGAAGCCGGTGCCCATGTCCGAACGGGTCGTCGACACGCGCGACACGAACACCCACGCGGCCAGGCCGGACATGAAGCCCGAAAGCGTGTAGATGATGAGCTTGTTGCGCAGCACGGGCATGCCGCTGAAGCGCGCACCGGTCTCGTTGTTGCCGATGGCGTAGAGCGATCGGCCGAATGGCGTCCAGGCTAGCGCGGCGCCGATGCCGATGATGGAGATGACCACCAGGAAGAGCTGGTTGGGGATGGCCAACGCACCGACTGCCAGGTCCTCCTGACCCATGGTGTAGAACCAGTCGGGATAGCCACGCACGGAGCGCGCCTGGGCGATGCCTTCCGCCAGCCCTCGGAACAGAGCCAGCGTGGCCAGCGTCGTGATGAGTGGCGGCAAGCCCACGCGGGTGATGAAGATGCCGTTGAAGAGGCCGCACAACGTGCCCACGCCGATGGCCACCAGGATGGCGACTTCCAGGGGCAGGCCCCAGTTGTGCCAGGCCACGCCGAGCATGATGGCTCCCAGGCCCACGATCGAACCGACCGAGAGGTCGATTCCGCCGGTGATGATGATCAGCGTCATCGGTAGCGCGATGAGCGCGATCTCTGTGGCAAGGCGGCCCTGGTTAAGCAGGTTCTCCGGCGTGAGGAACACGTCGGACTGGAACGACATCAGGATGACGCCGGCGATGAGGATGAAGAAGAGGATCGTCTCCTGCCGCAGCAGGATCCTCTGAAGGCGCGACTCGAAGCGGTTGGCCACGGAGGGTGCAGTCGTCATCCTTAGCGAACCCCCCTACATCCGTTCCTGGCGCCGGCGGCGCACGACGTCGGCGAGCACCGTGACGAGGATGAGTACGCCGAGGATGGCGCGCACCCAGAACGGCGAGATATCGACGAAGACCAGCGCCGAGCTGATGAAGCGGATGAGGATAGCGGCCAGGGTCGAGCCGATGACGGTCCCGACACCGCCGAGGATGGACACGCCACCGACCACCGACGCAGTGATGACCTGGAGCTCCAGCCCCGGCGTGGCCACGGCCTGGATAGACGTGAACTGCGTCGCGAACATAGCGCTGGCCACGCCATAGAAGGCACCCGCGACGATGAACGTGACCATCAGCGTGCGCCGGGTATCAAGTCCAGACAGCCGTGCTGCCTCTGCGTTGCCGCCGACCGCGTACTGCGAACGGCCGGTGCGGCTCCAACGCATCCAGGCGAACGCCACCAGCGTCAGTGCGATCATGATCCACACCGGCACGGGGATGCTCAGCCAGTCCTGCTGGGCGAAGCCGTAGCCATCCGGCAGGTTGAAGATGGTCACGCCACCGGCCACCAGGATGAGCCCACCCTTGAGGATGCTGAACATGCCCAGCGTGACCACGATGGCGGGGATTCCCAGGTAGGCCACGAAGAAGCCGTTGATAGCGGCGATGAGCATGCCCCCCAGGATCGGCGCGGTCCAGGCGAGGACATTCACGAGCGGCAAAGGCAGGCCGGCGTCGGCCAGCGTGACCGCGACGCTGCCCGACAGGTCACCAGCACGCCGATGGCCGCACCCACGGAGATGTCGATGTTGCCGGTGATGATGACCATGGACATGCCGATGGCCGCCACCGCGATGTAGGCGTTGACGCTGAACAGGTCGGTGACGTTGTTGCGGTGAGAGGAAGCGCTCGTTGTAGAGGCCGACGCCAACGAACAACACGACCAGGAGCAGCAGCAGGATGCCTTCCTGCGTGCCGAGGATGCGACGTGCGCTAGCCAGCAAGCGACTACCTCCGCTGGCGGTCGCCGTTGCACCGCTCATGCGGACGACCCGCTGCTGGCAGCCATGACGCCAGGGTCCTGGTCGCTCATCATCGCCGCGCCGACGTTCTCCTGGGTGGCCTCTGCACGGCTGAACTCTCCGACCAGGCGGCTGTTGCGCATGACCAGGATGCGGTCGCTCATGCCCAGCACCTCGGGCAGCTCGCTGGAGATCATGAGGATGCCCAGGCCCTGTTGTGCCAGCTCACTCAGGAGACGGTGGATCTCCGCCTTGGCTCCGACGTCGACGCCGCGGGTGGGCTCGTCGACGATGAGCATCTTGGGCCTACTGGCCAACCACTTGCCGACCACGACCTTCTGCTGATTGCCGCCGGAGAGCTTGTTGACGACCTGCTCGCCGCTGGTGGCGATGATGTTGAGCTGCTCGATCAGTGTCCTCGCCCGACTTCCGCTCGTTGCGCTTGATGACGAAGCCGAAGCGTGTGAACGAGTCGAGGATGGCCATGGAGAGGTTCTCGCGGATGCGCATCTCTCGGACCAGGCCCTGTGTGCCGCGGTCCTCTGGCACGTAGGCGATGCCCAGCTTCATGGCTTGGCTCGGTGACTTGATCCTGACCGGCTGCCCCTCCACGAGGATCTCGCCGGAATCGGGCTTGAGGATGCCGAAGACGACCTGTGCGGTCTCGCTGCGACCCGAGCCGACGAGGCCGGCCATGCCCACGATCTCGCCGCTACGCACCGTGAAGCTGACGTCCTCGGTCTGTGGGTGCCGATTGAGTTCCTTGACTTCCAGTACCGGATCGCCGACTTCGCTGGGCAGCTTGGGGAAGAGGTCGGTGATGGTGCGGCCGACCATCATGCGGATGAGGTCGTCTTCGTTGGTCTCCGACACCGGTTTGGAGTCGACGAACTTGCCGTCGCGCAGCACCGTGACCTTGTCGGCCAGCTGGAAGACCTCGATGAGGCGGTGGCTGATGTAGATGATGGCCACGCCGCGCTCCTTGAGCAGACGCACGATGTCGAAGAGCTTCTCGACGTCCGACTCGGTCAGCGCCGCGGTCGGCTCGTCCATGATCAGGACCTTGGCGTTGAGCGAGAGCGCCTTGGCGATCTCGACGCGCTGGCGGTTGCCCACGTTCAGCGACCCGACCTTGCGTCGGACATCCATGTCGTAGATGTTCAGGTCGTGCAGGATCTCTTCCGAGCGGCGGTTCATCGCGCCCCAGTCGACGATCTCGCTGGGACCGAGCTTCCGCATCGGCGCATGGCCCATGAAGATGTTCTCGGCCACGGTCAGCTCCGGATAGAGGCTCAGTTCCTGGTACATCGTGGCGATGCCGGCCGCCTGTGCAGCGTGCGGACTGGCGAACCTGACCAGCTTGCCGTCCATGTGGGTGGTGCCGCTGTCGGGTCGGTACACGCCCGAGATGACCTTGATCAAGGTCGACTTGCCGGCGCCGTTCTCACCCACGAGCGCGTGGACCTGACCCTCGTCGATCGCGAAGTGGACGTCCTCGAGCGCCTTCACGCCCGGGAACGACTTGCTGATGTTGCTCAGGTCCAGCAGCGCTGTCATGCCGTCGTGTCCGTACTCCCCATCAACGACATGGCGTCGCACGCGAACGTGTACATGGCCGTCGAACCTTCCCGATTACCTTACCAGCCCTGACCGCGCCAAGGACCGCTGCAAACCTGTGCTGTCATCCGTATGCCCGCAGCAACGTCTGCTCTGCCGCCTTGGTCCAGCGACCCTCGTCAAGGTCAGCCGCGACCTCGGGCATCTCCGTCCCGAGATCGGTCAGCTTGACCATGCCCAGCTGGGTCAGCTGCGGGTAGATGACGATCTTGCCGCCGGAGGTGCGGGCCTTGACGGACTCGAGGGCGTCGGCCACGCCTTGCATGCCGCTGACCGCGTAGACGCTGATGTTGGTGTCGAGTGCTCCGGCCTCAAGGCGGCCCAGCACGGCCTTCATATCGCTGATCATGGAGCCGCTGGTGCCCAGCACGTAGACATGCTTGGCGATCATGGCATCGAGGTCCAGCGGGGCGGTGGTGCCGATGGCGAAGCCGGCGAAGATGTCCATGATGGCGCCGTCGCCGGCCAGCGCCACGGCGCCTGCCGTGATCGCCGGAGATGGCACCATCACGCCGATACGCGTGAAACCACCGCTCGACTGCGAGTCGTTGCTGTCGAGCGCCTCGAACGCCAGACCGTTGGCGGCGGCCATCGGGGCGGCCACGCTGGTGAGATGCGCCAGCCGCGCTTCATCGATGTCGATAGCCGTGACGGAGACGTCCCCGAGTCCCGCGGTCAGGGCGCGGATGACGTGCATGAAGCCCATGGGGCCGGCAGCGCCGATGATGCCCACCCGCTCACCAGCGCGCAGCTCTCCGCTGGCCGGGACCCAGGCGTAACCTTCGGCCGCAGAGCTGCCGGTCGTGCCCACCCAGCGGGTGAGGTCGTAGTGCACACGGCCGACATCGACCTCGACCGGTCGCCCCAGGCGTTCGCCGCCGAGTACGACGTCCATGGTGCCACCCAGGCCCAGGAGCGGCTGCAGTCGCTCCACGAGGTCCGGGTCGGCGCCGAAGTAGATGATGTCGTCGTAGCTGCCCGCCTCGAGATCGTCGAGGGTCTCGACGAACCCGGCGCCGATGGTCTCGATGGCGGCGGCCTGGACATCGTCGGCGGCCCGTGCCGTGACCGAGCTGGGCGCAGAGGCCGCGATCGAGCTCGGTCAGGCCCTGGATGGTGTGCCCGGCATCGGCCACGACCAGCAGCGCGCCACCGGCCTTGAGCGTGTTCCGCTCCCTGGTGGCGTAGGCCCGCTCGACGCAGGCCCACGGTTCGAGCAGGCCCACCGCCGAGGCGCTGGGTTCTTCGCTCACGGGGATGAGGAAGCGTTCTCCGGTGTCGGGATCGATGATGACCCGCTCGTCCATGAGCACGTACTGCTGCAGGGCACCTTCGAAGTTGTAGCCGAACGAGGCATTGGACGAGGCCGTGAGCATGTGGCGGTAGTCGGTCTGGACCAGGGCGCGGTCACCGACCTCGTGGTGCTTGACCTCGGCACCGACGGCCACGACGCGAGCGCAGGCCTCGTGGCCGGGAACGGTGGGCTGCTCGCCGGGTACGTAGCTGGGGATGCCCCCCAGCTCGTCTGGCGAGAGGAACGTCAAGACCTCGCCCTTGCGCGGGTGCGCGGTGAAGGCATGCAGCAGCTTGGTGTCGCTGAAGCAGATGCCGGTCGCTTCGATCCGGCACAGGATCTGGGTGGGGCCCAGCTGGGGCACCGGCTTCGAGGTGTTGAGTGCGATCTCGTCGGCGGCCACGATCTGGACCGCGTACTGCGTCTCGGGGATGTCGATCATGAGAGCATCACCTGGCCTCCGGTGACCGGCAGTGCCTGCCCGGTCTCGTACTGCTGGTGGACAAGGTAGAGGATGGCCTCGACCACGTCCCCGGGTGTGCAGCCGCGGCCCATCGGGACCTTGGCCTCGTAGGCGGCCCGGACCTCGTCGATGCTGGTGGCACCGGGGATCTTACCCTCGCGCAGGTACTGCACGAAGAGGCCGTTGTCGGGGTCGGACCAGAGCGGTCCCTCGTAGTAGTTGCCGGGACAGACGGCATTGACCTTGATGCCGTCCTCGACCAGCTCCAGCGCGAACGACTGGGTCAGGCCGACCCCGCCGAACTTGGAGCCGGCGTAGGCGAAGTTGCGCTTGGAGCCGACCAGGCCCGACTTGGAGTTGACCTCGACGATGTCGGCGAGGTAGTCGGGCCGGGCAGCGTGCTGCGCGGCCAGGATGGGCGCCACCGCGCGGACGCCGAGGAAGTAGCCGCGATAGTTGACCTGGGTCACGAAGTCGAAGTCGGCGACGGGCTGCTCGGCTACGCCCCCGGCGCGCAAGACGCCGGCGTTGGAGACGAAGAGGTCGAGACCGCCGAAGTGCTCGACCGCGGCCGTGATGGCAGCATTGACGGAGCCCTCGTCGGTCACGTCCATGGCCACGGACCAGGCACGGCCGGGGCCGTGCTCGGCTTCGATGGCGGCAGCTTCGATGGCGGCCTGATCAGCCTGCAGGTCGGCAAGGACGACGTGGCCGCCTTCCGCCGCAAGTCCCTGGGCGATACCAAGGCCGAAGCCCTGGGCCGCACCGGTGATCAGCGCGACCCTGCCGGCAAAACGACCCGGAGAGCGCCCGAAGGCCGCAGCACCGCGACGATAGGCCTCCACCTCCCAGTGCTCGATGAAGCCGCGCTCGTCGTCAGAGAGGGCACGCACCCGGCCGATCGAGTCGGCCGCCTCGTAGACACGCAGGCAGTCCAGGTAGATATGACGGGCGGTGTCGACTTCCTTCCAGGTATCGCCGGCGGCGAAGATGCCCAGGCCCGGGACGACCGTGACGATGGGGGTCGAGCCGTGTGCCTCGATGTTGGCCTCGAGGGCCGCCTTGAGCAGCGCCGGGATGTCCTCGAGGGCCACCTCGGAGGGCGGGTCGAAAAACAGCGGGAAGGAACCTGAATAGACGATCTGGTCGGGCGTCATGGGGCCGCCCTTGACGGCGTTGCTGCCATCTTCGGACTCCAGGTACTCGGCCGCGCCCGGTGCGGCGTCATAAGTGACGATCTTGAGCGGTCCACCCTCGGCCGAGAGCAGCGAGCGCAACGTCGGCGCGATGACCCTCACCATCGCCGTGGCGCGGGCCTCGTCGGCGGCGATGCGGGCCGCGGCCCGACCGCTGCTGCTGATGACGATGCCGCTCCGCTGGATGGCGGCACGGACCGTGCCCATGACGTGCTCGCACAGCTCCGCGACCTCGTCGGTGGTGTCGGCCGAGACGATGATGCCGTGGTCGCCCATGAAGGTGATCCTCGGCGCGGGCTGGCCGTGCGCGCCACGTGTGCCTCGCGCAGCTCGTGGATCTTGCGCGCCAGGGGCAGGCCGGGGTCGGTATAGGGGACCCACAGGGCCTCGTCGCCGAAGAGGTCGCCCATGATGGCCTCGCCGTCCTGGTTGCAGGTCACGGCGTTGGGCACGATGGGGTGCGTGTGCAGCACGAAGCGCTCGGGCAGCAACGAGTGGAACATCAGCTCAACCGACGGACGCCGGCCCTTGGCCTCGGCCAGGCGCACCTTGGCGGCGGCGCGCATGACGGGGTCGGGCGCACCGGGGATGCGCGCCTCGTCGACCTCGGCACCACCTTCGAGCAGGAGCTCCAACAGGGGCCCGGTCGCGAGCGGTACGAGATCGTCCGCCTCGATGGTCGCCAGGGGTACGCCGCTGGGCTTGATGTACACCACGCCACCGGCCTTGACCGACGAGTTGCCGCCACCACCGCGGGAGTACTCGGAATCGCGGCCGAAGCGCTGGGACATGTCGACCGCAGCTCGGATGAGCTCATCGTCGAGCGGCAGGGTGGTGGGCGTGACGTGGTCGGTCATCGGGTGGTCCCCGTGGCTTCGTAGATGAGCTCGGCACCCATCTCGGCGAAGTAGCGCAGACGACTCTCGGCATCGGGGAAGCTCGGGTTGAGCCGGCCCGAACCGTCGACGTAGCCGGACTCGCCGCGCTGCTTCTGGTGCTGGTGGGCGGCGACCACGCAGGTGCCCTCCCAGGTGATGTCGGCGACGTCCTCGGAAAGCGGCACGCCGTGCAGGCAGGTCGGCACGACCGGGATGCGCTCCTGCGTGTTGTGCTCGGTGCCGACCATCACGAAGATGCCTGCATCGCGCCAGGCCCTGACGTACTTCTCGACGATCTCCGGCGTGTTGCGCACGGGGATGAGCTCGGCGCCGTAGATGTCGTGGCTGCCCATGCGCTCGATGAGGTCCTCGACGGGATCCTCGTAGCCACAGATGGGCACCACGCCGTCGGCGAGCGTGGGGTAGACGGTGATGGCACCAAGGCCACGGATGAAGCCGATGGCGTCGGTGAAGGGTACCGGCGTCTCCTCGACGAAGCCGGAGCAGCCGGCCTTCATGAGCCGGGAGCGTAGCTCGCCCTGGGTCGCGACGGCGTCGTCGCGGCGCAGCCTTGGGGGGCTGGCCGTAGACCTTCGCGAGCAAGGCGGCGCGGTCCTCGACGGGCACCGCCTCGAAGAGCGCGTCCTGGAAGCCGAGGGCGACGTGGCGCTCCTGGAGCACGACCCACTCGTCGGGCACCTCGGCGCTGGGCGGCGACGGCCGCGACGATCGAGCCGTAGGTGACGTCGACTTCGAGGCCGGCCTTCTCGAAGAGCTCGCCGATGAGATCGACCATCGGCCGACGTGCGCGCTTCGTTCGAGGCCTTGGCCGCGTCCATGAAGGCGCTTGCGAGTCGGGGCTGGGGTTCGTCGGTGAGGGGATGCCCTTGCCGCAGATGTAGGCACGCCCAGGATTGGCCGGGTCGTTGATCTTGACACCGTCGCGCTGCTCGTCGGCGAGCACGGAGATGAACTCGAGGCCGAAGAGGGCCTTGAGGCCGTGCTCCCTGGCGGCGGCGTCGAAACGGTCATAGACGCCGAAGTCGTGGAAGTTGGAGGTGCCGATGACCTTGACGTTCTCGGCCGCGGCCGTTTCGACGGCATCCTCGACGGTGGTGAAGGCCGAGAAGTTCGGCGGCACGTGCAAGTGGGTATTGAAGGCCAGTCGGGGGCCGATAGCCGCCATCTAGATGGATCCTCCTCGGGGCACGCCTCGATGCACTCGACGTGACTTGCGAGTGCTTACGTTTGCTTTCTGGTCTACGCACTATAGCAAGCGTGGCGGCTGCCACGAGGGCGGAACGGCACCAAGGCACGGGCCGAAGGTGACCGCGTGCGAATGGGGCGTCCGTCAGATGAGGTTCGCGCCCCGCCCTCCTGCTCACGCCCTCGCATTCTCGCACGCGACTTCGCATCCCCGGCCGCGCCCTCCCTTCCCCGGCCGCGCCCTCTCACTCCCGCTCGGCGGGAGAGTGCGACCTTCCTAGCCTCCGGGGTGCGACTCCTTTACCGATGGATGGGAGCTCGTGACAGTCCTTCCCGCTGAGCGGGCACGGTCGGCTATCCGGGAGGCTCATTGGTCGAGGTTGCCCGTTGAACGGCAAAGGTCGCGTGCGCCCCAGCACGGCTCACGCCAGCGGCAGCCTTCGTGACCGGGGTAGGCTCATCTCGTGGACGTCACAGCGCAGACCGACGTGGAGATCGTGCCCGTGGCCACGCCCGGCCTCGGGAACCGCTGCTACCTGGTCGCCCACGGTGAGCAGGCCATCGTCATCGACCCTCCGCGGGACGGCTGGCGAATCGCTGATGAGGCTCGGGAACGCGGTTGGCGCATCACGCATGCGCTCGAGACGCACGTCCACAACGACTACCTCTCCGGCGCACTCCAGTTGCGACGGGCCGAGGGGAGCACCATCGTCGCGCCGGCGGCCGGCCGCTACGCCTTCGCTCACGTCGGTGCCAACGACGGCTTCAGCCTCGACATCGCCGGTGGCGGACTGGTAGCGCGAGCGACCCCCGGCCATACCCCCGAGCACCTCAGCTGGGAGCTGCAGGACGGGACCGGGAGGCCACTCGCGCTGTTCAGTGGAGGGTCGCTGCTCATCGGAGGCGTGGGTCGGACCGACCTGCTGGGTCGGTCTCGCACCAGGGAGCTGACGGCTGCCCAATTCCAGACCATGCGTGAGCTCGACCGGCTGCCGTCCGAGGTGCTCGTCTACCCCACGCACGGCGCCGGATCGTTCTGTGTCGCGGGCGACCCGGACGGCCCCGCGTCGGCCAGCATCGGCGCGCTGCGCAAGTGGAACCCGGCGTTCGCCAGCACCGACCTCGCGACGTTCGAACGCGAGCTCGAGGCCGGGCGCACGCGATACCCGACCTACTACCGGCGGATGGCGCCACTCAATCGGCGCGGGCCGCGGATCGATCGAGGCACCACCCGCGCCGCAGCCGCTGCCGGCGGCAGTGGTGGCGCAGGCGCGCGAGGCTGGAGTCTGGCTCATCGACGTGCGTGACCGCTGGGCTTTCGCCGAGCGTCACGTCAGCGGCTCGCTGAACTTCGAGCTGGGAGACTCGCTGTCCGCCTACCTGGGCTGGCTGCTGCCGTTCGATGCGCCCATCTGCCTGATGGTCGATGCGCCCGCCCAGGAGGTCGAGGCGCGCGAGGAGCTCTTGCGCATCGGCTTCGACCACGTCATCGGGCATCTGCACGGAGGCCTGGACGGTTGGCTCGCGGCCGGCGGGGGGACCAGCAGCAACGGCATCGCGACCTGGCAGGAGCTTGACGGTCCAGCTGTCGACGAGGGCTCGGGCTCCGTGCGCGTTCTCGATGTGCGGCAGGCGACCGAGTGGGCGGATGGCGTCATCCCCGGCAGCCGACGGGTCTTCCTGGCCGATCTGCCGGCGGTCATCCCCGAGCTCGACCCTTCGACCCAGTGGCTGGTGGCCTGCCGGACCGGCGTGCGAGCCGCCATCGCCGCCAGCCTGCTCGATGCCGCGGGTATCGAAGCGCGTCCGATCGTCGACGGCGGGGTGCCCAGCCTGTCACCGTCACGGCTGGTGGCGCCGGACGCGTAGCTCCGCGTGTGTGCGCGCGGCAAGCAGGCCGTTCCCCGGAGCGGCGAGGCTAGCGGCAGTTCCGCTAGCCCGTGTTCTGGAGGCCGGCGGCCACGCCGCTGACGGTGAGCTGCACCAGTCGGCGGAGGCGCTCGCGCTCAGGGTCGTCCTCGGGCAGCGCGCGCAACCGGCCCAGGAGCATCACCTGCAGCTCCGAGAGCGAGTCGACATACGGGTTGCGCCGCGAGATGGAACGCTGCAGGGACGGCGCCGCGTCGAGCAGTCGCTCGCGGCCGCTGATGCGCAGGACTGCCGCCACCGTACGCTCGAACTCGGATCGGATGAGCTCCCAGATGCGGTCTGCATCCGGTTGCGGGGCAAGGCTGGCATAGCGCTGGGCGACCGCCAGGTCGACCTTGGCCAGGGCCATCTCCATGACGTCGATGACGCCCATGAAGAAGGGCGACTCCCGGTAGAGGTCCTGCAGCGACTCCGTCGCGCCGCTGCCGTGTTCCGTCTCGTAGCTCTCCACGGCGGTGCCCAGCCCAAACCAGGCTGGCAGGAACAGGCGTGCCTGCGCCCACGAGAAGACCCAGGGGATGGCGCGCATCGTCTCCAGCGACACGGCGCCGCCGCCGCGGGCGGATGGGCGCGAGCCGATGGTCAGTCCGGACAGCTCGGCGATCGGGGTGGCAGCCACGAAGAAGGCCTCGAAGCCGAGGTCCTCCCAGACCAGCGACCGGTAGACCTGTGCCGATCGCTCGGCCAGCTCCTCTAGGATGGTCTTGCCGCGCAACTGGGCATCCTTGGCTTGTTGTTCGTGCCCCGGTGACGAGGCCACCAGGACCGCGTTGGTGAGCTGCGCGAGATGGCGCATGGCGATGTCGAAGTTGGCGTAGCGGTCGGCTACGACCTCGCCCTGCTCGGTGATCTTGAGCGTGCCGTCTAGCGAATGCGGTGCGCTCGCGAGGATGGCGCGGCTCATGGGGCCCCCGCCTCGGCCGATGGCGCCACCACGGCCGTGGAACAGCGTCAGCTTGACGCCATGCCGCGCGGCCGCCTCAACCAGCTTCGTCTCGGCACCATGGAGCAGCCAGGCCGCGGCCAACGCCCCCGATTCCTTGGTCGAGTCCGAGTAGCCCAGCATCACTTCCTGGTGGTCGCCACGGATGCGCACGTGATCCCGATAGTTAGCATCGCTAAGGATGTCATCCAGGAGCTGGTCGGCAGCGTCGAGGGCTTCGGCCGTCTCGAGCAAGGGCACGACATCGAGGGCGTCGCGCGGCAGTCCTGCGTAGTCGGCCAGTTCAAGCACGTTGTAGACATCCTGGGCCTCGCGCGTGAAGCTGATGACATAGCGCTGGCAGGCTTCCGACCCGAAATGGTGCTGGATGTCGGCGATGGCCCGGTACGTCTCGAGCACCTCGCCCGCGGTGACGCCGGGAGCGACCGTGCGCTCGCCGAGGATCACGCCGTCACGCAGTGCCGCAAGCGTGGCTGCGTGGACCTCGCTGTGTTGCCGGACTTCGAGCGAGAGGGCGTGGAAGCCGAACGTCTCGACCTGCCAGCGCAGGGCCTGGACCTCGCCGTAGGCGACACGAGCCATGCCATCGTCGACGAGGGCGGCCTGCAGCTCGTCGATCTCCGCGAGCAGCTCGCCGGGTGTCAGATAGCCGGCGCCGGGCCCGCGGCCGCCGACGAGTCTATGGCGGGTTTGGCGCAAGCGCTCGGCGATGGACCCGAAGCGCTGGCGGTAAGGCTCGTTGGGGTAGTGCGCGACGATCTCGTCGTAGGCATTGCCGAGTTCGTCGCGGTCGAGATCCAGACGCGCTCGCAGCTGTGGCGAGACGTCATCGCCGATATGCGTGGGCGTCACGGTGTGGCTGAGGCGCATGGCCACGTGCTCGAGACCGCGCAGCACATGGTCGGCACCGATAGCCGCCGCTTCCCGAGTGGTCGTGGCCGTGACGCGGGGGTGCCCGTCACGGTCCGAGCCGATCCACGAGCCCCAGCGCAGGTAGGCCTTGACCGCTGGTGGGCGGGTACCCGTGTGGCCGCTGTCACGTGCCGGGCCCGAAGTGCTGCCGACCTCTTCGCCGTCACTGACCCACGGGGCCAGGTCGAGCACGCGGTCGACCGTGCGGTACACGTACGGCGTGACCTGGAAGAGCGTCTCGTCGAAGAAGAGCAGCGCCGTGCGCACCTCGTCGAGGGGGGAGGGGCGCTCGGTGCGCAGCGCGGAGGTGCGCCACAGCAGCGAGATCTCCTCTCGCAGCCGGCGTCGGATCTCGAAGTCCTCGTTGGGCGTCAGGCGGGGATCGTCGAGGCGGTCGATGAGCGAGAACGTGCGTCGCAGCGCCACCAGCATCGTGCGCCGTCGCGCCTCGGTGGGGTGCGCCGTCAGGACGAGACCGATCGACAGGCTGTCGAGCAACTCCTGGACTCGCGCTGGGCGAGTCTTCCTTGAGCAGCTTGCGCACGGCCGCCTCGATGGAGCCCTCCTGGCCATGAGTCGACGTGCGGGCGCGTTTGCGCACACGCCGCACGCGGTGCTTCTCCTCGGCCAGGTTGGTGAGATGGAAGTACAGGCTGAAGGCCTTGATGAGCGCCTCGGTCTGCTCGATCGAGAGCTCCTCGAGGATCGCGCGCAGGCCCAGCTGGCGGGTGGGGCTGGGGTTCTTGCGGATGTCGATGGTGAGCTTGCGCACGCGCTCGACCAGGTCGAGGATCGCTTCACCGGCCTGCTCGGCGATGACCTGGCCCAGCAGTGAGCCCAGCAGCCGGACCTCGCGTGAGAGCGAGTCCGGTGCGCTCGATGAACCGATGCCGGCCGGCTCCGCCTCGACGGCCGGGTTGGCTCGATCGCCGCGCGCGGTGCGCGCAGGTGGCTGCGCATCGGACATGGGCATCAACCTCGCGTCGGCATGGGGCTCGGGTCGAGTCGCATGGCTGGTGCCAAGCCGCTACGGCAGCTCGGCCGTTTCTCTCGAGCCCATGACCTCGCCGCCATCGACGCCGATGACGTTGCCGGTCATCCAATGGGTCTGCGGCGTGGCCAGCACGGTCAGGGCATCGGCCACGTCCCCGGGTCTGGTCAGACGGCCCTGCGGGTTGCGCGTCTGGGCGGCCTCGATGAGCTGGGGCCAGCCGGGGATGCGGCGCAAGGCAGGCGTGTCAGTCACGCCGGCACGGATGGCGTTGACGGTGACGCCGGCATCGGCCAGCTCCAGGGCCAGCTGCCGAACGTGCGCTTCGAGGGCAGCTTTGGCAGCGCTGACGGCGCCGTAGGTAGGCACGGCCAGGATGGCACCCTCGCTGGACATGGCGTAGACGCGGCTGCCGCGCTGCAGCATGCCCGCGTGATAGAGATCGCGTGTCCAGTACAGCAGGGAGTGGGCCATGACGTCGACGGTCATCTCCAGCTGCCTGCGCGAGAGCTCCTTGCGGTCGGCGTCGTCGCTGATGTAGTGCAGCGTGGCCCCGAAGGCCAGCGAGTGCAGCATGGCGCCGACCATGGGCCGCTCGCCGGCCACGCGCCGCTCCTCGAAGAGTGCCTCGATGGAAGCCACGACCGCCTCGCGTTTGCCGTCATCCGCGGCGTTGGTGTTGTGGAAGACGACCGGGACGCCCAACTCGGCGATCTCATCCCGGACCGCGTCGGCGTCAGCCTTGGTGGCGCGCATGTCGAGGTGGACGCCGATGATGCCGAAACCCGCTTGGGCCCAGGCCTTCGCCGTCGCAGCTCCGAATCCGCTGCTGGCGCCAAGCACCACGGCCCAGCACTCCCGTCCATCCCACTTCAAGGTCATGGTCACCTCTCGTCCGCAGCCCACCGGCGTTGCCGATGCAGACGGGCCGAGGCGAAGCCTCCTTCGCTGAAGGCGCCGACCCGGCCCCGCCCGGTCACTGCCGGGCGTTCATCAGCAACAGGTCGGCCGCTACTGGCCGGCTTCCGCGTCGGCCTCAGCGTCGGCTTCGACGCGCAGCGCAGCGCCGAGCTCGACCAAGTCCTGTGCGCCGATCCACTGGTTGGCCATGAGGATCCCGCCCGCATCAACGACGGCCGCTCGCAGCGGCACCGCCCAAGCGTGCTCGATGATCAGCAGCAGCGCGGCTGTGCCATCAGGCAGGTCTTCGATGAATTCCTCGCCGATGGCCTCGACGACCCCGAGGCCTCCCTCGTCGGCGATCTCAGCCCCGACCTCAGCACCGGCCAGGAAACCGTCGATGCCACCGGCACCCAGGCCCACCAGCGCGCCGACCTCCATGCCCAGCTCTTCGCGCTGGTCGTCGTCGAGATCAGAGACGCGCAGCAGGTCGACCTCGTCTCCCTCGGCCACGACAGCGAGCGCGTCGATGATGCGAATGATGCCCGCGTCGCTGAGCTTGACGAGCTCGTCGGCGATGCGCCCCTCGAAGCGATCGGTGTCGGGGAAGCCGAACGCAAAGACCTGGATCGGTCCGAATACCATGGTTCATCTCCTGTGGTGGCAAGGTGGGGAGCCAGCGCCGCGATACGCCGCGACGTCGGTCGCATCGGGCCCGATGCAGGCGTCCATGGTAGAGCAGGGGTGGTACGGGGGTCAGCAGCAGCCGAGGAGTCAACATGAACGACCAGTTCCCGACCGAGGGCATGGCCCTGACCCACATCCTCGTGGTCTCCGACCTCGCCCGAGCCGTGGTCTTCTACCGCGATGTCCTCGCTGCCGAGCTGGTGCGCGAGTACGGAGGCTCCTCGGCTGTGTTCTCGTTCGCGGGCGCCTGGCTGCTGCTGGTGACCGGTGGCCCGCCCACCGAGGACAAGCCCGGCGTGACCTTCGCCACAAGCGATGACCTCGGTCGTGTCAGCCATGCCATGACCATCCGCGTGCCGGATTGCCGCGCTGCCTACGACACGCTTCGCGCTCGCGGGGCGGTCTTCCTGACGCCGCCGGTCTCGTCCGACTGGGAGGTGCGCGGCTTCTTCCGAGACCCGGACGGCCACCTCATCGAGATCAGCGAAGCCCGGGCGGGCTCATAGGCCCAGGCCTTCATCGGCAGGTGGAATGTCGCGTAGGATGCCCTGCGCGATCGCGGCCGGTGCCGTCGTGTACGCTGCGAGCATGCCCGAACCCGTGAAGATCGACGTCACCTGGGAAGACCTCGACCGCCTCGTCGCAGAGCTGGCGGAGCGCCTCGCCGCTGCCCCCGAACCGGACGTCGTGCTGGCCATCTCGCGAGGTGGCCTTGTGCCTGCGGGCATGCTCGGGTACCGCATGGGCTGGCGCGACATGCTGCTGGCGGCCGTGGTCGTCTACGACGACGAGAGCGGCTTCCGGGGCGAGGCCGAGTTCCTGCAGTTCCCAGCCGACGAGCTGCTGCGCGACAAGCGAGTCCTGGTCATCGACGAGGTCTGGGATTCCGGCACCACGATCGCCGCGGTCTCAGAGCGCATCCGGATGGCTGGGGGCGTGCCCGTCACCGCCGTGCTGCACTACAAGCCCGGCAGGTCGCGCGTGGACATGGTGCCCGATCACTACGTCGTGGAGACTAACGACTGGGTGCTGTACCCCTTCAAGGCCGGCAAGTGAGCAGGCGCCACGGCGACGCCCACCCGGCCTGACGTTCGCGCAAGCCTCATGAGCCCGCGCCTCGCGACGTTCCTGATGTTCGTCGTCAACGGCGCCATCATCGGCACCTGGGTGGCTTCGATCCCCGGCACCAAGTCATCGCTCGGCGCCTCGGGTGCGGTGTTCGGGCTGGCCTTGCTCTGCGCGCCGTTCGGTGCACTCGTCGCGCAGCAGATCACCGGACAACTGCTCGTGCGCGTCTCCAGCCGCCGGGTGCTCACCATCTCCGCGCTCGTCTTTCCGCTGCTCATCGTGCTCCCGGTGGCGGCGCCGACCATCGCTGTGCTGGCCTTGGCGCTGTTCCTCTTCGGCTACGTCAACACGACCATGGACGTGTCCATGAACGCCCACGGTGTGGCGCTCGAGGACAAGGGCGGCAAGTCGATCATCTCGGGCCTGCACGCGGGCTGGTCCTTCGGCGGCGTCATCGGTTCGATCGGTGTCGCGCTTGCCCTTGCCTCCGGCGTAGACCCCATCGCCGAGGCGGTGCTGGCCGGTGCCATGCTCTTGTCGGTAGCCGTCGTGGCCAGTCGTTCGCTGGGCGCAGGCACGGTCAGGACCGAGGGCGCCAGCGGCATCCATCTGCCGTCGCGAGCGGTGTGGCCACTGGCCGGGCTGATCGTGCTCATCGCCTTCGTGGAGGGTGGCCTCACCGACTGGGGCGGGGTGTACATGGACCTGGGCACGGGTGCTGGGGAGTCGCTCGCGGCGCTGGCCTTCGCGGCCTTCTCACTGGGGCTCTTCCTGGGCCGCATCGGTGGGGACTGGACCAAGGACCGCATCGGTGCCATCCGGTTGACCCAGTGGGGCATGCTCCTGGCCGCGGTGTCGATCGCCGCCTTCCTCATCGTGCAGAACCCCTGGGTGGCGCTGCTGGGCATGGTCGCAGCAGGCATCGGCATCGCCAACACCGTGCCCCAGATCTTCGGCGCGGCCGGCCGCATCCCACCCGGCGGGCCCTCGCTCTCGGCGGTGTTCACGTCGCTGACCCTGACCTTCATGGCCGGCCCGGCCATCATCGGCGCGAGCTCGGATGCCATTGGCATCAACGGCGCGTTCTGGCTGTTCGTCGTGGCCTCGGTCGTCGTCGCGGCCATCGTGCCCCGCGTCAAGGTCGCCGAGACGAACCCGCGCTTCCGGGCCGAGGGCTAGTGTGAACAGCCTCCGAGATGGAGCGACACCGACGATGACCGCGCCGGCCTCGCCTGGCACCCCGTGACCGCCGATGACGAGCTGATACAACCCGATGGCCGCCAGCAGCAGCCCGGCGACGAGCGTGGCCTCCGCGCGAGAGTGTCGGAAGGCTCACACAAGGTGGCCTATAATCCCGATTCCGCGCGACTATGTGTCGCGGCGGTCCCTTGTCGGGGCGTGGCGCAGTTTGGCAGCGCGCAGCGTTCGGGACGCTGAGGTCGGAGGTTCAAATCCTCTCGCCCCGACCAAACCCACCTGTGTGACCACCGGTCTCCAGCTGCGCCGGTAGGGCTGCGCCGAGACCGAGGGTAACGGCATCGGGTGTGAGTTGCGTATCGCATCTTCGTATAGCCCTCCACTTCGAGCTTGGTGAACAGCGCCGAGGCCAGTGCCTGGCGTCCTTCGGGTCCGGCGTCGTTCCAGAGCGTCGGCAGCGAGCGCAGGTAGGCCACGACCTCGTCGGGTGCCATGCGCTGCTGCTGGCGTGGCTGCCTGGCCACCTGCTGCTCGGCATCGAGCCTGCGCCATCGTCGCCTGCCAGGCCGCGACATCACGGGTCTTCGCCAGCCGCTGTGAGGCCTCCTCCCGCTCCCGCTCGATGCGGGCCAGGGTCAGCTCATCGGGCTTCGCGAGTCCCTCGCCGTACAGGCGCACGACCTCGGTCATGGCCTGCGTCGTCGAGCTCGCCGACCTTGCCGAGCAGCTCACCCGACCGCGTCCTCGTACCACTCCTGCGGATAGCTGTGGCCCTTGATGCGGGTGTCGATGCCCTCGCGGTTGCGGGCACGCCGACAGCGGACGACCGGCTTGGCCGCCAGGAAGCCCTCGCAGGTCGGCGGCGGATGCCGATACCGGCCGACGTCGCCGAAGAGGTACTTGCCGCAGCCGGCACAGCAGAGGCGCAGGGCGTACCGGCCCTTCACGATGCGGCCCGGTGTCCGGGTCCGTCGTCGCTCCCGTCGCGTCTGCACCGTCGACCACAGCGAGGGGTCGACGATCGGCGCGATGGCGGCGGGCTCCCCGGTCCGCAGTCGGCCGGCGTAGATGGGGTTGGTGAGGACCTCGCTGACACGTGGGTCTTGGCGAGACCGGTCTGGGCGGCCACCTCCCAGTCGGTCGAGCCGGTGGCGGCGAGCTGGTAGGCGCGGATGACGACCGCGCGCCTTCTCCTCGTCGACCCGCAGGACCGAGGGCTTGCCCTCCCGGATGATGCCGTAGGGCATCTTGTTGCCGCCGGGGACGCCGAGCCTCCGCCGCTTGGCGGCGTAGCCCTCGCTGACGCGCTTGCTGAGCTTCCGGCTGTACGCCTCGGCCTCGTGGGCCTCGCGGATGAACTGGTCCCAGGACGAGGGGTCCGAGCTGAGAGCAGCCGTTCGTCGGCGAAGAGGACGACGACCCCGGCGGTATGGAGATGGTCCTCGACCGCGATGAGCGTCTGCTTGAGGTTCCGCAGGAAGCGGGAGACGTAGCCCACGACGAGGACGTCGAAGGCGCCACCCTGGGCCGTGGAGATCATCGTCTCCCACGTGGCGGTGCGCCAGGCCGAGGTCCAGCCCGACGAGGCCACCGACCACTCCAGGCCGGCATCGACGAGGCCGTAGCGTTCGATGGCCCGGTCCTGCTGCTCGCGCTGGGCGTCGGGTCCGAAGTTGTCCCACTGGCCGGCCGTGGACTCGCGGAACCATCGTGGCCGCCCGCATACCGGAGAGGTCGTCGAGCTCGCGGGGCAGCGTTCGCTTCATGCGGCGGTCCTCCGTGTCCGAGGGGCAGGGGACTGTACCTCGACCCCGCCGTCGTTCGACGTCCCGGAGTGCGGCCACCAGCGCGAGGACGACGGGGTTCATGGCCGACGGTGGCGCGGCGTCGCACCGGTCGGCGGGCTCGGTCGGCGATGAGGCGCAGACGCCGTGGCCGCTTCACGGCCCGTCCTCCCCGTGGAGGTCGCGAAAGTCGCCGAGCTCGATGACGACGAAGGCGCGACGCCGATGGCCTGGTCCCGGCGCATCGCCCACGATGAGCACCGGGATGCGATCGCCGGTGCGGGGGATGGCCTGGAGCCACCGCCAGTAGCGTTCCGAGAAGCTGCTGCCCACCTTCGCCTGGACGGCGAGGAGCGGCGTCAGCACGTCCGTGGGCTCGCCGTACTGGCCGACGCGGCGGCCGCCGAGCTCCGAGGCGAGGCGTGCGTTCCCAGTCATTCCCGCGCCGGCGGTTGGTGCGGCCACGGCGGGAGCGGACGGGGTCGCATCACGCGGCACGCCGTCCCCTCCATCAGCCGCTGCCCCTTCCATCGCCGTGTGCCCGCCAGTGGTGCAGCGGGAGGCAGGCGCGGAAGGCCTCGACGTCGTCGTCGTTGACGTCGACGTCGATGACCCGCACGCCGGTCGTCCGTCGTGTCGAGGACGACGTAGCGCTCGATCGGCCGGCATCGGCTAGACCTCGGGCATGCCCTGCGGCTGGACGAGCGTGCCCGGCAGGCCGTAGCCGGTCAGCTGGAGGCGCACCTCGGGGTAGACGCTAGCCGGTCTTGATGTCGGCCAGGACGGTCCGGCCCTGCTCGTCGTAGGCGAGCAGGTCGAGCGTGCCGCCGTAGCCGAGCGTCGGGGTGCGACGACGAAGGCCTCGGCGAGGCGGTGCGCCAGCCGCTGAGCCTGCCCACCAGGTCGCCCACGCCTCGGCCATCGCGGTCGCGGTCTCGGACGTGCCGCCGGGCAGCGGCTCGCCCCGCGACGATGAGCTCCGCCAGCTCGTGGATGGTCGTGCCCAGCGGCGGCCGCCTCGTCGCGCTTCCAGCCCTGACCGTGCCGTCAGCGCCTTGATGACGCCCTCCGGTCCGACGGTGTCGCGCAGGCCGGCGAGGTGGTCGAGCTGCGCCAGGGCGGCCTCGGCGGTGTTGCGGCTGGCCCAGGCCATGAGCGCGTCGGACTTGTCGAGGACGCGGAGGACGGACGTGACGCCCGGGTACGTCTGGCCCTCGTAGGTGTAGCGGTGGTAGCGGTCGCGGGTGATGGCGGGCTTGGGCTTGGCGGTGGTCGGATGCGGTGGCGGGCACAGCGGTGGTCACGGGGTCCTCCTGGCAGGCATCGGGGGTCGCGCCGTCGGCGCGACGATCGAGGGGGTGGTCATCGGCGGGCAGGGACTTTCCGCCGTAACCACGCAAACCGCGCAGGGGCCCTGTACAAACAAGAGAAAGAAGAAGAAGGGTTGCGCGCTAGTGATTCCCTCTCTCTCCTACCCCCTGCGTGGTTTGCGTGGAAAGCGTGGTAAGTCCCGCGCAGGCACCCTGCGTGCTTTGCGTGGAAAGTCGCCGGCACCCTGCGTGGTTTGCGTGGTAAGTCGCAGGCACCCTGCGCGGTTAGCGTGGTAAGTCATGGCCGCGCCCGGATGACCCGCCGCGGCCGGCCACCGCCCGATGGGACCGTCGCGACCTCCGCCAGGCCGGCGTCGACGAGGACCGACACGGCCTCGACCATCTCCGCGGCCGTGCGCAGGCCCAGCGCCCGCTTGCCGTCCTCCCAGCCGACCTCGCCATCGGCGAGCAGCGAGCGCAGGACGTCGGCGTGGCGGTCGCCGGTCGAGTCGCCGAGGGCCCACACGACCGAGCGGCGGGCGTAGTCGGCGAAGGCGATGGCGGCCTCGAGGTGCGCCTCGCCGATGGCATCGGCCCCGTCGGCGAGGGCGTAGACGAGCGACAGCCTCGCCACGTGGGCCTCGTGCCGCGCCGTCACGGCACCCGCCAGGCCCGAGGCGCGTGGTGAGCGCCATCTCGGCGTAGAACCAGTCCCAGCGCTCGGCGGCCGCGGCGTCGAAGCGCATCTCCTGCGGCTGCTGGGCGGCGTCGATGGCGTTGTAGAGGCGGGCGATGACCGTGGCGTCGATGACCGCGCCCGGCGAGGTCGGGCGGGGCACGAGCTTCGTGCGCCGCACCGCCAGCCAGAGGATGCGGTTGGCGAAGCCGTTGGCGGCATCGGAGCTCGTGAGGCGGAACCGCAGCTCGGTCGGGCGTGACGTGGCCGAGCAGGCCGAGATGGTGGCGATGGACCTGCGCCTCGTCCTTCGAGCGCGCGTGCCCGAGGGGCACGTCGTCCCAGGCGTTGCGCAGGACCGCCGAGAGCGTCGAGCCGTCGCGCGACATGCTCGCGAGCAGGCGCGCGAACTCGGGCTCGAGCGCCAGCGCCCGCGGCTCCTCGGGATGGCGCACGAAGTGGCCGGCGATGCCCTCGCCCGAGGCCACGCCCGGGACCAGCAGGTCGCGGATCGGGTAGGCCCGCCCGAAGACGTCGGCGGCGACGCTGTAGGCGGTGCCCTTGCGCCCGCCGAAGGCCGTGGGCCCGACGAGCACGGTGTAGAGCTTGGCCGGCTGCATCGCGCCCTGGTAGAGCCAGCGCGTGTCACCGCAGGCGACCCCGAACATCGTCAGCAGCGTGGCCAGGACGCCGATCGGGTCGGCCTCGGTGTGGGGCTCGACCGCGTGGGCGATCTCGCCGAGGACGCCGTGGATACGCCGCTGCCGCCGGTGGCGACGGGCCAGGGGTCGACGGGCGGTGGCGCTGGGCTCGGGGCGTCGTCGAGACGAGCGCGGAATGACGTCCTGCTCGGCGAGGGCCGCCGCGGCCGCCGACCAGTCGCCGCCGTGCTCGAGGACGGCGTAGACGTCGGAAGGGCTTGTAGCCGCGTCTTGGTCTCGAACTCGGCCGCCGACGTGCTGAAGACGTGAAGGACACCGGACCGCGCGTGGCCAGGTGGCGCTCGATGCCCATGCTCCTTGCCCGGTCGACGCAGGTAGTCGATGCCATCGCCGCGCGTGTAGACGCGCGTCCAGGCGTGCGCCTCGAGCAGGGCCAGCGTCGGGCCTGGCGATGTCGGCGCGGCGCGTCGTAGCGGTCGCCGGGTCGGTCGCCTCGGTCCCGCCGCGGTGCGATCGTGCCTCGCGCGCCGGCATCCGGTCGAACGTGCGGGCCAGGCGGAAGAGCGCGTCGCGCTCCTCGTCGCTGATGGTCGCGATGGTCGCGAAGCCACCGGCCTCGAGCGTCCAGGCACCGCCGGTCGGATGGACCCGCCCGTTCGACGGCGCGAGGATGATGTAGCCGCCCTCGCCGCGGGTCTCGATGAGGACCTTGACCGTCTCGCCGGGCTCGCGCCAGCAGCTCCTCGGCGGTCGCGGGCCGGCTCGCGAGCTTCGTGTTGCCGCAGCGGGCTCGGGCAGCGGTAGAGGAGGTGGATGCCGCCCGACGGGCGTGCGCTCCTGGTAGCCGGCGCGGATGCGCTCGAGGACCTCGCCGAGCCCGGTCGCGTGGGCCGCGGCGAGGAAGTCCCGCGACACGCCCTCGGCCACCGCGCGGCCCTCGAACTCGAGCATCTCCAGACCAGCCAGGA